>NZ_CP157005.1:3057500-4257500 GCF_039904985.1 Methylomonas sp. AM2-LC
AGAACTCAACAACATAAATTGCTATTTTTTCAGCTCAACATAGCTGTTCTGTGATTAATCATTGCAGAGGGCTATTACTTATATTGAGAATACTCTTTCAATATGCAAACCACTCTCTTAAGGGTAATTGAAATGAAAAACAGCATTTTATGTCTTAAATGGCTTTTTGTACTGTGCGCCGAATTATCTATAACAACCCCCAGTTTTGCTCAACAACTTTTATCCGGCGTTGGGGGAGGAATATCCCAGCCACCATCGGGTGGATATGTGTACGCACCCGTTCCAGAGAAAGCGCCAAGTCAAGTCAATGTCACTATGGCAACATCAAACTCGCTAACCTTGTCATGGCAAGAGTCAGGTACGAACACCTATACAACGCTATACCGCCAAGTCTACGATCTGGATGGTAACCCATCAGGATCGCCAAAGGTTATCGCCACCTTCCAGTCGTTGCCTACTGGGACCATGACCTACACAGATTCGGGTGTTCAACGCATGCGCCCTCTTCCGCCAACAGGGCTAACCCCAGATCGTGAATACGGTTATTATGTCGTAGAACAGTTTGGCAACACGTGTGAGGTGACTCATGGCGGCTATACCTGTGCGCAATCACCTTGGGCCTTCGGATTCACCAAAAGCGCCTATTTGTTTCCAGCAAAACTTATTCAGCTGCGCCTGCAACTATCCACCGCGTCTTACGCAGGTGCACCCAACGAGCACGTAGTGGTCAGTTTGGGTCATGGCAATAATACTTGGCTCAACTCAACAAAAGCTGATTTCACAGTTGGCTCCAATATCAAATACAACCTCGATACCCACAATATTTCTCAGCAATCGGATATCCAGTACCTGACAATCTCAACGCCAGACAACAATGCCTTTTGCGTCAACGCATACGAGCTTCTGGTTGACAATCGAACCATCTACTCCCATTCGTTCGGCAGCAATGGCGTGACATGCCAAAAGGTTTCCTCCTCCGCACCGATAGAGGTGTCCTTCGCTCAACTTCGTTCAAGTGCAGACTGGCAAAACTTCTTACCACCCGATATCAATCCACAAAATGTTGGTCAATTAGAACGATTAGGCATACTCCCACCCCACACACCAATCTATTTTGGCGGTTACCGTGCAAAGGAGCTCATCTCGCTTCTTGATGGTACCGTTGGTAGTCAACTCAGAAATCCGGCAAATAATAGAGGAGACAACGCAGGGCTACAGGGAATCCCTACCACGACAAAGCGTATCGACGCGACACATCTCGCTGTACAACAATATATTACGGGTATCGACGCTGGCTGGGGACTCAGCGTGTCGGCAAGTCCAACCTACAACCTAGTTATTCATAATAAAGATGCCCTTTGCTGCACTGCCGGAGACCAGATGTGCGCCGCGACTCCACCCTCATGTATTAAGATAGAAAATGTCTCGCCTAATGCAAGTGTCGATGGATTACTGACCGATATTCCTTGGCTACCTAGCCTAGTTATCGAAATTATCGGCAGCGTATTGGCGGATAACCATCTTAGCGATTCTTTCAGTTCAATGTCGCAGGTATTGAGTAATGCACCCACGCTAGGTGGATTTTCAACCGGCTATTGTTTCCCAACTGAGGATTCCTCTGCTCTTAGTATTTTAGCCAAATCGCTCGGACAAACCAACAACGAAGGCTTCGGCGTTGGCAGCTTAACGGTTTGCATCCAATAAACGTGCATGCAGTTTTCTTATAACTATAATCAAGGACATAACATGGCAGCATCTATAGGGTGCTGCCAACTCACTGATCGCAAGCTTTGTACTTCACATGACTTCGCAGATGTGCTTAACAAGCCGAAGTGCATCTTCCGTTAATTTTTGAAGAACAAAAATCCAAGTTACGCTAAAAAAACCTCTTCAAATATTCCCCAGTATGCGATCCAGCATGCTTGGCTATCTGTTTTGGCGTACCTTCTGCCACCAGGGTACCACCGTTATTACCGCCCTCTGGACCCATATCGATTATCCAGTCTGCGGTTTTAATCACATCCAGATTATGTTCGATAATAATCACCGTATTGCCGTGATCACGCAGGGTGTGCAAGACCGCTAATAGTTGTTTAATATCCTGAAAATGCAGGCCGGTGGTGGGTTCGTCCAGTATGTAAAGCGTAGTACCGGTATCGCGTTTTGACAGTTCTTTGGCTAGTTTTACCCGCTGCGCTTCGCCACCTGACAGGGTAACGGCGTTTTGTCCCAGGGTAATATAACTTAAGCCCACGTCCAGCAAGGTTTGCAGCTTGCGAGCCAATACGGGCACCGCAGAAAAAAACTGTAAGGCATCTTCTACCGTCATTTCCAGCACTTCGTGGATCGTTTTACCTTTATAGCGGACTTCCAAGGTTTCGCGGTTATATCGTTTACCGTGGCAATTATCACAAGGCACAAATATATCGGCCAGAAAATGCATTTCTACTTTAATTACACCATCACCCGCACAGGCTTCGCAGCGCCCACCTTTAACGTTAAAACTAAAGCGACCCGGTGTGTAGCCGCGTGAGCGGGCTTCTGGCGTAGCCGCAAACAATTCGCGCACCGGTGTAAATATGCCAGTATAGGTGGCGGGGTTAGAGCGTGGGGTGCGCCCTATCGGGCTTTGATCTATATCCACCACTTTATCAAACTGATCCAACCCTTCTATAGCAGCACAGGGTGCGGGAATGCAGCCTGCACCATTGATCAAACGCGCCGCATGGCAATATAAGGTGTCATTAACCAGAGTAGATTTGCCGGAACCGGAAACCCCTGTCACACAGGTTAGCAAGCCAACAGGGAAACTGACAGTCACATTTTTTAAATTGTTGCCGTGCGCGTTTTTAATGGTGATCAGTTTGGCTTTATTGCGTGGGGTCAACTTGGCAGGCATGTCAATTTTTAAAGCACCCGACAAGTATTGTCCGGTTAACGAGGCTGGGTTAGCCATAATTTGCTCTGGTGAGCCTTGCGCGACAATTTGCCCGCCGTGTACACCCGCACCTGGGCCAATATCGACTACATATTGCGCTGCGCGGATGGCATCTTCATCGTGTTCTACCACGATAACGGTATTGCCTAAATCGCGCAAATGAAACAGGGTGTTTAACAGGCGTTGGTTGTCGCGCTGGTGCAAGCCTATGGAAGGCTCGTCTAACACGTACATAACGCCGACCAAACCAGCACCAATTTGGCTGGCAAGACGGATACGCTGAGCTTCACCGCCGGATAAGGTATCGGCACTGCGATCCAGGGTTAAATAATCCAACCCCACGTTGACTAAAAACTCCAAACGTTCTTTAATTTCTTTATTAATTTTAGCGGCAATTTCACCACGATGGCCGGGAATGAGCAGTTGGGTAAAAAACTCTAAAGCTTGTTTAATCGGCAGCCGTGTTAGCTGGTGTAACGGTTGTTCTGCCACAAACACATTGCGAGCAGCTACATTAAGCCGGGCACCCGCGCACACCGTGCAAGTCTGTTGCGCCAAATACTTTGCCAGTTCGTCACGTACAGATTGCGAATCAGTTTCGTGATAGCGGCGTTCCATATTGGCAATAATACCTTCAAAGGCATATTTACTGTGTTTGTGTTTACCATTGCCTATGTTTAACACAAACTCTATAACTTCAGTACCACTGCCGAATAAAATGACCGCCTGTATGGCTTTGGGTAATTCCGCAAACGGTGTTTCTGTATCAAAGCCATAATGCTTGGCAAGCGCGCAGATAATCTGAAAATAATAAGCGTTGCGTTTATCCCATCCACGCACTGCACCTGCTGATAGACTTAATTGTTCGTTATGTACCACCAGTTGCGGATCAAAATGTTGGCGTACCCCCAAACCATCGCAACTGGGACATGCACCTTTAGGGTTGTTAAAGGAAAAGATGCGCGGTTCCAGTTCGCTGATGCTATACCCACATTCTGTACAGGCATATCGTTCAGAGAAAACCATTTGTTTGTCACTATCCAAACTGGCGGCAATCGCCAGACCATCAGCCAGCCTTAAGGCAGTTTCAAATGACTCTGCCAGTCGTAAGCTCATGTCGTCTCTGATTTTAAAACGATCAACAATGACTTCTATACTGTGCTTCTTTTTTAAATCCAGTTTAGGTGGTTCGTCCAGTTCGTAGACTTCGCCATCGATACGCGCACGTAAAAAGCCTTGCGCACGTAAATCGCCCAATAGCGATACGTATTCACCTTTACGAGCATTCACCACCGGGGCCAGTAACATCCAGCGTTCGCCCTCGGTTTGTGCCAGCACTTGATCGACCATTTGGCTAATGGTTTGTGCTTCCAGAGAAATACCATGCTCAGGGCAGCGGGGTGTACCCACTCGGGCATACAACAAACGTAAATAGTCGTATATTTCGGTAATAGTACCTACCGTAGAACGGGGATTATGCGAGGTGGACTTTTGCTCAATGGAGATAGCAGGCGATAAGCCTTCAATATGATCAACATCGGGTTTTTCCATCATGGATAAAAATTGCCGAGCATACGCAGACAGTGATTCCACATAGCGGCGCTGGCCTTCGGCATAGATGGTATCAAAGGCTAAAGACGATTTCCCAGAACCGGATAAGCCGGTAATCACAATGAGTTGATCTCTGGGCAAATCTAGATCAATATTTTTTAAATTATGCGTACGAGCGCCACGTATACTGATGGTATCCACTTAAACGGGTTTCCTGCCGGGTAAATACAGAATACTATACTTGGTTTTTTTGGCTTTGTGGCAATGATATTGGCTTAGGGTATTAAATCAAAAAAAATCAAAAACCCGCATAATGCGGGTTTTTATTTTTGCGCCGTCCTTGGCTACAATAACTTTAAGATTAAACGCTTAGCTACGTTTATTACGTTTGCCTAACCATCCTGTCAAACCTATACCTGTCAGCATCATTAACAGACTGGGTGGTAATGGCACCGCAGCAACAGCCGCCGTGGGTGCAAATGCTACACCACGAATAGCAACACCAGTTGGTGCTGTTTCTAAAACAGTGGCCACTTCATTGGCTGCGCCGGCTATCGTTTTATTTGCCAAATTATCGGTAATTTCATATAAATAACTGGTCGATAATTCATTCAGTCCATAACTGGTGGCAAACAGCTCAACCACCTGCACGCCATTGATGGTGACAACCTCACCTGTTAACCCAAACAAACCAGTCACTCCAGGTGCGGTTGGAGTGGCGGAATTGGCATTTTTATTATCCACCAGATTTAAACCGGCAACTAGGTCATAATCTAACACCCAATTACCATTACTGGTTAATTCCCACTTTTGCAATCCGCCCTCGCCTAATCCTGCTGCACCCGCACTGCCATTTTTAGGTTGACCACTGTCAGCTACATACATGACGTTATTAGTACCGCCATTAGTGCTGGCAAAGAAATATTGCTCAGGGCTCAGATATACAAAACTACCCAAACGACTATTATTAACACCATTTTCGTTACCTGTTGTTACAGTAATGGTATCTTGAAATTTTGGGGCTCCAGTACTTGGAACCACAATAGTGTCAGTTACACCCGCTGCAGAGGTTGGCATTGCACCTGTAGCATCTTTTAAAATCGATACGTCCGCAACACTAGGATTTGTAGGAGTGGCAGTGCCTGATGGGTTGGAATCGCGTGATGCCAATAGCGTATTAGTCGTGGTAGCGGCATTAAAACTAGGTGTTTTTGCTATTTCTACAACTCGGCTATCTGTAGCGCTATATACTTGCGTTGCTGTTGTTGCACCTAAGGTAGTATAAAACACACCTTGTGTTGCCGTGTCGGTTTTAGTTGCACCCTGGCCAGCGACATAGAATGAGCTTCCATCAACGGTAGCCACACTACGTGGGTTATTGGTGTTAAATACACCGGTTAATGCAGTGCTGGTATTCACATTACCATTGGCACCTATCAGTGCCACCACACGTGATACGGTATTTAAAGGTGTTGCAACATTTTGCTGAGCAGCTGTCAAACTGGTAGTTTGGCCCAGTGCTGTAGTGCCATAAGGCGATGTTGTAGTACCTGCGTAGGAATTAAAGTTTGCAGCATTAACGCCATAACCCATTAGAGTCAGGTATTTTCCGTTAGTAGACTGTTGCAATATGCCTTCAGAAGCGGTGCCGTATTCACCCGAAATTGCCGAATTGCTGCCGTTATTGGTTTGCGCAAGGACCATACTACCGTTCAATGTAGCAGTGGTTCCATTGTTACTAAGCGCATATTGCTGCAAAGTAATAGGTGATGCTGCATCAAGAGTATTACCAGAAACAGTACTGATAACCAAATTTCCAGCTGTAAAACCAGTGGAACCTAAGTCAGCGTAGGCGGCTGATGAACAGTAGCCCAATACCAAACCGCCAGTTAAGGCTGTACGTATTGCCTGACGTAAGTATCTATTATTATTTGAACGCATTAAAAAATTTCCCAATTAGTAACCAAAGCATTGAATTTAAGATCATATAGCTATCCTATCGCTATAACCCATCAACATTATCAGTTTATTGTTACAAAATAATTAATCAGATTGACGGTGCCTATTTATAAAAAAATATAGGGATACGATATATTTCACTTGCAAAATATTTAAAGAATTCGTACCAGCTACCGCTAACTTATTGGTCGGATTTACTCTCCGACTCATTGCAATTCAAGGAGAGACTCATGTCATCAATATCTGCTACAAGTCCTGTTTCAGCGAATACATACATACAGCCTGTTAAACCCGCCGTAGTGACACCGCAGCAACCGGCAACAACCCAGGTTAATTCAACTGAGGGAGATTCGGATGGCGATCATGATGGTAGCAAGGGTGGTACTATCGATACCCATGCCTAAAAATGTTTATACGGTTGGGCTTGGCAGCCCAACCATTAACACCGCTAAACTATAATTTAAAGTATGAATAAGTAAAAACCCCATCAAATTACCCATTCCAGTCATTAAATAAATTATAGATTTAGAAAATTTAGCGTAGTCAACTTTAATGATTGGGCTTAATAGCCCAATCTGTTTTACATATCCGCCCCCTCTTAACTTGACCCTCTGCTGCCTGACACAAAAAAGGAGTAGAATAACCCCATCGTTAGAGACAACTAAAAAAACCAGATTACCACTTTACAAGCAATGTTTGTTACTACTATGCTATTCAATAGTTATTAGCAGTTACAGATACAGTTTACAACGAGTAATTTCAGGCAACTAATCAACCTTGTTGACTTATCTTTAAGACGGAGCTTTCTTGGTGAAAAAAAAACTGATTGTTGTTACTGTTCTTCTGCTTACCCTTGCAGGGTTAGCATGGTTATATCATGACTATACTAGCGTAAAAGACAATACTCTGATTCTGTATGGCAACGTTGATATTCGCGAAGTCAATCTAGGATTTCGCGTGGCTGGCAGGCTGGCTAAGTTGAATGTGGATGAAGGCGATAAAGTTAAAAAAGGCGATGTACTCGCCACTCTGGACGACGAACCCTATCGCCATCAAGTGGCTAACGTCACTGCTCAAGTCAAATCGCTACGCGAACGTTTAAAGTTACGCGAAACAGGAAATCGTCCGCAGGAAATTGCGCAAGCCAAATCTCTGGTACATGAGCGCGAAGCCACCGCCAATAATGCCAAACTTTTATTAGCACGTTCCGAACAGACATTGCAAATCAAAGGTATCTCCACTCAGGATCGGGATAACGCAGAAACCAACTACCATGAAGCCGAAGCGCGTCTCACTTCCGCACGGGAAAATTTAGGCTTGTTAGAAGCGGGATATCGGAGTGAAGACAAAGCCCAGGCCAAAGCTGATCTGGAACAGGCCGAAGCCAGCTTGGCCAATGCCTTACTGCAAGTTAAAGATAGTGTACTCAGCGCGCCCGATGCGGGCATAATTTTAACTCGTGCGCAGGAAGCAGGTGCCATCTTACAGGCAGGTAATACTGTTTTTACTCTATCCTTACAAAACCCTGTGTGGGTGAGGGCCTATGTACACGAACCCGATCTGGGACGCATACATCCGGGCTCTCAGGTCCATATATATAGCGATACCCACCAAAACCAGCCGTTTAGTGGCAAGATTGGTTTTATATCCCCGCGCGCAGAATTTACCCCTAAAACCGTAGAGACTACGCAATTGCGTACTTCCCTGGTCTACCGTTTGCGTATAGTGGTGGAACATCCAGATGAAACTTTGCGGCAAGGCATGCCAGTGACTATTAAGCTCGCTGATGAAAATTCGCATGTTGCAAACTCAGAGATTACGCATGAGTGACGCACTAGTCAGTGTAAATAATGTACAAAAGATCTTTAAAGGGGCAACAAAACCAGCCTTAAACAATATTTCAGCAACCTTAACACCGGGTTGCATTACCGGCTTAGTTGGGCCAGACGGTGCTGGTAAAACGACTCTAATTCGTCTATTGGCTGGATTAATGGCACCCAGTGCCGGACAGATTAGTATAGATGGACTGGACCCCATTAAAGATGCCGTAAAATTAAGAGAGTTTATTGGCTATATGCCGCAAAAATTTGGTCTTTACGAAGACTTATCGGTATTGGAAAATCTGCAACTACATGCCGATTTGCGCGGTGTGATCGGCGAAGAATGCACCGCAACCTTTAAACGCCTGCTGGATTTTACTGATTTAACCCGCTTCAGTAGCCGTTATGCCGGTAAATTATCAGGTGGAATGAAGCAAAAACTGGGGCTTGCTTGTGCCTTAATCGGCAAACCGCGTCTTTTGTTACTGGATGAACCGGGCGTGGGTGTGGATCCTATTTCCCGGCGCGAATTATGGAAGATGGTGCATGTGCTGATTGAACAAGGTATTACCGTGGTGTGGAGTACCGCTTATCTTGACGAAGCCGAGTTATGTGATGAAGTGTTGTTATTGAACGAAGGTCAACTGCTGTTTTACGGTAAACCACAAGTAATGACGCAACGTATAGAGGGGCGCAGCTTGCAAATTCGGCACATCAGCGGCAATCGCCGCCAATTGCTGGCACGCACCTTACGCTGCCCAGAAGTGATGGATGGTGTCATCCAGGGCCACAATATCAGACTGGTATTACGTGCAGATGCACAAGCTCCCGATCTGCAAGTGCTAAACGCTGGTGCTGCAGCAGAAATTATTCATGTAGCACCGCGCTTTGAAGATGCATTTATTGAAGCTCTCGGCGGTGGACCAGGTGGCGATTCTGTACTTGCGGAGCGCTTAAAAGCCATTACAGGAAATACGGATACCGTGGTTGAAGCTGTCGAACTTACCAAAAAATTTGCAGACTTTACTGCCACTGATCATGTCAATTTTGCTGTTAAACGTGGCGAAATTTTTGGCTTGTTAGGACCGAACGGCGCAGGCAAATCCACCACCTTTAGAATGATGTGCGGCTTACTGGCACCCACATCAGGTACGGCACGCGTAATGGGCATAGACCTTAAATCCTCCGGCAGTCTGGCTAGGCAAAAATTGGGATATATGGCCCAGAAATTTTCTCTGTATGGCGGTTTGTCGGTTAAGCAAAACCTGTCATTCTTTTCGGGCATATACGGATTACGCGGCGAACAACAGCATAAAGTCATGCAGGCCATGATTGAGGTATTCAAGTTGCAACCGTTTCTTGATACGACACCGGATGCGCTTTCTCTCGGTTTTAAACAACGGTTGGCCTTGGCGTGTGCGGTCATGCACGAGCCGCCAATATTATTTTTGGATGAACCCACTTCAGGTGTTGATCCAGTCACGCGTCGTGAGTTCTGGACACATATCAATGGTGTAGTCGAAAAAGGTGTCACGGTCATGGTCACCACCCATTTTATGGATGAAGCTGAATATTGCGACCGTATTGCCCTGGTGTATCGGGGACGCATTATCGCTGCAGGCACACCAGATGAGCTAAAAGCACAAGTCGCTACCAGCCAAGCGCCCGATCCCAGCATGGAAGATGCATTTATTAGTCTGGTGCAGCACCAGGATGAAGAGACATCGGCATGAACAACAGCCTTTCATATCGACGTCTGCGCGCCTTATGTTTAAAAGAAACCTTACAAATTTTGCGAGACCCCAGTAGTCACATCATCGCTTTCATACTACCCGTTGTATTATTATTCATTTTTGGGTTTGGGATTAATTTGGATGCTAGTGCGTTGCGCGTGGGTTTAGTGCTGGAAGATACCAGCACAGAGGCTCGGCATTTTGCCGATAATCTTTACGGCTCCCCTTACTTTACAGTGACAACGGGTTTAAATCGAGATGCCATGGAACTTGCCATGACTAAACAAGAAGTCAGAGGCTTTGTCGTCATTCCCAGTGATTTTTCCGTTAAATTGCAACGCACAACCACCACTGCACCGTTGTTCTTGATCAGCGATGGTTCCGAACCCAATACCGCCAATTTCGTCAATAACTATGTACAGGGGGCGTGGAATGACTGGTTATGGCAACGCGCAAAGGAACGCGGGGAGGCACTGCCAGCCGCTGTGGGGGTTGAACCTCGCTTTTGGTTCAATACGGCTGCAGAAAGCCGAAATTATATAATTCCAGGTTCTATCACCATTATTATGACGGTCATTGGTACTCTGCTCACTTCGCTGGTTATCGCACGTGAATGGGAGCGCGGTACTATGGAAGCCTTACTGGCATCACCCATGACACGTACTGAGTTATTACTCAGCAAATTACTACCCTATTATGTATTGGGCATTACTTCCCTGTTTTTATGCGTGGCCGTTTCGGTAGTATTGCTCAACGTACCGTTTCGAGGTTCTTTACTGGTGTTATGGGCAATTGGTAGCTTATTTTTAGCCAGCAGCCTAGGCATTGGTTTGTTATTTTCAACCCTGCTGCGTAATCAGTTTGATGCCGCTCAGGCCGCACTGAATGCTGCATTTTTACCGGCACTGATGTTGTCCGGTTTTATCTACGAAATTCGCAGCATGCCTAGTATCATTCAGGATGTCAGTTACCTGATTCCCGCGCGTTATTTTGTAACCGCCATTCAAACATTGTTTCAGGTAGGTAATGTTTGGTCAATATTGTTTAGCAGCAGCTTATTCTTACTATTGGCTTCGGTATTTTTTATTGGCTTGACAGCCTTAAAAACACGCAAAGGGCTGGAATAAGCATGTTATCTCGCATTACCACCCTTATCCTTAAAGAATTACATGCATTGCTGCGTGATCGACAATCGCGCGTCATTTTGATAGTGCCAGTGATCTTGGAATTAGCGCTGTTTCCTTTCGCCGCTACGCTGGAGGTAAACAATAATACCTTAGCGGTTTTTAATGAAGACAACGGCCAACCCAGTTTTGAATTGATCCAGCGATTTTCGCAAGCGCAAGCATTCAGCGAACTCATTTCACTTTATAAAGAGGCAGACATCAATCAGGTTTTGGATAATCAACACGCCTTAATGGTGATTCGTATTCCAGCTGATTTTTCTCGCAACATAAACGCTGGCAGCAATACTTCCATTCAGGTTTTACTGGACGGCCGCCGCTCTAACAGTGGACAAATAGCTTTGGGGTATGTGCAGCAAATCCTGCAAGCCTTTAGTGTGGAAGGCCTGCATACTAAACAGCCGTTTATGCATGCACAGCTATTGATCCGTAATCGCTACAATCCCAATCTTGATTATGTGCGGCACATTGTACCCAGCTTGGTGGCCATTATCACCACCATCAGCACCCTGATTGTTACCGCCCTATCGGTAGCACGCGAACGAGAACAGGGGACTTTAGATCAATTATTGGTATCGCCGTTAACGCCCGGCATGATTATGGTGGGTAAAACCGTACCCGCCATGATAGTGGCTATGCTGCAAGCTACTATCATTCTGTTGGCAGGTATCTTTATTTATAAAATTCCATTTGTTGGTTCATTCTCTTATCTTTACCTGAGCATGATATTTTACATATTGGCATTGGCAGGTTTTGGACTACTCATCTCCTCTATCTGTGCAACCCAACAACAGGCTTTTCTGGGGGTATTTAGTTTTGTGATGCCTACCGTACTACTGTCTGGATTTGTATCACCCATTGAAAATATGCCAGTCTGGTTACAGTACCTGGATTGGTTTAACCCACTGCGGCATTTTATCGTTATAGTCAAAGGTGTGTTTCTCAAAGACATTGATCTGAGCATTTTGCTACCTAATTTATGGCCATTGCTGATCATTGCCCTTATCACTTTAGTCCCCGCCAACTGGATGTTTCGACGACATCTTGGATAAGATAATCAGACCCAATCTATGCCTGACACTAAACATTTAATTCACCCTCTATTTTCAAACCTAGCAAATGCCAAGTTGTTAGCCATGCTGCTTTGCTTGCCAGCATGCTTTAAGGTAGGGCCTGATTATCAACCGCCAGCACCTGCCCTGCCCCAGCGTTGGCATGCGGTTCAAGATCAACCAGCGTCAGGTACAGAAGCTAGTACCGAAACGGAGTGGTGGCAACACTTTCATGATCCAGTTTTAACGCAACTTATCGACACAGCTGAACGCAATAATTTCGATGTTAAACTGGCCAGTGGCCGTATAGCAGAAGCGCGGGCATTACGTGCCGGGGCAGATGCTGCATTATTTCCTACGGGTGATATGGCATTCAACGCCAATCGGCAACGTAACCAGATTGGTTTTCCCAATAGTGTACCCAACGGTATTACCAGCGCCCTAAAAAATCCGTTTAATATATTTAAAATCGGTTTTGACGCCAGTTGGGAACTGGATCTATTTGGTGGGCATCGCCGTGAAGCAGAATCAGCCAGTGCAGAGTTGGCAGCTGCGGAAATTTCGCAACAGGATGTGTTAATCAGCACACGCGCTGAAGTGGCGCATAGCTATATCACTATCAGACTATTACAGGCACAGTTAAAAATCGCAACGGATACCCTGGCAGCCGATACTGAAACAACCCGCATTAATAGCCGGACCTTAGTAGTAGGCAGTAATACTGGCCTTAATGTCGCTAGAGTAACTGCGCAACAACAACATGATGAAACACAACTGCCCTATTACCGTAGCTTGCTGGAACAAAGCGAATACAGTTTGGATGTATTATTGGCTGCACAACCTGGTACAGCACATGACCAGATTAATACGCTGGTCAGCATACCCGGCAGCGATGACAAACTGCTACTGGCTGCTCCCGCAAACGTTATAGCCCAACGGCCGGATATTCGTTATGCCGAACGTAAACTGGCTGCTGCCACCGCCCAACAAGGCGTTGCCGTCGCCAAATTCTTTCCGGATGTATCGCTGGTTGGCTTTATTGGTCTATTTAACACCAACGCTGGTAATTTATTACAGGTGAGCAGTAAATCCTGGAACATGGGTGGCAATGTATTATGGCCTATCCTCAGTTATGGCACTTTATCCGCTAATCTGCATGCGGCAGATGCCAGACAACAAGAAGCACTAACAAGCTATCAGAAGAGCATTATCACTGCCATGGCAGATGTGGAGCGTAGCGTGGCAGCCTATCGCGAGCAGGATAAATTAACCAAGACCTTGCAAACGGCAGTAGCCACAGATGAAAATATCTACCAGATAACACAAGGACGCTATCAGGCAGGTCTTGGCGCCTATCTGGAGGTGCTGGATGCGCAACGTAAACTCTATGCTTCGCAAAATCAGCTACTGGCTGCACAGGCACAAACCACACTGGATTTAATTGCTGTGTATAAAAGCTTGGGCGGGGGATGGAAACCAGAACAGTTGGAAGGGATAAAGTAATAATCAGGTATAGTTAGAATGGCACTGACTTAAGCGAATTTTCTTTAATATTCAAAGATATAATTACGTAGGATGTGGTGAGGCACGAACTGCATCTTCCGCGAATAGGCATAAGCTGAATATTCAGTCGACTTGATGCGGTTCGTTACCTCACCACATTCTACAGGTGTGCCATTGTTGATAAAGGTAAACAGGCTTAAGTCAGTGCCATTCAGGTATAGTTAAATTTTCGTCATTATTCAGCTTAAACTTTACTAGAATTCAGTCAATCAAGGATTGACTTGCGGATCTGCACTTCTGGCACCTAACACATAAGAAAGAAACCCATCAGTACTTTTTGCAGGGTCTTGACTTTCCAGCATCATATTCATATAGGCTGTATCTGGATCAGGGCTTTGAGAAGCAATGGCAGCAATTAAATCGTTTCTGGCAGCTCGGCATTGTATTGAAAGCGCCAAAGCAATGGTGTAAGGGGAAGAGTAATTGTCCTCGATTTGTGGATATTTTTTTTCTTTACACAGATTCAGTCTGTATAAAGCATCTTGTTCGGATAATATATGATCTTTCCAAACTGGCGCCTGATTGGTACAACCCATTAATGCCAACATCATCAGAAAAACTTGTTTATTCATAAATAAATCACTAATACCATCAACTAAAAGAAGCAGTAAAACCGAGTCAGTTTTATAGGCTAAAGTGTAAACAATTTGAAACTATTCACCGTAAAAATAAGCCTGCATAGGATATGCTAACGCCAGAAAGCGTATCACCTTGTTCATCCTATAGTCCATTGAATTTAAACACAAAAAACTAAGGTGAATAGTTACAACAATTACATACAATTTAACTTAATTTTAAATGATAGACAAACATTGTTAATCTGTTAATGGGAAGTTTTAGCTTTTTAAAACTGGGGATAACACTTCCAGCAAAGGGACTAGATGTTTTTCATACTCGCGCCAGCGTTCTACCGAACTATTGTAGAGTGGGTGACGTACCTGTAAAGTGCTTGCCGTGCGAACCGGCCGATTATTCTGATAAAAGTTTATACACGCATCATCCCAATTTAACTGGCAATGCTCTAGCAGTTTTCCGGTAATACCTTGTTGATCTGTAATTAGCTCTTCATAATGGATTTCTAACAAATTTTGTGCTGGCAGCAAGGTGTGCCAATGACGCATCAACCTGTCATACTCCAGATAATAATGCGCCAGATCGAGCAAATCATAACTGTAATCATGACTGTCCCTAAAGGCAGTTACAAAACAAGATAGACAGGTATCGACAGGATTACGCCGCACATGAATAATTTTTGCCGACGGAAATAGCAAATTAATTAAGCCGACAGCCAGAAAATGATCGTTGGTTTTATCTGTTATGTGTGTTGCCGTTAAATTAAGTCTTGCCAAAACTTCGTGGTAAGCCGCAGCCCAAGCCTGAATATTGCTAGCTTTAAGTTGTGTCGTGGAAATTGCTTGGTTAAGCATACCTATGCCTAATTTACTAATATTCAGAAGTTCGGCCACTTCGCCACCCGCACTGACCTGTAGATGACTGGAAAGAATTTGTTCTATCAAAGTAGTGCCTGAACGTGGCATGCCCAAGATAAAAATAGGTTGTTGGTTAGAATAATAGGTATTTTTTAAAGTATGAAAACATTCGCTATTAAAGGCCTGGATAATGGAATCGACATGCTCAGTCATATGTTGGCGACTATAGTTGATAGTTTCCCTTTTAATTCGGCAACCTTCAGCAAAATGTTTGAAAGCCGAATCAAAGTCGCCTGCCTGATGATAATGACGTCCTAAGCCGAAATGGATAAGATACTTTTCTTCTGCTAACAGGGAGCGAGCATTCCGATTGATTTTAAGCAATTTCTCAAATCCGGTTTTACCTAGCTTGTTTTCGGTGAGTAAACTTTGGTTATACAGTGTTCGTACACAAGTGGGATTTATGTTTAGACTGCGCTGAAAACACTGCTCCGCTTCTGTGGCACGGTTTAACTCCATATAGACTATACCTAGATTGGTCAACGCCGCAGCAAAATTTGCAGAAATCGCCAATGCAGAGAGGAAACAGTCAATGGCATCATCATAGCGGTAGATACTCTGTAGAACCAGTCCACGGCAATTGAGTGTTTCTGGTAGATTTGCATCTATAGCTAAGGCTCCATCCAGATATGCCAGCGCTTGGGTAAAGTTTCTACGGGTGTAATTAATATTGCCCAGATTGGTTAAAACTGCTACGTTGGCAGGACTTAAATATAAAGCACGCTTAAAACAGGTGATGGCTTCTTCATCACGATTCAGTAAAATTAATGCGTTGCCACGCAGATTAAAGGCTTCGGCATCATTGGGTTTTAGAGACAGAATTTTATCTATACTTTCGATAAGCTGTTGGTAAAGCCCCAGTTCCATTTCTGCGGTAGCTTTTTGCTGCCAGGATTGCAGATAATCAGGCTTAATTCGGACCGCCTGCTCAAAATTGCACAGTGCCTGTTTAGGCTGTTGCAATTTTAACTGGGCATAACCCAGGTTGTTAAAAGCTTCTGCATAATTGGCATGTAATTTCAAGGCTCGCTGATAACAGCTGATGGCTTGCTGATATTGACCAAGATCGGTATAAGCATTGCCAAAATTATTTAAGGTACCCGGGTGCAGTGAATTTATTTTAACAGCTTTCGAAAATAATTTAACCGCTTCGGCTGGCTCACCCTTACTACGCAGTATCATGGCCCATAAACGTAAAGCATCAAAATTGTCCGGCTGACTATGCACGATCTGTCGGTACAGGTTTTCTGCCTCGCTAAAGCAACCTTTTTCATGATAAGCAAAAGCAGTTTCCAATTTTTTATCGATCTCTAATTGCTTTAAATTATTCATCATTAAGGTTTTTTAACCCTGTTTCAGATTGTTTCGGTTGCGGGCAAATAAATGCCTCGCTTAATAATCAGGTTAATAATCTGCTCTACACAACTAGGCAATGGTGTTGTGCCATTTACCACCAGCTCAGGGTTTTCAGGTACTTGATAGGGTGAGGAGATACCTGTGAAATCAAGTATCTGGCCTGCACGCGCTTTTTTATAGATACCTTTTACATCGCGTTTTTCGCAAATTTCAAGCGGGGTATCACAATAAATTTCTATAAAATCATTTGCTGCCACGCTGTTCCGCACCCTTTCCCTATCCTGGCAATAGGGCGAAATAAAAGCAGTCAGTACGATAATACCGGCTTCCATAAAAAGTTTAGCTACTTCACCGATACGACGAATATTTTCTTGACGATCTTGCATGGAAAAACTGAGATCACTACATAAGCCATGTCTTACATTGTCTCCATCCAGGACAAAAGTTTGACAACCCTGACGATGTAGAAATTCCGCAACGGCATGCGCAAGAGTAGATTTGCCTGCACCCGATAATCCAGTAAACCAGATAATGGCACCTCGATGGAGGTTTTGTGCTTCGCGCTGGGCGCGAGTAACCGTGTTGGGGTGCCAAACAATATTCGCTGTTACTGGTTTTGCTGTGCTCATATCTGAGGAAAGTTACAACTTAATAGATGGCGTTTTGGGTTCATTCACTTTGGAAAGGATTGGTGGTCTATAATATCTGGGTTTTGTGCTGTTTATTATATGCTAAGCAAATTGACTCGATATTTTCCCATTGCATCTTTATTGTTAACAATTGCGGAAGAATATCCATAAAACAACTTACCATATATGGATCGAAATGTTGAGCCGCATTTTCCTTTATCATGTTGATAGCCTGCTCTACCGGCCAGGCTTTTTTGTATGATCTATCCATGGTCAAGGCATCAAATACATCGGCAATGGCCACTATCCTGGCCGACTCTGGTATATCCTTTTCCTTTAAAGCATTGGGATATCCTGTGCCATTCCATTTCTCATGATGATGTAAGGCAATTTCGGCCGCTAGTTTTAATAATGGAGCATCCGATTTTGACAAGATATCGTAGCCGATTTGCGAATGGGTTTGCATGATTTTCCATTCTTCAGGCGTTAGTTTACCGGGCTTGCAAAGTATGGAATCGGGTATACCAATCTTACCTGTATCATGCATGGGTGCAGCCAGTTCCAATAATTCCACATTAGGTTCTGTCCAACCCAATGCTTTTGCCAAGGTTTTTGAATAAGCGGCCATACGCCAAATATGTAAACCCGTATCGTTATCGCGATAATGGCCTGCTTCCCCTAATATGAAGATGGTATCGCGTTGACTTTGTTTAAGCTGTGAAGCCTGAACCAGCGACAAATGTGTACGTACACGGGAACGCACTAAACTCGGCACCACAGGTTTTATCAAATAATCAACACAACCGAGTAGAAAACCGGTTTCTTCGTTACCATAATCGTTTAATGCGGTTACAAAAATAACAGGTATTGATGCAGTCATCGGATCCGCTTTTAATGCAGAACACACCTCATAACCGCTCATTTCTGGCATTTGTATATCCAGTAAAATCATGCTGATGGGTTGTTTTGCAGACATTAGCAAAGCTTCCTGGCCGCTATTGGCAAAGATTAACGGATAATCGTCTTTCAAAATTTGATGAAGAAGCGCTAAATTCGTCGGTTCATCATCTACAATTAAGATAGGGTGGCTAATCATAGTATTAGTTGGTTAGTTAACTATTTCTTATGGTGACTGATAATTCATGAAGCAAGCTTTCAGCTTCCCGAAAACTATAAGTCAAAACCTTATCCTTAATTGCTACTAATACAGCATGACCCAGTTCCGCCTCCAATGCCGCCATGAGCGGTTCTGCATTTCCCGGATTATTTAAGCTTAAAGCGGTCTGTAATTGTTCAACCAATTGTAAAATTTCTGAGCGTTTACCAGCCAAAGTATAGTCTTCCCTAGGCAAAATATTTACTTGGGTATCCACTGTCAAACAAGCTGCCAGTTCATTAATGGCCATTTGTAGATTCTGAGCGGGTATTTGTAAGGATAATTGATTAGCAAGTGCCTGCTCAACCGCAATACAGTGCTGTGTAATTACATCCAGGCCTAAATTTGACACCATACCTTTTAGCTTATGCGCTAAAGCTTTAGCGGCATTAATATCACCTTTATCTTGCGCAGCCTGTAAATCTAACCCAGCTTGTTGATAGCTAGTTACAAAACGACGTAAAAACGTTTTATATATAGCCGCATCTTTCCAGTATGTTTGTACAATTTGTTGATTTACACCGGGAATATCCAAATTTGTCTCATAAATATTTCTTAACAGTGGAAAATGATCATTTTTAACAACTAATTTTCTGGATTCTGCAGGTGTGTGAATATTTGTTGCTAATGTACTTACCCCCAGAGTCCAGTGCTGTATCAATGTCATCATCTGTGCGACATCGAAGGGTTTAGGAATAAAATCATTCATACCTGCATCAAATGCCAGCTGCTGTAAACTCTTGAATGCACCGGCAGTAAGCGCCAAGATAGGTAGATTTGCACAATGAGGTAATTGTCGAATCCGCCGAGTTGCTTCGTAGCCATCAAGACGTGGCATTTGGATATCCATTAAGATTACATCTACCTGTTGAACATCACGACTGAGCCATTCCAGGGCTTCTTGACCATCGCTAGCCAGATATACCAGCGCCCCCTCATCTTGTAGCACACGTTGTGCGACTTCTCTGTTAATTTCGCTATCATCCACAACGAGCACGCGCACTCCCGGAATGCGCGGCACTTTACTGTGTGTAGATTCAGAAAACGCAGATGCACCCGATTGCTCACGTCCAACGATTACTCTGCACACTGTATTATAAAGTGCAGACGCTGTTATTGGTTTACTGAGTATGCCATCCGCAAGGGTTGGCGTAGACTTCAGCTGCAATTCTTTTAACGAATAAGACGTGACCATCAATATGATAGGCATTCTTTCTGCAACTATCCCTGTTTCAGGGAGTAGTTTTCGTATCAATTCTGTGGTGGCCACCCCGTCCAATCCAGGCATTTTCCAATCAATCAGAAACACATCGTAGGGTAGTTTTTCATCTTTGCTCTCCATTATCTTTAACAAAGCCGCCTGTCCAGAATTCACTGCCAGTGCATGCCAACCCAAACTCTTTGCCGTCATTTGTAAGGCTTCACAGGCATTTTCATTATCATCAACCACTAACAGTTGCAGGTTATTCAGGCTAGCCGGAACAATGCCTAGCTGTAGATCACGTTGCAATGGCAACACAAACCAAAACTCACTACCTTCGCCTATACAACTCTTTACCTGTACTTCGCCCCCCATCAACTGTACCAGTTGCCGACTAATTGACAAACCCAGTCCAGTGCCACCAAAGCGACGACTAATACTATTGTCTGCTTGGGTAAAAGCGGAAAATAGATCTTGCAGTTGATCTTCAGCAATACCAATACCACTATCTTTTACTAAGAAACGCAGTTTTAATTGATCGGCTTGCTCTGATTCCAGAGTAATTCGTAACTCCACTTCTCCTTGCTCGGTAAACTTAATGGCATTACTCAGTAAATTGATTAACACTTGCTTCAAGCGCAGACCATCACCAATTAAAGCATCGGCATCCACTGGTGGCACAATTAATAATTCCAGATTTTTATGAACAGCCGCCGCTGACATTAAATTTCCCAGTTCATCCAGCATTTCTGAAAGTCGAAAAGGAGCAAGCTCAATTTCCAGATGACCAGCTTCAATTTTAGAAAAATCCAGTATATCGTTAATAATGCATAATAAGGAACGACCTGCGCTGTTGATTTTCTTTACCAGCTGGTGTGAGTCTTCATCTAATGGACGTTGTTCCAATAGATAACATAAGCCTAACACCGCATTCATGGGGGTACGGATTTCGTGACTCATATTGGACAGAAAATTAGTTTTAGCCGCATTGCCGGATTCAGCCAGAGATCTAGCCTGTTCCAGTTCTAGGGTACGTTGCTCTACCAATTCTTCAAGATGATGGCGATACTGCGCTAGTTCTGCATTCAGTTTTTTCTTTTCGCTAATATCTTCCTGAATACCGACATAATGTGTGACCTTGCCACTCGCATCTCGAATCGGCGAAATAGTGGCAAACTCAGTATAGTCGCTACCGTCTTTGCGACGATTAACAAACTCGCCTTTCCATATCTGTTCGTTATGCAAGGTCTGCCATAGATAGGTATAGGTGTCGGCACTGGTAAGGCCTGATTTTAGAAATGCAAAACTGTTACCCAGCACTTCCTGCTGACTGTAACCCGAGTTACGCAGGAAAGCACTATTCACATAATCAATTTTACCGTTCAGGTCAGTAATAACTATACTTTCTGGGGTTTGTTCTATGGCCATGGACAGTTTGCGTAATTGCTGCACCATGCTAACTCTTAGCGTAACATCCTGCACTAAAGCCACCATGGCTCTATGTCCACTAAAATGCATGGAATGCGTACTGATTTCTACCAATATTTCCCGTCCATCACTACAAATATGTCGCCACAAATCGAAAGCATTGACACCAAATGTATTGGCCGTAATGGCCTCCATTAGGCGTTTAACTTCTGCCTCAGAGCGAATATCCTTGATAGTCATCGCTAAAAATTCAGCGCGACTATAGCCATAATGCGCTACAGCAGCATCGTTAACGGCTAGAAAAGCCAGTGTATCAACATCGTATACCCACATCGGATGCGGGTTGGCCTCAAACATTTCCCGATAGCGGGCTTCACTGTCTTTTAGGGCATGTTCGGCAGCCAGGCGTTGGGTAATATCTCTAACCACACCAATATAATAGCGTTGCTCATCAAAAACTAATACACCTAAATGCACCTCTACGGGGAAGCTGCTCCCGTCTTTACGTTTATGTTGTCCTAGTAAGATCTGCGTTTCCCCAGGAACGACAGAATTCCAGACCTGTTGAGCAAGACTCAGATTAAAGTCCTGTTCCAGATCAATCACATTCATGCCCAATAATTCTTGCTTGGAATAACCCAGACTTTCACATGCCTGTTTATTGACCTCAATGAAATTACCCTGATGATTATGCACAAACAAGGCATCCGGCGCAGCTTGATCAAATAAGGTTCGATAACGAATATCGGCATAACGTAAGTTATTTTCATTCTGCTTGCGTTGCGTAATATCCTGAACGAGACCCGCCATAGACTGAACTTGCCCATAGTGATCAAAAAGATAACAACTGTTAACCGAAATCCAACGAATTTCTCCATCTACACGCTGAATTTGACATTCGAAATGCCAATCTTTCAAATTTACGCTTGTTTCTGATCGAGTGGTTTCGACTAATTGTCTATGTTCTGGTACCACATGCTCAAGAAAACGACTATAGTTCCAGTTGTTTTGCAATTCACTATATCCAAATAATTGTGAATGCTGCAGTGATCCATGCGCTTGCTGGGTGTGTAAATTGATTTCCCAGACACCGAGTTGCAGCTTATCTAGGACGAAGTTAAGGCGCGTATCTTTATCACGCAGTTGTTGTTCGATACATTTACGTTCACTTATATCAATAACAATGCCACGATAAAATATTAGTTGGCCTGTCGCGTTATACTCCGGCTGTCCGCGCCCCATTAGCCAACGTTCCTGACCGTTAAATGTTTGTGCTAAGCGCCATTCTATATTTAACGGCTGCTGGTTTTCCACAGCCATTTTTATGGCAGTTTCCAGCACTTCCCGATCTTCATTGTGTACAGTCGATAACCAGGTGTCATAACTGGCAGGTAGTACATTTCGCTCAAGCCCATACAAACTCCATAGATTATCAGTCCATTGATTGCTATTGTCTTGTAGATTCCACTCCCATATTCCCGCATTGGCGGCATGCAGTGCTTGGGTTAATCGCTGCTGATTATTTTTTAATTCCAGAGATTGCAGACTGATTATTTCAGTCCATGAAGCATGTAACTTAGCAAAAAACAGACTGAATAACGTCCCCATACTCAGGAAAACTAGCATGGAGTACCAGTTTCTAGTGTCCGCTATCGCCAAAGAAAAACGCGGTTCCATGAACAAATAGTCGGCTAACACTACCGACAGACAAGTAGCAAATAAGCCGCCGGATAAACCAGCATAGCGTGCGCTAAAAAAAACCGCCGGATAGAATAAAATCCAGGTTAAGGGTTTTAATTCATCCCACAACAGCCACTGCATGCCACATGCCAATAGGGGAATCAAAAACGCTGCCAGTAAAGTGGGCTTAAATACGGCGATTTGCATAGTCATGTCCTATTGGCAGATAGGCGTTAAGGTTTTCTATTGAAACCAAAAGTACAGGCAGTACTAGGTTCTCCAGTATTGCCACTAGATTCTACGCCAATAAGAATTAACTGGAAATTATATTTCCGGTAGCGAGGGTTATCTCTCGAAAAAAACAAAGCAAACTGGCAGTTAACGCCGTAATGGCCAATATGAACAAAATTGAAACGACTCGCGATAAAGTTAACCCTAATTCTGCGCCTAAAAACAAGGTAACAATCGATGCGCAAATCAGCAAAGCCGAAACCGAAGACAGGCTAATCGCCCATTGAATTAAACGCACCCGACGTGGTATCAGAGACATTTCAAAAGCATACTCGGGGGAGTCAGTGATACTTTTATCATTCAACACTCTATAACGATCAACCGTGCGCGCCAGACGCCCGGTTAACACATTGAGTATAGAGCCAATTCCTCCTAACAGGAATACTGGGGTTAAGGCTTGCTGTATAACGTGAGCAACGGTGGGAATAGTAGTGATAGCTTCCATTGGGTTATGATCATTCTGATTATTGTTTGGCCTGTTTTATAGGTAAAATCCACATCTGATAAAGACTGATTAACAACATAGCCGTTGAAGCCATTGTATAACCATAGCCACCTATAATGGTAATCCAGGCAAAATCGGCATTTAATTTAGTTAACCACCAGGAAATGACATCTATAATCAAAAATGCAAAAGGAATACTGATTAATATCGCTTTCTTCAGTTCTGAAATACCCACAGCGAAAGCAAAAATAGCACCCATCAGTATAAAAATAAAGGAGATACCAAACAGATGAATATGTGACACTTTAGTTAAAGAGGCTATGGAGATTCCCTTGTCTATGGTAGCCACATGTTGCACATTCTCTAGCTTGCTAAAATCAGGTAATCCTGACTCTGCATTATGGCAAAGGGTACAGTTTTCAGTAAATACAGCCTTAAAATGACTTTCCCATTGCTCTGCAGGCGCACCTTCGCGAGCCCATTTAATAACTTCAATACGGATTTCAGGGCTTGCCTTATCTTTCATCGATCCATTTAACTTGGCTTCCAAAGTGGTACCGTCGCGGTTACCGTGATAGCTATAGGCAATATCTTCCACTGATAAGCCCGGTTTGCCATCGGCCATACCATGCGTCAACATTATTTGCGCGCCCGCCATCATTAATCCAAAGCCTATGGTTAATAAATAACCTGTAAACAACATTTTGACTGATAAAGGTAAATTCGGCAGTCCTACAGGCAAATGATACGTTTTCATAGGCTTAGCGTAATATTAATAGTAAGGAGCTATCATTGTAGCAGCAGTTACACTATAAAATGTAGGTGTATTTAATCTGAATGATTTAAACAATACCTAACTTCTGGAAATAATTCACTGGCTAACAATCCTCGATCTCCATAACGTTGCGCCAGCCGATCTGCCGCTTGGCCATGTACATAAACGCCCAAACCGGCTGCCTGTGCCAAACTTAAACCCTGTGCCAGCAAACCACTTATCACACCCGACAAGACATCCCCCATCCCGCCGCTCGCCATACCTGGATTACCTGTAGTGCCGACTCGAATCTGTTCGGCATCAGCCAAGAGTGTTCCTGCTCCTTTTAACAAACACACACCACCAAAGCGTTGTTGTATAGCACTAACAGCAGCATAACGATCCGCAGAAACTTCAGTCGTACTAGTATTTAATAAACGCGCAGCTTCACCTGGGTGTGGCGTTAAAATCCAGTGTTGTCGCTGAGAGGGTTGTTTGGCCAATAAATTTAAGGCATCCGCATCAATGACAGTGGGTTTATTGGCCTCTAACACGGTTGCCAGCATCGTTTGCGCCCAACTGTCCTGCCCGAGTCCAGGCCCAATCACGACCACGCTGGCTTTCTGCAACAAGCTCTGTATTTGCTCGTGATTTTCAGCCGCATGACACATTATTTCTGGTCGATTTAGGGTTAGGGTTGCACTGTGACTAGCGCGTGTGGCAATACTGACCAAGCCAGCACCACTAAATAATGCCGCTTCCGCAGCGAGCCTGATGGCACCGGTATAGCCATCATTACCACCTATTAATAATACATGCCCAAAATGGCCTTTATGTGCACAGCGTTGACGTACAGGTAAAGGCATTTTTTCGAGTAAACTTGCCGCTGGTGTTAATTCTTCTAACAACAAAGCCGGTAAATCTAAGTCAGCAAGCACAATATGTCCGATATAATCCGCAGCCTCTCCTGTATACAAACCTGTTTTCAGACCGATAAAGGTAACCGTCACATCGGCTTTAACTGCTGCCCCTAACACACAACCGGTATCGGCCTGCAATCCGGAAGGTATATCCAAAGCTAAAACCGGACAAGCACTGGCATTGATTGTATTGATAAGCTGAATATATTCATTGGACAATGGTCGGTTTAAGCCGGTACCAAACAATGCATCAATAATGATGGCATTGGTAGGGATAGTCATTGCCGGATGGAAGGTGTTAACCATACCCCCAGCAGTTATAAAATCCTGATAAGCAGTTGCCGCATCTCCATGCAAAGCAGATGCATCGGTCAAGCTATACACACAAACCGGATACCCAACCGCTAAAGCCAGCCTGGCCAGCACATAACCATCCCCACCATTATTGCCAGCACCGCAAAACAATACTAATTGCTGTGGCTCCTGCCAGCGTTGATGTAAAGCTGTAAAGGCAGATTGCGCGGCTTTGTGCATCATTTGCTGGCCACTAATATTGAAATTTTCACTCGTTATGCGTTCTACCTGCCGAATTTGGGCTGTTTTATATAATTTTTGCATGTAGCTATTGTGTAAAATGTTCGTGATTGTTGATTATATAACCATACCTGATCATGCAAAACCACCTTATTCCCAATTTCATCCAACTGGCCACTCAAATTAAGCAGTGGGGATTGGAATTAGGTTTCCAACAAGTAGGTATCAGTGATATTGACCTGAGTATAGCTGAAAAGCAGTTGCACAACTGGTTGGCTGCTGGTTATCACGGTGAAATGGACTATATGCAGGCTCACGGTTTAAAACGCAGTCGCCCTGCCCTGTTGCAAGCAGATACCTGTAGTATTATCAGTGTACGCATGGATTATGCAACTGAGTTGCGTAGCGTTAGTGAAAGCATATTAACAGATCCCGCTGCTGCTTTTGTCTCCCGCTATGCGCTGGGACGCGATTACCATAAGGTGCTGCGTAAACGTCTGCAAACGTTGGCAGATAAAATTACGCTGGCAACCGGCCCTTTTGGTTACCGTGCTTTTGTTGATAGTGCGCCGGTTTTAGAAAAAGCCATTGCAGAAAAAGCAGGCTTGGGCTGGATTGGCAAACACAGCAATCTACTTAATCGTCAGGCAGGCTCTTGGTTTTTTTTAGGTGAGCTTTATACTAACCTACCCTTACCTGCTGATCAACCGGTCAAAAACCATTGCGGACAATGCAGTGCCTGTATTGATATATGCCCCACCCAAGCTATCGTTGCCCCTTATCAGGTGGATGCCCGCCGCTGTATCTCTTATTTAACCATAGAATTGCAGGGCAGTATCCCGGTTGAATTTCGGCCGTTACTGGGAAATCGTATCTATGGTTGTGACGACTGCCAACTGATTTGCCCTTGGAACCGCTTTGCAAAACTTAGCGTTGAGTCCGATTTTAAACCGCGTTACCAATTAGATAATAGTAGCTTGATTAATTTATTCAGTTGGAGCGAAGCCGAGTTTCTAAAATACACAGAAGGCTCGGCAATACGCCGTATTGGCCATGTGCGCTGGTTACGGAATATTGCGGTGGCATTGGGAAATGCACAAGCCTGTCAGGAAATTATTACCGCTTTGCAAGCTAAACAGTTGCACGATTCGATTATCGTGCGCGAACACGTAGAATGGGCATTACAACGCTTGTTTACATAGGTATATAAGTAAAATTCCATCAATGTAAGCACCATTAAAACAGGATAACGACTAAACAGCTAATTGAATGAGGGGCTGTGCTTGAGCATAACCCCTTTTTTCAAGCAATACTTGCTTAGCTAATTTCAATTTTGGCGATGTAAAACAAAAGAGGCTGGCCAATCAGGATTATTCACTTCAACCACTACGCTGATAGTGGAACGCTCAATCCAGGCACGCACTACAATATCCTCTACTTCACGCTCACGCCCCCTGAACCTGTGTTCATGTCCCTGCTCGGAAACAAGAGTAAAACCATCGAAATCGCCGAACCTGTCATAGCGCACATCAATAATCTTACCTGTGTAGCAATGCTCATGGTGGTGATGGACTCCACATTTTGAAGGAGGCTGAAACCCATTGGAAGAAGGCGGTATAGTCGCTGCGTTTCCACCCATGCCATTTATACGGTCCGAAATAACGGCGATATAACGTAATAACACCGGATACCAACGATTACCGGGACCAATCAGTCCCAGCCGCCATTTCAATATTGCCAGCAGATTTTCATCATCCGGGAGGATTATGCTTTCCTGCGTCACGGGTATGGTCATATGGAAACTGCCAGTGACATAGCGCCAGAGCGGAGCTGCGGTGGACAATTCCGCCAGACGGGTAACACTATCCCTGTTTAGCTTTATATCCTGTCCGAATCGTCTAGTAGTGATACGGCGCAGAGTGATATCAAAGGCATTACCCACCCGTACTGTTGCCGGAAGATCAACTGTCAGCAAGCCCGGAAAGCCATCCCCGCGTCCTTCCGGTATGGGTATATAAGTGACAGGTCCTGTAACCTCAAATCGTAGTGTATTGGCATCCTCCGCAATCAGGTTATGTGCTGAATACAGCCGTGCAGATAAGCTCAACACCTTCTCCATTTTCACTGCCGGCCAGTAGATTCTAGCGATACTACCGATAGGTGTATTACCCCAATCGATCATGATCTCATCTGGATAGCTGGAAATTCCAAAACGAGCTGTACTAAGTGCTGGTGGACTAGGTCGTAAATCAATTGTTTGAGGAACCTTGTGGGTAGCTGGAAAACCGGGGTTTCCTGATGTCGTCACCTGAAGATTGCGCTGAGCCAACTTGTCGGATATTTCTGGATTAGCAATCACGCCATTGGCATTTACAATAGGTGCGTCGGAATAAGCAATTTGCGCAACTAGGCAATTATGGGCGCTACCTGCAAACCAGTGTTGCACGGGCTGCCCGCCATATTGATTGTTTGGGTCATTAACATTCAGGAAGCAGCCGAAGAATGCCCAGGTGTAATCCTGCCCTCCCGGAATCTCAATAGTGAGATTATTCGGCCCGGCGGCATCATAGTCGCTGGGACCATCCACAAAATTACGCGTGACGAAAAATGGCAGTGAGCAGCCATTGATAACCCCGTTAAAACTACCCGGTAAAGGACTTTGCGGGTCATTGTCCGCTCCGGTGCTGGGATAGGTTAATTGCGGATCGCTACCAGAAATCACTGTAGGTGTATTGATGTAATCCGTATCGAAGGTTTGCGTCGTGAAAGCACGGAAGAAAACCTTTACATTCTTCGCAGCCGCACCAGGGCCAGATGCGCCTTTCAGACGTACTCGCGCAATAGCGAAATTATAATTCACATTTGAACCAGTGAAAGGTGTGACAGTAGAGTCGCCCAGCAATGCGCCAAATTGTGCAGGCAACAGACCGTCCAGCGGATCGGTCGCGTTCGTGTCAGGCGGTACGTAACTCGAGTTTTTGTACCCGATCTGGTTATTAAAATAATCCACTAAATCTTGAATATAGTGATAGCCAGCCGCTGTATCCAGCGTGGTAGGATCACCACTGGTAAAGTTGAATGGAACGGTTCCGATTGGTGTCTGTCCATTTGCAGTCGGGGTAATGGTGAATACGCGTAAATCCTGACTGAGATAAAAAGGATTGCCAGCGTTGGCGTTCACATTGGCAAAATAAGGATCGTCGCCACCCAGCAAGAAAAATTCCGCGGTCTGCGTAGGGATGGACTTACCCTGGATGAGGATGTTTGCCTCCAAAGAGAAGGCTTTAGGCGGACTACCTTGAGCAGGGAAAACCCCTAGAGATGAAGCAGTAAAGTGCACAGCATATTCAAAACGAATGCGCTGAGTCACATTGGCGTTGGAACCGCTATTGCCAACATCATAAGTAATGATTGGCCCGGTGATGGTAAGTCCGGGAATATTAATTGAGGAAAAAGAGCCAACGAACACGGGTTTCGCACCGGCTAACAGATTGGGCGTATAACCCTCAAGGAACACATAGAAGGCCGTTGGGTAATCGAGGCTGTCATTGACTTCATCGCGTCCGTAATTATTCTTACCGAATACGAAATAGAAATTACGCTCTTTCCATGCTAACCAGTTCGCCAGATTAACGTAAAATGCATCTAGCTCAGCCAGATGGGGTGTCCCCTTGAAACCGCTCTGCTTTGCAACGTCGATACTGCAAGGATCACCAAGTAAGTTGAGATCGAGATAATGATGAAAGGAAGAGTCAGTCACGATTCTGCCGACATTCATCGTGGCACCGTCATAGGCAGCCAGCGCATTGACACCGGAAACATTGTGAACAAAGGGTATGGCCTGACAGACAGTGCCATCGGAGCTGAAGTTTTTATTCTCGCAATTTGGGGTGGGGCCACCCTCACCGATGTCGGTGACATGTCCAACCAAGGTTCCCCCCGCTCCGGGCGTACCTGTAGCGACCTGCGCCAAAACCTTTGGAGGCTCTCGATAGCCGGATATGCTAGGAAATTCCGTGAAACCTGCGCCGGCAAAAGCAAGCGTCGTGTCACTGGCCGAAGTTTGTTTTAGCTGATCGCCGGAAGCAGCGATGACCTCGCCTTCATGCATGTGATCAGGAAAGATTGTCAATACACCGCTTGCACCCTGCATGGCAGGATGCGAGGGTATCAGTGCATATAATGGCTGCGGAATATCATCGGATTGATTGTCGAAAAAGAAGTGCAGGTTACCGCTGGAATCGGTACTGTCGCCAACACCGTGTTGCAGTGTGTCGATACGTCCAGAACCGCCTCCAGACCAGTTATCGACTGCCAGCGGTGGACGCCCTGGGTAGCTATCGCCAGACGAATACCATTTGCGCATATAACGTACGCGCGGGATACGCCCACAAAGTGCAGATCCCAGTCCGTCGTGATCACCCGTTGCGAATATACCTCCGCCTGCTTGCATGAAGGCTGTAATCGCAGCCAACTCACTGTCGGTCAGCGCGCCGGGTTCGGCAGTCATTGCACCTGGACCAACCCGGAAGCCAGTACCATCTACCCCCTCAAAACCAAACAGCCATAACTCGTCGTAGAAATGCAGATCGACACTTGGATCATCAAAACGAAACGGTGTGGGGTTGCTCGGATCGGGTCCCTTGAGCGTAGCTGCAGGATCGGCAACGCTGTTCACCAGAGCCTCATTATCGAAATTTCCAGCAACATTGAAGCCACGGCTTGCGGTATCGACCACAAAACCGGCGCCGCGAAGTGTCAAAATCAAATGTGACAGGGTGAACCAAGCGTCTGGCCCGTAATTCGCATCGGTGAAGTTGGCAGGATAGGTAGTGGTAAGGTTAAAAATACCATCTACAACAATCAAGATTTTAATATTTGACATGTTAGCCTCCAGCATCGGCAATTAGGACGAGAAATTTGTAAGGTAATTCACCACATGAACATTGATCTTCGCTTAAGCCCAGCTTGAAACCCTAGCATTAAATTCATATTTAAAATCATGATGTTTCTAGTTTGTTTGCAATAGGTTAACTGGGCTAATAAATATAAGTAATGACTTAAAATTTTTTGTATTAAATACAAATCATCTTAGCGGACAGTATCAGGATATTCATGTTTGTAATCTGCAAAGTAATTCACTAGAAAAGCGTGAAATAGTTCGCTTTTGTTCAATTCACATGCAAACAATAGGGATGAAATCGGATTGGCACCTTCCACATCCGCAATAGATTTGAAGTTACTTTAAAAAGTACCACTGTTCTTACTATGGTTTCGTCAAACTGTAATATCAGTTCAATAAAGCTGTAATAACAAACTATTACAATCCAATTGCACAGTGAGTGTTCAATGTGTAAAAACCTTATCAATTTGTATTTATGGAGTAACATAAATGAACAACAAGAAGACATTACGCTTACGCCCTCTAGTAGCGGCTATGGCGTTGACGGCAATGATGATGCCTGTAACGCAGGTAAATGCAAGCGTTACCGCAACGCCAATTAAACATGTTATCGTTGTTGTGGGTGAAAACCACAGTTTCGATAACCTGTTTGGCGCATACACACCTAAAGCTGGTCAACATATTGATAACTTGCTGAGCAAAAGAATTGTTAACGCAGACGGCACTCCCGGTGTCAATTTCCACCTTGCTAAACAAAACATTGGCGTGGATACTGACAAATATCGTGTCATCACCAAAAACAAAGGCGATTACGACGCAGGTTTGCCACAACCTTACACTACTTATGCAATAGGCGAATCAGCCGGTGTATTGGATAGCCGTTTCCCAAGCAACCTGGCTAATGGTCCCTACCAAATCAGCCACTACGCACCTTATAATTCCTATACTGGCGACCCAGTTCATCGTTTCTTCCAAATGTGGCAAGATCTGGATGGTGGCAAACACGATAAATTCGTTTGGGTAGAAGAAACAATCGGCACAGGCTCCAATGGCAACCCATACCCTGCTGGCGGTTTTAACCCACAAGAAGGCGCAATATCAATGGGCTTCTTTAACATGAGCGCCGGTGACGCCCCTGTCTTCAAATCTCTGGCCGACCAATATGCCATCAGCGATAACTATCACCAAGCTATCATGGGTGGTACAGGCGCTAACTTCCAAGCTTTAATCACAGGTGATGCCGCTTTCTTTACCGACCCAACGAAATTGGACGGTTCAGCAGCTAAACCTTGGCCAAATCAAATTGAAAATCCAAATCCAGTTTCTGGCACCAATAACTATTACACCCAAGACGGTTATGGCGGCGGTTCTTATGTAAACTGTGCGGATGATAGTCAACCCGGTGTTGCTGCAGTCAATCAGGAAATTAAAAGACAAGGTGTTAAACACGGCAATTGCGAAAAAAATCACTATTACCTGGTTAACAATTACAACCTGTATTGGAACCAAACCAGTAGTTCTACCCGTACTTTAGGACCTACATCATTCACTTTGCCACCACAAAGCGTTCCAACTATTGCCGATAAGTTGACCGCTAACGGTATTTCCTGGAAATACTACAGCGCAGACCGTGGTGATGACCTCACTAAATATGCAAACGATGTGAACGGCGTATCTTTACTGTTTCATTCTTACTGCGGCATTTGCGACCCTTTGACTGGCTATAGCAGCATTATGACCAATCCTAGCGAGGAAGCAAAACTGCAAAACTATGGCGCGTTCCTGGCTGATGTTAAAAACAATACCTTGCCTGCCGTGTCTTATGTACGTCCATTCGAAGCCTTAGCTGGCCATCCAGCTGATTCCAATGCTGATTTGTACGAACTGTTCTTGCAAGATTTAATTAAGCAAGTTCAAAGCAATCCTACCTTGTGGGCTGAAACCGCAATTATCATCACAACGGATGAAGGCGGCGGATACTATGACTCAGGTTATGTGCAAGCAGTTGACTTCTTTGGTGATGGCACACGTATTCCTTTGTTAGTCGTTTCTCCTTATGCTAAAAAAGGTCACGTAGATCACACTTACACCGACCATGCTTCTATTCTGAAGTTTATCGAGAAAAACTGGCATCTGTCTCCTATCTCTAACCGTAGTCGTGACAATCTGCCTAATCCAGTTGCAGATGATGAAAACCCATATAAACCCGAAAATGGTCCATCCATTGGCGATTTGACCACTCTGTTCGACTTTGGCCATCATCATCACAAAGACTAAAATCTGAATGTAAACAAGGATAGTTACAATTTGACTGGCTGCATCACTCAGCGGTGCAGCCAGTTTCTTCTCGACTATACACCCATCACTTTTATTCTTTAATAAGCTACATTGTTATTTGTGCTAAAACCTCGTTTAGACGTTTGATGCCCATTTTGAAAACATCGTCAGAAAGGCTGGCATATCCCACGCGAATACCCGCTACTTTTGCAGTAATAATTGAATATTGTTCACTAGATACGATACGCAAACCATTTTGCAATGCCATAGTGGCGAGAGTTTTGCTATCGGTTTCCTTGTGTAACCGCAACCAGAATGCCAAACCACCAGCTGGTATGTCGAATTCAACATAATCGCCAAGAAAAGTCCTGATTGACTCTATGGCAGCGTTGCGCCGTTGCGCATAGGTTCTAAGCGCCCTGCGAATATGTCTATGCAACTCTCCGCTCTCCATTAGCTCATTGACGGCAAATTCAGTGACCGGATTCCCTTGTCTGTCTATTTGCAGAATGATGTTTGCACATTGATCGACTAGCTGTTGTGAGGCCACCAAATAGCCAACCCGTAAGCCGGGTGCCAAAATTTTTGACATCGAGCCAATATAGACAATTCTTTTATGCTGATCGATACTGGCAATGGGGTGCGTGGGACTATGATCAAAGTGAAACTCGTGATCATAGTCGTCTTCCACAATAGTGAAATTGAATTGTTCTGCCAACATCAGCAAGCGTAAACGCCGTTCTGCCGTCATCATAACAGTGGTAGGATATTGATGATGAGGTGTTACATACACCACTTTTACTGGATTTTTACTGCACAAGGATTCCAGATGCTCTACAATCAGGCCACCACGATCCTGCTCGACGGTTAAAATTTTAGCTCCACAGGCCTGGAATGCTGTCTGTGCAGGCGCATAACTCAGGGTTTCGAAAACCACACAATCGCCTGGACTCACCAATACACGGGCAGCCACATATAAGCCCATCTGACTGCCACGCACCATACAGATATTGTTTTCATTTGCGGCGAGTCCGCGCTTTAAATTTAGCATGCTGGCTAAGGACTTGCGTAACGCGCTAACACCACGCGGATCGCCATAACCAAGTAGATTATTTCTGGATGTCTTCAAAAGCGCATGGCGGTATGCGCGGGATAAAACCGTATAGGGGATTATGCGTGCATCGGGAATGCCGTCATTTAGATCAATAACCCCATTTTGCATCAATGTATCCCAACTACCGGTATTGCTAAGCAAAGTCGGCTTACTATTTTTTACTGCAATAAATTCGTTATTAGCGTCATCGGTACTCGATTTTGCGGTATGAATGACTGGGAGCTTTGCCGCAACAAAGGTGCCGCGACGACCTTGAGTTTCTAACCAACCCTGGGCAACCAGCTCTTCATAGGCTAACACCACGGTTTTGCGGTTAACCTGTAAACGCTCAGCCAATTCGCGGCTACCGGGAATGGGTGTGCTGTTGCTTAAACGTCCACGCCTTATCTCCCCAATCAAAGATTGCACAATTTGCACATGCAAGGCAATGTCGCTATCACGATTAATGTTAAGGTCAAAATCCCAAATTCTAAGCATAACGGTACTCACTTAATGAAGTATATCGATAGTTATTCAATAACTGGACCAGTAATAATTCTAAAACTGGATGTATGTAATGGTCACATAATTTGAGACTATTTACCTAAATTACAGAACATACCAATAATAATGATGAGTAGTTCGCAAACAATGCTAAATAGTGTCAAACAGATAGCGACGGTCGAGACCATTGAAAAAATGTGTAACAATGTTGTGCTACTGCGGTTACGCATAGGGAATAGGACCGATATGCCCTATCAAGCTGGGCAATATATCGCCATACATTTAAACAATGGTGAAACGCGTTGCTATTCGATGGCCAACAGTTATCAGCCAGGTCGTGCGTTAGAGTTTTATATTCGACTGCGCAGCAATGGATTGTTCTCAACCTGGCTGCAAGAAGCATTGTCTTTACAACCACAGCAACCATTACCACTTTCCATCAGCGGTCCTTACGGAAACTGTGTTTGGCACGATGCCGAACAGCCTGCGGCCACTACCTTAATGCTGGCGACAGGAACAGGTATTGTGCCACTGGCCGCAATCCTGGAAGAAAGACTTGCAGCAAACTGTAATCAAGCTATCAGTTTGTACTGGGCCGACACTGAGCCTAGCCAATTGTTCTTGGCAAATGAATTTAATCAACTTGCCATTCAATATCCAAATTTTAAATTTGTACCGATATTAACTCAGAGAACAGAGAGCAAAACTGAATATATTAAATTTATTACAGATAGGGTTGTTGCAGATTTGCCCTGTCTAGAGGATAGCCTTGTTTACGCTTGCGGATCACCTAGCATGATAGCCACAGCACGTGAACGACTAATGAGGCAATGCAACATGAAAGCCCAACACTTTTATGCCGATGCATTTTCGTCTTCTGGAATGCAACAGCCACGCGCCCTTTCAACTGATAATCAACTTCGAGTACAGCTGTTACGTAGTGATGGAGAAACACAAGAATTGCTGTTACCCAATACGGCTTCCCTTTTGACAGGTTTAAAAGCACAAGGTTTGTTGCAAGGCATCTGTGGTGGAAATAAATCATGCGGCAGTTGCCGTATACACATAGAAGCAGCATGGATGGACCGTATCGAACCTGCTGATAGGGTCGAAGCAAGATTGTTGAATGTTCTCGATAACCCAACACCGTATGATCGTCTGGCCTGTCAGATTCAACTGCATGCCAAGCTGGAAGATTTATGTTTTTCAATACCTTCGTAAAGACACATCCAACGTCTTTATTTTATTAACCATCCTACTAAGGAATGATGATGACAAGCACACACGCTGAAACGTTGACCCAACATGCACTTGAACAAACCGGTACGGCATTTGATGCAGAACAACTGCTTGAAGTGCGCAGCATGACTCGAAATGCCATCCACCAAATCGCACAAGCGGTTAAACCAGGCATGGTGGAAGAAGATGCCGTGGAAATGGCTAAGGACATACTTGCCGAAGCGGGTATGTTAAGGGGATGGCACGATGTTTTTGTACGTTTTGGCAGAAATACCATTAAAACCTTTGGAGCGCCCTCAGAGCCGGGTGTTGTGCTAAAAGACAACGATATATTTCTGATTGATATTGGCCCGGTATGGAAGCTATGGGAAGGCGATGGTGGCGACACCTTTGTGGTTGGGAACAAACCAGAACTACAAAAATGTGCCGATGATGCCAGAGAGATATTTGCATTAACACGTAAACTTTGGTTTGAAACGGGTGCGACAGGTAAAGCACTCTATGACTATGCGGCCGCTCAGGCTGAACAGCGCGGATGGGAACTGAATATGGATTTATCGGGCCATCGCATTGGAGATTTTCCACATGCAGCCATTTACGATGGACCGCTTGCCGATGTTGAATTCAATCCTTCCCGCTTGATCTGGGTGCTGGAAATCCATATTCGCCATCCCAGCGAAGCCTATGGTGCCTTTTTTGAAGATATGTTACTGGAGGACAATTTCTTCCAATAATCAATGCATAAGCCTGTATTACAGACACAATAATTAAAATCAATTAATGCAATGCAAGCTTTGGGCATTATTAACCATGGTTTTATGATTGTTTATATAGGGAGGTGGGGTAACTCTTAGGCAGACATAGAGTTACCTACCTGCTACATCCCACACACAAGTAGCGCTTATCAAGTGCATCAACCATGATACGTTGAATATAATTTTAACAAACACTTGCATTTTCTTAAGAACGGGCAAGTCGTAATCCAAGCTATCTGTATCATAGCGTCTATTAGCAGCAATATTACACATTAAGGTGTCCGCGCTTGCATCAATTATCTATAGCCATAAATAGTCTGTTTATTGCTTCACAAGCTTTAATAAAATACATCCACTTTTACTTAAATTTATGGTTTAATGATAATCATTATTAATTACCTTTCGGCTTTGATATGGCTACTTACCTAAAAACCCTGGCGGTTGGGGATTCCGGCCGCATTATTGGTTTCGATCAAGCGGGAGGTGTGTACCGAAAAAAATTGTTGGCTATGGGATTAACACCGGGAACTGAATTTAGCGTAACCCGGTTTGCACCGTTAGGTGATCCAGTTGAAATTAAAATTCGCGGCTTCTCGCTTACTTTACGTAAAAACGAAGCTTCAGTGCTGCTAATAGATAAGCTATGACTCAAACTTTTACTGTCGGTGTAGTCGGCAATCCAAATTGCGGCAAAACCACCTTATTCAATGCCTTAACAGGCAGCAAACAACATGTAGGTAACTGGCCTGGTGTTACTGTTGAAAAAAAAACCGGTCAATATCAGTTTAATAGCACACAGATTGATTTAATTGATTTACCCGGCACCTATTCTTTAGAAGCCGATGATGACAATATCTCACTAGACGAAAAAGTAGCCCGTGATTTTGTCGCCAGCCGTCAGGCGCAGTTAGTGATCAATATTCTGGATGCCGCTAATATTGAGCGTAATCTGTATTTGACTACCCAGTTAATGGAAATGCAAGTACCAATGCTAGTAGTGTTAAATATGATGGACGCTGTTAAAAAGCGTGGCATTAAAATTGATATAGCACTACTATCCAAACAGTTAGGTTGCCCGGTTGTCCCCATTACCGCCGCAACTGGCTGGGGTTTAAAAGAATTAAAAGAAACTATCAATCAAGCGTGTGTTAACTCGCCCGTACCCAGCTTAAGCGTGACCTATCATACGGAGATTGAACAGGCCGTTCTTACATTACTGACCGCTATTGATAGCCAACTGCCTAATCCCAATTGCAACAAACGTTGGCTAGCCTTAAGGCTGCTGGAAAACGACACCTTAGCCAAACAAATAGCGGGTGCCAATTTGTGTGCGCTGGCTGATGAATTACGCGAAACGATTGAAACCAATACCGCCGATGAAATTGATATATTAGCCGCTGACGCACGTTATGGTCTGGTCAATGAATTAGTTAAATCTGCAATCTGCAAACTGAATGAAGTTTCCAGAAATGCCACCGATAAAATTGACAGCATAGTTCTCAATCGTTTTTTAGGCATACCGGTTTTTTTAATGGTTATGTATGCCATGTTTTTGTTTACCATTAATATTGGTAGCGCTTTTATAGACTTTTTTGAACAATTTGTAGGCGCGTTCTTAGTTGATGGGCTTAGTGTACTACTTAACAATTTGCAGTTACCTGAATGGTTAGTTGTATTAATTGCCAATGGAATTGGTGGTGGCGTTCAGGTAGTGGCCACTTTTATTCCTATCGTTGGTTTTCTGTTTATTTTTCTGTCCATGCTTGAGGACTCTGGCTATATGTCCAGGGCAGCGTTTGTCATGGACCGTTTTATGTGCCTGATTGGTTTACCTGGAAAATCCTTTGTACCCATGATCGTTGGATTTGGTTGTAATGTACCCGCCATTATTGCCAGCCGCACCTTGGATAATCAACGCGACCGCATTTTAACCAATTTAATGACACCCTTTATGTCCTGTGGTGCCCGCTTACCGGTTTACGCACTGTTTGCGGCTGCTTTTTTTCCAGTCGGAGGACAAAATCTGGTATTCGGCTTGTATCTTTTGGGCATTATTATCGCCGTGTTGACCGGATTAATCATGCGACATACCTTACTCAGAGGCCAAGCCACTCCTTTTTTAATGGAGCTACCGGCTTACCATCTGCCTACTTTACAAGGTGTGTTTACTAAAACCTGGGATAGACTAAAAACCTTTTTATTAAATGCCGGCAAAATCATTGTACCCATGGTGCTAATACTGAATATGCTGAATTCTTATGGCACAGATGGCAGTTTTGGGCGTGAAAATAGTGACCGTTCGGTGTTAAGCGAAATTGGTCGATTTTTAACACCTGCATTTAAACCGATGGGTATTACGCCTGATAACTGGCCTGCCACCGTGGGTATTTTTACGGGCGTATTAGCTAAAGAAGCCGTAGTTGGCACTTTAGATGCTTTATATAGTCAGATGGGAACAGAAGCTGGAAACACTCCAGAAAAAGTATTTGACTTAAAACAAGCTCTGCTTAGTGCTTGCCAGACAGTTCCTGACAATTTATCCACTGTTTTAACTAAACTAACCGACCCATTAGGCTTGAATATGGGAGATATGAGTGATGCCACCGCTGTAGCAGATCGCCAACAAGTAAAAATCAATACCTTTACTGTGATGCAACAGCATTTTGACGGCCAAATAGGCGCTTTTGCCTATTTATTATTTATTCTGCTATATGCACCTTGTGTAGCAGCTACTGCTGCAATCTACAAAGAAACCAGCGCAGGATGGACCGCGTTTGTGGTGGTGTGGACAACGTTTATGGCTTATGTAACCGCCACCTTGTTTTATCAAGCACTGACCTACCAACATCACCCGGCAGCTAGCCTGGGTTGGTGGCTGGGATTACTACTATTATTTGCTGTTATTATTATTAGTTTTCGCCAGTTTGGTCAAAAACCAACCTCCGGATTACCCACATGATATTAGCCGATTTGCGCATTTTTTTACAATCCAAACAACGCGTTAGTCTGGATGAATTAGTCGTACACTTTCAGATCGAAGCGGATGCATTACGTGGTATGCTGTCCAAATGGATAAAAAAAGGCAAGGTTAGACAACTGCAATCTGGCGGTCCATCGTGCGGAACCAGTTGTTGCCAATGCAATCCTCTGTTGACGGAATTGTATGAATGGCATGATGAGAGCCAACCTTTTTGATATAGCAAAATAAAACTTATTCGCGGCTTAAAACTCTATCTAGCCGCATTATTTTAACAAAATCCCTTATAGTGTATGGCAGAACTTTCTGTAATCGGTTAGTATTTACCTCTGTAACTAGCAAATAAGTCTGATTGGATAACGTAGTGTAATATAATCTAATCAACTGTAATACAGTCAATAGTTAAAGCATTATGCACATTCGTGTTTAATATCAAACTATTCTTGACTATCCCCAGTATTTTTAAACCCAATCATTTTACTGATTTTTATTTTCACTACAGGTTATTAATTCGCATGAAAAATTTCATCTCTTTAAAACTATTAATTGCGCTTTCAATGCTGACCCTTGCGGCATGCGAACAGCACGATAAAGAAAAGGGTGCCACTCAGGTCATCGCAAAAATTAACAACGATGAAATTTCCATTCATCAGTTGAATTATGTTTTATCGCACAGCAAAAATATCACCCCTGAAAATGCTGATGCCGCTAAAAAGAAAATTCTTAATAATCTGGTAGACATTTCTGTTCTATATCAACAGGCACTTACCGATAAATTAGATCGTGATCCAGAAACCATGCTGGCTATCGAACAAGGCAAAAGACAAATTCTGGCACAAGCCACATTGCAAAAAATCACCAAAAATGCGCCTAAACCTACTGAAAATGAAGTACAGGTTTATTATCAGGAACATCCAGACCTGTTTTCCGCGCATAAAACATTTAAACTTAAAGAAGTGTTAATCAGTAAAGCAGAAGGTAAACAAACCGCTTTAACCGAAGCCTTGGCAACTAATGCTGCTCTTGATGATTTATTAAAAGCACTTGATCAAAATAGAATTCCTTATCAGGCAAAACAGGTAACCCAAGGCGCGGAAAATGTTCCGTTAGAACAGTTAACCACTTTAGTAGGTTTAAAAGAAGGCCAATACATAACTTTTGATAAAGACAATGCAATATTGGTTATGTCTGTCATTTCTTTCACCACCGAAAATGTGGATTTAGCCAAAGCCACACCTATCATTGAAAAATATTTAAACGCTACTCAACACAAACAATTTGTTGAAAATGCCATTAAAGAGTTAAAAGTGCATGCCAAAATTGAATTTGAAGGCGAATTTAGCAGCTTGAACGCCGATAAAGCAGAAGTAAGCCCCAGCACAGTCGCTACCCCACAACCTTAAAATCGCTTACTTTTTGACCAAAATACGGGGGGAGTACCACTTCCCCCTGTTATTTAACTTTGAGGTGTTCGACTCCTTGCTTCAAGGCTAAAACACTAACTACACAGCCTAAAACGCCAAGTTTATACTCTGTTACGCATAAAAGTACTTGCATATTATTCGCGTCTGGTTATAATGAACGGCTCGAACGATAAGACTTCAGGCGCGTAGCTCAGTTGGTTAGAGCACCACCTTGACATGGTGGGGGTCGGTGGTTCGAGTCCACTCGTGCCTACCAAACAAAGTAAAGCACCGCTTGTCGGTGCTTTTTTTATTACGGAACAGACAATGCCTGTTATTACTCTTCCCGATGGTTCACAACGTCAATTCGATCAAGCCATTAGCGTCATGGATATCGCTAAATCTATTGGTGCGGGCCTGGCCAAAGCAACATTGGCTGGCAAAGTTGATGACAAATTGGTTGACGCATCAACCTTAATCGATTCTGATGCCCGTCTACAAATAATTACCAGCAAAGATGAAGAAGGCGTTGATATTATCCGCCACTCTACAGCACATTTGCTAGCACAAGCCGTAAAACAATTATTCCCTAAAGCGCAAGTAACCATAGGACCCGTGATTGAAAACGGCTTTTATTACGACTTTGCTTTCGAACGCTCTTTTACGCCAGACGACCTGACTGCTATTGAGAAAAAAATGCAGGAACTGGTCAATGCAGACATACCCGTTAGTCGTTCATTACTATCCAGAGACGCAGCTGTTGAATTTTTTACTGGCCTGGGCGAAACCTATAAGGCAGAAATAATCGCCTCTATTCCGACTAGCGAAGACTTATCTCTGTATACACAAGGCGAGTTTACCGATTTATGCCGGGGTCCGCACGTACCCAGCACCGGAAAAATAAAAGCCTTTAAACTAATGAAAATTGCGGGTGCCTATTGGCGCGGCGATGCCAAAAACGAAATGTTGCAACGCATTTATGGTACAGCCTGGAGCGATCCTAAAGAATTGGCCGCCTATTTGCATCGCCTGGAAGAAGCTGAAAAGCGTGATCACCGTAAAATTGGTAAAGCCCTGGATTTGTTTCATTCGCAAGAAGAAGCGCCCGGCATGGTTTTCTGGCATGAAAAAGGCTGGGCCATCTACCAACAGGTAGAAAACTATATTCGCCAAAAATTACGTGTAAATGGCTATGCTGAAGTAAAGACACCGCAAATTGTTGATCGCAGTTTATGGGAAAAATCCGGACACTGGGATAAATTTGGTGACATGATTTTTACCACGCACTCGGAAAGCCGCGATTACGCAGTTAAACCGATGAACTGTCCTTGCCATATTCAGATCTATAATCAAGGACTAAAAAGTTACCGCGATTTACCAGTGCGTCTTGCCGAATTTGGTTCTTGCCACCGTAACGAACCCAGCGGTACCTTGCATGGCATTATGCGTGTTCGTAACTTTGTACAAGACGACGCACATATTTTTTGTACTGAGGATCAAATTCAATCTGAAGTAGCCACTTTCATTGATTTATTGTTCGAAGTTTACAAAGATTTTGGCTTTACTGAAGTATTGATTAAATTATCTACCCGCCCGGAGAATCGTGTCGGTGACGACAGCGTCTGGGACAAGGCCGAGAATGCTTTAGAGCTTGCATTGAATACCAAAGGTTTACCATGGCAGCTTCAACCCGGTGAAGGCGCCTTCTATGGCCCTAAAATCGAATTCTCTTTAAAGGATTGTATTGGTCGGGTCTGGCAATGTGGTACTATCCAAGTAGATTTTTCCATGCCGGAACGATTAAGCGCTGCCTATATTGGCGAAGACAGTGCTCGTCATACTCCTGTCATGTTACACCGCGCAATTTTAGGTTCGTTGGAACGCTTTATCGGTATATTAATAGAAGAATATGCTGGAAACTTCCCATTATGGCTGGCTCCGGTACAATTAGTTATACTAAATATTAGCGACAAACATGCCGAATATGCTGAACAAGTTAGGCTCGAACTTCTAAAACAAGGCTTTAGAGTTAAAATAGACTTGAGAAATGAGAAGATAGGCTTTAAAATTCGCGAACATTCTATTCAGCGTATACCGTATCTTTTAATTATCGGTGACAAAGAATTGGAAAATCAAGCTGTCACGCTTCGTACCCAACAGGGCGAAGATCTTGGAAGTTTAGTCGTCAGCGAATTAGTTGAACGTTTGAATAACCAGATTGTGGACAGGAAATAATTACAACGTGGAGGATTAGGGTATCAGCTCTAAAAAAGATGCAACGCGCTTAAATACTGAAATTACCGCTAGACGGGTTCGAGTAATAGGTGCAGAAGGTGAACAGGTTGGTGTTGTTTCAATTAACGAAGCATTACAACTTGCATATGATGCGAACATGGATTTGGTGGAAATATCACCCAATGCCGATCCTCCCGTTTGTAAAGTCATGGATTTTGGTAAGTATCAGTTTGAACAAAACAAAAAACTGCAAGCTGCCAAAAAGAAGCAAAAACAAATCCAGATCAAGGAAATTAAATTCAGACCTGGCACCGAAGAAGGTGATTATCAGGTGAAATTACGTAGCCTGATCAAATTTCTTTCTGAAGGTGATAAAACCAAAATCACTGTGCGCTTTAAAGGCCGCGAGCTTACTCACCGTGAGCTGGGGATGGATTTGTTAAAACGAATCGAAACCGACCTTGAAGAAGTTGCCCTGGTTGAACAGTTTCCAAAACTGGAAGGCCGGCAGATGGTGATGGTCATGGGACCTAAAAAGAAAAAATAATTTCGCCGTTTTAATTTTAAAATCGGCTTTGCGATTCGGGATTGAATCGTTAACGGGTATCGTTTTTTGATGCCGCTAATTCAATGGGGCCAAGCATTTTGCCTCACTGGGTTTTTATATCAGGGACTTAACTTTACTATATTGGAGAAAACAAATGCCAAAAATGAAAAGCCATAGCGGTGCTGGCAAACGCTTCAAGCGTACCGGTACGGGTGCATTTAAATGCAAACAATCGCATAAGCGTCATATTCTGACCAAAAAATCGACTAAACGGAAAAGACAGCTGCGTAAAACAGCCATTCTTCACCCTTCAGATACGCCTTTAGTAGCGCGTATGTTGCCTTACAGTTAATTGTTGTCATCATTGAAGAGAGTAGAACATGGCTAGAGTAAAACGCGGCGTCACCGCTAGAGCAAGACATAAGAAAATTTTAAAACTGGCAAAAGGTTACTACGGCGCTAGAAGCCGGGTATATCGCGTTGCCAAACAAGCGGTTATTAAAGCGGGTCAGTATGCGTACCGCGACCGTAAACAGAAAAAACGCCAATTCCGCGCCCTGTGGATTGTCCGTATCAACGCAGCATCGCGTTTGTTTGGTATATCCTACAGCCGCCTAATTAACGGTTTAAATAAAGCCAATGTTGCAATCGATCGTAAAGTTCTGGCTGATTTAGCCGTACGTGATTTAGATGCATTTGGCGCTATTGCCAAAATTGCAATTGCAAATCAAAGCAAACCTTAATACAGGCAATAGTCTTTACCTTTTAGTTCAGGTGTAAGACTAGTTCGAATCGGATTCTCCGTTTTATACGGAGAATCTGCTGATTGGAATTGCTAGTTTCTGGACTGCCACCCCATTACATAACCCATAGTGAGCTGAGTTGTGCCGGTTAATATCGAAGACATTATTACGCAGGCATTGCAAGCAGTTGCAGAAGCCCATGACCTTAATCAATTAGATCAGGTCAGAGTCAATTATCTAGGAAAAAAAGGCCTTTTTACCCAACAAATGAAAGAGCTGGGTAGCCTTGATCCCGAACAACGCCGTGAAGTTGGTCAAGTGATCAATACGGCTAAAAATACTTTTCAGGAAAGTTTAGAGGCTCGCAAAGTATTACTGGAAGAGCAGGAACTGCTGACCAGATTAAACAGTGAATGTATTGACGTCAGTCTGCCTGGTCGCGGCCAAGCCCCCGCTGGATTACATCCTGTTACCATTACTCTGCGTCGTATTGCCAAAATTTTTGCCAGTGTCGGCTTTACCGTCGTCGAAGGCCCAGAAATAGAAGACGATTATCATAATTTTAGCGCTCTGAATATCCCTGCACACCACCCTGCCCGGGCTATGCATGATACCTTTTATTTTGATGCGCATACCGTATTAAGAACCCATACCTCACCCGTACAGATTCGAGTGATGGAATCCGCACAACCACCTTTAAAAGTGATTGCTCCGGGCCGGGTATACCGCTGTGATTCCGATTTAACCCACACCCCGATGTTCCATCAGGTTGAAGGTTTTTTAGTGGATACAGACGTTAGTTTTGCCGACTTAAAAGGTGTTGTGTACGAATTTTTACGTGCCTTTTTCGAGAAGGACATTCAAGTTCGCTTCCGCCCCTCTTATTTCCCCTTTACAGAACCCTCTGCCGAAGTAGATATCGAATGCGTTATCTGTGATGGTAAAGGTTGCCGGGTTTGCAGCCAAACGGGCTGGTTGGAAGTAATGGGATGCGGCATGATACATCCCGAAGTGTTTAAGTCGGTCAATATTGAATATCCAAAATTTTCTGGCTTTGCTTTTGGCATGGGTGTGGAAAGATTGGCAATGTTACGCTATGGAATCAATGATTTACGAATGTTTTTCGAAAACGATCTTAAGTTTTTGCAACAGTTTAATTAACGGTGGATTGAATCATGCAAGTAAGTGAAGCCTGGTTAAGGGAACTAGTCAATCCGTCAATATCCACCGACAGCTTAGTCGCACAATTGACGATGGCGGGTTTGGAAGTGGATGCAGTACAACCTGTCGCAGCCGATTTTAGCGGCGTGGTGGTTGGCGAAGTATTATCAACTGTACAACATCCTAATGCTGATAAACTGAAAGTTTGTCAGGTCAATGTTGGCACAGCAGAAGCGCTGCAAATTGTGTGCGGCGCCAGCAATGTCAGACCGGGTTTAAAAATTCCCGCTGCATTAATAGGTGCGGTATTACCCGGCGATTTTAAAATAAAAGAATCCAAATTACGCGGTGAATTGTCGTTTGGTATGCTCTGCTCCGAAAAAGAACTGGGACTAGCAACTAATTCTAACGGTTTAATGGAGCTGCCAGCTGATGCACCTGTTGGTACCGATATACGCGATTATTTATTGCTTAACGACCACACTATCGAATTGGGCCTGACACCCAATCGTGCCGACTGCTTAAGTGTGGAAGGCGTGGCTCGTGAAATAGCGGTACTGAATGAAATCGCTTTTTCCAGCCCTTTAATTGATACCGCCACCGTTCAGCATCAAGACACATTGACAATAGATCTGCAAGCCGACCAGGATTGTCCTGTGTATCTGGGCAGACTGATCAAAAACATCAATGCAGAGGCCGAAACCCCGCTGTGGATGCAAGAACGTTTGCGCCGCTCTGGCATTAGAAGCCTTAGCCCTGTTGTTGATGTGACCAATTATGTTTTAATTGAGCTGGGACAACCTTTACACGCTTTTGATGCAGACAAACTAGTCGCACCCATCGTTATTAGACGCAGCCATGCGGGTGAAAACCTAACCTTGCTTAACGAGCAAACCATCACGCTGGATGGTGAAGCACTAGTGATTGCCGATCAACAGCAAGCACTGGCTCTTGCGGGTGTTATGGGCGGCAACGCCAGCGCAGTTTCTGCGGCTACGCGTAATATTTTTCTGGAATGCGCTTTTTTTAGCCCACTGAGTGTCGCTGGCAAAGCGCGCCAGTTTGGCTTGCACACCGACTCTTCGCATCGTTTTGAACGTGGCGTAGATTTTACCCTGCAACAACGTGCGATTGAACGCGCTACACAATTGATAGTGGACATTGCTGGTGGCAGTGTTGGACCTATCAACGCCGCAAGCAATGCCACTGCCCTGCCCTCGCGTTCACCTATTTTTTTACGCCAGCAACGCATAGAAAAAATATTAGGCATTCAACTTGGCAATGCCGAAATTTCGACTATGTTTAAAGGCTTGGGCATGCAAATAACAGAACAAAGCACAGGTTGGGAAATTACCCCGCCAGGCTTTCGTTTTGATATTAGTATCGAAGAAGATTTACTAGAAGAAATAGCACGCATATACGGCTATAATAATTTGCCAAGTAACAGCTTGCTGATGCGCTCTGAACTTGCAAAAGCACCGGAATCGGAACTTCCTTTAGCCAGATTACAAGACTGTCTGGTAGATAGAGGTTATCAAGAAGCGATTACCTATAGTTTTGTAGACGAAACAATGCAATCCTTAATTGCACCTGCTGATGAAATAATACGCATTCAAAATCCAATTTCATCTGAATTGGCTGTCATGCGTAGCAGTTTATGGTGTGGTTTGCTAAATGCAGCACTCTACAATGTAAACCGCCAGCAAAATCGAGTACGTCTATTTGAAGCCGGCTTACGTTTTTATCGCACGACAGATGGCATCCAGCAAGATAAAATGTTGGCTGGTTTAGCTTACGGCTCTGTACAAGCCGAACAATGGGGCGAAAAATCCAGAACCATTGATTTTTATGATTTTAAAGCAGATGTAGAATCATTATTTGCTTTAACGGCGACCACGGCAGAATTTGTCGCGGCACAGCATCCGGCTTTACACCCCGGACAAACGGCAGAAATCAGAAATAATAGTGGTGAAATTATCGGTTTAATGGGGATGCTGCACCCAACACTTGAAAAGCAACTCGGTTTTGATAACCCAGTCTTCTTATTCGAGTTAAAACAAGAAGCAGTATTGGCCAGAGCGGTACCTAAATTTACGCCGCTCTCCAAGTTTCCATCCGTACGCCGCGATATGGCATTGATTGTTGATGACGCCTTATCCGCACGTACGATTATCGACTGTATTACCCGTTGTCAGGAAGCAGTCATTCGTGAAGTACAGATTTTCGATATCTATCGGGGACCAGGGCTTGCAGAAGGTTGTAAAAGTGTGGCTCTAAGCCTAATTTTACAAGATTTTTCACAAACCCTTACCGAATTGGAAATTGATGCTATATTTCAACGGATACTCGCTGTTTTGGCGGCAAAACACAATGCAAGATTGAGGGAGTGATTGTGGCATTAACAAAAGCAGATATTGCAGAAAAATTATTTGAAGACCTTGGCTTAAATAAACGCGAAGCCAAAGAAATAGTTGAGTTGTTTTTTGATGAAATCAAAAGCTCTCTGGAAAGTGGCGAACAGGTTAAATTATCCGGGTTCGGCAAATTCGAATTACGCGATAAAAGTGGTCGTCCGGGTCGCAACCCCAAAACGGGTGAAGAAATTCCCATTACACCACGCCGGGTTGTCACTTTTCGGACTGGTCAAAAATTAAAAGCCCGAGTAGAAGCGTATGCTGGAAGCGAGTAATAATAACGAACTGCCTGCCATACCGGCTAAACGCTATTTTACCATTGGTGAAGTTAGCGAGTTATGCTGTGTAAAACCGCATGTGCTACGTTACTGGGAGCAAGAGTTTACTGAGCTTAGCCCTGTAAAAAGACGTGGCAACCGACGTTATTATCAACGCCACGATGTGTTGTTAATCCGGCAGATCAGGTCTTTACTGTACGAACAAGGCTATACTATTGGCGGTGCCAGATCGCATCTGACTAGCGACAATGCCAAAGAAGATACCTTAAAGACCAAACAGCTTATCCATCAAATGATAGGTGAGCTGGAAGATATTCTGGAATTACTAAAGTAATTTATACAATATTTCTGGTATAATAATCGGCTTGCTGTTAATGTTTAACAGCATCCTTGTTAGAAATAAACTTCGGGGCGTAGCGCAGTCTGGTAGCGCACTATACTGGGGGTGTAGGGGTCGTGGGTTCAAATCCCGCCGTCCCGACCAAGTTTATGTTTTATACCGTACGATAAAATCCAAAAACCCGCAAGCTGTCTGGCTTGGCGGGTTTTTTATTGTCCAGCGATGTACAGTAAAATGTAATAAGATTGGACAAAAAATGTAATAACTATTGTAATAAGTCCTAAAATTCATAATTATTACATCTGGAGTTATTACGCTATGGCTAAGAACCTTTTGAATGACACGGCTTTGAGGGCGATTAAACCCACTGACAAAGATCAGCTTATTAGTGATGGCAGCGGCCTGTTTCTGCTCGTCAAGCCAGACGGTAAAAAATGGTGGCGCTTTGTTTACACTTTCGAGGGAAAACGAAAAGCCTTATCACTTGGCGTATATCCACAAACAACATTATCAGCGGCAAGAAAACAAGCAGAAGCAAATAGAGAAAATCTGGCAAATGGCATAAACCCCAGCGACCTTCGTAAAGAAAGCAAAATTGTAAAAGCCAAACAGGTTGAAGCCGAACAACGAATTGCCGACGGGCTATCGCCTATCGGTAGCTTCCAATGCGTAGCGGAAGAATGGTACAGCAAAAAAATGCTGATCAGGTCGGAAAGCCACCAAAAACGGACAATGAGCTTATTGAAACGCGATTTATATCCGTGGTTAGGCAGTCGGCCGATAACTGAAATCAAAGCACCGGAACTCTTGAAAGTTTTGCAACGTATTGAAAGCAGAAACGCTATTGAAACAGCGCACAGAGCCTTACAGACCAGCGGGCAGGTTTTTCGTTATGCCGAGGCAAACGGCTACATTGAACGCGATATTACCCAAGCCTTAAAGGGCGCGTTAACATCGGTCGATGGTGGAAATTTTGCATCTATGACCGATCCACAACAAGTTAAGCCGTTATTAAAAGCAATTGATGAATATAGCGGCTCTTTTATTGTTAAATGTGCGTTAAGACTTGCGCCTTTGGTTTTTGTGCGGCCTGGTGAGTTGCGTCAAGCAGAGTGGAATCATATTGACCTTGATACTAAAGAATGGCGTTATCAGGTAACAAAAACAAAAACCGATCATATTGTACCGCTTAGCAGACAGGCGATTGAAATTTTAGAAGAAATTCATCCGCTTACAGGGATGGGTAGATTCGTGTTTCCATCAGCCAGAACCCCAAACGGCTCAAGAGCCATGTCAGATGTGGCTTTGCTGGCTGCCTTAAGGCGCATGGGAATTGGTAAAGATGAAATGACAGTCCATGGTTTTAGGGCGATGGCGCGGACTATTCTTGATGAAGTGCTGGGATTCAGGCCGGATTTTATCGAACATCAACTAGCTCATTCCGTCAAAGACCCCAACGGCAGAGCTTACAATAGAACGGCACACTTACCGGAACGTCATAAGATGATGCAAACCTGGGCTGATTATTTAGATAACTTGAAAGCTGCAGCCCAGGTGATTCCGTTTAGAAAACAGGGCTAAAATTTGCTACTTCGCTTACGCGCTATGGTTGAATTTACAGTAATCAAATTTTGGCCTGTAGTAAGCGGATGAGCGAATTGTTTGTTTTTGCTTGTGCACGTCAGACCATGACTTTTTTTCTTGATTTCGGTTTTTGGTTAGAGAAATTGGTGTATCAACCATTTCCCTTACTTAAAAAATCCACACACCGCCGGGGAATATCATCCACTGGCTTAAAGCCATGCTTTCGGCATCTGCGGTTTTTCATAAAACCGCACTCCCGGCAATAATGCCGATCATCCAATATATCGATTTTTGGGGGTGGCAAAATCTTGTCAGCCCATTGCAGCAACCAAAGCCTTTTGCTGGTATCCCTAACGCAAGCTTCCAACACCTCTTGAATAATTTCCTGATCGGTCTCGCCAATAGCGGCCAAATAATCGAGTATTTTTTGCCTTTCTTGTTCAGAAAATGGTTGTGCATTTTGGATTTTGAATTTTTCTGAGCGAACCGGGGGAACCCAGAGAATAGGCTTATAAACCCTGGTCTGTAGCGGTTCCCTTGGTGGTTTTTGTGAAGAATCCGGGGGAACTGTCGGCGGCATTTGCCCAGCAATCTGGTTAAACAGGCCTTCAAGCATGATCCACTTCCTCGACTGGCAATATCCAATACAAAGAAGGTTTGCCTAAGCCGGCTATCGTGGTTTTTCTGGCGCGTTTACCGGCATTGTGAGCGACTATCCATTTGGCGTCTTCCAGGGCTTTCAGTACCCGGCTGAAATCAAAATTGCCGCCAGCTTCCTTTAGTGCGTCACTGGTGAATAGATAAATGCGTTCATCATCATTATCTTGATACCATCCCGCTCGTTCGGCCCGTGGTTTCTCGTCGGGATTATTTTTGTCTGTGAATCGGGTATCGCCGTATTTCAGAATATAGGTGCCGACATTTTGTAAAATTTGCTGGTCTTCTGTAAGCCCTTTACCGCGTTCACGCAGCCATTGGGAAAAAAACAACTGGCAAGCCTGTAATGCAGTCCCCTGTTCCCAAGGTGCTATGCCGGCTTCGATAGCCAGTTCTCCGGCCATCGCGTACAAGGCAAATTTAGAGGCTACCCTGGCCGACTGATGATCAATATGACTGAATTGGGTTACGATTTTTGCCAGTACCGTACCGAAATCGGCATTGCCTTGCTGAATCAGATATTCAACAAACTTGATACCGGCATGGCCGTAATGCTTGGCAGACTGGGTTTTGAAGAAATCCGATAGGGTTCTGCCATCATTAAAATGATGTAGGTTGTCGAATAGCCCAAATTGCCGTTTTACCGAAATACTGAGCAAACGCAGTAACTGGCCGGCCTTGGCCTGTTTACCGCTTTCTTTCATGGCGGTAGTGATTGAACGTTCGCCCGTGGATAGGATTGTTAACCGCCAGCGCTGTACTTGTCTGGCAGAACCGGCTTTATTGGCTCTGGTTTTGCCAGTGCCGTTGCCTAAACAATAGACAATACCGCCAATTTCCTGCGGTTCAGCTTCATTGATTTCATCCAGACACAAACAAGTATCAGACAACATGGCCGCAACACTTTCCAGACCATTTGAAGTGGCCCGCCAGCTGCGCTTGAAATCCTCGCCGCCCCATATCGAAGCAGCCAGCAGTAAAGCCGTGGTCTTACCGGTACTGGAGTCGCCTACCCAGTGTATGCCACCGGAATCGTGGTGGACTTTAGCTAGCAATGGCCCGGCGAATGAGACGCACAGCGATAAGACCAATACCGGATTTCCGGCGCAATAGCCCGCAAGCTGCTGCCATTGCAGGTAATCGCCACCGGTACGAATGGCTCCATAGTGACTAATACAATCACTTTGCAAATAGACATTATCGGCACCGAGAATCCGATCCGGCATCACAAAGGCATGGCCTTTGGCCGCCCAGCCGGTATGCGTGGCGGCGGTAATTACTTTTTCCGGAATATGCGATTGGAGATAATCCGCCAGTTTGTGACGATGCTTCCATTCTATCTCCACACCGGCAGCCAGCAGTTCTCCGCGTAATTCTTCGCCGGAACCACGCAGCAATTCCATAGGCATGGCCCATTGCCGCCAACGTCCAAAGGTATCACGGAAACGTAGCAAGCGCCCAAAATACTGGCCATCTTCGGTATTGGTGACCGCCTCTATATACAGTGGCGAGCAAATCCGTATGGCATGCTGTGCAGCAGGACTTTTCTGGTTGCCTTCGCTCTGATAGCAATACCAGACGCCAGATTGACGCTTGCCGCCCAAGTCGAACCAGTGTTCTTCTACGATATAACAGGGTAAATCCAAGTCGGCAAAGGATAATTGCCTAATCTCGGTTTTATTGGAAAGGACGCTTTTTTCCAGGCTAGACAATTCAGCATCGTCCAGTTCTATTGCTTCAGGCAGAAACATCGCCATCTCTCTGCTTGAGTCCCGGATAAATCATGATCTGTTCCCTGGCCTGAACCCAGCGATCACCCGCAGGCCTTGATGAGTCGTATTCAACGGCTGGTTGACTGACATCGACCCAGCAAGGGAGAACCGTCACCTGCTCTGCTCCGGCAACCAGCAGAATTTTCACCAATTGAATAATTTGATTGTGGGTTGGCCCTAGATCCCAGTCTACAAGGACATATAGCGCCGAAACCTGCCAGACATAGCAAAGTGGCGATTCTGACGCAGGCATCACCAATGCCCAGACAGTCGGGTTTTTCTGCCAATGTTTGGCGCGTCGCCAACTGTCACGTCCTATGCAGACAATCAGCAGCCAGGGTGGATTTGCAGATTGCAATTTCTCCGATAATATTCTGCCGAACGGTGGCAGTTTTTTTCTAGGCGCTGACTGCATCTTGAAAGAGTTTTTTGATCAATTCCCGAATATCTTCCACACGCCAGGCGGTAATGCGTGGACCGAGTTTGACAGGCGCTGGATATCGTCCGGATTTTACGCCTTCCCACCAGGTGGATTTACTGACTGGAATTAAGGCGGGTATTGGAGGGTTGGCTTTGGGATTACCAATGATTTGCGCTAATCGCAGATAACCGGTTTCAGGTAGTTTGGACATGGAGGTACGCCTTGATCCAGAGAAGGGTAATATTTGTGTAAATTGAAATTGTGCAACAAGAACAAATCATCTATCACATCGAAAAACGCCGAATTTCGAACTGTCTAGAAGTAGAAAAAAACCATAAATTGTGGTAGCTGCACATTGCTGCCTGGTGCCTATATTGATGAGAGGCGAAGAGTTTTGACAGTCCCTTGGGTGGGCTATAACCTTCAATTTCTGGATACTGAACTGGCGCTTGAAAGATGATTCTGCGTAAGAAAGTTCTTGGTGTTAAGTCGATTGTGCTGGTGGAAGGAAAGTTTACTGCCGTTGCGTGACAATCTGATGCTGCGGCGATACCCGGTAATTCAATTAGGCTTGGCGCGGGTCTATAACGAAGAGTTAAGCCGCAACGAGACAAGTCCGATATATCGCATTGTCGACGTTTCAAATCAATAGGATGATAGATCAGCAATTAATAAGTGCGATTTCTTTGTTAAGTAAAAAGATTTTTCTTTACACTATTGACACAATTTTCTTTCAGATGTAGACTTTTAATCATTCGATATCATAAAAGAGGGGGGGGCATGAATACCACAAAAATTAGTATCAAAATCTACGAACCTCTTTTGAGTGCATTTGATAGTCAATTGGATAGAGTTTTTTTTAAAAGAGATGCTTTTTTAAACAACATACTCAAGACAGAAATCAAAAAACTCGATAAGGAAATGGAAGGCAAACGCTTATCCAGAGAGGCTAGACGTTACATATCCCAAGAGTTAAGGCGTTTAGGCACTAAAAATATCAACATTGTCGTTGAGAAAGACGTTGCTGATTTCCTTAATGAAATTATCGATCGTCATAATATGGTGAGAGATGCATTCATGAATAGGCTTTTTTTATTTCTACGATCAAGCGATAAACTGTTGAGCTATTTAGACATCCCACCAACAATTGATGATCCAGATTTGAGACATTGCGAGAGTATGCCAACTAGTCCACTTTATGCGATTGAGTCAGTAATATCAGACCCGTTTTTCTATATAGAAAATGCTGTTAGAAAGCAATATAACACTGGTATTTATCTTTTAGAGCTGCCACCGGAACGAATTGGATTTTCATGCTTTCTAGATGATTCCCAAGTGCCAGGCACAAAAGAATTTAATAGTACTTATGATAGTTTTGAATGAGTATTTTAAATAGACTTTTTAGAAAAATTACTTTTTTAAGTTTTAAAAACAAACTTTACTTAAGAGTTGGAGTATAAATATGAGAAATTCAAATTTAAAAATAAGTCGTTATGGTGCTTATAATTACCATGGCATCTCTTCTATTTATATTGAATCATTTCAAATATCGCTAGGGCTTAATCGTAGTTTTAATATAGTTGCAAGAAATATAAAAGACTTTAATACCAAATCACATCATAATTATGAAATAAATTTGTCTGCTGAGGTTTTTACTAGCTTGATTATGGTAATGGATGAAGCCGCTGAATCAGATCCAATTTACTACGAAAAACTATTCGAACCAGTTTTAAAATCTATTAATCGTCTTCAAGCAGTAGCATCTGGCATACCTATCCAGTCAAGAAATATTCAAAATATAATTAAAAATAGTGGAAATGAACAAAACGATGTTATTGACAGAAAAAAACCAAAATTTTATTTTTCTGGACTAAATAAATTGAAAAATTAAACTTTAAGATTGCTTTATAAAATTGATAGATTATGAACGCAGAAAAAAACTAGAACTTGATTAGTTACACCAAAGTTTAGTGTTCAACATAAAATTTAAATTTTGTTCTGAATTCTTAATTTTTTATATTACTTAATAAATAAATGTAAATTAGATGAAAATTAAAATTGCTCAATTCGTAATAATTACTATTTTGTACACTACAAATGCCTCAGCTGATCTTGAGTCTGGATTAGTAGCTATGAAAAAAAAGGAGTATAAAACCGCAGCTAAGGAATTTGAATTAGCCGCCAAGGAGGGTATACCCACAGCTCAAAACTTACTCGGTACATTATACGCAGAAGGAAATGGAGTAGATAAAAGTTATGATAAAGCACTTGTTTGGTACCGTAAGTCGGCTAATCAAGGCAATGGGGATTCTATGGAGAAAATAGCCAATTTTTATGCAAACGGCTATGGTGTTAAACAAGATATGTTGATTGCAATCGATTGGTATCGGAAATCTTTGGAAGCAGGTACTTTTGCCATTCTTATCCTTAATGGCCATAACGGCAATAAGCTATCTTACAGTACGGATGATAAACAAATTACGGATGATAGCCAAATTAAGGAAGTTATTAATCAAGCACAAGATCACCTGAGAAGAAAAGCAGAACAGGGTGATGTAAATGCTCAAGTTAATTTAGGCTGCATGTATTTTAGTTCTTTGCTCGGCGTTCCAGACAATTTGCAAGCAAGCCAATCTCAAGCTTTAGGTTGGTTTCTCAAAGCCGCTGAAAAAGGCAATATAGCAGCTCAAAGACTTCTTGGTTTTATTTATGAATTCGAAATCGGGGTTGATCGTGATGAAATACAGGCTGAGAAATGGTATTTATTAGCGGCAAATCAAGGTAATGCTGATTCACAATATAGCCTAGCATTAATATATTCTGGGAATTTAAATATGAAATATCCTAAAGAAAAGACTGTATTAGTTAATATTTCTAAAGCGAAAGAATGGGCATTAAAATCTGCTAAGCAAAATTATGTTGTTGCAGAATCACTTCTCGGGATTCTTTTACTTAAATATGGAAACACGGATACAGAATATACAGACGCTATTTTTTGGTTAAATAAAGCTGCTAAAGAAGCTGACGTCAGCGCATTTGTTTTACTTGGTGATGCATATTTAAGTGGCAAAGGTGTAATACAAAATTATATACAGGCTATTACTTGGTATAGGAATGCAATCGATATATCTGATAGCAATATTGCTTTTGCTCGATTAGGGAAGATTTATGAAGATGGTTTAGGTGTACCAAAAGATTCGGTTCAAGCATTACAACTTTATGAGAGAGCTTCTGAATCAAATTATGATGTTTCTCTAAATGTCAAAATAGCACAAATGTACGAAAATGGTATTGGAACTATAAAAAATGGTAGTAAAGCATTTCAATATTACGCCAAGGTAGCAGCAATTAAAGATGATGTCGAATCAATGAAAAAAATACAAGAAGCGTTTGAAAAAGGACTTCTTGATCAGAAAATCGACTTTGAAAAAGCAAAATATTGGAAAGAAAGAATTAATCAATCTGCTGACACTAAATAGTTTATTTTATTGGTTTTTTAAATTATAAAGAGGCATTCCCCGTGGGACTAAATAAATTTATAACATCAGTCTTATCAGACATCGTTACTGGTATCCGCCTTTTAAAAATAGAAATATTTGTATGGAAAAATTACTATAATATTTTGATATTATATTGACCCGTGAAATATTAACTTTTATATTTGGAGCTTGTATGTCTGAGATAAACGTAACTACCAATGGCTTGCTGTTACATGCTACGGAGTTTTTAATCGCTGCTGAAACGCTGCTTAATAAAGCAGCTGATATTCAATACAACATGCAATACCCAATATTTTATTTGTTTGGTCATTCTATAGAGCTTTCATTGAAAGCGTTTCTATTTAGCTCTGGAATGACTGCTAATGAACTTAAAAAAATTGGGCATGACATAAGTAAATTATTTGTCGAAGCACAAACCAGAAACATTCAAAGTTTGGTTGAATTTAATTGCATTGATATAGGTGTAATTCAACTATTGAATATCGATTATAGCTCTAAAAAATTTGAGTACCGTGATAGTGGTGGCACATATTATTTACCAAATATAGCAGTAACAGAAGAAATTGCGCGTAAATTGGTTATTGGCCTTCAAATTGTGTGCGTTAAGGAAGGTTAATTAGTTTTTAAAGCAACAATTAAATGTTTTTTAGAAATCCGAGTGGGTCTTTTATAATTGTAATCATTGTTTTAGCAAAAATACCATCATAATCATTTACACCGCTAAGTGTGCATCAAAATCTTTGTTTCTTGTATTGCCCCTGTTTACAATGCAGTATTGTTATTTGGCACCAGTCGAGCCAACAATGCCACGTTCTGTTCCTGCAAGACCGATAACTTACCGGCCAATTCCGCCCCATTTTCACGCGCTGCCGCTGCCGACTTAAGCGCCAGATCGCGCTGCTCAGTCAACTTAGCAAGTTCTTGGGTGGCGGCGTTACGTTGTTCCCGTTGAGTCTCCGCCATTGCCTCAGCGGTCGCAAGCACCCTGGTCAGCTCAGATTTGGCCGCGTCACGCTCGACGGCGATAGATGCGGTTAATTTTTGCTGATCTGTTAAGGCACTACGTGCTTGGTCAATATCCTCATGCGCTCTGTCCAATTCGCCGCGAAGATCGGCGGCCCGGCGCTCAATCTCGCCGACTTGTGCTTCCGCACGTTCCGCTCTGGTCAATGCTTGAGCTAATTCTATCCGGACGCTTGCCAGATCACTAGCGGCCAGCTTTGCGTCTTCTTGGTGGGTCAGCGCCGTATCGGCGGCCTGAGTTTTAAATTGCTCAAACTCGGCGGCCTGTGTCTCATAGGCATTAGCTAATTCCTGCCGCATGTCGTCTAGCTCGGTTCTCTCTGCTTCCCATGCAGATTGAGCCGTCTTAAGACTTTCGTTCGCCATCTCCTGGGCTTGAGTCCACAGCGCAACCAACACCTGATGATTTGCCTTAACCATGGCGTCCGGCACATGCACAGCTACCGGCGCTGCCTGAACGCTCTGAACTCGTCGCCATTCGCGCATGATAGCAGAAGCCGCATTCATGTCTACGCGGGCATATCGTCGCACTTGGTCAACGGTTGGGAAGCTTTGCCGACCGACTTGCTCGTACAAATCGTTTGCAGCCTGGATGATTCGTTCACGTACATCTGCGGGGATAGAGGTAACTAATTGACTCATGGGGTAACGTCCTAAAAAATAACATCATCAGAATAATAATCTGATTATTCTTATCTCATAGAAGCAAAAGAACGCCAGAATCGGCCTCTTTAAAATTTCTGCCATTTGGCTATTGACGGGGAAATTTCGCTGTAGCAGCATCAGCATTAATTTGATGGTTCGGTTGCAACAGGATGCGCGAATGGTCAACTTATGAGGCAAATGTTTTTTAATGGAGAAAACAAAACTGGCGATACTTGCAAAACCTGCATGACTACCTAAGCAATTATTAAGCCTCTTCAACGTCATTGACCTATCACTGATCCCTCACTGGCTGTTATTGACCTCACAATGAACGTCAACGCTCCCCTTTCCCTGAGCGCCTTTGCCCCCTCTCTGAACGCCATTGACCCGTCAATGACGTTCAGAGACCATACAAACTCATTTCAACCTATATTTTTTAATCGAAAATATCTATTTTTTTATTCAATTTAACGGGTTGACAAAAATGAAAACTCAAAATAGAATTTTTGCCAGTTTAACCGTTGCAAGTTGCGGCTCACTTGTAGTGCCAGTTCAGCACTTAAAATAAGGAACCTGTTAAGCGCTCCGGCGTGATTATTTTTAACGGCTTGCCGTGATGTTATTTTTCTAGGGCAATCTGCGCTTGCGTTGATTATCCCATTATCTAGGCTGAGACTATGCTCTCTACAGGCCTAGCTTTAAGCAATTCTGGTATACCACCAGACCTCACCCCGCGTGCCTTGGTACGCATTCAAAAAATTTTCGCTAGAGCGCGTTAGTAAGCTGCGTCCGAACAGCGCTATTGGTATTGCATTTTATCCCAAAAATGCCGAATGTTTGCCGGAACCAGCTTCCACAAACAAGATTCCGTTTTTTGTTTTTAAAAATCGGTTGTGCCAATTCTCAACTATCGAATACCCCCCACCGTCCACCTTTGGTCTAATCGAGAAACGGTTTTTAAGCTTCTCACAAAGAGACGTTTTATCTGAACCGCTACAGCCCTTTAGTCCCGCCTGCTTCCGTTAAAGAACGCCGGGGCAAAAAGGGTCTTTTATCTTTCCAGTACGGAAAATTCCACTCGGAAACGGTAAGTACCGGCGTTGCATTGGAACGCAGGAACGATTGACACCCACCGTCTAGAAAGGAATTCCAAATGATCTCGCTTGCGCGCGGCGAGTATTAAAACGCGCATTGATCCTTGTTCATCACACATATCTGCCGGGCGTATGGCCTGCGCAAATTCGCTCAACTATCGTGAGAATGTGTCCTGTGTGAAAAAGAGGGTTTGGGTGGGAGGCCCCTGCTCACGATAAAAAATATTTTTTGGACACAACTCCCGCCCTATCTCAAAGCGATTTCGCCGAGACCCCTTTGAGATAGGGCAAATAATCCGCTAAAAACAGGAAAAATGGTCATGGCAAAAGCAAAAGGCGAAACTTCATACAGCCGCAACTACAGCATCGGCAGCCGGGACATGGCGACCGCCGGTCAGATGGTGGTCGAGCAGCGCTTTCACGGCGGATTTCAGTCCAAGCGTGATATTGGTCAACGCTGGGCCTATTTTTGCAAATGGGCTGAGCCGCAGGGTATCAAGCGCATGGAGAAAATCACCAAGGAAATCGTGATGGAATACGGCCAATCGCTGCAGCAGGAATTGGATATTGGCGAACGGAAATCGCCGTCTTCGCCAAAGAATTATGTCAGTGCGGTAAACACCGTGCTGCGGCTCGCCACCCAGGGCGAATGGAAAACCGTCAAGCCGGGGAAAGATTGCGGCATTCAAGCCAGGTCGTATATCCCGACAGAAAGCAAAGCCATGAGCATGGCAACCCACCAAACGGCGCAACGTGCAGTCGATGACAGAATTTCCAGCTTACTGGGTTTACAACGCGCATTCGGTTTGCGATTTAAGGAAAGCTGCCTGCTCAATCCTAAACTGGCGCTTAAAGAAGCACTCAAAGACGGACGCATTACCCTTCGCGCCGGCACCAAAGGCGGAAAACTGCGCCGCGTTCCCTGTAGACCCTGTGGAATACTAGCGCTGGAACAAGCCATAGCTATCCAGGATGGAAAATCACTGATTCCAAAAAACATGTCGTATGCTGATTTCCAAAATGAATGCTACGAACAAGCGCGACTCGCCGAGATTGGTTTTCATAGCGAACGCCATTTTTACGCCCAAGACCGCTATCGGGAAATAACCGGCGCCCCGTCGCCGGTAGAAGCAGGCTGGTCAAGAAAAGAAAGAATTGTTCAGTTAGCGCTCTATCTGAATATTTCCGAAGAAGAAGCGCAAAGAATAGATTCCGAGGCCAGATTACAAATCTCGATTGAATTAGGCCATAACCGCGTGGAGATAAGCAATGCATACCTTGGCTAAACAAGCAGAGAAATTCTTTACGGTTTAGGGACTACATCAAAGCTGGCACTGCTCTTTCTTTAGACTGCCGAGCTAGCAGCTTATGAACGTTCGTCCTGAAAAGTTATTTAGGGCGGAAAAATTTTCTTATACACGAGAATAAATTGTCAAGTGGAAAATTTAAAATATTTCAATAGGATAGGTTTTTGTTGCTGTCCTTTAAAAGCCAGTAACATCCAACTACGTCCAATTTTTTTAATAAATGTTGGCGTTGATGCTTTATAAAATATATCGGTTTTGATATATTTGATCAGTAATGACTATTAAACTAATCAAATTTCTGGGTGATTCGCTTAAGCGCCTCAGGGAGTTTCCAGAAAACGCCCGGCAGGATGCAGGTTACCAGTTGGGAAAGGTTCAGCGGGGTGATCAACCCGATGATTTTAAGCCCATGCCCACTATCGGTAAAGGCGTGGAAGAAATTCGCGTGCAGGATGAATCCGGAATTTACCGGGTGGTCTACACGGCAAGGCTAGAGGATGCGGTTTATGTTTTACATGCTTTCCAGAAAAAAACACAGACAACGTCAAAGCGTGATATTGAACTGGCAGCTAAACGGTATAACGATTTAATGAGAGGTAAGCCATGACAGACGTTCAAACTTTTAGCAGCGTATGGGACGCAATAGCCGATACACCGGAACAGGCCGCGAATCTTCAAGCTCGTGCCGAGTTAATGCAGCAAATTGCAGCCATTATTAAGGCAAATAACTGGAAACAAGCTGAAGCGGCAGAACATTGCGGATTGAGCCAGCCTCGGATCAATGACCTGTTGCGTGGTCGTATATCAAATTTTTCTCTGGATGCACTGGTCAATATTGCGGTTGCCCTTGGTCAGCGAGTGCATGTAACTTTAGAAGCCGCCTGAGAAATTAAGTTTTTTGTATCTATCCGAATTGATTCCCCGAGTTCCCTTAATATAACTAGAGTGAACCTCTGCAACCGGCTATTTTCCTGAAAGTTCTCTCAGTTCCCCGGTTCCCCCGACCATTTCAATAAACAAGAATGAGTCTGTTTTTTCTGGTTGAGGTTGAACCTATACTTTCAGTTCAAAAAAGGAGAATCTGGTGCGCTGTTTCATGCAACTGTAATAACTTTCGTAATAACTCATAAATTAAAAAGCGCATGAATTTAGTAAAATCAGTACATATATGGCTTAATTCGGTTGACGCCGTCGACCAAGTTTATGTTTTAAGAGATTCAATAAAGTACAAAAAACCCGTAAGTTATCTGGCTTAGCGGGTTTTTTATTGTCCAACGAGGTACAGTAAAATACAGTAACACTCGACAAAATATGCAGTAACATTTACAGTAACAACGAAATCAGTAACTTTTGTTACTGCAAATAGATGGCTTCTGTATGGCAAAACATATACTTAACGATGTAACCTTGCGCAATGCCAAACCTAGCGCTAATGACAAGCGACTGAATGACGGCGGCGGCCTTTACCTGCTCATCAAGCCTAATGGTGCTATGTGGTGGCGGTTTGATTACACCTTCAGCGGTAAACGTAAAACTTTATCAGTGGGCGTATACCCCACCATTGGCTTAGCCGATGCCAGACGCAAAGCCGAAGAAGCCAAAACCAGCGCGGCCAACGGCACAGACCCCAGCGATACCCGAAAACAAACAAAGGCCACAGAACAGCTAGCCAAAGAAAACACTAACCGCCTTGATTCTGGCCTGCCGTTAATAAACAGCTTTGAATATGTGGCGCTGGAATGGTACGACAAGAAAATGTTAATCCGCTCTGAAAGTCATCAAAAGCGAACACTCAGTCTTTTAAAGCGTAACCTATTTCCTTGGCTAGGTACTCGGCCTATTGCCGAAATCAGAGCGCCGGAACTGCTCGAAGTGCTACAGCGCATTGAAAATAGAAATGCTATTGAAACAGCACACAGAGCCTTGCAAACATCAGGGCAAGTTTTCCGTTATGCCGAGGCAAGCGGATATATTGAGCGCGACATTACCCAAGCCTTGAAAGGTGCATTATCCCGCGTGGATGGCGGCAATTTTTCATCAATGACTGACCCGCAACAAGTAAGGCCACTTCTCAGGGCAATTGATGAATACAGCGGTAATTTGTTGTTAAGTGCGCCCTAAGTTTAGCCCCACTGGTGTTTGTGCGTCCTGGTGAATTACGGCAAGCGGAATGGGCGCATATTAATCTTGAGGCTAAAGAATGGCGTTACTTAGTCACTAAAACCAAAACACAGCACATTGTCCCCCTATCCACACAAGCGGTTGAAATATTAACCAGCTTACACCCGCTCACCGGTGGTGGTCGGTTTGTGTTTCCTTCCGCAAGAACCCCGAACGGTTCCAGAGCAATGTCTGATGTGGCGTTGTTGGCAGCCTTAAGGCGCATGGGTTTTACTAAGGATGAAATGAGCGTTCACGGCTTTAGGGCAATGGCGCGGACTATTCTTGATGAAGTCTTAGGATTTAGACCGGACTTTATAGAGCATCAACTAGCCCATGCTGTTAAAGACCCCAACGGCAGAGCCTATAACAGAACCGCTCATCTTGTGGAACGGGCAAAAATGATGCAAAGCTGGGCTGATTATCTGGACGGATTGAAAGCTGGCGCACAAGTAATCCCCTTCAAACTTGTTCGGTAAGCAAGCATAGACAGATCAAAGTAATTTACTTTTTATGTACATAATTGCATGCATAGTAATTTACTTTTTGAGTACATAAATGAGTACATATTTTTAGTTATGCACCAGTTGAAACACAGTTAAATTCATGATTTTAAACAGTTTTAAAAATATAAGCATCATTCGACCCCAGGATGATTGGAACATAGTTAACAACGCATGGCCACCCATAATAAATATCATATATTTATTTAGCCCCCTGTGATTCTATTTCCGCAATCGCCGTGTTTACTGGGTATTGCGCCCTGTTAATGAAGCATGTGCCTCTGTCAAACTGAACGCTTGTTGTAAAGCTTTTAAATACCGCGAACTCATGGGTGACTGTGTGACCATAAACCTCTCCAGTATATGCAGCCACTTATCGTTTGGCCAGCACAGTAAAAATTATTACAAATACCGCCACAAAGGTTCTGAGTGTCGTAGATGAGCATTGCGAATTCCACAAACAAGGTGGTTATATGATAAATAAATTTCTGCCGTTTACAGCTGCCTATTTGCCATTGCTGGAAACGTTGAGTGATTACAAAACGACCATTCAGGATTTTATTGAAGCATTAGATACTTGTTATTGCGAATTAATGCATTTAACACATGTAACTGAAGTAATGCTTGAGCATCCTTTTATGCTGGGCAATGATGCGTTCAAAAACCGATTGCAAAAACTGCATGACAGAATTGAAACTTTCTACGAAGGTATTGATGAGATTAAATACGAGCTACAATCCAATCCAGTGTTAACTCTTCCGTTATTTAATGAACAGGATGCACCCCCTTTAAGTGGGGTAGCATTAATTAAGTGGGGGTATATTTAAAATGTAAAACTTTAAAGCCCTTTACATTCATAGCTTACAGCTTATTGTTCGATTGACTTCCTCGCAATTTTAACCAATTCTAGCCGGTGGCCTTCGGGTTATCGGCTTTTTTGTGAGCAGATGTCATGTTATCATCTGCTTACATTTTGTATATCATTATCTTAAGTTAAATTTTTTTGTACAAAACGGTGCTTTAATAACAGTTGTTGTGCTATATTAAAGGTCGCATAAAGCAAAGTCTAAGCACTGCTGGCTAATAGTCACTGAGTCTAGGCTCTTTTTTTTGCTTCGCGTTTTGAGTAACACTTAGATTACTTACTGATATTTGATTAGCTCTATGTGTGTATGTCTTTAATAAAAAAGGATTAAATTTTGACAACTACTGCTTATGACACACACTTTATAGCGTCAGACATTGCTTTTACAGATGGTGAGGATAATGTTCACCTTGATGTACCTTTCAGAAAAGTAAAGCGTATCAAAGGTGCTGTAATCGGAATGGCGGGATGCCTAGAATGTATGGTCGATTTTAGCAATATGATCCTAAATTTTATTTTACAAAAATCGGATGACTTTATAATTCCGGCTACTATAGTGGATAGGAAGGATAGAGATTTTATTGTCATGGTCTATATAAATGGATCGTGCATTAAAATTCAAAAATTACGAAATAGTGAAGTTAAGGCTGAAAACATTACTCAAATACCAACAGTAATTGGTTCGGGTAGTAAATATGTTCAAAATGTTATTAACGACTGCCCAAATGCGGTTGTAGCGGTTTTAGAAGCTATTAAGCATGATAAGTACACGGATGGAGAAGTTAAATACTGCAGCATCCGTCGAGATGATGTTCACAACTTGGAGGCATACCCAATGAGCACTGAATTAGAAATACAAGTATTCGGGTTCCAGAAAGAAGTAGAAGCTGCTAATGACTTTTTAAATACTCAGGATAATCAAGGAAAGGTATTTCAAGCAAGTACCGAGGTGTATCACGTTGGTACTCCATCGCCTATTCCACTTGAAATAGGGATGAATTTTATTAAACAAGGTTTTTTTGACATTAAAAAATCCTTAAGCCAAGAATGCAAAAGCTAATATAGATTGCTTGTTGGCGCCAATCAAGCCGGGTAACTCCGGCTTTTTTATTGCCTACCGTTTGTCATCAAAGGTAGAACAAAAAGGGGTCGGGTTACTTATTTATGAAAATTACCCCACAAGAGAGCAAAAAAGAACAGATAAACTAACACCGGACCCTTCGTTATTTAACTTCCGGGTATTATCGCAGGATGTCGGCAAAATTTGCGATAAAACGCTATGCCAAGGTTTGAAGGCACATTTGTTGTATAAGATGGGCACGCTGTTGGTTTTAAATTATCTTGATAGTTTATGTTGTGTTAAAGTTATTGATTTTTTTAGAAATTTTACAGCAACACAATTGAAAAATTGAATTATCAATGAAAACTAAAGCTATATTTCTATTGCCATTAATGTTTACGTTATTGAACTCCGTTTTGGCGGATACGGTCGGCACTTATGCCGCCTATAACTGGACAGGGGGTTATCTGGGCGGTTTTGCCGGCGGCGGTGCAGGCGCTAAAACTGACACTACCGAGCCGTATAGTAGTGGTTGGGGTGGTACATGGATTACTCCTAATGCTGCTTATGGTTATAAAAACAGTGCTAGTTTTTTGGGGGGCGGCACTATTGGTTATAACTGGCAAGTTGCGAATTCTCCCTTAGTGTTGGGCTTTGAAGGTGAATATGGCTATCTCGGCGCGCACGGTAGAAGTCCGGACCCTAACGGATTGGCCGCTTTTCCAAACGCTACTGTTATAACGCATAGCACAAATATAGGCAGTGCTTTTGGCTATGCCGTAGCAGGTGGGCGTATAGGCTACGCACTTGATAAAATCCTGTTCTATGTGAAAAGCGGCGCTGTCTTTACCAGCATCCAGGCTAATTATGATTCTCCGCCTTATCAAAGCTTTAATACATTGAATATTTCGAGCAAAAGCAATATTGTTGCTTATGCGATTGGTACTGGTATCGAATATGTCTTACCTTTTGAATGGGCGGCAAATCATGTCACTATCAAGACTGAATATCTTTACTTGGGGATAGACAGTACCCAAACAGCCACGGCTATGGGGTCTGATGGTTATTCATATGTCATGACTGATAAAGTCAGCGGCATCCACACTGCCAAGCTTGGTATTAACTACAAATTTTAATGTTTATGGTTCTGCAATGTTTTTTCATCCCAACTAAAAGGGAATAAAAGGAATAAAAGGGGTCGGGTTACTTATTTATGAAAAATATCCTACAAGAGATGCCGAAAAAATTAGATAAACAGAAATATGTCGCAGATATTCTGGCAAACGTAAAATATCCGCCTTGCTCATACTGGTTACGCTTCATTCAGCACAATATGTCTAAAATTTTCAGGCAGTGCTTTTGGTGTTAAAACTTCCACCGTTATCCCTAAAAGCTGTTTTAATTCATAACGAATGGCACCAATGTCAAAAAGAGTCGTGTCCTAAGTAGGATGACCTGTTGCGTGGTCGTATATCAATTTTTCTCTGGATGCTCTGGTCAATATTGCCGTAGCCCTTGGTCACAGCAAGTGCATGTCACTTTAGAAGCCGCCTAAGAAGTTAAATTATGCTTAGCCAATTTTCGTCAAAATAATTTTTCAGTAGCAACTACTTATTTAACCCAGCTCTAAGCCGTTTTTATTCAACAACCACTGGAACTGCAACCAAACCTTGGCAAATTAATAATTGCAGTAAAGCCTTAAATCCTTCTACTAAAAATGCGTGCATACCTAACGACTCTGCCACTTCCACATTCGCTGCCGAGTCATCAAAATAATAGATTTCAGAGGGTTTAACGGCGCATTCGTCGATGGCTAGCATAAACGCTTCACGGTCGGGTTTAATTACACCGCGCAAATGCGAGAATAAGGCAATATCGAAATGATTTTCGTAACCCGCAAATTTTTGCCAATGTATGGGGTTAGAATTACTCAGACAAGCCACACGATGCTCTTGGCGCAATAAATGTAAAGTCGCCTGCGCATTTGGGTAAAAGCCTTTCGACCATGCAGTAAATTCCAGCAAAAACTCTTCTGCGGATAATTCCAATTGCCATTCCTGAATAAATTGCCGGGCAAAATCCTGCGCCCCTAGTTCTCCTAGCTCAAAGGCTCTAACAGATGACGATAATAACCAGCGCTGTTTTAGATCTTGTTTGTCTAATGGTTGCGGTAACAGGGTATTTAATTGCGAGAATCCGGCATTTTCGGTTAATACACCACCGAGATCGAATAATAATAAGGATGGTTTAGTCAAAACAAGACCTATTAAATCAATAATTTATTAACCGCAAACCTGAGCTAGCATTTGCTCTGGCGGGTTTTAATAGGATCGATCAACTAAGTTTTATCAGTCGCGATAATGTAACACCCGTTTGCTTGTTAGCAATTAAGAGTGTAACTGTTGCATGTTAAAAATTTGTGAAACACTAAAGTGGGTGACAGTAAACTTTGTTTTGTTTAATTAAAACAACAAAATTATTTACGTTTACCCGAATAAATAAAAGCAGAAACCATACTTACCAAAGTAGTGCCGCCAATGGCAGCCGCTGATATTTCATGATTACCTAGGCTAGCTAACCATATTGATCCGGCCAAACCTATGCTAGCAATCAAGAAAGCGAAGATAACGCCCGCTAGTCTTTCAATAAAAATAAGTGTGTTAAGTCTGGCGGCTTCTTGACGTCTTGCCGTTGACTCTGCTTCCGTTTGTTGAAAAATCCAGTCTACTTTATCTGGACGTATTAGATGAAGACGCTCAATCTGAGCAATGGGTACGATGGGCGAGTCTGTTTCATGATCATTAAAAGTAACTTCGTTATTACCTGACTTAGCCTTAATTTGACTGTGTCTGCTCATACTTACATAATGCTTTATCCAAATCCAAGGCTATAGTACCAAAATCATTCCGTATAGCCGCTGCATCTTTACTAAAACCTCCCCCTGTTGGGTGTACATAATCACGAGAACTCACCGGAAAAATATTTGCCATACCCTCTAAAAAGTGAGTAAACCGTCCTTTAGATGGTTTTGCCGTGCGTTTTATGCTTGCTTTGGCTCGACTTGCTTTGCGTACTGTGTTTTGTTTCCTATTCACATAGCACCCCTTAAATTAATTAAGTTTGTTTAGATCATTTTATATTAACCTTATACACAAAATAACCTAAGTTTTCTACCTTTTCGATTAAAAATTAAGTCGTTCAAACCAAAATGGATAATGCCTATCTATATAGACTTTAACTATTCAGCGTAAATATTGGCGTTTATAGGCTGTGCCGATGCCAGGAGGCGCATCAATCGCGATCAATACGCCTAACTTCGTTCAGTATATAGACAGTCCATTAAGTTTAAATGATAAAAAATTACGCTAATTAGATACGATAGATTTTAAATGCAAGACCCGCGCGTCTAATTTACTCATAAATTTTATAACCCTTTTTACCTTGTTTTTTAACCTCGTACATAGCATCGTCAGCCATTTTTTGCAATTTGCTAATCTCATGATTATAGTCACCCGATATAGCAATCCCCATACTGACACCCACACTCGCCACATTGCCTTTACCAAGCTCAATGGGTTCCATAATAGTCGCAATCAGTTTACTCGCTAAATTAGCCATATCAAGTCTGGCAGAAGCAATTTTACCTATTGTAGCTATTAAAAATTCATCGCCACCTAAACGGCAGGCAATATCTTCACTTCGTAGGAAATTACGGATGCGATCCGCCACAATTTGCAACACGTGATCACCTGCTTCATGACCATAAGTATCATTAATAGGTTTAAAATTATCCAAATCCAATAGACAAATACAGAAACAATTATTTTCATTCAGCGCTTTTACCTGTAATTTTATCAGCTGTGTTTCCATAGAGCGTCGATTAAGCAATTGTGTCAGTGGATCACGTTCTGCCTGAAACTTGGTAATCTGTTCCTGAAACTTACGCTCAGATATATCAACAATAATGGCTTGTAAATACGTGTTACTCACGTTATCGCAGTCAGTGGTGTTAACAACAGAAAATAAACAATGTACCCAGCGCGGCCTTTCAGAAGGTCTGCCTGCCAACTGCAAATCATAATTGTTAAGTTTGCCAAAACAAAAAGTATCTTTAATTAAATCATTAACCAGAGAAACATCTTTAAAAATAAAAGGTAAGCAATCCTGATCGCAAGAAATTTTGGTACGCACAATGTCATAAAAGGCAGGATTAGATAACACTATGTGGTTTTCATTATCCATCAGATAAATACCCACGCTGGCTTTTTCAAAGATCAATCGAAACCGCCGTTCTAGCTTTTCCATTTGCAAGCGCAAGGCGCGCTCTGATTCAAACTGCTCTGCGACAAAACCTAATAAATGATTTATATCATTAACTAAACCACCTATTTCATCGGATTGATGGTTAGCAGGATATTTAAGTCTATCTTGACTGCCAGGCTCAATTTTGTGCAAAGCCTTGGCAATATGTTTTAAAGCACGGACAAACATATATTGGATAACCAACATAACCAGTAAGGCTATGCTAACCGTGTTACAAAACAATATCAACGCCCTTTCCTGTGCGATTAAACGGACATTGCGTTCAATTAATTCATGTTTGGGTAATATCTGCAATTCACCAATTATGTCGCCGGAAATAAAAGGCGATTCCAATTGGATACTGACAACCCCCGATAACTGATCAGTTTCTAGCATTTTGGGATCATTATAAATTTTCATGCCGGTAACGCTGGTTAACAACACACTATCAACAATTTCATTGCTGGTTAAACCTTTAATGACGTCATCAGCAATTTCTTGGTTATCCAGATAAACGGCTATCATGGCGGTGCGTAACACGGTGTTGCCCAACTGGGTAATATGCGTGTTGGCTATGTCACGTTCATTTTCTAGTGTGTGCTGGTAAGAAAATAGAGAAATCAACAAAGATCCTAATAAGGCTAAAACAGTGACAACTAAGGCAATACGTATGGATAGCTTCATTTCAGGAACTCGTGTCTATTGAGTATCGGCTCTACTTTAACCGATACACCACCTTTAATCTATTATCGACGGACGACTCATCTAAATAAGAAATAGCATACAGATTTTCGCGTACCTCATTTTGCACCGCTTCAACGGAAGGCAAAACTTTAGGCGGTGTTGCATTACCCGTAAACATAAGGCGCGCCCAATAGGCATTTACTTGTGCCACTGTTTTCCCTAACAATAACAGGTAAAAATCACTGCGTAGTGTCGAGTCTACGATATGATCAATTGGAAAAGCCAAATTTCCGTTAGGAAAATTTTGTTCACGTCCGGTAAACAGATAGACGACTTGTTCGCGGCTTAGCTCTTGAATTGAATTGTTTTGATTCGTCACCACCACTAAATCAGCAATTGCAGACTCAAAACTATAATTTAACAAAACCATGATAAGGAACAGCCGTGACGTTTTCATATTAAAACGCCCAATTAATACTAGCTGACAACAAATTAACATTTGTTGCAGGAACAGATGATAAATTGTTGGCATTGATCCACAAACTATCTGCATTACTGGCAATTTGCGTATAGTCCCATTGTACTTTAACTGCCATGTTAGCTAAGACATCCCAACGTACCCCCAAACTAACCGTCTTCTGATTAACCGGACTACCACGCATGAACAATTGCGTATTTGTATAAAGTTGGTTAATGGCGTCGCCTTGAATTTCAGGCGGCACAACGTGTGATGCCGAGCCCGCACTGCGTGCCATGCTGAATAAAACATAAGGCGTTAAATTAGCAAAATGCCTGCCTAAACTAAAGTAGCCACTGGGCAAATCTCTAAAGCCAGCCCAATTCGAATGTAAGTATCCCAATTCACTTTGCACTACCCAATCATTCGCATCGTAACTGGCCCCCAAAGCAAAAAAAGTAATGGATTTTCCTAGCTGATTAACTTGGTCAGCATATAGATTGGCGTTATTCCAGGCAGTTTGCAAATTGGGATCGGATAACGCTGATGACAAACTTGAGGTAATAGCAAAATTTTTGTCGAATGACATATACGCGAATCCCGAAGATAAGCGTAGACTCTCAGTCTCAAAAGTTAATTTACCACCGGTAATTGGCCCCAAACACAACAAGCTGGGTCCACTGTTTGCAAAAGGCGGGGGTATGGATTTTGTGGTTGTACCGGCAAATACTTTAGCGGTCAAAAATCCATCAGCTATATGTGTTTTCCAGCTACCATCAATACCATCAAAATTCTGAAACAAAAGCGGGCCATAAAATTCAACGGGGGGTCTTTCCCACAGATACGCAAAACTGACATTCCGATAATCAGACAACATATAGATATCAAATCCAAGTCTACCTGTGCGTAAGGTAACATCCTGATTAGGTTTCCAACGTAAAAAAGCCCAGGCTAAATTTTCGTTTAAGGTCTGATTGACTCTATCTTTAATAACAAATTGTACCGTTGCATCAATTTGATCTGTTAAATAAGCCCCTGCTTGTAAGCCCATCATAGTATCTGCTTTCCAGGACATGCTGCCTTGAAAGGTATCGGGTTGCGCTAGATCAGTTTGCATATGCAAGTCATTACTGCCATTGATAATACCTAAACTTCCGAAAGTATTAAACCTAAATCTTGAGCTTGCGGACAATATGTCGTCTGCCTTAATAGGTAGCGACAGCAAAAGTAAAGTATTAATTGCCAGAACAACCGTTATAGACCTTATTATAATTAATGTTTTGTAACCAAAACACCCATAATTTATCTTTATCAATTATAGAACCCAATTTATATTGGTTATCCCTAATGAAATACTAAGTTTGTCATGCTGTTGCGACAAATTAGCATGAACCCATTCAGAACTGGCATACAGTTAGCCATTTGTATGTTTGCGCGTTAATGATTAGGGCTAACTAAGCCAATCAAAAACTTACAAACATCATCATCCCATTAAGCAACAGTACGCAGTAACTGCAAAAGCTGAATCATTTAATGTCGGGCTTACTCCAATTTTGTTTGGCGGTAGCTGCTTTGGCATAGCGATAAAAAGTACCTTCGAAATTACCCAAGGCCAATACAAATCCAGCCCAACCGTCCAGAAAGCCCAATTTTAAAATATAAATGCGAATAAAAGCCCATAGTCCATGCGTCAATGCCGTACCCATACTAACGGGTTTGCCATTGCGTACTAATTTATGCGCACCCAAACTGGAATAACGTTGCATTTTATGTAGCAATTGCTCCAGATTTTGAAACGGTATTTGCACAATAGAGGCTTCAAAATAGGCGGATTTTCCCGTGACCTTATACGACTCATGAACTTCGTCACGATTATCAAATGTCATTACCTGTTTACGAAATAACTGTGGTTGACGGTAATCTGGATACCAGCCACAATGCTTTATCCAACGTCCCATAAACCAGTTGCGGCGTGGCACGAAATAAGCATCTGCCAAGGGATTTTGCAGTACACGTAAAATTTCGGCCTGTGCTGCTGGCGTGCAACGCTCATCAGCATCTAAACTGAACACCCACTCATGTTGACAAGCGGCAATCGCATCATTTCGTAACTTACCAAACGTGGTAAAAGCAAGTTGCTTAACAGTCGCTCCCAAGGCCGTAGCAATTTTTGCAGTGTCATCACTACTATCAGAATCCAACACTAACACTTCATCAGCCCAAAGCACGCTTTCTACTGCCGCGGCTATTTTGTCTGCTTCATTATAAGTAATGATATACACACTCAATTTAGGTATAGCATTGAGAATTGCAGCAGAAGGCGTTTCAGTCATAATCATTTCCTGATAATAGATTGGCAAAAACAGCAACGCTGATGACAGCAAAATCACTACAGCTTATGTGTTAAAGGGTAGTTGGAATGCGAAATTACACAGTATTGCAATAAAAAAAAGATTATCCAGATAATGCTTAGAGAACCTATAACGCTTAAGTCGCTACGGGTTAAAGCAGAAAACCATGCACCACAAAATGTTAAACAGTCTGGTTTTAGCAGGATAGTCAAAACCTGCAATTGTATAATAAATGGCATTATTCGGCGATATAAACCACCTAAATGACCATTTCTGCCTGAATTAACTTAATTTGATCGCGTATTCGTGCTGCTTCTTCAAACTCCAGATTTTTAGCATGATAGTACATTTTATCTTCTAACTGTTTCAGTGCTTTAGCCGATTGTTTAGGGGTTAGCGGCTTGTATTGTGCGGCGGGTTCTGCGACTTTGGCACGGGCATTATTAATAGATCCACCTGAGCCAGGTATAGACAGTTCCAATATATCGGTCACTGATTTATAAATGGTGGTCGGCTGTATATGGTGTTGCAAATTAAACACTTGCTGCTTGGCGCGACGGCGTTCAGTTTCATCAATGGCTAATTGCATGGAACGGGTAATTTTATCCGCATACAATATGGCTTTACCACTGACATTACGTGCAGCCCGACCTATGGTTTGAATGAGTGACACATGGGATCTTAAAAAACCCTCTTTATCGGCATCCAGAATCGCTACTAACGACACTTCGGGTATATCAAGTCCTTCGCGCAATAAATTGATCCCCACCACCGCGTCGAATATCCCCAACCGCAAATCGCGTATAATTTCTACCCGCTCTACGGTTTCAATATCTGAATGCAGATAGCGAACTTTTACGCCATGTTCAAGCAAATACTCGGTTAAATCTTCAGACATCCGTTTGGTCAGCGTAGTGACCAGCACACGTTCTTTAAGTTGTACGCGCAAATTAATTTCTGACAACAAATCATCCACTTGCGTAGTGGCTGGACGAACCTCTATCAGTGGATCGACCAAACCAGTAGGCCTAACCACCTGCTCTACCATGGTAGAACAATGCGCTTTTTCATAAGGCCCTGGTGTGGCAGATACATAAATGCGTTGCGAGGTGCGCTGCTCAAATTCGTCAAACTTTAAAGGCCGATTATCCAAAGCAGAAGGCAAACGGAAACCATAGGCTACCAAAGTTTCCTTGCGTGAACGATCGCCCTTATACATGGCTCCAATTTGCGGCACGGTGACATGACTTTCATCAATAATAACCAAGGCATCTTTGGGCAAATAATCGAACATAGTGGGCGGTGATTCACCAGGACTGCGATTGGACAAATGCCTGGAATAATTTTCGATACCTGAACAATAGCCAACCTCCATAATCATTTCAATATCGAATAAGGTACGTTGCTCCAAGCGTTGAGCTTCGACTAATTGATGTGCATCGCGCAAATAAGCTAAACGCTCTGCCAGTTCGATTTTAATTTTCTCAACCGCGATCAATAACTGTTCGCGAGGCGTCACGTAATGTGATTTAGGATATAAGGTAAAGCGCGCGATGCGTTGCAATACTTCGCCCGTTAACGGATCAAACATGGATAAACGTTCAATCTCGTCATCAAATAACTCGATACGCAAGGCCTGCTCTTCTGATTCGGCAGGAAACACATCAATCACTTCTCCCCTGACTCGATAGGTTGCTCGTCGCAATTCAATGTCGTTACGGGTGTATTGCATTTCTGTTAAGCGGCGTAAAATATCGCGCTGTTTGATCATATCTCCGCGAACCAAATGCAACACCATCTGGAAGTAGGACTCCGGCTCGCCCAGACCATAAATAGCAGAGACAGTGGCTACCACAATAGTATCACGACGTTCTAGTAAAGCCTTGGTGGCCGACAGACGCATTTGTTCGATATGTTCATTTAAAGATGCATCTTTATCAATAAAGGTATCAGAAGCCGGAATATAGGCTTCGGGCTGATAATAATCGTAATATGAGACAAAATATTCAACGCTGTTGTCTGGAAAAAACTCTTTCATTTCCCCATATAGCTGCGCAGCTAGGGTTTTATTAGGTGCCATAATCATGGCAGGCCGCTGGGTTTGCTGGATAACATTGGCGATGGTGAACGTTTTTCCAGAGCCAGTTACACCCAGTAAGGTTTGATGCACCTCACCCTCATTGATGCCTGCCACTAATTCTTGAATGGCAACAGGTTGATCGCCGGCTGGCTGATAATTGCTTTGAATTTTAAAAGCTTTTTGCACGATAAGGCATGAATTGAAAAATAATAATGGTTTTATTATGACTTCATTTTGCACATTTGCCTAAGAGTTCATGTAGAACCGCCTTAGTGTGTTGTAAATATACCCATTAAAATAGGTTAATTTATTGAGTAGAGACTTAAGCACCTACTATTTTCTTGACGTTAGTCATCTTGGCAGAGTCAAATAGACAAAATTTATTTATCTATTGCAATCCATTATCCGCTTTCTACTCAGGTGAAAATATGCTTAAACTCTATAAATTTGGTCAAGTGGGCGATGTCTGTGATGCCAGCTCGTTTTGTGCAAAGGTTGAAGCGTATTTTCGTTTAGCTAACTTACCCTATGATACAGCAAGTGGCCCCCAGTATTTATGTAAAGCGCCTAAGGGAAAATTACCGTTTATTGAAGATAATGGCAAACTGATTGCCGATTCAAGTTTTATTATTCGTTATGTACAGGATACTTATAACGCCAATATCGATAGCCATTTAAGCGCAATAGAAAAAGCGATTGCTCATGCGTTTATCAAAATGCTGGACGAAAACCTTTACTGGGTGTTGGTGCATGCTCGCTGGCAATTACCACATAATATCACTACATTGCATAAAACATTTTTTGATAGTATCCCGTTTCCAATGAATAAAATAATTGCCTACACTGCCCGCAGAGACGTGTTAAGTAAACTACAAAAACAGGGAATGGGAAGACACAGCAACGCTGAGATCACAGAAATTGGCAAACAGGATTTAAACGCCTTATCCGTATTGCTAGGTGATAAAACTTACTTCTTTGGGGATAAACCCAGTTCATTAGACGCGGCAGCTTATGCAACATTAATGCAAATGCTGCTAGTAACAGAATTTACAGCCCCAATTTTCGATGCCGCCAAATCCTATACAAATTTGGTCGAATTTACTAATCGGTTTCACGCCAAATATTTTCCAAACTAACACTCTAAAGCGAAATAAACAGTAATACTTTCCCAAAAAAAACTTTTTAAGCATTTCAATTGGAACGAATAACCCCTTTAGACTAAGGGGGTTATTTGATATTACCGTCAGTGTATACCGCGTGTTGGTTTTCCAGTTGGAGACTCAAACTAACTAACGATAATCACTCAGAGAGCGTTAAGATTATAAAGGCGTAACGTTTTCTGCTTGTGGTCCTTTAGCACCAGTAACCACTTCCATGGTTACGCGTTGACCTTCTTTCAAGGTTTTGCGACCATTTCCACCGTTGATAGCATTGAAGTGTACAAACACATCCTTACCACCATCTTGCTCGATGAAGCCGAAGCCTTTTTCATCGTTGAACCATTTTACTTTGCCTTCAATTTGTGCAGCCATAAATCTCTCTAGTTTAAAAAAATCATTTTGTGCAGAGCATAGGATTTTTTGATGACCTATACAATGCCATATATAACCCTATCATCTTAAGATTATACGACACCATGCTAACACAGTAATATTGCGAAATCATGGCATTTATAAAAAATTTCAAAATTCTGCGTTTTTCTTACAGAAAAAACACAAACTTATCTCACGCATAATTATTATCAAAACCGTCATAACCAATTGATATTATGACTATAATAAAACTGAAAAGCCGAAGTTTTTTTACAATTTCGTATAATCTATGCGAGTTAATTATTACCTGGAAAATCTACATTTTCTATTCGTAAAAACACCTATTTCTTTACTAGGCGGACCGAATTGACCACCCATTTAAGAAACTTAGCTCAGTCTAGCAAAGCAGAACCAGTAAAATAAGGCCTGGAATTATCCCTAGAATCAACCCAATTACAATAGCGACGACTTCGCCATTTGTATAATGACAACCCGTCTTACCCACATTAAGAGTAGCTGCATTATCATCAAGACCAGCCAACATCAATCCAGAAAGCTCATCAGCGACCTGTTGCTGTGATGAGGCAGCTAATATTCGGGTACGGGCGGCGTTAAGGCGGTATTTTGCCTCAGCCAAGTCATCACTAAATGGCAAAAAAGAATAAGCATTATCCAAGGCATTCATAGCGTCCTCTGTGGGCTTAAGCGCCATAACACGCGCTTGCTCGAGGGTTTCCGCAGTCACAATATCGGTGCGCAGTTTATTAAAAGCCCGACTCTGTTCTAATCCGGTTGGACATACCGAGTTAATTAAGTCATATGATTGTATATCTGTCTGTAAACTTGCAGTTGCTGTAGACGACAAGCAAAGGATAAGAGTCCACAAAGCTAAGGTTGATACTCGTTTTTTAGATTTGGGCATGCCTTTTTATCGCAATTAAAATTGCAGCAATATAGTGATAGTTATTATTTATCACGAAATTTGATAGAATTTATGGTGTATTCTTATACAGTCACAACCAAGCTGTCGTAGATATCGATAACAGATTATTAAATCAACTGATAAAAAAAGACCACATTATTTCTCAAATGTGATCTTTAACCCATTCACTGCCAATACAAAATAAATCAATAGCAGTGAAACTTGGCAGGTTCTGCCTATTTAATTAAGCAACCTGTTTACGACGAGACATCCAACCAATTAATGGCAAACCTAATAACATCATAGATAACATCTCAGGCTCTGGTACGCTCGCGTTGTTTGGAAGAGTAACATTTAATGTATAATGTCCACTTGTAACATTTTTATTAGTTATAATACCTGTGACTTCAAGCGTTGTAGTACCACCAGTAGTACCACCAATAATGCTAGTAGAGCCGTTAACATCATAAGCATTATTCGCATCAGTAGCAGTAATCAAGCTTCCACCATTCAAGATATATTGTATGGCAGCAAAAGATCCATCATCAAAAGCTAAATTCCATGACTCGGTAGTTAATGCGTATCCACCTGAATTACTTGGGTCAGTAAATGAAAGTATAAAATCAAATGCACCGGGATTTGCAGCCTGCAGATAACTATCGATTGTGGTGTAGGTTGATATTGAACTAACAAGCGTTGTTTCCCCAGTAATGGTGCCACCAGTAGTTGGTAGTGTAAAAGTATCAGTACCTATAGCACTTGCTGCTGGCAAATACATTGATGCAGCCAACGCAACTGCACTGGCTAATAAAGTAGATTTTTTCATACGCATGATTAATACTCCTAAAAATTAAAAAAAGACTAAATTTAAAACACGAAAAACAGGTACCACTAAAGAACTTTATAAAAAACCAAACAAAACAAAAACATAAAACTTGAGCAAAATCATTTAACTATTAGTAAGAATAAAACCACTTAAAAGCAAACAACACTGCTAAATTTGCCCTGCTATTTTTTCAATACTGCAAATTGCAGGATAGATATAATTCTTTTTTTGAACTATGTCAATTGTACTTACTGTATTATTCTATCATTTATCCAAAAAAGTGCAGACAAACAGCATAACCACTTGTACTATAATTTTTAAACACTTTAAATCAATTAGATATCTTGGATTCACCTCTCTTTAAATTCTAGCTACGCTAAAACTTAGGATGGCAGCTACACCAGCCAATAGAATATCAGATAAGTAACCGCTCATATGTACGTTACACCACATAACCTTTGTAAGTTTTCTCACAGAGTTTTTTGATATCTAGCTGTTAATAAGCAAGCAAAATTGAATAGAGCATCCCATAATACCACTGATACTATCGGGTTTAATGACAGCATGATGAACATCTGCTTTTTACATCCTTGGCTTAGGCTTACCCGTCATTATTCTCCCTACAGACGAGCTTAGGTGATGAGGTTGGCAAAAAATTAGCGAAAATAAAAAAATGATTTATTCCAGTTTACAAACAGCTATTAGCAAACACATTACAACACATCATTTCGGCGACGTAGCGAGCTTAATTCTGTCACAAATATGCGCTTTTACTTTGTCTTTATTTTGCTCATTTTTAAAAATTTCACCACATTTTTTGATTGCCTGAGTCACGGGCGTCGCCTCTTCCTGCTTGGTAAAGCTTTCATCAAGCGCTTTGGCTGCATCCCGATTACCGCTGTCGCACAGTGCCGATGCATCAGCCATCAATTTAATACTGCGATCGGCCAGTGATTGCAATTGAGTTTGATCAACTTTCATCATGCACTCATTCATAGCTTGAAATTTTTGTAATTTCGATTCCTCTGCCTCGGCTAAAAACGGGAATAGCAATACTATAAAAAATAGGAACCTTACTTTATTCATAAACCCTCAGACAGATAAAAAGTGAATCATGCTTATCATTAAATAGCCTTTTTCTACTGCAAGCAAGTGTATTTTACGTTAATAACAATCAATTTTTAGTAAAATAATGTTTACAAAGCATCTAGCTTATAACCATAGCCGCGTACTGTTTTCAGCAGTTTCAACTCATACTCCTCATCAATTTTACGCCGTAACTGTCTCACATAAACATCCACTATATTGGTTAAGGGGTCTGCACTATAGCCCCACACCCATTCCAAAATTCGGGTTCTGCTGAGCAATTTTCCCTGCATACGCATAAAACATTCCAGCAAGGCGAACTCTTTAGCAGTTAATTCTATCTGTACATCCCCGCGCTTGACTTCATGCGTTTCTATATTCAAGACCAAATCTGCCAGTATTAATTCTTTAACGTCCTGCTCGTTGTTGATTGTACCTCGGCGCATTAGCACCTCAATTCGAGCCAGTAATTCTTCAAAGGCAAATGGCTTGGTCATATAATCATCTGCGCCAGAACGTAAACCGGTTACTTTATCCTGAATTGAATCTCTTGCTGTCAACATCAAGAGTGGCGTGTTTACGCCCAAATCACGTAAACTTTCGCAGACTTGTTTACCGTTCATATCCGGCAACCCCAGATCAAGTACAATAACCCGAAAATCAGCTTCAGCACCCATAGCAATACCTGCTTTGCCACTACCCGCATGTTCAACCGTGAAGCCTTCAGCCTTTAAACCACGCGTAACAAAACTGACGATACGATCATCATCTTCTACCAGCAATATGCGTTTGTTATTGCTACCGACCAGAGAATTGAATTTACTGTAATTATCGCTCATAAGAAAGCTTACCATTGCCAATTGAAAGTAAAGGCAAGACCGCAGTGAAGGTGGACCCCTCAAGCTCTGTGCTATTAACACTAATACTGCCTGCATGTGCCTGTATAATGGCTTTTGCCATAGGCAAGCCAAGTCCTGAACCAAAGTTATTCGATTCTCGAGCATTTTCGCTACGAAAATGACGATCAAAAATCCGATTTAAATCCTGACTGGGTATACCGATACCTTGATCGCTAATACTGATTTTTACTTTTTGAGATTCTACTTTTAACGTCACTATGATGCTGCCACCCTCGCTAGAGTAGCGGCAGGCGTTATCGCCTAAAATTAACAAAAACTGGCGTAACCGCTGTTTATCGCCACGAACCCAGAGTATTTCTGCCGGCATTGCCAGTGACACAGTAAGCCCTTGCTGTTGAGCAATTACCCGAAAATCATCAACCACATCAGCCACCAAGCTAGAGAGATCAACCACGGTCCATGCAAATTGCAATTTATCCGTTTCATTTCTGGCAATAAAAAGTAAATCATCTACGTATTTACCAAGTTGCATAGCCAAATCGACAATACGTTGCAAAGTATCTTTGTAGTCGTTTACATCACAATCTTGACCACGCAATGTCACCTCTGCTTCGCCACGTATGATGGTGATAGGTGTGCGCAGCTCATGACTGATATCGGCTAAAAACTCACATCTCACATTATCCATTTGTATTAATGCTTCGTTTAGCCGATGTAATTCTATGGTACGCTCTGTTACTCTGTTCTCAAGTTCAGCGCGCCCTTCTCGCAATCGTTGTTGCTGAAGTTCAAGCTTTTGCGCCATTTGATTAAAATGCTTTGCAAGATAAGCAAATTCATCGCTAGTATCCAAATTTATTCGGTATAGCAAATTACCCGAAGCTATTTCATCCGTACCCTGCATTAATTTAGCGATGGGCATCCGCAATCCTCGCAGTAAAACAAACCCTGACACTAAACTAAAAACGGCTGCCAGCAAGGACGCTAAAATAGCTATCCAACGCAATTGCTGAATTAATTTATCCAGTTCCTGTTTGGATTTTTCAGCATGTTCCCTTTCTTGATTAATGGCTATATCAATTAACGGTTGAAATTTACCATCAATTTCTTCTTTAAAATATTTCAATAACTTTTGCAATGCTAAATCGTGCAGACCTTGTTCGTGCAAGTGCTGAACCTCTTTAAATCGATATTCACTGGCATCTAACATGGCAGAGAATTGCGCTACCCGTTTCAGTTCAGCAATTTTATTATTGGCAGCGTCATCCGTCTGTAAACTTGTGCCTCCCATATTAACCACAAGAGCCCTGAGTTGATCCATGGCCGCATACAAACTCAGCCTGGAGGACTCAACGTCTGCACTGTGACCCTGCTCTGTACCCGCTAAAATCAATTGCTCCGTGTATTGTTTAAAATGGCGATTGGCTTCATTGGACAAGCGTTCATACTGTTCAAAGGTTATATAGGCAGTTTCACTACGTTGAATATAGATAGAGACCTGATTAGAACCCCAATATAAAGTAATAGCCAATAATAAAACAAAAATAAAAGTAACGATAATCACCATCGCCAAACGAATACGCAACATTCTGTTTAGTTACTGTCAGAGGTTTCATCTAATTGCTTTTCCATATTCCTTATAGCATCCAGTTTATCGCGTAATAAGCGGGAATCATTGCTAGAACCTTGGGGATTTTTATTGCCTTTACTATCGAGTAATGCTTGCAGCGATTTCTGTTTACGTTCTAAAGCAACAAGCTTTTTAGAACTATTTTGCATGCGTTTTAAAATTTCCGCATAGATGACTATCAACTTTTGGCTGTGTTCATCGTACTGATTAGTGCTTGAAACGGATGCAACCGCGTCCAAAATTTTAGAAATGTCGCCACACGACTCAGAAAATAGTCGTCCAATTAAAAGCTGTACCGAAATTTCTGTACTGGGTGTCTCTTTTTGGCGTTTTAATAAAGACCGGCATAATTCTGCGCGGCCCGCTACAGCCATGTTGCTTACTTTTAGGCTAAAATCCAATAAGACGTCATAATCTGGGGAAGCACTAACTACAGGCGCTTGGTTTTGACCACTACTTTGCGGATACTCATCCTGAGTATTCAATTGCGAACATCCTGCCAGTAAAAGCAGAATTGAAGTTAAACACCATATTTTTACTGTAATCGGGAGTCTATTCATTTTTAACTGTTTGCGCCAAGAGGAATTTTAACCAGTACTCGGGTACCAAGCTGATCAGGTGAAGAATCAATAATTTCTACTGTACCTTGATGCTTTATAATATATTGTCTAACAATTGCCAATCCCACACCAGGAACATGCTTATTATCAGTTCCTACCAGAGTTTGTGACCGAAAAAACGGCTCGAAAACCGCTAAATGTTGTGCGGGGGCGATTCCTGGACCTTCATCCTCAATTTCAAACTCCATTTGCTCTGCATTGCTGTGCAATACCATGCGAATTTCACCATTTTGCGGTGAAAATTTTATCGCATTAGCCAACAATTGTTCGAAAATTGTGTGTAATTCGCTTTGAATACAAAATAATTGCACAGGTTCTATGAATTTGTGCAGAATTATTGATTTTTGCTGTAAATCAGTTTGAAAAGCATCCACCACTGACTCTAACACTGCATCCACATTGGTTATTTCTTTAATTTGTGCATCAGTCTGTGTATTCAACTGACTATAACGTAACAATTGTTTATACAGTGTTTCCAATATTTTTATTTCAGCTAATAAATTTTCTGCAACCTTTTGTGCAGACCTATTCATATTTGCCGTAGCCTCACAGATCAAAAATTCGGCACATCCGTGTATCGTATCAATTGGCACATGAATTTCATTAGCAAAGTTGTAGATAAAGTTTTGTTTCGAATTTTCAAGTTCTACAAACTGTTGACGTAAGTACTCAAGTTGAGTTCCTAAATAACTCAAATCACTTGGACCCACAATATTAATGGGTTCGACCAAATCTCTTGCACTTAAACGGCGAACAGCCATATTTAGCTGCCAAATAGCACGCGTGACTATGCTCAATAAAACAATAATAAAAACTAACGAAAGTAGAAACAACAATATGCCAGCATAAAAATGTGTGTGTTCTAAATCTTCTGCATTTGCGCTAAATCCCTTAAACTTTAAATCAACACTGGTTTCAATTTCATGAGATAGATTATTGGCAGTTTCACGAAAACCTTGAAAAGCCTCGTCAATGGGTAAGCGCATCAGGTTTTCCGCTTCAGTATTACTAATCTGTTGATAAATAATATCTTCTTTGGCTAATAATTCGTTGCCTAATAACGCTATTTTGTTGTCTACTGATAATTTAAGCAATTGATTCAGCGCATTTTTAAAGGCTATCCGCGCATTTTCATATGATTGCCGCTCGTAGGGTTCCTGTACAGCAGGATCGGATAACAACACAAATAATCGAGCTTTACGTTCAATGTCCGACGCTTTTAACAATACGACGCCAATGGCTTTGGTCTGTTCAAAAATTTCTGCATTCATGCTTCGACCTAACATCGACATATCACGTATAGCAAATGTGGCGTACAAAAAACCAATAAAAAATGGCGTCAGCGCCACACTTAAGCCGAATATTAACAATGACTTCAAAGAGAATAAGTTTTTAAGTTTCATTTATATAGTTAAGTGCTGATTATTTGTTTTTAACATTCTTTAATTCTAAAACACAAGTTCAATCTCTTGAAAATGCACTTAACCGAAAATATTTCAGGCTCTCTAGCAAAACTTACACAGCGTAATCGCATAACGATGATAGCCTTAATTTTCGAAGCGAGTTTATGTGGACATCTTACAAGCAACCGACTTTAGCATCTGATTAATACAATACGCAGAATTACGGGGAGCTCTTACTGTCACATCCAGTTCAAATAAGTGTTTAATTCGCTTGGCATTTAGCTTAGCCTCCTGGCTATCCTTAAACGGCCCAGCAATCACCTTATAACCATCTGCACTATCCATGAACCGCGCAGGAATTTGAGGTTCTTGATGATTAAGCATGGCCGCTAATTTTTGTGCCTCAGCACGGTTTTGCATAGGATTAGTCACTATGGACCAATCTTGATCAGTCAACTCCATAACCTGGGGTTGGTTTAAAAGTTTATCAGGATGTTGCAATAGTAATGCCTTAGCAGAAATATCCGCTGCATCAGGCGAATTTACCAAAACGGGGCTGGGTATACCATCTGATCGTTGCAATATGCTGTCAACTTGCTTCCAATCGACGATTGCATGCTTTTCTGCCGCTAATTTTTTGAGTTTGTTACGTAAGTCTTTTTGCAAACTGTTTTGCTGTTTAGCCCACTTCTCTAAAGAAGGATGCGCTTCAACATAAAGCATGTCCCCTTCCCAAGCGACCATATAGGGTTGGTAAACAATTTTTACCGGTGTCCCCACTTCAACTTTGTTAAACAAAAACTCAATATCTTCAGGATATAGCTGAATACAACCATGACTGACCTGCATACCAATACCGTAAGGCTTATTGGTGCCGTGAATCAAAATACTCTTAAACCCAAGTGAAAAAGCATAATTACCTAAGGGATTATCTGGGCCAGAATGTATCACATTAGGCAAAACATCACCCTGCATTAAATGTTCGCGCTTAATTGACGCCGGAACAGTCCAATCTGGATTAGCTTTTTTGGACATAATTTGAGTACTACCCAAAGGCGTATTCCATCCTTGTCGACCTATACCTACCGGAAAAGTCAGCAAGGTGCCCCCCGGTGTGTGCGGATAGTAAAACATACGCATATTCGCTAAATTTAACACCATACCCTGATGTGGTGTATCTGGTAAAACAAAACGTAAAGGTAAAAGTATGGTTTGCTCGTTAGTGAGTGCCCACGGCTCGGAATTTTGGTTTGCAAGTGTAATATCGTTATAGCCTAACCCATAGTTGCGAGCAATATCCGACAATGTATCAGTCTCGCGCGCCGTTACACTGGCTAATGTACCAACTACATTTTGATCGGGTGATAAATAGAAAGTATGACTGTCTATACTTTCCTGTTTTATAGGCTCAACACTAGGTGGCAAGATTGACTGTTGAGCAGAAGGAAAAAGCTGACAGCCACTTAGCAACAACACCAATCCTAATGGCGTCAGTGTTAATTTGACTGAGTCTCTAATTTTTAACGCCCCTTTAAGAGCATTAGAGTTAGCGCAAACCACTAACAAGGGAAGCTTCCTCGGTAATGTCGATATGAGCAGCCAGTGGATTACGTTTACCCATTTGATAAGACGCACTTGTACCGACATTCCCTACCAAAAGACCTTGTGAAAGTGAAGGTGGTTCATATCCAAAATAATTCCGTACAGGTAACGAATATAACATGTATTGAGGTAGATAAAATGGGTGTTCATGCTGCACGTAACCACGCACAACGTCAGCATTAGCGCATACTGAAGATATTAATAACATAGTAATCAGCATGAATTTTGTAGTTTTAGACATAGCAATTTTCATAAAATTCTGTCAATTTATGCGGTAAGGGCATTAACTGTAGAAAGGGATAAAACCACATGCTAGGCATGTAGTTTTTTCATTATTTCTCCTTACTCAGGTTTAAAATTTTAATCATCCTGCTTAAGTATTTAATGAAAATCAGATTAAGATCAGATTAAAATTTTGGCTTTCGCACAACAGGTTTAGAAAAGAAGCTTTAAACGGCCTATTTGCAGATAGTGTGTGGACATGCAAACATTAAGGTTTAATGAACCTGCACGGGTGGGATCTGACTAACCAACTCAAAACACTAATTGTAAGTTTCAGGATTAATTTAATCTTAGATTAGATTATAGTGACAAGAAAAATAATATTAGTTTTTATAATTTCAAATATGTATTTGAATACTCCTTGATAAGGGATACCATTACCATAGTCCAGAATTAACTAATAAGAGAAATGGCTTAACACCCTTATTTCATAACTGGCTGATGTTTAATCACCAACCATACATTCACTACTATCTCTCATATCTTCCAGATAATTTAGCAGACGTTGAGGACTAATCAAACAACCTGCACCGGTCTTACGTGGCATAATTTCAATCATCACGCCCTGCTCTATCTGTTTATTTAATATCCTGTACATAAAAAACTCAATCGACTCCGCTACAGGTTTTAAATGTTGCCATTCATCAATTGCAGTCATGGCGGCAAAACTTTTAAAAGGCCATACAGGCAGCGTATGTTGTTCTTTAATTTCACGCGTAATCCAATGTGGTCCTTGCTTTAAGCCACAGACCTCATCCATTTCAGCAATACGAAACAGAAAATATTCCAATAAATCTTCATCTGTCATGGTGAGAATTGCTGTCATTTCATCTTCTGTATAAAGGGTAGACATGTTGATATTTCCTGTAAGGATTTGAAAATTAAATGACAGCAATAAACACACCACATCCTAAGCAGTTACACGTAATCTACTTAATTGACTAATTTAGCAGCAGTCTTGCAGAGAATTCCCCCTTAAAACACGTAATTCAACGCAGTGAACGTCTGTCAGATACGTAACAATTGTCTTATCCACTTTAACTCCCATTACAACAATCTAGTTTCAAGCATTCATTAATAGAGCGTGCATTGATTAATCTAAAATACGTTAGCAGTAAAACTAATAATCTGAAACACCTACCTACGAAAGTAAAGTTTGTTTAGTTAATACATCCATAAACCGTTAAACTCAAACAATATATAGAAAATTATGCGAGAATATCGGGTTTAATTTTATTGCTACAAGCGGAGATTTTGCATGACGGCATTGATAGGCATCATCATGGGTTCCACGTCGGACTGGGAAACCATGCAGCATGCTGCACAGACCCTGGAACACCTTGACATACCACATGAAGTTGAAGTGGTATCAGCACATCGTACGCCAGACAAACTGTTTCGTTATGCAGAAACTGCAGCAGATAAAGGCCTTGAGGTAATCATTGCAGGCGCAGGAGGTGCAGCGCATTTACCTGGAATGACTGCCGCTAAAACCGGTATTCCTGTACTTGGCGTACCAATACAATCTAAAACATTAAACGGTATCGATTCTTTATTGTCTATCGTGCAAATGCCAGCAGGCATCCCGGTTGGCACGCTGGCGATAGGCAAAGCAGGTGCCATTAATGCAGCCTTATTTGCAGCCGCCATTATCAGCAATAAACATCCACAATATCGACCTGCGCTCGAAGCTTATCGACAACAACAAACCGATACTGTTCTAGCTAATTCAGACCCTAGGCAGGTGCAAGCATGAAAATAGGCATATTAGGTGGTGGACAACTGGCACGCATGCTGGCTTTAGCAGGTTACCCATTGGGCCTACAATTTATCGTTATTGATCCGGATAGTCATGCAGGAGCCGCAGCGCTTAGCCAACATCTGCAAGGTGCATATGACGACCCTAGCTTACTATCCCAACTGGCTGCTGAAGCGGATGTAGTCACTTATGAATTTGAAAATGTTCCGGCACATGTGGCCGAATATTTATCCAGTCATACCACGGTTTACCCACCTGCCAATGCGCTAGCGGTTGCTCAGGATCGCTTGCTGGAAAAAAACTTCTTTCAGCAATTGAATATTGGCACAGCTCCGTATGCAGCGGTTGATAGCTTGGCTGACTTACAACAAGCAATGAAACAAATTGGCTATCCTGCCATTTTAAAAAGCCGCCGTATGGGCTATGACGGTAAAGGTCAAGTGATAATTCAATCGGCGGAGGAACTAGCCACAGCCTTCGAATCCATGCAGGGTGCAGATGCAATTGTTGAGGGCTTTGTAAACTTTAAAAGAGAAGTGTCGATTATTGCTGCGCGCAATCCCTCTGGACAGATTGTGTATTACCCACTTTCTGAAAATAGACATAAAGGCGGAATTTTACGAGTAGCAGAATGCAAAAGTGGAGATCCCTTACAAACAAATGCAGAAGCTTATGTACGAGCATTACTTGAAAAACTAGAGTATGTTGGCGTTATAGCCTTGGAATTATTTGATGTAAACGGCAGCCTACTGGCTAATGAATTTGCACCGCGCGTGCATAACTCTGGACACTGGACTATAGAAGGTGCGGAAACCAGCCAGTTTGAGAATCATATACGAGCCATACTTGATCTGCCATTGGGGGCAACCACAGCGCGTGGCCATGCAGCAATGGTTAATTTTATCGGTGGACTAGCGGAGACTCGCCAGTTATTAAATCTGACGGATTGTCACCTGCATCTGTACGACAAGACGCCGCGCAAAGGTCGCAAAGTGGCGCATGCCACTATTAGAAGCGATAATGAGGCTGTCTTTACAGAGAGTATGCAGCAATTAGTGGCGATTGCCATTGAAGTAGATAATTCATAAGTTATCCACCTATCGCATGCATGTCATTATCTGTAGATTTTACTGATGAGGTATCTCTATACACACTACTGCTTGAATCCCACAGAGTTAGGTATTGCTACTTTTTAAGGTCAATGTCGGCTCATACGACATCGACCTTAAATAATTATCTCTAAAATAGTTATTCCAAACATATTTTTGTATCTATCAATGACTCCAGAAAGTAAGCTAAATCTATCGAGTTTCTTTGGAATAGGATTAATCTTTCCACTGTTTTTTCAACTGTCTGGACATATCTATAATAGCAGCACAACTTTATTAGATTCAGGCGGAAAGCTGGCGACACTCCCATTACCGCTTTCAATTTTGGTCTGTTTTGGCGGGATTTTAGTATGGATTAAAAATTACAAAAGTACATACTTTGGCTGGATATTCATTACCATTTTTTGCGCTGTTATGTCGATTTCCCTGTGCGCTTCCAGCATAAGCGTGGGGTTTGAGCTACGCAAAGCCTTATTAATGTTACAATTTTTACTGCCAACTTTTGGCCTGATCGCTGGATTGCTAATCGAAGACAATGATAAATCCATCGCCAAAAGTTTTCTCTATACCTTATTGTTTTTAGTACCCCTTCAGTTAATATGTGGCTGGATGCAAGATACGATAACGCTAACACACAATCTTTATTTATTCGGCATATACTCTCATATTGAATATGTTCCCCCTATTTTAGTGTGTGCTTTTGCCTATACATTGTCATTACTGTGGGATAGCCATAAGCGAAGGCTGAGTATTTTGACTTTGTTAATGTTAATTTACGTGGTTTCATCGACTTCATTTTTAACCATTTTTGCTTACTTTTCTTTTATTATTGTCTTTTCATGCTCTAAAATCTATGGCAATTGGCAACAAAGTCAGCGCCGATTTATTTTACCGATTTTATCGTTGATGACAGTTGCAGTTATTATTTTTTATCTTCCAACTGCTTATAATAAGTTAGGAAATTTAACCCATCATAATTCGCTAACCTCTGAAAATCTAAGTACTAAATATACAGATCTCTATAATGGAAAAATACCCTCAAACATACAAGAGAGACTGGATATCTGGAAATTATATACTGATGGTATGACCGATAACACGGCCATACTATTACTTGGCCACCCAGCGCCATTACCAAGAGAAATTCGTTCTAGCGCTCACAATTGGTATTTGGATCTTATTTACAATTTTGGAATAATTGCATTACTACCCATCTTGTTTTTAATTTTATTCACGACTCATCAATACCTTCGCTCTAAAAGAAAAGTGGGTTCAGATACTTTTTGGCTGGCAGTCATCGTATTTTTTTTAGTGATTATTGACAATAACTTTAAAGTGACTTTACGCCAACCCTATCCCGGTATTTTTGCCTTTTTTATGTGGGGATTATTATTATCAAATCTTCGTGTCAATCACGATCAAACACCCTCTTCTACTGTTTATAGATGAAATCAGAAATTTATATCAGCGTTGGCAGTGTTTTTGGCTCTGCACTGCTTTGGTTGCTAAGTTTTAAATTAGTCGCCTGTTGGTTTGGTCCTGAGGGGGTTGGATTATTTTCACAATTACGACAAATAACGCAGGCGGCCACTATAGCAATTACCTATGGAGGAACTAACGCTATCGTGCAAAGTCTGGCCGAACGCCGCAATAATTTGCAAGCATGCTTTCAATTACGAGGTACTGCAAGTCGTTTAGTGATAATCACTGCTGGATTGATTATCGCCTTAGCCTTACTGTTCGCCACGCCAGCAACACACACTTTTTTATCGTCTGACTCAGACGAGCTGATTAGAACTTTACGCCTGATTTGTTTTGCCATCTTGTTAAATGTGGGTAGCACCTACACAATTGCAGTGTTGAATGGATACTGCTCTTACAAGCTGTTAGCATTAGCACAACTTGCTGGACCTCTTGCACTTGTTATTGCGCTGTCATTTTTATATTTCATGAAATTTCCATTTCATGCCGAAATATTAGGGTATTTACTGATAGTCTGTTTTTTATTCGCTTACCTTGCCGGCAGTTATGGGGTTTTACGTCTACCCAAACCAGCGTTATCCGCTTTAAAAGCTAACTATCTGAGCAAAACAGACACCGCCGTGTTTATTAAATTTGCAGCAGCCACCCTAATAGCTGCTATTTCTTCAACAGTCAGCTTATTATTTATCAGAGCCTGGATTATTGAAAGCCATGGATTAGCCTTTGCCGGGTTGTTTGATGCGGCATGGACTCTAACATTTAACTATATTACCCTTTTATTAACGGCATGCAGTACACTATACCTACCTTTATTGGCGAGTAGCATGGGAGACAAAGAACAAAAAACATATTTGTTAAAAACAGCTTACCTGATTTTAGTCTCTTGTACACTCATCTGTTTTTTTATTGTGGTTTTCCAGAAAGAATTAATTTCAATTTTATATACCCCAGAATTTGCAGAATCAGGTCAATTGATAGTCATTCTGACCGTAGCAGTGATTTTTCGAAGCATTTCTTGGGTGTATGGGATGCTAATAGTCGCAAAAAAAAATACGCGTATGCTGATATTGTCAGACTTAACTTTTAACTTATTATTATTGATATCAGCCCAATATGTTATGCAAAACTATTCTTCTATGGATTCTATCGGCTGGATATTTGTGTTACCTCATTTTTTTTATTTGACATTTGTTCTGGAATACGCGTGTTATAACAATAAATTGCTAACACGTCGCCAGATTTGGCCTTTGATAATACTTGCCGTACTACCTTTACTGTTAATAGTACTTTGTAACGATAATATGCCTATTTTATCAAAACAAACTAATTTTATATTCATGGCCACAGGTTTGGCTGTTAGTGGATTATCCTGGTGTAATTATAAAAAAATTGCTTTATGAATAAACTACGACTGGATATTGAACGATTTCACCAACTCTCAGGAAACACAGAGCTAATTACTCCATTTATTTTACTGCGTTCCTGCTTTAATCCTCGTATAGCTCCTGTGGTGGTGATACGTTTATCAGAATATTTTTACCAAAAAAAACTGGGTTTTATTGCTAAGTTATTTAGCTTAATCAATGTTATTTTTTTTGGTCTTGAATCATCACCCAGGGTACAAATTGCGGGCGGTTTGTTTTTACCCCATACGGTGGGTACAGTGATTGGTGCAGAACGAATTGGTAAAAATGTGACCATTATGCAAGGGGTTACCTTAGGTGCTAAAGAACCCGACATGTACTTTACAACGGGTACTAGACCCGTTATTGGCAATCATGTACTCATTGGTGCTGGCGCTAAAATTATCGGTAATATTACCGTGGGTGACTACGCAAAGATTGGTGCAAATGCGGTGGTATTACAAGATGTGCCAGCCAATAGCTTAGCCGTGGGTGTACCGGCTAAAATCGTCAGCCAAAAACAAGTAAATGACTAAAATTTCACTTAGCACATATATGGACTTCCCCCCTATTGCAAGACAAATTTTACCAAAATGAATGATTTCAAAAGTAATCAAGATTGCCGCCATATATTCGGTTTCAATTAGAGGTTGATTAATTTAACCACTGAACCTTGATGAACGTATTCGCGCGCTATTTCCACAAACATCCTAACGATTTTTAAAATCTATGTGCTTGAACGGGATAAATAGCACCGGTCTGACCTGTTGTTATCATCAATTGGATTTACTTGCCTCCGCAATCTGTTTTACTCTGTGTTACACCATTCACTTTTAATCATATCAACTGAGGGTTATCCACGCCTTACCCAACACCGGAACCCTTCTATCACGTGTAGGTGTTGGGTAAGGCGTGGATAACCCGGCCTACACGCTACGACATGACTACATCGGCGGACCTAACCTCATACCTCTTATTTTGTGTAGCCATTACCCACAAAATTCGGGCATTTTTATTGGCCAGTGCGACGGCCGCTTTGTTAAAACCACGTCGTTCAATTAGCGCCTGCAACCATCGACTTAGCGAGTCTGTTTTACCTTGGCAGTTTTTCAAGACTGATCGGGCGCCGTGAATCAGTAAAGTTCGCAGATAGCCATTACCTCGTTTACTGATACCCAACAACACCACCTTGTCACCACTCGTGTGCTGTTTGGGTACAATGCCTAAACTGGCTGCATAATTTTTGCTTTTGGTATAGCCTTTACCGTCCCCTATATCCGATGCAGCCATAGTAGCCGTAATGGCTCCTATACCTGGAACCTCTACAAATCGTTGACATAATTCGCTCTGAATACAGAGTTGATCAATCTGCTTATCATACTCTTTGATCGTTTTATCCAATTCCTTGAGTTTTTCAAGCTGTTTGGCAAACAGATTTCGACTGATCACGCTTAAACCATTCTCAGCATCTTCAATAATTTCAGTGAGGTGCGTTCTGAGCTGATTGATGCCTATAGGCAGCACAATTCCCCACTCACCTAAAAAACCCCGAATTCGATTCGCCACCGCCGTCCGTTCATCCACTGTACTTTGACGCAATCGATGCAGCATTTGAATATCTTGCTGCTCAAGCGTCTTAAGCGAAACTGTTCGTCTTTTCGGTTGCGGTGTGTTGCCGTCCAAATAGCCTCTGCATCGTTATAATCATTTTTATTGCCCACCACAAACCCTTTCACATAACGGGCATTCAGCAATACCACTTCATGCCCCAGTTTCTTGATTTCTCGCGCCCAATAATGCGAGCCTCCACAGGCTTCCATACCAATGATACTGACTGGCAAGTTCGCTATGTACGACAATAAATCCGCTCGCTTTACTTTCTTTTTAATCTGTTTCAGTTCAGCATTAAAACTCACCAGATGAAAAATGTTTTTTGCTAAATCTAAACCAATTACGTTATTCTTGATCATGGATTTCTCCTTACCCTTGTTTATTTGCCAGGTGCATTATGACACCGTTAGGGGTGGGGAGAAGTCCATGCCATCATCCTTGGTCGTTTATAAACCAGATTTGGTTATGCTTGAGGAAGTCATATTATCCTTACAAAAAGCCGCTTTAACCGCTAAACAGCACTATACAATCAGTTTTTCACTCACTATCGTCGATAATTCAAATGAAGAATGCTGGCAAAAACAATTGCAAATTCAGTATGCGCAGTATCAAAAATGCGCGCCTGATTGGACACTGGAATTATTGCATTCCGCTGACAATATGGGCTATGGAGCAGGCAATAATAAAGTAATCAGGGAGGTAAAATCTGATTATCATTTGGTCATTAATCCAGACTTATTTATTGAGCAGGATATGTTGCTACAATGTATCCGTTTTATGGAAGCCAACCCTAACATAGGCTTATTAGTACCTGCTGTATTTGGTGAAAATGGTGATCGTCATTACCTATGCAAACGTAATCCTACTTTATGCATCATGTTTATTCGTTCATTACCTTTCAAGTGGATTAAAACTTTATTCCAATCGACTTTAGCCAAATTTGAGATGCGCGACTGTAATTACGAACAAATTATTGAAAATGTTGAATTTCCAAGTGGTTGTTGTATGTTCTTTAGAACAAAGCCACTACAACAAATTCAGGGATTTGATCCTGATTATTTTTTGTATTACGAAGATGCTGACATTGGTCGAAGAATGCGCAAAATTGCGGGCGTTGTTTACCTGCCCAATGCAAGAGCAATACACCGTTGGGCAAGAGCAACGCATCGGAGTAAAAAATTTTTTCTGATTACGATTAAATCCGGTTTAATATATTGGTATAAATGGAATAAGCCTTGTTATCCTAACGACAAATAAGATTGTCGTTAGCTCTATGCAGTTTACAACCAACTCCGTAAACAAGACTTTTTAGCAACAATTTACAAAGACTACTCAGCCAAACACGCCTCTCCGACACAGACATTCACTTCCACAGTGATATGATCAAGATGCACAAAATTGGCCAGCTTTGCTTTATAGTAATTGGGGGGCTTTGGCTGTTGTGTGACGATGACCACTATAGCTGCCTGATGAGTAGCACCCAAACGCCACACATGTAAATCGGTTACACGACAATCATCATCGGCTTCCACAGTATTCTGTATTGATTGTATAAAGTCTTGATCGACGCTTTGATCCAACAAAGCCGGACTGGTATCACGAATCAAGCCCCAAGCCCATATCAGAATAATGACCGCACCGACAAACCCCATAATGGCATCTAACCAGTTCCAGCCATAATATTTTCCGGCTAGCAAAGCTGTAATGGCCAATACAGAGGTCAGAGCATCAGCGAGCACATGCATAAAAGCAGCTCGCAGATTGTGATCTTGGTGTTTGCCTGTCGAGTGAGGATGATGCTCATGCTCATGCTCATGCTCATGCTCATGGTGATTATGCTGCTTTACCGCTTCATGAGCATGGTCATGATGGTCGCTAAGCAAAAATGCACAGAGTAAATTAATACCCAAACCAATACAGGCTACCAGAGTAGCATCATCAAAATTAATTTCTTCTGGCTTTACCAAGCGCATTGCTGATTCAGCTATCATCATCAATGCCACCATCGCCAACGCAATGGAACTGGCAAAACCGCCCAGTATACTGACCTTGGCTGGACTAAAAGCAAAGGTCTGATCTTGCTCGTGAATACGGCTATAGCGATAGGCATACAAGGTAATAATAAATGCCAAAACGTGCGTAGCCATATGCCAACCATCGGCCAGCAATGCCATTGAACGAAACTGAATTCCTGCCGCTATTTCCACCAACATGGTGGTAAAAGTCAGCAATAACACCCATTTTGTGCGCGTTTCACCGCGTCGATTGATTTTGGCAAAATTATGCGGGTGCTGCCAGTTACTCAATTGATGTATGTGCATACGGTAATCCAGGAGTTGACTTTAACGCTAATGCAAACAGTATTCCGTTATTTTTAAATCTAGCCAAATGGAAAAACAACACATTTAGCATTTAGGGCTATTGGATATGTTAAGCATCTGTCACGACAGATGCACCTCCAAGCGTCGGCACATCCTCTATATGCTTACCTTTACGGTTAATAGTGACCTGAATCTATACTTCAGCTAACTGTCGATAGCCGCCATGGTAATAAAGCAAAGGTTCACCCGTGCGACAAATAACGTTTTCAACTTCGCCTATGACTACCCAATGCGTACCTGCAACTACTTGCTGTACCAACTTGCATTCAATACTCACCAAGGCAGCAGATAATAAGGGAGCACCATACAGCCCAGTTTCCCAATCGACATTAGCAAAGCGCTGTTCCTGATTACTACCACCTGCAAATTCATTCGATACCGCTTGTTGTTCAGCACTTAATATATTGATGGCAAAGCTTTGTTCTTCAAGTACCAACGCACCAGTATCAGTAGTCTGGTTAAGACATACTAGAATTTGCGGTGGTTCCATCGAAACACTGGAAAAAGAGGTAGCTGTCATCCCTTTAGGACCTTGCTGAGCAGATTGAGCAGTCACCACTGTCACGCCACTCGCCCATAATTTTAATGCGTTTTTAAAGTCATTAGCATTTACGCTCATCTTGTTCTCAATAGGTTTTAAATTGAAATTCAGCCTCAGTATAGTATTACTTGAGGTATGCGCTTAATTTTTAGGCCGCATATGCGGAAACAATAACACATCACGAATACTGGGGGCATTGGTAAACAGCATAGCCAAACGATCAATACCTATACCCTCACCCGCTGTTGGCGGCAAACCGTGTTCAAGTGCGGTGATATAATCAGCATCATAATGCATGGCTTCATTATCACCCGCTTCTTTTTCAGTTACTTGCTTTTGAAAGCGTTCCGCCTGATCTTCAGCATCGTTCAACTCTGTAAAACCATTGGCAATCTCTCTACCTCCCACAAAAAATTCAAAGCGATCAGTCACATGTGGATCTAGATCATTACGTCGAGCCAAAGGCGATACTTCCACCGGATAGGCAGTAATAAAGGTCGGATTCAACAATTTATGTTCTACGGTTTTTTCAAAAATTTCAATCTGAATTTTACCCAAACCGTAGTTATCTTTAACCATGATACCCAGTTTTTCTGCCACCGCCTGTGCAGCTTCTCTGTTGTTTAAATCAGCAAGTTGCAAATCTGGATTAAATTGCAAAATTGATTCCAACACCGTCATACGGGCAAAAGGTTTACCAAAATCATATTGTTCACCTTGATACTCAATGACCGTATGACCCACTACGTTTTCGGCGATACCTTTAAGCATTGCTTCTGTTAAATCCATCAACTCGCCGTATTCAGCATACGCTTGATAGAATTCTAGCATGGTAAATTCTGGATTATGCCTGGTCGACAAACCTTCATTACGAAAATTACGATTAATCTCAAACACCCGTTCAAAACCACCCACAACCAATCTTTTTAAGTACAATTCGGGGGCTATACGTAAATATAATTCCATATCCAACGCATTATGAAAGGTCGTAAAAGGTCTAGCCGTTGCACCGCCGGGAATGACTTGCATCATCGGCGTTTCCACCTCCAGAAAATCACGTTCCAGTAAAAATTGACGGATGTAGGCAATAATTTTAGAACGCATTAAAAAGGTGTGGCGAGTTTCCTCGCTCATAATCAAATCCAAATATCTCTGCCGGTATTTAATTTCCTGATCTGCAATACCATGAAACTTCTCTGGTAAAGGCCGCAAAGCCTTGGTCAGTAAGCGTATGCTATCCACACGCAAGCTCAGTTCGCCAACCTTGGTTTTAAATAACACCCCTTCTGCACCTAGAATATCGCCAATATCCCATTTTTTAAACTGCTCGTTATACACGCCTTCCGCTAAATTATCGCGACTGACATAAACTTGTAGCTGACCACTCATATCCTGTAAGTGGCAGAAACTAGCTTTACCCATAATACGCCGCGTCATCATTCGACCAGCGATTTTTACCCGTACGGGTAGCGCTAACAGCTCTTCTTCTGTCTTGTCAGCATAACTGGCCAGTAATTGACTGGTAATGCTGTCACGTCGAAAATCAGTTGGAAAAGCTATACCTTCGGCACGTAACTGAGTAAGTTTCTCGCGGCGTTGTCTAATTTGTTCTTGTTCGTCGTGTTCTAGTTCTGACATGGTTTGTTTTATTGTTATTAAATCTCTGAAAAATATGTAGAAGATACTCATCACATGGATGAGCCGGTGAAATAAAAACCTAAATGCCGGTATCTCTTGTGAGATTAACTAGCGTCAATATAGATAGAGCAAGGAAACTATAGCTTACTCAAAAACCTCAGCCAACGATTTGGCATCCAATATGCGTTCGCCCCATAACTCAAGTTGTTCTATTTTTGCTTGTTCCAATTTTTGCAACGCTGACTGAGGTAAAGGGCCGAAGCGTTTGTTAAGCTGGCGTATTAACAAATGGCATTCACCTTCCAGCTTGCCTTCCAACTTGCCTTCTTTCTTACCTTCGCATCTTTCTTCGGCGGCAATTTCTTGATAGAAACGTGTTTGTTTTAATTCAACATCGTTTAATGCTAGCATGATTCTAATCTCCTCGCGGCTCAAATTAGGTAGTTTATAGACTAAAACAGTCTCTATAAATTCAATTACCTCTTTATCCAGTTTATCATGTTGTTCAAGTAAAGCTTGCGCCACCTTTACAGTATCGTTTACTGAACAGCCGAGCAAACGTAACATGGCATAACCTGGCTCAGGGCGGTACTGATAATCCTCAAGATAAATACGTTTCAACTGTGGTAACGATAGCAACGCTTCAAATTCAATACTGGCAGGTTTCTCGATATTTCTGGTTGGATAAATCACTAAGGCCAGCCAACGCCTTCCTGGTTTTTGCCGATATAAGTACAACATGATTTCACTGATAAACCGACCATAAAAATCAGGATCTGGCTGATATTGTACTTCAGTAAAAATAATCGGCTGCTCCAGTTGAGTATCTAAAGGCTTAAATATTCCATCAATTCTAAACCCAGTTTGTTTAATTTCTTCCGAAACAAACCGATAACTTTCAGCGGCATAAGGTAATTGCAGCATGTTTAAAGCTAACTGCGGCCAGTTTTGAAACAGGCGGTAAAAAAGACTATCCGTATGCATCTTAAGCTTCCCTGTTTACTGATTTTACAATGGGTATTTAGTTTTAGATTGCTTACAGTCCACTCTTCAAACTCGCTTCAATAAACTGATCGAGCGCTCCATCCAACACAGCCTGAGTATTGCCGGTTTCTACATTGGTACGTAAGTCTTTAATACGTGACTGATCGAGTACATAGGAACGAATTTGGCTACCCCAGCCAATATCCGATTTTGAATCTTCCACAGCTTGCTGGGTTTGATTACGTTTTAGTATTTCCAATTCGTACAGTTTGGCTTTTAACTGTTTCATGGCGGTGTCCTTGTTTTTATGTTGCGAACGATCGCTTTGACACTGCACCACTATACCACTGGGATTATGGGTAATACGCACAGCAGATTCGGTACGGTTGACGTGCTGACCACCCGCACCACTGGCACGGTACACATCAATACGTAAATCGGCTGGATTAATGTCAATTTCAATGTCATCATCAATTTCCGGCGACACAAACACCGAGGCAAAAGAAGTATGACGACGATTTCCAGAATCAAAAGGTGACTTTCTAACTAGGCGGTGCACACCAGTTTCAGTTCGCAGCCAACCGAAAGCATACGGTCCTTCGAATTTGATAGTGGCACTTTTGATGCCGGCCACATCACCGGGTGACTCTTCAATCAGTTCGGTTTTGAAGCCGCGACTTTCGCCCCAGCGAAGATACATACGTTCTATCATTGATGCCCAATCTTGTGCCTCAGTACCACCGGAACCCGACTGCACATCTAAAAAGGCGTTATTAGCATCCATTTCCCCGCAGAACATGCGTTGAAACTCCAGATCGGCAACGCGTTTTTCAAAATGCGCCAGATCAGTGACAACCGTATCCACTGTTTCTTCGTCATCTTCCTCTACAGCAAGTTGTAATAATTCTTCAGCATCTGCCAAGCCAGTTTCCAGTTCCAGAATAGTATTTACAATACCTTCCAGCATACTACGTTCTTTACCCATGGCCTGTGCTTGTTCAGGCTGATTCCAAATTGCGGGATCTTCAAGTTCGCGTAATACTTCGACCAGTCTTTCGCTTTTCGTTTCAAAATCCAGGTAGATTTTTAAACCATTACCACGTTCACGTAGATCGGCAATCTTATATTTAATAGGGTTAATTTCTTGCATAAACCTTTTCCAGGTACAAAACCGGATACATTCCGGACATCAAAAGCCGCAATTATAAACGATTAGCTACGTATTGCGTTTCGGTAGTTTTGCAAAGACCAATAAACAAAACCGATCCCCACCAGCAAAAAAGGAAAACTTAATAACTGACCAGTGGTAAAGGGTAGGCTGTTGGTATACATAGCCTGTTCAGTTTTGAAAAATTCCAGAATAATACGTGCCAGAAATACCAAACTAATATCCAATCCAAACAGCAAACCCTTTATTGGCTTATCATAGGTTTTTTTATACACGGCCAATAAAATCAGAAAAATAATGATGTAGCTAAATGCTTCATACAGTTGCACCGGATGCCTTGGTAAGTCATCAATCCGTGCAAACACCACGCCCCAAGGTAGATCGGTAACAGTACCCAGAATTTCGGAATTAAAGAAGTTACCCAGCCTTATAAATGCCCCACCCATCACACATGGAAATGCCACCCGATCGAGCAACCAAAGATAATCATCCTTGCTACCTCGCACATACAAATACAAAGCCAGTAAAATTCCAATAATACCACCATGACTGGCTAGACCACCTTCCCAGATAGCTAATATCTTAATGGGGTGAGTAAAATAAAACCCAGGGTCGTAAAATAAAGTATGTCCTAATCTTGCTCCCACTACGGTACCGATAGCCAAATACCATAACAGACGATCCAACTCCTCAACATTTTTACCTTCACGCTTATAAATCCATTGCATCATGTTAAAACAGAACACAAAAGCACTGGCAAACATAACGCCATACCAACGGATTTTCAGAAAACCAAAGTTGATTAAAATAGGGTCAATCTGCCAGGTAAAGTGTTCCATAATGACGAATAGTGACAATGGTTAAGTTAAACGAAGCGTGAATGATACCACGCTTATTGACAGCGATAACTGTGAACCTTATTAGCAGAATTTTGCTGAAATGCTCAAAAATGTATAGCGCTTTTCCATTACAAATTAATACTGAGGTACTTTAACCTGTATGCGTCCATGCATAATTTGCACTGGAAAACTGGCTACATCTTCATAGGCAGGCGCACACTTAACCGCCCCAGTGCGCACACAAAAACGAGCGCCATGACGTGGGCAGATAATTTCGTCACCCTCTAACTCACCACTGGCTATTTCAGTACCGTCATGTGTACAGACATCTTCAATAGCGAAACACTCGCCGGCAATCTTAAACACAGCAACACTATAGCCTTGAATATCAGCCAGTAGATGTTCGCCATCGGCTAAAGCCTGCTCAGCACCTACATCGACCCAATCATTCATTATTACGTCCTCATTTTATATACACATCATAGCGCAGCAATTTACCCTGATAACTTTCCTGAGGTTTACCTCCCAAAGGCTCTGCATAATCTGGACTTTTAACCACCACTCGCCGGCCAGTAGCCTGCCAGGCGGCAGCAAATAGAGCCTCACGATCTTCGTCATCACCTAAAATATCACGCAATACCAGCATAGCTTTTTTTGCCAAAGCTGATTTTTTACGCTTAGGTGGAAACATAGGGTCCAGATAAATACAATCAGGTGAAAAACTTAGGTGGGTTAAGAGCTGTATAGCATTACCGCTCAGCAGAGTGGGTACTTGCAATTCGCGATTAACTACCCAGTCTTTTTGCGCCAGACGCTGAAAGCCATCATTGATTAATGCAGACATGACAGGAGAGCGTTCCATACAAGTTAAGTTATATCCCATACGAAACAAGGCTAAACTATCTTGCGCCCAACCAGTTGTAGCATCGACAATGGTCTTTGATTTTTTACCCACGGCTACTGCTAACAAATCTTTTTTAGGAGCAGGATAAGAATGTTGCTCTCCTGGCCGTGGCTCAATTTCCACCATCAGACCGCCTTTTTTCAAGCTATCCTGATCCAGTAACTTTAGACAACCTTCTCGGTAACACAGAAAAAATGACTGCTTTACAGGATCTGGTAACTTAGCCATAGACAGTAACGGTACATTTAAACCAACTGCCAGAGTCTGACAAGTAGAAAAATCCAGCTCATCAGCGTGAGTGACCGCCAAAAGCTCCGCCAATACCTGCATCAGCAATAATTATTCGGTAGAAATTGATTTTGCCTGATTTTTCAGCGCGGCATCCAGAGTATGCCAAGCCAGAGTGGCACATTTTACCCGCGCTGGATATTCGCGCACACCAGCCAATACAGCTAACTTGCCTAACGCTTCCAAATTTAATTGCTCAGATTTGCCGGTGGTAATTTCATGAAAAAGCGTAAACAGTTCCTCGGCTTCTTGTTCGGTTTTGCCTTTTACAATTTCGGTCAATAACGACACAGAAGCAGTAGATATGGCACAACCTTCCCCTTGAAAACTGATATCAGTGATCACGTGATCTGCAATTTTTACATAGAGGGTTAACCTATCACCACATAAGGGATTAAAGCCCTCTACCTGACGGTCTGCATCAGCAATCACCCGAAAATTACGGGGATTACGATTATGATCGAATATCACTTCCTGATATAGATCGCGTAAATCATCAAACATTAGCCAAATACCTCTATTAAAGACTTAATTCCCTGCATCAGAACGTCTATTTCCCGATGAGTATTGTACATTGCAAATGAAGCTCGACCAGTAGCCGGTATTCCATAAAAATCCATTACCGGCATGGCGCAATGATGACCGGCACGAATAGCTATACCCAAACTGTCCAGCATGGTACCAATATCGTGTGGGTGTATACGTTTTAAGGTAAAAGATAGGATAGCGCCTTTTTCAGCAGCCTGACCAATAATCTTTAAAGCCGGAATTTCCGCAGCCAGTGTTGTAGCATATGCTAACAATTCAGCCTCATATTGGGCAATATTATCAATACCAATTTGTTGAACGTAATCAATAGCCGCGCCCAAACCAATCACTTCAGCAATCGCGGGCGTACCTGCTTCAAACTTATGCGGTAAACCGGCGTATTCGGTTTCTGCAAATGTCACCCTGCGTATCATATCACCGCCCCCCTGATAAGGCGGCATGGCAGATAATAAAGCTTGTTTGCCGTATAACACCCCTACCCCGGATGGCCCGTAGAGCTTATGACCTGAAAACACATAGAAATCGCAATCAAGCGCCTGTACATCCACTTGTAAATGTGGGATAGCTTGAGCACCGTCCAATAATACTGGAATATTATGAGCATGGGCAGCGGCAATAATTTTTTCGACTGGATTAATGGTGCCTAGCGCATTTGACATATGTGTAATAGCCACCAATTTGGTATTACTGTTTAATAAGGCTACAAAATCGTCGAATATTAATTCACCCTGCAAGTTCATGGGGGCTACTTTTAATACTGCACCTATCTGCTGACAAAGCATTTGCCAAGGTACAATATTGGCATGATGCTCCATGGCACTAATCAGAATTTCATCACCCGCTTGTAATTGCGATTTACCGTAACTTTGTGCCACCAGATTGATGGCTTCGGTAGCACCGCGCACAAATATGATTTCTTTTTCGCTAGCAGCGTTTATAAAATGCTGTACTTTTTCACGTGCAGCTTCAAATCGGTCGGTGGCTCGAACACTTAGCGTATGCACACCACGATGGATGTTTGCGTATTCATGACTATAGACCTGCACTAAGCTATCTATCACAGCTTGTGGCTTTTGACAGCTGGCCGCGTTATCCAGATAAACCAGCGGTTTATTGCGAATTTTATCGGACAGTATTGGAAAGTCGGCGCGAATAGCGTCTATAGGGAATGAGCTCATATCTTGAATTGACTATAAAATAAAATAAAGTTCGCGCTGGGATTGACCTGGACAACAGGTAACAATTACAGGCTGATTGCCGGAAAATGCACTTGTAATTGCTTGACCAACTGGCTACGTAAGGCAGCATTTTCAACCTTGTCTACCATTTCGTTTGCAAAAGCAAAGGTTAAAATATGCCGGGCAGTTTCCATATCAATACCGCGTGCCTGCAGAAAAAATACAGACTTTTCGTCAAGTTGCCCTACGGTGACACCGTGAGCACATTTTACATCGTCCGCGTAAATTTCTAATTGCGGTTTAGTATCTACTTCTGCATCGGCAGACAGTAACAGATTACGGTTATTCATTTGCGAATCGGTTTTCTGTGCTTGCTCGGCCACTATCACCCTGCCTTGAAACACGCCTCTTGCGCGTTGATCCAACACGCCTTTATAAAACTCGCGACAAATGGCATTGGGTTGCAGATGATTGATACGCGTATGATTATCCAAATGTTGGCGTTGGCTGCCCAGAAACAAACCATTCAGTTCACATTCTGCGGCATCTTGTAAATCGGTGTGGATTTCGCTACGCGCTAATAAACTACCCAAAGCAAAATTATGATGCTTAAACTGACTCTTTGCGGCCTGTTTAACATAAGTACCGCCAAAGTGCGTTGCACCCACGCCTTCCGTTTGTACTTTATACCAGGTTAATTCTGCTCCCGGCTGTAAAAAACACTCATTTACCGTATGGCTAAAATAACTGCTTGCGCTACCTACAAAAGTTTCCACTAATTCCGCAGCAGCATTTTCATTAACAAACACTAACTGTCTACTAACAGCCAAGCTATTGTCAGCATTACTGACATGTATGATTTGTATGGGTTTTATCAGTCTTACACCCATAGGTACATCGACAAACACGCCATCACTAAACCAGGCATTGTTAAAAGCAATTAAACTATGTTCATCAACACTGACAGCTTTACCCAACAAAGCTTCCACACGATGTGGCTGTGTTTGCAAAACATCACGCACACTTTGCACACACACTTCAGGTGGCAATCCGGACAAATTAGATAAAGACGCAGCAAAACAACCGTTGACTAATACGATCTGCCAACTGTCAGCCAGTCTTACCGTTTCAAGCCAAGCCAGATCGACAGACTCAGAAACGACAGGCAAATAGTTGGCACGACTTAAACCAGCCAGATTAGTATAACGCCATTCTTCCAAGCGCTGATGGGGAAAGCCTAAGGTTTTAAATGCTTGCCATGCAGACTGCCTGTATGAGCTAAGAAAAGCATTATTCTGGCCAGGCAATGTAGCTGCATAATCTGGATAAACAGACAGATAATGTTGTGCAGAATGTTCACCAGCCATCATGCTGCCCGCCCTTCCAGCCAGCCATAACCCTTTTCTTCCAATTCCAATGCCAGTTCTGGACCACCAGAAGTGACAATACGACCATCGGCCAGCACGTGTACAACATCTGGAGTAATGTAATCCAATAAACGCTGATAGTGAGTAATCATCAAAAATGAACGTTCCGCATTTCGCAAAGAATTGACACCTTCTGAAACTATGCGCAAGGCATCAATATCCAGACCGGAATCGGTTTCATCCAAAATACACAGCTTTGGTTCCAGTAGTGCGGCTTGCAAAATCTCATTACGCTTTTTTTCGCCACCCGAAAAGCCTTCGTTCACTGCGCGATATAAAAACTTCTCATCCATTTGTAATAATTTAACCTTGGACTTAACCAGGGTTAGAAAATCCATGGCATCCAGTTCAGGCAAACCATGATGCTTACGTTGCGCATTCAAGGCTGCTTTTAACAGATAGACATTACTAACCCCTGGTATTTCGACCGGATATTGAAAAGCCAAAAATATTCCTTCACGCGCCCGTATTTCCGGTGCCATCTCGAGCAAATCTTTACCAAAATAGCTAACACTACCTTCAGTTACCGTATAACCGGCCTTGCCAGACAATACATGCGACAAAGTACTTTTACCAGCACCATTCGGTCCCATAATGGCATGTACTTCGCCGGGTTTTATGTCCAGACTTAACCCTTTTAAAATGGGTTTATCGCCAACGCTAACGTGTAAATTTTTAATGCTCAGCATATGTGTACCTGATTAAACTCAATAAGTGGCAGCCTGTTAATGGCTGCTGCTTTAAAATAAACGAAATTATTCAAATCCTAGGATGGGTAATAAGTTAAATACTCACTATTCAGCACTAGCCGACCGAACCTTCCAGACTAATTCCCAGCAAAGCCTGAGCTTCTACGGCAAACTCCATAGGCAGTTCGCGGAATACTTCTTTACAAAAACCATTCACAATCATCGAGACTGCATCCTCAGCGGACAGACCACGCTGCTGACAAAAAAACAACTGATCCTCACTAATTTTGGACGTCGTTGCTTCATGTTCAACTTGTGCAGTAGGCTGCTTTACTTCAACATACGGAAAAGTATGCGCGCCACATTTATCGCCGACTAGCAGCGAATCACACTGGGTATGGTTACGGGCATTTACAGCCGATTTGGCCACTTTAACCAGTCCCCGATAGGTATTTTGCGCTTTACCTGCAGAAATACCTTTGGAAACAATAGTGCTACGTGTGTTTTTACCGATATGTATCATTTTGGTACCGGTATCGGCTTGCTGACGATTATTGGTTAAGGCCACAGAATAAAACTCACCAATAGAATCATCGCCAAGTAAAACGCAACTGGGATATTTCCAAGTAATTGCCGAACCGGTTTCCACCTGTGTCCAAGATACTTTAGAATGATGTCCACGACACTCCGCGCGTTTAGTGACGAAATTATAGATCCCCCCTACTCCGTCTTTGTCGCCTGGATACCAATTTTGCACGGTTGAATATTTAATGGTGGCATTATCCAGTGCCACCAGCTCCACCACTGCAGCATGTAATTGATTTTCATCACGCATCGGTGCCGTACAGCCCTCTAAATAGGACACATGCGAACCTTCATCGGCAATAATCAGTGTGCGTTCAAACTGCCCAGTATTGGCAGCATTGATACGAAAATAAGTAGACAACTCCATAGGGCAGCGCACGCCTTTTGGAATATACACAAAAGAACCATCGGTAAATACCGCCGCATTTAAAGCGGCAAAAAAATTATCGCCAACGGGTACAACAGACCCCAGATATTGTTTTACCAATTCCGGATACTCTTGCAATGCTTCCGACATAGGGCAAAAAATAACCCCTGCTTCTTTTAGCTTGCCCTTAAAAGTAGTGGCTACGGAGACACTATCAAATACCGCGTCAACCGCAATTCCCGCCAACCGCTCCTGCTCATCCAACGGGATACCCAGTTTTTTATAGGTATCTAATAACTCAGGATCAACCTCGTCCAGGCTTTTAGGTCCGTCTTTTTTAGATTTGGGTGCAGAATAATAACTGATAGCCTGATAATCGATTCGCTCAATTTGTAATTGCGCCCAATCCGGCTCTGGCATAGTTTGCCAGTGTCGAAACGCCTGTAATCGATATTGCAGCATGAACTCTGGTTCGTTTTTAATTTTAACCAGTCGATGAATCACACTTTCATCCAAACCGGGTGGAAATGTATCCACTTCCAGATCAGTTACAAACCCTTGTTTGTATTCTTGCGAAATTAAATTTTCAATTTCTTGTGCGCTGGTTGACATATAACGCCTTAAAACAAATTAACGAAACAAACGACTAACAGGAATAGTTACTTCCTGCGGCGCGTGGTGAGGCAAAATCATATCCGCCAAGGTTACTGATTCCAACGCTTGCGAAATACGTTGATTAATCATGTGCCAGTTACCCTGAATCCGGCAGCCCACAGCCTGTTCACAGCCTTTATGTGAAGCAGTGCATTCTGTCAACGCAATGGGTCCTTCCAAAGCACTAATGACGCTGGCCACTGTAATTTTTTCAGGTGACCTAGCCAGTTTATACCCACCCTTGGTACCACGTAGCGAGGTTAACAAATTGGCCTTGACCAAAATTTTCAGAATTTTGCTGGCAGTAGGGGCAGCAATGCCAGTGGCATCAGCAATTTCCAGCGCACCTTGCACACGCGCTTTATCCTTAGCCATATAGCTTAAGATAACGGTTGCATAATCGGTCAACTTACTGAGTCTTAACATTGCCACTCCTTGAATGAGTACTATTTTAGTACTATTTAATTACCAAGTAAAGTGCTTGGTAATTGTTTTGCGGTTCCGAGTAAATTCCAGCTTACAGGAAAAAATAAGACCAACAGGGGTAAGATACTAGGCAAACAGACAAAGCGGATAACAACTAACACTTGGTTTATATTGTGAGAAATAAAAATAATTTAGACAAACTACACCAAAAAAACACTAATCTACTTGATAAAGTTAAAAATATTACGGAGCTAGAAAACCGTTGAAAATATGGAGACACCTGAATTTATAAGGAATTAGTAGAGCAGATAGCTACATTTATGCATAACCCAGAATAATTACCTAGACAATAAAATCAGTTTTATGATATAGGTAAAGTGCCTTTTAACAACAAAAGGTCAGATGAAAGTTGCCCATAACAGCAGGGATTACACAACAAAGTGCTGACTAATCAGTAGTAAGGTAGATTGTGAAGCCTATTTGGGCAATTGATTGATGTATAGAAATATTTTCTAATAATCCACAACTCTAAGAGGTTTTCTTCCAATGAAAAGTCGTATCCTTTTAAATCAATTTATTTTAGCAGGGTTATTGTACCTGCTGCTGATGGTACCGGCACATGCCGCTCCATCAATTACCCTGGGTGCTGGCGTCGTTAACCCGCCACCAAATTTGGCATCAACGGGACTTAATCCTAAGCAAATAGCTGTCGCAGATACTGCTACTCTGGTTTCAGCAGCAAACTTTACCAACGTTCTTCAAGCAACACTAAATGCTCAAGGCTTTACCGCTGCTAATAATTGGACGCTGGTGAATAACGCGGTTGCACTTGCTGATAATACAAAATTTAATATCACAAACTACTCTCTTTCTCTCAACGGTACAGGTACTAAGTTTGGAGAAACCATGGACTTTACATTAAATCCTAATCCTGCTGCACCAACTGCACCCGCAGGTTCCACAGTCACCGAGCATTGGTTACAGATACTTAACGAAGACCAAAAATATGGTGGATTTGGTTACGCTATTGCAGGACAGAATGGATTTTGGCAATTGGATAATGGCGACAAAGCAGGTGGTGCAGCAGCAGGTGCAGGCACTGGTCCTTATTACGATTCCAATGCTGCGGGCGGCGGCTTTTCGGTACCACCTACCTTCCACGACTTCCCACATTATTATTCAGGTGTTGGTACTTATCTGCATTTTACCGCCATTCCAACTTGGGATATTTATACTCCGGCAGCAGGAGGTAAAGCAGCATCAGAAACGATTGATGTTGGCTCCTATGGGATTGCATATGGCTTCCAAATTAATGCTTCCCCCGCCCCCGAAGCAGAAGAATGGCTGTTACTAATGCTGGGTTTACCAATGATTGGCTGGGTAACCCATCGTAAACATCCTGGCATTAATGAAGCAAACAACCAGAAGATTAACAATGCGCTAGCTATCTAAAATCAGACGGAAATAAAACAATAATTTAAGCACTGACTTTCCATAAGTCGTTGAAATACTATGACAAGCATCTGTCCGAAGCGATCATGTCACCTCATTAGAGGTGACTTTTTTACCTTCAATTATTCATTATGCAAGTTAAGATAGCTTAACAAAGAATAGCGTGGATGCAAACTGACTGATACAAGCAATCCACCAATAACCCACATCTGTCACCGATTGCTAATTTTTATCCTTTATCAAGGAGTTATCTTATGAAGTTTATACAGCTAGTGGTGCTTATACTGGTGACAACTAACAATTTAGCTTTGGCTGGACAAGCTTTACCACAGCGAACCGTCAATAACGAGGATTTTACGGTGGAAAAAAATGGAATAGTTTTTGAAATAGTTTTACCTTACACGGATTGGGTGATACCCGAAAATAAACCGGGTAATTCAACTGCTTTACTGGATGTAAAGTTACGAATCACTAATACCACAAACAAACCACTACGTTTTAACGGCTTTAATTCACTCTTTCCAGAGCTGGTTACATCGGATGGCAAGCATCTACATTGCTGGCAAGCTCCAGATGAAACCCTGCGACATCGTCAAGCACAAGACAGCGATTATCCACTGATTGAGCATGGTAATAGTATAACTCTACCTCTTCTGGTTGATTTGTTTTGGCCCAATCTAGAACCTAGCACACTTACGTTTAGATGGTGGCTTTCATCAGGAGAACCTGGACAGTATTTTGATGACTTAAAACCAGGCAACTATCTGCTTAGACTCGTATATCAAAATTCACTTTCAAATCTGGAGTCAGAGCTTCCTAGTCATAAGATTTTTAACGATAATGTATGGAAGGGCGAGGCTTCTACGCCATATGTACCTATATTATTACGCTATAGTACTCATTAGCATTGAATAAAATGGTATACAACTAAGCAATTAGCCAAAAACATAAATTACTCTTACATAAGCTTTAATTTGTAAAAAATGAGTAAGTGCAAACATTCATGCATGGTGGCGTATTCTTTGTTGTAAAATCAAATCAAAATGAATTGTTATACTAAATAATAGGCTGACAAGCTATATTAAATATAGCGCTAAATATCAAAACCTTAGTGTATCTGGAAAAGCTTTAAGACTAATTAGAAGCACATAAATAAACATTATAAAACAAACATTTATCAATAACCTAACTATCGATACAGACTATGAAACATTGCCTATTACTATGCATTTTACTGTTTAGTACCTGCGTGCAAGCAGTATTACATGAGGAAAACGTTGACTATAAAGCTGGCGAAACTACTCTTAAAGGTTATCTGGTTTGGGATGATGCCAAAGGCGACAAACAACCGGGAGTGCTGGTGGTACATGAATGGTGGGGGCTTAATGACTATGCCCGCCACAGAGCACGTATGCTGGCTGACTTAGGTTTTACTGCGCTGGCAGTTGATATGTATGGAGAGGGTAAAAATACAGACCACCCTAATGATGCGGCCAAATTTATGTCTAGCGTACTTAAACAGGCAGATTTAGCAAAACTACGTTTTCTGGCCGCCAAGGATTTATTGGCCAGTCAACCGAGCGTTGATGCCGGCAAAATAGCGGCCATTGGTTACTGTTTCGGTGGTGCTACCGTACTGAACATGGCCAGAATGGGTGTAGATTTGGCCGCTGTAGTCAGTTTTCACGGCAACCTGGCAACTAAAACACCCGCACAACCTGGCCAAGTTAAAGCGCAAATTTTAGTGCTGAACGGAGCTAATGACAACTTCGTTACTGCCGACAGTATCACCCAGTTTGAACACGAAATGAAACAGGCGGGCGCAAAATATCAATTTATTAATTATCCAAATGCTATGCATGGTTTCACTAATAGTGATGCTGATCGGCTTGGCAAAACCAACAACATGCCTTTAGCGTACAATGCTGAAGCGGATAAACAATCCTGGACAGCTATGCAGGCCTTGTTTAAAGCGGTGTTTAAGCAATAAACGTTTTTAAACGTGAAATTTTGGCATCGCACTATACAAGCTTGTTTATGTACATCCTAAAATGAATACATTCAAACATTTTGCGGGTAAACGCTATGAATGGCTACAGTTCTTTTTATTCGTTGCCTGCTATGTATTACTAGACTACAGCTATTTCAAGATTCCGGTCGATGTATTTATTAATGTCATTTATTATCAAGGTGTTGTCCGCGTTTGTGCCGATGTTATCAATCTGATAGCCCCGCAAGAACAGGTATCGGCAATGCATAATCATTTACTATCCAGCAAAGCCGATCTGGAAATTGTGAACGGCTGTGATGGGGCGGGGGTTATATTTTTACTGATCTCTGCCATTCTGGTTTTTCCGGCCACTATCTATCGTAAACTAAGCGGTCTTTTTTTCGGCGTAGGCTTAATCTATGTGATTAATCTAGTACGTATTGCTACTTTGTATTTTACTTTTGCTTATCAACCTGCTTGGTTCACCTTAGTACACACTTATCTGGCACCCACGTTAATGGTGATAATGGCCAGCACTTACTTCGCCTGGTGGGCTTTGGCGATTAGCAATAAGCGCAATGAACCAGCGTGATTTGCTTTGGTTAACCGGAAAAGCCCTACTGATATGGCTATTGTTATCATGCCTGACCGGGTATGTGGGTGAATGGCTGCTAACTGGACTATTTCCTGTAATAAAGGCCATTATAATCATGCTGGCCCCAGAATTTTTACCCAGCATAGAACTGATCAAGTCCACCCAATCGCAATGGGATACATCGCTACAATTATCAGCATGGGTAGTGCGACCCGTTTACTTAAACACCAGCCACTTCATTCCAATAGGCACCGATTTGCAATCAACAGTGCACTTGCTACATATTCTGGTGCCGCTGGTCATTGAAGTGACTGTTTTATGCGTTTGGCCAGTTCAGCACTGGCTACAGCGTTTATTACTACTTACATGGGGATTAGTGTCGGCAGCATGCGTCATCGTGCTGACTTTACCCACACATTTATTAGCCAATCTGGAAATATCTTTTCAGGATATAGCCCTAAGTGGAGAAAACCCGCGCGCAGTTCCCTGGTGTGTGGATTGGATGGTATTTTGCGAAATGGGCGGCCGCTGGCTATTGGCGTTGGCAGCAGCATGGTTGTGCATACACGTGCAAAAAAGCCTGTTACCCAGTAGAAACCCAACTTAATCAAACAGCCTTTACAAACCCTAGAGTGCGTTGTGAAAGTATATTACTTATGCACGACGTAGCATTCGTCTACCCATTAACCCCAAGCCTATCAACATAAAGCTAAACGAAGGTGATAGCGGCACGACAGCAGCAGCAAATTCATTAGCCAACAATTGATCCGCAGCGGTTGTGGGATGTAATCCATCCCAAAACACATAAGCATTTGGATTAGTACAGACAGTAGACCCGTTAAAACAGGCATCCGTTGTATTGGTAAAGCCATAAGCTCCGGCATTAGCAATGATGGCACTGACTGCAACATAGGTATTAAATTGCGTGACATTTGCAGGCAATGCAGCCGCCAAGGCTGTGTCAAAGGCAATGGTGGCCTGATCTGCAAAACTGATAGCAGCACTACCTAATACTGAAACTTGGGGCTCTAAACCCAAAGCGGATAAGTTAGGTATTAAGATATGTTGAGCCCCCATGCTTTCCAGTGTATTCACTTCAAGCACAATATTAGCCACTGCGGTTTGAATGGCAGCGTTTATGGCAGGCACTGTAGTTGCCGCATTTAATAAGTCGTTACCGCCTGCCCACAGAAAGTAAAGAGCATTCGGATCCGCTTTAGCGTTGCTAGCGGCATAGGCATTCACTTGTGAAAGCATACCCGTATTCGCATAGGGCGTACCGACTAAATCAGGATTATCTGTACCCGTGGTTGCGCCAGCAAAGGCATAATCTGTTAAGGGTGCGTTTAATAAATTAGCTAAATATTCTATCGCGACGGGTCCATTAGAAAATCGTCCACCCACATAGGGTGACGGCGGATTAGTGGAGTGAGCTGAGCCATTATCACTTAAACTATCACCAAACGCATAAATGGCATCGTAACTACTGGCCTGTGCAGCAACTGAAGTAAACAACAATGCAGGAAAAATAAGATATTTAGTTAGGCTCATAAACGTAAAACTCTTGATTATAATTAGGTATTTACACTATACCATTTGTAAGAAACTACGCAAGTAATTAGTTTGTCAGTTAATCATTCGCCTTATAGCCTAGTCACAACCGATAACTATTTATATTGACGGTAGATAGCTATCATCACTCAAAATAATTAATTAAATACGCGTTGCATTAAATACACCGCGTTAATTAAGATATTGAAAAACATCTTCCTCTGCGTAAAAACGGTCTTCGGTAATCATCTCTGCTGAAATGCGCTTGGCAAGTAAATCTTCAACATCAGCCGTTACTCGGTCTATCAATGCCAAACTTTCACCTAACTCCAGAGACTTTAATAGTGCGTTTCCCCATATGGATACATGCCGAGTAGTGATAATACGCGTCTGGTTATCTTTGGCCCATTCACTAGAAACCAAAAAACCCAAACGTTCCATTTTATCCTTGAGTTCAGCTACCCGTTCAGGCGTATCGTTCTTTAACAAAATAGCTTGCGTAATGGTATTCCAACCATTTGCATAAAGTTCAGTACCTTGATAAAAACGCATAACCCATAGCAAATATTCTTCCAAAGTCTGCCGACTATTATTGTTGTTGTCCTGAGCATATACCTCTTTAAAATAGGATTGAGCAGGAACCTCATCAGACCATATTGCGGTTTTAGTTGGCGAAGCAGCGCAGGCTGGCAACAAAATTGCCAATAATAGTATTAAATGACAATTTTGCATTTTTAGGGTTAGATTTTTAGCTCGGAAAAGCAAGTCTGCAAACACTGGTGAGTGTACCTTACTGGTGAATTACCTCGATTTTAACCAGACAAGATTTCAACATTATGAAAACTATTGACAACCAGACTCACGTCGGTTTGCTCAATGTAAATGACCGTTTAAAAACAGCCCTCCTTTACCCTTGCAAGCGTTTGAACTGTTATTGAAGTAACACTCACTCATTCTTGTTTAATGGTTTACTACAAAGTTATCATTGACGGTTAACCAATAACGATTCAAATACCTTGGACGTCACAGGGGGCGACCATAAGTATCCCTGCCCATAATCACAATTAATATCTTTTAATAACTGTAGTTGCTGTACAGTTTCCACACCTTCTGCAATGACTTTAATTCCCAGTTTGTGTGCCATTACAATCATGGCTTCACAGAGCGCGTGATCATCAGATTGCGGAGCAAGATTACGCACGAAAGACTGATCAATTTTTATGTAATCGATATCAAATTTCTTCAAGTAAGCCATCGCAGAATACCCTGTACCAAAATCATCCAACGCCACCTGTATGCCTTTATCACGCAATGCCAAAAAGGTATTACAAATTTCATCGCTGGCTTCCATGAGTATGCCTTCAGTAATTTCAATAACAATATTCTGACCCGACAACCCCAGTTTATCCATAAAAACAAACCATTTATCAAGTTTATGCGGGTAATCTTTAAACTCTAGCGGCGACTGATTAATGCTAATTTGAAACTGCGGGTGATATATTGTTTGCCAGTGCTTAGATTGCACTGCCACCTCATTGAACACCCATGCCCCAATCTCACCAATTAATCCGGTTTCTTCAGCAACAGAGATAAAGTCATGCGGACTGATTATGCCTTTGCCTGGATGATGCCAGCGTATTAATGCCTCCGCTTTTTCTATGTTATTCGTTGCTAAATTAACAATGGGCTGATAATACATTTTGAAGTGGTTCTTAAGCAGTGCATCGTGTAAACCATTCAGCACATCCATACGCGCATTAGCCGCCTCTTGCATGGCTAAGGTAAAATAATTATAACAGTTGCGTCCTCTATGCTTAGCGGCATACATAGCTTGATCAGCGTTCTTGAGTAAGGTGCTAATATCAGTGGCATCATCTGGATAAATAGTAATGCCTATACTTGCAGAGGTATACGTCAGCTGATCGCCTAACTGGTAAGGAATGGACAGGGCATTTAAAATATTGGCGGCAACCCGACCAACACTGTCTATATCTTCCAGCTCACTGAGAAATACAGTAAATTCATCCCCACCTAAGCGGCCCACTGTGTCAGATTCGCGCACACAACCCAGCATGCGTTTGGACGCCTCTTTAAGCAAGCTATCGCCAGCTTCATGCCCCAAACTGTCATTAACTTCCTTGAAGCGATCTAGATCAACAAACATGATTGCCAGAGGCAATCCTGTTCGATGCGATTTTTTAATTTCCTGATCCAAACGGTTATAAACCATACTTCGATTGGGTAACTGGGTCAGGTGATCAAAATTAGCTTGTTCCCATATTATTTCATCCGTTTTCTTTTTCTCGGAAATATCAGAAAAAAGCGCGACACGGCGATGCACGGTACCGTCCTCATGATAAATGGTATTTATAGTCAAAGACTCTGCAAAAATCTCCCCATTCTTGCGGCGGCTCCATACCTCACCCTGCCAAACACCTTTTTCATTTAATTTCTCCCACATATCGTTATAAAAATGGGTATCCTGTAGTCCCGAGCTTAAAAACTGGGAATCAGTACCAACGATTTCTGCCAGGGAGTAACCCGTCATCTGCGTAAAAGCAGGATTAATATCGATAATATGATTATGTGCATCTGTCACCAACATCGCTTCGCTACTGGCCTGATAGACCATAGCCGCCAACTTTATATTCTCGTCTTGAACATACAGCTCTTTTGATGCCCTATTCAGTGCAGACACGAGCATCTCAATTTCCAAAGACGATAGGCTGTTCTGGAGAGTACGCCCCTGCTTTTCTGGCAAAGAACTGGCAAACTTTGCTGCTGCACGTAGCTCCTTGATAGTCTTCTTTAAGGCTAAGGCTAATACTAAACAAGAGAATAAAGCGGCACAAATGGCAACGACGATACTGGTCATGATAATTTGCGCTTGTCTGGCGTTAATTTGTGCCAATGAGAGTTCTACCTGTACCCAACCGATATTTTTTCCTGCATTAATGGGTTGCCAGGAAATGATAAGTGCATCCACTATCTCAGCTTGTACACTTTGTTTTGTGGGTAAAGTCAACATGCCCGAATGCATGATGTTAAATTGTTTGCTATACGGATCTAGTTTGGTTTGGTAAATGATTTGACCATTGGCATTCGTGATAGACAATCCTGTCAGTTTTGGATGGGCGGTATACTGCATGGCAGTTAAATCGACATTACCATAGTCTCTGACCACTAAAATGGGAGCTATGGCATTAGCAAGTCCGGTGGCCAGCATATTTGCTTCTAATAAAATTTCGTTTAGCGCTTGCTCTCGTTGTACATAGGCAATATAACTACCCAGTGCAAATATGGAAATAAGCGCACCAATAGAACCCAAAAGGGTTAAACGAATCAGCAATCTGTTAGGCATGAATTTCATTCAACGCTCTTAACTACAAAATTTTCAAGATGCAAATTTTTTAATGCCTCGTAATCACTCGCATTGGCTACAACTGGTTGCGGAATTTGAATGGCATTAAATAAGGTCGCATTTGCTGGATCTGCTGCCAGACTAATAAATGCTTTAGTTATTTTCTCTCTTACGGCGGCAGGGATACGTCTATTGGCAACCAGTGGGTGTGGAATAGTTTCTGGCGTTCTATACAAAATTCGCAGTTGCTGCTGCACATCCAGTGGTTCACGTATAAAGGTATTATTAACACCACCCCCCGCAACCACATCACCCAATAGCACGCTCCGATAAACATTAGTATGTGTATTAACATAGCTTGGATGTATAGATATGCCTTGTGTAGCCAAATCAGAACGGACAAACAACGAAGAAGCAAAAGCATTTGAGGATGGAAAAGCCAGTGTCTGTCCATTCAGATCGTGAATAGACGTAATCGGACTGTCTTTTCTGACCACTAGAATGCCTGTCAATAACTGACTGGAATCCCGTAACATGGGAATATAGAGTTGTTGGCGACTGGTTAATAGAAATTGGTAAGGATTGATAAAGGCAAAATCAGGTTCATCGCCCAATAATGCAACTTCAAAGCTTTGAAGAGTGGCTATCACATGTAAATCAAAAACCAAACCAGTCGCCTGACTCAATTTTTCTAAAACCGGATACCAAGCGCTATGAATAGCCAATGGAGCAGCCTGAGGCACAACATAAAAACTATACTGTTGTTGTACCGGCTTTTGGGCAACAGCCGGAGATGCCGCCAGTAACAGAAAACACAGACTAAAAATGCGATAAAATACAGAAGTCATTTTGCACATAAGACTGATGAACGACAGAGTAACTGTACGCTATCATTCCTTAAGCTAAGGTAGCAAGCATAACCTGTAGTTTTATGGCAAAAGTGTAGGGTATTCCGCGTTATCGGTCATTAAATATTTAGTTCCTTGTAAGCTCCGAACCAAAATTGCAAAGCCTCCAGATTAATGCCGTCTTTTCCGGTCCAAAAATCTACTGGATACTTCCAGTCTGAACTATGGGTTTTTCGTGGCGCGAGGCCCAGATTGACGTATTGATGCAATAAACCGGGGTGGTTAGCTGTTTCTAAAATTCCACAATAGCCTAAAGTTTCCAGAAAATATTTGATTTGTTCTTTTGTAGATCGAAATGATGGTAGTTTATTCAGGATTTTTTGCAGCGTAGTCACAGTACAAGTATCGTCTACAGACTTGATAACCTGCAGAATTTCTAGAAAAATTTCAAAATCTACAGCGCTTGGATAAATATCTGTCAAGGCATTGTGTTGATCCAGAAAAAAATATATTTCCGTCGGCTTAGCAGAGTATAAACCACCACATAAAAATCTGAATTGATTAATTGCAGAAAAACTCACTTCTCTATTCGGTGGGTATGAGCAAATTATACAGCAATCAGGATTGGTACCAGCAAACGCATGATTTGGAAAAGACTGCATAATGGCAAAAGCTGCAAGTCCACTGCGGTAATCAAGCCTATTTTGACTCAAACTCACTAAAAACAGATTAGTAAAATGCTGTTTTCTGGCATTAGAAAAACTGTCAAAACATTTATTTACCGCTTCATCATGAAAGACATTCACCTTGTCAAACATGAGTCCTTTTTGTTGCGCTAATAAAAAATCTTCTGGGCTAGTGGCATCAGGCTTAAGTAAATTATATTTTTTTAAAATATTAAGTGCTTTAGCATCAATTTCATTCATCTGTTTACCTTTCAATAGCACTTGGCTTTAAGTGCGGGTAGTTCACTCACTTTTGATACCCCTTTTTGACTCAGAAACACATCTGCATCATCTAGCCTGCTTATTCCTTTGGGTGTTGATTGTTTCGCTTCAGAAATACCATTAATTAAATTACCTCTTACATCATCACTTCCTCTACCCAACAAATTATTTTCTTCAATACCTCTTTGTTCAATACCGCGTACCAGATCATAATCAGTTCCATAAGCAGTCACCTGAGTGATTGTATCCCCTTCCCCAAATCTGGCACCATCAGAACCAATATTATTGGCATGGCGATTGATTACATCTTGCATGGTAGCGTTATCAGAGGCGCGACCATGATAATACACTTTGCCGTCTGAGTTGGTCAGAAAATAATTCCAATCCAAACCAAAAGGATCAATCCAATTAGTCGGGTTTTGGGTATATATATAAACATTATCCCCACCCACCAAACCAATCGGATCTTGATGAATATACCGTCCTGCATTAGGATCATAATAGCGATTCAGATTGTATTGCAATCCGGTTTCCTGATCGTAATACTGCCCTTGAAATCTGAGTGGGTTATCTATTTCAGCCACATCGGCCAAGGCCAGATTACCATAAGCCCGGTATTGAGCAGACCAAACAATCTTACCCTGCGCATCAGTTAACTCTCTAGGAGTACCCAGATGATCCAGGTGATAATGATAAATAGCGCTAGTTGCTTTAACACTCTCCTGCTCAATAAACGCCAGTGGTCGAAAACTACCGGGTTCGAACACATAAGTGCGACTACGTTGCCCATCGATTTCCGCCAACAAGCGCGGCCCATCATACACAAAACGAGTTTCGCCTTGCGGGGTTAGTTTGGCGATGCGCCGCCCCAAGGCGTCGTAACGATAATCGGTACTACCTTGCGGTGTTTCTGCCCTAAACAGACGGTTATCACTGTTATAGTGGTAACGGGTAACTATCTTTCCTTCTTTGCCGCGCTTTTCTTCAATCAGATTACCGGCATCATCATAACGGTAATGGCGATCACCCATGAGCATTAGTCGGTCACCCACTACCAACCCAGTTTCTGGATTTGCACCCAGCAAGTTACCTGCCGGATCGTGCACGAATAGTTCTGGATTTAAACCTTCGGTGCGTATTAAACGCGCAGCAGGATCGTAATGATATTGATTAATACCTTGGCGCAGATCCTCCAGCATATTCAGTTTTCCAGCGACATCATAACTATACTGACGTCCCAGTACGGTGCGATCCTGCACGTGATTAACGGTACGTTGTCTTAGTAAACGTCCTAGCGGATCGTAATCAAAATGCGTATCAAGCAAGCCCTGACTACGCTTGACTTCCCTACCCCATTCGTCATATCCATGCGCACTGAGTGTTTGCCCGTTAAAGCTAATACTATCCAGATAGCGTTCGCCAAAGCAATACTCAATACGATGCTGATCGGGTGTGTCTGTCAGTATGCGCCGCCCTAACAGATCATATTTGTGACGAACCAGCGCCCCATTTTGATTTTCCTGATTTACCAAGCCTAATACATTGTAGCCAAGAAGCACGGTATTATCGGAATTCTTGGCTAATTGCAATCTCCCCAATTGGTCGTAACCATACTGGGTAACGCTACCATCTGGAGCGGATTTTTTTAACAAACGCCCCAAACGATCACGCTCAAAGTGGGTAATTTGCCATTCATCATTTTCAGTGGCTTGTAAATGCGCGGCCAATTGTCCGGCATTATTGTAGCGATAATGCTGTAAACGCCCATCAAAGCCGCATTCCGATAGCAGATTTTCATCTTTATCGTAGCTTAGACTATAAGTTTCACCTTTTGCATTGATCAAAGCAGTAAGATTACGTTCAGCATCATAGCAATAGCGCATTTCCTGCCCAAGTGGATTAATGCGTGCGCTAGGCTGCGGCAAACCCTCGTCATAACGATATTCGGTAGTATTCCCCTGTGCATCAATGAAATGACTTAGATGTCCTGAAACGTTATAGCGCATTTTTGTAGTACTACCATCTGGATAATGTACTGCGATGATTCTATCCAGCGCATCGTAGTCGTAACGGGTAGTCTGTTTATCTTGGCTAATAATGGCGATAATTCGCCCTTGCAGATCATACTGATAACGCGTTTTAAAGCCATCAAAACTCGTTTCACCCAACAATCGCATGTTTTGATCCCATAACAAGCTGCGCGCTTGCCCCAAGGCGTTAACAACCTTGGTCATTAAACCTTGTTGATTATAGCTATAACGTGTGACGGCACCATTGGCAGCAATAGTTTCTTCAAGCCGACCTTGCTGATCGTAATGCCGCAACCAACGTTGATTTAGCGCATCAACAACTTCGACTAGCTGACCTTGTTTGTTATATTTGAAGCGCTGGCTGTGTCCAACAGCATTGATCATAGATGTCAATCTGCCTTCAGTATCGTAAGCAAAACGAGTCACTGCATCACCAGGCGCATTAGTTTGCACCAATAATTTAGCAGCATTGTAGTGATAGCGAATTTCTAGCCCTTCCGGACTACGGGCGTAGATTAATTGACCTTCAGCATTGTGTTGATAAACGCTCACACCACCGTGCGAATTAATCGCATGACTTATGCCATCTGGCAACCACTCAAATCGGTAGTCGTAAATACCGTTGTCGCCATAATTGCGCAAACATTTAGCCTGGGGCGTTTCTGCATTCCATTCAAAATAAAAACTAAAAGCACTGGGCAAACTCCGTTTCACTAGCAAATGCTGATTATAAGCATAAGTTTCGCCTTGCTTAAGTCGGTCAAAAACAGCAACTAGATCAGCCGATTCGCTATAAGCATACGCAACTAAAGGTTCGCCTATCGCTACAAAATCTGAACCATTTCGTTCGGCAGGCTGTAAAGCAACAATCAGATTTCCTTGCCGCTCCAATAACAGATGTTTATTCCAATTAGTGGAGATACGACTAATTACGCCGCCATTCCAATGAAAATGCAAACTTTGTCCATAATGATTTTGCCAGGCACTTAAACGGCAGCGCCCTTCTGTGCCACTAAAAACATGCTCCAAACCACTGGCATCAACAATGCGAAATTGGCCCACATCACGGTACAGGCGAATTTGTTCCGGCACATTGACACTATAGCGTCCAACTGCTGGCAAAGGTAAATCAATGCTCTGTCCATCGGCATTACGATAACTGGCTCGTTCGCCTACATCCAGCCATTCGTCCAGCGGCGTTAACCAACCAAAACCTAATTGCAAGTTTCGATCTGATTGTCCGCTACGGTAAAAGCGCCGCCAGATTAAAGGTAAAGGCCCCTCCCAGGTAAAATCCACCCGCTCCAACATTTCCTCGCCAGTGACCATACTAATAGGTTCACCAGCCTTGCTACATTTGCTACCCACAGGGCAGGCTGTTTCATTAGAGGTTTCCGTAACAGCCTCAGCGTCTTTTGCGGCAGTCGATTCACCCGAGGATGCAGACTTACCACCACTATTTTCCGATAATGAAGAAGGGCTTTCGGCTGTGCCACTCCTGCCCGGCATCGGTTGATTGACACTCGATGCAGACTTAAGCCGACCTTGTGCTTGCAGACGCTGATTATGGCTGATATCGTCCCAATTCTTTTCTAACCAGCTTGAAAACTCAGGTGGTAATTTACTATTCTTGAGTAAAGTGCTTAGTTCGGCCATACTGGCATCAGCACTGGCATTAACCCCTATCTTACTAACCGACCCTACCGTTGCAAAACTGGCCCGACTGGCAGAAACTGCGCCCTTCTTTAATACATAGGCTAATATTCCCTGTAACATCAAGCGAAAAATAATACCCACTGCGCGTGCCAGCTCAGAGGCAGCAGCATTGATTTCGTTTTGCTTAGTGGGTGAAGTATGTTCGGGAGCATGCCAAGCCCGCCGAACAGCATTTAAAAGCACTTGATCAAATTCTGTTAGGCCGTCAACAATAGCAACAACTAAAAAACCTAGCCCCATCCAGGTAAAAACTGCAGTTGCAATTTCAATACCCAATTCACCACCCACCACAGCACCAGGTGCAGCACCAATGCCACCAAACAGAAAACCAATACCGCCACCAATTGCAGCCCCGGCAATAGTGCTAATGCCTAGCACTTTTAACATATTCAACAATCCAGGCAGAAATGATTTGAGAATTAGTCCAAGCTGATAACCTGTTTCTGCATAGATAGCTGCGGGCGCTTTTAATATAGCTTCGGTATAGGCCGATTTTATGGCATCAATTCTTTCAAATAGACTGGGTGATAAAATTTGCTGTGGAGTAAGCTGTTTGGCCACTGGCGAGCCAAGAAGTGGTTTCTCGTTACTAGTAGGCTTTAAAGACTGAACACCAAGCGGCAATGATGTTTTAAAAATCCCTGGGCCTCCACCACCTGCTGGAGCGTTTGGATGGATACGCTGTCCGTTCCAGGTATCATAACAATCTGGGAACTTTTTATTGCCCATAACAATATTCTGTGTAGCGTCCGGTTAATCCAAAATTCAAAAAATTAGCTGTTTATACCAACAGTGCCTTTAATTATCCGTTATTATCTACCTACCCTATGAAATTTGCAAAATTAGTAACCATAATCAGTTGATTAATGCAACAGCTCTACCTAATAACTAAAACAGTTGGGAACTTCGAAAAACCTGTTTTTTGTGCTTCGACAAGCTCTGCGAAAATAGTAAGCTATTGATATATAAGTGACACCGTTCGCCCTGGGCCTGTCGAAGGATGGTTTTTCGAAGTTCCCAGTTAATCGCTGGAAATAAATAATAATTTTATTTCCAGATGTACTTGAACATACACATAAACTTTATTGAGTAACCTACCTGTATGGGTACCACCTATCTAGATCTTTCGTATCTACAAGTCTTACTGGCAGCAAGTCTGGTGGTAGTCAATGGCATATTGTCGCTCTACCTTAAATTGGGTATGGAACGTTTACTGTTTATCTCCGCTTTACGCACGGTAGTGCAACTGCTACTGATTGGTTTCGTTTTACAATGGGTGTTTACTCATAATCAATGGTATCTATCTTTGTCTATTATTGTAGTAATGACAGTGGTAGCCGGATATACAGCCGCAAGCCGCAGCCAATTTCATTATCCGGGGATGCGCTTACATAGCATCATTTCTATCTGGGGCAGTGCCTGGCTCGTCACTGGTTTTGCCGTGTTTGGCATTCTTAAGTTAATCCCCTGGTATCTGCCACAATATCTGATTCCATTACTGGGCATGGTGTTGGGCAATTCATTAAACGGCGTTTGCTTGGCACTTGAGAGATTAAGCGTGGAACTGTCTACCCGAAAACAGGAAGTGGAAAGTCAGTTAGCGTTAGGTGCCACACGCTGGGAAGCTGCTCACCCGCACTTGGTGACCGCGATACGCACAGGTATGATTAACATGACCAATGCTATGATGGTGGTAGGTCTGGTCAGTTTACCCGGGATGATGACGGGGCAGTTATTGGCAGGCGTTGATCCCTTAGAGGCGGTAAAGTATCAGATTGTGATCATGTTTCTGATAGCCGCCACAACCATGTTTGGCACCATTAGCGTGGTTCTGCTGGGTTATCGGCAAATGTTCAATACGGCACATCAATTTATTGCACCCCTTCCCGTTATTAAAACACCTGCGCGCAAATGGCTGAAATGACTAATCCAGTTACACCATTATTAACTATCAAAGGACTACAGTTTAACGGTAATACTGCGGCAAAACCATTGCTGGAAATTCTATCTCTTTCAATACAAGCCGGAGACCGCATTTCTTTGCAAGGTGGCTCTGGGGCGGGTAAAAGTTTATTACTACGCAGCATCACTCAGCTGGAAAAGGTCGATAAAGGTGAATTTATCTGGAAAGGTAAAGACCTGCAAAAAATAGACATGCCACTGTATCGCAGTCATGTCATTTATCTACATCAACTCCCCGCGTTGGGTGCCGGCAGCGTAGCCGATAGTCTGCAACAAGTTTTTAAGCTAAAAACGCATAAAGGTAAACAATATTCGGAATTAATCATCACCAATTTTCTAACAGAAATAGGCTTAAATACGGCTTTTTTGCAGAAAAACATTCAAAATTTGTCTGGCGGTGAAGCACAAATTACCGCCCTATTACGAGCCATTCAATTGCAACCGGAAATATTGTTACTGGATGAACCGACAGCAGCCCTGGATGCCGAAAAAAGTGCCGCCATTGAAAAAATTGTCGCTTGCTGGTTTGCAGAGGCAACAGACAGCAGAGCTTATATTTGGGTCACCCATAACCCAGCACAAGCAGCTAGAGTCTCTAATAAAGTATGGAAAATGGAACAAGGAAGACTAACCATTGCTTGAACCAGATGGATTAATGCTTTAAAAAGTGGTTATCATGAAAATTAGTGTATATTGAACATTTCCATGCTATTGGCGTGGGTTATGCGGTTTAGCTGGTTTGCAGTTTGCGCTTGTTGTCGTTTGGGTAGAACACAGAAAGATACGCTTCGAAACTAAATCTTACTCGCACTTAATTCGTCCTATGCTATTACGGCTTAACATAACAGCAATTGCTATAGGCGTGTTTTAGTAAAATACTAGTCGTCAAAATCACCTAATATTTCAAAACAGCTTAATAAAGGCTGCAAGGCATTTTGTGCCTAGGTTGTAGATAACTGGTCAACACAATCGCATTTACTGTGTGCTCTGTCAGCAAACTTGGCATGAATAACCGGGTAGATGACCAAAACGAACGGCATAGTTACAACGAATCAACTCTTAACCCTTTTCAGCCACAGAATCGATATAGCAGTATGAAAATTCTGATCGTAGATGACCATGGATTGTTTAGGTCCGGCGTAGCTTTGATGCTAAACCGAATGGACATTCACGATACCAGTATTTTCGGAGCCGAAACAGCGGAACAAGGTCTGGAATTGTTAAAATCCGGTCACGATTGGCGCATCGTGCTGCTAGACCTTAATCTCCCGGATTTGTCCGGCGAAGCTCTGGTACGAATGTACCGCGCAGCCCACTTGACTGTGTCGCTGATATTACTGTCCGGTACCGATGATTTGGCTTTAGCGCGACGCTGTTTGGGTCTGGGTGCTCAGGGGTTCATTCATAAATCTACGGATAGTCAGGTTTTTGCGATGGCATTGCAAAAAATCCGTCAGGGAGAAAGCGTGTGGTTAACTGGCCAGGCAAAAACAGCTGCCATTTTGGCAACTCCACCTATACTACCTGCTTCCAACACCCAACCCATAAAATTAACCGAACGCCAATTGGAAGTATTGCGCTGGCTATGTCGAGGCTGGAGTAATAAGGAAATCGCCCGACATCTTAATATATCTGAAAACACTGTTAAAAACCATATTGCCGCAATTTTGCTGATTTTGGGTGGTAAAAACCGTTCCGAAGCCATCATTATTTCGCAGAAACTGGGTTTGGTTGCCTAAACAACGGTGTTACATGAAGCCTAGAATTACTGAATATAAAGTAAGCCCTACAGCACTCGTAGCGGAGCGCATCAAAATACTTTACGCACACGCCCCCCAGGTATTGTTCGGCGGCATGCTGGCAGCAGTGATTTTAGCCTTGATCCTTTATTCACAGGCAGAGACGTGGCACTTGTCTGTGTGGTTGATTTGCTTGATGATAGTTAATAGTGTGCGCTACGCACTGATGCGACGCTATCAATGCTTAGTCGACCAACATTCCCGGCCTTTGTTCTGGGGTTGGTTGTTTGCATTAGGCTGCTGTTTCTCCGGTTTGTTATGGGGAGCGGGCTTTTATCTGTTTTTCCAACCAGAAGCACAAGTCCTGATTTTGCTAACGCTGGTATTGGCTGGCATGATCGCTGGATCAGTGGCTTCCTTATCCGCATTTAAACCGGCTTACTACGGTTACGTACTGCTTGCGGCTTTGCCTTTTATCGCTCGCTTAGCTCTGGAAGGGCAGGCATTGTATTGGCAAGTCGCTGGGTTAACCGTATTATTCACATTGATCAATCTACTTTATGCCGAAAACGCACAAAACGTATTGATTAGCGCAATCAAACTTCGGTTTGAAAAAGAAACACTGGCCGACGAACTGCATTTGCAAATTCAGGCTACTGACATTGCCAAGCAGGCCGCCGAACAAGCCAATCTGGAAAAATCCTGGCTATTAGCTGCCACCAGTCACGATTTGCGACAACCCGTGCATGCACAAGGCTTATATCTGGATATTTTACACATGGATTTGGTTGGGCGTCCTGAACAGGAATTAGTATTAAGGGCCATAGAAGCCGGTGCCGCGATCAACGATATGCTGGATGCCTTAACGGAAATGGCTCGTATCGATGCGGGTAGCATATCACCACAGATTAGCCGTTTTTCTTTGGATGCCCTATTAGAGCGCCTACATCGTGAATTTTTACCGCAGGCTAATTTAAAAGGGCTTACGCTACGTCTGGCCTGCCGTCCCTGTTGGTGTGGCAGCGATCCCATTTTATTGGAACGACTCTTGCGCAATCTTATCGCCAACGCGATTCGCTATACGGAAGCAGGCGGCGTGCTAATAACGTTGCGCGGACGGCAAAGCAACTGGATTGTACAGATTTGGGATACCGGCATCGGCATACCGGACAACCAAATAAACCAGATTTTTGTGGCCTTTAAACAACTGGTCAATCCGGAACGTGACCGGAAAAAGGGCTTAGGTCTAGGTTTGGCCATCGTACAGCGTATTGCTGATTTGCTTGATCACGAACTTACAGTCAAGTCGCGATTCGAATATGGCAGTGTGTTTGAAATTTCAGTGCCGAAGCTTGAGCCACCTGAAAACGGAACGTTTGCTCAAACCCTGGCCGGGCCAGACCTGCTGCCGCAATTGAAAATTCTGGTCGTGGATGATGATGCTATGGTGCTGCATGCCATCCGCACCGTTTTGCTGCGTTTTGGCTGTCACTGCGTGGCGGCAGCGAACGCGGAAACGGCTTTAGCAGCTGCTGATGACCACCACGACCTGGACATTATCCTGACCGACTTCCGTTTGCAGGGTAGTTTGAACGGTGCTGAACTGGTCTCCCATCTGCATGACAAACTTGGGCGACTGGTGCCTGCTGCCATTGTCACCGGCGATATTAGCCGCGAGCAAATTGCTACGGCGCTGGCTTCCGGTTTGCCGGTACTGCATAAACCGCTGGACGCTGCGCAATTACGCGCCTTGTTGTCCGCTTTGCCGCACCAAGCTAGGCTATGAATATCTGAATCAAGGCAACTCATCTTAAAGGCTAATCATAGTCAAAATGGACTATATCGGAAAAACTTGGCTACGAATAAGCTTATGGGCATCCGGCGAAAGTGCGCCGGTGTAGAAGCTTCCGGTTGCTATCGGCCAGAGCTTGCGGGTTTATGCAGGCCATGAGCGTTTGAGCGGCTGTGATTAAATAACAACCCTGAAGGAGACAAGTTATGAAAATAAAGGTATTTTCCCTATTAGGCTACCTTGCGCTATGCGCAGGTATGCCGATAACCGAAACGGCTGCCGATCCCTATGCTTCCAGCCCCTATACTACTCTTATCTGCGGTGGTGAGAACATGGCCGCCTGTGTAAGCACTTCAGATTTTGCGATCAACATGTACTCCGATCCATTACTGTTACCGAAATGCGATAAAGGTCTGACCGTTTCCGGCAACCTTTGCGTAAGAAACTCCACCGGTCATGCAAACCTGTTCGCCAATCCCAACAGTTGGCTCGGCTTTGCCATGCAGGAACAGATGTACGGTATCGGTGCACATCAGCAAGCTAACTGGGGTAATTATTTAGGGTCGCATAATTCCTATAGCACTTATGCCGACAATGCAAAATCCTCCTTGTCCGCCGACCAGGTGTTGAGCATGACCGACCAACTTCAAGAGGGTATGCGCATTATCCGCATGGATCCAAGATTCTATAGCGGGCAGATTCGACTCTGTCACAATACCGCATACGGCATTCTGGACGAATCAAACAACTTCATCAACTGTGCCACCGACGGCAAAAATTTTCCATCAGCCTATTTTACAATTCCAGATCAAATTTTGAAGGACCTCCTTTCAATATTTGGCAAAACATATACGGTATCTGATTTGATCAGTGACACTGGCTTGGCCGGACCTTCCAGCGAAGGCCGCTTGTATGCCTTGGGCATGCACGAAGTGGCTGAATGGCTGAAAAAGAATCCTGGTGAATTTATTATCATTCGTCTTTTGGGCACGAGTGAATTGGATAAAGCTCATTATTACTGGATAGACGATGCCATCAACATCGAACTTGGCAACCTGGCTTACCAGCCACCCGCAGATGGCTCAACCCTTGACCATTGGCCTAGCTTGCGCGAACTGCGCGGCGCAGGCAAACAGGTGATTGTATTTAGCGATACTGGCACCAATACCACTTGGGATTGGTCTAAATATGTCATTGATGATGGTTATACTGACACGTCCGGTTACCGCTACCCGACTTGCCAAAACCAGGGTGGTTTCCCCATTGCCGCACGCAATCCTAACCAATGGTCATATGTCGGCGAAGACCGTAGCGGCAGTAATTTCTTTGCCTCAGGACCGAAAGGCGCACTAGGCGAAGGAGCCATAGCGGATGCCACCAAATGCGGTTACTCCATGATCAATCTCGATTTTCTACTGGCGGGTTCAAGAGCCAGTCAGGCATCAATTCAATATGATATTTGCGCTGGCATAGATGTTACCAGTGACTGTTACAAAACTTACACTATATGGAATTACTCATTTCCCGATCCAGATGTCCGTCGAGTTAGTTTCATTTGGAGTTGGGGAATAAACGAATTTGGCAACGATGGACCGGCAGCCATGGCTTTGAAATATACCTTTATCGGCAATCCACTTGCAACGTTTAAAGCTTATGAACAAGGCCACTGGCTAAGCGATGCCGCAAGCAACCAACATGCTTTTGCCTGCGCTGGACCTAAGACTTCCACAGGAATATTCCCTGACCCCGATCATCCTGCCGACTACACCTGGGCCGTCACTCAAACCCGAGCTGCATGGACGCAAGGTGAAAGCGTTTGTCAGAAGGAGTTTGGTGCACAATTTCATTTTTGGGCGCCTGCTGGCGGACAAGAAAACCAAAATCTTTTCAGTATTGCCTTCCGCGACAGGCTATCCGCAAACCCATTTAATCCTGACAGCGACCCGATCTGGCTGAACCACATAGCCAGACTAATTACTGCAGCACCAAATAGCCTAAGTTTAGCGCCTCAGCAAAACGCAACTATCAACGTGCTGGGCGGCAAGGGTGGCAAACTGGAAACGCAAGTAACTGGCAGTCATTTGAAAGCAACCGTATCAGGTACGCAAGTCGAGGTTGAATCTTTGTTGGGGTCTGCACCGGGCAGTTTCAATGAAAGTATCGTGATTCGGGAAGTTGATCCAGCTACCGGCGGGTTTCTTCAAGCACCACTCATCATCCCTGTTACCGTTAATGTTCCCGGTGTAACCCTGCATGTAAAAGCGGAAATTCCTGGAGCAAGTATCAGCGTTGCTCCGCACATCAATGTGGACGGCAAGGATTACGCGCTTCCTGCTGATGTACAGGTATTGACTAACAGCAACCATGAGATCAGCCTCCACCCTGTGATGGAAATCTCACCGGACACCCGTTTAAAATTTAACGGTTGGATGGACGGGGGTTCGCAAAACAAAGCTGTACATGTCGGCGTTAAAGATGCAGTACTAATTGGCAAATTTACACCTGAATATCTGCTGACTGTGAAAAGCGTACCCGCAACAGGCGGTTCCGCTACCGGAACAGGCTGGTATGATCTCAATAGTACACCCAACCTTAAGGCAACACCTACAAGCAATTACCTGTTTCAGCAATTTCAAGGTGATTTCGTCAAATCGATCCACAATCCGTTTACAGTACCCAACATTAATAAGCCGGAGACTATCGTAGCGGATTTCTTGCTAATTGGTGACTTGAACGCTGATGGAATAGTCGATACTAAAGATCTGGCGATTCTACAAAAAGTGCTTAACACCAATACAAGCGGTCCTACTGATATTCGCGACCTAAATCACGATGGCCTCTTAAACGCTCTGGATATGCGTATTTTAGTCACAAAATGCACCCATTCCCAATGTGCATCCTAGCTATAGTAAGTGTTTAAGCTGTTTTCCGACCACCTTTGAAAAAGTGGTCGGAATTTCGGCAAAACCAGCAACAAATTACGCTCAAATTCCCATTTATAAACAAGGTAAGCATTATGAACATTAAATATTTAGCATTAAGCATATTCCTCAGTGGCAGTATGAATATCGCCTATGCCACCCCAATATTGTCGATAGATCCAACAACACAAAGCGTAGCTCAAGGCAGCCAGGTTAGCTTCAATATTGACATTTCTGGTTTAGGTAGTGGCCTGACATTGGGAACATATGATTTAAGCCTGAGTTTCAATTCTACCTTGTTGGCTTATTCCAGTATCCAATTTGGCACAGGATTAAATCTGTTCGGTTTGGGCGATATCCAATCCGTTACTCCAGGTGCGGGAAATGTCGAGGTGTTTGAACTATCTCTGGATTCGGCAGGTGCGCTAAACGTCTTTCAACAACATCAGTTTACACTGGCAACGCTAACATTCGACACATTAGGCAAAGGCACCAGTCCTGTCTCATTGTCGCTAAAGGCACTGGGAGATGCTTATGGTAATTCACTTACCGTGGCTATCCAAAACAGTTCTATATCTGTGGTGCCGGAGCTACCTACTTTTGAATTGTTAATCCCCGGTTTGATCGGTATTTATTTTGTTGGACAAAGAAAACGTTATTATCAATAGCCTAAAAAACACAACGTTTGGGGAATATTGCAATACAGCATATTCCCCATTGATTACCAGAACAAACAAATAATGAATAGAACTCACTGGGGCAAAGTTTGCATTGCTACATCACCAAGTAATTCGGTAAAGAAAAGCAACTACGCAGATAAAAAAAATCCGGCTAAAAGCCGGACAAAGGAAGGAACTATGGAATTTAACAATTCAATCAAACACTACGGAAAAAAGATTACGCTGCTATTAACAAAATGTAAATCATGAGTGCGACAAATTGCCTCACTCTGTCACAAAAAATTTATCTTAACCCCAATGTAATACTCTATTTATTGATGTGAAACAAATAATGACAAGTATTCAAAAAGTTAATAAATTTTGTTTAGACTTTAGTGCTAAAGTAACCTGTGGTATTTTTAATACTATTCAAGCCTCTTCGTTCTGCAGCTAATACCCTGTGAGCCACTAAACAAAAACTGAATATTTGCACCTACTTAAAGAATTAGTTCAATATTTTTTGTCAGTCAATCTTAATTAACCTACACTTTTTTTAGGCGGCCGTGCGGTCACATCCAATTCAAAAAACTGCTTGATACGTTTGGCATTTTGTTGCGTTTCTTTGCTGGTTTTAAAGGGTCCGGCAATTACCTGATAACCACCCGCACTTGCAACCATCCGCGCTGGGATTTGTGGCTCCAGATGATTTAGCATAGCGGCTAGTTTTTGCGCCTCACTGGCACTAGGAAACCGATCCGTTAGTAACGACCAATCGCTGTCTTTCAGCTCAACCACCTGCGGTTGATTTGCCAATTGATCAGGATGTTGCAGGGGTATGGCATGAGCGGTTAGTTCATATAAATTTTCTCCATTAACCAACACAGGTGTAGGTATGCCATCGGCACGTTTCAACACATCTGCCACTTTAAGCCAATCTAGCTTCGTATGTTTTTCGGCAGCAATTTTTTTAAGCTGGACTTTTAGATCGGCTTGTAAATGTGTTTGCTGTTTCTGCCATTTCTCTAAGGGTGGATGTGCTTCCAGATACAGCATATCGTTATCCCAAGCTACCAGATAAGGTTGATGGACAATACGCACTGGGGTGCCAACCTCCACTTTGTTGAATAACGATTCAATATCCTCTGGATACAGCTGAACGCAACCATGACTGACCTGCATGCCAATACCATAGGGTTTATTGGTACCATGAATCAAAATACTGTTAAATCCGGTATGCATGGCGTAGTTTCCCAGCGGATTATCGGGACCTGCATGAATCACGTTAGGTAATGGATCTCCCTGTTTAATATGTTCGCGCTTAATTGACTCAGGCACAATCCAATCCGGATTAACTTTTTTGCTAATAATTTTGGTGAGTCCCAATGGCGTATTCCAGCCCTCTCGACCGACTCCAACGGGAAAGGTAAACAGCATATTGGATGTGGTTTTGGGATAAACGAACATGCGCATAGTTGCTAAATTTAGTACGATACCGTGGTGTGGCGCTTCAGGCAAAATAAAACGTAAGGGCAATATTACTGATTGCGTATTGTGTAGTGTCCACGGATCCATGCCGGCATTAGCATAGGCAATATCGTTAAATCCAAGCCCATAATGACGGGCAATATCCGACAAAGTATCGTTGTCCCTAGCTTGAACGCTGGCTAAACTACCCACAAGGTTTTGGTTTGGTTGCAGAGTAAACTCATGACTCACCACTTCATCGGCTTTTACCGTCCACACAACCTGTTGCGGCTCTGGTTCCTGGGAAAAAGGCAAAAGCTGACAGCCATTGATAAAAACAGCCATAAAAAGTATCAGTATCAGCGGCTGACATAAAATCTTATTATTTTTAATGTTGATTGTATCCATAGCAAGTACATCAATGACAAGACTAGTGCTTAATCTTAAAGTTTGCCTCAAATTGTATTTATTCTTAGCTAACTTCAATCCAATGACTCGATAAAATTCAGTAGTGTTATTGGTTTAGTTTAGGTGGTGGATTCCTACCCTTCCAATATACGTTGTTTGTTGTCTATCAGGATTGATTTACCCTAGGTGAATAGCAACACTTTTAGTTAATAATTAACTTAACAATAATCTAATAAACTAATGATATTAATAAATTTAATATTAAAGTCTACTCTCTATTAAATTGCTTGTAAAACCTTTTGTTGCTTAAGTTAGGCAAATCGCCAAGAGATAAGATTTACGAGACAACGGTTGGCGCTTGCTGACTTTTATTGTTAACAAAAACTAACACTTTATATTCACTGCCAGCAAAACACTCGTTTATACCGCTGTTTTTCTTTTTTCACGCGGATTAATACCGGCCTGCCGTATATTGACAATTTTTTGCAACTTATCAAACCAGAAAGGCGCACCCAGTGATACAGCAAAAATACTAATTAACCAGCCCACAATTTTTGAAATCCAATCCTTAGCACTATATTGATTAATATCAACACTTTTCCAACCCAATGGTAAACCGACAGCTTCAAACAATGTTACTGATGCCTGTACAGATTGTTTAACCTGCTCTGCACTCTGTTGAATATTTTTAATTGCATCACCGCCTGTTGATACAGGCTGCGAAACTTGATTATTACTCTGCGCCAACAAAGTGCTAGCCTGTGTCAACAAAGCATCTCGCGACTGTGAACTAGCAGTAAAAGCATTAGCAATGGCGAAAGTATCTACATTACCCAACACTACTAGCAGAAATGATACAAAAACAGCCATTTTTTGCTGATGGATTTTAACCCAACCTGTCGCCCTATCCATTACTCGATCAAAATGCGTTTCCAGATTATATTCAAAGCTTTCTGTCGTTTGCGCACCTTTGGCTTTTAATATACGCAAAATATTTTTTAAGCGGCATTCCGGTAAGTTGTTTATCCCCACATCCAGGCTTTTAGTGCCTTTTTCAGTGAGTATATCGCAGACGACCTGTGAAAATATTTCTGGTGGTATATAGGATGGCCGACCATTAACACCTTTACTTAGGGAGTTAACTAATGAATGTGCAAAAAACTTCATCATAAAGGTCTGCTCAGGCTCTTCCACACTGCAAGGAGAATCCGATATAAGCGGATGACTGATATGACAGGCCAATATTTCTTGTAGGGCGTTTTCCAGATTCTTACTGCGGATATCAAAAAAAGTGGCTATCGATTCAACAATGGCAGTACAGGCGAGTGCAATGGATAGATAAATTGTTACCAGACCAATTAACATATCCAAGGATTGTAAATCAAACATAACGCCCCCAAGCAATAAAATACTGTACCTTATTGGCACTATTAGTTTATTTTTAAGTATAACGGATTTACTGAGTCAAAACCACTCTGTCCAATGGAAACTGATAGCGTTAGCGTTAATGCCGTAGTAACCGATAGCAACCGTGCATTTCTAAGTTATTTCAGTAGCTAAAGTCAACTAAGGACACCTAAAGGCAAACTCCTCATCAAAACGATACTGTAATGACTACCCAATTAACTTTTCTGCTTAAAGGTTGTCATAATCAATTAATTAAGTTTCCATTCTTATGTAATGGTCTAGAATTAAGACAAGTCATTTTTAATTTAAAACCCACATAGACAGATGAAATACCCAATACCAACAACGGTCTTACATGCCTGTACTATTAAAACTATAAAAACTACGGAGATAGCCAATGTTCTCAATTTTCACTCGTAAAAGCGAACTGGAGCAAGCACAGCAAGCATTAGTGATTGCTGAGGATAACTTACAGAAAAAGAATCAGCAAATCAGTTCTCTACAACAGGATTTACAAGAATCGAATCAAGCCAAACAGCTTGCGGAAACGCAATTACAACATTTATTAGGCACTATTAGTCATTTACAAAATTTTGGAGAATCGCTACTCAATACCCAAGGCAGTCTGTTCTGTTTGGCTAATCGCCTGCATGATGAAAAAGGCCGAGCAGTTGAAGCACAAGGTATATCGATCACTAGTAGTCAAGCGATTGAGCGTATATCAAAAAACTTAGCAGATTTGGCCGACACGACGACTGAAACTGCAGATCAAGCCAGTACGCTGGATCAAAGTTCTAGGGAAATTATTGGCGTCGTAAAATTGATTAACGATATTGCAACCCAAACTAATTTACTGGCACTAAACGCTTCAATTGAATCTGCACGTGCAGGCGAACATGGCAGGGGCTTTGCGGTTGTGGCCGATGAAGTGAGAACATTAGCACAACGCACAGCAGAAGCTACCAATAAAATTGCTAATCTGGCTGCATCAATACGTGATAACAGTGGCAATACCTGCCAACAAATGCAAAACTTATCCTCACGCGCCTTGCAATTTAGTGAAGAGGGTCAACGGGCTACGGGTACCATGCACGAGTTGTTACATTTTTCTGCAACCATGGAAAAAGTGATTGCCGCTTCGTCGTTAAGAAGTTTCTGCGAACTGGCAAAAATTGATCATCTGATTTTTAAATTTGAAGTATATAAAGTACTGTTTCATTTGTCGCAAAAAACATCAGCTGATTTTGCAGAACATACTCAGTGCCGACTTGGCAAATGGTATTACAAAGGTGAAGGTCATGACTGCTTTTCAAAATTACCTGGATATCATGACATTGAACATCCGCATATTATTGTGCACCAATCCGCTATCAAAGCCTTACAAGCTTACAGCGCTGACGATGTAAACACCATGCTGCAGGAAACGGGAAAGATGGAACAGGCCAGTTTGCAAGTGCTGGCTAATCTGGAACTTATGGCAGCCAGTGCAGAAAATAACGCTGATTTGTTGTGTCATACTGCTTAATTTCTTAATCAAGCATATTTACCCTTTTAAGCCTAGAAATTATGTAATTTATCGATCAGGTAAACTATTTTTTACTTTTTTAAACTGGACTTTAGCTGTAACTCCCAGAGTTTGCGGCTAAGTCAAGTATGCTTAATATCGGGTGACTTTACCAAATATGCCGTGTATTTTGGGCAGTTAAAGCTTAATGATTTACAAAGATCAACATTCGTAATAAGCTGAGACATATGCGGCTTTTTTGATGTTACCTAGTAGGTATATTAATCTTTTCATCAGTTCTCGCATGACAAAGACCAACCCCATTCGACTAAACGCTACTAAGTAGTATCGAAAGGCTCTATACAAACCGTCTTTGTCATCAGCAAACTTGAAAAATAAACCACAAAACCTGTCGCACTAAAAATAATCATAATAATGACAACATTCAGACAGGATAAATGGCAAATGGCTAGGGTACTGGGTAAAGTTTTTTCCGTAGTGTTACTGTTTGGATTACTGACAACATTGTTAAGTGGTTGCCGTGACGATAACAAATCGGCTGCCCCACCCGCCATTTATTTACTTAATTATAAGTTTTGGACACCGATACTGGTACTTAATTTTACCGAAGCGCTGGCACCCACCACCGATAACGGTCAGGCGTTGGTGGATTTTTTGCCACAAATAGAACCGTCCATCGCTGGCGAATGGCATTGGCAAGATCCATCACGATTGGTGTTTTACCCGTCTGACAGAACCTTTACTCCGGACAGTAATTTAAAAATCTCTTTACAAGACTTAAAACTGCGTAATGGTTATAGCTTAGAACAAACCCGCCTGCAATATCATACCCCAGCGTTACAAGTGACTAAACAGGCTTGTCAATGGCTAGACAGCGAGGATGCCCCCTTACGTCGAACACTGGAATTTATTCTAGATTTTAACTATCCCGTCGTCGATGCAACGCTTAGCGCTGCACTGGAAAACGGCAGCGACATTGCCTTATATGTTAATAAAGGTACTCACCTAACTGTTAGCAGCGATCCGCAAGTACGACCCGCACAAGATACAACGATACACGCTACATTCAAAGACGAAAAGTTGCATGTCATGGCCCGCAAACCGGGAAGTAAAGTACCGGGAGCAAACAATTATTTTGTATTTAACGATGATGACTTACAAGCCAGCCTAGAGGCCAGTAACGAAGTTAGCTTAAACAACCCACCGGATTGCCAGCTTAAGCTGGTAAGTAGCGACTGGGATAAATTTGATGCGGACAATAAAGCCATACCTACCGTCAAAAGCATTGCACTGAGTTTGGATGAAGGTAAAATCAGCGTAAACTTGCAAGGGAAAGCTTTAAGCGAATCTGCAACAAAAGCCAATGCCGGTGCTGAAGTAAAATCAGGTATTGCACTTACCCCTGCGGTTGCAGGTACATGGCATTACGGCGAAGCAGCAGCGGGCGGCGATTTAATATTTACGCCAACGTCTGCGGACGGCCTGCAACCTGGCATCAGCTATAAAGTAAGCGTCGATGCGGAAGTATTTCCCGCCTGTGTGTTTGAACAAAAACAACCCAGCAACACCCTTAAAATTCCAGCCATGCAAGCAGAGGTTGGTAATTTGCAGTTATACACAGATCCACAAGACCCCAAAATAAAGCGCGCGACGGCTACCCTTAATTTTAATTACCCGCCCGGCCGCGACATATTAAATGCCAAAACCGCAGTTTGGTCTCGGCAGTTACCGGCAAAAAAATTTAGTGATGCTGTCGGTTACGAAATCAGTTACGACGAAAAAGATCCAAAACTGGCTTATTTAAAAACAACGCCCATCCCCATTAAAGAAGCACCCAGCGAAATTAAACTAGTGCTGGATAAAGGTATCGTTGCCGCCGCAGGTGGCGCAGGTACAGAAAATGAAACCACGCGCATCCTATCTATACCCAGCGCTCGCGACTATCTAAAAGTCACGGAAATGAGTGTGCAAAGCATTATTAAAGCCGACGATAGCCTGGAGCGCTTGCTGATTTTACGCACTAGCGTTGCCCTGCAAGACCCCGCCAGCCTGGAACAGGCGGTTAGCTTGTACCTATTACCCGATTGCCGAATTAAAAATCCGGCCAGACCGGCTTTTTGTGCACAGAAAGACTTGACCGAATGGCAAACGGCCAATCAAGTGGATGCAGAGGTACTAAAGCAAGCCACTAGCATACCGCTTAAATGGCAAGATGCAGATAATGAAGATAAAACGGTGCAACACCTCACCTTTACAGCTCCGGAAAATCAACAAGTGCTGATCATCGTTAAACAGGGCCTTAAAAGCCTGGATGGCTTTAGCTTACATCAGGATGCACGCTTTCTGGAAGAAATTGGTGCCAATCAGCGCGAACTAAAAATTCTGCATGAAGGTGCCCTGTTAAGTCTGAGTGGTAACAAAAAACTGGGGGTTACAGCACGTGGCGTGAATAATGTGCATGTAGAATTACAGCGAGTTTTGCCACATAACATGCATCACGTGGTGCATTTTACAGAGGGCAATTTCGAAAATCCCAGCTTTAATCTACCTATTGAACATTTTGCAGAAAAGTTTGAATATGATGAAGCCTTACCCAGTGATAAAGACATGCAGCGCCACTATTTTGCAGTGGATTTTGCCCGCTTTACCCGCACGCAAGGCTTTCCGCCGCGCGGCCTGTTTATACTCAAAGTCAGCGAAAAATTACCCGACACCTGCAAAGATAATCCAGAGCCGGAAGTCAGCAGCGATGATGCACAATACAGTGGAAACACAGACGGCACAGAAACCAGTGCCGATGCTGAAACAGACAATGCTGACACTCCAATAGATGACGAAAATCAGCAAGCCGCCGACAACCAAGCACCGGATGAATGTACCGTTAACACTTCACCCGACACCCGCCTGGTGTTATTGACCGATATGGGTTTACTGGTTAAATCGGCCGCTAATGGTCAACAAGAAGTGTTTGCCATGTCATTCCGTACGGGTTTGCCTGTTGCCGACGCACAAATTTCCTTATTGGGTAAAAACGGGGTAGCCTTGTTTTCTGGCAAAACCGATAATCTAGGCCATGTCAGCTTTCCCACCACCGAAGGACTAAAAGCAGAAAAAACGCCTACCGTTTATCTGGCAGAAAAAGCCGGTGATTTATCCTTCCTGCCTTTTAATCGAGATAATCGGCAACTGGACTTTGCACGCTTCGATACCGATGGATTACGCGATCAGGCCGACACTCTGCAAGCTTATCTGTTTTCTGATCGAGGCATTTATCGACCCGGTGATAACGTACATATAGGATTGCTGCTACGTAAACGTGACTGGTCTGCGCTACCAGCCGGTTTACCCTTAAAAGTAGTGATTAGCGATCCCGAAAATCAAGAAGTATGGAGTCATACACTAAGCTTTGGTGCCGAAGGTTTTGAAGAAATTAACTGGACCAGCTTAGATGCAGGTAAAACCGGTACTTATCGAGTCGAATTGATAATGGCCGATAAAAGCAAAAAATCGCTGGGCAGTACCCGGATTAGAGTCGAAGAATTTCAACCCGACCACTTGCAAGTTAAAACCGATATTCCTACTGCGCCTGCTACTGGCTGGTTAAGCCCCACCGCAGCTAAAGCGCGAGTCAGCGTGCGTAACCTGTTTGGTACGCCTGCAGCAGGTAATGTGACCAAACTGGAACTAACCTTCCGCCCCTGGCAAGGACTGGTACCCGGCTATAACGATTACCGCTTCCGCCGCACTTTGCCGGATAAAATACCCGATTTACCGCAAGCACTAGGCGAAGCCAAAACGGATGCTCAAGGTGAAGCCAGTTACGACTTGCCGCTAGCGGCTATTAGTGAACCCGTGTATGAAATTACACTGGCGGGTGAAGGTTTCGAAAAAGATGCGGGGCGTTCTGTAGTTTCCATGACTACCGCACTGGTCTCCAGACAAGCTTATCTATTAGGGTATGGTGCCGATGGTAGCCTTGATTTCATCCCCAAAGACACACCACGTAACTTGCATTTATTGGCACTAGGGGCAGATTTTAAACCACGCGCTATCGAAACACTATCGGCCGAAATTATAGAAAATCGTTACGTTTCTACTTTAGTACAACGTCAGGATGGTCTGTATCAATACCAATCGGTACAACGTCAGCAAGCCTTAGAAACCCGACAACTCACCCTAAACAACGGCAAGTTGGATTTTACCTTGCCCAGCACCAATCCCGGCCAGTTCCTGGTCGTGTTTAAAAATGCCCAGGGCGAAGAATTAAATCGGGTAGATTATTCAGTGGCAGGTAGTGGCAATGTGACACGCAATATCGAACACAATGCCGAGCTAAACTTACACTTGAGCAAGAAAGAATACGAAGCGGGTGAAACCATAGACGTTGAAATTGTTGCGCCTTATCAGGGCGCTGGACTGATAAGCGTGGAACAGGATGGCCTGCTAAGCAGTCAATGGTTTAAGACCACTACCACAGCCTCTACCCAGCATATCACCCTGCCCAAAAACATCAGTGGTAACGCGTATTTGTCTGTAGCCTTTGTGCGCGCCATGGACTCCAAAGAAATTTTTATGAGTCCGCTGAGTTATGGCGTGGTGCCCTTTAGTATTTCCCGGCAACGCTTTACCCAAGATGTTAGCTTAAAAGTACCCGAAACCGTACAACCGGGCACCAATTTGGAAGTACATTATCAAGTCAAAGAAGCTACAAAACTGGTGGTGTATGCCGTTGATGAAGGCATACTGCAATTTGCTCATTACAACAATCCAACCCCGCTGGATTATTTTTTCCGAAAACGCGCCCTGCAAGTCAGAACCCATCAAATTTTGGATATGATACTGCCGGATTTTGCCTTGGTACAAAACCTGTCATTACCGGGCGGTGATGAAGACAAACTATTGGGTAAATACAAAAACCCCTTTGCGCGTAAACATAAAGCGCCAATGGCTTTCTGGTCGGGCATTATCGATGCGCAACCGGGTGATCACAGCCTGCAGATTCCGGTACCGGATTACTTTAATGGCAGTATCCGCGTGTTGGCCGTGTCCGCAAACGCTGGAAAACTGGCAGTACCCGTAACACATACCGTGGCCAGCCAAGCTTATGTTATCCAGCCGCAGCAACCATGGGTGGCCGCGCCAGGTGATGAATTTGATATGGGAGTACTGGTTGCCAATACCAGTGGTGTGCCTGGCGCACAGGCTTTACAAGTCAGCGTTAATGCTGGCGAAGCATTGGACATTAAATCAGCACCTAGCCAAACCCTGACGCTAGCACCGGGACAAGATGGTACAGTGCGCTTTCATGCCCGCGCCAACGAAAAACTGGGGGCCGTTAACGTACATTACCAAGTGACCGGTGGCGGCAAAAGTGCCGACTATAACGAAGAAATGAGCATCCGCCCTGCCCAACCCTTACTAACCACTTTACAGGCCGGTGTTTTAACCGCTCAACAACAAAGTAAAGGTGACAGCCTAAACCTGTCGCAAAAACGCCAGTTATATAATGAACAACGTCAAACCGAGCTATCGGTATCGGTAACGCCGGCAGCCTATCTGCGTGGCATTATTGAGTACCTTAAAAACTATCCGTATGGCTGTACCGAACAGATTACCAGTCAGGCTTTTCCTGCGGTAGTATTGGGTAACAATGCAGAATTGGGGTTGTCGACACATGATGTGGAAAAGTTGCTGGAACGTAGCGTACATATCTTGCAAACCCGGCAAAAACATGACGGCAGCTTTGGCTACTGGACAGCCGCTGACGACGGCATACCGTTTTACTCTATGTATGCCACCCACTTATTACTGGAAGCCAGAGAACGGGGACAAAAAGTGCCGGAAGCTATGCTTAGCCGTGCCTTGCAATATGCCGACACTTACTCGCAAGACCAGTACTATGACTCTTACGCGCTTGAAGCGCAGGCATATGCGTTCTATCTGCTGGCGCGTAATGGCGTTAATGTTGCCGAACGATTGCGCGCATTCGAAGCACAATTACAGGCAGAACAAAAAACCAGTGGCACACAGACTGATAATCGGGTGAATTTTTTGCTGGGTGCAGCATACCAGCTTCATCATCTGGATCAGGATGCCAACCGGCTATTGGCGGGTATCCAGAAACAATGGCAAACCAGTGGGCAATTACCCGCCAGTTTACAGAATAATCCAGAAGACTTGAGTTTGTATCTATACCTGGTGGGCAAACATCTACCCGCGTTAATTGATACGCAAGACCCTAAATTTGGCAATTATCTGTTGGCTTTAAGCCAGGATTTAATTAAACAGCGTATGAATTCTTTCCGTGGTTCACTGTCGCTGCTAGGCATGGGCAATTTGTGGACACGCTTTAGCCAGGAGCAACAACAAAGCTTTACGATAATGGCGGGTACACCACTTGCACAGTTGGAATTACACGGTAATACCATCAAAACCGTCGCGTTGCTAGCCAATCAACAACCGCTGCAGTTACAAGGCAAAAGTAACCTTAACCTGTATTATCAACTGAGCGAAACCGGCTACGATCTGGCTGCACCTAGCAAGGCCATAGCCGAAAAAATCACCATTAACCGCGATTTGCTAAACGATAAAGGCGAAAAAGTCAGCAGCATAGGCTTACAGGACAATTTGCACATCCGCATTGCCCTACATCCCGATAAAGCCATGAAAGATGTAGCGGTAGTGATGTTAATACCCGGCGGCTTTGAAATTGACCTTAGCGAACAAGGTTTGGCCAATCGCAAATCGTTACCTATAGACAAAAAACCGCTTTGGGAACCCGATTATATTGATGTACAGGAAGATCGCCTGGTTTTATTTGGCGCATTGGACGGCAGCGAGAAATACTTCGAATTTAGGTTGAAACCGCTAAACTCCGGTAGCTATCAGGTGCCGCCCGTATTTGCAGAAGGCATGTATGATACAGAGATTCAGTACCGGGGCATGGCCGATAAAATACAGGTGACTAATGATAAGTAGGCAGGCTGATACATGTCATTAGAAAACTAATTACTTATTTCAATTTAAAAACTGTTATTTGAATATGATGCAATTAAATTCTGTCAATGATTTACGTGAATACATCAAAAGTTTAGGGGAGTTTAGAGCCAGGACCATAGTTTCTGGACAACACCCCACTTTGTATTTTGATAATAGCCAAGGCAGTGTAATTAAAGGTATACGAGAAAAAGATTACTTGTTTTCGCCCTGCAAAAATTGGGTTGAACCTAGCGACAAAATGGGCCTATCATTTTCGTCAGGCTGGTCTCATCTTAAAGACCAAATAAAATTAAAGCGCAAATGGAACAAGGATAAATCAATCGATATAAATTGGATATTAGAAAGCTTTGCTCTGCCTACAGGTTTAAAATTTGTCGTCGATCAGCGCGATAATCAACATTATTTATTAACGGTAACGGAGCGTATGTCAGTCGATGCTCTGGTAGAAAAACTAACTATTATTGCCAATAGAATGGCTGTATTCCCCAATATTGGGAGTTATTTAAAATGATAGACTATAAATTTCCCGAAGAGAAAGACATCATTTTACATTATGCCCATCAATTGCATGCTTTTAACATAGTCGCCATTATTAACAAAGGTTATGTAGAAAATGCGGATGAAGCTAAGCAATTATCGAAATTTTTCTGGCTAATGGTCGATCAGTCAGTCATAGATGCCGAACATGGCATTGCTGCCGCTGGCTACCATAATTTGGAAGCTTATAATGAATATATTATGCATAGCCTCAGAGCCTATCTGATTAAAGCGGGTTATGCGCAAGAGTGGGAAACAGAAAATTAAGAGCCATAAGGTGTGGTTAGTTTACGAACCGTACCGTTGGTGAACAATTCAGTACACTAAATAGGGTACGTTCCGAATGGCACTGACTTAAGCGAATTTTCTTTAATATTCAAAAATATAGAAAAGGGGTCGTGTTAAATTAAGCTCAAGCTAAAAGTGGCTGCTCAACTGACTATTTGTAAAAAATTAAAATTTTACGCAAGATACGGTTTTTAAAGCCTTATTTTTTAATAAAATTATTGGAACACCTATGTACGGCGGTATGAAGCGCCCGGATCCTGTCGTTAACAAACACGGCCCGGAATTAACAGTAGGCATTAAAGAAACCATCAGCACTTTATGGCCTTATCTGTGGGATTATAAAGGTCATGTGTTTTGGGCGGTGTTGACCTTAATCGCTGCCAAAGCGGCTAGTTTACTCATGCCCTGGGCATTAAAACTGATTGTGGATGGCGTTGATAAAAGTTTGCATGTAAAACTGTATTTACCTTTGCTGTTTATTGTCGTTTACGGTTTGTTACGCTTTGGCAGTGTCATATTTGGAGAAATACGCGACGCCTTATTTGGCCGCGTAACTGAACATGCTATGCGCGGCATAGGGTTGCGGGTTTTTAAACATCTACACTCATTGGAATTGGCATTTCATTTGGACCGCGCCACTGGTGGCATTAGCCGGGATATAGAACGCGGCACGAACGGCATTAGTTTTTTAATGCGGTTTTTAATGTTTAACATTGTACCTACCCTATTCGAAATTGGCATGGTGGCCGGAATTTTTGCTGTAAAATTTTCGGTATGGTATGCCGTTATTATCGTAGTTGCAGTGCTCATTTATGTCGTGTTTACTATCGTCACCACGGAATGGCGCAATCGTTATGTACGTGCAGCCAATCAAGCCGATTCATCTACCAATACTAGGGCTATAGATAGTTTACTGAATTACGAAACAGTTAAATATTTTAATAATGAAGAGTATGAAGCGCAGACATATGATGATTTTTTGGCGAAATGGGAAACCGCCAAATTAAAAAATCGTTTAACTTTACTGACGCTCAACTCCGGACAAGCTTTTATCATTGCCGCTGCGATGACGGTGATGATGCTGATGGCGGCGCAAAGCGTGATAGACAGCAACATGACAATAGGTGATTTGGCGATGATCAACGCCTATATGATACAACTGTTTATCCCGCTCAATTTCTTAGGCTTTGTCTACCGAGAAGTCAGGCGTTCCCTAACGGATATCGAGAATATGCTGGCCTTGCTGAAACGCAAAGCCAAGGTTGTAGATACGTCGGCAGCAAAACCCTTAGTCGTCAGCGCCGGGCAAATTCATTGGCATCAAGTTGAGTTTGCCTATAGTGCTGAGCGGCCCATCTTGCAACAATTGACGTTAGAGATACCAGCCGGCAGTAAGCTGGCGATAGTCGGCGCTTCAGGGGCTGGCAAAAGCACAATCGCGCGCTTGCTGTATCGCTTCTATGATATTAATCATGGCAGTATCAGCATAGACGGCCAGTCTATCCATGCCGTAACCTTGGACAGTTTACGACAGGCCATCGCCATCGTGCCGCAAGACACCGTGTTATTTAATACCAGCATCCGTGAAAATATCGCCTACGGCAATCCACACGCCAGTGCTGCGGAAATTGATCAAGCCATTAAAATGGCCCACCTTGAACAATTTATCAGCAGTTTACCGGCAGGCGATAAAACCTTGGTTGGCGAACGCGGCTTAAAAGTTTCTGGCGGGGAAAAACAACGCATAGCCATCGCCCGAGTGCTGTTGAAAAACTCGCCGATTATCATTTTTGACGAGGCAACCTCGGCATTAGACTCTCATGCGGAAGCTGCGATTTTAGACGCCATGCGAGAAGTGGCGGTCAACAAAACCACCATTATGATAGCCCACCGTTTGTCGACCATTATTGATGCAGACAAAATTGTGGTGTTGGAAGCAGGAAAAATAGTAGAACAGGGTAATCATAGTGATTTGCTGAATCAAGCGGGTCGCTATGCGCAGATGTGGGCTATGCAACAGCAGGAAGCTAAAGTTGTTGACTAAGCGCTGTTGGGCCCTAATGTGTGGTGAGTTTACGTACCGCATCGATCGCGAACAATGTGGTTCGTACTATATTAACGATGTACATAGATTAACTTTCTCACAACAATTCATCTTGAAATATCAAGATGAGTCATGATAGATTAACTGTCTTTGGTTAAACCAAGTTTAAAGAGGTTTTTATGCCCGAAATCCGTGAAAAATTCGCCACACAAGTTGATTCCATGGTGTTAGCTCAAGTGCGAGAGTTGGCAAAGAAAGAAGGCCGCCAAATACAAACGCTGATGGACGAAGCTTTAAGCGATTTACTTGAAAAACACAGGCAGACGCGACCACGTTCACATGTCATGGCAATGTATCAGGCTAGTCATGGCCGTTTTTCTGGACTGTATGAAAAGTTGGCTAAATGACCGATTATCTGACGCTGGCTGAAGTTCTGGCCATCCATGATGATCAGATAGAACGTTATGGAGGGTTAAACGGAACCCGTGATCAAGGTCAACTTGAGGCTGCGTTATTCCGGATGCAATCCGGCTATTATCCTGATTCGATAGGTGAAGCCGCTGCACTTTGGGAAAGCCTTTCGCAAAACCACCCTTTTATTGACGGAAATAAACGCACAGCTTTCGCATGTGCCTACACATTTTTAGCAATCAATGATATCGAAATCACTGCTAACGCGGAAGACATTTACACGTTCTTAATGGATTTATATGAGAGTAACCTGTTCCAATTTGACGCACTAGACCGATGGTTGCGTATGAACACTAAGTAGTGTTGGATTATTAATTCAACACGACCCCTTTTTTTGTTTATGCTCTCGCCATAACTGTTGTAACGGATTTGTTCTTAATGCCGCATGGTCAGGATCGTTATACACACCGACAAATTGGGAAAGCTCATCATACCGTGGCCGCAAGGTTGCTAAAGGTTCAGCCATCGATTCTGAATACTTAACTTCAATGGCAATAAAGCCTTTTTCACCATCAACGGTATTACAGGTAACGAATACATCGAAAGCGGTATTGTCATCGGTGAAGGCCGGATTGCCACGCCCAGGCGAATGCTCAAAGTAAACCCCTTCCACTGATTCCAAATAATCAGGAAACAAGTGCCGGAAAAATTGGTTAGCTTTATCGTAATTAAGCTTCAGGCCACCAAACAGGTTAAAGTGTACTAGTTAAAGTTAAAGCAAAGTGGCTGACTAGAAAGCAGGTTTTTCCATAGCCGTTCTTGTTCTATCATTGCGCCAATTTCGCGGTAAGCTAGCTTGGCAATTTCCGGTGAAAGAAAATTGTTACCCTCCTTGGGGCACTTGGCATCCAATCGGCTTCCTAACTTACGAATCTTACCTTTGACAGTGCGATAAACGCCAATTGGAAAACCTTTTTCTTCGCTCCAAAGGGCTTGCAGCAAACGAGCTGCCGACGTAAATCGGCTGTCGTTGGGTTCGTTGACCTTATAGGTCTTCAAAATACTTGCAGGTACTAGGGGTATTTGATTGTATTGCATGGTTGTCTCCTAAATTAATGAAGACTAAAAGCAGCCTTCATCAATGTATTCAATCAACCGTCTTTCGAATTTAGCTAATTTTTAAGTAACATTGTGCATCAAGTCAACTCTATGTCTATCCATGACTGCGGGCTGCGAGTTGTAACAAACGGGAAGTATCGGAAACAAATGTCAAAATTTGGCCATAAATCTGTGTTGCACTAAGTAATCACAGAAAAAAGCAAGTAGCTGGCTTTGATGTAACAAGCTTTAAATAAGGAAAGTATATATTTTAACTTATTGATATTGAAACATATAAATAAATAATGATGGAAAATATTTAAAATATTTTTTGCATACATGTATAGGATTGTTACAATGTAACTTATATTTACAGAGGAGGCCAGCATGTGTCCTGTTATACGAGTTTCAGATAAGTTATTTAAAAGACTAGAGAAATACGTAATTGGTTTTGGCGACACCCCTTCTGCAGTTATAGAACGCATATTAGATAAATATGAGAATATTGAAGAAGAGAATAAAACCAAAATAAATGACGAACCGGAATCTACAAAACTTGCATTTTGGCAACAACTCAGCAAATTTGCAGTTACTAACGATACCCCGATTCAATTGAACCCGCCAACGAGGGAACAGTACTATTGCGATATTCGGATTGGAAGAAGCGAATACTATATTTCGTTGACAGCTTGGAATAGAAGAAATGAGATTGGTTGTCAACTATACATTCCTAACAAAAAAACTCTTTATAAGGACTTTCTTTCAAATAAAGAAATTATTGAGGAAAAACTAGCAATTGATGGGTTATTGTGGGAAGAAAAAACAAATGCATGTCGCATTTTGGCAATATTACCGTTCAATTTCGAAAACCAAAACCGCGAAGATGCATTTAGATGGTATCTAGAAACTGCTTACAAGTTTCAGACTGTTTTTTCCAAAGAAAATGACTTTGCCTAATGAGTATTCGCTAAACTCGAAAAATCTAAGACAGATCCTTAATTTTAAACGGCAATCTAACTGGCTTGCCGTTTAACTTCATCTAGTGTTTTCCCGTCTTTATATTTCCATTCTATCCATCCATTTGCTCGTCGAGCCAGCACAACTGCTGCTGATGCGCTTGGTGAAGAAAAAACATGGTCTTTTGTGAATACAAGGACTCCATCTATCTCAGCAAGTACACCGCTTTCCTTTAGGTCCGATCTCATTCCGACAACCCAATTACCTGCTGTTTTTGACTCAATTAAGTTGCATTTTGAGTTTGCAAAAACAATAATCCCATCTTCTGTATACTCACCTTCCGCATATGCATCCTTACCCTTACATATTATGACTTCAATAGTTTTTGGTTTTCTTATTTCATCGAACACAGGATAACCAAGCGTTGAAGCCAGTATCTTAATTGTTTCAAAATTATCGTATAAGTCAGCCTCTACAGATTCGGAAACATGAGGTTTACTCGGCGCATTGCCGTTTTCTAATGAGTACCGGTTTGCTTTTGTTGCAACTTCGCAGCAGAACCATTCAAGAAATTTTATATGTGTTTTGGTGAAATACTGGGTTTTGGATATAAATGCGACAGCATGAGTCCAAAAGTCCTTTGATTTATTGTGTTGCTTAAGTCGGGACAAACAATTCTCTGCTTCCCCGATATAGACTTGAGGCTTAGATTCATCGCTACCAAATAAAAGATAAACACCTACATTATTCAGCTCATCGCGTTTAAAAGCCTCATCAAGTTTCGATCTCGGTATTAGAATAGCAGAAACAGTTCGACTAGTTATTTCTGCAATTTTTAAACTACGCGGATTACCGTCAGGTAGATAGATCTGAATTGTCTTTCCAATCTGCTTCATAACTGATTCTATAAAATTGAATTAGATAGTTAATGGTATATCTACCGCTAAATCTAGTTTGACACAATAAAGCGATAGTATCGCTTTTATTATTCCTAACAATAATGGCGGCACCACTATCAAGTTGACGTGGTACATCTTCTATTTCTGCTATTTTTTGTCTAAGTCCCCAATACGAAACGGGCTTCCAGTTCCCTCAAAAATTGGAAAGTATTTAGGCATGGCACATCAAACTGGCGACAAATATTCGGAACTTTTACTTTCTTAGTATTCTGCACTGCCAGAGATTCATGTGTAACAACACTAGCACCTATTGTTTTGGCCTTAGCTATAATCCAAGGGTCAGCTTTTGCCAAAAAGCTATCACGATTTCCAGGATTATAATCACCAGCAACTACAGCTTGTACTATTTCAGTAAAAACAGATTGTGTTTCGTCATCATCATTATTGATAAAGTGTTCAGGCCGATCCTTTACCCATTGGGCTAGTTCGTCATTACCCTCTTTCAGCTCTTTGGCAATCATATCGACACTGGCAACAGTACCCAGCTGAAATTGCTGATCCAACCAATCCCAGTAAGCTGGGCATATATCCATGCCATAATAAAAATTCTTTGCTTGTATATAAGTATTGGAGTCCAGCAGATATTTCAAACGCCTAGCTCCTTGGCAAAATGGGCTATTTTGCCAGGTTTAATGCCACCCAACATCTGGCTTGCTTCACGCAATAATAATTGACCGCTTAAAGCCTCACTTACCACTGCGCGGGAAAAACGATTACTGATTTGTGCTTTTTTCGTCTGGTAATAGGTAGGCCCAGAACTAGATTCTCGATCTTTATAGTTAGCCTGTTGATCGGTAATGTAATTTTGATATTGAGCCTGGGTTATTAAGTTTAAGGTCAGTGCTCTCCGGGCCAAAGTCCATGTACTTACATGGAAATGTCCTTCCAGTGAAGGCAAATTGAACTGCCAACTGTCTAAGTCACTGTTCCATAGAGACTTAAATTCGTCAGCCGGAACGAGAAACTCGGCAGCTACGGCATTACAGAGAATTTCTTCTTCCCGTTGCGTTTTTGTACTGCCATCGGATATGCCGGACTGACCAATCCAGATATGGCAAAGCTCATGGATCAGGGTAAAAAGACGAGCACCCAAAGCGTCCGCATGGTTTACAAAAATAATGGGTGCATAATCATCCGCAATGGCAAAGCCCCGGAATTCTTCAACTCGCAATGGTCTAGTATGATGACCAAAGCTGCTTTGGCGCATCACCAAAATACCTAAAGCCTCTATCTTATTAATAAGATCCCGATAATAGTCCTCCCATTTGCCCCGGTTTGGGTGTTTGCCCACGCCAAGCTCTGCTCGCATACTTTGGACGATTGCCATTACGCCAGCATTCACGGAAAATCGTCCAACAATCCGATTAGGTTCAGCAAGTTGAAGTTTTAAATACTCTTTGTACCATTCCTGACAAAGCAGCATAAGCTTGATCAAGTCTAGTAACTCACAGCTAGGTTTATTGCATCCTTGGCCTTCGATAGTTCTTAGGTCTGGAATGGGTAAAGCGTCTACTGGCGGTGTGGATAGGAATAAATAGCCAAATGGTACATGCGCTTTTTCAGCATAACGCATTGCCTGGTTAAAGGTTAAAGGCAACTGACCGGTTTCCCATTTGTAGAGCTTCTCTTCGTTGACATCACACTTTCGAGCAAATTCAGACACAGCGATGCCGGAGCGTTCCCGCGCCCAGATCAGCATATCTGTGTTAATTTTTGCCGTTGTCATAGCCATGTACTCTGTTTTAGTAAACTAATTATAATTGCAAACTAGCCTAGAACATATTTTCTTAAAATCTCGAGCATCATTGACCAGATTTTACCTGTTTAGTTTTCAGGAATCATGATTTTGCCAGCGTACTTAAATATGAAAAAAAACGGTCAGGTTTAAATAAATACTAAATGTTTAACTAGATTATTAATAGAAGCTTGAAGACAAATGATAACCTTGGCCTTTATGACTGAGTTGCTGACAGCAGTTTGCAGCAACTCAAACATCAAAAAGCTAACTTACTTGATGAGCAGTTAGCTAAACATTAAACCTAAAATGCATAACATCACCATCCTGCACCTTATACTCCTTACCCTCTAAACGCCATTTTCCCGCGTCTTTAGCACCCTGCTCGCCTTTATAAGTCACAAAATCCTCATAGGCAATCACTTCGGCACGGATAAAGCCTTTTTCAAAATCAGAATGGATAACACCCGCTGCTTGCGGGGCGGTGGCATTTACTTGGATGGTCCAGGCTCTTACTTCTTTAACACCGGCAGTAAAATAGGTAGACAGGTTTAATAACTTATATGCTGCGCGTACTACGCGATTCAAGCCCGGCTCTTCCAAGCCTAAGTCTTGTAAAAACTCCTGTTTTTCCGACTCGTCCAATTGCACAATTTCCGCTTCTATGGCCGCACACACGGGTACCACTGATGCGCCTTCCTGTTCTGCAAAGGCACGCACTTTATCCAGCATGGGGTTTTCGTCAAAACCATCGTCTTGTACATTGGCTATATATAAGGTAGGTTTAATGGTAATCAGAAACAGGTCTTTGATTAGTTTTGTTTCTTCTTCGTCCAGGCCCAGGGTGCGTACTGGCAAACCGGCATTTAAATGTTCCAGTACATTTTCCAGTACTTGTTTGCGAGCCAATTCTTCTTTATTGCCCGATTTGGATAATTTAGCGGCTTTTTGCAGGGCTTTTTCCACAGAAGCCATATCGGCCAGCGCTAATTCAGTATTGATAACTTCAATATCATTAACCGGATCGACCTTGCCAGCTACATGGATGACATTGTCATCCACAAAACAGCGCACTACATGCACAATGGCATCGGTCTCGCGGATATTACCTAAAAACTGGTTACCCAAGCCTTCACCTTTAGAGGCACCTGCCACCAAACCAGCTATATCAACAAACTCGATAGTGGTGGGTAACATACGCTCTGGTTTTACAATTTCTGCCAGTTTATCCATTCTGGGGTCGGGTACGGGTACGACACCAACATTGGGATCAATGGTGCAAAAGGGGTAGTTTTCGGCGGCAATTGCTGCTTTAGTCAGTGCGTTAAAGAGAGTAGATTTGCCAACGTTGGGCAAACCAACGATTCCGCAGTAAAGAGCCATATATGTCTTATTCCTAAAGTTTAAAGATTGCCAAGCAGCAGGGTATTTTTTGTAGAAAAACAAACCGCATCGTGCTGGGCTTGTTTTTGTTAACTACAGTATCTGATTATATAAATCGTTTCATAAGTTCTCGCGTGAAAAAGGCCGTCCATCCTTCCACGCGCTCAGGACGAACGGACTTTTTCATTATCAACTTTCGATAAAGCTCTCCTGAGTTGTATCAAAGAGGTTAAGACGAACGGTCTTTTTCTTTATCAGTGGTTGAATATAGGCTGCAAAAACTTTTGCAACGATTAATACTGGGTCAGATTGACAGGTGATTATACCTTTGCAAGGATAATTATCAACTGATGGACAGGAAGAGATGAGAGTAAAGCCAGTTAATTGCGCATAGACTCTTCGTACATAACGACTTTATCCCGACCTGATTCTTTTGCCTTGTACAAAGCCAAGTCGGCGCAATGGATGACTTGATCAATATCCAAATCTTGTTCAGTTTCGCAACACTCCATGCTGGTACAGTGCAATCCAATACTCATGGTTACTTTAACGGTTGTATCAGCAGACTTCCATTCCAGAGCTTTGATTTCGGCTCTAATTCTTTCTGCAAACCCTTTGCCATTCTGACAACTGGTGTTGATAAAAATAACCACAAACTCTTCACCGCCAAAGCGTACCAAAATATCACTACTACGCACCAAATGCCTTAGGGTATCGGCCACACTGATTAACACCTGATCGCCAAATACATGCCCAAACTCGTCGTTTATCTTTTTAAAATGGTCAATATCCATAACCAATAAGCAGAAAGGACTTTGATAGCGTTTATGGTAAGCAATGGCTATTTCTACCTGATTATAAAAATAGCGGCGGTTATGCAAGCCCGTCAGTTGGTCTTGCATGGACATACTTGCGTAATGATCTTTTAAGCGTTTGGTTTCTTCTACCAATTGTTCAAGATCGGCTGTACGCGCAGCAATTTTCATTTCCATTTGCCTAAATAAACGCCGATTCGTGATCAATTGACCTAACACGTTTTTATACACTTCCAACAAACGCACATGCCAATCACTAAAGTAGTATGGCTCAGGATGAGAGACATTTAATACGCCTATCAGCTGGTGATGTAAGGTAAATACCGGGGCGCTGATAATACTGCCCAGTAAGGTATTTTTATCTTCACTTTCACTCATGCGCATATCTTCCTGACAATTCTGGCAATGCTGTATACAGCCACTGGCAGCGGCCGCACCAATAACGCCCTCCCCTATCCTAAAAGTAGTGGGGCGCACTTGCCATTCCTGGTCATTACCAAGCTCTGCAATACTAAGGCCAGTGACATTGCTTAACAATCCATCATCACTCAACATAAAGAACGAACAACGTTCCATATCCTGATTTTGAATCAGTGTGGTTAGGGCTTGTTTTATCAGAGTTTTTTCGTCATCAGCGTGACAACTAATTTCAGAAAGGTGTTTAATAGCAGATAACGAGTCCAGCAGGGTAAGAACAATATCCTGCATACCGTGTCTGGTTAATTCGTAAGGAAAATCATCAGGGATTTGCGCATTCATCCTTTGCCTATAATATCTGCTAGCGTTTGTATATTTTCGCGATTTTCGCTTAAAAAATCCACTATTGCAGCAAGCCCGGCTGTGGAAATAGCTAAGTCTTCACCTATTGCATGCAGCTCATCCAAATCAACGGCATTTTTATTCAGCAGCATGGCACTCAGTCGCTGGCTAAGTTTCAACAAATTGATCAATTCCCGCTCTTCGCCATGAAAATCGGGATCGTTGTAAAATTTTACTACCGTTTGCAATACCAGCGGTAATTGCCATTTAGCCAGCAGATGATAGCCCATTATATAATGGCTATCGCCAAGTCGCGTTTCTATTTCTGCCGTAACAGGAATAGACTGTCTTTTACTGTGACTGATAATACTATCCATCTCTTCTGGAAGCAGATAAGCCAAAACTAACATGCCTACAAACAGTAATAAACCACTGGTATACACAGTGGATAAAGCATATCGGTTCATTTTATTGGCACTGGCAATTTTTTGAGCAGCCACTGCTGTTAGCAAAGAGCGCATCCAAAAATACCGGGTATTAAAGGCTGGACATTGTTTTGCATTAAATTGAACATTTAGAATGATGCCTAGCGTCAGACTTTTAACCAAATCCAGTCCTAATATTTGATAGACTGCGACCGATAAATCGGTAACGTTTCTGGATTGACCAAAATAAGCAGAATTTGCCAGCCCTAACAAACGGACTACCAATCCGGGTGACAAGGCCAAAACAGACGCCAGTTTATCAGTAGAAATTAAAGGATCATTGATAGCAGACACAATACGCAAGCTAGGCTCAGGCAAAGCTGGCAGTGTTTTGAGCTTGTTAATTTGCAATAATATTGCTTGCTTAGTATTTATGTTCATCAGCCTCAAATCAAATCAATTCAGTCGTTCTTAACAAAATTATAAAACGCCGATAATCGTCATCACTCATTGCGTCATTAAATATGACAAACGTTTTTTGGGGTTGCTCACTGGTGACATGTAAAACAGTTAATAACCTACAGACTACCGACGAGGTCTTAATTTTAATATCTATATAACGATCACTGTTTTTTAAATACAAGCGCCACCCAATGTTTGAAGTATAGCGCAGAAATAAACGAGTTGTTTGATATGCGTGATATTGATATAAGCAACTGACAATCAGTAGCAAACTCAGCAAAAATTTTATAGTGATTGGCCAATAAATACTCCAAATAGCTAGCAAACTAAGTACATGTAGCACACAAATGACTAGCAATAATTTTTTAGAGCGCCTGATTGTAAATTCCGCAAAAGTATCATTTTGTTTTGACATTCAGCCTCTTTTTTCCGGTTATTTTTTGATCTAAAGCGTTGATTGATGCCTTTGTTGAAAGTTGATGCTAATAAAAAATTTAAAATATCCTGCATGTAGGCTGTATCGTTACTAGCAAAAAAGTCTATAATTAAGTATTACAAACCAAACTCTGGATAAAAATTGCATACAGCTGACAATCCCATACTCTCTAAAATATTTAGTCTGGATTATTTGGCTTTACTAACGGTTACTGGTAAAGATAGCGCAAATTTCTTACAAGGCCAGTTAACCTGCGACATCCATAGTCTGACAGATAATAGTTTCAGTCTGGCCGCCTTTTGTAACCCTAAAGGCCGCGTGATCAGCACTTTGCTGGTAATAAAAGTTGGCAACGATTTCTTACTGGTTTTACCTGCCAGTATACAAGAAATAGTCAGGCTAAAATTACAACGCTATATTTTACGCTCTGCGGTAAAAATTGATACTCAAGCAACAGATCAGCAAATCATGGGTGGATATTCTGCACCGCAATCTGATGGTATCTATGCCTGTATTAAGCTACCCGGCTCCGTTACACGTTTTTTATGGATTAGGTCTGGCGTGAAAACTGTGGGTACTACCGATAACTCCGAATGGTACTACCAAGATATATGCAGTGGCCTACCCTGGTTTGCTGCAACGCAGACGGAACTTTATACACCCCACATGTTAGGCATTGATAGACTCAACGGCATCAGCTTTACTAAAGGCTGCTATACGGGCCAGGAAATCGTTGCCCGTACTCACTATCTGGGTCAAGCCAAGCGTACTGTCTTTAGGGCAGAATGCAACGAAATACATCCCTGGCCACAAGTGGGTGATACGGTAATTGATAGCTTATCTCAGCAAAGTGCAGGAAGCATCTTAACGCTGGCCGTCTTTGCCAATCAACTGCATTTATTGATGGTTTTATCGATAGCCGAAGCCGAAACGGCACAACTTGCGCTAAATGATGTTAATAAAACTCCACTTAAACTAACTGATATCACTTAACAGGCAACCTTTATATGCAGATTAATTCAGTTAAAGACTTTTTGATCTATGTACAAACCGAATTAAAGGCAAATCGACTGAAATTGCCTACACTACCGGATATTGCCATTAAAGTGCGCGATGCGGTATCTGATAGCAATGTCACTGCTAACAAAATAGCTCAGATTATCTCGACCGATCCGGCCCTGTCTGCACGCTTGATTCAGGTGGCAAATAGCCCTTTGTATCGCGGCAGTAGCGAAATTTCAAATATCCAGACGGCCATTATTCGATTAGGCAACGGCACCATTCGCACCTTGGTTACCAGTTTGGTGACACAACAAATGTTTGATGCTCATTCACCACTTCTAAAAGATTATTTTCAGCAGATATGGGAGCAAAGCGTAAATGTTTCGGCAATTTGCCGGGTGCTCAGTAACAATGTACCCTATCTTGATAAGGAAGAAGCCATGCTGGCGGGTTTAATCCATCAAATTGGCAAACTTCCCATTTTGGCCCTGGTCGACAAAATGCCAGAATTTAAAAACAGCCCCTCCAGGATAGACAAATTACTAGAAGTTGCCCATCCGCATGTTGGCAAGCTCATTATGGATTCCTGGCATTTTCCGGCAGAGCTGAAAAAAGCCACCTATGAGTATATCAATTTTGAGCGCAACTCTGGCGCACAAGCAGATTATGTGGATGTGGTACAGGTGGCCTTTTTACAAAGTATTATTGGCACCGATCATCCGGCTACACGCATAGATTGGAAAACAGTACCGGCATTTACCAAACTCGGTCTGGAAACCGATGTGGAAGTGCTTGAAATTGAAGGCCTGTCTGATGAAATAGAACTAACGCTAGCCACGTTCTTTTAACACAACTACTTTTTAATGATGACAGACTCTGCTGCTGCAACCCGTTTTCGTCGCTTAGGCACCTTAACCATTTTTGCTGTGTATTTCGTAATCATGGTGGGCGGCATCGTGCGTGCTTCGGGTGCGGGCATGGGCTGCCCAGATTGGCCAACTTGTTTTGGTCAATGGGTTCCACCGATGCACGAAAACCAGCTGCCCGCTAATTATCACGAAATTTATGCCGCGCGTGGTTACGAAAATACCAACTTTAATCCGGTTAAAACCTGGACAGAATATACCAACCGACTGGTGGGTGTCAGCATAGGTTTCTTAATTTTTTTAACAGCGTGGTCTTCACGTATTTATTTAAAAACCGACAAAGCTATTTTTTATCTGGCATTAAGCGTGTTTTTTCTGGTTGGTTTTCAGGGTTGGCTGGGTTCGGCTGTTGTAGCCAGTAATCTGAAACCTTTCATGATTACTCTGCATATGTTATTGGCTTTATTTATTGTTGCTTTACTGATATATGCCATAGCCCGCTCACAAAAAAATCTGTTAGCTAATCTGGACTGTCAATGGCTGGAACGCAAACACATAACCGTTTTAAAAGTTGCCATGCTTATGACCTTAATTCAGATAGCAATGGGTACGCAAGTGCGGGAAAGCGTGGACTTTATAGCCCACCAACACAGTTACATCGATCGTCAGTATTGGCGCGATAGCTTTCCAATTATTTTTTATATACATCGCTCGTTTTCATCGGTAATTTTATTTACAAATCTATGGTTGGCCTGGAAAATTAGACAAAATACCGAAAAGCACAGTTTGTTATGGCGCATGGCGTATGTACTGATCGGTTTAATTACCACTGCAATTCTGGCAGGTGTCAGTCTAGACAGACTGGATTTTCCTGTCGTCGCTCAGCCTATACATCTGTTAATGGCGAATCTGATTTTTGGTGCACAATTTTTTATTTTTATTTGCCTGAATTACAGCACTAAAAAAGTGTTAACTACTCAACCCGTTTTTCAAAACCGCTAAATGGATGACAATCTTGGCTTTTACTGCTGGGTTTACTGACTGGGGTGTTATCAGAATGGATGCGGGGAGCAAAAACCAGGTAACAGAGCAACTGGGCGAGTAGTTACAAAAACTGTTAACTCCATCATTTTTACTGGATTTATCAATAAGTTAAGCAGCGTACCCTTTATTTGCGGTATAATAGTTAATATTGCTGGTTTTTTACCAGCCTATCTCTTTTTTTCTACAGGTATCATACATGTCTGACGCTCCAAGCCACACGCCTTCCTTTAAAGATTTAGCTCTATCTGAATCCGTCCTAAATGCACTGGAAAGCGTTGGCTACGAAATACCCTCCCCTATTCAAGCAGAAATTATTCCTTATGTACTGGCTGGCCGCGATGTATTAGGCCAAGCGCAAACAGGTACCGGTAAAACCGCAGCTTTTGCTTTACCCGTATTATCACGCCTGGATATTAAACAAAAAGATCCGCAAGTACTGGTACTGGCACCTACCCGGGAACTGGCCATTCAGGTTGCTGAAGCTTTTCAACGCTACGCCACCCATATCAAAGGCTTTCATGTACTGCCTATTTACGGTGGGCAAGATTACACTACACAGCTTCGCCAATTAAACCGTGGTGCACATGTTATTGTAGGCACCCCAGGTCGCGTAATGGATCACATGCGTCGTGGTACTTTAAAACTGGATCAACTCAAAACCCTAATTCTTGACGAAGCCGACGAAATGTTGCGTATGGGTTTTATTGACGATGTGGAATGGATTCTGGAACAGACTCCATCTACACGCCAAACTGCGTTATTTTCCGCAACCATGCCTACGGAAATTCGCAAAATTGCGCAAAAATACCTTAATAATCCAGAACAAGTCACCATTAAGGTAAAAACAGCTACTGCTGCTAATATTCGTCAACGCTACTGGTTTGTCAGCGGTATTCATAAAATGGATGCGCTAACCCGTATCCTGGAAGCCGAAAATTTTGATGGGATGATCATTTTCGTCAGAACTAAAACCGCCACCATAGAAGTGGCCGAAAAACTGGAAGCACGCGGTTTTTCTGCTTCCGCTATTAACGGCGATATGTCGCAGGCACTTCGCGAACGCGCCATCGATCATTTAAAAAGCGGTAAGCTGGATATTTTGATCGCCACCGATGTCGCTGCACGAGGTCTGGATGTAGATCGTATTACCCACGTTGTCAATTTCGACATCCCTTACGATACCGAATCGTATATCCATCGTATTGGTCGTACTGGCCGTGCAGGTCGTACAGGTGATGCCATTTTATTTGTTTCACCGCGCGAAAAACGTTTGCTGGCCAACATTGAACAGGCTACTAAACAAAAAGTTGAAGAAATGCAATTACCTTCAACCGAATTTATTAATAACACCCGTATCACCCGTTTTAAACAACGTATTACCGATACGCTGGCAGCCGGTGAACTGAGTTTTTACACACAGTTGATTAATCAATACCATGTAGAACACGATGTACCCGCATTAGACATTGCTGCGGCTCTTGCAAAACTGCTGCAGGGTGATACCCCGCTGTTACTGAAAGAACCTAGCAAAAAACCACGTAAGGATGCTGATGAAAAATCGCACAGCTCTTCTGGCCGCGATAGAGATAACGACCGTGGACCAAAACGCGACAGAAGCCGCGCCACACCGGTAGAAATGGAACTGTATCGCATTGAAGTGGGCCATAGCGATGGCGTAAAACCAGGTAATATTGTGGGTGCTATTGCTAACGAATCCGGCATAGACGGTGATCATATTGCCCGTATTAAAATTGAAGAACGCTATAGTACAGTGGAATTGCCAGCTGGTATGCCGAAAGACTTGCTAGACGCATTGAAAAAAGTGCGAGTAGTAGGTAAACCGCTGAACATATCCCGTTATGACAGCAATCTGGTTAAAAAAGACAAAAGCAAAAAACGCGTGGGTTCGCCATCTAGAAGAGCCAAAACTGCCGAATAATTAATGGTCGCTAGTTACTCAACAACTTTTAAAAGTTGTTGAGTAACGCAGATTGCCTTAATGACCAGATAAACCAACGTTGCTCGTATAAATTTAAACGCAATACGGCTGTCGGTCTTAAACCACTATAGCAAACCGATTAATATCTACTCACCCTTATTCTACCCTAGCCTCGTAGGGTGTGGTGAGTTTACGAACCGCACCATAAACACCTAATCACAGCCAGCAAACTCAAATCGTGGCCATGTGCTTTACATAGTTATAGGCTATTAAATTACATGCCTTCGCTAAAGAGATGTCTTGTCAGCGTTTGTATTAAATTTCCAGCATCTTTTTAAGTTGTAAGTTACCAATGTAATACTCTACCCCACCTCTAAAAATACGCTAGTTTTTTTTAACTTTAGGACTTTTTATGTCACTTAAAGCATCAAAAAAACATGCAATCTAGAACTGAATGGCCTAAATTTGCCAAGCAGTTATCAGATATGAATTTTACTGCTGTAGTTTCCGCACCTGAAACTGAAATTTGCGACTTATCCCCAGTTTTACTTGCGCATTTATTTTATGGTAACGCCAACCTAGCAAAAACAACGCGTAGTAACGATGTTGTAGCTATTAAGCCTAACTCTTTATTATCAGGAAAATGCCATGAAAATTTTAATGATTACCCTATTACTAATTTTTGCACCGCCCAGCTTTGCCATCCAAAAATGCGTAGTTGATGGAAAAGTGGTCTATCATCAAGGTAAAGTTTGCACTCAAGGCATACAAAAAAACATCTCAGGTGGTACCCTTAGCGGCATCACCTTATCGGGTATCAATTGGTCTGCCGGATCAGCGACACCACAGCAACCACACACTCACAAGTGATAAAATTGCGCCTGTTACGCAACCGTGTCCCAAAAGCGCACCACATCTTCCGGGCTTTCGCCAGCGAATAGCACCTGAAACCTTACGGGATCAGGTGTGTAGCCCACTACTTTAGGCAAACCCCGATTACAGTGTCTGGACCATAAACTTAGAGTATAAGCACCCGTATTGTACAGAACCACCCAATCACCCTCTTCAATAGCGGGTAACAGTATATTATCAGCCAGAATATCGCCACCAAAGCAGAGCGGCCCAACCAATGTATGTGGTAACACCTCGCCTAGTTTGAGACTACCATCGCTGTTATGCACACTAATACGATGATGCCAAATGCCGGGTTGATACACTTTACGCATAAACAAATCCGCACCAAAATGTAGAACAGCAGTGCGCTTACCAATATCTTCTTTCAAATATTCCACCTGACTGGCGGCAAAACCACTACCCGCATGCAGTGCGCGTCCAAATTCTGTAATCAGTCTAATGTCATTTAAACATGATGCGGGTATGCGATTTTTTAATTCCGCCATATACTTTGCTGGAGTAGCAATAGTCTCTTGATCTTGATAACACCAAGGCAAGCCACCACCAATATCCACTGACTGAATACGCTCTTCTCCCAAAAGGTCGTGAATTTCTGCACGTAATTCGAACATCCGCTCTACTGCCAGCACCATCTGCTGCTGTGCTATGCCCTGGCTGCCTACATGCACATGCAAGGCTCGTAACCACGGATAACGGCGAAACGCCTGAATAATAGCACCGCGTTTTTCACTTAACGGCTCACCAAATTTAGAATATTGACCCGATACACTCAACATATCGATTTGGCCGCTGCCCACCTGTGGATTAACCCGCAACCCAATCAGACTTGAACTCACCGACGTATCAAGTATGCGCTTAATACGTTCCAACTCCTGTAAGCTATCAGCGTTTATTGTCACCCCCCATGCCAGTGCCTGTGCCAATTCATGCCGGGTTTTTGCTGGTGAGTCGTAGACAATATGAGCAGCAGGACAACCTGCCGCCCTAGCCAATGCAACTTCTTCCAACGAGGCAGCCTCCAAACCCATACCACAATGTACGGCAAAGCGTAGTAGTGTCAGTAACGGATTGGCTTTAATGGCCAGTGCATGTAGAGTTTGTTCGGGGAAACAACTTTGCAAATGCTGAATTCGAGCTGCTAACGCATCCAAATTATGAAACATTAAAGCCGGCCGTGCGCCATTCACATTATCGGCTATTGCTGCGGCAAGTACCGTAGCGGCTTCGCCGTCCGTTACCCCTGATTGCCAGTTAAAAGTTTTCTCTTGATTTGTTAACATACCATCGCTTCGCAAGCCAGCAAGTCTGCTTCATGGGTGGCAATATATTCTATTTTAACCCGCAAACGTTCCAGACTGGCAGCCAACCAGGCTAAGCGCGCCTGAAAAGTGGTGCCAACACTTAAATCGTTAGCCACCTGAATAATCAACGCACCGCCGATGGCTACCCGAATGACATAATCTGCTTCGCCAGTCGGTTTTTCGCCAACATGCACAGCCTGACCTAGCTGAAAACAAGTACGCATGGCATCATAAATACTTGCGGGTGCATCAGCGGCTAATACGGCAGAAATATCATGATTAATCCAACGTACCCAACGCGCCAATTCGGGTTGAGCCAATTGTTGTGAATAGTTTTCTGCCGTTTTTACCCGAAAACTAAACACAGTGGTTTTGGATTGTAACAAACGTTCGAAAACATCATCAAAAATAGGTATGGAAGGATTAATCAACTCCAGCCAATGGCTACGCCCCAGTATGATGGGTGCTTGTGATTCAAAAAATCGCAAAATCTGATAACGCATAGCTCCAGGCACATCATAATAAGCAACCATTTCTGCCAAAGCGACTTGCCAACGCAGCAACAGGCCTAGATTAATAGTTGGGGTTAACGATTGCCGTGCAGCTGTCCAATGCTTAGGTAATTGGGCCGGAGTCAAATATTCGGAGAAACCCTTAGAAAATTGAATAGTATCGACATTTTCCGGCAACAGGTTTTTAGGGATTAGTAAGCAGCCAGAAAACGGTGGCCCACCATAAAACTTAGAGCCTGTTAATATCACCATAAAGCCACGCGCCAGATAATCACGTAAGCCCCTGCGGCTAAAACGGCCTTGAGCAGCATCGATAATAGGCACAATACGCTCACCATGTTCAGCTAACAAGGTGTGCATGGTTTCCAAGCGCGGTGCATGTACCCCAGTTTTGCTATGTGCCACAATATGTAATACCACATCGGAACCCGAAGCCAGACTGCTCTCGACCAATTGCTTTATTTCCAGATCCAATTCTTGTGGTGCGCGTTCGTCAGAACTATCCACGCGGATTTTAATCTGATGAACATTAATTTTGTCTGCCAATTCTGCATCTAGCGGTGCACCCGAAATGGTTGCTTTGCCCGTAGGCGTGCGTAAGGAAAAATATTTTGCACCAGCCGCCAAAGCCGAGCCACTGCCCACTTCACCTAAACCCATTAGAATATTTACCAAAGACTTTTGTCTGGCTAGTGCTGCAAAATACACTGCAATACTCTCCGCATCTGTTCCCGATGGCGTTAACACCACTTGCAAGCCATCAATTTCGGTCAATTTCATTAAGGACAGTAACTGATCCTTAACATTAATACCGATTTCATCAGCCGCCTGTAGCTCACCCACCTCTGCAGCTCTTTGCTGAAATGCGTTTAATGCCAAACGCGCAACTTCCCAACCACTAGGCGTAATAGTGGAATTGGTACAACTACCAAACGAGAGAGTTTCACGAGGGAACGCTGCACCACCATACTTATTCAAACCTTCAGCATTTTGTTCGGATCGTTCATCACTGCCAGAGCAAAGCAGTTCAGCAAAAGCCCTTTCTTCTTGGTTTAGCTGTGAAAAGCATTTAAAGCCGTTTGTTGTCATCGTATAAATTACCTGACCTAAACTAAAAAGTGGATATACCCATCAGTAACAGTACACATTTAATGAAACTACTCGCCTTTTTTAAACTGCTAAATTACTAACAATTTTGGCTTTTGGTGTCGAGCAGTCGGCCAACTGAGTGAGTAGTGACTATTTAATTAAGTATAGATGGAATTTTTCAGACTTAAATTGGTTACCTGAAATAGAGTACTTTTACGGGAATACTAGTAATTAAATGAGGATCAACTATAGTTTTATTTTGCAAAAATAAACAAATAAAAAGGCGACCACCATGAGCAAAAAAATCCTATATTTTCTTACCCCCAGCGATAATATTAGTCCATTTGACGTCACTATAGCCGCAGATGCTGGCTTTGATTTGGTGGTACCCTTCACTAAGCTGGAACCTAAACAGGTGGCAGGCATGGTACAGGATGCTATTTTTTGTCGCCCACCGAATCGATTTAACGATACGGGTATTTTTATTGGCGGACGTGATGTACACCTGGCCACCGATATGTTTCAAAACGCTAAAGGCGCTATGGTTGGCCCTTTTAAAGTGGGCGTTTTTGCTGATCCGAATGGCGCATATACCACTTCAGCCAGTATTGTTGCTCTTACGGAACAAGTACTTAGGGAAAAAACCACCCAAGGTTTGTCTGGACGCAAAGTATCTGTTTTTGGCAGCGGCCCAGTCGGTTTGTGTACTGCCATTTTAGCTGCAAAACAGGGTGCAAAGGTTAAACTCTGTCAATTGGTTGCTGATGATGATTCTCGCTCTGCATTGCGTTTTTGTGAACGTTACGAAACAGAGGTTGAATGGGTATCAGCACAAACCAATGATGAAAAAAACCAAGTGATACAAGACACCGAAGTGGTGATTTCCGCTGTTCGGGCCGGCGTTAGAATTTTAGAAAGCTCTTTAAGTCATGCCAAAAAACTGGTATTGGTTGCCGATACCAATGCGGTGCCACCCAGTGGCGTTGCTGGCGTAGGCTTAAATGACCTAGGCGCTGAAGTCGAATATTCGGGCACGCGCTTTCTCAGTATTGGCCCCATGGCCATCGGTAATTTGAAATACAAAACCCAGTTTGGTCTTTACGAGCAAATTCAAACTGGGGCTAAAGCGGCATTAATCGATTTCCCGGATGCGTATGCCTTTGCCCTATCGGTACTTGAAAAGCAAGCAGCTGCTAAAGAAAAACTTATTTAGTATTTAAGCTTTAGACTAAAAAATATTTCTGGATAAAAAAAAGGCATCCTGCTTAGGTGACAGGATGCCTTAAGTCTATAGAGACAATGACAATAACAGACTAAGCTCAGCACAACTTGAACTTACTACTAGACATGCAATTCTGATACCAGCTTTTTTACTCCTGAAAACGCCAGCCTGTCAGCGCAATTGGCAATATAAATACTTAACAACGCACCAATATAAAACCTATTCGCACTCTATTGGTGAAAACATCACTTCATCACTAGCCAACTGTAAAACTATCTCTCGGGTTATAATGCTTACCTTTATAAATTAACACACTTACATCATGCTTGCTTTTGGAAAATTTAATACCTTGCCGATAATTCGAATTCGCGATCAGGAAGTTTTTCTAGATGGTGGTGAACAGGGTGAAATTGTGCTGTTAGAAAAACAGGTTGCAGAACTTGCTGTAGGCAGCATGCTGAATGTATTTGTGTATATAGATGGCAAAAATCAGCTACAAGCCACTCTGCAAATACCCAAAGCACAAGTAGACGAAGTCGCATGGTTAAAAGTAGTGTCTTTAAGTCACGCCGGTGCGTTTATGGATTGGGGGTTGCCAAAAGATTTACTGGTACCGTTCAGTGAACAAAAATCAAAGATGGTAGAAGGCCGTTACTATCTGGTACGTTTATTTCTGGACGAAGACAATCGCATCGCCGCCTCTATGCTGCTAGAAGATTTTATTCAAGAACAAGCGTTTTATTTTAAAGAAGGCCAAGCAGTAGAATTAATCATTGCCGAAGAAACCGATTTAGGTGTTAAAGCAGTGATTAATCACCAATATTGGGGCGTATTATATAAAAACGAGATTTTCCAAACTTTGCAAAAGGGCCAAAAGCTAACAGGTTACATCAAAAAAATCCGACCTGATCATAAAATTGATTTAGCTCTAACTCAGGAAAAATACGGCATCAAAGTGGATACCACCTCTGAAAAAGTGCTTGCCATACTGGCAAAACACGGTGGATATATTGCCCTGACGGATAAAAGCCCACCAGAGATGATTTACGACACGTTTGCTGTCAGTAAAAAAGTATTTAAACAGGCGATTGGAGGCTTATATAAACAGCGCAAAATTAGCATAGAAGAGCATGGCATACGCCTAGTTCCCTAAAGACATCTAGGATAGCCCCATCAGCAGCAGCCCCCCCTAAAACAGACTGTTACAGGGCAAAACATTTTTTGCCCTGACATGATCTAGAATAATGACCGCTATTTATTGAAACTTCTTTTTTGCCGCATCCAACGCTGAAACAATATTGTTTACATCCTGCTTATAAACGGCCTGTTCGGCATTTGCTTTGTTGGTGATGGTTATAGAATCTTTGTTGGCTTCGGCAATAATGCAAGCATAGTAAGTATTGGCCTGCTCTTGCCAAGTATTGATCGCTTTCACACTGTTATTATAAGCATCAACATCCTGATCCTTAACGACGGGCACGGTTGGTTTATCCCCGCAAGTAGAATAAGTCCATTGACCGTTTTGCAAACTTCCAGCAGTGCTAACATGGGCATAGACAAGGCAAAAAAGCGCGGTAATATAGGTTAATTTTGTCATAATAAATACTTAGAACGGCAGGCAATTATAGAGAATTGTAAAAATACGTTGATCACTAAAACTAAAGGCATAGCCAGATTTTGTCAATAGATAGTGACTATACTATGGCTAAATCGTCAGCGTATTAAACCTACGCTACTGACTATGCCACCCAATAGCGGCATAATTTAACGCTGGTAAAATTATCGCGCATAAATTTTGCTACCAGCACGGTATAATACAACTTTCGTTTTCTTCAGCAGAAAAACAATGGCTCAATACATTTTTTCCATGAACCGGGTTGGCAAAATTGTGCCACCCAAAAAGCATATACTTAAAGATATTTCTCTGTCATTCTTCCCTGGAGCCAAAATTGGCGTACTGGGTCTAAATGGTTCGGGTAAATCTACCCTACTCCGCATTATGGCGGGTATTGATAAGGAAATCGAAGGCGAAGCTATACCATTAAAAGGTATTAATATTGGCTATTTGCCACAAGAACCGCAATTAGATGAAACTAAATCTGTACGCGGTAATATTGAAGAAGCCGTTGCAGACATTAAAGCCGTTATTGCCAAACTGGATGCGGTGTATGCTGCCTATGCTGAACCCGATGCAGACTTTGATCAACTGGCTGCCGAACAGGCGCGTCTGGAAGATATTATCAATGCCTGTGATGGACACAACCTGGATCGTACCTTGGAAATTGCGGCTGATGCGTTGCGCCTACCCGATTGGGATGCCGATGTCAGCAAATTATCCGGTGGTGAAAAACGTCGTGTAGCTTTATGCCGTTTATTACTGTCTAAACCAGACATGCTGTTGTTAGACGAACCGACTAACCATCTGGATGCCGAATCTGTGGCTTGGCTGGAACGTTTTCTACATGATTACCCCGGCACCGTTGTCGCTGTCACCCATGACCGTTATTTCCTGGATAATGTGGCTGGCTGGATATTGGAGCTGGATCGTGGCATGGGCATACCATGGGAAGGCAACTATTCTTCGTGGTTGGAACAGAAAGAAAAACGCCTTGAACTAGAGGAAAAACAAGAGTCTTCTCGGCAAAAAGCCATGAAAGCCGAACTGGAATGGGTTAGATCCAACCAAAAAGGCCGACATGCTAAAAGTAAAGCACGTTTAGCCCGCTTTGACGAATTAGCATCGACCGAAACACAAAAACGTAACGAAACTCAGGAAATTTATATTCCACCTGGTCCTCGTCTGGGAGATGTAGTTATTGATGCTGAGATCATCAGCAAAGGTTTCGGCGATAGACTACTAATCAATAAACTCAGTTTCAAATTGCCACCCGGCGGTATCGTTGGTATCATTGGTCCCAATGGTGCTGGTAAAACCACACTATTCAAAATGATGGCAGGATTTGAAGCCGCTGATTCGGGTAACATTACCATAGGACAAACGGTGCAAATGTCCTATGTTGATCAGTTACGTGATGATATGAACAATAGTAAAACTGTCTGGGAAGAAGTTTCTGATGGTTTGGATATGATTACGGTAGGTAAATACGAGACACCATCACGTGCCTATTTAGGACGCTTTAATTTTAAAGGCCAGGATCAGCAAAAACGCATAGGTGAATTATCGGGTGGTGAACGTAACCGTGTGCATTTGGCAAAATTACTAAAAAGTGGTGGTAATGTTCTGCTCTTGGACGAACCTACCAACGATCTGGATGTGGAAACACTAAGAGCGCTGGAAGAAGCCTTACTGGCTTTCCCTGGTTGCGCGGTGGTAATCTCGCATGATCGCTGGTTTCTGGATCGTATTGCAACGCATATGTTGGCGTTTGAAGGCGATAGCGAAGTGGTATGGTTTGAAGGCAATTATGCCGATTACGAACTGGATAGACATCGCCGTCTGGGAACGGATGCCGATAATCCACGCCGTTTAAAATACAAAAAAATTGTCTGAACAATTTTGGAGAAGCCTACATAACCTAAGCCTGTAATCATGACGAATAATTTGGCGAAAATTATTTATTTTTGCCGGGAACTTGAAAACGCCAAATTCGTCACAAAAATGGTAATCTAGGTAATGTTAACCTATGCCAGTATCTAAGGCTGTATCGTGTTGATGGGCTTTTTGCATTAATTAATTATCAGTACACCAAACAATAATAAGGAGAAATAGGATGTCGAAAGCCCAAAATTTACAGGACAATTTTTTAAATGCCCTGCGGAAAGAACATATCCCTGTGTCTATATTTTTGGTCAATGGGATCAAATTACAGGGTCGGGTTGACTCATTCGATCAATATGTGGTCATGTTAAAAAACACTGTCAATCAAATGGTCTATAAACATGCCATCTCGACAATAGTACCTGGCAAAAATGTCAGTATGGTACGTGAAACTACCGATGTTGGTAATGAAAGCTAAGAGGCGACTATTTGTTTGAACGTCCTGATGCAGGTGAACGAGCAATACTCGTTCACCTGAATTTACAAGCGGGCCAGGAAGATCTCTATGAACTTAAAGAACTGACTAAATCCGCTGGCGCACAGCCTGTGCATGTGGTAACTGGAAGTCGCTATCGTCCTGATCCAAAATTTTTTGTTGGTACAGGCAAAGTTGAGGAAATCCGTGTAGCCATTGGCACTTATGCCGCTGACCTTATCATCGTCAATCATCCATTAACGCCCAGTCAGCAACGCAATCTGGAGAAAGCTCTAGAAGTGCGCGTTGTAGACAGAAATGGCTTGATACTGGATATTTTTGCGCAACGTGCGCAAACTTTTGAAGGTAAATTACAGGTTGAACTGGCGCAATTAAAGCATTTATCGACACGCTTAATACGCGGCTGGACGCATTTAGAGCGTCAGAAAGGTGGTATCGGTTTACGTGGACCAGGGGAAACTCAGCTGGAAACGGATCGACGCTTGCTGGCCGTTCGTATTAAACAGATCCAACAACGTCTGGGAAAAGTCGAAAAACAACGACATCAAGGGCGTAGCAAACGCAAAAAAGCTGAGATACCTGCGGTATCGCTAGTCGGATATACCAATGCGGGTAAATCTACCTTATTCAATACCTTAACTGGTGCCGACATTTACGCAGCCGATCAATTGTTTGCCACACTTGACCCAACCTTGCGACAGCTGTCTTTACAGAATGGCAGCGAAATCATTTTGGCAGATACGGTAGGTTTTATCCGGCATTTACCTCATGAGTTAATAGCCGCTTTTCGCTCGACCTTACAGGAAGCCAGTGAAGCAGATTTGTTGTTACACGTCATAGACGCTGCGGCAGAAGATCGTGACGACACTATCTTTCAGGTGAATCAGGTACTCAACGATATTGAGGCCGGAGCCATTCCGCAACTTAAAATATTTAACAAAATTGATTTACTGGACGACTTTAGCCCACATATAGATTACGACGAAACTGGTAAACCCGTTAGTGTGTGGATTTCTGCACAAACTGGTGTGGGTTGTGATTTATTACAACAAGCACTCTGCGAGTTGTTTACTGGCAGCAAGGTCATCCGTAAATGTATCTTGCCAGCGCGGCAAACCGGTTTAAAAGCCAAGTTATTTGGTTTGGCTCGAGTCATAGACGAACAATTTGACGAATTTGGCGATTGCCAGTTAACCATAGAAATTGACAATAAAAACCTGGGTTTATTGCGTGAAATTCAGGTGGTAGACGATTTTAATTAACCCCCTCCTCCATCAATCAACCTAGCCAAAAGCTGCAAACATGCCAGATGCCTGGAAAAACGATGTTGACTATTTAAGAACAGAAGCATACAAAAGAGGACTATCTGTCACTCATAAACAAGCTTACGACTTTGTTTCTCAAGTTGCAGTGTCGGTTGATAGCGGTATAGATTTACAATCCGCACGCATCAAAGCATTTAATAATCTACTGGGCACTGCCACTGAACAAGCCATTGACGACAGGCATATTGTGCTTTTTGTGCAAAACATCCCTGAAGATACGCATCGTGCTGAATTACAAAACTTTGTTGATACTGCGCTAAAACGATTACTGATTTTTCGTAGTGGACGGGTTAGCAAAGTTGAAATTCTCACCTTACGCGACAAACAGACCTTGGAACTGGAATTTCATGGGTTAGTGTATGTAGATTCTAAAGTGGCTGGTTTAAAAGCAATTGAAAAACTGCACCTTAGCCGTTTCAAAAAACGTATTGTAACTGTCCGTGAATTTAAATTACGTTCTATAAAAAATGACAACCGAGATCTCGCCCACCCTTCTGCACCTTATGTACGGCAAAAACGTCTGGGTGACCGCCGCCGGGGCGCGCAAGTTGAATTACTAAACGATATAACGCAATTCTTTGATAATCCAGCAACGCGATAACGGAATAGGGTAACCCTATTGCGACGACAATTTAGCTGAAGTGAATGCGCCCAATTAGGCGGTTACTTTGGCAATTTTGAGTTATTGGATTAAAAATACACAACATAAAGGATAGGGTTTAATTAAACTATGTTATATAACATAGTTTAATTAAACCCTATCCTTTTTTAAGCTATAATAACTACACCATTAATAAGAAAAAACCAAAATCAATGACTCTTCATAACATACTTATCAGCCTTATTTTACCCGCAGCTTTAGTATTATCTGGCTGCGAAACACAACAACCCATTACTACTGATGCAGCACCTGAGATTGTTGCCCCTATCCCTGCAGTCAGCGCACCCACCAGCCAACCAGCTGCCGCCACAGCGGAAGTTAAACCAGAACATTGCGCACATCATCAAACGACAGAAACGCATGATTGCGTGAAGCATTGCGCTAAACATAAGGGTAAAAAAGGTAAGCTCTGCATCAAACATTGTGAACATAAAGCCTTAGCAGAGCATGATTGCGCAAAACATTGCGCAGAACATGCCGGTGAAAAAGACAAAGTTTGCGCAGAACATTGCACAGGTGATGTCAATGCAGCCGCCCATGCTTGCGGAACTGAACATTGTGCTCACCATGCGGCAGAGTCTGCCAAAGCCTGTGGTCCAGAGCATTGCGCACATCATCATGGAAATGCAGCACATCATTGCTCTGCAGAACATTGTGCAAAACATGGCGGCAATATGTCCGATTGCTGTGGCAGTGAACAAAAATGCGAAACCCATAAATAAAGCCGTTATCGCTGATAGTCTTAGGCTTTCTGCCTAAGGCTATCAAGCCGCACCAAACACCAACCAATTATAAATTACGCTTCAACTTCTGGCTCTGGTTCTGATCTTATCTGTAAACCCAAATCAATTGCCCAACTAACTACACTATTTTCCGCACCGTACTTAATGCGTTGTATTGCATATTGTATAGGCCAACAGCGCTGCCCATCGGGAAGGCATAATTCGATACAAACATCGCCCCTGGTATCCGGTTCATAAAAAATCCATAAACCACCCTTATTTAAGCGTACCACTTCTCCCATATAGGAGCCGAGACCAAACAAACGCTTACCCACATCTTTAACCAGCAAACCACCGGGCTTGCCAACGCCATCTTGACTATGCTCTTTAAAAAAGCGTTCAATTTCTAATAAACTTTGTGGCGAGAAGTCAGCCCGATAACCCGAACCAAGCAATGCACGCGAAACCCAATCTGCGCTGGCTTTAATTTCTAAATCGATGGTGTCCATTTGCTTAGGCCGGATATATTTAGTAATACCATTAAATTATAGACTTACAGTGTGTTTAAACATTTATACAGTGTGGTTAGTTAGAATTCTATAAATACCATTTTACAGAGAATTTATATTTAACACTTTATTATAATGGCAGAACAAAATGATTGCTAAGCTTAACCTGTAATAGTTTGGCTGTGGGCTATTCAGTAAGTTTAAAATTTTTGAAACTAAAGGATTGAAATTGAATAGTAACGGGCTATTAACAGTCATAAAAAGACTATTCGAGATAAACTAGTCAATACACTACATCAATTGATGTGTGTATAAAACAGTTACTTTGATGGTTAGTAGAAACAAAAAGCATAGCTGTAAGATGAGATTAGCTACATGCTTTTTCACTGCATTTAAACCACTAGTAGCATAAAATATTTCGGTCATGTATTTGGTGAAGACACAAGCTATGGTTGTGATTTTCGTTAACAGCTTAAAAAACTACAAACTAAACCGTTTAATTTTGCTGCTCACGAAATCTTTAATAAAGATTGCCAAAAAAACAGGGTTACTGGACAGATAACGTTTAAACAGACGACGTTCTTTTAACATACGGTATAACCACTCGAAACCCGACTTTTGCATCCAAACTGGCGCTCTTGAAATATGTCCAGAATGAAATGAGAATGCAGCGCCTACACCCAATTGTACCGGCACATTAATTCTATGCAGATGGTGGGCTATCCATTTTTCCTGCTTTGGAGCGCCCAAGGATACCCATAAAAAATGTGGTTCTGCAACATTAATTAAATCCACTATTTGCTGATCTTCTTGATCCGACAACGATCTAAACGGTGGTGAATACCATCCAACAATATCAGCGCCAGGATACCGATTATGCATAACATCAACCAAATCATGTAAAACTTCGTCGGTACTGCCCAGAAAATAATGTTTCCAGCCCTTGTCACGGCCTTCATCAATACATTTAAGCATCAAATCAGGTCCACACACATTGGTATCCAGCCCTGCATTCGCAATCAGGTTGGAATACCATACCAGTGGCACACCATCCATGGTACTCATAGCATTATTACAAATACTCTCCAGTTCCTTATCTTTTAAACTATTTACCAGCGTATGCACATTGACAATACACACTTGATTGACCGTTTTTGCCTCTATCCATTTTTGAAAGATATCTAAGGCTTTTTCATAATTTAATGCAGGAAATTTGATACCAAAAATATTAATAAGCTTTTCTATAGCAGAAACCTGTTTAAGACTATCAAACAAGGAATCATTCGCCATATATAATTGCACGGCATCGATATCGTTATCAACAGCTAACGATAAATCGGTAGCAGCCAGATTTTCTGCTTGCGTATCCTCAACCGATTTTTGGTAGTTTAATAGCGATAGATAAGTGAATACACTAGGCAACAGAATGGGGGCCGATGCAATTTTATGTGTAATATTCATATCGCTAAAGTCTTGAGTGGTTTTAAAAAATACAACTACAGATACGAGTTGCGCCTTTCTTAAACATTGCAAACTTTATGCCAAAATACTGAACAGTTGATAAACACCTGAAAAGACAATGCTTCCAATCCATTTACGCGCAGCTCAACCAAGCTTAATTAATTAAACTATGTTATTAAACACATTTTTAATTGGAAAAGTAGGTCAAATGCCCTATGTAATTGATTTACAAATATTCGGATTCAAATTCCATACCCGTATTTAAACACGGCGTTGCTTTACTCTAAGACTTTGATTTTAAATATCAGAAATGACAAATTGATGACAAGTTGAAATAAAAGACACCATTTTCTATGACCGCTTAACTGACCGCACAGACTGATATTGGCTAATTTCAGTAATTAAACTAGCATAAATTATCGTATCGAATTTAATTAAGCAATTATTGCTTAGCGAGCAAAAAAACGAATGCCTACTTTAACTTTTTATAGCCATTTTAACTAACAGATGCTGCCGAGCAAACAATTGTTGCTGAGCAGCTGTTGATTTAGCAACAGCTATAATGACATACTTAGGGTAACTTCGAAAAACTTGGCTTTTGTGCTTCGACAGGCTAGGCACAAACGGTAAGCTATTGATACATAAAGACACCGTTGTCGCCCTGAGCTTGTCGAAGGGTGGTTTTTCGAAGTTCTCTTAGATCAAAGCTTATTTACACTCATGCAATAGCACAACACATTATTCGGCTGTTAAATTTGTGGCATGCAGTCCACATTCTTTTTTAGCGGACTCTTCCCACCACCAGCGCCCAGCACGCTCATGCTGATTGGGTAGCACTGATCGTGTACACGGTTCACAACCAATACTGACAAACCCTTGGGAATGTAAACTGTTATACGGTACTTGATAGGCTTCAATATAATCCCACACCTGTTCAGAACTCCAGTTTAACAAGGGATTAAATTTAATGAGCGTTTTACCCACCCCCGCAAATGCAGTATCTAACTGAACTTCGGGAATATCTGCGCGAGTATCCAAACTTTGGTCCTTACGCTGACCGGTAATCCAGGCATCACAGTTTGCCAATTTACGGCGTAGAGCATCAACTTTACGAATAGCACAACATTCACTATGCCCGTCTTCATAAAAACTGAATAAACCTTTCTGTTTTACAAATGCATCCAAACGTTGAAAATCGGGGGTGAGTAATTCAATTTCTATTTGATAATGTTTACGTACCCGCTCCATAAACCGATAAGTTTCTGGATGTAAGCGACCGGTATCCAACGAGAACACTTGGATATCCTTGCGAATTTGCAAAGCCATATCGATCAATACCACATCTTCTGCACCGCTAAAAGAAATGGCAATATTTTCAAAATCAGCTAGAGCAGCTTTTAAAATAGCGCGCGGACTTTTGCCTTGTAAATTGATACAGGCGGATTCTAAATTAAAGGTAGTCATAGGATTCAACTTTGCGAAAAATAATGGGTCAAAAAATCATCAAAATTAAGACGATCATTGTTTTCAATAGTCAATTGCTTTTTATGGGAAGCAGCCGCCATCTCTTCAAATTGTTGCTGTTGCGGGGCATCCAAAGGCTGAGCCATAAAATAATGCTTATGCAAATTAGAGGTATTCTTAGCAAAACAACCAAATTCCTGATCATTTTCTTTCATACACGCCAATATTCTGGCCGATGGGGTTAGTGCGGGGTTATCCACTACCGCTAACTGCTGCTGCAAGGCCAACTGATAGTGTTTATCGATACTACCTTGATCCAGCAATGCACAAATAGGTTGCATAGCATGCAGAATACTGTGGGCCCAATCACGCAGACTAATATCCGTACCCATTTTATTGAGCATTAAACCCGGCTTACGGCCCTGATTAGCCACCAATAATTGATTATTATTATTGATGCAGAACTCTTCTGGCGCCTGATACGGACTATCATGTAACAAACAGGTTAAGAGAAAAGCTTCGATAAATCGAGCAGTACTTTCGTCTATACCGATGGGATTGAATAAATTCAAATCCAGTGAACGCATTTCCACATACAACACCCCACGGCGCTTTAGTGCCAGCGTGGGTTTTTCGCCAGACTGAGCAATCTGCTTGGGGCGCATAGTGCTGTAAAACTCATTTTCGATCTGCAAGATATTGGCATTCAGCTGTTGATATTCGCCATTTACCTTGACACCAATAGCTTCATATTCAGGATAAGGGGTATTAATTGCCGCACCCAAACTATCAACATATCCCTGTAGCGAATTGTAATCTATGCGCAATCCCGCCTGATTTTTACTTTTATAGCCAATATCACTCATGCGTAACGAAGTCGCATACGGATGGTAAACCGTATAAGCATCAAACTCCTGAAACTCGTCCATTAAACTGGGACGACTACTAAAAAACGTCTTACAAATGGCCGGCGAAGCACCAAACAAATACAGAATCAACCAGCCCTGACGATGAAAATTGCGGATCAGTCCAAAATAAGCCGATGAGATAAACTGTTCCAGCCCAGAATCTTCACCACTTAGCTGGTAAAGCACCGGCCATAAGCCTTCCGGTACCGAATAATTAAAGTGAATACCGGCAATGGCCTGCATGGTACGACCATAGCGGTGCCATAAACCTTTGCGGTAAACATGTTTCATTTTACCTATATTCGACTGACCATATTGTGCAATCGGTATACTTAAATCACCCTCAATACCACAAGGCATACTGGTAGCCAACAGCATTTCCTCTCCCAATAGCGGATAAGAAAACTGATGTAACTGGTGCATAAAATCCAGCGTTTGCTTAATATCTGCGAAGGGCGGTGTTATAAACTCCATCAAGGCTTCCGAATAATCGGTGGTGATATACGGATGTGTTAAGGCAGCCCCTATCGGAGCAGGATGAGGCGTCTGCGCAATAGCGCCATGATCGGTAATTCTAAGACTTTCTTTCTCTATCCCTTTTAACCCTTGTTTGAGTAAATGATGGTAATTGAGATCGATAAGACCTTGTAATCGACAAGGTAAAGCAGCGTGTTGATAATTCATGGTTATGGTATTTAACCCAGCTATGACGACTATAAATACGCAATTATAAGGTCTACAGTATGAGAGGGTGAAATAATCGGCCAATAATGTGTCGAAAATACTCATGCCCAGAAAATGGGTTTCATTCTAACTGAACAAGTATGCCTGACTATTCAATACCTTGACCTAACGCACTCCCACCATAATGAGATATACAGCACGCGATAACTAGCAATACTTGTCACCCTGCTTTTAGCGCATCAATCGCGACGGAGCAATCATTATCGCCTACAGCTCACCATGCATATTCAAACGTTCTTCCAGCTTTTGTTTGTAGCGTAAATAATGCACAGTTTGTAATTTTTCGGCAGCGTCTACCCCTAACACCCGGGGAGGCACATCAATATCGGTCAGATAAATTGGAAAATCATCACGACTTTGCCGAAAACTAAATATTTGCTGCTTAACAGCCTTGAAACTTTGTGCATCTTCAAAGGCAAAAGTATCTTCATTGCAATACAATACATAACTGTTAGTTGTTGCCGAATAACGAATGCCTACACGCATAGTCAGCGCACTCTGATCCAGCTTAAAATTCACCGCTTGTAAATTCAGTGTACGATTAGCCTGTTTTTGTATTTCGAAGCATTTAATCTCGGCGATAGCGGGCATTTTTGCCTGTAACGCCAGAGTGCCTAAAAACAAGGCATATTGTTTTAGAACTTGCTGGGGATGAGCCTTAGTATGTTGCGCAATGAACAATGCTGCTTTTTCATCAATGATATAAACACTGACAGATTCGCTACCAACGGCATAAAACAATTGCAATGAACCGGGTTGTATCTGTTTATAGAGTGCTGGTATACAGGTCTGTTCCAAAACCCAAGCATCGAACACAGGCAATGAAAACTCAGTTTGAGCGCGACCGAGTTCTTTCAGTAATTCGGCTTGATTATGCAAACAGGTATAGTTGAGTAAGTTTTCAACATATTGAAAGACATAATATACATTTTCAGCAGCCATAAAATAGCGGTTACGCAAAAGTTTTCCTGACTGTACAAAACAGGTTTGAAAAACAGCAAACAACTGTCGAATGCGTTCGCAAATACTCTTGGCAAGTGCCGGTGTATAACACAATACCACAAGCTGGTCAGTTGTTATGGGTTGTGGAGTCGTATTAAAAATAGCCAGCATACTCTCCAAACAGGCGGCTAATCCGCTAGCAGAATATAAACTCACCTCTCCCCAACTGGATACAGCAATTTTCGTTACCGTTTCCAACAAACTTAGCCGCTCTTCCCCATAACTAAAAGCATCGAAACGTTTACTGATATGCAACTGACCATTGGCATCGAAATGCGGTTGTACCGTTAAATTAACCGCTAATAACGTTGCAACACAATGACTGGGTTGAGTATAAACTTCCAGACTATCAGCCGCACCCGATAAATGCGTGCTTAAAAACGCATTAATTTCACTCACCAGTGCATTTAGATCGTTTTGGCTTAACTGTAAAGTAGCTGACACCAGTTTTAAATTAATGTGTTTATGATATAAACCATTAACCACCAACCAGCACAAAAGCTCGATTAAACTGCCAGCCTGCTTGATAGACTGAGAGTTACCAGCAGCACTGGAGCGGCTTTCCCGGTATAAGTGCCAGACACTCTCGCCTGACAATTGCGGCTTCTCCACCAATAACAGCATGGGTACACTGTCCTGCACCATGCTACGCGTGGTTAACACTTCTACTTTTTCCGGCAACGCATCCAAGGCAACGCGCAGCTTACGGCTTATCACTTTTAAATCATGATGTTCCAGATAATTATGATCGACAGGATTACCGACCAGCTTAAGCATCATACGCAAACACTGCTGTAGCTCCTCGCGAATAATACTATGTTGAACACAGGCTTTTTCAATAGTCCAAAAGCGTTGCCTACCCATTTTATCTAACAAACCCGCAGGCCAATCCCATTGCGCTGCAACATTATGTAAATAATCGTTACGCAGCAAACGCGTTTTCGGGTCTAGTTCGGCATCGCTGGCCCCCATAATTTTCAAATGAAAACATTCCCTGGCTAATTGCAAGCGTTCTGGAGCCTGCCGTGCTTGCAAATAAGATTGAACCTTACTGTAAATCAGCCAATAAGGATCGAGACTATCCACACTAAACTCACCTAAGTAAATTGCCTGCTTCAAACTGACACATAACCACTGTTGCTGCGGAAACTCACTTGCATAACTTTCCATCAAAAACAGCTTTAATAGCGATTTATGGGGTGAATTAAGGGATTTAAAGATTTGCCAAAGCGTTGCACTCACAAACTCGGTTAGCGGCATATGCTGCAAGCCGCCTAAATCAATCAGATCATAATCAGTAACAAAGCGATTAGCCAGTAAATGCTGCACATATTCAGCATACTTCAACTCTTGACTGGGCGGCACTAACCACCACACTGGAATCCGCCCTGCTATATAAATTGCGGTACGATAAAATTCTTCCAATAATAAAAAATGTTGGGTATAACCGCTACTATCGGCAGAAATTGGCGCATTTTCGCCACGTTTAAATTTTTCGTTATTGATTAAAAAAAAATGGGCTTCAATTTTTAAACTGGCAGCCCATTTTTCCAGTTCTTGTAATTTGCCAGTCAGTAAATCGAGTTCTACTGCATTCAGATCGGGTTGATGACATAACCAAATATCGATATCACTGTGCTTGGAAAAAGCCATGCTCCCCACACTGCCCATCAAAAACACACTGTACAGTTGTGGCTTTTTGCTCAGTTGCGGTTTATAGTCAAAACTTCTGGAAAATTGCCGGGCAATGCTCAGTGTCAGTTTGTCTGGATGGTATCCGGAAATACCCTGCGGAGTGCTAGAAGAAACAAATCCCGGTAACAGCGGATGATTAATGTGTAACAGTAAAGGTAATAACTGTAAAAACTCATACTGTTTGGGTTGCAAAAATTCTTGCAAACGTTGTAAGCGGCAAAAATTAAAGTATTTAAAGCGCTGAGTAATGGCGAGCAAATCCTTTTTACCGATTTCTTCGCCAGGAGCGCCTAAATGGATAGGAGGAAGACGATTCAAGTCACTTTTCTCATGTTTGTCACTCTATCCTCCGGCCAGTTAAACCCTTGGTTTTTTTAGCTAGCAAACCATCATTGCTGATAGATGCGTCTCATCGCATCAACACCTATAAAGACTTAACATGACAGCAGCTACCAATAACTTTTTCTTACCCGTTATTTTGAGCTTCCATAGCCTTTTTAGCAGCTGCAATCGCTAACCGCACGGTATCAGGTGCCGTGCCACCGATCAATTTCCGTGAAGCCACCGAACCTTCCAAAGTCAGAATAGCAAATACATCAGCCTCTATCAGCTGGGAAAACGCTTGTAATTCTGATAAATTTAATTCGGACAAATCCCGGTCAGTATCTAAACCCAAGCGCACTGCCTGCCCAACAACTTCATGTGCATCACGGAAAGCCATACCCTTGCGTACCAGATAATCCGCCAAATCGGTAGCCGTTGCAAAACCACGCTTTGCCGCCTGATACATGTTCTCGTGTTTGGCACGAATATGTGGCAGCATATCAGCAAAGGCGCGTAAACAATTAATCAGGGTATCTGCGACATCAAATAACGGCTCTTTATCTTCCTGATTATCTTTATTGTAAGCCAGTGGCTGACTTTTCATCAGCATTAACAGCGACATTAAATGCCCGGTAACCCGACCAGACTTACCACGAACCAGTTCCGGCACATCGGGATTTTTTTTTTGCGGCATAATGGAAGAGCCGGTACAGAAGGCATCGGGTATATCGATAAAATTAAACTGCGCACTGGCCCATAACACCAGTTCTTCCGAAAACCGCGATAAATGCAGCATAATCAAACTGCCGACTGCAGCAAATTCAATGGCAAAATCACGATCACTCACCGAATCCAGGGAATTATTAGATGGTCGGCTAAAACCCAATAACTCAGCCGTCATAAACCGATCCAGCGGATAACTGGTACCCGCTAATGCAGCAGCACCCAAAGGCATAATGTTGACGCGCTTATAACAATCTTGCAAGCGTTCGTGATCGCGACTGAGCATTTCGAACCATGCCATCAAATGGTGACCAAAGGTCACTGGCTGCGCCACCTGTAAATGGGTAAAGCCGGGCATGATGGTATCGGCCTCACGTTCAGCTACTGTTAACAATGCGAGCTGTAAGCGGCGCAGTTGCTGTTGTATGGTGGTAATTTCGCTACGCAAATATAAGCGAATATCGGTCGCCACCTGATCATTACGCGAACGACCCGTATGTAATTTTTTACCAGCAATGCCGATTAAATCGGTTAAGCGCGCTTCGATGTTCATATGCACATCTTCCTGCTTAACCGACCAGACAAACTCACCGCGCTGTATTTCTTCGCTAATTTGTGCCAATCCGCGTTGAATATCGGCAAGCTCTTGCTCGGTGAGGATACCAATTTTACACAGCATGGCAGCATGCGCCAACGAGCCTTGAATATCCTGCTGCGCCATGCGCCAGTCAAAACCCACCGAGGCGGTAAATTCTTCCACAAAAGCATCAGTGGCTTCGGCAAAGCGGGCGCTGGAAAGTTTTTCGGTATTTACAGTGGTCATCGTTGTAGAGTATTGGAAAAAATAAGCAATTATACCGTTATGGCAGGTGGTTTAGCATAAATCAGTAGGTTCAGGAGCAAATGTTTGATTATGACAAGCTGCTCTAATGGTCAGCCTAACCTACCCTGCTGCATCGGTTGAGTCTAAATAGCTTGCGGTGCAGCCATTAATGCGCCCAACAACTCGAAGCGGTAGCGTTAGTGCCACCACTAGCAATGGATTTAGTGCCAAAATTATCCAAAACAAAAGAACCGCAGCTATCCTTTGCCTGAACGGTACCGGTTACTGGCGTAGCTGTCAAAGTATAGGTGCCATATGACAAGGACCAACTAAGCGTATACAAAGCTGTACCCGATTGTGGTGAGTTAGTAATTGGTGGAGAGGCAGAAAATGCGGTACCCGTTGAATCTTTATTATAGTAGCCAGCTTCCGTGTAGTTTCGCTCCAGTAATTGAGCCAGTTGCAATAAAGACGATTTTGCGTCGGTACGATTGGATTGGGCAATATAACCGGTATAACTGGGGATGGCAATAGAGGTCAAAATACCAATAATCCCTATTGCTATCATTAGCTCCAGTAAAGTAAAACCCGCCATTGTTTTAATCTGCATTCTATTTTCTCACAATTTTCCGTTAGCTTACTGAATTTGTTGCCAAAACTGCCTGCATACACTATTTACACAGGCACCTGAAGAGGTGGGTCCTGGAATACTTGTCGTGTTATTGGTTGTACCACCACCCGAAGCCCCACTTTGCACCCCAATAGAAGTCGCCCCTGTGCTTGAAGTTAATACGAACGGCGTACTGCCCATACCAAAACTCAGCTGATAAGCGGCTAAATTAGCGACAGTTGAACCAAATGGAGAGGTTGTACCGCCAGACAACGCATTCACATCCATTAACCAGCCATTACCTTGCGCACTACAAGGATCAATTGATGGTACAACGGAGGAAATTAGAATCCCTGCCCCCAAAGGCACGGCTTGCGAAATAACACGCTCTCCTGAAGAAATGAAATCAATATACCATCCAGAAACTTTGCTATTGGTGTAATCAACCGTATTATTGGTAATAGTTCGCAGATTATTGGTGATTGAATCATTCTGACACGTTGATGTTGTTGTGCTTGTACCAGTAATAGCCGTTAGCGTTTGCGCTACTAAATTACTACGTAAAAGCGTAGTTCCCGATTTCGCTTTAGGATTATCCCAAACACTGTAAAAAGTTTGTTGGTTGGTATTTGACATATCGGCCAGTGATATGAAACTACCAGTACCAAAACTTATATTAACACCACCTATAGAATTGGCTACCAAAGTAGGTTTAACCGTAATGGGTTGATAAACATTATTAGCAATGCCAGTAAATAATGGGCTAGCTTTATTTGCCACCGCCCAATTTGCTTTAACCGAATCTGTTAAATCAAACTTCCATAAATTGCCCTGTAAATCACCAGCATACACATAATCTATGATGGAATCATTATTACTATCATAAAGTACTGGAGTGGAAAGGCCGTTGTTGGCATTGGCAAAATTAGTATCAATAGTAGTAATCAAGTCTCCCGTATTCAAATTAACAATATATAAAATGGCATGGCCGTTGGCACTCATATAACCATTGCCAAAAATTGCTGCCCACGAACCATTGTTAAGTCGTGCAATTTGCGGCTGTGAATAGGTTAATCCTAAATTGCCAGTTGTATCGCTATACTCCCACATCACATTTGTGGCAGTAAAACTGGTTGGAGTGCTAATATTCAGGGCATAAATGGCACTTCCACCTGAATTTAAGCCACCCACTAATACCGTCTGCCAACTACCATTCAGATAAGCATCACTCACAGTGGGTGTACCATCCACAAAGAAATGATGTGTATAGGAAGGATCGGTCAAACTACTCAAATTACCAAACACCGCAGCGGGAATATACGCCAGCTGTTCAACACCGGAATTGGTCTGACTTATATCGGCTTGAAAGCCATGCAGCATACCGTCATTAGCACCTACATAGACCATTGGGGTGCGCTTGGCTTTATTGGTTACATAAGTAGCATAACCGGATTGTTCGGTACTTGTGGTAGAAGTCGGTAATTTACTGAAGCCATAATCTTCCGCCTGTGTATACACGGGCGATGAATCGACAATATCACCCAACACATTGACTTGGCCTGATGCAGAAACAGCTCGATTACGAAAGATACCGCCATTATTGCGTAATTCCTGTGAAGTATCGCCGCGTAACCAGTTTAAACGTAAACCACCCAAGGAATCCGGACCGACCGTACCATTAAGCCCAGTATCCAGTGTATGCATCTGTGCGCAGCTTATCTGTGCTGTAGTACTACCGCTTGGATTCGTGTTACACGTGGTACTGGCAGAGGTTATCCCGGTCGACAGGCTTGGCCATAAAAATGCAGCGCCTTTGGTACCATTAAAGGTAAATATATTACGGGCACTGGCGGCAGGTATTTTATTGGCGGCATCCCAGTTTGAGTCCAGGTTATCGATAGTGCAAGTGGTGTTGCCATTGGCTTTATAGTTAATCAAACCATTGCTTTGTATGGTGACATTAAACAAATCACCATGCCAGTCAGTTGAGCTGAATTGAGCGGCAAACTCAGTAGAGGAAGTTGTTGGTGTCAGCGTAGTCGAGCTTAATGCCGCAGATGAGGCAGAAGTAATTTGACCTAATGCCGCTTGAAAAGCATAAGCTAGCGAAGTGGACAGAGAACTTGGATTAGTTGCGTAGAAATAATGATCCGGCACTCCGTCGTTATTGCTATCCCACTGCGTTGTTTTGGTTGGTGTATTAGAGGTGGGTGTAGCAGCAACAGTACTGGAAGAATCATAAGTAAATCCACCCCATTTAGAGGCATACCAGAGTGGTTGCTTTAAAAAAGAGGTAGTGCCTGTCGCAGCTGGAGCATACATAACAGTAGTGGCCACATCACCTTGATAGGTATTACAATTTGGGTTATTCCTAGGACAAGTAGTAGGATTACCTATTAATTGTTGAGCAAATGGCGTATTAGGATTACAGTTAGTACAATAGGCATTACTTCCAGTACCTGACGAACCTATTAACAAAGTACCAGAATTTGTATCGGAAAAGGCATAACCATTGATACCACTATGCGCATGGTAACCATCATGATTAGTACCCGAGAGTATATAACCCAGGCTCATCGAATAGTTTGTTGATTCGTAAAATACTTGCGTGGTGATATAAACGTTAGTCGAGGTCACCACATAAATTAAAGTACCCCACAGATCCATATCATAATCACCGCCCTGTGCACTATCATCGAAGTTGGCATACAGTAAGCCACAATTCATCGCTGTATTCGATGTCAACCCTGATCCACTGGTGTTTATGATGTTAGTAACCTTGCTACTGACAATGGAATTAGCCGTACAACTTTGCGAAACTATTTGAAAAGCAGTCGCTGTACAATTAAGGCCCGTTGTATTGTCCTGACAAGCTGGAGTTATGCTAACAGTCTGAGTATTAGAGCCTGGCACGGCCACAGTAACAGAGGGTAAATTCGGCGCTAAAGCCACACCAAAAGTGGTGACAGTCTGATTGCCTTGTACTCCAGTGGGCTCCAAATCGGTGGTATTACCAAACCAGGCTAGGCCAGCAATTTGGTACGTACCCAATAGTGAGGGAGCATCGGGACAAGTACCATTCAGGGTACTTAAACTAACCGTTGTGGTACCGTCTTTACTAACAGTTTTTGGCGTACACAATATATTATTATTTGCGTCGGTTAGACTAGTATTTAACGAGCCGACAAAAACAGACGTTCCAGGTATGCTTTCAGTCGTTCCCACTGTATCAGTTAAGGAACTGGGATCACTAGAGGAATTTCCATTAATATCGGCAATACCGCTCAGTTTATTAGCATCATACGACGTAGAGCTGGAGGTAAAATTGATAATGCTTTGTTTGGCGCACCACTGCGAACTAGGTACACTCAAAATTTTGTTTGTTGTACTGTAATTGGTTGCGGCAACCGACAAACCGGATATATAAGAGGAATCTAACATGGAGGTAGAACTGGTTGCGGGTAAAAAATCACCACTTGCATCCTGATTACCTAAATAACGCAACGCTTCCAAAAACATTTCCGCCTGTGGATTACCCCAGTTACTGCAACTGCCATCTGGAAAACTGCCACCGGTCGCACTCATCAACCCCCAACTGCAATTAGCGGTTTTATCATTAAAGGCTGAAGCTGTCACACTATATCCACCGCCACTAGTGGTTGCCGTTTTAAAATACTGGCTAGTGCTGTGGTTATAACCATATAAACGCAGCAAATTCAGCGTATTAACAATACCAACCGGTCCAGTACCGCTAGGCTTAATATTGGCCGTGGGCGCGGTGCCAGTGGGTGCAGCGTTAAATGTGCCGTTGGTGTTGATATTCACTTCATCAGTAAATGTACCTAGATTTTTACGTAATACCCCGCCATTCGTATTTTTGGCATAAGAACCGGTCATCAAACCAAAATTCATTTGGTTATTATCGCCATAGGTTTGCAGTAAACCGATAGGTTTCAGTGTGCCGTCTGGATAAGTTTTACAGTTTTCATGCCCTATCAGCGTTGGCGATGCACACACGGCTACCAACACATTATAAACATTGGGGGTAATAGTCGTACTATCAGGGACAGTGGAAATTGCTGGCAAACCCGAGTAGGTTTGGTTATTACCATTCGCATAAGTGGTTTCCGAACTCCACTTGCATTGCCAACCTTCATTATTGGCCCACATACTGTAATTACCCAACGCCACTCTAAACACGGGCGGCGCGGTGATAGATTGTGAATAAACCTGACTGGGACTTACACTATCGACAGTGGTATTGCAAAAAGTTATCCCATTACTTACAGTTGTTGAGCTATAAGGTGTTAACTTAGTGATATCCGAACCATTATAGAATTTGGCAAAACTATGCGCGTCTGTTGGCAAATAACTACGAGCCAGCACGGTGACGCCAGGAGTTGTGGTAGTAACTTTAGTAGTGCTATCGGTACTGGTGGAATTTCCGGTATCAGTCGTGCGTAAACCTCCATATAGAATTTTACGGATTACATCCATGCGTGTCATGGTTAACCAGTTAAGAAAATTACCGCTCCAAGTTAAAGTAATAGTTCCCGTGTTGCAGTAATTATTACTATCTACAGCCGTAGTCGGTTCAAATGTTGCTTGTTTAGTACCTGTCAGTGAATAATTGTAACTGGGCGCCGTATTATAGGTATAACACTTATAACTGTCGAAATAGCCATAATAGATAACACTGTTGATATAGGTTGTATCAGGCACTCCATCGCCGGTCAGGTCGGAATAATCATCAAACGCTTTATAAAACGACTCGTGATCCTTAGAAATAGTCAACAAAGCAGAGGGTGTAGTACCATTTGCAACAGGGGGCGGTGTATTTGCAGGCGGATTGGCTGGATTGGCGGTTGGAGTTGTGGTGGCAGCAAAAACAGGATTATTAAGGATAATAGCGATAGCCAAATTCCTTAACGCTATAAACATGAATCTGTTCAGCGAATATGTGTGACTTATCTGTTGTGTCATGTTTATACCTTTAACAATATCTATTTAGTAAACAAAGCTTGCAATATAACACTCTGATTAGTATTACTATCCCCTGTGCCATACACGGTAACACGGTAATTCTTCTGCGTACCGGAGCTAACCGTGGTATCCGGCAAGCGCTCCACAATATACCAGGGTGGGCCAGCGGTTACAGATAATGGTAAGGCTGCAGTGGTGTCACTCCAGGCAAAAGACTGCTTTGTACCATTACAATCCAAATCGCCTGTGCCATTCCAATAATTGGCGGTATTAGGGTTACATAGATTAATTTGATACATGCCTGTTTTACAAACAGATCCGCAGGTATTTCCAGTGAGACCTGTCGGCGCTGGAATGGCGGTAATATTGGCATTGGTGGTCAAATTATTCTGTACATAAGCCAGAGCCGCTTCTGCCTGCTCAAATGCCAGTTCGCGCTTACGAGCATTACCTGCCATGCGTTCTTCCAAACTACCTGTCTGAGCAACATTCACTCCCAGCAAAGCCAGCATGACTAACAGCAGCAATGCGGTTAGCAATACCGCCCCGCCCTGCCGCTGAAAACCGGGTAATTTAACTGATGTACGGCTAGGGATTATGCAAACTGTAGTCATTAATAGTTTTTTACCATTACAGTGGTTGTAAACACTTTACGCAGCTGGTTATCAGTGGGTGTCACTTTTTCCAAAGGTGTATCGCTCGTGTTGATTACCCCATCACCATTTGTGTCTAGTTGAAATGGCTGCGCCTCGGTCGTAATGTTTGCCTCGGTGGAACGCGACACCATTAACAGGCTGATACGCACGCCTAGAATACTATTCCAGTCGGTCGTAATACTTGTTCCATTACATTTAACCGTATTGTTTGTAATATCACTGGCGTTTGCATAACACTGTGGTGTAAATGTGGTGTCACCCGATTTTATAACTAAATACGATAATTGCATATCCTGCACCCCCTCCACCAATTCTTGCGTACTAAGCGTACCATCTGCCGCCAAACTGACACGATAAAGGGCGGGATCAGTGTTGTTGGTACAGGCATAGCCTGTCGGTGTTGTCCAAGTGAGGGTAGGATCAGTTTTTGGCCGGCAAATAAAATACACGTTGGCACTCAAGGGATAAACCACCGAATTCGTTACAGTAGTTGCCAAAGCGTTTGTAGAGGTATATGCAAGCTTGTTACCGGTACAAGTCGAAGTCGTGCAACTATCTTTAAATATTTCTATACCCGCCGTCCCGGAAAAACAGTTTGCCCCTATTAATATTTGCCCGTTTTTAAAATTATTGGTGGTATTCAGTACCAGTGGATTTGCTGGCGCACCCGTGGTAACGATATATTGCTGACTAGGATCGACATGTTTAACCAGTAACACATCGCCTTGCGACACAAAACCGGTAACACCTGCAACGTTAGTTTTGAAGTTAGCATCTGCTGGAAAGGTTGATTTATAGTTACTGGTAGAATTAAAGGCAATGGTGGCTTCATTGCTATTTTCATAACCTGTCAGGAAATAAGTTTTGGTCAGATTACTGGTATTGGTATTATTGTCAAAATACTGATACCACTCAGCTGCAGCGTTTGCTGGACTATTGGCAGTACTAAGGGTTGAACTACAGCCGGTAAAACCAGCCATATGGATATCCTTGGACACCACATCAAATGCCAGCCGTGCGCCTTCTTGCATACGTGACAACGCATCTTGTTCGCGAAAGGTGTTACGCGCGGCAAGATAGGAATAACCCAAGCCAGCCAGTATGATTAAGCCAATAGACATGGAAATCAGCAGCTCTAGCAGTGTCATACCAGCTTGAGGCGTTTGGCGGCGACGTTGCGTTAAACTTGTCATAAAGTACTATTGGTAATAAAGGTAGTGGTGGATGCGCCGCCTGATGAATTGGCACCTTTTGACAGCTCGGTCCAAGTAAGGGTGATGACAACATTGTTCGTAGTTGTCTTAACCGTTGCCTGCCAACCCGGCAGCATACTGTCTACATTAGTTAACCAGTCATGCTTTTCAAAATCCTGAAGGGTAGTAGTACTGGTGGGAACTGTAGTGGTAATGGTAATATCATAGCCACCTGCCATAGCAGAAGTCTGATTCATACGCATACGTTCCAGATAATCACTAGCCAACAAACTAGCCTGAGTATGATAATAGGCGGAATTATTAGATTTTGACGATTGCGCCATCAAAGCAGCCTGACCGAGCAAGCCCAGACCCACTACCACCATGGTTACCAGAACTTCCAGCAAAGTAAAAGCGGATTGTTTACGTTTCATCAATTACAAGTTCCTCCAGAACATAACTCATAGTAGCCACCCGTGCCAATACCACAGGTATTACCACTGGTTGATCCCGTCAAACTAACCCGTCCAAGAATATTTAAACTAATCAGTTTCGGATAACCAGGATATTTTCCGGAAAGATCAATGGCACATATCAGAAAGCTGCCATTACTATTATTTTGATAAAAACTGGAATTGACAAAACCAGTGGGCAGATATTGTACATAACTGCCAATAGACGCATTCCCTGAATTGTAGATAGCCGCCACAGCTACCCCACTATTTTGCGGCTGTACATATTTGATGACTGTATCGGTTCCGTCAAAAGTACCTACTGTGCTAGTATCAACAAACACCATCCAACCATTACTCCAGTTTGTACCACAAGTGGAAGTACCGGCAGAGGCGGGGCAGACCGTAACCGGCTGCACTTGTTTAACCGCCTCAGAACGAGCCAGATTTAAAGCAGCCGTCAGCTGATTGGTATAACTAACCGCACGGTTTTGTTGTAATAACACATTAAAAGACGGTACAGCCATCGCGCTAAGAATACCTACAATAGCAATGGTAACCAGTAGTTCCAGTAACGTAAATCCTAGACATAAACGCGGCATGATAGACTCAATTTAAGCTTAAACAATACTGATCATAAATAATCAGGCCAGACAGTCGATGCCACCTATAGCAGGGAGAACCACAATAAGAAAATAACTTAACACAAACCCATAACCAATAAAAAGTATAAGCCCGACACTAGCGCTACAGTACTCGAATTATACACCATTCTTGGATGCTGCGATAAACCTGAAGTGAGTAAAATTGAGACGGAGTACCGCTAAATGAAGTTTAGTCGAGAAATGGAAAAATGGCGTAAAGCGGGCGGGTTAGATGCGTGTGCACCTTGACTTTGATGCCAAAAACATCCTACGCATCGACACCCGCCAAGCCTTTAATCTGCTATCACTCTTTACTTGAAGACTAACAAATGCCAGCAAGTAAATAGCAATGCATAATGACGTCGTTTAGGCTATGGCGGGTTACGTTGCGAATCTTACACAACTGAACTGGCTTAGCGAAGATACACCCGCGCAGCTAACCCGCCATACGGCCCTACGCTACGGTTTCTTCCTGATAAGCAGGCAACTGATTAAAGTTTAAATACCGATAAGTATCAGCACTGGTGGCATCTAATACACCGGCATATTGCTGATATTCCGCCAGCGTGGGGATTTTACCCAACAATGAACACACCGCTGCCAATTCAGCAGAAGATAAAAACACATTAGCACCATTTCCCAAGCGGTTTGGAAAATTACGTGTAGAGGTAGACACTACCGTTGCACCATCCGCAACCCGTGCTTGATTACCCATACATAAAGAACAACCGGGCATTTCGGTACGCGCACCGACTTTACCAAAAGTACTGTAATAGCCCTCTTCAACTAACTGGTTCTGATCCATTTTGGTGGGTGGCGCTACCCATAAACGGGTTGGTAGGCTGGTGGCTTTTTCCAGTAATTTACCCGCAGCCCGAAAATGACCAATATTAGTCATACAAGAACCGATAAACACTTCGTCAATTTTGGTACCCGCAACGGCCGACAGTGGTTTGATGTCGTCCGGATCATTTGGACAAGCCAATAAGGGTTCGGTGATCTGATTCATATCAATGTCAATAATTTCCGCATACTCTGCATCGGCATCTGCTTCCAGCAATACCGGTTTAGCCAACCAGTCCTGCATAGCAGCAATTCGACGTTGCAAGGTACGAACATCGCCGTAACCTTGAGCGATCATCCAATTTAACAGACTGATATTAGAAAGCAAATACTCTCGAATAGGTGCTTCATTCAATTTGATGGTACAACCACCGGCTGAACGTTCAGCCGAGGCATCGGACAGTTCGAAGGCCTGCTCTACCTTTAAGTCTGGCAAGCCCTCTATTTCCAGGATACGTCCGGAAAACACATTTTTTTTACCTTCTTTGGCTACCGTTAACAATCCACGTTGTATGGCCGCATAGGGAATAGCATTCACCAAATCGCGCAAGGTGATACCGGGCTGCAAAGTACCGCTAAAGCGCACTAATACCGATTCCGGCATATCCAACGGCATCACACCCGTGGCTGCCGCAAACGCTACCAGGCCGGAGCCTGCTGGAAATGAAATACCAATCGGAAAACGGGTATGCGAATCACCACCAGTACCTACGGTATCGGGTAACAGCATACGATTCAACCAGGAATGAATTACGCCATCACCAGGACGTAGCGATACACCACCACGTGTCATAATAAAATCGGGCAAACTATGTTGCATGGCAACATCGACTGGTTTTGGATAAGCGGCAGTATGGCAAAAAGATTGCAATACCAGGTCAGCAGAAAAACCCAGACAAGCCAAATCTTTTAGTTCATCTCGAGTCATGGGGCCAGTCGTATCCTGCGAACCGACTGTTGTCATGCGCGGTTCGCAATAACTACCGGGACGTACACCTGCCACACCGCAAGCCTGTCCCACCATTTTTTGCGCCAACGTATAGCCTTTATTGGATGCAGCCACATTAGACAGGCGACGAAACTCCGTAGAAACGGGCAATCCCAACACGCTACGGGCTTTATCGGTCAAACCACGACCAATGATAAGCGGAATGCGCCCTCCGGCCCGCACTTCATCCAATATCACTTCGGTTTTCAGGCTAAACCGACAAATTTCATGACCAGTTTCGTGCGCTTTAATCACACCCTCGTAAGGATAAATATCAATTACATCACCCATGTGTAACTGGGTAACATCGCATTCTATGGGTAAAGCGCCAGAGTCTTCCATGGTATTAAAGAAAATAGGCGCAATTTTGCCACCGATACACACGCCACCTGCTCGTTTATTAGGAATATTGGCAATATCATCGCCCATAAACCACAACACGGAATTCGTGGCTGATTTGCGTGAAGAGCCAGTACCAACCACATCACCAACATAAGCCACTGGAAAACCCAGTTTTTTTAAGTTGGTAATTTGTTGTTCAGCATTATCAATACCCGGGCGCGGGATTTTTAACATGGCTTTGGCATGCAAAGGGATATCCGGTCTGGACCAAGCATCCTGAGCAGGTGACAAGTCATCGGTATTGGTTTCGCCGCTGACTTTAAATACGGTGACTGTCAATTTTTCGGGCACCGGGGCACGCTCGGTAAACCACTTGGCTTCTGCCCAGGCATTCAGTACCTGTTGAGCATAAACATTACCTGCCGCTGCTTTTTCCTGCACATCGTGAAACGCATCAAAAATCAGTAAAATACCCGATAAAGCTTGAGCAGCTATACTGGCCAGCTGTGGATGATCCAGCAACTCAATCAACGGTGCCACATTGTAACCACCCAACATGGTACCCAATAACGAAGTGGCTGTTTCCGGCGTTAATACAGCTGTTTTGATATCGCCTTTTGCAACAACGGTTAAAAATCCGGCTTTTACATAAGCCGCTTCATCCACACCGGCTGGTACGCGGTTAATCAGTAAATCCAGTAAAAATTCACTCTCATTTTCCGGTGCCTGTATGAGTAACTCAACTAAGGCTGCAACTTGCGAGGCGTCCAGGGGTTTTGGCACCACACCTTCGGCGGCACGTTCGGCTACATGTTTGCGGTAATTATCTAGCATGGCTGTTCCTCTGATAGTGAAATAGTTAGGCTGGGTGCTATCGGCAATCTAAACACCGTTGGCTTCTAGCTTATTGTAACCACATCAGCACTGCTTGTGAGCGCATTTATCCAGGATTATTATAAAAAAATAGCTATTTTCTACATTTTTGACCAGATTGTTTACTGACTATTAATAACTTGTTTCCTAATAAGCATTAGAACTAGATATTTGCAGGTTACAACTCAACAATACTCACACACCTTTCAAGTTGAATATTAGCTAGTCGCCTTATAATACTCATAATGGGTAATGAAACATCAATCTAAAAATTGCGCCCCCCCCCCAGCCAACGCTAAGTCATTATAAGTACTAGTCAGTGCCAATCAAATAAATCCCGTGTGATTTTCTTGCAAGTGTGGACTCGTCTTTTTTGGGGTATTAATAGTCATTTTCTGCAACTCTATCTGAAATTGCTCTATAGCCATTGGCTTGCCAAAGAAATAGCCCTGGTATTGTTTACATCCCATATTTTCCAGCAATTTTCGCTGAAACTCGGTTTCCACACCCTCGGCAATCACATCTAAATTAAGACTGTGAGCCATGACGATAATAGTACTGACAATTGCTTCATCATTACTGTCTATGGAAATATCTCGCACAAAAGACTGATCTATTTTCAGTTGATTCAATGGTAACAATTTCAAATACTGCAAAGATGAATAGCCGGTTCCAAAGTCATCCAAAGAAAATTGTACGCCGAGTTGCTTTAGCGAATTCATGATATTGATCGTATCATCAATATTATCCAGCAACAGACTTTCAGTCAGTTCCAGTTTAAGCAGCCGGGGATTAACTGAATAACGTTTAACGGCCGATTCCACCTGTGCCACGAAATCACCCTCGCGAAACTGCTGCGCAGACACATTGATAGAAAGCACCAACTCTCTGGAAAAATCGTTGTGTTGCCAGGATTTAAGTTGTGAACAGGCACTGTCTAATACCCAATGACCAACAGATAGAATGAGCCCGGTTTCCTCAGCCAGTGGAATAAAGTCTGCAGGCGATACAAATCCTCGTTCAGGATGAATCCAACGAATTAAGGCTTCCGCACCGATGGGTCTTTTGTATAGATCAACTTGTATCTGATAGAAAAGCTGAAATTGACGCAATTCAACTGCCTGACGAATCTGGTTTTCCAAAGCGGCACGATTATTAATGGCATCTTGCATTTGTGGGTCAAAGAAACGCATCGTGTTGCGTCCTGATTTTTTAGCCTGATACATTGCAATATCGGCTTGTTTTAACAATTCATCAGTTGGGTGTTGATCGTTGAACAAGGTTATACCAATGCTAGGGGTAATATGATATTCATAAGGCCCTAGCTGAAAAGACTGATTTAAAACCTGTAATATTTTATCGCCTACACCACCGGCATAATTGACCGCATCCACATGCAGTCTGGATAGTTCGCCCAATATGACCAAAAACTCGTCTCCGCCCAAGCGAGCAACCGTATCGACTTCACGCACTGTCGATAACAGGCGTTGCGCAACCAATTGTAGAAGTAAGTCACCTACGCCATGCCCCAAGGTATCGTTCAGAGTTTTAAAATTATCCAAGTCGATAAATAATAATGCGCTGGTTTTACCGCTTCGTTTACTGGTTACCATGGTATGTTGTAAACGATTGAGTAACATGCGCCGATTAGGCAACTGCGTCAAAGGATCAAAAAACGCCAGATTCTGAATCTCATCCTCGGCTTTTTTACGTTGCGTAATATCAGAAAATGAAGCCACATAATTACTGACTTTGTTTTTATGATCTGTCACCGCTGTAATGGTTAATAATTCGATAAAAATCGTACCATTTTTGCGTCGATTCCAGATTTCACCTTCCCAAGTACCATTCGTATTTAGCTGCGTCCACATGGCGGCGAAAAACTTGTCATCATGACGACCAGACGCTAATAAACTGGGCTTGTGTCCAATCACATCTTTAGCGGTGTAACCAGTGATTTGAGTAAACGATTTGTTTACCCGTAGAATGACGTTATGCGCATCAGTAATAATAATGCCTTCTTGAGACTCAAACGCGGTCGCTGCAATGCGCAGCTCTGCTTCCACCTGTTTTCGTTGCGTAATATCGTGTAGTAGTACAATAAAACGCAATTCAACCCCCGGTTTAACTGGTTTTCGAGAAACAGACAGTTCAAACCAGCGATTACCTTCGGCAGTTTCAATCTCGATTTGTTTACCTTGCGAAAGCCCTTTTTTTTCAGCTTCTAATAATGCAGCAATAAACACCTCTTCAGCAGAACGTGATAGAAATTCGCCCACCGATTTGCTGAGATTATGTTTTACAATGGCGGTCAATAAATGATTATTTGTGGTGCGATAAAAACCAATTTGTCCATTCCTGCTCACTTCAAGCAACATATCAGGCAACACATCTAAGGTAGCTTGCAACTGATTCTGCGAATCACGTAACTGGTTATAGGGATATTCTATGGTTTCGACAAAAACGGCATAATAAAGAAAAATGTAAGAAACCACTTTATACAGATGGCCCATCAGATTAAATAAGTCAGTCAAATCCTGATAACGAGTGAAAAATAATTCACTCATTGCCATAGAAGAAACCACACCGATTAAGCCTGCCGCATTAAAATTAAGCTGTTGACCGAGTCGCTTGCACAAAAAACCTGCAGCAATCAGATTAAGAAAAATAATAAAGTATTCAGAATAAATTTTGCTGGCTGTCAGCCCCTTTCCGGGTTTATAGGCGATTGGCAGCCAATTTTCATGAAACAAAACCAACCAATGTACGATGACAACAAAAAAAAACACCAATCCCAGAGTGGTATAACGAAATCGAATGGAATTAGCGGGTCGCCAGGTACTGACTGCTACCCATAACAAGGTAATAGCAGCCAGAAATCGAGCAAATAGCCAAAAATTGGTCGCTTTCTGTGGACCACTAGGCGTAAAAAAGTCTGGCATGCCTGAATAAGAAAGCATGTGCGAAAAATCAAGCGTCGCCACACCCAAGAAGGCACAGGCAATAACAAGTAAATTTCCTGGTAATCCACGCCGATAAGCATTCCAACCGACTGAAAATATCAGAGAGGCGATAACAACAGTGATGGTTTCCAAAAAGGTATGTAAGGCCAGATAGTCTGGAATAACCGGGATATCTACAAGTACAGCACCCGCAAATAGAGTAACCAGAATAAACAACAGCAACCCTATGATATTGATCACTTTTTGTATTTCTAATTTATGACTGTCGTGATACCACATTAGCTGTGAGTACCTGACAAATTTAATTTTGATCTATTCACAGACAACCCCTGTTGACAGGAATACAATTGATTATAAACATCAACAACATAGTTATTTTTTTATTAGAAAAGGCATTATCAGTACAGAAAAATTAATTATGCTTACAGCCTATAGCGGCCAGATTATTCTTAACTGAAATAATAATACCAAAATTGGGGGATAAGTTATCATGAACACCGTGCAAATTCATCTGCAATGTCTATTAGGCACACAAAAAAATTAAAATTAATCAGATTCGCCAAAGCAAATCACCATTATTACTAGAATGATAACCAACAATTACAATAATACAAGCAGAGGTTTTACGTTAAGTCGTTGCTACAGCATAACCAACAGCGTGTTTACTTAATGGTTTAACTATAATCAGCAAAATTGATATCGATTGTGACAGGTAAAACCCAGTGCAAAATAAACCGAGATATAAAAAAGATGCCGAGCGGCATAAGACCTGCCTATTTACAATAATAAGCCCAAAGAGTCACTATACAGCACAGTTTTTTATTAAAAAAACAATGAGCTATAGAGTGTACTGAATGAGGTGAAGTGTACCCATCACAATATAGATGCTCATCAATCCTATAAAACTTAACTTGATGCTTAAATTTAGCAAGGAGAAACAGTATGATATCGCCTAGATTATTGCCAGCACTGTTATTGACAAGCGGTATGACTATGGCACCAACACAGACAGGATTAACTGCTGAACTGGTTCCTAATAAGAAAAATACACCCATAGTTGCTAACAGTACACCTACAGTTAACATTCCAGAAAATAACAAACAAATCCCCAAAAACGCCCCACATGCCAATAGGCAAATGCTACCGATGGGGGAAGCACTAAGCAACAATGGTCGTCATATACCCGAAATGGGGCAACAAGCGCCGACAAAACGTGTCATTCCTATGGGTAAAGCTAACGTGCGCTTCAAAGCTACACCAAGCCAGTAACACCTGCGTCCGACTGTTTTTTCTTGATTTCTCTAGCCAGATTGATCGTAGCAATGTAAAGGAAACTTCGAAAAACCCGGCTTTTGTGCTTCGACAGAGCTCTCCTGAGTTGTATCGAAGGGCGGTCTTTCGAAGTTTCCTAAAGATTTACCTACCGAATCAGACTTCAGCAAGACTTTTAATTTTTTCCAAAATATAATCGACTTTACGCATAACAGTATCAATGAAGGTTTTCATGATGAACTCCCTTAAAGCTTAATTACTTACAATTGTGACGGCTAAAACATTGTGACACTTAGCCTCTCTGCAATAACAAGCAACATTTACACCATTCTTATAATTTTGCGTACATTCAAGCTTTCTGACCTACCTACTGTTATCGGAATAATTAAATAAGGTTTATATCCACCATGTGAATGGTGCAAATGCACTGATTTTCTGAACATTAAAGACTTAACAACCAGATAGTTCTCACCAAAAAAGTTGGCATACATGCTGCTTTAATAGTGATAATACTGACTGTTAACGATACGAATGCTCTATTAACAAGGTTAGCGAGGATTAACTATTATGAAAACTGTATTGTTTAAATGTTTTGGCATTATCATATTAATGATAATCGCACAGGGATGCGTAGGCTATGTTCCGCCACCCCGACCAATGGCTGTTACATCTGCATATCCAGCTTATGGCGGTTATTATAATAACTATGGCGCCTATCCGGCGTATGGTTATGGACCGACCTATTATCCGCCAGCTGTTGGCATAGGCATTGGCCCTATGTTTGGTTTTAGAGGGGGATGGGGACATCATCACCATTGAATATCCGATAACTGAATATTTCACACAAAAGCTTTTAAAATGCCTATAGCGATCAAGTAAGCGCTTGAAATCAATATATTGCCTATTCAAATCGGGCTAGCAGAAACTGACTACCCCGATTTCTCCGCATGCTATTTATTCGATCATTCAAACAAGCGACTATTTTTTATTACTGGTTAATCCACTGTTTTTACGTATTTTTATTTTTCTAACCTACTATTGATAACATTCTGCGCAACCCGATAAACTAATTTACGATAGAATAGCGGATTATCTGCATAATCGCCCTAGCTGTACTGAGATGTCAATTTATGCACTTGCTCATAGCGGGCGGTGTAAGTCAGTTATCTAGTTCTAGTCAGAGTGGATTTACGCTGAATTTAACCCCCTGTTTTTTTGCTGGCCGGATAAATTTGTTTTATGCAGTCATCTGTAAAGTTTTAATATCCAATTGGAGTATTTTGTATGTCTTGGAATGAGCCTGGTGGCGACAAAAAAGACCCTTGGAGTGGTCGCAACGATAATAAAAATCCTCCGGATTTGGATGAGGTAATGCGCTCGTTACAGGAAAAATTAGGCGGCCTTTTCGGTGGCGGTTCGGGTGGTGGTGATCAGACACCCGGCAATGATTCCGTCTTCAAAGGCTTAGCATTTCTGGGTGCAGCCGCCGCAGTACTGTGGGGGTTAACTGGATTTTACACAGTAGACGAAGGTACGCGTAGCGTTGTCACGCGTTTGGGTGCCTATGTAGGTACGACACAACCCGGCTTAAACTGGCATATTCCCTATCCGATTGAACAACAATTAAATATTAATGTTGAACACCAAAGCTTTATCGAAATCGGTTATCGTTCCGGTGGTGGCCAGGCAACAGGGTCGGTTCCCAAAGAAGCTATGATGCTTACCAAAGATGAAAATATCGTTGATGTGCGTTTGGCGGTGCAATATCAGGTTAAAGATGCTAAAGACTTTGCCTTTAATGTCCTTGATCCCGCATCTACTTTAAAACAGGTAACAGAAAGTGTGTTACGTGGCGTAATTGGTCACAGTGATATGGATTTTGTTCTGACCGAAGGCCGTAGCGAAATTGTACAAGCCATTAAAACTGAAATTCAAACGGTGATGGATAGTTATCAAGCCGGTATTTTAATTACCAGTGTTAACTTACAAGATGCTCAGCCTCCTGAACAAGTGCAAGGTGCTTTTGAAGATGCTATTAAAGCTCGTGAAGACAAACAACGCCTGATTAATGAAGCAGAAACCTATTCGAATGATGTGGTACCCAAAGCACGTGGTAAAGCATCACGTATCGTTCAGGAAGCTGAAGGTTACGAACAAAATGTGATTGCGCGAGCTGATGGCGATGTCAGCCATTTTTCGCAATTATTATCAGAATACAAAAAAGCACCTGCAGTTACCAAGCAACGTATGTATATAGAAGCCATGGAGTCGGTACTTGGACACTCCAACAATATTCTGGTTGATGTAAAAGGCGGCAATAATATCATGTACTTACCTCTGGATAAAATAGGTGTAAAAACACCAGAGGAAATACAGCAACAGGTTATCAACCACGAACCTGTCCCTGCCCCCGCAGCTCAAACTTCAGTTCCGGTAAAAACCGTAAAAACTGATGACAGAGCGGCCAGCCGTGAACACGATTTAAGAGGACGTTAAGATGCTGAATAAGATTTTAGTCGCCGCTGGCGCATTGCTTTTACTCTTATCCATGTCGGTTTTCACTGTAGGTGTTACTGAACGTGTCATTAAATTTCAATTAGGTGAAATTATAGGCACTGATTTTCAGCCTGGACTGCACTTTAAATGGCCGTTTGTGAATAATGTAATCAAGTTTGATTCGCGCATTCTGACCATGGATTCCACTCCCGAACGTTTTTTAACTGCCGAAAAGAAAAACGTCATCGTCGATTCGTTTGTTAAATGGCGTATTGGCGATGTAAAAGTGTTTTATACGACAGTATCTGGTGATGTTAATCAGGCCAATGTACGTCTGGATCAAATTATCAAAGACTCTTTTCGCAGTGAATTCAGCAAACGAGAAATTAAGCAACTGGTATCTACCGACCGCAGCATTATTCGTGAAGCCCTGATTACCAACGTTTCACCACATGCAAAAAAAATGGGCATAGAGATTGTAGACGTACAGGTTAAGCGTATTGATTTGCCCCCTGAAGTCAGCAACTCTGTTTATCAACGTATGGAAGCGGAACGCGCTCGGGTTGCGCGTGAATTTCGTTCTCAGGGTTCTGAAGAAGCTGAGCGCATTCGTGCCAATGCCGACAAACAACAGGCTATCATTCTAGCAAATGCTTATCGTGACTCTGAAGTATTACGCGGCGAAGGTGATGCCAAAGCCGCAGAAGTTTACGCTAAAAACTATAGTGAAGATCCTGATTTCTATGCTTTTTATCGCAGCATGATTGCCTACAGACTCAGCTTGGGTAAATCTGGAAATATTATGGTATTGGAACCAAATTCGGATTTCTTCAAATTTTTCAAGAATCAGAAATAAGCTTACACTTTCGAAATGCTGCATAAACGCTCCGTCTGACGATGGGGCGTTTTCTGCGATTGGGATATACAAAATATGCAAAAATCAGACTCTTGGCTTTTACCGGAAGGTATTGATGAAGTTTTGCCTGCACAGGCAGAACCCCTTGAACGTTTACGCCGCCAACTACTCGACACCTTTGCTTGCTGGGGTTACGATCTGGTTATTCCGCCCTTTGTGGACTTTCTGGATTCGCTACTTACTGGATCGGGACACGATCTGGATTTGCAAACCTTTAAACTGACGGACCAGATAAGCGGAAAAATGCTGGGGGTACGTGCAGATATGACTCCACAGGTGGCTAGAATTGATGCACATAATTTAAAACATAACTGGCCAACCCGCCTATGTTATGTCGGCACCATTTTGCATACTCTGGGTGATCCGCTAGAAAAAACCCGTAGCCCTATGCAAATAGGTGCCGAATTGTATGGTCATGCGGGCATAGAAAGCGATTATGAAATCATCTCCCTGATGCTGGAAACTTTGTCGATCAGTGGTCTGGAAAATGTACACCTTGATTTGGGACATGTGGGTATCTACCGCGCACTGATTGCCGAGGCGGGATTAAATAGTCAGCAAGAAAGTGTGCTGTTTGATATTTTACAACGCAAGGCGGGCAGCGAACTACAAGAGTTGATACAGGAACTGGCTATTGATAAAGTTTACAAAGAGCTGTTAATCGCTCTACCCAAATTAAATGGCAGTGCTGATGTATTACATAAAGCAATCGATCTGTTTAAAGGTATCAACAATGTGCATATCAACCAGGCATTGCAAGATTTGCAAAATATAGGGAACAAACTGCGTCGCGACTTCCCTGCCCTACCTGTCAGTTTTGACTTGGCTGAATTACGTGGTTATCACTATCATACCGGTTTGGTTTTTGCAGCTTTCATACCGGCGATTGGCAGGGAGATTGCTCGCGGTGGTCGTTATGACAATATCGGCCAAATTTTTGGACGCGCCCGGGCTGCTACAGGTTTTAGTGCCGATTTAAAAGTGTTGGTCGGCATCTACAAACAAAGCCAGACAACTGCACAAATACCCGTGATATTCGCACCTTTTGTGGATGATCACGAACTGGCAGAAACCATACGTGACTTGCGTGCTGAAGGCAGCCGCGTCATTCAGTTTCTGCCCAATCAATCAGGGAGCGCCGCGGATTTGGGTTGTACCGCTACGCTGGAAAAACAGGATCACCGCTGGATTGTTAAAGAATTATTATAAGGTTTATAAATCATGGGAAAAAATGTTGTAGTAATCGGTACACAATGGGGCGACGAAGGTAAAGGTAAGCTCGTCGATCTTTTAACAGAACAGGCAGCTGCTGTTGTCAGGTTTCAAGGTGGTCATAATGCTGGTCATACCTTGGTGATTAATGGTGAAAAGACAATTTTACATCTAATACCCTCTGGTGTATTACACGAAGGCGTACAGTGCCTGATCGGTAATGGCGTAGTATTGTGTCCTGAAGCTTTGTTAAATGAAATCGATATTCTGGAAAAATCTGGGGTACCTGTACGTACACGCTTAAAAATCAGTGAAGCCTGTGCTTTGATATTGCCAGTACATGTGGCTATCGATCAAGCCCGTGAAAAAGCCAGAGGCAATAAAGCCATTGGCACTACGGGCCGTGGTATTGGCCCTGCTTATGAAGATAAAGTGGCGCGTCGTGGTTTACGTGCTGGAGATCTTAACAATAGTGAAGAATTTGCCAAACGCTTAAAAGATTTGGTGGATTACCATAATTTCATGTTGGTTAATTATTATCATGCTGAAGCAGTCAGTTATGAAAAAATTCTAACTGAAACCCTGCAAATGGCCGAACTGATAAAACCTATGCTTACAGATGTGGGTGAAGAATTGCATCAGCTGCAATCACAAGGTAGTAACATTTTATTTGAAGGTGCTCAGGGCGCTTTACTGGATATAGATCATGGCACCTACCCTTATGTCACTTCATCAAATACGACTGCAGGTGGCGCTGCTACCGGTACTGGGGTTGGACCACTTGCAATAGACTATGTGCTTGGCATTACCAAAGCCTATTCCACTCGCGTTGGTAACGGCCCTTTTCCGACGGAATTAACCGATGCGTACGGAGAGCATTTAGGCGTTAAAGGTCATGAATTTGGTGCAACTACCGGACGCAAACGCCGCTGCGGTTGGTTTGATGCCGTTTCTATGCGTAAATCGGCACAACTAAACAGTTTAAGTGGCATCTGCTTAACCAAGCTGGATGTACTAGATGGTCTGGACAAAATTGGTATTTGTAATGCATACAAAATCAATGGCAAGCTGACGGCTACTGCGCCACTGGGCGCGGATCAGTATGAAGCGTGCGAGGCGATAATTGAAGAAATGCCAGGCTGGAACACTACCACAGCAGGTATTACACAGTATGACGATTTGCCAGAAAATGCTAAAAAGTATATTGCGCGTATCGAGGAATTAGTTGGTGTTAAGGTAACTATTCTATCTACTGGTGCGGAACGTAACGAAACCATTATTTTAGAGAGCCCTTTCTAACCCTGCACTGTGTAGCTTACTTAAAAAACCGATGTTGGTGTTTTGAAAAATTCACCTTAAATCGGTATTTTATAGGGCGTCTATAGCGTAGCGTATTGCCCCGGAAGCACAGAACCCAATAAGTGCAGCTTTAATGTATTTTATAGCTGTACTTGTTGGGTTACGCTTGCGCCTAACCCAACGCCATTGAAATCTCCCAAAACCATACAGCCAACCATGCAAGCTGAAACCGTCTACAGCGTATCGCAACTTAACCGTGAAACCAAACGCCTGCTGGCCAGTCATTTTTTAAGCGTACAAGTAGCCGGTGAAATCTCTAATCTGAGCATGCCTTCTTCGGGACATATTTATTTCACTCTCAAAGATGCGCAAGCGCAAATCCGTTGTGCCATGTTTAAGGGCCAGCAACTACGCCTACGCTTTAAACCTGACAACGGCAAACAGATTGTAGTGACCGCTCAGGTCAGTCTTTATGAACCACGCGGTGATTTTCAACTCGTGGTTGAACATATGCAAGAAGCTGGCGATGGTGCTTTGCGGCTGGCGTTTGAAAAACTAAAATACCAATTGCAACAAGAAGGTCTGTTTGCCGAGGACAGAAAAAAACCATTGCCGTTACTGCCTAGTTGTATTGGTGTTATAACCTCCTCTAGCGGAGCAGCTATTCACGATATTCTCAGTGTATTAAAACGTCGCTTTCCAGCCATACCCGTCATCATTTATCCCGTGGCTGTGCAAGGCGATGCGGCCAAAACGGAAATTGAGCAGGCGCTGGCAACGGCAAATCAACAACAGCGGGTCGATGTCATTATTTTGGGTCGTGGCGGTGGTTCGCTAGAAGATTTATGGGCGTTTAACGAAGAACGGGTAGCGCGTGCTATAGCTGCCAGTAAAATTCCTGTTATCTCTGCCGTCGGACATGAAGTGGATGTAACCATCGCCGATTTTGTAGCCGACTTACGAGCCGCCACACCAACTGCTGCCGCAGAACATGCGGTACCTGAACAAAACGAATGGTTACAGAACTTTCAGGCCTACGAACAACATTTAACGCAACAATTGCAACGTCGATTTCAGCAACAACAGCAAAAATTGCACTGGCTGATAAAAGCGTTACAACAACAACATCCTGGGCAAAAATTGCAACGCAATGCTCAACGGCTAGATGAGCTGGAGTTGCGTATCAAACAAGCAATGTATCGGCAAATACAAGCTTTAAACCAGCAGGTATCAATTTACAGTCACCAACTTAAACAATGGCAACCGCAGCAACGAATAACCAGCCACCAGCAGCAACTGGCTTTTTTTCAGCAACGCTTGCACACTGCCATGAAAGCCAAACTGACGGTTTTGCAAAATACCCAAGCTGCATTAAGTCAAACCCTCAATGCAGTCAGTCCCCTGGCTACCTTACAGCGCGGTTATACCATTACACAACGTCAGGACAATTTGCAACTCGTAAAACACGCAACACAACTAAAAGTGGACGATATAATCGTTAATCGCTTAGCGCATGGTCAAATAGTGAGTCAGGTAAAAAAAATAGTGATTGATTAAAGCTATCTTGCTTATTCTAAATATGAAAAAATAGCCCTAGTATTCACTTTTGCCCCTATCCCGTTTTTAGTCCAAGGTGGAATTACCAAATGAATCAAGGACAATTAAGAACAGTTTGCAAAACCACTATCCTAGTTTCGCATCCTAATTGAGAAAAACAGTGTTTGTTCCCAAACCCTTGAAATCACTATTCATCAGTTTTGTATTACTGGTTTGTTTATTAGCTATTGGCTTATCCTATTTACTATTTGCTTCATTGCCCATAGAAAATGGTAGGCAGCAACTAACTGGCTTAAGCGCTAGCGTTACCGTTAATGCCGATAAATTAGGCATACCCAGTATTCAGGCCAACAATCGTAATGATGCTTTTCGCGTTTTAGGTTTTTTACATGCGCGTGATCGACTCTTCCAAATGGATTTGATGCGCCGCATGAGTGGCGGGCGTTTGGCTGAAGTTTTTGGCGAAAAAGCCATTAACATTGATAAGACTCAACGTCATTACCAACTCAATCAGACAGCAGCATCCATCGTTCGAAACTTACCTAAAAACCAACTTGCCGTGCTTTCTGCCTATGTCGAAGGAGTGAATGCATTTATCGCTCAAGCCCCAATTTTACCCCCTGAATTTATAGCACTCAATTATCGCCCTGATGCCTGGCGTGCAGAAGATAGTTTATTGGTTGCTCTACACATGTTTCAAACGCTTAATGGTCAAGAACAGGATGAACGCATGTTAAGCGTGATGGATAAAATGCTTTCACCAGCGCTAGTTAAATTTTTGACACCCGATACGGATCAATACGCAACCGTTTTGGTGGGCGGGGCGCTATCGCATCGGCCGGCATCGGCAATTCCAATTGCCGATTTTAAACAACTCACTAGTCAAACTATCAAATTAGCACAAGGTGCAGTCGACACGGAAACCAACATTGCCGGTTCAAATAATTGGGTCGTCGCGGGTACCAAAACCTTGGATGGACGTGCCATCATTGCTAACGATATGCATTTAAAACTAAACACACCTAATATTTGGTTCCGCGCCGAATTACGCTATGGAGAGTACTTTCTTAACGGTGTGACTTTGCCGGGTTTGCCGGTACAAATTGTGGGAAGTAATCAATATGTTGCTTGGGGTTTTACCAATGCAACAGCTGATTTGCTGGATTTAGTTCGCCTAAACATTAATCCAGACAATAATCAGGAATACCTTACTCCGCAAGGTTGGCGTAGATTTACCCAACAGTCTGACATCATCAAGATTAAGGGGGGTAAAGAAATACCGATAGAACTGCGCTCTACTATTTGGGGACCGGTATCTAATCAACCTTTATTAGAGCAACCAGTTGCTATTAAATGGACTGCTCTTGAACCCAACGCTGTCGATTTTGGCTTATTGGATATGGATAAAGTTAAATCCGTAGCACAAGCTATGACGGTACTTAATCAAGCTGGTGGCCCACCACAAAATGTGGTGCTAGCCGATAGTGATGGCCATATAGGCTGGACGTATATGGGACGTTTTCCAAAGCGCAAGGGATTTGATGGTCTTGTCAGTCTATCCTGGTCTGAGGCGTCTTCAATTTGGGATGGATTTATTCCAGCAGAGGAATTACCGCGCCTGCTCGATCCAGCATCCGGATTTATTGCCACGGCTAATAACCGCACACTAGGGAAAGAATATCCTTATATTATGGGTTATAACTGGGCACTTGGTTATAGAGCCTATCGTATCTCAGAGTTATTGGGACAAAACAACGCAATCACCGAACAGGATATGCTGCAAATTCAGCTAGACACCCGCTCAGAAATTTTTGATTTTTATCGTGATCTGGCACTGAAAGTATTAAATGGCTCAGCAAATAGCCAAATAGAATCCGCCATACGCGCCTGGGACGGCCATATGCATAGCGATAGTAAAGGCATTGCCTTATTAATTGCGTTTCGCAGTCAATTAGCAGAAGCCTTATTCGCTAAAGTGGTTGAGCGCTGCCGACAATCTGATCCAGATTTTGTTTATGCTTGGCGAGAAATGGAAACTCCGCTCCGCGCACTGCTAACGCAACGTCCTGCTGGTGTTCTTCCTGCCCAATATCAAGATGATTGGGATCAATTCATTTTACAAACATTGCAATCATCCGCTGTTAATCTAGCAGATAAATATCCTCAGACTACAATAGATCAACTTGATTGGAAAACCGTCAATCGCGTTTCTCTAACCCATCCCCTCAGTAAAGGTTTGCCCATGCTGGCGACACTATTGAACATTGATGATTTTAATAGCGATGGTTGTGCAGGTTTCTGTATCAAGGTATTGGCAAATGCGCATGGAGCAAGTGAGCGCCTAGTGGTATCGCCAGCACATCCAGAGGACGGCATACTGCAAATGCCAGGCGGTCAATCAGGACATCCGTTTTCCAGACATTACCGAGATCAGCATCCGTTTTGGTATGCAGGAGGAATAACGCCATTTACCCCTACTGAAAGCGTACAAACCCTGCAATTTACACCCTAAATTTGCCCAATAATGTTGCCAAGCCTAAGTTTTCTGAGCAATGTCAGTAGCAAGCTATAGGGAACTTCGAAAAACCTAGCTTTTGTGCTTCGATAGAGCTCTTCTGAGTTATATCGAAGGGCTCAGCACGAACGGTAGGCTATTGATATATAAATACCACCGTTCGCCCTGAGCTTGTCGAAGGGTGGTTTTTCGAAGCTCCCTATACATAACAAACTCTAATCTTACCGCCTAAATTCTTCACTCTATAGGTATTTCTACGTATATTCATTCTGTATAAACTCATTAGAATCTAACACCGAACACCAGCAGTATGTGGCAGCATGTTGATGAACTATGAACCTTACAGTTTCTAGGACAATCTGCATCTGTCGAATTTTAAATTCTAGCGTTACGATTTTAACTTTTTGGAGTATTCAATATGATTATGCGAAAAAAAACTTTATTAGCCAGTGCTATCGCTTTGACAGCTACCGTTTATTTGCCAACAGCCAGTGCTTTAGGAACTGATACCTTTACTGTTAGTGCCGCTGGCACCTATACGCCTACTTCAACAATTACCGATACACTAGGGTACGGAACCATAGCTAGTTATTTAAGTGCAGCAAATGGAAGTGCTTTTGATTTCATCATCCATTTTAAAGATCCTATTGTTAATGCTGTATTACAATCCGGAAATGAATCATGGAATTTTGCTTTCGATAAGGGTGCTTTCAGCAATATTCAATCCAGTTTTAATGGTGCGGCCTTTTCTAATGCTCCCATTGCTAATGGTGCGTATGATGTTATCTCTACTGCTATTGCTACATCAACGGCAAATGGTGTGCCTTTTACGACTGATACCACTCTTGAAATCAAAGGTACTGAATCACTTAATGCAGGAACCAGTGCTCACTACACGATAGATATTACATCGAGCGGCATTACCGGACAAGTACCAGAACCAGAACAATTGTCTCTGTTTCTAATTGGCCTGCCTTTAATTTCTTGGTTGGTGCGTCGCAAACAAATGATTAAAGTAGCTTAAATAACAGTTAAGTTTTACTTGGAATTTATCGTACCTATGTATGTTTACTCGACATATATCTTATAGAGACATGTTAATGATGTAAGGCAGTATGGTGCAGTATTAATTCAAAAATATACTAAGCCATAGTGCCTGCTTATATCAGTGCTTGCCTGCAAGTTGTAAGGATAAACATTACCAAGTTAGCCAACATATTCCATAAACTACCCTAGAATAGACGATAAGATAAATACTGTACTAGATTAAGTGTTTTTCTCAAGTAATCGTAATAACACATCTCTTTGTTTAACCAGTTGTGAACTCTGTCTGCAAAGCAATTTTATTAACTCTGCTGCATCTTTATAACCTGCAGAATTAAGTTCATTCACCATTTGCATAGGGGTTTTATCGTACATAAAAATCCTCATAATTAATAAAAACAATACTTCAGCATGTTGTACACAGAATGCGTGAAAGAATTTGTTAGAATCTATTATTAATAATTTTTTCTTAAATAAATACCGACCAAAGTACAATACAACGGATAAATTTTTGAATTTTTATTTATATCTATGATAAATATATAAAAATATTTATGAAACCTGTAAAAAACCCGACTTTGACTTAGTCGGGCTCACCATTAAACATAAAAATCAGCAGATATAAATGGCCTAAGCTCATTATTCTCTATCTTGAATAAAACCAGATGCCACTCTAATTAAACAATGCCATCGCTTTTTTAACAGTTGACCATACTCCCCAAGTTAAGGGTATGGACACATACAACCAAAACAGTAGTATTTGCCAGAGTGGTGTTGAAACAGGTATTTCGGTAGGTTGCATCATATAAACTCCTATTTAACTTGTGTATGCGGATAAGCACCATCCAATTCATCAAACTCATCATGCCTCATATGATGTTTTTCATGTACCGGACGTATCAGCAAATTACTGACAAACCCAATCAGTAACAATCCCGCCATGATATACATGGTGACATTATAAGCTTCAGCTTTGGCGACACCCTGCTGAATCTGATATTCCCTAATGTAATTGACTAATACAGGCCCTAAAACACCGGCTGTAGACCAGGCGGTTAACAAGCGACCATGAATACCACCCACAAATCGGGTGCCGAATATGTCTGCCAAATAGGCTGGAATGGTAGAAAATCCGCCACCGTACATACTCATAATCACTGCGTACAACAACACAAACATCAGCATATTGCCATGCATACCCATACTGGGTATGGTGGCATACAGGCAAGCACCAAGTACAAAAAATATAAAATAGGTATTTTTACGCCCCAGATAATCGGATGTGGAAGACCAAAAAAATCGACCACCCATATTAAATAAACTGAGTAAACCAACAAAACCTGCTGCGGCAGCAGGCGTAACCGAGCCTTTAAACATTTCCTGTATCATCACAGAGGCCTGACTCAATACGCCAATACCCGCACTAACGTTCATACACAACACCAACCACAACAAATAGAATTGCGGTGTTTTCAAGGCCTGATCGATATGCACATGTTTATCGGTAATCATACGATTTTCGACTATCGCAGGCGTCCAGCCAGCGGGTTGCCAGTCTGAAGGAGGTATTCGAATGGTGAGTGAACCTATCAGCATGGAAATAAAATAGAAACTTCCCATCACACAAAAAGTCTCCATAACACCCACAGAGCTAGCTGATTTAAAATGCTCCATCAATAATACCGACAAGGGCGACCCTATCATGGCTCCGCCGCCAAAGCCCATGATTGCCATACCCGTTGCCATCCCTCGTCGGTCTGGAAACCATTTAATCAGGGTAGATACCGGTGATACGTAACCTAAGCCTAAACCGATGCCGCCTATCACACCGTAACCCAAATAAACCAGCCAGATTGTATGTAAATAAATCCCTAATGCCGCCACCCAAAAACCGCCACCAAAACAACAGGCAGCCACAAACATGGTTAAGCGAGGTCCTACTTTTTCCAACCATTTACCAGCAAAAGCTGCTGATAATCCCAAAAATACAATAGCTAAACTAAAAATCCAGCCCAGGGTGGTTAGCTTCCAATCATCGGGTGCACTAGTGGTCACACCAATAATTCTGCTCAGCGGTTCATTAAACACACTAAACGCATAAGCTTGCCCAATACACAAATGTACAGATAAAGCCGCCGGAGGTACTAGCCAACGACTAAAACCCGGCTTGGCTGTTATACGTTGCTTAGAAAAAAACCCTGGCATCACCCAGACTCCTTTTGTTATGAAAATTACTGCAATTATGCCGAGTAATGCTAGAGATTGTAAACACAGCTTTTGCAATTCATAAACTTTTCATTACCTACAATCAAAAAGTAACGATGTATAATTTGTGGATTATCTTACTGTCTATTTAAAACTGTGACGTTCGGTAACAATCGATTTTTGAAGGTAGTTGCTAAGCATTATCCTCATTAGTTTGGTATTTTTTATATCTTTTTTGACAGCGATAACCTTAACAGTAATTTCGAAGAACCAAAATACAAAACCTGATACCCATTTTTTCATTTCAATTTCATAATAAGGAGTTTTCAATGCCAGGTAATTTTTTGATTGACCCAATCGATTTTATGAAGAATAACCTAGTTGTTCCTCATCATGCGCAAATTGGTTCAAACCAAGCTGACTCAGGTATACATACAATGTGCTTGGTTAAGTCCAGTGTTCCTGCCAGACAAAATGGTAAAGATGTCGACAAATGGATTTTGATGAAATATTCATCACGAATAAACCCAGCTACATTAGGGGGAGTATTTGAAGCTTATTGGTGTCCATATTCACAAAACCAAACTTTAACTTGTGTACTCAACACGGAATCACGTTATATGTTTACCGCGACAATGGATGGCTGTAGCTTTGGCATTGGTTCGCAAACGGGTGATGGTGCTTGTCGGGTTGCCCATGCAAACGAATCAGGATTTGGTTTAAAACATGAAAATATATTTGGAATGGATGGAGCTCGGCAATTTCAACGTTCGGAACAGGAACAAAGATTAAAACATCAATTAGGTAACAACATTCAAGTCATTAATCCACTTAACTATATGGCAGACTTTGATGGTGCTTTAGAGCTTAAATCAACTACTTTCGGTTATCGAAAAGCAATGACTTGGGAGTTTTATACGCAAAAATATTGGAAAAATGGAGGAACTTTCTTTTTAAGAGAGGTTGTAAAACAGGCTTAACTATCACAAAAAGTAATTCAAACCATCAGACTATGAGGTCTCTTAACAATTTCATTAGCAGTGAGATTTACTGTTCAGAGCACATTTAAACTAGCCTGTCTGCTCAAAAGCAAGCATAATTAGCGAATTTTTGCCCAACAACTAATGAAATTTGATTTACATAATAGTGACGGACATGCCCGGCGTGGACAGTTAACCTTTGCTCGAGGCGTGGTGGAAACCCCCATTTTTATGCCTGTAGGCACTTATGGTACCGTTAAGGCCTTAACACCTGAGGATTTAACCACCTTGGGCGCACAAATTATATTGGGAAATACCTTTCATTTAATGCTACGACCTGGCATGGACGTGGTGAAAGCGCATGGAGATTTACATGATTTTATGCGTTGGCAAAAGCCGATACTCACCGACTCAGGTGGATTTCAGGTCTTCAGTTTAGGTGCTTTACGCAAAATAAAGGAACAAGGTGTCACCTTTAAATCCCCCATTAATGGTAGCAAAATCTTCATGGGACCCGAAGAATCCATGCAGGTTCAAGCCGATTTGGGCTCTGATATCGTAATGATCTTTGACGAATGCACCCCCTATCCGGCTACTTATAACGAAGCAGCAGATTCCATGCGCTTATCGTTACGTTGGGCAGAACGCAGTAAACGTGCGCATGAGGGTAACCCAAATGCTTTGTTTGGCATTGTGCAAGGCGGCATGTATGCCGATTTACGTCTGGAATCGGTACAAGGTTTAAAAGCAATTGGCTTTGATGGTTATGCAATTGGTGGTTTGTCGGTAGGAGAACCAAAAGCCGAGATGATGGCCACCCTGGAAGCCATACATCAACATCTGCCATATGATAAGCCACGTTATCTGATGGGCGTAGGCACGCCAGAAGACATTGTTGAAGCAGTGAGTCGTGGCATTGATATGTTTGACTGCGTGATGCCAACCCGTAATGCGCGTAACGGTCATTTATTTACTCGGCATGGCGTAATTAAAATTAGAAACCAACAATATCAATACGATACCCGACCGTTAGATGAAAACTGCAGTTGTTATACTTGTCGTAATTACTCACGCGCCTATTTAAAGCATCTGGATAAATGTAAAGAAATGCTCGGCGCCCGCCTAAATACTATTCATAATTTACATTATTATTTAGAGCTTATGCAGGAAATACGCACAGCCATTAAAGAACAGCAATTTTCGCAGTTTGTAGCACGCTTTTACGCATTACGTACAAAAGGCTGTTTAGATTAATGGCGACTGTATACAGTTTCCCTCCCTTGGTTAGCGCAGAAGCCAAACTCTTAATTTTGGGTAGTATGCCGGGTACGGCTTCGCTGACGGCCGGACAATATTATGCGCATCCGCGCAATTTATTTTGGCCTATCATGGGTGAACTGTTGGGAGCTGCCCCCACACTTTCTTATCAGGAACGCACCCGCATACTCACCAGTAAAGGTATTGCGGTATGGGATGTATTAAAGAGTTGTTCACGCACTGGAAGCCTGGATGCGGCCATCAATAAGTCATCGATGGTCAATAATGACTTTAGCGATTTTTTAAGTGGCTATCCACAGATAAAAGCTATATTTTTTAATGGTAGTACGGCGGAAAAAACATTTTCAAATTTCGTATTAGCACATTTAAATAACAAGGCTTTGCATTTACAACGACTTCCTTCTACCAGCCCAGCACACGCGGCACTCAGTTATTCACAAAAACTGGAAAGCTGGCGGGTAATACTTGAATATATATAATAGTAGCATCTTGCCAGGTTTCGGCTAGCACCTCAACAAGAGTATACAGGCTTCCAACGAGGCTTTTTGAGTTAAGTTAAACCTTGTATCATGCTAAAGGTGGCTGTCTTTCACCTGTCTCTACAATTTCAATTAAACTGCCTACGCTTAATACACCCTGCTGATCATGCAGTACATTTTGGCCAAAATACACTTTGTTTTGCCATTTTCTAAGCCGGGCCAAGGTAGTTAAAGGTTCTTTGCCACTTAATGCTGTTTGCGGGTCAATGGTCGGAACAGAACAACGTGAACAGGGCTTGGGAAGCCTGAAGTGAATATCATTAATGATGATTTGTCGCCAACTGTCTTCTGCATAGCTAGCACATTCTGCCACTACCAGATTAGGACGAAATCTGATCATGTCCAGTTCCAGTGACATGGCGTTATTTAAAGCCTGCAATGAAGCTTCGGACACCAACAAAAATGGAAATCCATCTGAAAATGCGGTTTGATCGGAAGACAACGCGTAGTTTGGATCGACACGACGAATACTGTGTTCTGGCAGATAAACCAAACGACATGAGGTACCTAAATAATCGCTTAGCCAATTATCTAGTCGAGCATCACAGGTTTTGGCAATACACTGATCATGCCAGATTTGCACAGTTAGCTCTTCTCCGTCTTCAGTCTCTAAAGCCACGCTATACTCAGAATGACCCGGAGCAGTCAAAAACAAGCGTTGTTCTTTGATTTGTGTACTAATTAAAGCCATGCGCGGCAAACGGCGCTGTGATAGGAAATCACCTTGCTCATCGACCAGCATCCATTTGCGGTCATAACGTAAACCATTCTGGTCGACTGGCCATGTGGAGACCTGAAAACCAGCCAGAGATTTAACTGGGTATAGGTGAATTTGACTAAGAACTGGCATAAGAATGGCGTTTAAACGAAGATTAAATCCGTTTGAGTTTTGAGAATATGGTCGCCTAAGGGTTTATTATAACGTTTGAATTTAAGGCCGTATTTATTTGTGGCTGTATAGACGACAATCGCTTCAATATCAAAGCGTTTTCCATCCTGAAACAACAGATAAAGAAAAACTTGCTTACTACGACCAAAATTTTTAGTTGTCCTGATACCCGCCCCTTTACTACTGATATCTTCAATTATGACTGGCACCAACTGTGGCAGAATCAGTTTACCCAGTTTTACCACTGCTTTTATATCATTACGTCGATAGCGCACAGCCATTCTTTTATTGACGTTAGAGTCGTCGAACAGAGGTATTTCTTTATCCAATTCATCGAAAATATCGACGGGAAGTTCTGATTCTGACATAAAAAAACCGATTGAAATTATTCGCCAAGTATTAAGACTTCCTTTGAAAAATACAAGTGTCAAAGTACCATTAAGAGAACTAGTACAATATTTTAATTTTTAGGTACAATCGATGCTTTGATATCACCCACTGTTAACTAATGTGTAACGCCAAGTTTTACCTATTCTCCTTATTGCTTTTTATCCATACGCCGAGTTGGAGTGCATCGAATAATCAAGTCATTAAGATTGCATATGTTATACAAGAACTACCTGCACCGGTTGCCTTATCCAATCTGGATGTGCTTGTACCTAACAAAGGAATAAGCGGCGCAGAATTAGCTATCAGTGATAATAATACCACGGGAGAATTTACGGGTCAGAAATACGTTTTAAAAACTATCAATATACCGCTGGGTGCTGATGTTGTTGAAACCTATAAAAAACAAATTGATAATGATACCAATTTGATTTTGCTGGCGGTAAATGCCGAACAATTATTGAAATTGACTGATTTGACAAACAACCAGCAAAAACTGTGGTTTGATGTGGCCACCAGTGATGATGAGTTACGTAATGGTCTGTGTCGGCATCAGGTGTTACATATATTACCCAGCCGCGCAATGCGTGCTGATGCACTGGCCCAGTACATGTTAAAAAAGCGTTGGCAAAAATGGTTTTTGGTCACCGGTCAAAGTCCTGCCGATCAATTATATGCACAGGCTATAAAACGAGCCGCAAAACATTTTGGTATGAAGATAGTCGCCGAAAAAAGCTGGACGAATAACTTTGACTCGCGACGCACTGCTCAATCAGATGTTCCTGAGTTTACTCAAGGGGTAGATTATGACGTATTAGTGGTCGCTGATGAGGAAGGCGTGTTTGGAGAATATCTGGATTATCGCACCTGGAGTCCACGCCCGGTTATAGGTACACAAGGGTTGATTGCGACTGCCTGGCACAAAACCCATGAGCTATGGGGTGCAACACAATTGCAAAACCGCTTTCGGGCATTTAGTGGACGCGGGATGGAAGAACAGGATTATGCTGCCTATATTGCTGTAAGAGCTATCGGCGAAGCCAGTTTGCGTACCAAGTCGAATCAAATGCAATCCATAAAAGATTACCTGCTATCCAATACCTTTGCATTACAGGGTTACAAAGGTGTGCCTTTGTCGTTTAGGGCTTGGGATGGGCAATTGAGGCAACCTGTTCTGTTGGCTGCACCTCGCGAATTGGTGTCCGTAGCACCCTTAGATGGTTTTTTACATCCAAAAACAGAATTAGATACACTGGGTTATGATCAGCCGGAAACAAGTTGTAAATAAGGTGTATGAAATCTGTCGAATTGCCCAATACGGGTGGGTGTTCGATATTTCGCTGATTAGTTAAAATACAGTCACTAAACCTGGAATGCCCATACGCTGGATATGCACAGCATTATCACCGTCCTGATAAGCTAGTAATTTACCTTCTTGATGCCAAAGTCTGAAAGCCAGCGAATAAGACAACACCCTAATCGGATAATCACGCGGCAACTGCTGTAAATACGGCTGCATACTGATAAAATCGTTGGCACCGTATTGATCCATAATAAACTTTAGGCCTCCATTTTTTGGGCCTATGTTGTAGGCTAGTAAGCCTAAAAATAAATCATTATTCATTTCTGCTAAATAATACTTTAATGTAGCTGCAGCTACAAAAGCATTATGTCGCTGATCTAACAACGATAATTTATCAATCTTAAGTTGTTGTTTAGCCTGTTCCAGCAAAAATTTGGGTACTGCCGTAATTTGAAATAGCCCGTGCCCACCGTCATGGCTATCACGGGGTAAAAAAGAAGACTCTGTAGCGGCAACACCTAATAAAATATCCAAATCAAGATCGAAATGGGCGGCAGCATCGGTAACATCGGCTTTAAAGGTTTCTGAGCGTTCCATCATTTTCTGCAAATCGGTCTGATCATAACGCCGATAGGCTGCATAAACCTGATGCGCCAGTGTGGTTCTGGCTGCTTGCTGTTTTCCCCCCACCAAACCACGAAAATGCGTAAATACAGAAGTGTAACCCGCATGAGCCACATACCAAATCACCCCACCAGACAAGATGACTGCCAAACAAGCGGGTAAGAAAACGGCACGCTTAACTAACCAACTACGCAGTTTAATCCAACTAATTAAGGCAAGCGCAGCCAAACCAATCCAACAAACCACACCCAATGTAAACGGTAATATATTGGCAAAAAACTCAGTACCCGTAAAACTATTTGCTGCAAAGCCTAACGCAATCATGGTTGCCAAACTAGCGCTGATGATCACGCCTAAACTTTCCATAATGAATAAAGGCATATTCCGTTTAAAACTGGACAGTAAGGTCAATCCTTTTTTATGTGATTTGGTTTTACCTTTACGTTGTGCAGATTTAGCTGATGGCCTGATTGTTGGTTTTGGTTTGATCATGCCAATAGTATAGTAACGATGTTGGCTTCTTTCCAACGGGTTAATTTATTGTACTACTAACCGCCTATCCTGTCGGCAGATATGCTTATTAAAGGGGGACACCACGCGGTGCGACGTGATATTAGGTAACAAATATTGTGCCAAATAAACAGTAAATAATCATACTTGTATTCGATATCGTTTTAATTTATAAAGCTTTTACCAGAAAAAAGCTGGAACATAAATACATTATAGAATATAGGGTACACCATTTTATTAACGCTAAATTGATGAGGAATTTAATAATCTATAAAAAACAATGCTAGCCCTACTTTGCACATTACCGATATCACAGGCAATCACAGCTGCTTGCTCTGATATAAATTATTGACTGCTGCTAAAAATACCCAAAATACCGGTGGATATGGCTTACCCATGGGGCAACCGTAATTGACGAAACTGGTGTAGCCTTCGCAGTGGTGACAACCGGCCAGGCAGGTGCTGCTGCCAGTAACCATGCCTGGTTAGGTAGCCGCATAATTTCAGCCCAAAAGCGAATACAGCCAATGATTTTAGTCTTGATGGTTATGCTATATCAACGGCAAACCTGTATAGCGCCGTGCATCCTGACGGCAGTTTATACGGTTTACAACACAGTAACCCGGTTGACTCTGCTATTGCCTATAGCGGCAATCCAGTAGACTATAGCGTTAACAACACCTCCGGTGTACAAGTTAGCGCATCTGACCCTTTAATTGGTAATCGCATTGGCGGTGTTAATGAGTTTGGCGGTGGATTGGCACTATATCTGAATGGTAAAAAAGTGGGAGCCTTAGGTGTATTTGGCAACACCTCCTACCGCGACCACGCCAATGCTTGGCAAATTCGGGCTGCCTTAAAATTACAACCTGGCAAAGAAACAGTTGGCATCACAACTTATAACGTTAATGCCGCAGGACAATTACAGACCAATCTTACCGGCGCCACAGTGGGTGATGAATTAATTCTGAATGTGGGTGCTGATAGAGATGGTGATAATAATTATTGGTCAGCTTGGTCACAACCTGCCTGCCCTAATTCAACAGCTCTAGGCACAGCAAACAACACTTTAAATTGTACAATTCAAATTAATAATGTTCCAGATCACCATAAACACTGGTAAAACAACCCGATATAAAGTGTTAATTAACGTTGATATAGTTACATTAATTTAGAAAAACTGATTGAGTAAGCACCCACTCTCTCTCATTTAGCGATTCAACGTATAGCCCTATGTTTGTTGGGTTATGCTCTACTGAGCTAACCCAACATATTTAGATTTTGAAGTTGTTTTTTGTGGTTACACATTAAATCCAGTCAGAATCACTGCTACCACTATCATCCATAAAACTATCATCACTGCTACTGGTTAAAAAATCATTACCGGAATAGCTGTCGTTAGCGTACTGTCCGGCACCGTATTGATTATTATCGGCAAGTTGCGATCCAGCATCATCTCCATAATAATTATTGACGACTGTATTTTCGGTAATTTGTTCACCACCAAAAGGTTGCTGACCAAAGCCGCCGCCACCAAAACCACCACCGCCAAAGCCACCGCCATGATGCCCCATCAGACTTTCAATTCCCTGAAACAAAAAGCCCCCCGCTACGACACCTGCTGCAGTGGTTGCCATATTTCCAAGAAAACTGGAACCGCCCCCAAACAAACCACCACTTTGTGCAGGTTGTGGCGCAGGTGCTTGCGCTTGTGGCGCATAACGCGGTGCGGGCTGATAGTTGGTTGCACCTGGAACTGGACCAGAGCTAGCCACTGGTTGCGCCCAGGGATCGCTACCTAAAAAGCTACCTGAACCAATTGGACTTTGCACGCTTTGCAATTGTTTTTGCAATTGATCGATCTGAGCTTTAGCACTGTTCAAGGCATGATCCATTAATAATGCTCTTTGTACCAGTAAATAAGCTGCATCGGGTTGACGTGCTACTGCGTCACGGATAAGGCCTTCTGCCTCCGCATCTTTAGTCGGTAATTTATATTCAATCAAAGACTTAAGTAACTGAGTCAGTTGATCGCGTTCCTGTGTATTCATAGTCGCTCCAGTGTTGAATTAAAAATGGCAAAATGCCACTATTGGCTAAGATAGTTAAATCTAACAATAATTCCCTAAATGAGGCATGAAATAAAAAAAATCAAGAGAACGCACTAGCTATGATTCCAAAAATTACCGACCAATTGCTTTTTTAATCTTATCTTTAACTAAGTGCCATCCGTGCAAAACCTTGTTATACGAAGTTTCTGCAGGCATTAATAAATGACCACGCATCCATTCATCAGGACGCGCTTTAAAAATGGTTGAATGCTTAGTTCCATCCCATCCTACTGGCGCCTCTTTTGTATAGTAGTATGTAGCAAAAGATTTACGCAACATATTAGGTGGGCAGGTTAACGGTGTTACGCCGTGATAACTGATTTCACTGGTAGCAAAACCACATGCCCGGTTAAAAACAGGTGCAAATTCGCCATAACATTTTTTAACATCCTTATCCCAAATATCCAGATATCCACCATATTCCTCTTTCCAATCCTTATTGAAATAAATCAGAATATTCAGTCGCCGATGATAAGCTTTATGGGTTAAATAATTAAAATCCACATGCACATCAAGCCGACCACCAGTATTGGTTTCATGAATGCCCCCACCATTTAATTCCTCATCGGCAATAAGATCAGGTATCTCCATTAAATCAGACATCATTTTTACAAACTGTTCAGAAGCAAGCAATTTATTCAGTTTGGCGATGGCGGGTGGAAATTTACTAGCATCGGTAATCTGAATTTTTTCTGCTCATTAACTGCACTAAATTCAAACCCAATCGCCTGCGCATCGTTAAAAGAGGGAAAAGCATTGTAAATTTCGTTGGCAAACTCTTCGTTCAAAAAATTATCGATACAAAAATGCGGAAAGGGTTCAGCCGCTTTAATTTTTTGCTTTAATGCTTCATGATCAAATGGGTTTATTAATTCCATGGCATATCCTGGTTATAGATAAAAGCTGCTATAAAAACAGCGTTAAACAGCAAAATAACTAAGCCTGAAAAAGGCATGGGTAGTTAGCACTTTAAATCCAAATGCCCTTTTTTGGATAATAACTTATACATGCTTTACATGGCAAATTTGCCTAACATCTAAAATAAATAATAATGGCTATTCAATCAGGAATTCATCACCTTAAAAAACAGCAAACTTGATTTATTTAATTTACTCTTCTGGATACCCTAAACAGCAATTATGTCTAAAATCATACCGAGCCACATAATTTGCTATAGTAATACTGATTTTTTGATGAGTAAAAACAAAATTATGTCAGGATTTAAACTGCATCCACGATTAGAACAAGACTGCTTAACCGTTGGACAAATGACTTTATGCACACTGATGTTGATGAACGACAGCCAATATCCCTGGTATATCCTGGTACCTTCCCGTCCTGACATCAACGAAATTTATCAACTAGCCATTACTGATCAACAGGCATTATTAGCAGAATCCAGCCTACTGGCAGAAAAGTTGCAACTCATCTACCGACCCGACAAATTGAATATAGCGACTATCGGTAATCTGGTACCACAATTACACATGCATCACATAGTACGCTATCAGAAAGACAGCACATGGCCAGCACCGGTTTGGGGGAAACTACCAGCCCTTCCCTATTCAGAGCCACAAGCAGAAGCAGAAATATCTCGAATGCGTATGGCTTTACAAGCTTATTTAATTGATTACTAACTATTCAGTGAATTTTAATATCGCCTATAAAGCTTGGTTTCTATTCAGTAATTGGCTCATTCAGTCTATCGGTAGCGATTGAGAAATAAAATAACCCTGAGCGATAATGTCTTAAAATTTCCAGTTGCGCTAAGTTTTCCACTCCTTCCGCCACTACGGAAAATTCTAGGGGTTTACCCATTTCTATTAAGGTTTGTGTAATCACACTAATACACTTTATAAAAGCTTTCTCTACCCTTTGGCAACGACAATGAGTATCGATTTAATCATCATAATTTTCGTGACCATCTTCATCATCCTCTTCTTCACTATCATCATCCTCAAATTCTTCTTCACTGTCGATATCTTGATTCTGAACATACGCTGTTTCAGCGGCTATAAATATTCTATCTTTAAGATATTCAACAATATCTTCAAATATATCATCAGCTTCAGCACTACCCTCTTTACTGAAATCGTAACTTTTAGTGTTTAGGCTTTCCATAATATCGTTTATCTTGGTTTTTCCACCCCAAGATTCAGACCATATTATTTCATTTATATCTTCAGGTAGATTCACAACCAGCAAGCGCAGCATTTCTTCTACATGGTTACAAATCTCTCTGTCACCTTGGGAAAGATCACAACCTAAATCAATCCAAAGATTTTTATGACCCGCATAAGAAAGAGATGCTTGGTTTTTTAATTCATTTGTAAACTTCTGGATGATTGTTTCAACAATTTCGTCATTTTTACTCATTTTTAAAGCCTTCTTTGATTAACAGGTTTTCAAGCACGTGTTCGGCTTGTTCTTCCGTTATCAATTCTAACCCACGCTGAGTAATTACTTTTCTTTAACTTAAGCACTTAGTGATAAATCAGCATGTAACTCATGTATCGGATCGCTCAGTCTATTCATGGTTCGATGTAGCTCACCACGAACAGACTGAATGACGCTAAGCATTGTGACTTTTTATAATCGGCTTAACTACTAACCCTAATTAATCAAAAATTCCGAGAAAAATACATCTCTAAACCCATCACTATTTTCCAGTTTAGTCAGTTTATCGGTAATGAGCTGTTTGGTTTTTACCCGCAGGTTTTCACGTTGCTCCATGGTTTGTAACTCATCCACATGTAAACCGCTGAGCATCATGATCATTTCATGTCTCAATACAGGCATAAATTTTTTTACTTTTGCCACATTCGCCGCGCCTTCTACCATTAACTGAATGTTAATCATCAAGTATTTTTTGGGTTCGGCCAGATTAACTGTAAATTTAGGCTTCATTTCCATATACTCAATAACCGGGCCAGCACTTTCGTCAGGCGCTTTTTCTTCAGAATTGGCATAAGCCTGCATCGGCAGCAACGTTAATGCAATTAATAAAATAAGCTTTCGCACCTTGATTCCTCATATAATGTGATGGTAACTGTTAATCAGTATAGTCCATTTTTTTACTCATTTTTTTACTATGAAACAACTTGCTTTTGGTCCGCTGATGATCGATATAGGTGGTCTAACCCTGACCGCTTTAGATAAAGAGAAAATTGCTCACCCCAATACCGGTGCTTTAATTCTGTTTAGCCGAAACTTTGAGAATCCAGAACAAATACAAGCACTGATCAAAGACATTCGCAAAGCCAGATCGGGGGAATTATTAATTGCTGTCGATCAGGAAGGTGGACGTGTACAACGTTTTCAAAATGGGTTTACCCGCTTACCCCCTGCCGCACGCTATGCTGATTATCCACAGCTGGCGGAAAGTGCCGGTTGGTTAATGGCCGCTGAGTTGCTTGCAATGGGCGTGGACTTTAGTTTTGCCCCGGTATTGGATGTTGATACTGGCGTTAGTGAAATTATTGGTAATCGTTCATTTTCTACCGATTGCCAACAAGCAGCCCTACTTGCCAGTGCCTTTAGACGCGGTATGCGCCGTGCAGGCATGTCTGCTACGGGTAAACATTTTCCAGGTCATGGTGCTGTTGCACTGGACTCGCATTTAACCTTACCGATAGACGAGCGCGACTTAGCCAGCATACGACATCAAGACTTAGTTCCATTCCAGAAGCTAATATCTGAAGGTCTGGAAGCCATCATGCCTGCTCATGTGGTTTATCCTCAGGTAGACGAATTACCCGCTGGCTTTTCAAAAATATGGGTCGATCAGATTTTGCGCCAGGAACTGGGCTTTACCGGCACAGTATTCAGCGATGATTTGAGTATGGCGGGCGCAGCCGTTATGGGTGATTATTTAGAACGAGCCAAACTGGCTGATCAGGCTGGTTGTGATATGCTGTTAGTATGCAATAATGCTACAGCAGCTGAACAGGTGCTAGATGGTTTTACTCCTAAGGCAAACCAATTCCGTCAACAGCGCTTAGAGACCATGCGTGGCTATAATACGATTAGCCATCAGGATTTACAGCATTCTGAGCAATGGCAAAACATTTCAGCTCAACTCAACAGCCTTTAATTTTTATGCTCAATGAAATAGCTCAAATCCAAAACCATGCCTTATGTTTGCATGATGAACAAGCGGTTGAAGCGGCGTTAGATGCAATGGCAATCGCTATCACCGCAAAACTGGCCGACAAAAATCCCTTGATTTTATGCGTAATTAACGGCGGAATCATTGCCACAGGTAAACTGTTACCTCGACTAGATTTTCCGTTAATGCTGGATAGCATCCATGCCAGCCGTTACCGTAACTCAACGTCAGGCAAAGACATACACTGGTTATTTACGCCTACCACACCATTAATAGATCGCACCGTACTGATTGTTGATGATATTCTGGACGAAGGACACACCTTACGCGCCATTGTGGACTATTGTGTAGAACAAGGTGCAGAAGCCGTTTACACAGCCGCCTTGCTAAATAAACAATTACCTGGTGTTAAACCTATTACTGCAGACTTTGTTGGTTTACAGGTTGAAAACCACTATCTATTTGGATATGGCATGGATTACAAAGGTTATCTCAGAAATGCAGCGGGCGTATATGCCTGCAAGGAAATATTATGACATTGGCAATAATTGGCGGCACAGGCTTAACCCAGATTGCAGAATTAAACATAGTAGAACACTGTGATCTGGACACACCTTTTGGCAAACCCTCTGCTCCCTTTTTACGAGCAGAATTAAACGGTGTACCTCTAATTTTTCTGGCCCGTCACGGCAACCCCCACCGTATCCCACCGCATAAAATCAACTACCGCGCCAATATCTGGGGTTTGAAACAGCTAGGTGCCAAACAGATTATTGGCGTAGCAGCAGTGGGTGGTATTGGCGCAGCCATGGCTCCATCGGTGATTGCAATTCCAGACCAACTTATTGATTACAGCTATGGTAGAGAACATACCTTTTTTGCCGACGATCTAGAGCATGTTACCCATATTGACTTTACCCTGCCTTATGCGCAAGCCTTGCGTGAACGCATTTTAACAGCCGCAAAACTTGCACAAATAGACGTTATTGCGCATGGCACTTATGCCTGCACACAAGGACCAAGATTGGAAACTGCTGCGGAAATTAAACGTCTGGCTAATGATGGTTGCGATCTGGTGGGTATGACAGGTATGCCGGAAGCAGCGCTGGCTAAAGAATTGGAATTAGATTACGCCAATATCTCTGTGATAGCCAACTGGGGCGCAGGCCTAATTGAAGGTGAAATTACCATGGAAGAAATTGAAAAAAATCTTGAATCTGGCATGCAAAAAGCAATTTCGTTATTAAAAAGTATCGCTACGTTAAACGCATAAGCATAATGAAAGGGTTAACATTCCGCGCAATGTTCTACCTAATTACTTAGCATGAAACGTAACGATAAGCCTGTATAGGATGTGCCGATGCCAAGAGGAGCATCATCGCGACAGATCGTTCAACACATCCTACAGCTTAAACAGTACCGGTATGCGCTATGACCATGCCGATATTGCTTGACACTCAAAATTTATTGTACTGCTCAGCATAACGTTTGTTAAGCCTTTAAATAAAGCTAACGGGTTTCTTCTACCCATGGTGAGATTCGACGTCAATGCTTAAATTGCACATCTAACCTACACCAAGTAACGCCCGTTCACTGAGTAATGACAAATTATTTTGTAGCGCCTTTGTTATGCAGCACATCATTGCGATAGGCTGAATTACTTGAGTCTTCCGCAATTGCTTTGGAAGAAGCGGCATATTTATCATGCTCCGAACTTTTTACCATAAAAATACCGCCGGCAAATAATGCGACTGCCAGACCGATATACAACCAAAAATTGTCTTTTTCTTGTGTTTCGTTCATTGTAAACCTTCCTTTTGTTGTTTTTGATGGCGCTGAAGTAATTCAACGGATATCAGAATAACAATAAAAGCCTTATCAAATTTGATGCAGATCAACAAATCTGCATTTTGGTCTTATGCTTAAATAGATAGCTATTCTTCTGCGCACAGAGAGGACGGTAAATCCAACAAACCAAACAATCGATTCTGCGCTTGTTCCAGTATTGCCATTACTGCTGGATGCTTAAGTTTGCGTTGTGCGGTAATGGCATAAAAGCGCTCGAAGACGTTATCAATGTGTCCAACAATCGGTGTACCATATTGACGGTGAATGGCATTCGCCACCGCAATAGGTGCGACAAACATACCAATCCCGGCAGATGAAAAGGTTTTTAATAAAGCGCTATCCTCAATTTCTGCTTTTATATCCGGGCAAATTTCTTCGCTATCAAGCCATTGATCCAGAGAACGGCGTAAAGCGGTATTGGCTGTAGGCAATAAAAAGGGTGCGCCGTTCAAAGAGCGCGGAAAATCTTGAGCATATTTTTCGACAAATTTTGGCAAACCAAACACTGCTACCGAAGACTCCCCCAGCAAATGATTAAATACGTTGCCACCCACTGCCGGTGATGCGGGTCGGTCTGACAATACCAGATCCAGACTATGCAAGGTTATTTCGGTAATTAGCCGATCTGCCTTGTCCTCAAAACAGGTTAATTGCACAGGTTCAATACTGTTTATTACGGGTTCGAGTAAGCGATAGGTAATCAATTTAGGCAAAGCGTCGGCTACACCGACACTAAGCCTTAAGCCTTTACTACCAATGCGACCTTTTAATGTGTTTGTTAACTCACGTCCAATGGCAAAAATCTCATTGGCATAATGAAAGACAGTTCTGCCTGTATCAGTTAGTACTAATTTTCGGCCTTCTTTGAAAAACAGCTTTTCGCCAATAGCCTGTTCAAAAACGATTAACTGACCGCTGATAGTAGGTTGGGCAAGATGCAGTTTTTCACAGGCACGCATGATGCTGCCCTCTTTGGCCACCTGCCAGAAATAATATAAATGTTGATAATTTATGCGTTCCATAACCTTTGCATCGTATTTTTCTATAAAAGTTTTAGATATATTCTATTTTACAATGAATTTAACTAAAGTTAGACTACAAATCATCCACTCATAACAGAATCGGTAAAAATCATGCAAAAATTGATACAAGGTATTCATCATTTTCAGAATACACTGTTCGGTAAACAGCGCGAGCTTTTCGAACGTTTAGCCAAAAAACAATCGCCTGAGGCATTATTTATTACCTGTTCAGACTCGCGGATCAACCCTAATCTGCTTACCCAGACTGATCCGGGTGAGTTATTTATCTTACGTAATGCGGGCAATATCATTCCTGCTTACGGTGAAGTATGGGGAGGAGAAGCGGCAACAATAGAATTTGCAGTGTCTGGCTTGGGCATTAAAGATATTATTATCTGCGGCCATTCGCATTGTGGAGCTATGAATGCGGTTGTTGATCCAACACTAAGGGAAAAATTTCCGGCCTTATCCCGTTGGCTAAATCATGCAAATATCAATCGCACAATTATTGATAATAAATATCCCGAATTAAGCGGTGAAGCCTTGCTAATGGCGACTATCCAGGAAAATGTGTTGGTGCAAATGGAGCATTTACGTAGCCACCCAGTAGTGGCTGCCGGTATAGCCAAAGGAAAATTGAAATTGCATGGCTGGGTCTATAAAATTGAAACGGGCGAAGTGTTTAACTTTTCACCGAAGCATGACCAATTTGAGTTACTAAAACTACATCGTCATGATGTTATTGCTGATAAACACTTTAATAATGCGGAGATTTAATAATGCTGAAAGTCTATGATGACAAAGAACTGAGTCGTAGTCGCCGAGTGCTAGTTTCTTTGCTGGCAAAACGGCTTAAAATTGCTGCCGGTCCCGAAGTGGCTAGCATAGTAGAAAAACTGCAACGTGATTTTAATGGCCTGATTCATGACAATGGCTCTACCAACCTTCATAAACATTTGCAAGACACCATAGAAGGCTTATCCCCGGAACTGACAGATAAAGTGGTACGTGCGTTTAATCTGTATTTTAGTTTGGTTAATATTGCCGAAGAATCTTATGCCTTAAAACTTAGACGTTCTTTAACCGAACACGGTGGGCATTATTGGCCCGGTTCTTTTCAGGACACCTTACTGTCAATGAAACAAGCCGGCGTAACGGGCGATCAACTTCAGACTCTATGCAACGAATTATTATATTTACCTGTATTAACCGCTCATCCTACCGAATCAAAACGGAGAACGATCAAAGGCAGTTTGCGTAATATTTTCCTAACCTATGAAAAACTGACTGATCCCAGGCTAAAAGGTTATTATCGACAACAGGTTTTACAGACCTTAGAAAGCCAGATTCATCTTTTGTGGAAAACCGATGAAGTGCGGGCGCACAGTATGGGCGTGGTAGACGAAATTGAAACTGGTTTGTCTTATTTTCCTAGTTCATTATTTGCTGCCACGGCACAGGTTTACCGTAATTTTGAGAACGCTCTGCACGATGTTTATGGTAAAGAAGCCGAACGAATTCATCTGCCCAAATTTTTAAATTTTGGTTCATGGATAGGGGGTGATCGTGATGGTAACCCCAATGTAAAACCTGAAACCACTGCATTGGCATTACGTTTGCAATCACGCACCGTATTGCAAGAATATATTCGCCGATTGGCGGAACTTTGTGATCAGCTGTCTTTTTCTTATGGCTTATGCCAACCCAGCGTTGAATTTCTAGCCAGCCTGAAAGCGGATCAGGATTATATAGGCGAGGCGGTAAAAAGCCTGGAAGATCGTTATTTACAAGAACCTTACCGGCATAAACTGGTTATCATGAAACATCGCATGGAACATGCTTTGGCGCAGATAGAACAGTGTATAGAAACAGGCTCTGGCATGACGGCTGGCTATTTATATCCTTGTTCTACTTTTTTGGCCGATCTTAAGCTGATAAGCAATTCTTTAAATACGCATGGCGATGCTGACATTGCTGCACTGGATTTGCAGGATTTGATCCACTTAGTCGAGACCTTTGGCTATCATTTAATGCAATTGGATGTTAGACAAGAATCCACCCGCCACAGTCAGGCGGTTGCGGAAATACTTAATTTGGCATTGGGAATTGATTATCATCAATTAGATGAACAGGAAAGGCTGAATGTATTAAGTGAGGCCATAGGTGCGCCCGGCGGCTTGCTGTATGACAGAAACGATTTGTCAGCCGCAACTCGAGAAACACTGGATTTATTTCAAGTCGTTGCACAAATGCGCTCTGAATTAGGTGTAGCCTGTTTTGGTCGTTACGTGATTTCCATGACCCATGCTGCCAGCCATATTTTAGAAGTGTTACTGATGGCAACCCAATACGGCTTGGCGGGACGAATTGCGGGTCGTTGGTATTGCAGTATTGGCGTTAGCCCCTTATTTGAAACCATCGAAGATCTTAAACATATAGCTAGCGTTCTAAATACCTTATTTGATGTACCCGCCTATCGGGAATTACTCAACGCGTCAGGTCAACGCCAGGAAATTATGCTGGGCTATTCGGACTCTTGTAAAGATGGTGGCATTATCGCTTCGGGCTGGAACTTATATCAGGCGCAGCTGCAAATTATTGAGATTTGCGATCAACGTGGTATTAAATGCCGCTTATTTCACGGCCGCGGTGGTACAGTGGGTCGCGGTGGCGGCCCTACCCACGAAGCCATACTTGCCCAGCCACCCGATACAGTACGCGGTCAAATCAAGTTTACCGAACAAGGTGAAATGTTGTTTTATCGCTATAACAATATGGAAACCGCTGTTTACGAACTCACATTGGGGATAACTGGATTAATCAAGGCCAGCACCACGCTAATCCAAGGCCCAGTGATGGACTATACCGCCTATCATCCCATGATGACGGAATTGGCGCGCATAGGTGAGCATAGTTTTAGGGAATTAACCGAACATACCAGCGATTTTCTGGATTATTTTTACGAAGCCACCCCGGTTAGCGAGTTTGGTCAGCTTAATCTGGGATCACGCCCTTCGCATCGCAAACACCAGGATCGTTCTAAACAATCGGTACGCGCCATCGCCTGGGTGTTTTCTTGGGCGCAATCACGACAAACCTTTCCGGCCTGGTATGGCTTGGGCAGCAGTCTATCAACTTGTTGTGCGGGTAAACCAGAACGCATGAAAACCATGCAAACCATGTATAAGGAATGGCCATTTTTTAGAAACTTACTCAGTAATGTGCAAATGGCTTTAAGCAAAACCGATATGGATATTGCCAAAGAATATGCTGGTTTGTGTGTGGACAGCAATGTTGGCAAACGCGTACATAAGCAAATTGCCCAGGAATATCAATTGTGTGTGGACTGGATACTGGATATTGTGGGTGCCGAAGAATTGCTGGCAGACAATCCCATGCTGGCTACCTCGTTACGCAGCCGTAACAGTTATTTGGGGCCACTTAATTATATCCAGGTATCGTTATTGCGGCGGGTTAGAGCAGCGAGGGAAGCAAATCAGGAAGACGATATTAGTTTACGGGTATTACTACGCACCATCAATGCCATTGCGGCAGGGATGCGCAATACGGGTTGATAAAGTATCCCGTATGGAGTGTATACACAATACGGGGTGTCGGTTTTAATACAGCTGACACCCTACAAGTCATTTCCATGTTTCGATAACCTTTAAACATCTTAGCTTCGATCCCCGGATTCCATTTCATTACATCCAGACTACATGCGGGTGAGTAACGAATTGATGGAGTGAAAGATTAGAAAGCGTTACCATTTATCAACATTCGTTCTGATCATGTCGAAGCACGAACGGCCTTTTTTTCAATTTCAATCAACAAATTTTCATCATCAGCCTTGGAAATTTGGCTGTAGAAGCTTTTACAACGATTTATATTTAAACATGAGTAATAACTATCTGGGCGGCTATAGCAGTAATCTATTGGGTATATCTACGGCATTTTTGGCCTGCGAAGGTTTTAATGTACAGCCAGGGGGATTACATATTGCTGGTACCCGCGAGGCAGCAGTCAGTTTGTTTGCGGCATTGACAAAACTGGTTGCCACAGGGCTTGGACAAACTGAACGTTCTGATGAAGAATTACCTGATAACAATACCAGCCTACGTTTGCATTGCGGGCGGTTGTTTCAGGCTTATATGTGCGATGTGTTTGGATATGAAGATGAACAGAAGTGTAAAGACGCCTCAGGACGGCGGCGTTACCGTAACAGTTATTTAAGTTTGATACAGGATTGGGGGCTGGATTCTAATAATGCACAGGCTGCGGTTTTGAAAGGTTGGGTGGAAAGCCGATTTGGTTTGTTTCCAAGTTTTCATAAACAGCCTATTAACAGTTTTATGGGGCATGATTGGCTAATTTATTGCTCCGAAAAAATGCACAGCCGTTATCATAATAACTGTATTTATATGCAGTTGGATTTGTTGTACGAATATTGCCAATGGGTAATAGAGCAGCTGCATTACCCTGCCCGCTCTCACAAGACTCTGTATCGCGGAGTAAATACACTGACTGATTTGCGCGAATACCTTGATGAAACAGGCCCGTATCAGGTGCTAAAATTTAACAGTTTAGTTTCTTTTACCGATAGACGCAGTATTGCAAGCGAATTTGGTGCTTATATTCTGGAAGTGCAAGTACCCATGTCGAAACTGATGTTTTTTAACGAATTGTTACCGCAACATGCTTTACATGGCGAAGCTGAATATCTGGTGATTGGTGGTGATTATCGGGTACGGGTATTGCGCTAAGCGTTTATTGATCTAAGCGGCACCACATTTATGGCTTGCCGATACAGCCAGATAAATATCATTCTTTTTTAGGAACCAATATGCCACAAACTTTAAATGATCGGGTATTGGCTGCGTATCTGGGATTTGCATGCGGAGATGCGTTGGGGGCAACAGTCGAGTTTATGCGGCCTAAACAGATACAACAGCGTTATGGTGTACATAAAGACATTATAGGCGGTGGCTGGCTGGGATTGACTGCTGGTGAGGTAACGGATGATACACAAATGACACTGGCACTTGGGCAGGCTGTGCTAGAACAAGGGCGCTGGGATATTAAAGCCATTGCCGATCAGTTTATACAATGGCTGGATACTAATCCGCCTGATGTGGGAAATACCGTACGGCGTGGTTTGTTACGTTATCGTACTACTGGCGAATTATTTACTACACCCAATGAGAAGGATGCCGGAAATGGCGCTTGTATGCGCAATTTGCCGGTAGTGTTGCTCACTTTGCAGCAACAACACACTTTTCATGAATGGAGTTTGCAACAATGTCATCTGACGCATAACCATCCGCTTTCAGATGCCGCAACCTTGGCTTTAGGGGCAATGCTGAGGCATTTGTTGTTGGCAGAAGATGGGGTGGCTCGGTGTCAATTTGAGGCTAATCGCTTGCTGCATATTCATCCAGAATTTAGTTATACCCCCTACCCCGGCAAAGCGTCTGCTTATATAGTGGATACAATACAGACTGTGCTACATTATTTTTTTAGCACCCACAGTTTTGAGGAATGTGTGGTTGCTACCGTTAATCAGGGCGATGATGCAGATACCACTGGCGCACTCGCAGGTATGCTGGCAGGTGCTTATTACGGCCTGGAACACATTCCGAAACGCTGGTTAAATCAATTGGATAAGAACATTGTCACCCAAATTCGTCATCAATCTATTGCGCTGCGACAAATTAACAAACTTCAGGCATAAAGAACGAACATGAAGCATGATTTAAATCACATTGCCAGACTACATAGTAGCCGTAGGTGTAACCCAATATTTGTCTAATTATACAAAATATTGTATATTTGAAGTATGAAAAACCTAAAGCCAATCGAATTCTGCGGCAGCTCTCTTGACGATCTTCGTGCTTTTCCAATTACGGCTCGGCGTGAAGCAGGTCATCAACTCGACCAAGTACAGAACGGACAAGAGCCGGACGATTGGAAGCCCCTAAATACCGTGGGGCAAGGGGTAAAAGAAATTCGGATTCGAGATGCCTCTGGAGCATTCCGAGTCATCTATGTAGCCAAGTTTACCGATGCCGTCTACGTTCTTCATTGCTTCCAGAAGAAAACAGAAAAAACAAGCAAAGCTGATTTAGACTTAGCAGCGAAACGTTACCGGGAATTATTGAAGGAGAAAGGCTAATGAGCAACCAACAATTTGCCAGTGTCTGGGATGCAATTGAAGATACCCAGGAAAACGCGGAAAACATGAAATTGCGCTCCATTCTCATGATGGCGTTAAAAAATCATATTATTAACACTGGAATAAGTCAGGCAGAAGCCGCAAAGCATCTCGGTATAACTCAGCCGCGAGTTTCCGACCTGATGCGTGGCAAGATTAACCTATTTGGCCTTGATGCACTGGTAAACATGGCAACAGCAGCCGGACTGCATTTAGAATTACGGATACTTGATGCTGCTTAGAGCTTTAGCCAAAGGATGCGGTTCGTTCTTCACCACATCCTGCCAGCTCTGCGGACGATTAATGCTATTGCGGTGGGAATGAAAAATACGGGTGCCAGCCTTAAAACAGCAGACACTTCGAAAATATTTACAATGTTTGGATAACCCTTAAACACATTAGCTACGATCTGTAGCGCCAGCGTACTCGCGGTATTAAGTAGCCAACCAACCTTTGACTAAACTAAGCCAATATAAGTAAACTGTAGGTATTGGACAGCTGGTCTATTCAAAGCACCACTAAATCGGCTAAGCCACCCCGTGATTTAGCTTAGCATTATCGCGGCTATGCAGGCTAACAGAGAAATAGCCGCACAACTAGCACGCCAGCTTAATAGTGACCCACAGCCCTGGCAACCCGTCCTCCGCTTGTGCCCCACGCGCTACCGCCGCGCGTGTCCCAAGCGGCTGCCGGATTGCCGCCTGCCTGACTGGCTCACTGACCTCGGGACAGGCGAAAACCGATGCGCTGGGAAGCGTAGTCAGGATGGTCGTAGAAACGGAAGGCGGAACGGCAGATCCTGCCATTGAAGTTCCACGACCCACCGCGCAACACACGGGCAGCGCCACTGTCTTCGCCTGTTGGATCGGTTGCTTGGTCGGGTATATATTTGCCATAATAATCTAGACACCATTCCAAAACATTGCCGTGCATTTCGTACAAACCCCAGGCATTAGGCGGCAGGGTTTTTACTTCCACGGTTTGCTCTCGATACTCACTGACAGGTCCATTGTTATAGGGAAATTGTCCATCATAATTGACCTGACTGGCATCAATCTGCTGACCAAAATAAAACGGTGTTTTTGTGCCAGCACGGCAAGCATATTCCCACTGAGCCTCGGTGGGCAAGCACAAAGCCAATTCGGGTTTAATTTGGTTCAGGATGTTAATAAAGGCATTGGCATCGTCCCAGCTTACAGTTTCTACAGGTTTATTTTCACCTTTAAATTTGCTGGGGTTATTTTGCATCACTGATTGCCATAAGGCTTGGGTGACAGTAGTATCAGCCAACCAAAAGCCCTTGGTTAACAGGACACTATGTTGGGTTTCATCATCTTCTCTTTGTGATTCGTCTTCTGGAGAACCCATCAAAAAACTACCCGGCTCTATCCAGCGAAAAACCTGCTTTATACCTTTGTAGCTAAAAGCCATCCACAAACCGAATTGGTCTTGTCCCCAACCAGAAGCCCAAGGTTCGGGGAATTGTGTGGGGTAAACTTTGGGGTTAGGCATAATAGTGTTAATTTATAAATAGGCGGCCGACCAATGGGCGTTCAATACTGACGTAATTTTACTAGCGCAACTGGCGGCCTTGGTTTTTGCCTGTCTGGTAAACTTTAGACAGGACTGGATGCAAGCCTGGTCATATGCACTCTTTCCAACAGTACAGTGAGCTCGGGACAGGCGAAAACCGATGTTCTGGTTAGCGTTGTCAGGATGGTTGTAGTTACGGTTGGCGGAACGGCAGTTCCTGCCATTGTTGTTCCACGACCCACCGCACAACACACGGTTAGCGCCAATATGGCATACACCCAACATTATTTTATACCAAAATCGGCGGATGTACGCTTAAGTTTTGTTTACGCCAACCTTTGGTTGTAATCCGCTGTTGTATCATCACCGCTAGTTGTTCATTAGTAAACAAGGCATAGGGTGGCACGTTTTGCTGTTCTGCTAAATCTTTCCTAAAATTCCGCAATTCAACATACAAGGCAAAATCAACTTCGCTTAAAATCTGTTTATAATCAACCGTAGCTTTGGCACTGCTATTTATGGCTGTAGAAGGAACCCCATCACCCTCTAGCCAGGCAATACAAAACGACCAAAAGCTGTTAGCACCGTCCATTACCAAATGTTTTTCGATAAAACTAATTCGATGACTACTACAAAACGCATTTAACTGGCTTTCTATAGATTCTGGATTTGTAGCGGGTATGGCGAAAAATTTGTATTTCATTTTTTAAACCGTTTTGTTATTTTAGATAAAAGGCTTTTATCCGCCAACGTGTTATCGCTATCCCGCAGGCCGTCCCCCGCCTGTGTCCCACGCGCTACCGCCGCGTGTGCCCCATCCGGCAGCCGGTCTGCTGCTGCCTCACTGTACTCATGACCTCGGGACAGGCGAAAACCGATGTACTGGATAGCGAAGCCAGGAGGGGCGCAGTCACGGTAGGCGGAACGGCAGCGCCCGCCAACGTCGTCCCACGACCCACCGCGCAACACACGGTAAGCGCCGCTAGCTGGGCCATGTGGGTCGGTTACTTGTTTGGATGTATATTCGCCATAGTAATCCTGACACCATTCCAATACATTGCCGTGCATTTGATATAAACCCCAGGCATTCGATGGGTAGCTTTTATTTTTTACCTCTGTTGTTTCGCGTAAGGCATTATTTGCCCATTTATCAACTTCGAATTCCCAAGTACCCCGGTAATTGACTAAAGCAGTTGAAAGGGATTCTTTAAAATTGAACGCTGTTTTGGTTCCTGCCCGACAGGCGTACTCCCATTCTGCTTCAGTGGGTAAACGTAAATCTAAAAAAGGTTGCTTCTGGTTAATTTTTTGCAGAAACACTTGCACATCATCCCAGCTTACATTCTCTACCGGCCTTTCCGTACCTTTGAAATAACTAGGTTTATCGCCCATTACCGCTTGCCATAAGGCCTGGGTACAAGCCGTATCTGCCAGCCAGTAACCCTGGCTGAGTATTACCTTGTGTAAGAGTTCGTTTGAATTTCTACCCTCTTCATCATCTGGATAACCCATCATAAACTCGCCGGGTTGTATCCAACGAAAACGTTGGATAACTCCGGCGATGTTGACATCGGCATACAGGCCATATTCATCACGATAGAGTGGATAAGGCCAATCTTCGCTAACTACTGCATCTAGTTGGGGGCGGTACCACCAAAAACCTGGGCAGGTTAGTACTTTTGATGAGTGTTCATTAGGTTGAAGTTGTTGCCCTTTAAGAATGGGTGGCTGCCAATACCAGGTGAAGTATTGATCGGCATTATTGCGGGTCTGCATACTGGTATAAGTACCTTCCATGCTAATTCCAGCCATATAAGCTGGCAAATTCTCCTGATCTAAGGCTTCTATTTCAAATATTTCGTTGTTGATTTCTATTGAGTGAGTGCCGGGGAGTAAATCCAGCATTACCGGTTCAGCAGTGTTTAAATCCAGACTATAGGTGTGTGATTTTCCCTGTGTATCTGTATACGCATAGATAACGGTATTTTGTATAAACGGCAACCCCAACACCACCACCGGAGCGCCCCACTCCTGCTCAGCATAGGCTTTAGAGGCACTACTTAACTTTAACTGGGTACCCACTTGGCAAAGTAATAGTTGTTGCAGGGGTTCGCCAGCTGGCAAAAATTGTCTGAGTAATTCTTTTGGGATATCTTCCGGCCATTGGATGGCGGGTTTGGTTTTATCATCATTGCGTAGGGTAACCAAAATACGCATGACTTGTTGTTGTTGGCTGAATGGATAGTCTTTGGAAAAGGCCAGACGGGATAGGTAGCGGTTTGCCCAATTGTTCAGTCCATGATGATTTTCATAACGGTAATAACTTTTAATTAACTGTGGAAGATAATCGTCTATAGCCTGCTTAATACTATCCGGTAATTCAATACCCAGTCGTTGTAATTCAGACAACACTTCAAAATAATGTTCATCGGCAATCTGGGCATGATGGGTAGCAATATGCCAAATCAAGCTTTGTTGCTGAGCGGTAGTCAATTGCTGAAACTGGCTTAAAAACTCGGGTAAGTAAGCCGCTTTACTGTCAGGCATCCAACTCCAATCACTTTGTTCCGTATCTTTTAAATGGGGTTGGCGACGAAGGGCTACTTCAACACTGGCATCGCAAGCTGGCGGCAATAAATAGCGAATACTTCTTAACAAACCGGGACTAACCTGAATAGCCGGATAGCAGAGTGCCAACAGTGTTTTGATGAACTGCTGCTCATCGTCGATAGTGGTGCCAATCGAATCGCTATTCTGTGGTTTTAAATTGCTGTGCCTATCCCAAATGATACAGTTGTAAAAATGCAGTAAACGTAGGTCGAGCTTTCGACAGGCGACTGGTAATAATACAGTAGGACGTAAGCCATATTGTTTAAGCTGTTGACCAAAGGCCAACCAATTATCTACGGCACCATCATTATTACTATGCAACCCCAGATCGGATAAAATCAACAGTGGCGTACTGTTATCCGGCATTTGCCATTGCGCATAAACAGGTTTTTTTCCACGGTAACGAACAATTTCTTTACCGGGTTCGGCACGATGCACAAATTGAACATCCAAGCCTTCGCTGCCACGCCAATCTCGCAATTTATGATGCAAAGCATGATAATCCTGACGAAAAGGTATAGAGTCTGGGTTATTATCTATGAGTAACCAAGATTGGCTTTTCCAGGTATAGCGATGTTTTTTCGGCAAGTGTGTTAATTGCTGACAACTGGCTTGCCACTTTACCAGCTTGTCTACATCGGGATTGCGTCCTGGCTGATTGCCACCCAATGTTTTGAGTAAAACCGGTAATAATCTACTCCAAGGTATAAGTGGTGGATAGCTAACCGTAATCCGATGCTCACGGGGGGTAAATCTTTTATTTTGTGACAACACATCACCAGCCTGTTCCAACCAGTTTACAATTGACATAGACTGATCTTCCACCTGTTTTTGTTCACGATGGATAACTCGAAAATAACTGCTACTCGCTATTTTGGCGGACTCTTCGCTATTCGAATGCGGCGTTGAGTCAGTTTTTATGTAAGTTTCTGTTACAAACTGCTGAAATTGCGATTTTCCATCATTTTCTTTTTCTGTTTTTATATCGGTTAGCGGTTCAAACTTTAGTAGCCGCGCAACATTAGCTTGCTGTGTCTCAGTTAAGGGTGGTCCTGAATAGAAGCCCCACAATAAATCTGCATAGCCAACACTAGAGTGCGGCAATTGCCATTTATATAATTTGTCAGGCTGATGAGACATTCTTGAGTGTGGGTGTGGTTAATCAGTTAGCATTTGCGGGTATTTGCGCATTGTGTATTTGCTGATTGTATTTAACATAGCAACATGTTGTTGCGGATCGTTTTTACCTAACACCACAATGGCTCTTAACATATCCAAATACTCTGCCTGTCCTGGAAGGTGGGTTAAAGATTTATCACGAGCACGTTCGCGTTCGCGCAATAATAATTTGGCAGCACTTCTGTAAATATCTTCAGAACAAGCTTCTTTAAAATGTAGTTGCGCCCGATCTATCATCAAATTGATAAACGCATCGTCTTCTTTGGGTAAATCCAGATGCAACACCAGACAGCGACGCACAAATGCTGCCGGTAACTCGCGCTCTTCGTTAGTGGTGATTATGACTAATGGCGGCAGGTGTTCACCACCACCGATAGGGGTGTCTAACCAAGGAATAGTGACAGCGTTATTGCCAAGGATTTCCAATAGTCCATTTGGTAATTCCAGATTGGCTTTGTCTATTTCGTCAATCAATAACACACTACCTTGCCCAGGCTGCCATTCAGCATTTGGGCGTTCCGGTTTTATTAGCTGATATTGACTTTTATCATAAGTATCTTCCGCCGTCTTCCAATCCAAGGCCCACCAGATGACACCCGGCGAAATAAATTTTTTACAATCCAGTAATTTTTTTCGGTCAACGGTATCCAGTTGTTGGCCTTGCAGAGTTTGCGCCTCGGCTAATCTGGCAACGGCATCAAAACGCCATAGTAAGTCTTGGCTTTCGGTATGGGCGTCAATTACTTGATAAACAAATAAACGATCTAGCGCATAAGCAACAGCCCTGGCTAATTGACTTTTCCCTGTGCCGGGTTCGCCACGTAACAACAGCGGCCGCCCAGCGGCTAAAGCCGTGCGTAATGCGTCAAGACTGTCTTCATCAAATTTATGCACTGATTGCGGCCAAGAACCATTAGCTGGCAGTGTTTGCTCGCTTATATTTTGCAGTTTTTCGATATCTGCGATAATTTTTTGCCTATCGATCATTTGTTTTTCCAAATTTTATAATATTCTTTAATTGCAGAAGCCAAATATTTATTATTAAACCAGAATATCTGCTCAGAGAGATCAGATTTTAGAATAATCCAATGTAATTCAGGTATATTTTCATTAGCCCAATTGACTACTTCTTCCTCAGCGGATGAAATATCACTTATTTGCCAAAAAAAACTTTCACGGTATTTATAATCGCTACTGATTTTACGGTCACCCATTTGGTTATTTAGATTTGTAGCATTATTCTTATTGCGTTTAACTTGTTTGTCTTCTGGCAAATCCTCAACATTAAACATGTGCTGATCATCTAGATGAGTATCACTATTAACTATTTCATTCAGTTTCGACAAAAACTTTGAAATTCGTACATTTAAGCGAATACTACTATCTTGCACTATGCTACTGTCTTTATTTTTATCGTTTAATCCATAAGGCAAATACTGATGCAGTCTGGCATGAATAACTTTTAGCGTGTTCAAATCAAGGTCTGGCCAAAAATATTTTTGTCCATTTTGCTTTTTCTGATTGATAGCTATCCATTGATCTTCTATAGTGAAGAGTAATATCTTATTAAGAAGGCGCTCTGCCAAGCTACTAATTTCCGCTTTATCTATCTCAGAGTTTGTATTATTTGTTTTTAATTTATCAATCAGATTAGAGAAAACTGTGCGCAGTTTGTCTATCAAAGCACCCAAATCCTTTTCTTTTTTACGGCAAGATTGGATAAAGATTTCTGTCAATTGGTGAGCTGCAGCATCAATTAATATTGGCTGGTTTGAGTCTACTTTGTCTGGCAAAAACACTGATTGCATTTCTTTTAGTACTAAGCCATTTTCTTCTAAATCCGTAATGATGGAATTCTTTATTTTGCCTAAAAACTCTTTATCTTTACTAGACGGAACATCATCTACACCATCTTGTTTTTGATCTTGTTTTTCGTCCGAATCATTTAGTTTATTAACATCTTTTGTTAAAGAGCTTGTTTTTGAGCGATAAGTAAACAATGGCTGCCAACGATACGTTTCACTGCCCTCGCTCCAAATAAGCGGCAAGGTATTATTGGGACACTGAAAATGATATACGGTTAATAGTGCAGTATTGCCATAACCTAATGGTGTATCGGGCTGAATTTTTCCACCTAATTCCTGTATACGAATAAACTCATCATGGCTAAAGATTTTAGAAGCACTACTAGCAACATAATCTGGAAAAACTTGAAATCCCTCTGTGTTAAATCGTTTATGAGCAGTCTCTGCAATGGTCAAGGCCACAATAATAATTTTATTGCTGGCAATGCCAGTTTTCTTTAGTTTTGTCCAAACAGTTCTTATAAACTGATCGCCACTTCCATGAGTATCGTTTACGAATAACAAATATTTGTCGCCAACGTTAGCTTTTGTAAGCTGCTCTATGTTTATAACATTTTTTCCGGGTATCCCCTCAATCTTTGAAATCAACCAGCCATGTCGATAAGCACTATCTACTTTGTTATCCGGCATTACTAATAGGGTATTATTATTTTGTCCTTCAATATAAATACCTTTTCTGGTTAATGCCGCCAAATGGTCTGTGAATTTTTTTTCAACTTGAGCTTCATTATAATACTCTAATGAAAATATAAGTTTGAGTGCCAAATCAAAGTCTTTCTTTTCATAGTTAGAAATCCATGCACCAAGCCTTTCATAAAATCCAGGGTTATTTAATAGCCAATTTTTTATTCTATCTGACAGTTTATCGAATCTGCTATCCTTGTCATAATAGAGTTCGTTCAAAAATGGATGGCAATTAGCAAGTTCATTCATTCCGGTTCCTTTCTAACAGATTCTTTTATGTTAATATTGTCAGCTATGGTTGATTATACATAGCATTTTGACTAAAAAGAATAGCCGTTAGCGTATCTAAAGTGGCGTAGGGAGTTACGTTTCGAATTTCACTCAGCTAATGCAACCTCGCAACTAACCCGCTCTTCTGAAATTATGAAAAGATTAATACCTGACTGGTTACTCTCCAGCCAAGTATTATGTCAATGTATTGAACCATCCATGATGGGGATTACTGTATAGGCCATAACAACATAGTAAAGGCTTTTTTGTTAATAGTATGTTTGTAGGATGCTAGTGAGAAAGGAACTGCATCAATAAGAATTATGTGTGCTTATGCTTATTGTTAATATTTAGCGCGTAGCCGCGATTGTAGCGCCAGCGTAATCGCGGATTTAAGTAGCCAATCAACCTATAGCTAAACTAAACCAATATAAGTAAACTATTAGTAAAAGACAGCAGGCCTATTCAAAGCACCATCTAATCTGCTAAGCCTCCGGCAATTTAGCTTCGCATAATTACGGCTACTTGGGCTTAGATTAGCCAGTGCCTATACTCCTTTTACTGCCTATGACGTGGATTTAATTTGGTAAAGTTAACTTATTAGTTGAATCTTAAGTACAATATTATGAAGCAGCTTTTGAAAGAACGGGTTTTAGCGGAGCAGCGTTAGAGGGATGAACGATATGAAAGCATTAGGTTTGTTACTTGATGATATTCAAACGGCGATTAATGCCGATCAAATACTTTGGAAACGCCACACTTTAGAACGAATGTTGCAACGTAGCATAAGTCGGCAACAAGTCAAACAAGCTATTTTAGCTGGTATGATAATAGAATGTTACCCAGACGATCATCCTATACCAAGTTTACTTCTAGCAACAGGACAACCTGAAGCACTGCATGTAGTTTTGGGCTATGATGCTAATACTGGCCTATGTCACATAATTACAGCCTATCGACCTAATTTAACCCATTTTGAAGCGGATTTAACTACGCGGAGGATTTCATGACCCACTCAAATACGCTTTGCCCTGTCTGTCATGGTGGACGTAAACAGCCTGGCCGAACTACTTTTACTGTCGAACTAGGTTTTGGTGTAGTCGTGGTGCGCGATGTACCAGCACAAGTTTGCGATTTGTGCGGTACCGACTGGTTGGAAGACACGGTTGCCGAAAAACTGGAACAGATTGTCGAACAAGCCCGTTTAAAGCATCCTGTTGTAGAAGTGGCTAACTGGCCTAAGGATATACAGGCTTTAGCTTCTTAGGCTATAGTTTAGCAGCACTATCCAATTTTTATAATTCAATCCTATTTGAACTGGTCCTACGATTGTATGCGTTTTAAAGTGTAGGTGCAATGGAAATTGCTGTTTGATAAAAGCCCATAATAGCTAGCATTGACTCCTGCAAAATCAGCCTGTTTTTCTTAATTTGTTGACGCAAGCTAAATATAGTGGACTTCGAAAAACCTAATTTTTTGTGCTTCAACAAGGCTATCCTTAGTTGTATCGAAGACTGGTTTTTCGAAGTTCCTTATAGTTTATGGCAAGCCAGACAAATTCATAAACCACTAACATGAAGCATCAATTTAGACACATAACCAACCTGCGCAGAGCCTCCAAACTTGCTCCAAGGCAGATAATTAATCAGGATGGACGCTTTCAAGTTTCACGTCTAAATTGGCATAGTTTCTGGCGCGATCCTTATCATCTGATGCTAACTATACCCTGGAGCGGTTTTTTACTGCTGATTAGTGTTGGCTACTTGACGCTTAATTTACTGTTTGCGTGTGCTTATTGGCTGGGTGGTGATTGCATAGCCAATGCCCTGCCCGATTCTTTATTAGATAAATTTTTCTTTAGCGTACAAACACTGGCATCTATTGGTTATGGCGTAATGTATCCAAAAACCCTTTATGCAAATGCTATGGTCACCCTCGAATCCATAGTGGGTTTGACAGGCATTGCGGTAATGACAGGTTTATCCTTCGCTCGATTCTCTAGGCCAACAGCACGCATTTTATTCAGTAAAGTGGCGGTTATTACTCAGCATAATCAAGTAGAAACGTTGATATTTAGAGCGGCAAATAAACGCACTAATCAAATTTTAGAAGCGCAGATGCATTGTTATTTGTTTCGGGATGAGGTTACGTTAGAGGGTAAATCAATGCGCAGGATTTATGATCTTAAGTTAGTGCGGAGCCAGACACCTAATTTTATGCTGACTTGGTCTGTGATGCATGAAGTGGATGAACTAAGTCCCATTTATGGTATGACGCATGAAGATTTTAAACGGACTAATACTACCATTACCATTATTTTAAGCGGTATTGACGAAACCGTTTCGCAAATGATACATGCCCGACACGTTTACTCCCCACAGGATATTCTGATCAATAAACAATTTGTGGATATTATTTATCATAGCGATGATGGCAATCGGTATATTGATTACAGTCTTTTTCATGACGTTGAATAAGTTATTCAGTTTAGACATCATGTTTTTATAGGCGTTTCGAGGTCGATTTAACCCTTGTACCCTGTGACCATTTTTATAGGATGATAACATCCAGAAAGCCTACAATCTCGACATTTGTACATCACTTCTTTCTGTATATTGCTTTAAATTTTAAAATTCGCTGATTTGGTTGCAATTTCTGTTGTATTCTTTATGCATTTCCCTGCAGTATTCGTCATGATAGTTAACTCCGATTTACACTAACTTAACACGGCTAAAAAAATTATACCCAAGCTTCGAATGACATTTGCCCAAGAACTGTATAATAACTTACATGAAAACACCTAAAAGACTCGAACCGTTAATTGACAGCGGACTCGTCCACGAAGTTATTCGATCATTGAAAAGCGGCAAGGAAGCGTCTGTCTACGTGGTACGTTGCGATAATGAATTATGCTGCGCCAAGGTTTATAAAGAAGCTGACCAACGCAGCTTTCGGCAAAGCGTACTGTATCAAGAGGGTCGTAAGGTCCGCAATAGTCGACGCGCACGGGCTATGGAAAAAGGCAGCCGTTATGGCCGCCAAGAGCAAGAATCGGCTTGGCAGAATGCCGAAGTAACGGCTCTTTTCCGTCTCGCAGCAGCCGGTGTTAGAGTACCGCGTCCGTATAACTTTCTGGACGGTGTGTTACTGATGGAAATGATAGTCGATGCCGATGGCAGGCCCGCTCCTAGACTCAACGATCTGGTAATGACGGCAGAACAGGCCATCACTTTTCACACATTTTTAATTTCGCAGATCGTTCTAATGCTTTGCGATGGACTGGTTCACGGCGATTTGTCCGAATACAATGTATTAATTGGCAGCGATGGACCTGTCATCATCGATTTACCTCAAGCAGTGGATGCCGCAGGTAACAACCATGCCCGCAGAATGCTGGAACGCGATGTTAATAACATGAAGACGTATTTTGGCCAGTTTGCCCCAGAGCTATTAAGCACAAATTATGGCAGCGAAATGTGGAAACTCTACGAAAGTGGCGAACTTACTACAGATATAAAGCTAACGGGTATATTTGAAGACGACACCCAACCTGCCGATTTGCTTAGCGTGATGCAAGAAATTGAAAGCGCTCGAGAAGAAAATGAAGCCAAACGAAGGTATTTGGAATCTATAGGTGCGCTTTAAAAAGCATATTGTTAGCCCTTAGTAGCTTCCTAGATAGTTGCAAAGGGCTATTGGCATGGGCATATTCCTGCCTATCCAAACGGTAACTCCTTAACGAAAAATTATTTATTTTAATGGCATAGATGAGTTTGGGCGCAAGCCGTAACTCAATATGTCAGCTTTTGCTATAGATAACAGCTCCGATTATTGGGTTAGCTCTGTCTAGTTAACCCAACCTAGCCAAATTGCAACGTATGATTTTATTTTAAAGGCAAATAAATATCGGTAATCAACTCACTTTCTGCTACTTCTGGAAATAGGTTAAGGTAGTAAAAATAGCAGGGGAAATCTCGCAATTCTTCACCGCTTTTTGGCAACCAGGTTCCGTACAAATAATGTATTTTGTCACCCATCAATTCATGCACGCCGAAATGACGAATCACAGCACAACGCCCACCCGGTATAGTTTTAGTGATAACACCTTGCGGATTTTCTGGCACATCGGCAGCTACGGAACCACATAAGTCAAATCTAAATTTTTCAGGGGGCGTGGTTTTAGGGTCATCATAGGCAAGACCAAACGTATCACTGCTTGTAACCGGGGATAATTGACTGGTTTTACGCCATTCGATAAAAACAGCAACGGAATCATTCAATGTTTCCACGGCACCACGATGTTCTAAAACAGCGATTTTGGTTTCTTTAAATTCCACTATATTGACTTGCATATTCGTTTTTCCTTTTGGAATTGGTAGCTTATATTTTTCATGCCAAGGTATCCACTGTGGCATTTTTCTAAATTGAGAAGGTGTTTGTCCAAAGGTTTTTTTAAAAGCGCGCGAAAAGGATTCTGGATTCTCGAATTTTGCATCATAAGCAATATCAATTATGCGCAACTCAGTATTGAATGCCAATTGGTATGAGGCGCGCTTTAGGCGTGTTAGTTTGATAAATCTGAAGACATTAATGCCCATATATTCAGAAAACTGCCTGTGAAAATGATATTTAGAAAACAACGCAATCTGGCTTAGTTGTTCAACAGATAAATCTTCATCAAGGTGATTGCGAATATAGTCACATACTCGATTCATCTTAATTTCATAGGCATTTAGTTGTACGACTAGCTCTGTCATTTCCATTCATCTCTTATATCTGTTAGGCGTGAATATTTTGCCATGACATAGCAGAGATATCCTGACCAGCATTGCTGTTCTAACCAATAAAGCAACAGTTTAAGAATCTATTGTTTAAATCAACGCAGATTATTATCTTCCCGTAATCGGGAGGCAACCAGGTCGATAAAAGCTCTGGCTTTTACAGAGGCATAACGCCCTTCACGATGCAGGACATGAATAGGCATAGGCGCAGGCTCGAATTGACTTAAGATAATTTCTAATTGCTTGGCAGCCAGATTATCTGCGATTTGATAGGAAAGTAATCGGCTAATACCAAAGCCTTGCAGGACGGCTTCAATAGCGGCATCATTGTTGTTGACTATCAATCTTGGTTTTATACGTACAGGAGACAATGCAGAGTCCACACCAAATTTCCATTCGTGGGTTGGGCTTACTGTTACAGCAATAAGGGTGTGATCTTTAAGGTCTGACAAACTGGTTGGTGTACCGTATTTTTCCAGATAGTCAGGCGCGGCGCACAGCACACGCCGTACAGAGCCTACCCGTATAGCCTTCATGCTGGAATCGGCAAGTTCGCCTATCCTAATGCCCACATCCAATCCTTCTTCCAGCAGATTAACGGGCCTATCCAAAAAAAGAGCGGACACTTCCATCGCCGGATAGCGCCGTAAATAGTCGACAATGGCCGGTAAAACGAACATTTTTCCGAATAATACGGGTGCAGTGACCGCTAAATGACCCCGCGCTTCGGCGTTGACGCCTGCAGCGGCGTCGTCGGCTTCATCTATTTCGCTAATAATACGCCGAGCATCATCAAAATAGCGTTGTCCTGCCTCAGTCATACGCACGTAACGCGTGGTTCTGTTGAGCAGTTTAACTTTTAAATGTTCTTCTAATGCTGAAATTGCCCTAGTCACGGCTGGCGGCGACATACCCAGACGCCGAGCGCCTGCTGCAAAGCTTTCCTCTTCCGCTACCGCAACGAAAACGCTCATCAAATGTAGTCTGTCCATCATATTATTCCACTCATCGGAATAATATATTGTGAATGATAGCTATTCTTATTTCAAGTGAAATTTGTCACTATATATCCCGTGGCGCAAGGTGCGTTACACTTCAAACCAACAGTTAAACGGAGAACCCTTATGAATAGAATCGCCATCCCATCCGCAGATCAAACACCAGCAGCATCAAAACCCTTATTGGAAGCTGTACAAAAACAATTGGGTGTCATTCCCAACTTAATGAAATTAGTGGGTAATAGTCCAGCGGCATTACATGGATATTTAAGCCTGAGTGGAGCCTTAGCTAAAGGCAGTATTGATATAAAAACAGGTGAGCGTATCGCTCTAGCAATTGCCGAAATCAACGCCTGCAGTTACTGTTTATCTGCACATACTTATTTGGGTAAAAATGTAGCAAAACTGGATGATATAGAACTCGCTGCTAATCGCAAAGGCACTTCCACCGATCCTAAAGCAGCTGCGGCTGTTCACTTTGCCAGCAAAGTAGCCATTGAACGAGGCCATGTTTCCAATACGGATGTACAGGCGGTTAAAGCAGCAGGCTTCAACGATGCGGAAATTGTAGAAATAGTGTTGCATGTGGCGCTGAATACTTTGACCAATTATGTTAACGAGGTGGCTCAAACAGAAATCGACTTTCCAGAAGTAAAACCTGGTTTGCCTAGAGTTGTTTAATCTTATTCGCAGCTTATAAACAGTTGCTATGTACCGCTACGCCAAGTCCGTTCGTGGAAAAAAAACTAAAGCCATGAACGGACTCGACGCAGTTTTTTGTGAAAAGTATGAAACGCATCTGTTGTAATTGATGCGCCTCTTGCCATCGACACATCCTCTAAAAGCTTAGCTTTACACTGCACAGTTACTTATATTTTGGAGAATAGCATTATGACACGCGCATTTCAGAAAATTGCTTTTACCCATTCAGTCAAGGCTGCGCAGAAACGCTATGGTAATCGACAAACCTATAATGTATCAGAGGATGATACCGAGCTACGAGACTCGTTAACCCAAAATGAGATTAGTTTTCTATCAGACCGCGACAGTTTCTACATGGCGACTGTTGGTGAAAATGGCTGGCCTTATGTGCAGCACCGGGGAGGGCCAAAAGGCTTTCTTAAAGTTCTGGATGAAAATACAATTGGTTTTGCGGATTTTCGTGGTAACAAGCAATACATTAGCGTGGGCAATATGAATACGGATGATCGCGTTATGCTATTTTTAATGGATTATCCTCATCGTCTACGTCTTAAGATTTGGGCTCACTCACAAATATTTCACCCTGAGGATGCCCCGGAACAACTAACCAGCCTAATTAATCAAAACTATGCTGGCCATATTGAACGTTGTATTATCCTGAAGATTGCAGCATTTGATTGGAATTGCGCACAGCACATCACGCCTCGCTACTCAAAAACAGACATTGAAGCGATGATACTAGATTAATGATTACGATAACACCGTAGCCTATGATAAATTTTTACCACTTACTGGAGACTTAATATGACAGAAGACAACGAAAGCCGCCCTCCTTTTCCGCCATTTACTCGCGAAACAGCTCTACAAAAAGTCAGAATGGCTGAAGATGCTTGGAATAGCCGCGACCCAGCACGAGTTTCGCTGGCGTATACCCAAAATAGTCAATGGCGTAATCGTTCCGAATTCCCACTAGGTCGGCAACAGATTGTAGAATTCCTAACAAGCAAGTGGTCTCGAGAACTGGAGTACCGATTAATTAAGGAATTATGGGCCTTCGATGGTCATCACATCGCGGTTCGTTTTGCCTACGAGTGGCATGACACCGCTGGAAACTGGTTTAGATCTTACGGCAATGAAAATTGGGAATTTTCTGAAAATGGCCTGATGGATCGCCGCTTCGCCAGCATCAACGACTTACCTATTAAAGAATCCGAACGCAAATTCCACTGGCCGCAAGGACGCCGTCCGGATGATCACCCAGGATTGACCGAGCTGGGATTATAAACTTTCTGCAGGGATACGAAATTCCAATTGGAGCAAAGTTAAAGTGTTATACACCCGCACTTTAGCTATGCCCCATTGCAACTTAAGAATGCTTTACAACTTCCAAACTGGCATGTTTGCGTCTGTAGCTCACCGAAGAAAAGATAGAGAGGGTAATAAAAACAGCACCAATCACCCCTGTTACCACCTCTGGAATTTCATGCCTCATACTGACCAGCATAATGATTGCTAACGCGCCGATGGCATAATGTGCGCCATGCTCTAAAAAAACATATTGATCCAGTGTTCCCTGCCGAACCAAAAACACAGTTAGGCTACGCACAAACATGGCACCCACCGCTAAACCGAGCATAATAGTCACTATATCTTGAGTAATGGCAAACGCGCCAATGACTCCATCAAAAGAAAAGGATGCATCCAGTATTTCCAGATAAACAAAGCTCATCATACTGCCGCGCTTAATAACGTTTGAAACTTCTTCGCCTTCTTCTTCACTTTCAAACAAAGTAGCCAAACTATCCACGATGACGAACAAAACGATGCCGGCGATGCCGGAATAGAGCACCGATAAACGATCGGCGGGTTCTAAAAAGCGTTGCATACCAAGTAATATTAACAGCGAACATATCACTTCTATTGATTCTAGCTTGCCAAAGCTGGAGAACTTTCTTTCGATATAACCCAGCCAAACCAGTTCACGTTCATTGTTAAATAAAAAGCCAAAAAACACCATCAGCAGAAACATACCGCCAAATGCAGCGATTTGAATATGCGCACTAGTTAGATGTTGCGCATAGACCGCAGGTTCTTTAATTGCCATTTGCGTAACACTTACAAAGTCTATCCCAGTGGCAAATTCTACAATCACAACAGGGAACACCAGCCTCATTCCAAATACCGCAATTAAAAGGCCCCAGGTTAAAAAGAGCCGCTGCCAATGTTCATCCATGCGTTTTAAAATTGAGGCATTAACGACTGCATTATCAAATGACAAACTGATTTCTAATACACTTAGAATCAAGGCAATCATCACACAGCTAGCTCCGCTCTTGATGCCGCCATCTAAATAGCCCCAGTAAAATGCAAGGCCAAAACAGATGATAGAAACAATAAACGAAATTCTAAAATGCTTCATGAATACTCCAAAATGAGGCAATCTGGGTTGTACAGGCTAAGGAATACAGTACAGAGAAAACGCCGGACAAAAAAAACCCCACAATTTCATGTGAGGCTTCTCTATACTTGACTTCCAGAGATGAGTTAACCGCTAACCTGATGATTGAACAACGCCCATACACTTGATTTAAGCCAGAAATTTTATCAATTTTAACAGGTTTTCTTGCTGCTGTCGTGCGGCGCGATAGCTACCCTAAGCAAAAGTAAGTGGTACTAGTGGCGTTTGCATAGAATAAACTTAGTCACAAAATTGCTGTGATAAGTAAACCCAATTGGAAACACAATGCCGAATTTGGTATTACCTCGCCAATGGCAAGATTGTAGGGAACTTCGAAAAACCAGGCTTTAGTGCTTAGACAGGCTCAGAAAGAACGCTAAGCTATTGATATATAAATGCCACCGTTCGCCCTGAGCCTATCGAAGGGTGGTTTTTCGAAGTTCCCTGTAGTTTATTCAAGGAATTTTACAGCTCCCATAAAAAAACATAATTTATGGTGTTAGTCGTTTTCGAAAGGCAATAAAAAAGCTCACATATAGTGAGCTTTGTCCGCTGTTATTTTTTGTGTTTTGCTGGACACTGCCATTATCCGAAAACGGCAGTTTAATCTTTGCGTCTATTATTGTTATTTTACCGTATGAGCGGTCGCGTTACCTCCCCTAAATAGGTGTGCGCATAGTACAAGACAAATTACTTTATGTCCAGAAAAAGTGCGTCAATTTGTCGCAGCATGCCATTAACGTACCACTATCAGAGCTTGATTCCCTTCTGACCAGCCCAGGTAATAGTCCAAATTGAAACGGCAGTAATAAAAATAATAAGACACTTATACATAATAATTTCGTTGCATTTTTAAAAACCGCAGGTATTTGATTGCTTAGGCTTTTTAGTGCCGCTTTAAAACTCCAATATCATTAGATGCCTGTTATTAACTTCACTTACTGTTTTAAAATCCCATTTCTCAAAACGCTTTTTATGCTTGGTGCTAACTAGACAGCGCCCGTGCGGAAAGTTGTCTCGCATCCACTGTATACGAATACGCTCTAAATCTGACCCAACACCTTTACTGCGATGATTTTTATCCACAGCCATCATGTAAAGTATATGTGTATCTGACGCCCAATCCGCGGATTTAATGCCTCCCGCCCCAATCAGCGTTCCATCGAAATCATAGGCACCGAAAAACTTCCTGTAGAATGGCAATTCATCGATTGGACATATCTCAGTGACTAGTCGGCTTCTCTCATAACGCTCAGATTCACTGGGACAATTAGAACACAACAAATTCACCGCATCAGATAATTCGCCTACAGAGGCATCCAAAGGACGTATTGTATAGGTTTTAATAAGTTGTGAAACATTCGCCGATTTTAGGCTGAACGAGTCTTTTGAAACATGTGTAATCAGAAGTTTCTCCAGTCAACAATTCCGACACATTGCCTTAGATTCTGGCTCAAACGCCGGACAAAAAAAAGCCCCACATTCTCATGTGAGGCTTTCTACACTTGGCTCCCCCGGACGGGCTCGAACCGCCGACCTAGTGATTAACAGTCACCCGCTCTACCGACTGAGCTACAGGGGATTATACTTTTTGATAGTGGCGCGCCCGGAGAGATTCGAACTCCCGACCGATCGGTTCGTAGCCGATTACTCTATCCAGCTGAGCTACGGGCGCCTATCTGAGCCGCTTATTATTCTATTTTTGCTTAATCTTGTCAATACTAAATTAAAAAAAAATAAGTGGCGGAGAGAGAGGGATTCGAACCCTCGATGGGCTTATGACCCATACTCCCTTAGCAGGGGAGCGCCTTCGGCCTCTCGGCCATCTCTCCATTTTTTGTAACAAGAATTAAGCGTCAGAAGTGCCGTGTTCTGACTGTTCTTTCTTAATTCTTTCGTAAATTTCTTCTCTATGAACAGAAACATCTTTCGGAGCGTTAACACCTATCCGAACTTGATTCCCTTTAACTCCAAGAACAGTGACTGTTACTTCATCACCAATCATCAGAGTTTCCCCCACTCTACGAGTCAAGATAAGCATACCACTCTCCCTTCTTTTTCTAAGCGCTCGTTCTGCTGAAAACAGAACCGGAATTTTATTCTTTTTTTATTAAAAAAGGAAGCCCTAGATCAGTTTTTTTTCGGCAACCTTTAATATCCCCCAACACTGGTGAGTACATTCACCGCATTATTATCGCAGTTATTTGCAAAAAACGCACCCCTAAACTTAATTTAAGAACGATATTTTTACTAACAACACGAAATTACAACTTTATAGGAATATTAAGGCTAGGGTCAAGTAAATATGTCATAAATTCGTAAAACAAAAAACCACATCACAGTTCGCTATTTTTTCTAGCTTTCATCTCTACCACTCGTGGTATAAAAATTGTCTAAGTCATCATTAATTCGCCACACAACTGATTTGCACTTAACTTTATCTCCTAATTCATTATGAACCCACTGTTAACGGCAGCTTATAACTTGACGATTAATCGTTATCGCAATGGCTTTAAACAGGAAGCTGACGCAATTTATCAGGCCTTAATCATTGCGCGCAATCATGCCGCAGCCATAAATTTTATGGGTTTAATCTTACTGGATCAGCAGCAATATTCTGAAGCAGAGCTAATGTTTATTAAAGCCGTGCAACTGGCACCACTGGTGCCCGAGTATGCGCTTAATTTAGGTTCGCTATACGAAGAGCAGCAGCAACTGCCCTTAGCGGAACAGTATTTTCGTCAAGCATGGTCTATAAATTCGATGCATGCAGAAACGCTGGATAATCTGGGTTATGTGTTACAACTACAAGAAAAGTATGCAGAGGCTATTCCGTTTTTCAAAACTGCATTACCGCTAACCGATAACCAATGCCGTACATTAGTCAATCTGGGTAAATGTCTGGAAGAATGCGACAACCCCACAGCCGCGTCCGCCTGTTATCATCAAGCGCTGAAAATCGATCCCCTACATGCCATTGCTCTACATAATCTGGCTGGCATCTATAAACAACAGGGGCAGCACCACAAAGCTATAGAGTGTTATCAACAAGCCATTGCCAGTCAGCCAAACTTTACTTTCAGCCATTACAATTTAGGCATTACGCTGATGCATATAGGCAATTTTTCCGCCGCACAGCAGTCCTTGTTAAAAGTATTGGAATTGGATTCCAGACATATATTGGCATTTCAAGGCTTGGGCGATTTGTGCGCTTTTCAGGGGAAAATTCAGGAAGCTACCGATTATTATGAACAAATTCTATCCATAAACCAGTTAACAGGCCTCCGCATTCGTCTGGCAACACTAGTGCCTCCCATACTAGAATCGTCAACACACCTAAAAAAACTTAGGGAGGATGTGAGCCAAAAGCTGTCTGTACTTGCTGCAGAACCTGAATTAAAGATTGATGATCCACTACTGGAAGTACGTGACGCATTTTTTTATTGGTCTTATCATCACTTAAACAATCGCAACTTAAAGACCCAAGTTGCTCAGCTGTTTGAAAAACTATGCCCGACTCTGTTATGGGAGGCACCACACTGCCAGCAAATCCGTAATGCAAACCAACCTATCCGCATTGGGCTTATTTCCAAATTTTTTTACAATCACAGCATTGGTAAAACCAGTCAAGGCTTTTTTGCCAAACTGCCGCGCAGTCAATTTAAAGTTTATGCTCTATTTATTCAGCCATTGGTACAAGACCCCATTAGCGACTTTATTCAGCAACATGCCGATGAAACCTTACTAATTGCAAACACGCTAAGTAAGGCCAGGCAGCAAATTGCGGAGTTGAAACTAGATATTTTGTTTTATCAGGATATAGGTATGGATCCGTTTAGTTATTATCTAGCTTATGCGCGTTTGGCACCTGTACAGTGCACCTCTTTTGGTCATCCAGATACCACCGGGATTACCAATATGGATTATTTTATTTCCAGCCAATTATTTGAATCAGTTGAGGCCGTAGAACATTACAGCGAAAGCTTGGCGCTATTACCGAGTCCAAGCCTGCTCAGTTATTATCAACGCCCTACTCTGCCAGATAAGCTAAAAAGCCGCACAGAATTGGGCTGGGAGGACAGTGATCATCTCTATATTTGCCCACAAACCCTGTTTAAATTTCATCCTGATTTTGATAGGGTTTTGGCGGCTATTTTGCAGCAAGATAAACAGGGAAAAATTCTTATTTTAGAAGGCCCTATAGCGCATTTTGCTGTGTTGTTGAAGCAGCGCTGGCAACAACAATTTTCCGATGTGGCTGAACGTCTGATTTTTTTGCCGCCGCAAAGCAGCGCAGATTTTATTAATTTAATCGCCGTTTCTGATTTAATGCTGGATATACCCAGTTTTAATGGCATGAACACCAGCCTGGAAGCTTTTGCAGTGGGAACCCCGGTAGTTACATTGCCGGGTACACTGCAACGCAGTCGGCATGGCTTCGGACTTTACCAAAAAATGGGCATTACTGCTTGCATAGCTAAGGATGAAGCAGACTATATTGCTATTGCTTTACGCTTAGCAACTGATAAGCGTTTTCGAGACACTATCCACAAGGAAATACTGGAAAAAAATCATCATCTGTTTGCCGACGAAGACACCATCACTGCCTTTAGCCGTTTTTTTATAATGTGTATCGACCAACATCAGCTAAACACTTAACAACTTTAGCAATTTTCAAATTTAATCATCGCTTAATTGCCTAAAACGAATATGATATGCAGCAAATCACGTTTAATTTTCAGCCTGCATAGCTTGCCCAATAAATCATATAGTTAAGTCCATTTTTGTAAGCTGCTTATAACAATAAAGTGCTTAATAAGGAGGAGGAAGTATGGTCCCAGAATTTATGCAAATTGTCATAGTGGGTTTAATGCTATTAATCCCTGTTTTTTTTATCTACAAAAAAGCCGGATTTAACCCCTTATGGAGTCTATTGATTTTTTTGCCAGGGTTTGGTTTGTTTTGTATTTTTTTACAACTCGCCCTATTACCGTGGCCCAATAGCAACCCTGACCAGGAGGTTTAAAGTATGGAACTCTATTTTGTACTCTTACCCGCCTTCATATTGTTATGTTTATGGTTAGCTTATCGAATTTTGCAAAAGGCTGGTTTTGATGGTCGTTGGGCTTTGGTATTGCTAATCCCAATTGTTAATATCATTATGATTTGGGTGTTTGCTTTCAATGAATGGCCAAAATTACCCATCAACAAAAAACTGGAAATATGATTAACCTAGTGCTTTTGTTCGCACAGTACACACAGTATGACAATCACGCAATAGGCTGGTTTTTCAGATGGATAGCCTATAAACTAAAAAACTATCCGCTAGGGGTGGGCTTTTTAGTATCATTGCGCAGTAAATGTCAGCGAGTATCGAATTAGCACACCCTATTAAGTGGACCAATACGCGTACCCGTTTTAGAAAATTTCACTCATGCCTATATAATTCATTAACTTATGCGCATACTCAACATCAGTTTCAAAAATATCAACTCGTTAGAAGGCGAAGGCCAAGTCAGTTTTGACCAAGGCCCTATCGCTGATAGTGGTATTTTTGCCATTACTGGCCCAAATGGTTCGGGTAAAAGTAGTATTCTGGATGTGATTACGCTGGGCTTATATGGTGAAACCTTTCGGTTCGACAAACCAGCAGAACATATTATTACCAAGCTTGCTACAGAAAGTTTGGCTCAGATTGAGTTTGCTTTTAATGGTGAAAAGTATCGCTCTAGCTGGCATGTAACACGTAATGATATTCATCAACCTCAAATGACTCTATTACAGTTAGGAGCGGAGGAAAAGTTACTGGCAGAAACACCCAGCCAAGTACGTCAATACTTAATAGAATTAACTGGCATGGATTTTCATAAATTCAGTAAATCCATCGTTTTGCCACAAGGCGATTTTGCCGCTTTCCTAAACGCGTTGGACAGCGAACGCATGGATATTCTGGAAAAAATTAGTGGCACTGATTTTTATGCCGACTATGCACAGCAAATAAAAGACAAACATCAAAGTTTGCTGGATAAAATCAGCCTGGTTAAGCAAGACTGTGAGATTTTACCCCTAATTGATGATTTAACACTAGAAGCTGCAGAACAGGATTTACAGGATTTTGTAGAACTGAGCACCGAGTTAAAAGCCGAGAAAACCGAGGTTGAACAACAACTGCGTAAATTTCAGCAAATCCAGGTGTTACAAAAAGATTATCAACAATTGCTAAAAACCCAGCAAGACTTACAAAGCAAAGTAGCGCAACACGAACAAGATTTACAACGCATCGACAATGCCCCAGACAGCCAGATCTTTACAGACGAACTAAACCTGCTGGATACTCTGCGTAGCGAACTGACTCAAAATCAACAACGTCTAAGCAGTTACAACGCAGAACTGACGCTATTGCAACAACAACTCAATCAGGAAGCGACAGGTCAGCCACAAACTGATTTGAGCAACATAGACTGGGTTGCGCAAAAGCAGTTAATTGATGGCTTTAAACTCAAAATCAGTGAAATTAAACTACAACTCCCCAGAGAAAAGGAGTTATCCACGGCTATCACGCAGCAGATTCAGGATAAACAACTTAACCTGACCGAAGTGAACAACTGGTTACAGACGCATCAGACCGATACCCAACTATTAACTGACTTTCCAGAAATTGTTGGCTTGCGTAATATTCGCAGCACTTTAGCCGAACTTGGCGTACAACAAAAAAGCCAAAACAAGTGGTCAAAAAATCAAACCACCGCCGCGACTAAAAACAAAACAGCTTTGACGAATGCTCAATTGCGCATTGAAGAACTAAAAACCCAGATTGAGGCTAACGAAGCCAAACTTAAGGAAATCAGCAATGGCAAAAGCGTTGCCGAATTGAATGAATTACATGCAGAACAACAACTGCGTGTCAATGAGTTTAAGGAGCTCTTAGCGATAGCGACAGTTACCGCCCGATTTTCCGCCAAAAAAAGTTTTTTTAGCTGGTTTAAACGTCAATCCAATCAATCTTTACCGGATGTAGAGGCACTGCAAAAACAAGTGGAATCTTTTAAACAGGAGTTTATTCAAGAAGACAACATTGCCAGAGCTTTGGATCAAGCCATTGCGAATGAAAACTTATTAAAACGATTGAATTCACCACGCGATAAATTAGTGGAAGGCAAGCCCTGCTTTTTATGTGGCTCTACCCATCATCCTTATAGCATTAAACCACCAGTACTGACTGACTCCAAAAAAGCCCTGACCGATCAACGCAGTAAATTACAGGTATTAAAAGCCCGTATCGAAATTGCAGAAGATCAACTAAGCAGCGCACTCAAAAAACAAAGCAATTCGACAGCCAAACAAAAGTTTTTAGCCGAAAAACAAACCGCATGGCTAGTGTTAGCCAATAAACTCAGTCGGCATCGTGATGGCTTTAGTATTGAACATCTGGTAGAACATAAACAATTTCTGGCCGACGAACAACAGGAATTGGACAATATTAATAATGTACTTAAATTATATGTGCAATTAGAGCGCGATACCGCCAACGCCCAAGCAGAAATTACTGCCAAACAAGCCTTAATAGCCAATTTACGTGTTACAGCAGAACAACTGGATGCCAATTTGAGTGAGCGCTCCCCAGAAGCTCAAGAAGTTTTTGCGCAATACACCACGGCACTCAATGAAGAAGCCGCTTTGAGCAAACGTGTTGAATTACAGTTAAAACAGTTAGGCGAAAAAATGCCGGGGAAAAACAAAGAGAACGAATTGTTTGACCGACTGAATAGCCGTCGTCAGGATTATCAAATCAACGCCTTACGCCAAACGGGACTACAGGAAGAAATCGGCGACCTGCAAGAAAAACTACACCAGTGCCAAACAGTTATTCAAGATTTACAACAACAACTTAGCGACAATTTGGAATCCTTGCGTACCAACGAATGGCTAAGTCTAAACTTGGCGGTATTAGACAAACAAAAACTGGTCAACAGCACAGAACAACAAGTTAAAGAGCAACGCATAGTCTTCGAGAGCCTGCAGCGCAGTTTTTCTGAAAAAATTACTGCTCAAGGTTTCAAAGACATTAACGAACTGCTGCAAACTATGGATTTAGTAGAAAAGCAACCCGAAATTCAGGCGCGGTATTTTGACTACAAAAAACAGCTAGATCCCCTGCAATTACAAGTGTTACAGCTGGAATTTAAACTGCAAGCAGAGCAACAAAATTTTGACGACAGCCTGAGTGAACAGGACTTACGCGAAATGTTTAGCTTATTATCCGAAAAAGCAGAGATTGCAGAACAGGAAGTCAGCAGTTTACAAAACAAACTGGAAAAACAACAAAAATACCGCCAGAGATACCAAGCATTAGAAAACCAATTAGCGGAGTATCAACAGCAGTTAACCCTAGCCGAAGCCGACCTGAATGAATTGACAGATACCACAGGTGGTTTGCAAAACAAAATTCGTCAGTTACTGATTAGTAAACTGTTATCGCAAGCTAATGCCACTCTGGAAAAAATCAGTGGCCGTTATTATTTGCGTAGTGCGGAAAGTGAGCATGGTTTGGCATTGGAAATTGAAGATACCAAACAAAAAAATGTACGGCGTTTACCCAAAACATTATCCGGTGGCGAAAGTTTTGTCGTCAGTTTGGCCTTAGCGCTGGCTTTGGCCGATATTGCCAACAATGGTAAATCCATAGAATCCCTGTTTCTGGACGAAGGCTTTGGCAATCTGGATTCCGAAGCTTTGTATCTGGCTATGAGTACATTAGAAAACCTGAAGTTTCAGGGTAGAACAGTGGGCATCATCTCCCACGTTGATGGCGTTAAAAAGCGCATTAAAACCCAGATTGAATTAGTAAAAAAACCAAATGGTTATAGTGAATTGAAGTTGGTGGCTTAGTGTGAAGATGGGTTGAAAATTTCGTAACTGAATAGTATTAAGTGCCTGTAATTAACTATGATAATCAGGCAAATTTTTATAAACCAGTTCGACGCTTTTATTTTCAGTTAAAGCTTTCACAACTTGTGGCAATGGCGTTGCCCAAATGCCAGGAATGTCTTTTTCGGCACTATCAACAATGGGAAAGGCTAATTTCTCTTGGGGTGGGCAAAATTCAGCCGTCACTCCGGCTTTATTACCTCTAGCGTCAACTCGATACCAACCATATTGTTGCAGATATACCGCATTTAGGCCATGCAGACAATAGGGTGGCCCATCACTCTCGATTGTTAAGCGTTGATAACAAAGACCCGCTGGAATATGATTGGCTCTTAATAACGCCGCTAACAAATGGCTCTTAGCATAACAATAGCCTGTGCCATACTGTAATACGTCAGAAGCCTTACATGTCACCGGGTTCAACTTGTAATCCCAGCTGTGTTTGATGGAATCGCGTACGAATTCAAAGCATTGTTTTACAATATCTTCATCGTTAACAGACTCTGCCAACTCTTTTGCTTTATTCACCACCAATGGGTGTTTCCAGTCGATATATTCACTACTTTCAAGGTAATCGTCCATTATCGTTTCTGGTTGTATACGCAACATCATCAGATCAGGCATTGATAGCTAAACATTGTCTTATTCTGCGTCCACTTAATTTAATTGTTTCATAAAGCGTCCTTTTCCAGAAAGCTCAGTAGAAAAATCTGAATGGTTAACCACCCCTATGTTTACCTATGCTTAAGGGTAATCAGGATATTTTTTGCAACTTAGCCTGACGTTTTTGAATGAGTGCCTTCGCTGCATCAGCACCCATATGTGCTTCTCCGCGAAGTTTGGCCAGTTCCATTTGTTTTTCGCGCTCTATGAATCGTGCTTTTCGCTCAGGCGCAACATTGTCATAACAATTTGGACAGCTAACCCCGTGCTGATATTTATCACTGGCTTTATCGTTTTCAGTAATCGGCAGGCGGCAAGCGTTACACTGATCATGTGTGCCTTTTTCAAGCTGTAAATTAACGGTTACCCGCTCATCAAATACAAAGCACTCACCTTCCCAAAGTGTTTCTTGTTCGGGTACTTCCTCCAGATATTTTAATATGCCGCCTTTAAGATGATAAACCTCTTCAAAACCTTGTTCTTTTAAGTAGGCTGTCGATTTTTCACAGCGTATGCCGCCAGTACAAAACATGGCGATTTTCTTATGTTTATTGTTATCAAGATGGTCTTTTGCGTATTGAGGAAATTCCCGAAAACTCTGTAGATGCGGATTTATGGCGTGTTTAAAGCTACCTACCTTAATTTCATAGTCGTTACGGGTGTCTACCACTATCACTTCAGGGTCTTGGATGAGTTGGTTCCAATCCTTAGGATCAACATAAGTACCCACTACCCGTTTAGGATCAATATTTTCCACCCCCATGGTGACTATCTCTTTTTTGAGTTTTACTTTGGGGCGGTTGAAAGGTGTCTTGTCGGTCAAAGATTCCTTACAATCCAAATCTTGCAGGCGGGGATCGTTTCGCAGCCAGTCCAGTACTGCATCAATTCCCTGACGTGAGCCTGCTATTGTGCCGTTGATGCCCTCTTCGGCCAATAACAAGGTGCCGCGTACCTGATGGGTTTCCATAAGGTCAAAGAGTGGTTGACGCAATGCATAGAAATTTTCCAAGCTAACAAATTTATACAAAGCGCATACAACAATCGGTGACATTTATATTCCTTGGATTTAGACTAGAACGAAGGTTATTTGAAAAAAGAATGGAAATTGCTATTTTAACTTCAATTCGTATAACTATTTAATAGACGGATGCGTTTTTTGTAAGATATGCCGACGCTTGGCGACGCATCATCCGCGACAGGCTTAATTTTAGGTTGCGCAGAGCAACGCAAAGCCCAACATTACAAAGCAGATGAGTTTTAGTTATTATAAGCCTTAAAAAATAAATTATTATCTTCAGGTTTATAGCTGCGATCGTTTGGCATCCTGTCGTCAGCCCAACCTTACTTGTTACTGACTTTAAAATACCATCCGTTCAGGTGCCACACGCAATACTTCTTCAATGGTACTTAGTCCGGCGGCAACTTTTTCGGCACCACTTAAGCGCAAGGGGCGCATACCTTCGCGCACAGCTTGTTTTGCTAATAAACTGGAATCGGTACTTTCGAGTATCAATTTTTGCAGAGTGGCACTGTTTTCAAAAATTTCGTAGATACCAATACGACCAGAATAACCGGTGTTGCGGCATTCCTTACAGCCTACTGCTTTATAAATTTGTTTGGGTGATGCTACTTTAAATGGCTCTACCAACACCAGCCATTGCTCCAATTCTACCGGAACGGCCACCTTACAATGGTGACATAACACCCTGATCAAACGTTGCGCCATAATACCAATCACGGTTTGCTGGATCAAATAATAAGGCACACCCAGATTAAGTAAGCGGGTTATAGACGAGGGTGCGTTATTGGTATGCAAAGTAGATATCACCAAGTGACCTGTCAGAGAGGCCTGAACAGCCATTTCTGCGGCTTCTAGATCGCGAATCTCGCCCACCATAATAATATCTGGATCTTGCCTTAGCAGTGTGCGGATACCCGACGCAAAATCCAACCCTATATTGGTTTGCACCTGCATTTGGTTAAATGTAGGCTCTATCTGCTCTATAGGGTCTTCAATGGTGCATAGATTGATTTCAGGTGTTGCCAGACGTTTAAGCGTAGAGTACAGCGTGGTAGTCTTTCCAGACCCCGTTGGACCAGTCACCAGAATAATTCCGTGACTACGCTCGGTCATACGTTCCCAAATTGCAAGCTCCTGCTTATTAAAACCCAATTGCTCATAGTTTCGTAATAACACTTCAGGATCAAATATCCGCATTACCAGTTTTTCACCAAAGGCAGTGGGCATGGTGGATAAACGCAATTCAATTTCCTTACCTTGTGCATTTTGGGTTTTAATGCGCCCATCTTGTGGTAAGCGTTTCTCAGCGATATTCATCCTGCCTAGAATTTTTAGCCGACTCAATACCGCATTCATAATAGGCATGGGGAATTGATAAACTTGATGTAATACACCATCAATACGAAAGCGTACATTGCCTTGCAGTCGGCGTGGCTCGATATGAATATCGCTGGCACGTTGATCAAAAGCGTATTGAAACAACCAGCTAACCAAATTAACCACATGCTGGTTATTAGCATCCAGATCGGTAGCATTACTAAGCTCTACCAACTGTTCAAAGTTTTGACCAATACCGCGATAGGTTTCGTTTGAGGTTTGTATTCCCGCGCCTTTTAAAGACTTGGAAAAATTATAAAACTCCTCTATATAACGTTTGATTTCATCTGGATTGGCAAAGACGCAACGTATCGTTCCATGATGCATTTTTGCCAAATCCTGTTGCCAGGTTCTTACAAATGGTTCGGCTGTGGCAATAACCACTTCATCTTCACTAATGGCGATGGGCAAGATATTAAAATTACTGGTGTATGCCTTACTGAACAATTTGGTGACACTGGCGACATCAATTTTGAGTGGATCAAAATAATAATAGCTAAGACCCACTTTTTTAGCCAGCCATTGCGTTAAATCTTCCTGCGTTAAAAGCTTACCGTATAGCAGCTGGTTAGATATTTCGCATTCTGCCAGTACTTTTAAGGGATGTTTTTGTCGATTAACGGCTGCTTGTCCATATTGTTTGCATTTTTCTAAATCTGCGACCGACAACATGGCATCTGCTTGCAGCCAATCGATAATCTGATTGATATCTAGCTTTTTGTCTGCTGATTTATGATCTTCCCGCATAGGTATTTATAGAATAGGTGTTATAAGCAATACAAAAAACAGAGAAAAACGATACGTTAGTCAGTGGATAGTATTTATAAACTAATATATTACAAAATATTTATCATTCGCATAGGTTAGATTACAACTGCATTTAACCCAAGCTACGCCGTTGAATTTAAATAATCCGTTCCTAAAGCAAGTACCGTTCAGTCTAGACGTATTTTTAAGGCTCTTTAGGCAGTGAATGGTGCGTTTCCAGATAGAGTTCTTCCAGTTTTTGCCGTGCCCAGGGAGTTTTACGCAAAAACTTCAAACTGGAAGCCAGACTAGGGTCTTTACTAAAACAATTAACCGGTATGCGTTGGCTTAGCGTTTCCCAGCCAAGCTCAGCTTGTAAGCAGATCAGTATCGATTCCAGCGTCAAACCATGTAAAGGGTCATTTGAGCGCGTACTTTTCAATTTATGACAGCCGATTGAGTATCATGGTTGTTTAATTTCAGCTTTTTTAACCCTAATTTTACTACCTGCCAACTCCAAACCATTAAGCACTTGCATGGCAGCTTTAGCTTCACCGGGACTGGGCATTTCCACATAAGCAAAGCCCTTGGACAAGCCAGTGTCTTTATCCATGACCAACTGACAGGATTGCAGTTTACCGTGCTCTTCAAAGATGCTACGCAATTCTGATTCTGTGGTGGTGCGGGCAAGATTACGTATCAATAATTTCATAGCTTCCTAGGTATTAAATAAACAATGAAATTATAGCGCATTTAGCTGTTAGTAATAATTTATCAATGTGTAGTGTAGTTTTACCACACTACACGCTAATCACTTCGAAGTTTAATCGTAGCTATAATGTTTGCGCAAAGGTTTTACCACTTCCCAATGGCTATCTAAACCGGCTTCGAATATGACTAGATCACCCGGTAAAATACGCACGGGTTCACCACCAGCTGGGGTAACAATAATTTCGCCTTCCAGAATATAAGCAGTTTCTGTTTCATCAAAATCAATTGGAAAAGTAGAAATTTCTTTTTCCCAAATCGACCAGTTGGCTACGCCTAAAGCGTCTAAACGTTCCTGACTGGGATTGTGTTCAACAATAATTTTGCTCATCGTATTTCCTTAGAATAAAGTGTCTGTAGAATGCAAATTCTACCATTCTTAGAATCCAGACAACTAACTTCTGCACAGTTTATCAGTGCCAGCCTCCGTATTGGGTAGTCGGATCGCCGCGAAATCCGGTGCTGGTTTTGTTCGCATCTGGCACATGTACACGCTCTTCAGCAGCACGCGTCAGATTACTTAGTGTATAACCGCCCAATAGTTTCGCCTGTTTGGCAATGGCAGTAGTCATGGGATTAATATCGTATTTTGTAGTGGTGGGTTGAATAGCAACACTCAACATTTTTTCGTTATCGTCATTTGCTTTCTCAGGCACATAATGCAATAACACGGGCCAGAGGCTACCAGCCGGTACCTGTAACTGGTAACGCGCGCTATTTTCCAAAATCGTTTCAGCCAGAACGTCCCCATTGAGCGATTTTGCGGTTATTTTGCCCGTTTTAAGCAGTCCACTATTATTGCTTACGGCGCCTTGCAAAATGACCGATTTTTCATATTTAACAGCCGTTTCTTTATGAGTAGATGGGGGTGCATGTTCTTTACCGCAAGCGCTTAACAAGCTAAAAACCAAGATGGGTATCAGTTTATGGCTGTATTTCATAACAAACTCCAATCGCAACAATCTCTCAATCCACGTGCAGTTTTGACAACCCTGCTGCCATCCCCATCGCGTGTTTAACTAATATTTTTTTAACTGCAGGCAAATGATCCAACAATGTTAACCCTGTATTACGCAAAGCGGCTACTGGCAGCCAATCATTGGAAAATAAATTAACCAGGTTATCAGTAAAGCCAATAGTTTTATTGTGATCAGCCTGCCTTTGTTTTGCATAAAGGTTAAGTAATTCGGTTGCCCCCAAATCCCCCTGTTTTTGCTGATGACTGTTTAACAATTCCGCCAGATAGGCTACATCGCGTATGCCTAAATTAAAACCCTGCCCTGCTACCGGATGCAATTGATGGGCAGCATTACCAATAATCACTACCCGTCCGGCCACCATCTGTTCTGCACGAATTAGGCTTAATGGAAAAGCGCGGCGCGGTTCGGTTAACGTAAGTGTCCCCAAGCGATATCCAAAACAATCTTGCAGTTCAGCCAAAAAGTCGGCTTCACTACCGTGTAACAAGCCCTCGGCTTGTTCGTGACTACGTGTCCAAACTACCGATAAATGTTTACCGTGCAATGGCAGCAAAGCCAATGGACCAAAAGACGTAAAACGCTCATAAGCGGTATTTTGATGCGGACGCGTTGCTTTTACGGTAGTCACCAACGCGGTTTGACCATAATCACTAATGCTCTGTGGTATTTCCAGTAACTTGCGTACCGTTGATTGTCCGCCGTCTGCTCCGACCAGCAACTGGGCAGAGATATTCAGCGACTCTCCGTGCTGTTTTAGACTGACATTGACTTCATCAAAACCGGACATAACACCTGCTACGCGGGTTTCATAAAATACATCAATTCCGGTTTGTGCTACCAAATCGGCAACATGCGTTTCAATGTCGCGTGCCACTATCACATAGCCCAGAGCCGCGACACCTTGTTGCTGGGCCGATAAGCGGGTTTTGCCAAAATGCCCACGATCAGATACATGAATATGTTTAATCGCAGTGGCTTTTTCAGCAATGGCTGACCATGCACCTAGCGTTTCTAGTAACTTTACAGTCCCTGCGGCTAGCGCCAATGCACGATCACCACCTGCCGCAGTTGCAAGCTGCTGGCGACTACTTGATTCTACCAGTGCTATGCGCATACCTGTGTCTTTTAAAGCCAACGCCAAACAGTTACCCGCTAGCCCGGCACCAACAATAATCAAGTCATACTGGTTTTGCATTTAAGCACCTCGCATCAAGGCTTCAATATCCGCTATGGTTTTGGGTACAGCCGCTGTCAGCACTTCATGCCCATTAGCAGTCACTAAAACATCGTCTTCAATACGTATACCAATGCCCCGCCACATTTTATCGACACTTTCACAATTTGCCGGTATATACAAACCTGGCTCAACCGTCAGCACCATGCCGGGTTCCAACAAACGCCATTCGTCCTTAATTTTATACTCACCGACATCGTGTACATCCATACCTAGCCAATGACCAATACGATGCATATAAAATTGTTTGTATTTTTCTTCTTTAATCAGTTTACTGACCTTACCTTTTAACAAACCTAACTTTACCAATCCAGCGGTTAGTACTTGCACTGACGCTTCATGGGCAATATGCCAAGCTATTCCTGGCTTTACCTGTTCCAACGCCGCGTATTGTGCATCTAACACTAGTTGATACAATTTTTTTTGCGGTTCGCTAAATACACCGGATATTGGAAAAGTGCGGGTTATATCGGCAGCATAATGTTCACATTCCACCCCCGCATCAATTAATAACAAATCACCTTTGCCTAATTTGTCTTTGTTTTCGGTGTAATGGAGTACGCAGGCATTTTTACCCGCCGCAACAATCGAGGGATACGCTACTGCCCGCAAACCTTGCTGCATAAATTCGTGGGTCAGTTCGGCTTCGATCTGGTATTCGAATAAGCCTGGCTTACAAGACTGCATGGCACGACAATGTGCTTGAGCAGACACGGTAGCTGCGCGGCGCATCAGTTTTAATTCTTCTGTGGATTTAAATAATCGCATTTCGTGCACAATATGTTCCAACGACACCAGCTCACCTGGCGCACTGACACCTGTCCGCGATTGTTTACGTATATTATTGATCCACTCCATGAGTTTATGATCCAGCTCACTGTCTTTACCCATGGGGTAAAATACCTTGCCTTTATTTTCCAGCATTCCAGGTAAAATATCATCCAGATCGGTTATCGGAAACGAATCATCAGCAGCATAATGCTCGGTAGCCCCTTCCAATCCGGCATGCGCACCTTCCCACAAAGCTTTTTTCTCGTCGTATTCTCGGCAAAACAGCACATATTCGCCCTTTTCACGACCAGGAATAAATACAGCCAACGATTCTGATTCGTTAAAACCTGTTAGATAATAAAAATCGCTATCCTGTCGATACGGATAAAGCACATCACGATTACGGGTACGATGCGAAGCACTGGCAATAATGGCAATATTACCCTTACCGATCTGTTTCATCAGGGTGGCGCGACGTTTTTTAAATTCGTTTTGTTTCATGGTTAACTAGTGGCTTTCGTTCGTAGCGGTTTCTAAAAAATAATCTCTGATAGTAAATACGGCTGCACGACAATATTCGCAGACTTCCATCAGTGCATTAGCATCCTCCTCGTCTTCAACTGCGCTGTCAATTTTTGTCAATTCGATAATATCGCGCATGACTTCACCCACCTCGCCAGGCCAATCAACAGTCGATTGTGTATAGCCAATTCCGAACAAAAACCCCTGACACCATAATCTCAAAGCTTCCACCTGTTCAAACAAAGGTTCATCGTCGTCAGGTAATAACAATTCAAACTCAAAAGCTTCTAAATCTGCAATTAAAGCTTGTCGAGTTGCTTCGAACAACTCTACCAAAGCCGTTTCTGAATCCGCACTGAATACATCGTTTGGTAATATTTCCTGTAACCAGTTACCCACATCCGCTCGTGCTTCCACACTTAACATGCCAACGGCGATACCATGTGCTTCAGCGGCCTCAATATCGGCATCCTGCTGTAATAAAATTTCACTAATTTCTTGATATATCATGACTTCGTTTATCACCCATCATTAAGAAGCTGTTTAAAATCGGCACTTATGCTAACATTGATAGCGTTATTGGATGATTTTATATCTTATTGGCTATTATTTTGCTTATGCCCCCATCAGAAAAAAACCCATCGAACGAACTCGAAGCGCTGGAAGCGAAACTGGACTTACTTATTTCGCAATACAGCCAACTTAAAAATGAAAATAAAACCCTCAAAACCAAGCAAGACGCATTGGTAAAGGAAAAAGCCAAGCTTTTGGAAAAAACCACACAGGCCAAAACTCGCGTAGAAGCAATGATTGCCCGGCTTAAAGCCATGGAACACGAATAATGAGCAAAACTATACAACCCGTTTCCATTACTATTCTCGGTAAAGAATACAAAATCGCCTGTGCTGTTAATGAACAACAAGCCTTAATCAATTCTGCCAAAGAACTTGATCTGCAAATGCGTAAAATACGTGATACTGGCAAAGTCAGCAGCACAGATAGAATTGCGGTTTTAGCCGCACTGAATATGACACACGATGCTGGAGGCAAAACACTTAGCATCGATGCCGACATTTGTGAGCGACTCAGCAATTTACGCCAAAAAATAGAAAACGTTTTAGAAAATCCCTAAAAGTGGTTAAAATATAAAGCATATCTCCTGCAGCGTTCGAGCAGTACTGGGTGTTTCCTGAACCTGTTTTTACCCCGGAAGCTTTTTGCCATGTATGGTGTGCATGCCTGTTAACTCAGGAAGCCTGATTACCTGGATTTGGTCTCCACTTGAACCTTCGGTTCAAGGACGAAAGTACGAGACGGCGCAGGCGGGAGATCCTGATTTTGTTACATCTACCCTCAACGTTTTTTCTAAAAAGCAATCATAATTAGTCGTTAAAGTCACTTTTTGAGCTTCGTTTTATATAGCTCGATTTAGTATTCAATAAGCTGAACAAAGTGAAGTGCATGTGTCGCGATTCATATACCTCGTGGTATCGACACACCTTACTGACACATTAAAACATCGGCAAGAACATCCACTAAGCATCTGATTCAGTACCGATTATTTCAAGATTACTTGGAATGAACATGCTGGTGGTGAATATCTGGAAAATGCACATGTGTATGGCTCAGTGCTGTATGTTTGTGGAAATGACTATGCGGCTCTCGACCATTCCAATGTTCATCATGCTCATGTTGATGGTGCGCATCATGGCTGTGAAGGTGAATATGCTCTAGTTCAGCATGAGTATGCTGGTGAGCGTGCCGTTCGGTTAAATGTAGCCACACGCCAACCGCCATAAATACTGAAGCAAGTGTAAATAATGGACTCACCGCCTCGTGCAACAAAAACAAGGCAACTGCAGCACCAATAAAAGGTGCAGTTGAAAAATACGCTCCTGTGCGAGCCGCGCCTAAACTGCGTAAGGACAGCACAAAAAACACCAAACTGATGCCGTAACCAAACAAGCCCAGTAGCATAATTGCAGACGTTACCAAAGCATTTGGCATTTCCACACCCAAAGCCATCGCCAAACCAGTATTGACCACACCGGCAATGATCCCTTTGCTGCCAGCAACAAACAAAGCATCTGTCGCAGATACTTTGCGCGTAAGGTTATTGTCAACTGCCCAACATAGGCAAGCTATTACAACTGCCAACGGCCCAAGCCAATCTACAAAGTTTAGCGCACGCTGCGGCCAAGCTAGCAGAACACAACCAATAACAATGAGCAACATACCCAACACTATGCGCTTATCCGTGTTTTCTTTAAATACACACCAAGCAATAACAGCGGTCAATACCGCTTCCAGATTAAGGAGTAAAGAAGCAGTTGCAGCGTTAACATGCATTAAGCCATACAATAAAAATACGGGCGCAAGTATGCCGCCAAAAAAAACGGCACTCAACAGCCAAGGCCATTCGCTAAGCGTAAGCGTAATTTTTTTCCAACCACCATCACGCAACACTCTAGCCATTGCCAACCCCACGCCACTACCCAGATACAACAAACCCGCCACTAACAGTGGCGATTGGGTAGCGAGTAATAGTTTAGCAACTGGGGTGCTGGCACCAAAAAACAAGGAAGCGAGTAAGGCATAGTAGACACCAGTATTCATACTTGGTTTATAGAATTGCAAATGAAAGAGTCAGAATTGAATAATAACGCAAAATTATTATTTATATATAAAACAATCCTGATTATCCATAAGTTTCAGTACATGTAAACTTAAGGGTGGACCGTTATGCAGAATTTACTGACGCTTACAAACGTCTTTTCGAAGTTATATCTCATTGAATTACACAAAAATCTGTTAAGGTAATAAGCTTTCCCTAACAGATTTGACTAGCAAGCGGCCAATCTAAGCCAGGAAAGTTAGCTTTTTCGTTTTACCACGCACAACGGCCAACATCCATAACGCACTGGTAAATAACCAGGCTATTGACGGCTCTGGAACGGCACTGGTGGTTATGCTTAACAAGGGAGTATTATCACCGGGTAAACTGGTAAAGTTATAACCATCGGCGGTTTTTTGTCCGCTCCATACTGAAAAATTATCATTGGCAGTTATGACGCCATTACTGATCGGGGTATTGGTGCCACCAGCTGTTAAAAATGCAGCCCCGGCCACTTGCGATTTAACCGCACCTGCATCCCAGATAGCATTACCATCGATAACAGTGTTTCCAGCAATAAATTGACCTTGATTATTAAATAACTGAATTTCGCCACCAATAAATCGGTCGTTAGAAGGCACTACCATGGAAAAAAAACTTAAATATTTATTTTCGTTAGGATCAAGATCTAAGGTAATACTGCCTGTGGCGCCTGGCAAATAGATACCTGGACCAAACGCATTGCTAGATGCAGTGACTTCTGCGGTTTGCACACCATTTGCTGAACCGAACACATTGAACAAATCAGAACCACTCCCCGTCTCGGCTAATTTAGTAATAGCGGCAGAGGCCGTGCCACCTGGCGTAAATGCACTGGTAGAGCCATCAGTCAGCGCAACAAAGATAGGACTAAGCGCAGCGCCGTTACTAGCAGACAGATTAGCAAAACTTAAGGTGACTTCTTGCGCCTGTACACTAGCAAAAGGAACAAAGGCAGTGGTTAATAGGATTACTGGTAAAAATCTCATTGAAATACTCCGTTATCAAGGGGGGTTACCAAAATTGGCAACTCATTTTGCCCTTGAAAACATCACGAATTCATCACGAGAGTTTAACGTTTATATTGCTGAAATATTTAAAAACGACTCTTTAAACTGTTCAAGGTGAATGGATATGACGTTAACCTTTGAGTTAGCCGATTTAACCAACTTATCTAATCGTTAAGGTAATTTGTTTAAAGTGTTTTAAGTTCTTTCTTAATTAAAAAAACAGGCGATATGCCACTTGCCAAAGCTGTTCGTTTTGCGTAGCCAACTGACCCAGCTTTAAACGCGAAGCATGAACACTGTCAATAGTACTAAACTCTAAATTAAATTGATGTTGTTCCAGGAAAATAATATTGTAATTACAGATCCAGGCTTGGCCGTTTTCGCCATTGGGATCTTGCGGTAAATAATCGAAACCACTGGTTGCAAAGCGTTCGTAGCGTACAGTAAAACGCTGATTATCAAGTTTTTTACTGAACAATATAGACCCTGACCAAAATGAAGTATCCACCGCATATTGATTGTTAATAAAATTCCCCATCTGGGTTTCGCCTAACATGGCTTGGCCGATAAATTCTGTATCCCAGGGTAAATCCATTTTCAAGCCCATATTGCCAAAACGGGTATGCCAAGCATATTGTCCATTTTTTACCATAGAAGGGTTGCCACGATTATCGTAATACATCGCTCTAAACTTGGCAAAACCAGGGCGTTCAATACTGATACCCGTATAAAAACCGGGTCGATTATCGACTTCAACAAAAGGCCGGGTTTGTGCCGCTTGCTTGGGAAAAAACCCACCGATACCCGTAGCAGGCAGCGCAAAACTATCGTTAAGTGTGGCGGTATAATTATCCAGTGCCCAGCCACGCCATGCTAGTAATACTCCGGCGGTATCATTATTACCAAACCCGGAAGCAAACACACCTATACGGTCACCATTGTTAAAACGATACTGATATTGGGCTTCGCCACCAAATACTTTTAACTCTTCGCCAGCCCAGGAATTGATGGTAGAGGATGACAAAGTATAAGGACTGGTCCAACCCACTCCGGTATTTTCCATAGACACTGGTGGTAAAAACGCACCCATGCGAGCACTGAACTGGGATGCTGTGGTGCTGACTGGGCGAAACAACAACAAAGCTTCGCTAATATCAACCGGAATATCTTGCCGACCGGAATATTTGGCCGTAACACTACTGGACCAACTCCAGCCAAGACGAGCTTGCAATAACAAAGTTGCTTGATTAAGATTAAAAATATTGCTGCCAGACTGCGCATTGTTGACACTTAGCTTGCCTAAGCCATTATCTAGCCAGTTAGTGGGTCCTTCTGGATGCATATAACTCAAATCTAGCAAACCATGCCATGTCATTTCTGAAAAGCTATCGGATTGTGCTATTGCGCAAGATATGGAGACACCCTCTATCAACAACATAGCCATTATCAACTTAAGTAACCGATGACTTAACTTTAACTTGATAAGGTACATAAGAAGCTTAATCACAGACCATTAAACAATTGGATTTATTTCTGCTATCGCCAGATCAAAACTAAACATCGAACCCATACCCAAGCTACTTTCTACATGGACACTGCCGCCATGTAAAGCCACAATTTTCGCCACAATTTGTAAGCCCAACCCACCAGAGTCGGGTTTATGTTGACGCATGATACGAGAATCTCTTTCAAACAATCTTGGCAAATATTCAGCGGCAATGCCTTCCCCCGTATCAGTGATACTGACACGTAACCGAGAATCAGTCACTGATATACTTATTTTCACTTCGCCACCCGCCGATGTATGACGCAGAGCGTTATCAATGAGATTGGTCAACACTCTTTCGATCATGGCAATATCGGCAAATACCATTGGTACATGAGTATCTAAAATCGCATTCAAATTTAACCCGCGCTGTTTGGCTGTCATACTGTATTTATGAATCACATCTTGTACTAAATCCAGTAAATTAAAGCATTCCAATTGTACAGGAGTGGCCTGACATTCCAGTTTAGCCAGCTCAAACAACTCCTGTGCCAAACGTCCAACTTTCTCGCTTTGCCGGACGGCAACTGCCAGAAAACGTTCACGCTCGGCTTCCGGTAATTGATTGGCCTTCAATTGCATGGTTTCCAGATAGCCATGCAACGATGTTAACGGTGTACGTAAATCATGAGACACACTGGCAACCATTTCCCGACGCAACAGATCTTGTTCTTTTAAAGTAATGATTTCTTTGGCAATCCGACCCGCCTGATTAAAGGTTTCGGCCAGCAACCCCCATTCATCTCGCCTTGTTACAGTCAGAGGCTCATCAAAGCCTCCATCCAGCAGGCGCTGCGATGCATCGGCCAATTCACGCACTGGCTGAGAAATGTTTTTGGCCAGATAATAAGTACCACACAATGTTGCCAATAGACCAAACACCATTAATGCTAAACTCGCATAAACTAATAGCAGATACGGTTGTAATGCTGTCAGTAAATCAATATGTAACACCAGACTAATTGCCTGCTCCGAACGGGCTGTGTGCAGTGGACGCGCCAAGGCAATCACTGCAACATGACCAATATTAACAAGCTTGGGTGCAGAGTCCTCAGCAACGGGTGCTTGCCGGAGCAAGGCTAGAAAAAAAGCGGCATCAGGTTTACGAAGCGAGCTACTAAGTATGTTTATTTTGTTTTCAGTCTGTAATAGTAATGAAATATCGGGTGGATTGGCCGTTACCTGTTTGAACTTCTCTACCAAACCTTGATCAACCCTATTGAGAATAACTACCCAGCCGATGGGTAAAGGAGCCAGTACCGGTGCTACTGATAATTGGCAAAATTCGCCATCCAACATTGCAAAACCCACTGTTTTGCCTTGGGTCTCGGCATTGTTTATGGCAACGGGGAACATAAATGGCTGTTTTTGTAAGCGTCCACTGGTATCTGCGACAATGTTGCCTTGTAAATCCACATAAAAACCTCTTTGTCCGTGAATGCGATAAGTCAGGTTTTCCAAAGCAGAGTTTACTGTAGTTTGATCGCTGTCACTGACAGCAGAACGAAATCCAAAATCGGCAGCGAGAATGCGAGTTTCGCTGGCCATTTGTTCCCCCTGCTCTGTTAGCATGCGCTTAAAAATATTCTCCGCATACAGCAAATTTTGTTCGCTCTGACTAAGTAGATTTTCTCTGCCAACCCAGTATATGGTCACTAAAGTCAACAATTGAACGCCCACAATCAGCATTGAGAAAAACAACACAATGCGACTTTGAAAATCAAGGTTCACCTTTATAGCCCTCAGCTTGAAGTGAAGTCGGTGGCTTGCCCGTTCTTAGCGTATTTTTCAGGCTTAAGGTATGAAGCAAATAGCCGGGGTGTTGTGACATAACACTAAAAGGCTCAAGATTAATTGCTGTACTTTGTTGCAGATAGGGATGCCAAAGACCGAGTCTATAGCTATTTTCGGGTACGTCCAACCACCAGTGACCTGATGCATCAGTACGCGTAAAATAAGGGGCGTCTGTTACATAGACATAGCTAATCATCCAATCATGTATATTGCAACCTAACACTGCCACCCCTGGAATATCGAATTTAATCGGACTGGGAGGCATATCTTTATATAATTTAATATCGAAACGCTTTATTTGCGAGAATGAATAGACATGATGATGGACGCTATCATTATTGGGAAAACTGACTTCCGTTCCGGTACGCACCACTAGTACATGCGGTAAAAATTCGCGGTTACGTTGATCCAGTATTGCAGTGGCCGTCGGGCTATCGTTAACTGCCTGCATAGTCTGTAACGGTATGGCAGTCACGACGGCATTGGCTACCGGTCGTCCAGACTGATCTCTGATTTCACCTTCGACAAGTGCGGCAAGGGAATGCAACGAGTCTAGACACAGAATTATTCCCATAGTAATACGTGTGGACAACATTGACCTTACCCGATTATTAAGCAAATCCTCAACTCCTTTTTTTGCTAAAAAATGACTTTATGCACTAAACACAACACATGAGTATGCAAGCATTTCTATGAATTGTCGTCATGATGGCTCGACTTCGCCACCCGCCACTACATTGAGCAAGTTAGTGCCGCTTGGTTATTTTAATAGCTTAACTCTGGTTTTTTATGGCCTAAACATTAAAAATCGCTGAAACCGGGAGGAGTTGATTCTATTTTACTCTCAACTTCGCTAGCAGTTGGCAAACGAAATTTTAAAGCATTGATATAATTCCCGACTGGACCGATTTCGATTTTACTGGCATGTAACAGCATAATACGTTTAGCAATCCATAAGTTTAATGCAACGGCATGACTGCTTTGTGTTTCATCCCAGAGTTGGTCGGTCAATAATAAATTCAACAATTCATCCCCAACTTGATCTAATTCCGAACTCTGCACTGCTACTTCTACAAATCCGTTATGACATTCAACACTTAAGTGAATACAACTGGCATTAGTGGTGTAATGCAGTGTTGTTTCCAACAATTGACTGATAACCCGTTCTATCATACCAATATCAGCATAAACACTTGAGTTACCGGGCATAAAATGGGTGGTACTGAGTTCGCAGTTTGTTTTCGTTAAATGACTAAATTTCTGAGCTAAATCCTGAACCAATTCTTGAATATAAAATATTTCAAAATGGGGTAACAACAAATCGGCTTCCAGCTTTGCCAGTTCAAACAAATTTTGGGTTAACTGACCTACGCGTTGACTCTGTTTAACCGCTACTTCCAGATAATGCCATTGTTCAGTGACTGATAAATGTGCATTTTTGCGTAACAAGGTTTCCAAATAACCTTGTAAAGAAGTGAGCGGCGTGCGTAGCTCATGCGAAACATTAATCATCATTTGCCGGCGCTGATCTTCCTGATTTAGTAGCTGTAAGCGCTGCACAGCCAGTTGTTCCGACATTTGTTTGAAACACTGGCCTAGGTTATCAATTTCGTCGTTTTTGCTATACAGATTTGCGGCAATATCCGCTGTCGCAGATCCTTTTATACTGGCATAAAAGCATTGAAATCTGTGCGTAATTGCCGAAAAAGCCACCAACCCCACTATCAACATTAGCAGCAATACTGCACTGATTTCCGAGATAAAGTAGTAGGTATAATCTTGTTCTGGTAACGTTAATCCATTGACTACCCATTCACTATGCTGACTGGTAAACCTGTCGGCATTCTTATGTCGACAGGCAGATAAAGCATTCCAGCTAATGAGTAAATTAATCCCAGTTGTCAGAAACAATAGACACGCATAGGTTAGAAATATGCGCTGACGGAAAGAACTAAACATACACTTAAGACTTGGCCTGATCCACAAACTTATATCCTACCCCCCAAACGGTTTGGATATAGTCGGGTTTTCCTGGGTCGCGTTCAATTTTGCCACGCAAACGATTTATATGGGAGTTAACGGTATGTTCGTAGCCATCATGACTGTAGCCCCACACTTGATCTAATAAGGCAATACGCGTAAATGCCTTGCCAGGGTTACGTGCAAAAAACAATAGCAGTTCAAACTCTTTTAACGTTAAGGCAATCAGTTTTCCTGCCAATGTCACATCGTGAGAGAGTGGATCTATGCTTAACTCCCCCACTTCCAGCAGACCAATTTTTACCTGTGCTTGTCGCTCAATGGCTTCTGCACGTCTAAATAACGCACGAATTCGCGCTATCAATTCGGCAACAGAAAATGGCTTGGTCAAATAATCATCTGCACCTAACTCCAATCCTAAAACGCGTTGCGTTTCGGTGGATTTGGCACTGATAATAATAATGGGCTGATAATATTCCATACTACGCATTTGGCGACAAATTTCCAGGCCATCAACACCAGGCAACATTAAATCAAGTATTAATAAATCGTAATGTTGTTGCTTCAGTTTAGTTAAGCCAAGAGCACCATCCCTGCATACAGTTACCTGATAACCTTCGTCTTGTAAATTAATAGCAAGCATATCCCCAATATCGGGATCATCCTCAATAACCAATAACTGTTTGGTAGGCAACTCCATCATAAGCGTGCTGAGAGTACTTCAAGAAAAGAGAAGAAATTATGATTAAGCTTAAGCAAGCTTGCAATAAACATTTTATTGATACGCCCGTGATACTTTCGTGATACTTCTGGGAACTTAGAAAAACCAACCTTCGATACAACTCAGGAGAGCCCAGTCGAAGCACAAAAGACAGTTTTTTCGAAGTTGCCATCTATAAATACTTACCTTAATTTTATATAAACTAGGCTCTCATTAAAGCTTCCGGCGTTTTTCGCCCATAATTTTTGCGTACTTTCCAAGCGGACAAGCTGAGTTGTTAACATATAAACTACGCAGATACAACGATACGCTTAAGACAAAACAATATGCACTTCTTCACAAAATTCACGCAAAACACTAGATATCGCATGGCTTTTATGAAACCATGAACGCTAGTACCTATAAAGTTTCTCATTAACTCCCTCTAAAATAGACTCGCTGTGCCTGTCTATTTACCAATCTAACGTAAGTTTTTTACTATTGAGATAATTATTTCCTATATGGACAATCATTCATTCTTTCAAGATCGTATAAATCAATACACTCGATTGATTGAAATTGCTACGCGTGACATTTATTTCTTCCGCCCAGATCAACATTTGAATGAAGCCGCTCGACTCATGGCTGAACAACAAATTTCCGCTATTGTTATCGGCGAAGCACAAACTCAAAACATACGCATACTTACTCAATACGATATTTCGCAAGCCTCACAGTCCGAGATGACAGCTAACGGCTTACTAGGGCATATCAATACCACTCCAGTATTAAGCGTTCCAGAAAATATGACTTGTCTGGATGCCTATCAACTTATACTACATTTAGGCATACATCATCTTGCTATCGTTTCTGACAATAAAACCCTGTTAGGTTTTATCACTGCCACTGATTTCAACAAACATATTAATCACTATTCTTTCCCCGCAGGTCAGCAACTAATTGTAGATTTGATCGATTCCTATCGGCAAAACAAAGATCAACAAGAAACTGCGCTACGCACTTTGCTGGAAAATATACCCGATAGCATTAGTCGCCACGACACCCAATGCCGATGTATTTATGCTAACACTGCTCTGCAAAATTGTATCGGAAAACCACTGGAAAACCTTCTGGGATACACTCCGCTAGAATATCTGGGAGGTTCCACCAGTATTGCTGATTATCAAGAAAAAATTAAACAAGTGTTAACCACTGGACAACCTGAAACCCTGTTTCTGGAATGGCAGAACATAAGCGGCGATTTTTTCCTGTCGGAGATGCGTTTGATACCGGAAACGGATGTTACCGGAAAAATAACCAGCATTTTATGTATCGGTCAGGATGTTACTTCGCAGAAACAAGCCATTAATGCTCTAGAGCGCGAGTGCGCTAAAAATGTTGCGCTATTGCAAAATGCCAGTGATGGCATTCACATTGTAGATTTAAACGGTTACATCATTGAAGTCAGCGATGCATTCTGCACCATGCTTGGCTATCAGAGACAGGAAATGATGGGAATGCATATCAGTCAATGGAATGCAGATTTCAGTCATCAGAAAATCCAATCCAGATTTAGTCAACTGAGTAAACTGCCCAGCCGAACGCAATTTGAAACTCGGCACATACGCAAAGATGGTAGCGTATTTGATGTTGAAATCAGTGCTTGTAAACTTGAATTAGACAGTAAACCTATGTTGTTTTATTCATCCCGAGATATTACTGAACGCAAACATGCTGAACAATACGAACAATTTCGCAGTCATATTCTGGAAATGCTGTCTTATGGAAAATCGCTGGAAATAATTTTGAACGCGATTATACGCGGTGTTGAACAACTGTATCCAGACATGCTGTGCAGCATTCTGCTGCTGGATGCAACTGGCGAATATTTCTCGGAAGTATTTGCTCCCAGTTTGCCCGACTCATACAACAATGCTATTAAAGGCCTCAAAATTGGCATAGGTGTTGGCTCTTGTGGTACTGCGGCCGCCAGTGGAGAACGCGTTATTGTGGAAGACATTGCCACTCATCCATACTGGGCCAATTACGTCCAGATTGCACGCCAGACAAATCTGGGGGCCTGTTGGTCGCAACCTATCCGCTCGTCTACCTGGCAAATATTAGGTACATTTGCTATTTATCATCAGCTAGCCTGCTGTCCAAACAAAACCGAACTTTTATTGATCGAGCAACTGGCTCATCTGGTCAGCATTGCTATAGAACGTATGCAAGCGGAAGAAAAACTCTATTTAGCGGCCAGCGTCTTCACTCATGCCCGTGAAGGCATTATGATTACCGAATTAGATGGCACTATTATAGAAATTAATGCCGCCTTTACATGCATTACGGGTTACTCACGATCAGAAGCCTTGGGAAATAAACCCAGCATGTTAAGCTCTGGACGTCATAACAAAGAATTTTATACCGATTTCTGGAAGCATTTAATTGTAAATAATCACTGGTTTGGCGAAATATGGAATCGCCGTAAGAACGGTGAAATTTATCCACAAATGCTCACCATCAGTGCCGTAGCGGATACCCAGCAACAGGCCAAACATTATGTTGCTTTATTTTCGGATATAACCGCTTACAAAGAACATGAACAACAACTTGAACACATTGCACATTATGATGCATTAACCAATCTGCCCAACCGATTACTACTGGCGGACCGTTTACAACAAGGTATTATACAAGCACAGCGCCACCAGCAATTACTGGCTGTTATCTATCTTGATCTGGATGGATTTAAAGGTATTAATGATAAGTACGGACACGATGTGGGTGACCTGGTATTGCTGGAAACCGCAAACCGTATGCGCGCAAGTTTGCGAGACAGCGATACACTAGCACGCTTAGGGGGTGATGAATTTGTAGTGGTCATGCTGGACATTTCTGACCTTAACTCAAGCATACCTATGTTTAACCGCCTAATTACTGCGGTAGATCAACCCTTATTTATCGGTGAATTGTCTCTGCATATTACTGCTAGCCTAGGTGTGGCATTTTATCCACAAACGGATGATGTCGATGCCGATCATTTACTCCGTCAAGCTGATCAAGCCATGTATCAGGCAAAATTAACGGGCAAAAATCGTTATCATCTGTTTGATTCAAAACAAGATAGCAATATTCGTGGTCACCACGAAAGTATTGCCCATATTCGCCAGGCACTTAAAGATAAGCAGTTTGTGCTGTATTATCAACCCAAAGCCAATATGCGCACTGGCAAAATAATTGGTGCAGAAGCCTTGATCCGCTGGCAGCATCCTGAAAGAGGTTTACTTGCACCAGGCATATTTTTGCCAGTGATTGAAAATCATCCGCTTGCTATAGAACTTGGCGAGTGGGTTATCGATCAGGCACTCACGCAAATGGAAATCTGGAAATTCACCGGGTTGCAAATGGCCGTTAGTGTCAATATTGGCGCAGAACAACTACAGCATCCACGCTTTGTGGATCGACTGCGAGAAATTCTTGCCAAACACGCCACAATTCCACCTAAATATTTAGAACTTGAAGTACTGGAAACTAGTGCCTTGGAAGACATCACGCATGTTTCGCATATCATAGCAACCTGCCAATCATTGGGTGTTAGTTTTGCGTTGGATGACTTTGGAACTGGCTATTCCTCTCTCACCTATCTTAAACGTCTTCCCGTCAGTATGCTGAAGATTGATCAAAGTTTTGTGCGGGATATGTTGGATGACCCTGATGACCTGTCCATACTGGAAGGTGTGATCGGTTTATCGAGTGCTTTTCATCGCCAAATAATTGCCGAAGGCGTGGAAACCGTTGAGCATGGCGAATTATTATTGCAAATTGGTTGTGAGTTGGGTCAAGGTTACGGTATTGCCCGCCCCATGCCAGCCGAACAGTTACCCCATTGGGTCAGCACCTGGGTTCCTTATAGTTCCTGGCAGGATTTATTTGAATTACGCAGGGAAAATTTGCCGTTATTATTCGCAAGTATTGAGCTACGCGCCTGGTTTTTACATCTAGAAAACTATTTTAATGCACAAATACCCATCAATCATCATCGAGATAACCATCAATATAGATTTGGCAACTGGTTATCAGACTATGGGAATGTCCATTATGGAACGGATGAAAACTTTCAGTTGATTACCCGTTTGTATCAGCAAATTCTTAACCTGGGTAAATCCTTGTATGATCTGCATACAGCTGGACAAACTGTAGATACTTTAAAGGGAATACAAGAACTATATCAATTGCGATTAACACTCAATCAACACATCAAACTTTTGATCAAAGCAAATTTAAACTAGTGATATAACAGAGCGAATTACAGTAACCCCTGACACACGTCAAAACAGTTCTAAATCTAACTACTGAAAGGACTATCGCCCCCCGAAAGACTTAGCTCAATAGAATATTACCGATACTTAACTGGGTTAAGCTACGCACAGCGTTTAGACTGTTTAAAATCCTTAGCATTGCGCAACTAACCCACCTTACGCCGAGTATTTATTTAACTTGGGCAACCACTTTATTAAAGGCATCCACACGTTGTTTGCCAGTTTGTACCAAATCCAAACCGCTATCGATCAACATTTGAATTAAACCGGGCGTTGTATAGACAATTTTGCCTAAATAGGCCACTACAGGCACGGCGATAATGGCACCGAACAAGGTACCAAAACCAATCACACTCAGTCCTTTAGAGATCAGCACCACAATATCCAGAGGCAACAATATCAAAACGCTAAAGTAAGTTAAAACAATGAAAGTAAACAGGGTGAATACCACAAACTGTAGCAGTCGAATCAATGCAACATTAATATTTTTCATAACGATGTGTTCTCAGTGAAGTATTTTTAGCGAATATCGGCAATATGCCATTTAAACAAAATCTATGGCCCATTATAAAGTAAAGCCAGCCTGCTTTCTCACTTTTTTGGTACTTTAACCCTGTTATAAAAATCGGTTGCTATTAAAATAGCTTGGAAAAAACAGCAAATTCAAGCATCCCAATTTTGCTACGCCTTAGCAACAAACACCTAAACCAGCCATTGTCGTTCATAATCAGCATAATCATACTGCTTGAGCAAAGTAGTTTGCCCATTTTTTAACTGGTAGATGTCGGGCAAATTATAGCCATTAAATCGATTAGCTTTAATCAGGCTATACGCCCCTACATCACAAAACATAATGCGTTCGCCAATTTTTGGCAGTTGCTTAAACCGATATTCACCAAATATATCACCCGCCAAACAGGTAGAACCCGCCAAAATAGCTACTTCTCCTGTTTCGGGTTCGGTAGGAAATAAATAGGGTCTAGTTTGATACTCAAATACTTCTGGATGATGATTGACACTCGTATCAAGTATCAATACAGTTTTACCATCACTGATAAAACTATCCAAAACGGTGCTAATTAGATAACCTGCATTGCCAACAAAAGCTTTGCCTGGCTCTATGAATACCTGTTCTGCATAATCATTATGCAGAATATCTAGTAATGCCAGCAATTCGGTTTGATCCGTTATGCTGTTATACAGATAACCGCCTCCCAGATTGAGCCATTTCAATTTGCCATGCTGTTTAAGTAACGGCAAAAGACTGTGTACCGTTTCTATTAATGGTTGAAAATAATGAGCAGCAAACAAGGTATGCAGATGTAAGCCTTGCACAGATTCTGGCCAAGCGTTTTGCAGCTCCGCCGTGTCTATTCCTAACTTAGAATATTGTCGGCAAGGATTATAACGATCATCGTGCAAATACGAGCGTTTAGGATTAATACGCAAACCGGGGGAATAGCCTTCCGCTAAGGCTTGTAATCTGCGTTGTTGTTCCAGTGAGTTGAAGCTGATGTGGCTACATAGCTGAGCAAGTTCGGCAAATTCGTCAGCGCGTAAACCAGGGGTAGTAAGGTGTAGACTGACCTCTTCACCTAGCACTTGTTTTGCCAGACGTGCTTCAAACAAAGAACTAACCGCAATACCATCGACATGTGGTTTTAAAACACGTAGCAGTGCCGCCAAAGGCAGTGCTTTCATAGCATATAGCACTTTACAACCACTTGCCTGACGCATAGTGTTGATACGATTTAGGTTGGCAAGCACTTGATCAGTATCGATTACAAAAGCAGGGCTGGAGGGTAAATTGAAGAAAATGTTGTGCATAGCGGCTATAAATTATTATGGAATAGCATCTGATAGAAGACTAAATCCAGTATGTTGAGAAAATGCAAAATTAACTTGTTGTGAATTAAAGCTCTAGGGAACTTCGAAAAACCACCCTTCGATACAACTCAGGAGAGCCCTGTCGAAGCGCAAAAACCAGGTTTTTCGAAGCTACCTGTAATCATCAGACATTTTAGTTCAACACAGTTAGCGTCAGAGATCAATTTTGTTTATGTCATAAAAAATGAGTCGCTAATTGCTGTCTTATACCAATATTTCTACAGAAAAACCCAATGCTTTTTAATAGATTTAATTTATATGGAAACTTAGTGTAGTTTGTAGTATAAATTCAGACATCATCAGCCTTGAACAAGGAACATGAAATGGTACAAAAAAACACTTTAAGCTGTTACCTGTTGACACTATTAATCAGTCAATTCATGTTAACAAATGCACAGGCCACGGAAATACTTACCGATATCATTACCAAACCTTTAAAAGGAACGGCTGCTGAATTAGTGTTTGATTTTAAAGCTGGCAATGGAAACATTCAAAATTCGATTACCCTTACTAGCTTTAGCACTAATGGCACTTTATCGTCTGCTAACCCTACGCTACAAGGTGACGTAAGCGGGAATCTTACATCGACCGTCACACTTAAAAATACGCAACCAAATAATGAATTTGTACAAGCTATCACCTTAGGTAACTACATCAGTTTTATTTTCAACGCCACGCAAAATGTTGACCCATCGGCCACCCTGCAAGATTCGTTTTCAGTTTATCTATTGGATGCTAACGGTCATAGCCTATTTAGCACTACCGATGTCAGCAAGGCTAATTCATTATTATCCTTCACGATAGATGGAACAACTGCAGGCAAACTTGATTTAAATAGTGCCACTCCCCAAAATGCTAACTCAGTTATCTGGACAATAGGTGTCTCAAGTTCTATTTTTACACCCACACCCATACCAGGTGCTTTTTGGTTGTTTGCATCGGTAGTACTGGGTTTTGGTTATAGGCATTGGCGTCATGACAGGATATAGACTGCAACCCAAATATAGGTTTATTTTTTACGTCGGATCAGCTAGTCCGTTCAGGGTTCGACTAGGCTCACCACGAATGGACTAGCCGATGGTGTGCATACTGCGTTTTTGTCAGTGGCTTAAAGGTTTAAACTTTGTAACTATTTTTTAACTCAATACATACTACCTTGTTGGTAGCCTAGTTTCTAGGCACTCTGATGGAACTACCCGCTAACAGCCATTAACGATTTCTGACAATAGCGTAACGCCTGTTCCAGTAAATCCGGAGCGTCACTTAACAAGGGGTGTGCGTCTTGTTCTTTTCGTAACCAGGTAAACTGGCGCTTAGCCAGTTGGCGCGTAGCCGCAATGGCTTTGTCTTGCATGCTGGCAAAATCGTCTTCGCCTTTAAGATACGACCAAACCTGTCGATACCCCACACACCGAATAGCAGGCATGCTTTCGTCCAGATCGCCACGTGCATAAAGTGCTTGTACTTCGTCTATCAAGCCTTGCGCCAGCATGGTTTGAAATCGTAGCGCAATTTTCTCATGCAAGCTTTGTCTTTCCGCTGGGGCGACAATCAGTTTAAGCCATTGATAAGGCGATTCTTCAGCAGCTTGAGCATCAAAAAACTTTGATAAAGATTGACCGCTGATTTCGTAGACTTCCAGTGCGCGTTGTATACGTTGTGGATCGTTTACATGAATACGGGCAGCGGCTTGTGGATCGATAGCCGCTAATCGTGCATGTAAAGCTTCTTTACCCTCTTGCGCCAGTTCCGCATCCAATCGAGCGCGAATACTGGCATCGGCTGCAGGCAGTTGCGCCAAACCTTGTGTCAGAGCGCTAAAATACAGCATAGTGCCACCCACCAAAATGGGCAGTTTTCCGCGTTGCTGAATAGCATTAATTAATTCCAGCGCCTGTTGACGAAACTGACCCGTGGAATACGCTTCGCTGGGATCGAGTATATCTAATAAATGATGCGGAATACCGCCGCGCTCGACCAGACTGGGTTTGGCCGTACCAATATCCATACCCTTATAAACCAGCGCCGAATCCACACTGATAATTTCGGCATTGAGAGCTTGAGCCATAGCGACACCTAGCGCGGTTTTACCCGAGGCGGTAGGCCCCATCAACATAATGACGGGGAGCTTGCCAGAAACAGACATTATTGACCCCGCAGAAAAAATCTATCTAGCTCAGCATGACTGAGAGCAACCCAGGTTGGTCTGCCGTGATTACACTGTCCTATGCGTTCGGTTTGTTCCATATCACGCAGCAAGGCATTCATTTCTTCTATGCTAAGTTTACGTTTGGCGCGTACCGAACTATGACAGGCCATTTTAGCCAATACCGCGTTGATTTTTTCTTCGACCTGATGGCTAAAGCCGTGTGCCAGCATATCGGCTAATAGATCGCGCAGCAGTTGATCCACATCGGTTTTAGCCAGCAAAGCCGGTGTCGCTCTTAGTAGCACGGTTTCTGGACCAGAACGATTCAGTTCAAAACCCAGTTGTTGAAAAAATGCATGTTCCTGTTCGGCAATTTCCGCTTCGGCAGACGTCACCTTAATTTTCATCGGCAACAACAAGGGTTGCGAAACAATATCGCTTAGCTGGTAATGTTTTTTTAACCGCTCGTAGCTAACTCTTTCGTGAGCGGCATGTGCATCCACTAATATAATGCCATTAGCCGTTTCCGCGAGTATGTAAATACTATGAATATGCGCCAATGCATAACCTAAAGGAGGCCCTTTATCACTGATACTGTTTACATCTGCCGAGGTTGACAGAAACACTCCATCCGCAGAGCTGGACATTGCAGGCTCTGTGCTGGGTAATAGTTTGCTATAGGTCTTTACCTGTTCCAAACCAGACACGGGAGCTGCTCTGGCCGATCCCGGTGCAAAACTTTGGGACGAAAAACGGGGCGGTGTCGATGCCGAGCGTGGAGTAGAAACGCTACGTGGTTCGGACGGCATACTGAATGGCAAACTGATTTGCGGATGCACACTGGGTTTTTCGGCCGGGCTGATGCTCTGTTCTGGCGTTTGAACGGGCGGAGAAACAACTGGCGTATCGTCTTCCGCCATGATGTGCGTTTGCTGCAAGTATTGCGGCTGACTACCCGGTCGCTGTGCTGCCAGACTACGATGCAATGCTTGAAACAGAAAATCATGCACAGAACGGCTTTCGCGAAACCTGACTTCCAGCTTAGTAGGATGTGCATTTACGTCGACCAAGGCCGGGTCTAAATGAAAATACAACACAAACACCGGATGCCGACCATGATAAAGCACATCCTGATAGGCTTGTTTAACCGCATGAGCAATCAGTTTATCTCTAATCAACCGATCATTCACATAGAAAAACTGCATATCCTGCTGGCTGCGGGAAAAAGTCGGCAACCCTACCCAGCCATGCACATGAAAACCAGAGGCGGCATAATCGATATGAATACAATGCTCTAAAAAACCGGAACCGCAGATGGCGGCAATACGTTTTTCCTGTGCTTCTTGAGTATTAGCCGGCTTAAAATTGAGTACTTCTTTTTGATTATGATTGAGTACAAAACCAATATCAAAACGGCTGAGTGCCAGTTTCTGAATCAGGCTTTCAATATGGGAAAACTCGGTTTTATCCGTTTTTAGAAATTTACGCCGCGCAGGGGTGTTATAAAACAGATCGCGCACATCCACGGTGGTACCGGGTGGATGTGGATCAGGTTGCGGATCAAAATTACGTTCCGTACCATCGGCACTGACCTGCCAGGCACATTCTGCATCGGCTGTGCGAGAAATCAAGGTTAAGCGCGCCACCGAACTAATACTGGGTAAAGCTTCGCCACGGAAGCCCATGCTGACTAGTTCTTCCAGGTCTTGCAGGGAGCTTATTTTACTGGTGGCATGCCGAGATAACGCCAAGGCCAAATCGTCTTTAACAATACCACAACCGTTATCGCGAATTTTAATTTGGCGCAAACCGCCCTGCTCAATATCAATTTGAATCAGCGTTGCACCGGCATCAAAGCAGTTTTCGACCAGTTCTTTAACCACCGAAGCCGGACGCTCTACCACTTCGCCAGCGGCTATCTGGTTAACTAACTGGATGGGTAAGGCTTGAATCCGCATCAGGATGGCTCGTCGGTAAAACCTAGTATTTTAACGGATGTGTGGGGTGGTGGCTAATGTTGATTTAGGTTAAAACAAGCTATGTTGCAATTTACAAATTTAAGTTTCATTTTTAACTAATACGATATTATAATAAAATCGTTAGTGTGCAAACTGAGCGTATTCTGAGACTATACCTTGAACAATAACTCCAATAAACACACGTTTCAGCTTACGCATATTGAATTTCAACTGCGTTTTATAAATGAAACTAAACTACCAGCTGATAAGGGATCTTGCTTCCACGGCGCATTTGGTCAGGCGTTGGCCAAAATAGGCACACCGATACGCGATTTTTTCTATAATCCAAACCCACCGCCACACTAGACAGACCCTAATCAAGAACCACCCCGCCCTTATTTATTAATACCGCCACTGGAAGAAAACACCCACTATACTGCTGGCTCTGTCATACCATTGGGGCTGGTGCTGTATGGTACAGCCATACCGTATTTTATGGTGGTATTTGCTGCCTTATGCCACCTTGGCGAAGTAATGGGCTTGGGCGAACAACGTGGTCGCTTTCAAATTGATAGCATTAGGTAATACCGCCCGGACTTTGATAACGGGATGAAAAATTGAGTGCTTTGACTCAAGGAGTTTGTAATAAAAGCGCTTAGGATGGATTGAGGTAACGAAACCCAGATTTGAAGTGACAAACTTTGCAAATTTAAAGACAGGCTTATTTAATTGCAGTTTTGATCACGAACATTAGAGAATGCCGGGCAATTGGCTGTGTATAGTTCTCTTTTTAATCAAACATTGAGAAGCACAACGGCAAGGCTACTTTAGCCTCATAGTGAAATTGTGTATTGGTTGTTATGTGCTTCGAAGCTGGGTTTCGTTACCTCAACCCAGTCTACGCTGATAAACCAATATTTTGAGATTGACGGCAGCGATTAAGGCTTTTTGGTGCGGTTCGTTACCTCACCGCACCCTACGACACTTATGAAATTGGCTTACGATTTCGCCTTAATATGTTTTAATATTGACTTGTACAGTGGTTTACCGTACATTGACAAAAACCCCACCCCAAGTAGACTCAGGGTTATGCCGAACATTTGCTAAATGTTTCGCAGCAGTCTATGGGGAATTTACTCAAAGTGGACTCTAAATGAGAGGTTAAACTTAATGGCAGCAGAAGTTCAGCGTACCGCCAGAATTGAAGCACGGATTACTCCAGATGCGCTTGCGCTTGTTCGTCGTGCAGCCGAGCTTAAAGGTTGCAGTCTGAGCGATTTTTTAGTGTCAGCTGCACAGAACGCAGCAGAAAAGGTTATAGAAGAAACCAATATCATCCGTTTATCAGCAGAAGATCAAATTCGTTTTGTTGAACTGTTACTCAATCCTCCAGCCCCATCGCCTGCTATTCTTAAAGCTTTTGAACATAACCACAAACTATTCGGCGTGGAATGAGTCCGCAGTACAGCATAGAACTGCTTGGTAGCAAACACCATCGAGCTGCTTTTTCTTGTGGTATAGAGGCGCTTGATCGTTACTTACGAGAACAGGCAAGTCAAGATATGCGCCGTCGAGCTAATTCATGTTTTGTTGCGGTTGACACTGTTACTTCGGCTTTGGCGGGCTACTATACCCTCTCTGCAGCTGGCATTCCATGCACTGATTTACCTGAACATCTGCTTAAAAAGCTGCCACGCTACCCTTTTGTACCCGTTGCACTACTGGGTCGCTTGGCGGTTGACAAAACTTTTCAGGGTAAAAATCTGGGCGCAGCCTTACTGGGTAATGCGATACAGCGTTCACTTCGCTCTGAGGTTGCTGTTGCCGCCATTGTCGTTATTGCTAAAAACGAGCAAGCGGAAAGTTTTTATCGGCACCATGATTTTCTGTTGTTTGGCAACCTACCTCGCCAGTTAATCTTACCGCTATCAAGCTATCGCCTTAACACATGAAATGTGCATGACTTGTACGCCTAGGCAGAAAATACCAATTCACGTGCTTTTAAACTACCATTCTACAATAGCCTTAGATGTGCAAACCAAAGGGCGGCGTATCATTTGAGATAAACACGATCAATATCAGGCGGGATACTATTACCCCAGTTTTTGGATAAACCCTTTCATCAACATAGGTCAAAGCGATGCGCCGCCTGTTGGTTGGCATCCTACAGTTTTACTTTACAATTATTTAGATAGGCTTATTTAATTCCAGTTTTTGATTACGCACATTAGAGAATACACGGCAATTGGCTGTGTATAGCGCTCCTTTAAATACGTCATTGAGAAGCATAACGGCAATGGCTACTTTAGCCATATAGTGAAATTGTGTATTGGGTTGTTATGCGCTTCGAAGCTGGATTTCGTTACCTTAATCCAACCTAAAGCCTTATGCCAGCATTTCCAATAATACCGGATGCCATAGGCTTTCTTCAATTGCCCCCATCTTGCTTAACAACCGACATTTATCAACTGCACGGATTTGATCCAATAAAATACGGGCATCACGGTTATCAAATTTGATTTGAGGACGGCAACCAAGTACTTGGCCTTTACTGGTGATTGGTGCGATGATTACCCTTGGTAAGGCTTTATTCATATCATCTGGTGAAACAATTAAAGCAGGACGCGTTTTTTGTATTTCTGTGCCAACAGTTGGGTCAAGATTAACCCAATATACTTCGCCGCGTTTTACCATTGCCATTCGTCATCAGCATCTGCTAGCGGTAACGAAGCAAACTCATCGACATCGTTTTCGGGTTGATATTGGTCAAACCAATTACTTCGCGGCGCTTTTATTGCTTCTATGACCAAGGTTTTACCTTCAACACGCAAATTAACTTCTTCACCCAATTCGCATGCTTCCAAAAATGCAGACGGAATAATGATACCGCGTGAGTTACCTATTTTTCTTAATTGGCTATGCATTGGCTTTTCCAAAAAGTAAGTTATAACAATGTTATTACTTTTAACAGAAAAAGCCAATAGCAAATTTTAACTTTAGCTAAATTACGCTACGAAAAATTGGGTTAGGCGCAAGCCATAACCCAATATGTCAGCTTTTTAGTCGATGACAGCTTCGATTATTGGGTTAGCTCTGTCGAGCTAACCCAACCTACCGAGATATGTTTTTTGCGGGTGGAAAATGTTAATGCGAAAAACTAACCTTTCTGCACTGCAAATGTTTAACCACACCCACCATACGATCAATTTCTTCGTAGGTGTTGTAAAACGCCAGCGAGGGTCTAACGGTGCTTTCCAGACCAAAACGGCGTAGGATGGGTTGAGCGCAATGATGACCGGCACGCACAGCTATGCCTTTTTCATTGAGAGCCTTACCGACATCCATAGTGCTATGCCCTGCTAACACGAACGATAACACACTGGTTTTATCCGGTGCAGTCCCTATCAGTGTAACGCCGGGTATGCGTTGTAATGCTTGCATACCATACACCAGCAGTTCGTGTTCGTAGCGAGCCACATTTTCCAGACCAATTTTACTTAGGTACTGTAAGGCAGCACCCAAGCCCACTGCATCAGCAATATTACCGGTTCCGGCTTCAAACTTGGCAGGTGCGGGTTGGTAGACGGTTTTTTCGAAAGTGACATCTTCTATCATATTGCCGCCACCTTGCCAGGGCTGGGTAGCATCCAATACTTCTTGTTTACCGTAAACCACACCAATACCGGTTGGGCCAAAAATTTTATGCCCGGAAAATACCAGCCAATCACAATCCAGTGTTTTTACATCGACACGAATATGTGACACCGATTGCGCACCATCCAACAATACCCGAGCGCCTACGGCATGGGCCATGGCGATCATTTCCTGAGCAGGTGTTACTGTACCCAGCGCATTAGACACATGCGTAAACGACACCAGTTTGGTACGTGGATTAAGTAGTTTTTGATACTCGGACAAAATAACCTGACCTTGATCATCCACCGGAATAACCCGTAATAACGCGCCTGTTTCTGCACACAACTGCTGCCAGGGTACAATATTGGCGTGATGCTCTAACCAGCTAATGATGATTTCGTCACCGGCACTGATATTTTGCTTGCCCCAACTTTTTGCCACCAGATTAATGGCTTCTGTTGAACCGCGTACAAACACAATTTCGTTGACTGAACCTGCATTAATAAACTTGGCCACTATATTTCTGGCTTCTTCGTAAGCATCCGTAGCCCGTGCTGCCAATTCGTGCGCAGCGCGATGAATGTTGGAGTTTTCATGCTTATAAAACTCAGAAATACGATCTATTACCACTTGTGGTTTTTGCGTGGTCGCCGCATTATCCAGCCATGCTAAGGGATAGCCATTAACCCGTTCTTGCAGAATAGGGAAATCACGACGTACCAAATTAACATCAAACGCCGGGTGCGCCGCACCCAGGCCAGACAAAATGGGGTCGCGGCCTTGCTCTGTTACATCATTTAAAAAATAAAATGATGAAGCCGATGGCAAGCTCAGCGCACTGTATTGATTAAAATCAGCAGGCGACTTTATCGAGGACACCAAATCTGCTTTACCCGGCAAAGCAAAGCTTTGCTGTACTAAAGCCGACAATGCTGATTCGTTAATGGCGGATACATCGCCCACACCCGCTGGCGTAAAGTTTGGTACCTGCGCAGAGGTTAGCTGACTTGTCGGCAAACTCTCGATACTCGTAGGCAAACTTTCCACTCCGGCACTCTGATTAGGCAGTGCCGAAAAATACGCATTGGCCAGTTTGGTCAGCTCTTGAACATCCGGCAAGCCGGATGGTGCATCGCCAGCCAAAGCCTGGTGCACTAATCCCGACAAATCCAGATTATTTGTACTCATGATACTTGCCTACTTCGACGTTCTCGAGTACACCCAGCGCGTCGTCGGTCAAAATCGCCAATGAGCAATACAGTGATACCAGATATGAGGCAATAGCTTTGTGATTAATACCCATGAAACGCACCGACAAGCCCATGCTCAATTCGTCAGTTAAGTTTGGCTGATACAAACCCACTACGCCTTGACGGTTTTCACCCGTGCGCAGTAACAGTATATTGGTTTTGCCATCGACAATTTTCAGCTTGTCGGTAGGTATTAAAGGTAATCCGCGCCAGGTTAAAAACTGAGAACCGAATAAAGAAACGGTTGGTGGTGGTGTACCACGGCGAGTAGCTTCGCGACCAAAAGCAGCGATAGCACGCGGATGTGCCAGGAAAAAACCAGGCTCTTTCCAAACTCTGGCAATTAACTCGTCCAGATCATCCGGTGTTGGCGCACCTGTGCGCGGTTGTACTTTTTGAGACGCCACCACATTGTTCAACAAGCCATATTCAGCATTATTGAGTAATTCACTTTCCTGACGCTCTTTAACTGTTTCGATGGTCAGACGTAATTGCTCGTGGATTTGATTGTGTGGGCTGCTGTACAAGTCGGCAACGCGGGTATGCACATCTAATACGGTATTAACCGCATTCAAACGATATTCACGGCCCCATTCTTCGTAATCCACAAAAGTTTGTGGCAATACTTTTTCGTCCAGGCTGGAACAATCAACAGTAATGCTGGTTTCGCTTTTAACTTTGTTAACGCGATAAATACCCGCTTCGACTGGCACCCATGGTAACAGGTGTACCAGCCAACGCGGAGTAATACTGCCCATCATGGGCACGGTTTTGGTCGCGTTCGATAAGGTACGTGCGGCGACATCGCCTAAAGCTGTATGGGCATCATGTATATCAGACATTTTATTTTCCTTTTCTAGTGTTGATGGGATTTAATTAGTTGCCGCAAAGCGGCGTTTTTAGTCATACAAAAATCTCATAAGTGCGAATCCATTGCCTGATAAACCTGTGGAAGCAGCTTTTTGCCTTTCGTAGTCTGCTGGGTTTGGCAAACAACTTGCCATTGCCCAAAAAAACATAGAAAAACTAAATGCCGCCACCACTTTCAAACATTTCATTTCGCACCTGTGCCTGGCTAATATGGCTACCGGGCGGTACGCTATGGGTCAACCAGACATTACCACCGATGGTAGAACCACAACCAATGGTAATTCGCCCCAATATAGTGGCTCCGGCGTAGATAACCACATCATCTTCTACAATGGGATGTCGGGCATTACCCTTTACTAGCATCCCATTTTCATCTTTAGCAAAACGTTTGGCACCCAGTGTCACGGCCTGATACAACCGTACCCGGCTACCAATGACCGCTGTTTGCCCTATTACCACTCCAGTACCATGATCGATAAAGAAGCTATCGGCTATTTGCGCCCCAGGATGTATATCTATACCGGTAACGGAATGTGCTATTTCGGCAATTACTCTAGCCACCAAAGGCGCACCCAACAAATACAACTGATGAGCAATACGATGGTGAAATATTGCGATAATGCCTGGATAACAAATCAGCACTTCATCGGGGCTGCTAGCCGCTGGATCGCCTTCAAATGCTGCTTGAATATCACTCTCTATCAAAATTCTGATAGCGGGCAAACGCCTAGCAAAGTCGCGGGTAATCTGAGCAGCTTCAACACGCGTATCAGCTACCCTGCCCTGCTGTTCGGCAATAAACTTCAATTCCAAACCAATTTGCTTATCAAGCTGGCGTAACACACCATCCAGGGTTTGACCAACAAAATAATCAATGCCCTCTGCATTTAGATCGGGTAAACCCAAGCGGTTTGGAAATAATGCCGCGCCCAGATTATCAACAATATTACTTAATACCTTGCTAGACGGCAGTTTGGGAGGCTGTTCTTGCCGCTGCCTATTTTCCAGGGATTTATTGCGTAAATTACGCAACTCAGCCACTAAAGCATCTAACCCCCAATGCTTTGTTTCACTCAAACTCATACAGCTACGCCTTGCAAGTCAAACAAGCCTTCGAACAATGCAGAGCTTAAATAGCGTTCGCCAGAATCGGGCAAGATAACCACGATGGTTTTACCCTCATTCTCTGGGCGCTTGGCAACCCGTATCGCCACTGACACAGCCGCTCCACAGGAAATACCAGCCAAGATGCCCTCTTCCTTAGCCAGACGCCGGGCATAACTAATTGCCTCGTCATTGCTTACCAGCTCTATCTGATCCACCAGCGATAAATCCAAAACATCGGGTACAAACCCGGCACCAATCCCCTGTATTTTATGCGGAGCTGGCTTCAATTCCTCACCCGCACGTGCTTGTGTCAACACAGGGCTGGATTCTGGCTCCACAGCGATGGAAACAATGGCTTTGCCTTGCGTTTGCTTGATATAGCGCGAAATACCCGTAATAGTACCGCCCGTACCTACTCCCGATACCAGAATATCTATGGCACCATCGGTATCATTCCAAATTTCTGGCCCAGTGGTTTGAAAATGGATGAGTGGATTAGCCGGATTTTTAAACTGTTGTAATAATACATAGCGGTTTGGATCAGAAGCGGCAATTTCTTCGGCCTTAGCAATAGCGCCTTTCATGCCTTTTGCACCTTCTGTCAACACCAGCTTGGCACCATATGCCACTAACAACTTACGTCGTTCCACACTCATCGTATCGGGCATGGTTAAGGTTAACGGTATTCCACGCGCCGCCGCCACAAACGCCAAGGCAATACCGGTATTGCCACTGGTGGGCTCTATAATTTCTTTACCCTCGCCCAACAAACCACGCTGTTGAGCATCGTTAATCATAGCCGCACCAATGCGGCACTTTACCGAATAGGCTGGATTTCTACCTTCCACTTTTGCCAGTAAGGTGACAGGTGCGCCTTCTGTAATGCGATTAAGGCGAACTAGTGGAGTATTACCTATCGATTGTGAATTATCTGGGAACCAATGAGCCATGTGCATATTCCTTCAAAAAAAAGCCAAAAACCTGCCTCGAGGGCATAATTGGCCTCCGGCAGTCCGGTCAGCATTATGGCAAACTATGTTGCTGGTGTTAAGGTACTTGCTTGTTTAAAAACTGTCAAGATTAAGAATTTAAATAAACCAAGCATTTATTACATAATTAGATAATTAAATCTAAAAATATGATAACTAATGTTGTTTTTTAACATTTAAACTAAGCCGACTATATGTATAACATTGATTTACAATACATATTAAGTTTGTTATATTCATCATATGATATTTACAGATATTCTCTTTAATTATTATCATAATAATTAATTTTTATTTGTTTTTCATATAGTTATACACGAATCTAACATAATCTTATTATTAGGTATTTTTATTGTACAAAGCTCTCAAAATCGCTATTTTTTACTCAATTGCCACCTGATTATTTGTAAAAACATTAAAAATAATATGAGAATTATTCTGCCGTGATTGACTTACCACTACCAATGTCTTCGACGTCTTTTAGAAAAACATCACACGGCGCAGCATTTTAAAGCCCTTTACAGGTAAATTCAGTCAATTCATAAACGACTAAATTGATTAAGAAAACTGTCTGTATACTGACATTTTGTCGGCACTTAAACACCAGAAACAAAAAATCACATTGACAAATTTCTGAAACTTTATAGAATACACGGTTTATCTACTTCGATAGATTGCCTCGGTGGCGAAATAGGTAGACGCACGGGACTTAAAATCCCGCGCCTGAAAGGGCGTACCGGTTCGATTCCGGTCTGAGGCACCATTAAAATCAAGGGCTAAGGTTTTTAATCTTAGCCCTTTTTTTTGCCCGAGGGCTTTATGTGGCATTGATGATTAAATTCACACTGGCACCAACATATCTATTTGTCTATACTGTTTTGGACTTCAATAAGCTTACTAACTTATTTAGTTCTTATGCACTAATTCTTAATTAGCTGAGGAAATAATTATGAACTTGCCTATAACTATTTATCAACACAGCCTAAATCTCTCAGAATCTGCTGCTCGCGAGGCTCTGGACTTTATAGAATTTCTGGAACAACGTTATTCAAATGTTCAGCCACTTTTGAAACAGCAAAACGCCACCGAAATGTTTTTGGCAAAATTGGCTGGCGGGTTAAGTGAAGATTTTCCTGATGTCATTAGCGATAATGACCTAGGATCTGATGCATGTCGCGAGACACTTGACTGATGACATATTTACTCGACACCAATGCTGCCATTGCGTTGTTGAAAGAAAATCCCCAGTTACTAAAACATATCCGTCGCGTCGGCATTACGAAATTACACATCTGTGCGCCAGTCGAAGCCGAATTGTGGTACGGAGTAGCAAAAAGCACTCTACAAGAACAGAATAGGATACGTCTATGCACCTTGTTGGAATGGATACCATGCCTACCCTTTGCTGGCCCAGCAACACAACATTTTGGTGAAATAAGAGCCTATTTGGCCAGCCAAGGTACACCGATCGGACCATATGATTTGCAGATTGCAGCCATTGCTATAGCCAATGGCTATACTCTTGTCACGAATAACACCCGAGAATTTGAACGAGTACCTGGCTTAAAATTGGAGAATTGGATCACACCAACATAAGAGAGTAGTCTCGTATAAACGCGAAAACTCTGTATTCTTGCATTTGCTATGATTAGCAAGCGTAGTTGCGATTAGCGCAAAGTAATAGTGGAAATGTTTAATAGGGTATATTCAAAAGCTTTTCCAAATGGCAACATTGCATTACCTAGATAATTTACATCTATTACGTTTAGCCGCAAGGTTAGACTACACTTATTCCCGCGATTACGCTTCACTAATCGTGGCTACGCGGGCTGAAAGGGCGTACCGGTTCGATTCCGGTCTGAGAACCATTAAAATCAATGGCTTAGATTTTTAACCTCAGCCCTTTTTTATTTCTGTTAAAAAAATATCGTAATTTTGTCGCACGTCAAAAATACAACACCATAAAACAAAGAAGCTTTTTAGCCAGTAGTTATGAAAAAAGACTCCATTGGCAATGTTAAGTTGAAGCTTTTCGGGAAATTTATTCAACTGCGCATAACGGTTCCATCGCAAAACGTTACGCCTATTAGTATCCTGCCTGTCTTACACAAAATCGATAACAAGTTTGTGGAAACCGCAGTTGAGATTTTTGTTGATAAATCGGCGTATTAAGCCGACATCAAAACTTATGTACTATACAAATAGGCGTTTATTCCTAATATTGTTTGCAACCTGACAGTTTCTTAACACTACCTTCCTCAACCTAGGTTTACTAAGTTGGTCGATTGATAAGTGGAGGCAGCTGATATTCCACATTATTACCCGCTATCAGTAAAGTATGCTTTATTGGCTGTCCTTGTTCAAACTGCAACTGGCCAAGATTGCAATCTTCGAATACCCTTTGCTTCCTACCTATGCTGGGCAGAAGCGAATGTTCCAATCGCCACTGACTGGCATAAAAACGCCACCAATTACTTATTGAGGTTTTGGGATTGATCTTTTTTTGAATAGTATTTAAAATTTTTCGCTGCGATACACTGGGCTCATTGCGTAACGAAGAACTGGTTAATTGATAACAATCTAATCTCTTTTTATTGCCGGTATAACCATTGCTGCTGGAATAAAAACCGGAGGTAGTGAATGAATAATGCACATCCCCAGACAGAAACACGCATTTTTCAACATGCATTTTATGCAACAAGGTATCCATAAAATCAGTAAAGCCTGCCAGGTTTGCCGTCCAGGCTTCAGCATCCAGAAAATCCACTGCCCACTCCATAACCAGCCCCTGTTTGTTAAAGGCTGTTTCTAAAGCACGAATCCATGGTAAATTTTCGACATAACCTATAATTAGTAAGATTACTTGAACTAAACGTTCTAGTGGCGAAAACCCCATTACAGGTGTTGTAGCAATCAATATTGGATAATCGATATTAGTACCCGCTTCGCTGGCAGTATTCTTCAGCTTTGACCATTCGACACGTAGCCAGTCAAGTGCGTACCGATCTAACAAGTGTACCGGATAATAAGGGTTGTCGGGTTGTCGTTGCGTTCTGGAATCCATGGCAATAATCGGCGGTATTGTCGCAATAGAAAATCCCCAACCGCGGTGTTTCCAAGTCATTAAGTCGTAGCGTTCTTCATCAACCGGATCGGAACTGATTCGATTAAAATGCGAAGTTACGGCTTGGATCATATCGGCATCGAAATTATCTGGATCGTTACCCCATCCTTGGAAAGCCCAGTAAGAGGCTAAAGCATTGGATACCATGCGTCGGCCCAGCTGCGAAGTACGAACTTTATCATACCAGTGACCCGTTATATTCCAGTCGTCGGTCACATCGTGATCGTCGAAGATCATATAGGTTGGTATGTTGGCTAATAGACGGCGTATTTTCCATAAGGTTTCACCGAATTTAACCACCGATTTAGTATAATTCTGGTAATCCTGAATTTTGTCTTCTGGAATCTGAATATGTTTGTCTTTAATGGCTTCCCAATTCGGCGGTGTTTGCCAGGTTTGTGCGTTGCCGAATACAAACAAATACATGGCGGCAAATTCGCCAAAAGTCAGCAAATGATTGCCTGCTTCATCAGAGCTTAAACCCGATTGATGTTGTTTTAAAACTTCGGCACGTCCGCCTAATTTTATTTCGTTAATCGGGTTGAGAGGCGGTTGCGTATAATCAGAAGGCAAAATTTCGCTGGAACCGGTTAAATAAAGCGCTTTTTCACGTAACACGTCCAATAAAGAGGCTTCCACATCATCGGCATAGATTTGATCGCCCGTTAACAATAGCAAATCTGGTCGTTGGGTAAGATCGGAATGATGCTGTTCTAACAGCCCGTCAGCAATCGCCAAGGCATCTTCACCAGCGTCACCATGCGGTTTACGGCAACTGCCGTGTAGTATCGAATGCAAAGTTGAGGGAACATGAAAAATAGGATATTCAAGTCCCTCGTAAGTTAGTTTTGCGGCTTTAAAGTCTAGCTCTTTGCCCTGACTATCCAATATGCGATAGTGGCATAGCGTATTGATGGGAAAAACGTTATTCCCATTACTAGGGTAGGCTTGCAATAAGTAAACATAAAGACGCTGACCGAGCTTGAATCGGCTGACTAACAGCTCATCAGCTTGACTAACACCTAACCGTTTATTTTGATTGTTTGCCTCTAGAATCTCCAAAACCAGTTCTTGTTCACTATCCATTGCCAACCAAACGCAAATACGGTTTTGTGTGGTACGCCGTAATATAGGGCCTGCCAAAATAGAAGTTATCATGTGTATCCCCTTAAAATTACCTTTTTACCAAAACCCTGATTGTTTACCTCTAAGGACAAAGGAACAAAAACATAACCTTAGGTAACAGCATGGTGGGGCTTTATTTTGCTGATTGCGGATTTAGGCAAAGTAATATGACTAGTATTTTTTCCGTATCGCTTAATTGCAATAATTTAAACAGACACTCAGGCTTAATGATAGGTAAGATAAAATAATAAGTAAAGTCACATTTCATGCTTCACTGGTAAATCGCCAACTTGCGCGGTAAGAAGTAGTGGTGTTAGTGTCGGAACTATCGACTAATGGTTATCCACTCAAATAGAGGTGTATCAACGAATGCCGCTAAAGATTAACGCCATAAAAATCGAAACTCACCATCCCGTTTCCAGATTATTGGAATGGTCTAATAAAGCGGGACACTTTTAAAGACAGATTTATGCCACTTTCGTGTTTAGATGCATAAAATAACAGTTTATGCATCATAAATATCTATAATATGAGTTATATAAATCGTCTTTATGACTCAGGAAATGGTTTGACTGCTAAGAAACGTGGTTATTTCAAAGCCTTCGCTGGGTTGCACGTTGTTCAACCCAGCTCTAGTATTTTTTGCGTATCGGTTAATTGTCAAACTGCACTGTCAGAGTTTGTAGTATTCATATCAGAATAGTCCATCATATCTGAGCATCAATCGAAGCAACACGCACCAGCTTTTTGTTTACAAACTCCTGAATACCTACACTTGATAGTTCGCGCCCGTAGCCGGAATTTTTGATACCGCCAAAAGGTAAGTCCGGCGTTGTCCAGGTGGGCTGATTGATAAACATCATGCCAGTTTCAACACGCGAGGCCACGCGTTTGCCGCGAGCAACATCACGCGTAAAAACAGACCCCCCCAAGCCAAAATCAGAATCATTGGCCAGTGCCACCGCCGCATCTTCATCCTTAACCACAAAGAACAACGCAACGGGTCCAAAAAATTCCTCGCGGTAGGCAGGATTGTCAGATTTAATATCAGTAATAATGGTTGGTTGCATGAATGAGCCCGGCCTATCCATGCGGTTACCACCCAAAATAACTTTAGCGCCTTTGTTGACGGCATTTTTGATCTGTTCTAGCAGTAATATTAGAGCATCTTCAGTAGATAAAGGCGCTAGGGTTGTTGACATATCTAATGGATCGCCCGCTTTAAGAACCGCTAGCGCATTCGTAAATTTCTCTAAAAATTGATCCGCCAAAGCTTCGACGACGATAAAACGCTTAGCCGCGATACAACATTGGCCAGTATTATTCATCTTGGCCCAAACTGCCCAAGTGACGGTTTTGTCGAGGTCGGCATCTTCAAGCACGATAAAGGCATCACTACCCCCTAACTCCATGGTGGTTTTTTTCAGGTTTTGGCCTGCTCTAGCAGCAACGCTTTTTCCTGCACCGGCACTGCCGGTCAACGCTACACCCTTTATACGCGGATCATCGATAACACGATTGACCTGGTCGTGTGAAATAAGTAGATTGGTATAGGCACCCACTGGCGCTCCCGCTTCGATCCATAATTTTTCAAAGGCGATAGCACATTGTGGTACGCATCCCGCGTGTTTTACCATAACCACATTACCCGCCATTAAATTCGGCGCAGCAAAACGGGCCAGTTGATAATAGGGAAAGTTCCAAGGTTGCACACCGAACAGCACACCTAACGGACTGCTTTCGATCATAGCCTCCCCCATTACCTCCTCTAAATGTTGAGGTGCAAGAAAAGTTTCGGCGTTTTGGGCGTAGTAATCGATAATATCCGCACTCAGCGCTACTTCTCCACGGGCTTCGTCGATAAGCTTACCCATCTCCAAGGTGACCAGACGGGCCAATTCGTCGCTACGCTCGCGCATTATGGCAGCAGCTTTGCCAGCAATGGCAGATCGTTCTGCGAAACTAGTGTCTTTCCAAGTCTTATAACAGTGCGTAGCGATTTCTAGCGCAGTATCCAGTTGCTTGTCGCTTAGTTCTGCAAACGTCATCATTAGTTTACCATCATAGGGATTAATACTCTGATAGGTCATAGCTATGCTCCTGGATAAAAAGGTTTGCGGATGCGGTATAATTTACTCATCCTGGGTTGTTGGGTTTCAATGTTGACAATATGAACATTGCTTTTACTCTGTAATTATTTATGCAGAGTAACAAATTCTTCCGCAGAGGTAGGGTGTATGCCGATAGTCGAATCGAAAATTGCCTTAGTTGCACCTGCACGTATGGCAACGGCCATACCTTGGATGATTTCAGCGGCATTGGCACCGACCATGTGTATGCCGACTACCCGGTCAGTACTGCGCACCACAATCATTTTCATCAGGGTTTTTTCATCCAAACCTGATAGCGTATTTTTAAGTGGGGTAAATCGGGTTTGATAAATGTCAATGTCGTTGTATAGTTCACGCGCTCGCGCTTCGGTTAAACCAACACAACTAATATTGGGGTCACAAAAAATAGCAGTCGGAATATTGTCGTAATCCATTGCTCTTGGCGGTTTGCTGTATAAGTTATTGACCAGAGCAACGCCTTCTGCAATTGCAACTGGCGTGAGATTAACCCGATCAGTGACATCGCCTAGCGCATAAATTGAGGGAATATTGGTTTGATAGTCACTGTTAACCTTAATAGCACCCTCGCTATTCAATGCAACATTTAGTAATTCCAAACCTAAACCGCTGGAATTTGGCGTTCTGCCTGTGGCATACATCACCAAATCGGTTTCTATTTTGCTGCTATCGAACAATCTAACCGAAAAGCCATCGCGTGGTGAAGTTTCTATGCCAACAATTTCGGTATTAAAGCGAATGTTAATACCTTTTTTGAGCATTTCTTCTGCCAAAAAATCTCGAATATCCTCATCAAAACCTTCCAACACTTTGTGTCTGCGAACACAAAGGGTAACTTCCACACCCAAGCCATTTAGAATGCTGGCAAATTCCATAGCAATGTAGCCGCCACCTACAATAATGATACGCTTGGGCAATTCCTCAAGAAAAAACATATCGTTGGAGGTAACGATATGTTGATTGCCGGGTATGTCAGGAACAAACGGCCAGCCGCCAGTGGCAATCAATATACGCTCTGCACTGTATTGAGAACCAGCGACCATGACTGTGTGCTCATTAAGCAATGTTGCCTTACCACTAATAACATTCGCGCCCGATTTTTGCAATCGAGTACGATAAACGGCGTGTAAATGCTCTACTTCAGCATTTTTGTTGGCGATCAAACGTGGCCAGTTGAAAGTTGATTCGCCAACCGTCCAGCCAAAACCCTTAGCCGCCTCAAATTCATCACTGAACTGGGAGGCATATACCAACAGCTTTTTAGGCACACAACCCAGATTGACACAAGTGCCACCTAAATTACGTTCTTCTGCGATGGCTACCCTAACGCCTTGCGTTGCGGCCTGATTGGCTACGCGTACACCACCTGATCCTGCACCCACTATAAACAAATCATAATCATATTGAGTCATTTGCATATCTCTTAAAAATAATAGTGATCAAGCAAAAACTGCTTACTTTTTGTTTTGTTTCAAGTAATTTAGCATAGTATCCGCATCGCTGACGGTAAAGGGATCATCCGGGCAGTTATCTACTTTGCCGGGTTCGCTAAATAATTTAATGATGACTTTATTCTCCACAAGCATTGAATAACGCCAAGATCGACTACCAAAACCCACATTTTCTTTTTTTACCAACATGCCTAACGCACGCGTAAAGTCGGCATTACCATCTGGCAACATTTTTACATTAGTAATGCTCAAATGCTTACCCCACTGATACATAACAAAGGCATCATTAACACTCAGGCAATACACTTCATCGATGCCTAACTCGATTAGTTCTCGATATTTACTTACAAAGCCCGGCAAATGTTTGCTTGAACAGGTAGGTGTATAAGCACCGGGAAGACCTAGTACGATGATTTTTTTATGTTTAAAAATATCATCGCTGCTGACATCCTGCCAACGAAAGGGGTTTTCACCACCGATACTTTCGTCACGAACGCGGGTTTTAAAAATGACATCAGGGATAGTGGATAGCATAATGCAACTCCTTAATATATAAACGAACAACGCTGAATTATCTTTTAAATCAGATAACTGATTGTTTGTTTATAGTATTGAAAACATTGAGTCTGGTCGGTACGTTGTCACACATTAGCTATAACAATTTGGTAGACAAACACTAACGGTAACTTGGAAAAACCTGGCTTTTGCGCTTCGACGGGCTCAGCACAAATGGTAAATTATTGATATATAAATACCACCGTTCGCCCTGAGCTTGTCGAAGGGTGGTTTTTCGAAGTCCCCTAACGTGTGTTGCTTTGCTATGCGTTGTGTTTAGAGATTATGGTTTGCGTTTGCGCTATTTTTTTAAACGCCGGAGCTAAACCAGCCAAACTACTTTAGCAGGTTTAGCTAACGATAAAAGAGCATTACCAAATACATTGTAATCCAGGTGTGCTCCGAAGCTTTTCATCAGCAGTGATCAACTGGGTACGATGAGCTAATGTAGTGGCGGCAATAATTCGGTCTGCTGGGTCTCCATGAACAAAAATTGAGCTTTGCGATATCTCTGCAATTTCTGATGTAATGGGTAAAACGGTAATGCTCATGGCAGTTAAAATATCGTTAAGATATGCACTGGACGAAATGCCTGCATAGTTGTTGATTCTTCCTCGCGAATAAAGCATGGCTATTTCCCAAAGGCTGATGTCTGAACGGCAAGTGATCCTGTTTCAATTCCTAAATTAAGCGCAACGTTAGCTTTAGGTGAAAGCCGACTCGGTTCATCTGCCCAAAACAATACAATATGGGTATCACAGATTGTTAGCATCGCCCGTCCATTCTTCGTTGCAAGAAGCAAGGATGTCGCCAATGATCATTTTTCCACGTAGTGCTGCCAATCGTTTGAGGGCTGCATCACGCTCTGTTTCATTATTATCGGGCACAATGCGGGCAATAGTTTTTCCGTGCAGGGTAATAGCGATTTCTTCGCCTTGTTGAACTTGCTTTAGATAATCGGGCAAATGTTGGCGTAATTCTGTGACATTAACAGAGTTCATGTTGATTCCAGAAATGTACATAAGTTATGTACATTTTAGGCTTTCGTCTTAAATCGTGCAGACTATATTTTTGAAATATTGATGGCTAAAAATTTATAGCACAACAAATTTTGATTTATCTCCTACACAACTGATGAAAATCCTTGTGGTAATTTCTGGGTAACTCAATATGGATCAATACAGATAGCAACGGCAAGATCACGGATAAAATAGTTAAATAAAAACAATTTGTTACAAATTCACTACCGCACTTTTAATGCGATGGTCGCTCGAATCGCACCAACCCACCAATTTAAGTCATTAAACTGGAAGACCATTCAACTAGATTGCACATCGACCGCTTCGTGGTATTGACTCAGAGTTTATAAAGAATTTTCTCTGAACTACCCAATCTCAGTGGCTGACATCACTAATTCCCGCCATGCTGCCTTTTGCGGGATCAGCGGCGGAATGGCGACAAATTCGGGTTCGGGCGTCGGTTTGGCGATGAGTTGCTCGCGATCACGGGTTACTACACCACCTTTGCGGAAAAATGCGTTGTAGATAGTCCAGTTTGCCGGGTTGCGGGAACCATCCCAAGGAAAACGGCGTAACATTGATGACGCTGAATAAAACCCATCATAAGTATTCAAATAACCACGATAAAACTCATCAGCTGATAACCCCGCAGGTTTAAAAACGATATGCGATTGATCGTATTTATCCCAGTCGAAAGAGACAATCTGTTTGCGTTGCAACATCTCGAACCAGTTGATGGTACCGGGATAGGGTGTTAACAAAGAATAGCCACACATATCGAACTTGGCCTCTATGTTGAATTTCAATGTATCGTCGAAAACGGACGGCTCGTCCCCTTCAAAGCCGAACATAAACAAACCTAGCACCATAATGCCGTATCGGTGCAGCTTTTCGACCAAATTGCCGTATGTATCCGGATCGTTCTGACACTTATGGACATTACGTAGCGTTTGTTTAGAGATAGACTCAAAACCTATGGACAGCATAAAACAGCCACTTTCAGCCGCCAATTCCAACAATCGCTCATCATGCGCATCTCGACTGTTAACCGCTGCCTGCCATTTCAACCCGCGCCCCTTAAAAGCTTGCATGACTTCCATGGCCCGTTTAGGGGTTCCGAAAAAATCTGCATCGTTGAGCAAGATCACGCGCTCCTCAATGTGTTCAATCTCTCTAATGATATCTTCGATGGGCCGATAGCGAAAACGCAGGCCATACATGGTAGGTTCGGCGCAAAAGGTACAACCGTGATGGCAACCGCGCGAAGTTTGTACAAAGCCTTTATTGATATAACGATTACTCTTCAATAACCCTTGCCTTGGTATCGGCAGGTCGATCATTGAATGCAGGTTTTCGGCCTTATAAATACCCTGTAATCGACCATGACTCAGATCGTCAAGCACTTTGTCCATGACCAGTTCGGCTTCACCAACCAGCACCGCATCTGCATGCTTTAACGCCTCCTGCGGCAAGTAGCTGACATGCACGCCGCCCATAATGACAGGAACGCCACGAGCTCGAAAAGCATCAGCAACCTCATAACCGCGTTGCACATAGGAGGTCATAGCCGAAATGCCGACCATATCAACATTTAAGTCGAAATCAATGGGTTCTATGTTTTCATCTGTGAGAATAATTTCATAGTCATCCTCCGGAATCAGCGCAGCCACGGCAAGTAGCCCAGCGACCGGGGAATACAGCGCCTTACCGAAAAATAAAGGCCGAGTTGCAAACGTGTCGGCTTTTGGGTTAATTAAATGGATGCGTCGGGTTCTAGCCATGGATACACCTTTTATATATTAAAATCCTGCAACTCCGCGCCTCCGGTCACGTTCAACAACCTTATTTAATGTTGCGCGTAACCAAACAAAGTTAGCTCATGATCTCGCATCACTTTTTTTAAAACCAAGCGAATGGCTGAGGAATTGAATTTTTACAGTTAACTAAAACCTTTTTATCAATTTCATATCTGTTTTGATCTGCGATTGTTAAGCTTATCCATTACCCCAAAGCGGGTCTGTACGCTACAACACATATGAGCAATGAGTTGATATTCATTACTCAACAACAATCAGCCCTACCGGAAATTCTGCCAACACTTGTGAAATCGACAGTCGCCAGCCTGACGATTGTTTATTAAGCTCCAGCACTTTCCCGGTAAAAACGCAGCTATAGTGCTGATCGAGCTGATGAAATGGCAGTTCCACTAGCGTATTTCCCCAAATCTTTTCCCCTAGCGGCAACTGTTCGGTTTTTCCCAGTAGTGCAACGAAGAAGCGTGGCGCAATGGTGATGACCATGCGTTTGCCAGCTATACGAGCATAAGCGAACAGATGCGTGGATTGCTCGCCCCTGACAGCCAAGGGCAAATAACTTCCTTGCTGAAACACTTCCGGCCATTTTTTCCGCAAGCCTAAGGCGGAACTCACTAGCAGCATTTTCGCCCAGCCATCCTCCAAAGTATCGCATAATGCTCTTACGCCTATCATGCGTTGTTTCGAGTTCTGTGCAGTGAGGGTCTGTAATGCCATCAGCATGTTGCGTCGACAATCAAAATCTACTGGTCGTCGATTGTCCGGATCCACCAAACAGAAATTCCACAGTTCGCAACCTTGATAAATATCCGGCACCCCAGGCGCAGTCAGTTTGATCAAAGTCTGTGACAAGCTGTTCAACAAACCCAACCCAGCAATCCGCCGTTGAAATGGTTTAAAATCCGTCATAAAAGCGCTTTCGCTCGGCGCATTGATCAGGGCATCGCTGAAAGCAGTCACCGCCTGTTCATAAGCCGTATTAGGATTAACCCAACTGGTATGCACCTTGGCTTCGCGTAACGCCTTAATCAGATATTCTCGCAGCCGAGAACTAAGCTCTGCCAATGCATTACTGTCCGGCTCAGTCAATGGCCATATACCCAACAACGTCTGATAGACGAAATACTCATCGTTGCGGGTGGGTGTCAGCAATCCATCGACTAGCTGTTTAAGATTTTGGTTGGCCCGGCTCCAATGCCTTAGCGCCAAGCGCCACACAGCAGGTAGTTCCGACAACACATTCAGGCGGGCGCGGACATCCTCTCCACGTTTGGTATCGTGCGTGGAAGTCGCCAACATAGAATGCGGACTAAGCTCTGCTCGAACTTGATTGGCGTGATGAAATGCGCGGCGGATTACTCCGAAACGACGCGGATCGCCACCAACCTCATTCAGCGAAAGCAATCGGTGGTAGATATAGTCGCTAGTATCTTCCAGACCTTTTGCCATCACCGGACTGGTTAATTGCTGGAATTTCATGGCGAAAACCATTACCTGCTCAGTATAAGCGGATGCTTGCCCGTTTGCTGCGGCCAGCGTCAATACCTGAAACAGAAAATCAAAAATACTAGTATCCGCCGTCGTGCTATAGCGTTTAGCTGCTGCGACCGCTTTTTTAATATTACTTCGGTCTTCCGCCACTATTTCTTGTGTGCTAATGTAACTCCGATAAACTGGAAAGCAGGCAACTAATTCCATCAAGGCCGAACGCAAACCGTTCAGGGTATAATCGCAAGTATTGCGGTTGGCTTCGGCAATTCGGGATAATTGGTTTGCCAATACATTCAATTCTGCCGACAGCGCTGTCTTCATAATCAGTTTTTTGGAACGATAGAGAAGATCGTCAAAATCGATATGCTCTCCGATAAAACTATAATATAGCCGCTGCATATGTTTGGCAGCACCGGTATCCACAAACAAACCATTAAGTTGATTTGTGAATTCGTAGCCCGTAGTACCCTGCACTGGCCAGCTGCGGCGTAAGTCTTCGTGTATCCCTAAGATTTTTTCTACTATCAAATACGGTGCATGTCCTACCAGGCGACATTGCTCGACCAGCTTGCAAAAATAGGCTTCAGGGTCGTACAAACCATCCGGATGATCCAGACGCAGGCCATCTAATTTACCTTCCTTAACCAACCGCAACACTAATTGATGGGTTGCGTCGAAAACTGCGTCGTTCTCCATGCGCAACCCGGCTAGATCGTTAATATCGAAAAAGCGCCGATAATTAATCTCGTCTGAGGCGACTCGCCAAAAAGCCAGTCGGTAGGCTTGGTTCTCAATTAACTGATGTAACAGATCGAAACTGGCCGCTTTACCGACTTGTCCATTAAAAATAGCCAGGTTCTCATTAATAAACCCGGCTATTTCGACAGAATTGACGACCAGACCAGCCAGATGCCGCTTATGTACTTCCTTGTCGCGTCGCCGCTCCAGCTGACGTTCTGGCGAGGTATCATCGCGAGAAGGCAGATTTTGGAAACCGGTAACCAAACTCTGGTATTCCATCAGTAATGGATTGTCCTCACCCAATTGTCTACTAAAGTCAGCCATGCGATGCTGTAAAATTTGAGGATACTCGCGAGGGTCTAGCGGGAAATGATGCTCATAGTAATAGATGGCGAGTTCACCGAGTTCTGCATTAAAACGCAATTGCAATTCAGCATTTTCCAGCACAGCTCCATAATGGTTAGCCAACACTGGCAACAGCACCTTGCCAAACAATTTTGCCTTAATCGGCGCCCAATCGATATCGAAAAACTCCGCATGTACGGCTGTCTGACCGTTTTCCAGCACATCCAACCACCATGCATTATCTCCGGCCTGCACACCCATATGGTTGGGTACTATATCCAAAACCTGCCCCAGGTTATGTTGCGCCAAGGTTTTGCATAACAACTCGAAGTCCTGGTCTGTGCCGATTTCGGGATTCAATGCATTGTGATCGATAATGTCATAACCGTGCCGACTGCCGGGTCGCGCCTTGAGATAAGGTGAGGCGTACAAGTGCGAGATACCAAGTGCGCTCAAGTAGTCTACAATTTCACATGCCTGATTGAAAGTAAAGTCGCTGTTAAACTGCAGACGATAAGTGCACAAGGGAATACGCATTTTTGGCATTTGCTTCATAACTGAAGTTCATCAAGGAACCATGCCACACACCAAGCCGGCATGCAACCCGTGGTCAACGATTCCAGTAAATCCGCCTGACTAATATAAAAGGCACTACCTACAACAAGAAAATTGGTTATAACAGGGTCATTACCCATATTTGCCAGCAAGATCAAGCGACTACCATCGCTTAAACGCCAGCACACTCGCATACCCGCTTGTCCCAGCAATTCGAATTCGCCACTTCCACCCTGCTCCGGCAATCGGGGTGTAATATAGGCGTGACGTAGCGCCAGCAAACGCCGATAGTAATCCAGGCTAGCCTGATGCTGCGGTAATTCCAGGCAAGACCAATGCAACTTGCTATGTAAAAATGTTGCCGGATCGTTGGGGTCTGGAATGTTAGCCTGCGCAGCAGGGTCTGCAAAAGCAGCGAAACCGGCAAATTCTCGACGTCGCCCTTCGGTAACTGCGACAGCCAGTTCGCCATGAAAATCGCAGAAAAACTGGAAGGGCGTGATTGCGGCAAATTCCTCCCCCATAAACAGTAAGGGTGGCGAAGGCGCTAACAGCAGCATCGCCAACCCGGCTTGCAGCCGTTGTTGTGGTGCCAACATACCGATACGTTCGCCCAATGCGCGGTTGCCTATCTGATCGTGTGTCTGACTAAAATTGATGAAAGCGCCCAATGTTTGGCCTCGGCTAGGTTCGCCCCGCAACCGGCCATTGCGAAAAGCCGAGGGCTGCCCCTGAAAAGCAAAGCCTTGGGCCAGACATCGCGCCAGATGCAAAATGGGATGATCAGCGTAATCGGCGTAATAGCCGTCGTCTTCGCCACTCAGCAGTAGATGCAAGGCATGATGAATATCATCGTTCCACTGTGCGCTAAAACCGCCGGTCTGCAAATAATGCACTTCGTTGTTATCGTTCTCTAGTATCAAATGTATTTGCCGGTTGCGGCCCAGCTCGACCTGTATTGCAGCCGCCAACTCCTCCAGAATATTAGGGCGACTATCATCAACTATGGCATGTACTGCATCAAAGCGTAGGCCGTCGAAATGATATTCTTCAAGCCAATACAGCGCATTATGTATGTAAAAATTACGTACTATGCTGCTGCCATCACCATCAAAATTGATAGCAGCTCCCCAAGGCGTATGATGCTGTTCGTTAAAAAATTGCGGTGCATAATGATGCAGATAATTGCCTTCTGGCCCAAAGTGGTTGTAAACCACATCCAATAACACCATTAAGCCGCGCTCATGAGCCGCTTGCACCAGCATCTTCAATTCGTCCGGCGAACCGTAACTACTGTCCGGAGCAAACAGTAATACACCGTCATAACCCCAATTGCATTTACCCGAAAAATCCGCTACCGGCATCAGTTCAATAGCAGTTACACCTAAATCGACCAGATAATCGAGACGCTGTAAAGCGGCTGTAAAACTACCTTCGGCAGTGAAAGCACCCAAATGCAACTCATAGATGACCGCTTCAGCCCAGGGGCGACCACGCCAGTCAGTATCCAGCCAATTAAAATTGGCGGGGTCGATTACTTGACTGGCGCCTTGCACATCATAAGGGTTAGCGCGCGAAGCCGGATCCGGCACACGCAAGTTGCCATCTATGCAATAGCGATAAAGCATACCCGGCGTTGCCTGTGAAGTTTCGAGCTGAAACCAACCTTCCGCCAGCGGCTGCATCGGCAATTGAATGTCTTCATGTCCCAGATTTTCCAGACACAAATCTACATTAAGTGCCGCAGGTGCCCACAACCGGAAACGCACCCTACCGTCAACAAGTATTACGGCTCCAAATGGCATGTCATGTATGCGTTTCATATTGGCTGCGCCTGTTTTAACAGCACCAGTGCCCGACCGCTCAATGGATAAGTTTGCCCGGCCTGATAACGTGTAATTTCTGCAGCACCGTTGGCGTTTTTGGTGTCGAGCAGCACGTCCCAGTTATGATGTGCCTCGTATTCCGGCAACCTGAAAGCGACATCTTCATGATCCGCATTGAGCAGTAATAATAGATTATCGTCCTTTAAACGCTTTCCTCGTTCGTCGGTTTCGATCATTTTGCCGCCTGCGAAGTAAACACCCAAACAACGTGAAAACGCCTGATTCCAATCTTCATCGCTAATTTCAGCTCCATCTGCATTCAGCCAAATAATATCTTTGACTTCGCCGCCACGTATGGGGCGTCCCTTAAAAAAATAGTTTCGGTGGAACAAAGGATGGGCTTTGCGCAAGCCGATGACACGCTGGGTAAACTCCAAAGATTCTCTATCCTGTTGCTTGAGTTCCCATGTCAACCAACTGATAGGGTTGTCCTGACAATAAGCGTTGTTATTACCCTGCTGGCTACGCCCCATTTCATCTCCGGCCACTAGCATCGGCGCTCCCTGCGATAATAACAGGGTCGCAAGCAAATTACGTTTCTGACGGGCGCGCAGCACATTAATTGCCGGATCATCGCTTTCTCCTTCTGCACCGCAATTCCAGGAAAGATTATTATCGTTCCCATCACGGTTTTCTTCCTGATTAGCCTCGTTATGCTTAACGTCGTAACTGACCAGGTCATGCAAGGTAAAACCGTCATGAGCGCAGATAAAATTAATGCTGGAATGTGGCTTGCGGCCAGTGTGTTCATATAGATCGCTAGAACCAGTCAAGCGTTGCGCCATCTCGCCAAGCGAACCGCCATCACCCTTCCAATAAGCACGAATACTATCGCGATATTTATCATTCCATTCCGACCAGCCCAATGGAAAATTTCCAACTTGATAGCCACCTTCACCCAAATCCCAAGGTTCGGCAATCAGCTTAATGGTGCTCAACACCGGATCTTGATGGATGGTATCGAAAAAGGTACCCAGTTGATTGACTTCGTGCAACTCTCTGGCCAACGCAGAAGCCAAATCGAAACGGAAGCCGTCCACATGCATGTCCAGCACCCAATAGCGCAGGCTATCCATAATCAATTGCAATACACAGAAATGCTGCATATCGAGCGTATTGCCACAGCCGGTGTAATCCTTGTAATAACGTTTATCATCATCCGCCAGACGATAATAAGACGCATTATCCAGACCGCGAAAAGAGAAAGTTGGACCCAGCTGATTTCCCTCGGCAGTGTGGTTGTACACCACATCCAGAATGACCTCTATACCCGCCTTGTGCAGAGTTTTGACCATGGTTTTAAACTCGCTGATCTGGCCACTGGCCGAATAGCGGGAATCGGGCGCAAAAAAGCCTATCGAGTTATAGCCCCAATAATTGCGCAAACTGCGTTCAACCAGGTGACGATCATCGATGAATGCATGCACCGGCATCAGTTCCACCGTGGTTATACCTAGTCGTTTGAGATGTTCGATAACGGGATCCATCGCCAATCCTGCGTAGGTGCCGCGAAATTGAGACGGTATTTCAGGATGTTGCATGGTAAAGCCTTTAACATGCACTTCATAGATCACCATATCTTGCCAGTGAATATCGGGTGATCGATCATTTCCCCAATTAAAGGCCTGATCGACCACCCGGCATTTCGGCATGTAGTTGGCATTGTCACGACGATTAAATGACAAATCGGCATCCTTGCTGCCTATGCTATATCCGAAATGAGCATCGCTCCAGCGAGGCGTTCCCACTATATCTTTCGCATAAGGTTCTATCAGCAACTTGTGCGGATTGAAGCGATGTCCCTCCTGCGGACGGTAAGGCCCGTGTACTCTAAGACCATAAAGCAAGCCAGGACGGGCCTCGGGCAAATAACAGTGCCAGACCAGACTAGTACGCTCTTTCAATTCGATACGCTGCACTTCGCTATGCCCTTTGGCGTCAAATACGCATAATTCAACTTTTTCGGCATGCTCAGAAAAAACAGCGAAATTCACGCCTTCACCATCCCAATAGGCACCGCGTGGATAGGGTCTTCCCGGCCAAACAGCCGTTATTATTGTAGTCATGTTTAATCCTCCTCTGTCTGCATGATAGTTAGCATTGGCTACTCACTTAAGCCTGAACATGTCCAAGGTTTAACCTTAATCAGCCTCATCAATAGCTAAGCTTTTATGCATTATCTAAAACAGTAAGCGCCCATTTATGGCTAATTCTTTTGCTGTCCAGCATCCATTACCAGGCTTAACTTATTCATTATCTCCAGAATACCTCGTAACGGAATCGCTACCCAATCCGGACGATTGTCAAGTTCATAGCGCACCTCGTACAGTAATTTTTCCAGCAAAAACAAATCGAGTAAGCCTCGTAGCGGCATCGGTGCGGCAATTATTCCTGAATATGCTAAGGTTTCAGCGTAGGCGGCCAGAAACACACGTCCAACCTCTGCTTCCCAGTCGCGCAGCAGAGATTCTAATTTCGCCGCAACTTCGGGCGATTCCACCAGCTCTTTAGCAATAGCCGTAACGGCGGCGTAGTTAAATGACAGTAACATGCCAGCCACATCCCGCAATGGCGAGTGTTTGCAACGACGTTCGGCCAGTGCACGGGTCGGCTCTCCTTCAAAATCGATAATCACGAAATCATTCTGTACAAGTAATACCTGCCCTAGATGGTAATCACCATGGTAGCGGGTCTTGACGGTGTTGATCGGTCTGGAAATACAATGCTCAAGCATGTCCGCAATCGCGGTGCGTTGCGTAAGAAGGCTTTGCGCTAGCTCCTTATCCTTTTCGGCGAAACCCATTAGCCTATGTTCAAGTTGATTCAAAGTAGTGGTAGCCTCTGCTTTTACATGTGCCACCCAAGCCGAAACATCCGCGTCGCTAACTGGCTCTGGACTGAAAGCGGGATTGCTGGTAGCTGCGCTCAAGGCATTGTGTAATTCACCGGTACGCTTTCCCAAAGTCTGTATGAGTAACAGATAGGCGACATGTGCTGGTGCCTGGGCTTCGGATGGCGGCACTATCAGGCGGGATTCTTCCAGAAAGCGTTTAAGGTAATCCAAGGTGTAACACCAAAAATCACCCTGATTTTCTATCTGGCCTTGCAGTAAAGCCAAGGTCATGCGGCTTCCGTCGGCCGCTTCATATTCAACAGCACCAGCCACTGGTGCCAAATGCGAAAATTTACCGCCTTCAGTTAGAAAACGTCCTATCTCTAACTCAGGATTTATCCCGATTTGTATATGCCGATAGCCTTTCAGAAATAAACGTTCACCCAGTAACACAGCCGTATTACTGCCCTGTATGGCGACTGCTTGTACCGGCAGATCGGCAATCGCCTCCCCTGCGAGCTCTGCATAAACACTGGTAGGTGTAAATCGGATAACGCCATTTTGACTGGAAAAGGTTTGGTTGGTGCCTATGCACAACACCAGAGCCCGACAAAACGCCTCGTCTGTAAAGGCATCAGCCAGAATACCGATATGCGCTTGTTGACGTACTCTGGCCAGACTAGTAGGCAACATGGCATGCAGGCGCTCCGTATCGCTTGTCTCCCACGCCAATCCCAGAGGTATGAAATAGCTGAATGGTTCCGCCTGATCTGTTTCGATGTTCACCAGCGCCACCAGCCATTTATATGACTCGTTCCCCCACACTACGTAATCGCTGATAACCGCTCGCCGCACTGGATCGCCCTTGGCGCCATACCATCGTTGCGTCGAGACAAAATTCGGTAATGCATCTGTTTCTAGCTGGTTACGAACCCGATCAGCCATAGTTCTACGCCAAGGCTCAACTTTTTCCCGAAAGAAACTGCGCCAACCGTCGAACAGTACCAACATTGGCAATTCTTCTGGTGTTAGATGTTCCTCGTGCCAATCTTGCACCTCTTTGCCACTGGACAAACGAAACCAATAAAAGTTATGACCCGGCAATGTCAGCAGATAGGGCAAATCGCCTATGGGAGGAAAAGCCGAACATCCCATCAACTCCACAGGAACATAGCCCTTATATTCGTGAAGATCGAGTTCCACCGCCTGTGCGGCACGTGACAAATTACTTACGCACAGAATAATGTCTTGTGCATAAGTCCTGAAATAGGCGAGTATTTTGCGATTTCCTGGATGCAAAAAAACCGTTTTTCCGCGACCAAAGGCCTGATGTTTTTTACGCACGGCCAACACACTTTGCATCCAGTTCAACAATGAAGCATGTTCACGTTGCTGCGCCTCCACATTCACTGCTCCATAGCCATACACTGCATCCATGACAGGCGGAAGATACAGATTCTGAGGATCGGCACGCGAGAAACCCGCATTGCGATCTGGACTCCACTGCATCGGGGTGCGCACACCATTGCGGTCACCGAGAAATAAATTGTCTCCCATACCGATTTCATCACCGTAATAAATAATGGGTGAGCCCGGCAAAGACAGCAACAAACTGTTCATCAACCGAATTTTATTGCTTTCATTGTCCATAAGTGGCGCCAATCGGCGGCGAATGCCGAAGTTAAGACGCGCCCGCGCATCATCGGCATACATTTGATACATATAATCGCGTTCTTTATCAGTAACCATCTCGAGGGTAAGCTCGTCGTGATTACGCAGAAAAGTCGCCCATTGACAGGATTCAGGGATTTCTGGAGTCTGGCGTATGATGTCGACAATGGGATGACGATCTTCCTGGGCTATGGCCATATACATACGCGGCATCAGTGGGAAGTTATAAGCCATGTGACATTCATCGCCATCGCTAAAATAATCCCGCACATCCTCCGGCCACTGATTGACTTCGGCCAAAAACACCCGATTTTGGTAATACTTATCCAGCACCGCGCGCATTTGCTTGATAACGGCATGGGTTTCCGGCAAGTTTTCGTTTTGAGTTCCCTCTCGTACACACAGATAAGGAATGGCATCTAGCCGGACACCGTCAACACCATGATCCATCCAGAAACGCATGATTCTGATAACCGCTTTAACTACTTGAGGATGATTGAAATTAAGATCGGGTTGATGACTGAAGAATCGATGCCAATAATAAGCGTGGGCGACTTCATCCCAGGCCCAGTTCGATTTTTCGGTATCGCTGAAGATAATGCGCGTTTCTGGAAACTGATGGTCGTTATCGCTCCAAACATAATAATTACGCTTGCTGGAACCGGGTGGAGCCCGACGCGCTGCCTGAAACCAGGGGTGCTGATCGGAGGTGTGATTGATAACCAGTTCGCTGATAATCTTCAGATTGCGGCGGTGCGCTTCTTTCACGAACAACCTAAAATCAGCCATATCGCCATATTCGGGATAAATGTTACGATAATCGGAGATATCATAACCATCGTCGCGCATTGGCGAAGGATAAAAGGGTAACAACCAAAGCGTGTTCACCCCTAAATCCTGTAAATAATCCAGCTTCTGCATCATGCCAGAGAAATCACCAACGCCATTATTGTCGCTATCGAAAAATGCCTTGACGTGCAATTCGTAAATAACCGCGTCTTTATACCAAAGCGGATCGGCCATCCATTGCGCATTGTCCGTAAGCGCAGTTTTTATTGTCTTGGGTTTCATCTTTATCATCGATCTTTCATCCTGGTTTAGCGGCTGTTCGCCATTAGAAAACCCAGCTATAGAAAATAGTCGAAGTCATGCTCAGTCCGCACCCGTCGACGCAGTTTAAAAATGTGTACCGGCGTAACTTGCGGATTGAGTTCAACGTAGTTTCGGGTACCGTTCCACAAAAAACGGGCGTTTGTTAATAGATCGTGCATCTGGAAAGGTCTTGTATCTAGACCAAGTAGTTCTAAATCCAAGCTCACCCAACCTGACTGGGTATGATGAGGATCGAGATTGGCTACTACCAAAATGATATTGGTCTCATCTTCAGCGATTTTTGCAAAACACAGCAGACTCTCATTGTCCACAGTCATAAAATGTAAACGCTGATTTTGCTGCAATGCCGGGTTCTCACGGCGTATCCGGTTCACTCGCGCAATAAAATCTTTTAGACTGTCCGCACGTTCGATATCCCAGCTGCGCAGCTGATATTTCTCGGAGTTCAGGTATTCTTCACCACCCACTTCTCGAGGCGTTGCCTCCAGCAACTCATAAGCCGGTCCGTAAATTCCGTAACTCGCTCCCAGTGTAGCCGCCAGTACCAAACGCAACATGAACGCCGAGCGGCCGCCGAATTGCAGATACTCTGACAGAATATCCGGTGTATTCGGCCATAGATTAGATCGAAAATATTCGCGCACTTGCGTACAGGTCAGCTCAGTGAAATAGCTCTCGATTTCGCTTTTAGTATTGCGCCACGGAAAATAATTGTAAGATTGACTGAAACCCAGCTTGGAGAGCTGATAGATAACTTTCGGCCGGGTAAAGGCTTCCGCCAGAAAAATAGTCTCGGGATGCTCGCGCTTAACCTCCGCTATCAGCCATTCCCAAAATTGGAATGGCTTGGTGTGCGGATTATCGACCCTGAAAATACTCACCCCCTGCTCTACCCAAAACAAAACCACATCCAGCAGTTCCTGCCAGAGCTCACGCCAGGCTTCGGTTTCAAAATTAAAAGGATAAATGTCTTCGTATTTCTTGGGTGGATTCTCGGCAAACTGGATGCTACCGTCCGCGCGATGACGAAACCATTCAGGATGCTCGTGCACGTATGGATGATCCAGAGAACATTGGAACGCAATATCTAAAGCAATCCCTATATCCAGCTCTTGTGCCTTCTGCAGCAGATGCTGAAAGTCTGCCAAGGTACCCAATTGCGCATGTATTGCTTTATGGCCTCCATCCGCTGCACCGATAGCCCAGGGACTGCCGACATCCTCATTGCTGGTTGACAGTGTATTATTCGCGCCCTTGCGTTGACTCAGACCTATTGGATGTATAGGCGGCAAATACACCACATCGAAACCCATGAACGCGACATAAGGCAAGCGTTTTTCACACTCGGCAAAGCTGCCGTGCAGCATGCCATCAGCCATGCAGGATCGCGGGAAAAACTCATACCAAGTACTGTATTGGGCTTGTACAGGCTCCGCCCATACGCATAAGGTGACGGGATAATCCGTAGCCAGACTACGCTCAGGATGTGTTCGCATTAGACTTGCCAGTGTTTCTGACATGGCCTGTGCATAACCAGCCTCTGGTTTCACCGAACCTAATGCTTTGGCAAATTCTTCAAGTTGCAACTGATTATTTCCGTCAGCACGCACTGCCGCCTCAGCGACCAATAGTGCACCTGCCAGCAGCGCCAAGCCGATATCTTCTAATTCAATCCGTCGTGCAAATTCCTGCCGCCAGGAAAAAAAAACATCACTCCAGGCAGTCAACGTGTAGAAATAGCGACCCAGTTTGGTAATCGGAAACGAAGCGCACCAACGGTCAACGGCCAGCGGTGTCATACTAAGTTCATGCCAACCCGTTTCCGCTTCATGCCGGTAGCGCAACAAGCAAACCAGTGCATCCTGGCTGTCTGTGAAGGCATCGGCTTTCACTTCTACGCTCTGACCGATAACACGCTTGATCGGAAACCGCCCGCCATCAATTATCGGCTGTACATTTTCAATCACTACCCGCCGCCTGCCATCAATGATTAATATGTCTGTCATAGTCCACTTCCTGATCTGAAGAAAAGCACGGCAAGCGGCGGCAAGCGCAACATGAGTGAGTGATACATTTCGCCACACCGAACCGGAGCGGCTTCTACACCGCCAAAATTCCCGACGCCATTGCCGCCGTATAGCTTGGCATCGCTGTTCAGCACTTCCTGCCACACACCGCCGACAGGCGCACCGACTAGATAATTTTCGCGAACCAGCGGGGTAAAGTTACAAACGATCAATAGAGTATCGTTCGAATTAACGCCACGGCGCACAAAGCTAATTACGCTTTTTTCGGCGTAGTTGCAGTCCATCCATTGAAAGCCATCACGACTAAAGTCTTGCTGATAGAGCGCCGCGTGACTACGATAAAAACCATTGAGATCGGCTATCCAGCGCCGCAAGCCCTGTTGATGCGGATATTGCAATTCGTCCCAATCCAGACTTTCATCGTGCTGCCATTCGTGTTTCTGTCCGAATTCGCAGCCCATAAATAACAGTTTTTTACCTGGATGCCCCCACATATAGCCATACAATAAGCGTAAATTGGCAAACTTTTGCCATTCGTCGCCCGGCATTTTAGCGATCAGCGACCCCTTGCCCTGTACCACTTCATCGTGTGAAAAAGGCAATACGAAATTTTCGGAAAAGGCATACCAGATGCTAAAAATCAATTGTGCGTGGTGATATTTGCGGTTAATTGGATCCTCGGCAAAATACTGCAAAGTATCGTGCATCCACCCCATATTCCATTTCAGACCGAAGCCCAATCCACCAGACGAAACCTGTCGTGAAACCATAGGCCAAGCAGTCGATTCTTCCGCGAAAGTTTGCGTACTCGGGTATTCACGATAAACCGCCTCATTCAGATTGCGCAGGAATGTGACTGCATCCAGATTCTCCCGACCGCCATTACGATTTGGAATCCACTCGCCTTCCTTACGGCCATAATCCAGATAGAGCATCGAAGACACCGCGTCCAGGCGCAAACCATCGATATGATATTTATCCAGCCAGAATAGTGCGCTGCTGGTCAAGAATGCCCGCACTTCGTAGCGACCGTAATTAAACAGTGAACTATGCCACTCCGGTTGATAACCCTGTCGAGGATCCGCATGTTCATAGAGATAGGTGCCATCGAAATGTCCAAGACCATGGGCATCGCATGGAAAATGCGCCGGCGCCCAATCCATGATCACACCGATGCCATGCTGATGCAAAGTATCCAGCAAAAACATCAAATCTTGCGGATCACCGTAACGCGAGGTGGCCGCAAAATAACCGGTGGTTTCATAGCCCCAGGAGCCATAAAAAGGATGCTCGGTTAACGGCAAGAACTCGACATGGGTAAAACCCATCTCATTCAGGTAAGGAGGTAGCCATTGCGCCATCTCGCGATAAGTTAAAAAACGATTGCCTTCTTCTGGAACTCTACGCCAGGAACCGAAATGGACTTCGTAAATGGAACAAGGGGCGTTAAGTTGATTTTTCTCACCACGTTTTGCCATCCAATCCGTATCATGCCAAATATAATCCAGTTCGCAGACCAGGGAGGCAGTCAGGGGCGGCACTTCGCAACTAAAGGCAAAGGGATCTCCTTTATCTGCTATTTTTCCGTCGCTGGAAACTATCCTGTATTTATAGCGCTCACCAGTGGTCACCCCCGCAATAAAGCCTTCCCAAATCCCCGAGTCGTCATTACGCATCTGAAGTGGATTAGAATCTGCATGCCAAGCATTAAAGTCGCCGATGACCGACACAACAGCCGCATTAGGTGCCCAAACCGCAAAATGGCAACCTATTACGCCATCGACAGTGATGAGATGTGAGCCAATTTTTTCATACAGGCGAAAATGATTGCCCTGTTTGAACATATAAATATCGAGTTCCGTAAGCTGACAAGCATCATTGCCCGCCGCTAGGGAAAGTGTCGTGACCATGGGCATTTACTGACCCTCAATTAGGATGATTCCAAATAGGAACGTAAGAAACGGAGAAAATTAAACTCAGCATGGTTTAAACAGCATTTTATGTCCGTACGCTATCGCACACACTTACCCGCTTTTAAAATTACCCAATTGACAAGATTTAAAGTTCAAACTGTGCCGCAGCTTTTGAAACTAGCATAAAGTTCGCTTTTGCGTATCAATGTTCGTTGCCGAACTGACTGCCTTAGTTATTCCTATTAAGGTATAAATCGAGCGGATAAAGCGAAAAATCTCATCGCAATTTGCTTAAATCAATTTAATTTATTCTCAGGAACTATCATGAACAAAGATCAAGTAAAAGGCAGAATCGAAGAATCCAAAGGTAACGTTAAGGAAGTGGCTGGTAAGATACTGGACAATGAGGATATGGAAAATGAAGGTAATTTAGATAAAAACGTAGGAAAGTTACAGTCAGGATTTGGCGACCTTAAAGAACAGATCAAGAAATCAAAATAATACCTGTCAGGTAGCAAATGTTTAATTGAAACTTAGCAGCGTTGTATCTGCAAACAAAGGACTCAATCACAATGAATACTTCTCAATTTACGGTTGCAAATTACCTAATTTCCCGACTGCAGGAGATTGGCGTAGATCATTTGTTTGGTGTGCCGGGGGATTTTGTGCTGGGTTTTTTAAATCAGGTACTAAAGAGCGATTTAAAATATATAGGCACCTGTAATGAACTTAATGCAGCCTACGCCGCTGATGGCTATGCACGCATTCGCGGTATTGGCGCATTTTGCTCGACTTATGGTGTTGGAGAATTAAGCGCGATCAATGGCGTGGCTGGCGCTTTCGCCGAACGCGTGCCGTTGGTAGTGATTACGGGTTCTCCATCAACAATTAACTTTCGCAATCGGCCACTTTTGCATCACACCATGGGAGATTATCAAATCCCCTTGCGAATGTACGAGAAAATTACAGCCGCCTCAACCGAACTGGTTTCTGCAGATACGGCAGCTGCCGAAATAGATCGGGTGTTAACAATCTGTGTTTCTCATCAACAACCCGTTTACATTAGTATTCCTGCTGATGTGGTGATGATGCCTTGCCAACCTCCTAAGCCTTTTCGTTTCCCTACAACTCTCGGCAGCGATCCTGATACGCTGGGCGAGGCGATCAACGAAGCATTGCAAATGCTGAATAATGCTCGGCAACCCGTTATCATTGGCGATGTGGAATTGATACGCTTCAAGCTGCAACAAGATTTTGCCAACTTGCTTGATAAAACTGGCTTTCCCTATGCGACCATGATGTTGGGCAAGAGCGTCCTGTCAGAGCAGCATCCACAATTCATTGGGTTGTTTGAAGGTGAACGAAGTCGTGACTATGTGAAAAATCGAGTTAACTCTGCTGATTGTATTCTGCAATTGGGGGCAGTACTCACCGATTTTAACACGGGTGGTTTTACTGCTAACCTTGACGAAACCAAAACTATAAACGCTAACATCCGTTCAGTAAGAATCAAACATCATTATTACGAGAATGTATCTCTACATGACTTTATCGCAGGACTAACAGAAAAAATTAGCCGACGAGACCCTGTAACACTGAATATCCAAAGTGCGAAAGATGGCTGCGTGCATCGTTGTGCGGAGCTATATATTCCTGATCCACAGAAAGTACTGACTATCCAACGATTTTTCGACCGCATGAGTCATTTTATAGCCGACGATGCCATAGTCGTTGCTGAAACAGGTGTAGCCTTATTCAGTGCAGCCGAAATGCTGATGCCCAACGGTGCGACCTTTATTGGTCAGACTTTTTACGGCTCAATTGGCTATACCATCGGCGCTACCTTGGGTGCCAGCATGGCCGCCAAACACAGGCAGGTTGTGCTGTTTGTGGGAGACGGTTCATTCCAAGTTACTGGACAGGATCTGTCGACCATGATCCGCAATCATCTCAAGCCGATCATATTTTTGCTTAATAATGAGGGGTATACCATAGAACGCGTGATCAGCGATCATGCCTACAATGACCTGCAACCCTGGAAATATCATAAATTAGTAGAAGTATTTGGTGGTGGGCTAGGTATTGATGTACGTACAGAAGGCGAACTTGAAGCAGCACTGGCTAAAGCTACGGCGGCAGATGAGCTGGTATTCATCGAAATTCATACTGACCGTCTGGACTGTCCAGAGTCGTTACGCAGCGCTGGTCGCAGCATGGCAACGACAAATCACCTTGATTAACAAACAATAAAATCAAATTGTCTGATTGTTAACCACTATCTATTCACTATCCCCTTAATCATTAGCACATTAATGATGTTCTTCAATAGTAGACATGAAATCTCGCCTAACCCAAAGTTTCTAGCAATTGTAGATAAGTTAATGGATTGAAGTCAGAAAACCCCTTGTTAACTTGGCTAGTAACGTTTCAACGATCATCCATGAATAGAACTCACCGATACTGTGTGTGCTTACCCCAATACTAATTGATTTCATTTCAAAATGACTGCGCAATTAATTTTGTGTCGGTGCGTTATTAGACGTTAAGAAGCAAAACACCTTAACTCGTAATCTGTTTGCTGCCGAACAGACCGTCTAAAGCAAAACATTAATAATTAACTTGCGTCATGACTTACGCTTATCCCATTACGCTTAAATTCAGTATTGGCATATACAGGCTTGTAAACAAATATGGGTTAAGTGCAAGCCATAAGCCAATATATTCGCTTTGCAATAGATTACGGTTTCAATGTTTGGGTTAGATAGCTGAATTGAGACTTTACCCATATTAATCTTAACAGTAAATTTTTGGAGTACCTTTTATGACACAAACCAACAATCAATTGCCATTAGTTCAAAAACCGGTATGGTTTATCACGGGCTGCTCGACTGGCTTTGGTCGAGAGCTTGCCAAACAATTACTAGAACGTGGTTACCGAACTGTCATCACAGCTCGTGATCCAGAAACACTCAATAGCTTAGCAGCCTTAGGTGAAGCACTAGTACTAAAACTGGATGTGACTGATCAAGATCAAATTGATGCGGCCATATTGGCAGCAACACAAAGGTTTGGCAGCATTGATGTACTAGTAAACAATGCAGGAATTGGTTATTTTGCAGCTGTTGAAGAAAGCGAAGAAGCCGAGATACGTAAAATGTTCGAGATTAATTTCTTTGGTTTAAGTCGTATGATACATGCGGTTCTGCCGGCAATGCGTCAACGAAAAAGCGGCTACATTGTCAACTTTTCATCCTTAGCTGGATTACGTTCATTCCCCGCACTTGGTTACTATAATGCGACCAAGTTTGCTGTGGAAGGATTGTCCGAAGCACTCTGGCAAGAGGTAGAACCATTGGGAATCAAGGTTATGCTAGTCGAACCTAGTGGTTTTCGCACCGATTGGGCCGGACGCTCTGCCGATGAAAGCCAACAGCAAATTGCGGATTATGCAGCCACTGCAGGTGTTTGGCGTAGCCAAGTGCGCGCCATTTCTGGACATCAACCCGGCGATCCCATACGTGGCATGCATGCGATTATTCAGGCTATTGAAACCACTAACCCACCTCATCATCTGCTACTAGGTAAAGATGCCTTTGTGGGCGCTACCAGCAAGTTGGATGAATTACACAAAGAGTTTTTAGCCGGTGAATTGGTGGCACGTGCAGCAGACTTCCCAAAAGATAATCGGGGGTTAGCGGCTTAATATTTAAAGAATCAGGCTGCTGCCTTTTGTTCAAGGGTTATACCTTTTGCAGATAACAGCAGCATTTTGTTATGGTTTGATTGCCGAAAATCCGCCAGAATAGCCGCCTGACTTATTTTGCAAGGCCGTTTGGTGTTTGCCGTTACCAAACACGGAAATATCACGTAAAATCGACTTAATTTATAAGCGAACCTTAAAATGCACATCATTATTTGTAATAAATATTCCCTAATGTCTTGAAAGTGTCGTCAATGAAAAAAAACTGGCAACGACATTGGCCAAATATAGTCAGCATAGTGCTGGTTATCTGCGTGATACTTAACGCCCTTATTTCTACCGCAATCCCCAACTGGCTATGGGTAAGCCCTGAAGCTGATATCAGCATCCACAAAATTACAGTCGCAATCATCTTTGTAAGCAGCTATCTGGCGCTTGCGTTTGGCAAGATACCAGGTCTGAGCATTGATCGAGCCGGTATTGCTTTGGTGGGTGCAGGGTTAATGGTCGTATCCGGCGCTCTGTCACTAGAAGATGCCTATAAGGCAATTGACCTCGACACGATTACTTTGTTACTCGGAATGATGATACTTGTAGCCAGTTTACGTCTGTCTGGTTTTTTTGTGATGGTGACAAACTTGATTGTTGCGAAGGCAAAAAATCCACTGTTCCTGCTTTGCACTATCACCGCCACGTCAGGAATATTTTCAGCTTTTCTAGTGAATGATGCCATTTGCCTAGTTCTAGCACCACTGGTACTGGAACTGACACTTCGCCTGGGGCGTAAACCAGTACCGTATTTGCTTGCAGTAGCGCTGGCTTCTAATGTGGGCTCTACGGCAACCATTACCGGAAATCCACAAAACATTCTAATAGCCAGTTTCTCGCATATTTCTTATACTTCGTTTGCTCTTACACTTGCACCAGTGGCAATAATCGGGCTAATTATTACTGCTGTAATGGTGGGTGTCTTTCATCGAAAAGAATTCACCACCATTATCCACATGCAAATTGACAAGCCAAATTTACGTATAAATCGCGTTCTGGTGTTCCGCGCCTTATTGGCGACTGCGGCAATGATTACACTATTTTTTGCCGGTCAGCCGCCAGCCAAAGTTGCCATTATCATTAGTAGCTGGTTGTTGTTAACACGACGAATCAAGAGCAAACGCATCTATGCAGAAATAGATTGGTCATTGTTACTTATGTTTGCAGGATTGTTCATCATTGTGGCTGGAGCACAAAAATCATTGCTTACAGCCAATATAATGGCTGCAGTAGGTCATCTGCATCTCGATCAAGTGCCTGTCCTGAGTGCAGTAACTGCCGTGCTATCCAATCTGGTCAGCAATGTCCCTGCCGTGCTGATGATGAAGCCGTTTGTAACGGTTTTGCAGAATCATGATAGTGCATGGTTGGTGATTGCTATGGCTTCTACCTTGGCAGGCAACTTCACAATTTTAGGGTCGATTGCAAACCTGATTGTGGTGCAGAAAGCCGCCGAACGCGGAGTTTTGATTTCCTTCTGGGACTACTTTAAGGTAGGTGCGCCACTGACTTTAATCACGTTGATGATAGGTACTCTTTGGTTATCCCTGTAATAATTTGAATATCAGCAATGCTTGCTGACATTCTATTAATAACAACGGACGGGGGATTAAATGGATTATAAGTTGTGCTTTCAAAGATACCCTCAAAGAAATACCGTTTTCGCGAGTCTCAGGCATAAATAAGAATAATAGGAAAAGGCAAGAAATTGCGTGATGACAATTGTCGTCAATCATTACTTGTAAGTGGGCAGCCGCACAGATCGGATTACACTTTCAGTGCATACTTAATTCCCCTAATTCTACAAGGAAATACAGTCATGAAAAACGATATGCAAATACAAAAAGACGTCATTGCCGAGCTAAACTGGGAACCTTCCATTAACCCAACCAACATCGGCGTTGAAGTTAAAGATGGCATCGTCACTTTATCTGGACATGTCAACAGTTACGGAGAAAAACTGAATGCAGAACAATCAGCACAACGGGTTGCAGGTGTAAAAGCTTTGGCTGTTGAAATTGATGTTACCCTGCCAGGTGTCAGCAATCGCACAGATGCTGATATAGCCCGTACCGTAGAAAACGTTTTACAGTGGACGACATATTTGCCGAAAAATTCTGTCAGGGTGATGGTAGAAAACGGCTGGATTACACTTTCGGGTCAAGTTGACTGGGGTTACCAAAGAGTAACAGCAGCTAATGCAGTGCTGTATTTAATGGGCGTAAGAGGCGTTAGTAACGATATTACTATTAAACCAGCAATTACCTCAAGTTCAATCAAAGCCGATATCGAAACTGCCTTAAAACGACGCGCCATAGCTGACGCACAAAATATCTCTGTGGAAGTGCATGGCGAGGATGTTACTCTGACTGGAAAAGTTCACAGTTGGAACGAACGCGATCTGGCAACCCATTCTGCATGGTGTACACCTGGCGTTAAAAACGTAAAAGACAAAATGAGTTTTATTAACTAACTAAAATGCGGCGAGAATCCGTTACAAACGGATTCTCTTTAGCGTTAAGCGAAAAAATGCGGTTCAACGCCTTCAAAATCTACTTCAGGATGATGCATTACTATAATGGTTTTTATTTTTTCTATTTGATCCTCTTCCATATCTATCATAACTAGAAACTCGCCATTTTTTATCGCATCATCAAATTGTTTTAGGCGACGACTATCGGCACTAATGCCCACCAAAGTCGCTGAAAAGCTTCCCAGACCAGCACCTACCGTAGAGATTGCCAATACCGCTCCACCACCCAACACCAACCCCATCGGCAATATCAAAGCCACCAAACCACAAAACAAGCCAGTAGCCGCACCCAACAACAGGCCTTGCTCCAAAGCCGGAATAAAATCAGACTTTTGTAGAAAGGTTGCTTCAGGTAAAGCTTCCAGATGTGAACCTGGTTTGCCGATAACATGAATATGGCGTTCTTCGATATCAGCACTCAATAAATCATTCACGATGTTTTGGGTAATATTGATGTCTGGCGCTAAAAAATATATTCGTTTCATAACAGTGACTCCAGAAATAAATGTCCGCTAGTTTTAACTGATGTCCAACACGAAAAATACGTTTACTAAAATTTGAATGTGGAACAGTCGCTGGCACATTATGTGTCTTTGTGGCAAATTCATCTGTACGTAAACGAACATTGGGGCGAATGCTTACCATTAACAAAAAAGTTATGCTTAGCATGACTATAAGAAAATAACGCCTATTGCCCGATATTGGGTTAACTGATCAAAGATTTTGCTTATTGATTCATAGTATTTTTTAAAGCTTGCCCAGAAGATAAGCAGGCACCGAAGATAAAAATACAACCGGAGACATATAACCACAGCAATAAAGCCATGATGCCACCAAACGCGCCATAGATGGCATTTAAGTTGGTAAAGTACGCCAGATAAAGGGCAAAAACGCCTCCAGTCACCTGTAGTAGTAGCGTGGTACATAATGCTGAAGCCCAGACTTGTGAAAATGGGGTAGGCTGAACAGGCACAATTCTATAAAACAGACTGAGACTGAAGAACACCAGCAGCGAAGAAATAACAGTACTCATTAGCGGATTAAACCAGACACCGAAATCCATTATAGGTAATAGAAACCTCTCCATCATTCCAACCAGCACCGGCGCGGTAATGCCCATCATTAATACGCACAGCATCAGAGCAAGAAACAGCAAACTTTGCAACGGTAGTTGCCACCATTTGCCACTAACATCACCCCAAGCCTGATTGGTTGCCGTGATCAGATTTGTAAAAAACTGTATGGCTGACCATAACAGTGTTACCAGTGCCACAACGCTGACAGGTCCGCTAGTTTTGACTACTTGCGTCAGCGAATTGAATAAATAACCCTGCATATCTGCGCCGATTGGGATATAAGTTTTAATATAAGTGATAACAACCATTCCTGCCTGTTCTCGATCAATAAACAGCGCAGCAAAGGTTACAAATAACAAAATCATTGGAAAGAGCGAGAAAAACGCGAAATAGGCAAAGGCTGCCGCAGACTGACTGGCATTAATCTGCACAAATTTTTTCACAGCATGTGTAACTAGCAACCCAATATTGCCTAGCCAAGAAGTAAATCCAGATAAATAACTAGTCGTCACTTTGGGTTGATACGATTTTGCATGCCGATATTGTTTTAATAATTCCAGTACTAACAGCGGAATGGCCGAAACCACTAATAACAACAAACAATCTTGCAACGACATTTCTGTTGTTTTTAGTATCCTTTCCATCGGCGCATAATGTTGACTTAATACTTGCAATCCTAAAGATACCACCACAACCATAACCAGATTTATATTGGTAAATAGCGACAGTCGCCAAACTGGTTTGCGTTCATGGCGAGCGCCAAAGGAACGCAACAATTCGGCAAACACTAATCCGGCAAAAGCATATGAACGTGCCGATTCGGTATTTCCTGACTGTAAAGCATAAACATAAACCGCAAACACTATCCCTGCAGTCAACATACCCGTCAATAACATGGTTTGGAAAAACCTGGGATTGGTCATCCGCTCCGAACGGCGGCGCGGTGTATATTTCATCAGATCCGCATCAATAGGTTCGGTAGCTAAACACAACGCAGGTAAACCATCCGTAACTAAATTGATCCACAACAGATGTATAGGTAACAGTGGTGCGGGTAACCCTGCCAGAACACAGATTGTCATCAACAACAATTCGCCACTGCCACCGGCCAGCAGATATAGCAGGGTTTTGCGGATATTCTCATAGATACCACGACCTTCTTCTACAGCGGCGACTATCGTGGCAAAATTATCATCCGTGAGTATCATATCCGCCGCTTGTTTGGTCACTTCCGTCCCCGACTTCCCCATGGTAATACCAATATCGGCACCTCTGATAGCAGGTGCATCGTTAACCCCATCTCCCGCCATTGCCACTACGGCATCATTGGCTTTCCAGGCCCGAATTATGCGAAGTTTGTTTGCAGCGGTTACCCTGGCAAAAACAGCAATACCCGCAACCTGGGCTTGTAATTGAGTATCGGATAACTGATCAAGTTCCAATCCGGTAATGGCAATTTCTTTATCAGAGGCAATACCAATTTCTTTGGCTATAGCCATGGCGGTATGCGGATGGTCGCCGGTAATCATCACCACACGAATACCGGCAGTATGACATTTTTCAACGGCCGATTTGGCTTCCGGGCGCGGCGGATCATACATACCCGACAGACCGACAAACACCAGTTTACGCTCAACATTAACAGCAGTCAGATTAGCAATATCATCCTCAAGATCACGATAGGCTGACGCTAGCACCCTTAAGGCTTTATTTGCCATCAGCGTGGTTTGTGCCAAAATGTGTTCGCTATCCTGTATTGTTAGCGGGCGAATCCCGGCTTCAGTATAGAGATGCGTGCATAAACTCAACAATGCACCCGGAGCGCCATTAGTAAAAGCGCGTAGCTTCCCATCTGGCATTAGCCGCACCACCGAACTGCGCTTCCGATCTGAATCGAAGGGCATTTCCAACTGCTTAGGACATTCCAACTCTATACTTACCCGGTCGCCACCCACTTTACCTGCCGCAGCCAATAACGCACCTTCGGTTGGATCACCTAAGGTTTTCCAAACGCCCTCCTCCTGTAGCAAATGAGCATTATTACACCCTAATATAATAGATGTTAATGCCTGCATAGCGGGACAGTTAAGCACCGTGACTACTTGGTCTTGGCGCCTAACCTCACCTACTGGCCCATAGCCTTCGCCGCTGACGGCATAGTTTTGACCATCTACATAGAATGCTCTAACCGTCATCTGTCCCAGGGTCAAGGTGCCAGTCTTATCTGTGCAAATTACGCTAGTTGAACCAAGCGTTTCAACTGCAGGCAATTTCCGCACCAATGCACCGCGCCTTGCCATACGCAACACGCCAACCGATAACGCCACCGTTACCACAGCCGGCAAACCTTCTGGAACAGCCGCCACCGCCAAACTGATGGCAGTCATAGTCAATTCAAAAACCGGCGTTCCACGTAATAAACCCAGGCAAAACAATAACACCACGATAACGAGTGCCACCCACACTAAAATTCGACCAAAGGCATCTAGCCTGCGTTGTAACGGAGTACTCTGATCATCGGCGGCCGCTTTAATCAATCCCGCGATAAGGCCAAGTTCGGTATGCATTGCAGTGGCGACGACAACCGCCAGCCCTGTGCCTGACGCAATACTCCCGCCCATAAACAACATATTTTTACGCTCGGCAAGCGGGATTACACCAGCACTTAATACTGCAGTTTGTTTTAGGATGGGATCAGATTCGCCAGTTAATGCAGCTTCCATGCAGCGAAGAGACGCTGTTTCCAATAATCGGGCATCCGCAGCGATTAAATCACCAGCTTCTAGCTCCAGTATGTCACCCACCACCACAAACGCAGCTGGAATTGAAATGAGTTGCCCATCACGCCGCACCTTAGCCTGTGGAGCGGTCATTTTTTTTAGTGCCAGAATAGACTTTTCTGCCGTATATTCCTGATAGAAACCAATAATAGCGTTAAGAATAACAATAGTCAGGATGGCAATAGCGTCTAAAGTTTCCCCCATCACAGACGAAATAATGCCTGCCACTATTAATATCCAAATAACAAGACTATTGAACTGGCTAAAAAACATTAGCCATGGATTGATCGTTTTACCTTCCTGTAATTCGTTTAAACCATTGTTCGCCAAGCGAGTTGCTGCTGCCTGCGTAGAAAGCCCTAAGGCACTTACACCTAGCTTTACCAATACCTCATGACTGGACAAACTATGCCAGCATTCAGTTATTTCGAGTGGGATGAGCGTTAACTTCGTCATATAGTGTGCGGAAAAGCGACTAGTGGTTTTACAAATTAAGTTAAAACATGTGCTGAAATCCGTCTGTTGGCTAACGTACCTTGTAGACATTAATTTCCAGTGACAATCACTCCGAATATTAAATGATGAATTTATGTACGCAAACGTACTGAATTTGCGCATTCTATCTGATAAAACTAAACATACTTTAAGGCTATAGGATGTACAAAGTGAAGTGTATCTGTCGCGATTGATACGCTGCCGGTTGGTTCATCCTATAAAAACTGACCTTTTCGCAAAGTAGTTACAAATTAATCTCATTATTTTCGTAATCATTAATTGGGAACACAGCATGGATAAAGAACAAATCAAAGATTTAAACTCAGAGTCGTTAGATGAATGTGAAGCATTTGTCGGAAATATAACGACAGACTGGGAGGTTGATACAGCAGGAAATGCATATCGAATAGGTAACAAAGCCATTGATAATAGTATTGATTTTAGCGAAGATTTTCAAGATTGCTAACTATTGGTATTTGTAATTTTATGTCCATTTTGAGTTGTATTGAAAGCTATCAATCGCAACATACGTGATCAAAACCTATTTGTTACCAAAGACTAAAATCATTAAGGAAGCGAAAATCACTCCCACCCAGACGCAAACATTAACTAGACAAAACTTTAGCAGCCACAAATTAAAATATAGATTTCTGGCTGCAAATAAAGAGGCTGCCAGACTATGATGGGACTATTGAAGATAGCATTCAAATTACTGGTAAATGACAAAGGTAAATTTGCCGCCTTACTGATAGGTATTACCTTTGCTGTATTTTTAATGGTGCAAATGACTTCCATTTTCGCCGGAATATTGCAAAAGGCCTCTGCGGTAGTCACCAATATTGGTGCAAAAATCTGGATTATGGACCCTTCTGTGACGACAGTAGCCAATAGTATTCCCATGCCGGATTACGTGCAAGATGCAGTGCGCAGCATACCCGGTGTCAAATATGCAGTGCCCTTATACTCTGGAGGGGCAACACTAAAGTTACGCAGCGGCAACTACCAGTCGGTGACGGTTATGGGTTTGGATGATACCTCTTTACTAGGCAGACCTGAATTGCTGGAAGGACATATAGAAGACATCTACGCAGAAAACGGTTTTATAGTGATCAAAGATTCGGAAATCGAAAAACTGGAGAATCCGGTAATCGGTACGGAATTTGAACTGAATGATCACCGTGGCGTTATTGTCGGTATTGCTAAAGTGACCAATAACGGTTTGTTTGGCATTCCATCACTCTATACAACCTACAACCGCGCCATACAGTACATCCCCTCTGCCCGCTTTACCTCTTCTTATATTTTGGTGGAACCCAAGGCTGAAAGTGATATTGCATCTATCAAAAATGAAGTTGCAAAAATGGGTTATCTGGCACTGACCAATGAGGAGTTTTGCGACAATATTGCCGCATTTTACAAGTACAAAACCGGGATAGGTACCAATATCCTGTTAATGACTATTATCAGTTTTGTGGTCGGACTGTCTATTTCTGGACAAACTTTCTACACCTTTATTCTAGAGAACCTAGATAAATTTGGCGCGTTAAAAGCCATAGGTGCCAAAAGTCGTGAATTGATCATCATGATTGTTTTCCAGGCCGGATTTACCGCGCTTACAGGTTATGGATTAGGCGTCGGTCTATGTACCTTAATGATTATATTAGCCAAAATGCGTTTACCTAATTATGCCAGCATAGTGACCTACACCGATTTAGGCTTGGCCTTTGTAATGGTACTAATCATTGCCATATTTTCCAGTTATATCGGTGTCAGAAAAGTGTTAAAGATAGAACCATTCGACGTGTTTAGGGGTTGAGATGCCAAACATCGCCATTACCGCCAAACAGTTGGTTAAATGGTTTGGTGAGGGTGAAGCCCGAACTAACGCGGTAAAAGAGGTTAGTTTCGAGATTAGATATGGCGAAGCATTTTTTCTGGTCGGCCCCTCTGGCAGCGGTAAAACTACACTGCTGAGCATGATGTCCGGTATTCTCAGACCCAATTCGGGCAGTGTGTTAATTGACAACACCGATATCTGGAGCCTGGACAACGATGCCTTGGCCGATTTTCGCCTGAATCGCATCGGCTTTGTATTTCAGGATTATCATTTATTCCCTCGCTTGAGCACGGTAGAAAATGTGGCCATTCCGCTTATTCTTAAACGCCGCAACTGGGATGAGGCCATTCAAGAAGCCTTAAAGTTTCTGGATATTGTCGGGCTAAAAGATCGCGCACAATTGCCACCAGTTAAGTTGAGCGGCGGCGAGCAACAACGGGTTGCCATCGCCAGAGCGATGGTCAGCCAGCCCGATATTCTAATTTTTGATGAACCTACCGCTTCTCTGGATGGTGAAAGTGGCAAAAAAATCATGGCATTCGTTAAAAGCGACATTCTTAACGAAAAGCGTTGTGTATTGGTAGTCAGTCACGATAACCGTATTTTCGAATTTGCGGATCGCATTATGAAAATGGAAGACGGTCAAGTCACCGCGATTGAAAAACAGGGATTAGCAAAATGAACAACAAGGTTATATTCATCGTTTCAGGTATTGGTGTGGTCATTGGTTTGGCTGCTGCGTATTTTTCAGGGGTGGTCAACAGTCCGCTTCAACCAGTATTCAATCCAGCACCAAACCCGTTCCCGCAGGGAATATACGCTAACGGTCTGATTGAGAGCAATCTGCCCAGTGGTGAAAACATCAATATTTTTCCTGAAGTATCCGGCGTCGTGACAAAAATAGGCGTCACAGAAGGTCAAAATATCCAGAAAGGTACACCGCTCATAATGCTGGATGATGCTGTACAAAAAGCCACTACGGCGCAGTTGAAGGCGCAAGCTGATGCGGGTCTGATCATGTTGGAAGAACTAAAGCATCAACCCCGCCAAGAAGTACTGGCTGTTGCCAAAGCCCAGTTAGCTGTGGCTAAAGCCAGTTTATACAGTGCTCAGGTGGTATTGGACAAACAAATGCAGTCGTTTACTCTTAATCCACAGTCTGTGAGCAAGGATACTTTGGATAACGACAGCAACGCCGTCAAAGTAGCTGAAGCCAATTTTGAATTGTTAAAAAAACAGTATGAACTAACTAAGGCAGGTGCCTGGAGTTATGACATCAAAAATCAGGAAAAACTCTATCAGAACCTTTACAACAGCTACCTGGCGGCCAATGCTTTGTTATCGAAATATAGCATCAAAGCAAAAGAGGATGGCAGAGTATTGAGTATTATGGCTGCAGTTGGTAGCTATGTGTCGCCACAAGGTATTTATGGTTCCTATACGCAGGATATGAACCCGGTACTGGTGCTGGGTAGCGCGCAAAATCAATTGGCTGTCAGATGTTTTATAGACGAAATACTGGTCCCCAAATTACCCGCCACCTCTAAAATGCAGGGTAAAATGTTTATTCGCGGCACTAACACTAGTATTCCGTTGCAATTTGTGCGCATCCAACCCTATATTTCACCTAAAATCGAATTGTCCAATCAAAAAACTGAGCGGGTTGATGTACGCGTATTAACCATCCTGTTCAACTTTGCTAACACCGCAGAGCTAAACCTGTATCCGGGACAGCTGGTTGATGTTTATATTGGTGAAAAATGACCAATGGCAGCGTTCCTATGAATATACGATTAGCCAGCCGAGCAGCAGGCTCAGACAAGTTTCCAATGCAGCATTTAGGCATTATTAAGCTCACTATTGTTTTGCTGGCAGTATTGACAGGTTGTACGCTAGGCCCTGATTTTGTACAACCTGATCCACCTAAAGTTACAAGCTATAACTATACATCTGACCCGGTTACCACCGCTGAGGCTGGCGGGATTAGCCAACATTTTGCGTTGGGTGACAAAATCAGCGCAGACTGGTGGCAGCTGTTTAACTCCACCCCCTTAAACAGTATCGTAAAAGCAGCCATTGCCAATAATTTAGGCTTGCAGGCCGCTCAGGCTAATTTACGTCAAAGTCAGGCGACATTACAAGCAGGCTATGGCATCTTCTTTCCGCAAATTGATATGGGGTTTACCCCAAGCAGAAAACGCTTTTCAGCAGCCCAATTTGGTCAAACCTCTAAACCGACGATTTTTAATTTGTACACCATTAGCTCCACCGTGAGTTATACGCTGGATGTATTTGGCGGCGAACGCCGCAGGATTGAAAGCCTAAAGGCGCAACAGGAATTGCAGGGTTATACAGCACATGCTACCTATCTGACCCTGACGGGTAATGTGATCAACAGCATAATTACCAGTGCAGCATACAGTGCAGAAATCGATGCTACCCAGCAATTAATCGACAATATTCATAAGCAGATAGACATCACAGTCATTCAAGTGCAAACCGGTACTGTTCCTTATCTGACCCTGCTCAGTTTACGCAGTCAATTAGCCGCGCTGGCAGCTACACTGCCACCGCTACAGCAAAAACTTGATCAAAGCGCACATTTACAAGCCAGCCTGATGGGTAAGGTACCCGCAGAATGGCAAGCACCACCCATAAAATTGGAAGAATTGAAGCTACCAGCCAAAATGCCAGTGACCTTACCTTCCGATCTGATAAATCAGCGCCCGGATATACTGTCTGCCGCAGCACAACTGCACAGTGACAGTGCTAAAATCGGCGTAGCCACGGCCTCATTATTTCCAACCATCAGCCTAAGTGCATCGTATGGCTACAATAACACTTCCCTGGCCGACCTATTCATCAGTCACGGTAACATCTGGGCCATGGCTGGCAACTTTGCGCAACCTTTGTTTCACGGTGGCACTATCTGGTTTAACCGTAAAGCGGCCATAGAGACTTATGAAAGCTCTCTGGCCAATTATCGGCAAACAGTCATCAGCGCTTTCCAACAAGTTGCGGATACCCTTAAAGCCTTGGAACATGACGCTGCAACTCAGGCAGCGCAATGGGATGCGTTGCAGAGCAGCAATGCTTCATTAGCATTGATCAACGCCAATTATCAAGCTGGATTGGTCAATTATTTGCAGGTGCTTACAGTAAACAGTCAATATCAACAAGCCAGAATTGCCTATTTGCAAATTTTAGCGCAACGCTTTCAAGATAGCGTGGCGCTGTTTATTGCATTAGGTGGTGAATGGAATACGACTACCCCGTCGGCATTGGAAAACAACCCAGATAACAAACAGTTGAGCAACGATGATACTGCCGCGCCCTAAGCCTGAAACTCACCGCATTAATCGCAGCGGCTGGCTACGCGCCGTGGTGCTGGGCGCTAACGATGGTATTATTTCCACCGCTAGCCTATTGGTAGGTGTTTCCACTGCCGGTTTAGAGCAGGTGTTGATGACTGGCATCGCCGGATTAGCGGCAGGTGCTATGTCCATGGCCGCCGGTGAATATGTGTCTGTGTATTCGCAAGCAGACATAGAAAGCGCCGATTTGCGTAAAGAACGTCTAGAACAGCAAAACTTTCCGGCTGCAGAACTACGTGAGCTGGCGGATATTTATGTCAAACGCGGCGTCACCCGTAAACTTGCCCTACAAATAGCCAAACAACTCATGCAGCATGATGCGCTGGGCGCACATGCCCGAGATGAACTTGGCATTTCCAGTGTTTTAACCGCCCGCCCACTTCAAGCTGCGCTGGCTTCTGCCGCCAGTTTTACCATTGGTGCCAGCCTACCGCTAATGGTTACGCTGTTTACTCCAGCCCCAGTGTTGCTGCCCTGGTTGACAGGCACAACGCTGATTTTTTTGGGCATATTAGGAGCAATTGCCGCGCAAATTGGCAATGCCAGTAAACTGCGCGGAGCTTGGAGAGTGATATTGTGGGGTGCTATTGCCATGGCGATTACAGCTGCTGTGGGGCGTTTATTCACTACTAAAATCTAAACACAGCCGCATACCTACACTTAGCGTCAACGTAATCGTGGGCTTGTATGCGCAAAGGTAATTTCAAATACAGCGTGATACATAGATAACAAAACCCAATAAGAATTAAATAACCTGTAACATCAATATAATAGTTATTTAATTTCAACAAGATAAAATAAGACATAAGAATTATGTCTTATTTAAAAACTTGCGGCTTATTTTTGCTATGTGGGCTAGCGTACAGATAGAATAGATATTTATTGATAACTTTATCAGACCTACTGATAGAATCATCTTTTCTTTTCCTTTCCTAGCTGAATACACTTCTCACATGACAAACCCATGTAAACTTGGTAAAAATCAGCTTTTGGCCATACTTCCACCCGCTGAATTTGAGCAGCTTTCTGTCAATCTGGAGCCTATTGACTTGCAACTGGGTCAAGTGCTTTACGAATCAGGCGATGAGTTGCGCTATGTGTATTTCCCTACTACTTGCATAGTCTCTTTGCTTTACGTCATGGAAAATGGTGCTTCAGCAGAAATTGCAGTAGTAGGTAACGATGGCATACTCGGCGTAGCAACCTTTATGGGAGGCAAAACGATGCCTAATCGCGCAGTCGTGCAAAGCGCTGGCATTGCCTACCGTTTGAAAGCACATTTACTTTTGAATGAATTTAAGCGCTGTGGTGGTCGGCGTAAAGGCTTGCTGCATGATTTGCTGCTTCGCTATACGCAAGCACTGATTACGCAAATGACGCAAACCGCCGCCTGCAACCGACATCATACTGTAGACCAACAACTGTGTCGCTGGCTACTTTTAAGTATTGACCGACTTACTTCAAACGAATTGATCATGACCCAAGAACTCATTTCAAATATGCTGGGCGTACGCCGCGAAGGGGTTACGGAAGCCGCAGGCAAATTACAACGAGCAGGTTTGATAAATTATGTTCGTGGCCATATTACCGTAATAGATAGACCAGGATTGGAACTACGCGTCTGCGAATGCTATCAGGTTGTCAAAACTGAATTTGCACGCTTACTACCACTCTGTAACCCTTGTGATTCAATAGAATGTGTTACAACAATTCCAGCAAAAACACTTAAATTAAAATTAATGAAGTCTGATTAAAAGATAGACCTATACCATCTCCCTTGTTTATTAAATCGAAGTCAAACGATAACGAACCGGTCATTTGCAAAACCATTATTTCTATAATACCAACAGCGATGCGCACGTTATTACCCAGCAATTAATATTCAATTTGGTATATAACACCCACGCTGTTGGTTGCGGAACTCCCTGCTGTGGAACTAGTGGCGGCACCGCTACCCACCCCACCCTCAAACTTAAGATGTTTACTGATATCGATTTGGATGACTGGCTGCGGAACTCCACCTGAAATGCCTTGTTTAGCCCCCAGATAAACACCAGGCGCAATATATCGACCCGCTTCCAGACTGGGATTGACACCCCCAGCCGATAAACGATCCAATCCCAGTAGCTTACGCGCACTTTCCAGCGGATCACCTACTCCGGAAGTTACTCCCGTTAGTGACCCCAACGCAGCAGCGATCTGCACCATTTCCAGTGGACTTAAGCTGGCTGCGCCGCTGCCGAATAACAAGTTTGCTAAAATCTCGTCTGCTGGCAACACTGGCGAACTACTCAGTGCAATTTTCGGCTGTTGAGCAGTGCCGCTTATCGTTATGGTGGCTGCAATATTGTTGCGAGTGGAAGTGGCAACGAAATTTAAAGACGGATTGGTTAAGCTATTGTCAGCGAACCCGACCTCCCCCTGATTAAAAACCAGTACTTGACCTGCCAGCGTGAATTGACCTCGGCGCAAGGTAAATTTTCCATCTGGATACAGCTGGTTTAGATCGCCAGTCACCTTTATACTGCCGCCCAGTTCAGCATCTATGCCTCGGCCACGGACGAAAATTTCGCGCGGTGCATCTATGATCACATTCAGTGCCAAATTGCTATTCGACTCAGCCGCAGCAGGTGCAGCAGATGGTTTGAGGCTGCTTAGTTTTAGTACGGCAATACTTGTTGGCAAGCGTTCCGGAATTTGGATATCTGCACGATTAAGATGGATACCTCCACTGGCTGTCATACCCGTCATAAGCAAACCGCTGAGCAGCACATCGGCATCCAGATTGACTGTTAGTTGATCACTTGCCAATGGCCTGGCGTTACGGGCGATGATAGTCAAATCGATAGGCATGTCTGTAGTCAACAAATCAATACTACCGGTTGCATTCAAGGTTCCAGGCCCAGCGCGGGCCTTTAATTTGAGCATGGGTAAACTACCTTCTACAACTGCCAATGTTCCACTGATGTCGTTAATGCCAATCCCAGTACTAAAATCCTGCCAAGTACCCTGTTCAAGTTGCGCCGTACCTGTCAGTAAAGGTGCCGACCAAGTGCCAGCAAGCGTTGCATTCGCCAGCAATTGCCCGTGTAACTGTTGCCCAGTGGCATTCAATAACGGATCCAACACTTTTAAGTCTAGCGTGGCCGCACTTTGCAATGCAAACACGCCAGTATTGGTCATGGGAGTTTGCCCACTGATTTGTATGTTTATCATATTGCCAGCCTTAAGGTTGGCATCCACAACAACATTACCCGCATTTAATATTGCATTTGCACTAAATCCTGCGGGTGGCAATGCCTGACGCAGACGATTCTTAAGCTGCAGCTGCTTTGCTGTAATGTGCAACAAACCAGTGGGTTGTAACAGGCTACCGTGTAAATTGGCATCGGCACTCAGGGTACCCGTGATGGCTGGCATAGGGGTAAACAAGCTAAATAATTCGACTGGAGCCTGCTGCAATTCAACTGTCAGTGCCAAATTGGGCAAGATGCGTCCGGAGACCGCTAACTCAGCTTGCTGTATACCCAAACGCAAGCGATCAACACTTAATCCGTCCTTAAAACTGATATTTGTTGGAGCCAGCAGTTGCATAGTTTGCTGATGCCAAGTGGCTTGCAGTGAATTGCACAATAAAGAACGGTGAGTTCAACTGGTCATTGCAACGCATTCGTTTAGTTTATCACCAGGCATCATGTAGCCCAGTGTTTTTCTAGGTCTCGTATTAAGCTTTAAAGCAATCTCATCTAGGTCTTGCTGACTATAACCGCTTAAATCGGTCCCTTTGGGAAAATATTGTCTTAATAATCGGTTTGTATTTTCATTGGTTCCTCGCTGCCAAGGGCTTCTTGGATCGCAAAAATACATTGCCACATCGGTGGCTACAGTAAATCTTTTATGTTGAGCTAATTCAGTACCACGATCCCATGTCAACGAAGCCATTAAGCCGGAAGGAAGTTGCTGTACCTGACGAATTAATGCATTCACAACATTCGTCGTATCTTTGCCATCAACTTGAACCAGCAACACAAATCGTGACCGACGTTCAACTAGAGTAGCAATATGGCTGTTTTTAGACCCCGTAATCAGATCACCTTCCCAATGCCCAGGTATTGCACGATCCTCAACCTCTGCAGGTCGATCTTTTATCGATACCGCATCAATAATTTGCCCTCTTGGCTGGCCTTCAGTTGTTGATGCCTTACCTCGCCGCATCATTCGTTTCGATCGTAGATGTCCGATTAATTCCTTTTTCAAAACGCCGCGTGCTTGAATATACAGGCTTTTATAGATTGTTTCATGTGAGACATGCATATTGATATCGTTTGGATATTCATGTTTAAGCCAGCCAGCAATTTGCTCAGGAGACCAATCGAAACCGAGTTTAGTTGCCACCATGATTTGTAGTTGAGAATGTGTAGCCAGTCGACAGGGCTTAGGTCGCTGTGCTTGATCCCATGCTTTTGAATCAGCTTCGATTGCTCGATATTGATCTTTATTACCATTACGGGCAATTTCACGGCAGATAGTAGAGGGTGATCTTGCTAGTTTTGATGCAATCTGTCGCATTGATTCACCAGCCGCCAGTCCTCGCGATATTTCTTCGCGCTCAACTAGACTCAGTGACCTAGCCGATCTTGAGCGAGTTGCAGGAATAATTCCACCATGAGCGGATAAAACAGTATGCACGGATCCAGCATGCTTACCAAGGGCACGACCTATCTCACTGAGTGATTGTCCTAATTTCCATCTTTGCCACAACTCAACCTTTTGAGCTGCGGATAAACCGGGTCGACCTTTCTGTGCCATTGATTCACCTCTGTTAATAATATTAAATCAGATAGTGTTGCAATGACCAGTTGAACTCACCACTGTTATTTTTATTTAGCATGGCTGCTAGACTTAATTGCGCAGTGCTGCCGGACAGATCCGGCATAGTGGCGGACATTTGCAAATTCAAATCCTGTAATCCACCCTCCAGCTTTAGTTGCGCACTACCTGCCAGCTTGCCTATAGTGACACCCTGCACATCCACTATACCCTGCACCTGCGGTTGACCAAGCGCATCGCTAATATTCAGTTCTAAATTAGTTTGGGTTATCGTAGCCCTACCCGGCAAATTGAGATGCATGGCTGCCAGTTTAAATTTGGCCAGTGCTTGGCTATTGTGTATGTTTGTTTCCAGGCTGGCAGTGGCTCTGCCCGACAGAGGCTCCTTAAGCAAGGCTTGAAAATCGCTTAAATGTTCGACCTTTATATCAATCTTACCCTTAGGCATTGCATTGTTTTCCGTAAACTGTAATCCTCCCTGTGCCTGCAGGCTTTTCCAGTCGGCTTTGTCTATGACAATGTTTACGCTTTTAAGATCGGGACTGTTAACTGTCGCTATTATTTCAAGCGGTGCTTGCAAAAATTCACCAACCAATGTTAGTTGACCCTCCGCACGATTCGGCAAATGCTGTAATTGCAGATGCGCATGCAGCGACTCACTAGCGTAAGCCTTGTTTGCCAACTCAGCAATCAGGTCTGAAGACACAGTTAAATCATGCAGTGAACCATGCAGTTGCCCCTGCGCAGTCAGTTGCCCTGACTTATCAATAATAATATCGGTCAGTTTATTGAGATGCAGCTGCCAGTTGAAATCGGCGTCACCATTTATTACGTCACCAACTGCAGCTAAGCTCAAGTTCTTACCGTCTACATGCAGACTTGATAAGGCAATATCTTTATCTTGTGCGCTCATGCTGAGATTGAAGTTTGCGACTTCGCCCAATAATTTTACCCAAACACTATCATCCGAATTGAGGCTTAAACTACCGTGTAACGCCAACTGTTTATTTGTATTTTGCTGAGCATAATTTAACTGCATATCAGCGCTACCTGTCATCTGTAAACCAAATAGAGCAGCTAGGGGTTGCAGCCTGGGTAATGACAACATTAAGCTAGCGCTGGAGTTATCTGTAAGCATAGTGGTTTGTCCACTGACATCTATCAGGCTATGTTTTAGTGCCAAGCTAACCGGAAAATTAGCCTGATCGGTAGCCACATGGGCCTCAAACAGCAAAGGCTCGGCTAATAGCACATCCGGTTCGTCTGTCGCTAACCTAACACCGCTTAGTTCACCGTTTAGTTTTATCTGTCCATCCTTGCCCAGTAAGTTGCTAATTAGCTTGTCAATAACAACTTGGCCGACCATGAGTTTTTGCAGTGAACAGTCGCCATTAACATTGAGCCTGCTTAACTCCCCCTGTAACTGCAACTTAAGCGCCAGCGTTTGCCAAGCTAAATCTGAACGCACATGCATGGCGGGTGCGTTTGCTGTCAACATCAGATCGACACTGTTTTGTATCCAGTTGATATTGCCATCCAACAAGGCTGTTAAGCTATCCAGCTTAAGCGCTATATGAGTTTGTAAAGCTGCCAACGGCCCTGCCAAACTGACATTTACATTTAATCCTGTCTGACTGGACAAACCGGCTAAGGTTGCTAAAGGCCCAGCCGAGGCTTCTTGTAAGGTCATATGCGTGTCCAGCGTTTCATCAATCAGGCTGGCGAATAAGCTATAGGTGCCCTGTTTTTCCAAGTTTTGTATGCGCAGCTCTACTTCAGCACGCTTGATTGAGACCAGCGCTGTCCGTCCAGATACTTGAAAATTGGCAGCATCACCCGCTAAAGATGCTGCCATTTCGAAGCGCTCTATAAACAAACTGTTTAAAACTAGAGTCAATGGTAATGATGAGGTGACGGACGAACTCGATTCTTGCCCAGCCACAGGCAAGCGTTCAAGACTGATAAATCGGGCCTGAAGCTGCGTGATGTTAAGCTCCCCCACCAATAGTTTAGCGGGTTGCCAATCCAGCAGCAGATCATCTATTCGAAGCCAGACACCCTCAGCATCTTGCATTGAGATTTGACCGATACTTACTTGATCAGGAAAATCGGCGCTTAATCCGCTCAGCAAAATTTTTCCGGCACTTAATTTTAATACAGACGTTTCGATTACCGCGCGTCCGCCCGGCGTGACAGAAGCCAATATCAGCAATAGCAGCGCCAGCGCCAGCAACGCCGATAAACTGCCAAAACTCCATATCAGGTAGCGGAAAATTTTATGCATCAGAATGCCTGACCTAGGCCAATATAAACTTCGAACGAACCACTGCCAGGCACTGGGTTAACAGGCACCGCCACATCCAGGCGTATTGGCCCAAATGAAGTGTAATAACGCGCACCTACCCCGGCACCCATTTGCCAGCGATTCGAAAATGGCAAGGCATTCACGCTAACCTGACCGGCATCGGCAAACACCACGACACCATAGTCGTCCATAATACGTTGCCGCAATTCTACACTAGCGGCAGCAATTGCGGTTCCGCCCTGCGGCACCGAATCAGCAAATTTGGGACCAACTGATTGATATTTATAACCACGCACTGTGGCACTGCCACCCGCATAAAAACGTTTATCCGGTGGTAAATCGAACTGACTTGCTCCAGCACTATCGCCTAGCAAACCGCGTAAGGCCAGTACTCGACGTCCCGGCTCACCAAGCTCTAGATAGGTTGATGCGGAAACTTGTAGCAAAACAAAGGGCTGATGGCTGCCGCCCATTGAATAAGTAGGTGTTAATGCAGCACTTGCAATACTACCTTGGGTCGGATCGAGCAGGTTATTACTGCTATCATATTTCAATGTTAAGGGCAGACTGAGTAAAGTATAATCACGCTGGATGTTTTCCTGACTTATTTGTGCCTGTTCGGCCGCTATACCGTAACCACCCTGCCAATGTTGGGAAAGTTTACGATTCAGCATAGTATGTGCCAATAGCGCGGTCTCGTTATAAGCTGTAAAATTCTGCTGTAGAGCGTCTAATCCGATTTGTAAAGCTTGATCACGTACCAGAAAATCGGGTTTGCTAAAGGCTGCTCCCACTTTATAACCTAAACCGGTGGTACTATTACCGCCCAACTGGGTTAAAGCCGCGCTTAAACTGAGCTGTTCGGCATGACCGAACAGGTTGCGGCGTAACCAGGCACTGGAAAGACTACCGCCCAAATCGGTGGAATAAGCTGCGCCCATATTGGCAGAGTGCAGCGGACGTTCGGCAACATCAAAATTGAGTGGCACCTGACCCTGCTGATCCAGTTGTTGACCGCTACTGACTCGCACTGCAGAGAAAATGCCCAGCTCGTTCAAATCCTTACGTGCAGTTTCAATATCACTAGACTTAAATGCTTGCCCGGTAGAAACCAACAAACGCTCACGCACAAAACTCTCATCGGTATTCTTTAAGCCTACAATAGCAATATGGCCCAATTTAACTTTGGGTCCGCTGTCAACTTTAAACAAGATATCTAGCTCAGCGCTTTCTAGTGATAAGGTAGCAACAGGCTCATCCACTTTTGCCAAGGCATAACCTTGTTCGAGCAAGGCATTTAATAGACGGGTGCGTACTGCCAACACTTCCTCGGCTATGGCTTTGTCGCCGGTTTTTAACTTGATGACATCGACAATTGACTGCTCTACCTCTCCTGCTATTCTGATTTGTCGCAAATGAAATTGCGGCCCCAGTTGGAAAGATGCGGTTACCGGCACAGGAGGATCAGCAGCAGAGCTGCTTAAGTAATCAAATAGCTCTGGATCATCCAAGGTATGGCTGGCAATATGCAGCACCGCTTTTCCCTGATAATAACCCAGACTTTGCATAGCCATAACAAAGCGCTCCTGATCCTGCTTGGCACGCGCCAGCAACGCAAAAGGCCCAACCTCGGCGCTTTTTTGCAAACTGATTAATGTCGACGCATCGGCTAGCAATTTATCCAGTTGGGTATTGGTTGTACTCTCAAGAGTGACAATATAAGGCTGAGGATCGGCAGCGTAACAGACCTTGGCAATGGCAAACATCAATAGTACAAAGCCTAACAGTCCTAACAAGAATATATTACTTAAAATTTGTGGTTTAATTTCAAAAGCAGAAAAAGCAATACTGACGGTAGCTGGAAACAGCCGTTTCTTTAAGTTAAATGTTACAAATTGAAATAACACCTTGATTAAAGCCTAATGTTCATTTCCACATAACGTCGGCTTCCGCCTTTGCGGCTGCAGCAAGTAGTTCCAGTAAAGGAAATGCACGTTGAGCCAAACTAACCGAAGATTCAGCTGCTTTTTTATTAACATCGGTTGGCACTGTATTTTCCGTATTAATGGCTGCTTTTAAACGCTGCAGGTAAGCAGGAATATCGGCTGCCAGGATTGCACCGGGTACGGTTGCACTGTGCCCCATCATTGTTAACATCTTAAGTGCAATATCGCCAAACATGATGGTATCGGCATAAGCTTTGGTGGTAAAAGTCACTATCATAGCTGTTCTCTATCTCAGTTGCAGTGGTTGCTTAAGCTATCAATTATCCCAATAACCTTCGCGCTCGTAATGTCGATGCAATCTGACCTCATACGCTCTATCCAGCAGTATCTCAGGCGAATATTCAGGAGATTCTATAATGTTAGCTTTGTAAAGATTGATATAAATTGTCGATTCATCCCAGCTGATGCGTTCTATCCATTCAGCAGAAATCAGCACATTTTCGCCTGGCCACCAGTTATGGGTAGCCAGCACCAGATAGCGTATCGTCCAGGTTTCATCATCAATGATAAAATCGTCAATGTGGCCAATTTCACCATCTAAGGCATGGACGCGATAACCACTGACAGCTTGAGTGCTGCGTAAATGCGGATCCCAGCCTTTTTCAGCATGTTCAGGCGTTTGCCATTTGTTAGCGTCACGTTCAATACGAGGATAATAACCCCACATATAAGGCCCATCCCAATACAAAGGCCAACCATAATACTGATAGTAATCTTCCTCGAATTGCTTGGATACCGGTTTATGGCTACTTAAGGATGGACTTTCTTCTATCTGCTTTTGTGTCAAATGAATGGCAATATCTTCGCGCTCACGATTGACAGCAACCAAAGCATACGGTGAAATCAACACCTGCCTGCCAGTTAGCCAGCTGCCTGCATTAGCAACCAGATAACGTATTGTCCAGAATCGATCATCAAAATAGAATTCCTCTATCTTCCCTATGTCGCCATCCAGACTGTTTAATTGATAACCTTTTAGAGTTTTGGCTTTGTATAACATAAGAGTACTCCCGTGGCAATTACTAGTAACCTGATTATTCCGCCTTTGCCGTCAGGCAGTCTGTTCGACAGCGTACAAAGCTAGATAACTGAGCCAGAATTGGAAGTGGGTATTTTCATCGAAAACCAATGGGGTCACACTCAACCGAGTCTAACCACATTGATATTTTGACTGCATTCAAAAAAAGCGTTGTGATTTCTTGATAATTTAAAATTAGTCTAGTTTGGTATAATTAGACTAAATGTGGATTTTATAATAATCGGAGAAGCTTGCAATGCCACGGGAATTCAAATCACAATGGGACGCTTCTGGCCAGATTAGACGAGAGGCGATGGCTGCTGGGTTGTTCATCTATGACATTGTTTTCTCAAGCTACAGGGGTCCTCAAAGAAGCGCTGAGTGACGCCGGAGAAAGTGGTGGTCTTTGCCGCTCTATGAGTATTAGGTGGATCAAGGGGCGAGCAAATGGTAAAAACTTTTTGTCGGAGTTAATCTTGCCTGGTCAGCAAGTGAATACCTCCATTGTTAAAGCGATGGCCGATGAATATAAATCACTGGGTGAGCAGGACATTGGTACACAGGTCAGCTACATCAAAGCTCAATTGGTCGGGGCAGGACTTGAATGCACCGGGGCACATTTGGAAACATTGCCAAGTGCCAACGTGTTCAGTGTTGGACCTTGGTTTACCTTGTCTAGTGACAAAGTGGGAATGGGAAAACTGCGTAGCATCAACATTTTTGGTAAATACCCTCATGCTATGGCTATGGATTTTAGGGAAGCGGTATGCAATTTTCTTTGATCCTAATTGGGGGCAATTCACTTTTCCTACACATCTTCAAATGGCCAACTTTCTTACCAAAAGTATGTTTACTCGCTATGGACAAGAACACAAATACGCAGATCGTATCAAATTTGGAGGTGTGGTAAAAATCGGATTCAATAAATGAAAGCATTTTTTATTAAGGCCATAAGCCGCAATTATCAAAGCGGTTGCCTCATAGGGCGTCAATAGCGAAGCGTATTGCGTATATGGTAGGCATCTTTTGTTTACGAATACTTTTAGCGCATGAATCGCTATTATAATCATGGCGGCATTTTCTTAAATACTTGATAAGCAATCTGTTTCGCAATCATATTCTAAGGGATATTATGACAGCATTACCTTAATTATACGGCGATTGACTTCAATCGGTGGAATACGGTTTGCACCTATTCCACCCTATGAAAAACCAACGATTTATTGAGTGCGAATATGGCCTTGTTTCACGCAAAACGTAAGGTAGCATGGGCAATGGTTAATTCTTCATCGGTGCGGATAACGCGCACAGATACCTTACTGTTATCTTTCGATATTAACCCAGATGCAGCCTGATTGCGGTTAGCGTCTAGCTCAATACCTAGAAACTCCAGGCCCTCGCAAATGTGAGTACGTATCAAGGGTGCATTTTCGCCAATACCACCAGAGAAGACCAGCGTATCTATACCACCCAATGCTGCGGCAAAACCGCCTATCCATTTTTTCACCTGATAACAGTACAGTGCAACGGCTTCGGCCGCGCGCGTGTCATCAGGTTCTGCGGCCAGTAAATCGCACATATCGGCACTCAATTCCGACACACCTAGCAGGCCGGATTCGTGGTTGACCATATGTGAAAATTGAGCGGGAGTCATTTTCTCTATATGCGCCAGATAAGCACTCAACTCTGGATCCAAGTCGCCGGAACGGGTACTCATGGGCAAACCCGATGTCGGTGTAAACCCCATGCTGGTATCAATACTTTTGCCATTCAGTACCGCGGCCAAACTAGAGCCTGCGCCAAGATGGGCTAAAATTACACGTCCTTCAATAGCCGCAGGATCACCCAGCTGCCGCAATTCTGCCAATAATGAGATATAAGCTAAACCGTAAAACCCATAACGTTGCACACCCTTTGCCAAATAACGACGTGGAATAGGCAACCATTTAGCTATTAAGGGCATTTCATGATGGAAAGCCGTATCAAAACAGGCTACTTGCCGCAGATGCGGATAGCGATCACGTAGTGTCACTATCATTTCAATCTCGTTACGCAGTTGCTCCTGCCCAAAGGGTAGCATCAGTCTTAATTCATCCAGCAAATCTGGGGTTACCAATTCGGACTCGGCATGCTGCATCCCCTGAATGACTCGATGACCAATGGCACCCAGCGTTGCAAATAGTTGCTGTTTCTCAAACCAATCAAACAAAAAACGTGCGGCCGATTGATAATCAGTCACGCTGATACTGAGTGTTTGCGGTTGTTCTGCGGTACTGTCAATAAAGCTTAAATGCGTGCCGTTCATGCCCATACGCTCAATTTTTCCCGATAATTTACGTTCCAATCCAAAGTCCGAAGACGCAAATAGCGCAAACTTGATACTGCTAGCGCCTCCATTCAAGGCTAAGATGTCAGAATGAATATTGTTCATAATTTACTCCCTATGGTTTCCATAAAATGTGCTGACATTCCAACGGTATTGATACACCCGCACAGCAAGGTATAACTCTAGGTGTATAATCAGTCAGCGAACGATTTCGCGCTATAACCGCCTTATAAAACGCGCTACTGTTTACGAAGGTGTCAGCTCTAACTCTCTGCATAGTATGACGTTCGATAGTATCCGCATCGCTACCATCAGCAAACAGTTCTACGCTGATAGCGCTGGGATCAATCTCTCCCAGAAACAACTGTAAACTAAACTCATACTGTGTTTCATCACTGGTGACAGTCAAGTCAACAAAACGTAAATGCTGCCAGTTTTGTGTCAGGCTTTGTTGCCAATCGACCATTTTCAGCGCGTTGACACTATTATTCTCACAACGCTCGTGATAGGCATTGGCAGCTGGCAGATAATGTTGGGTTGTATATTCACAAACGGCGCGGCTGGCAGAGAAACGTGGGGTTAGCTGTGCCATACTTTCCCGCATGCGATTCACCCAGCGGTTAGGTATATTGTTCTCATCACGATCATAAAACTCTGGAATGACTTCACGTTCTAATAATTCGTAAAGACAATTCGCCTCGTAAGCATCCAGTCCTGTATCACCAGTGTGCTCACGCCGATCTCCCAACGCCCAACCAACTGCGGGGGAATAAGCTTCTGCCCACCAGCCATCCAGTTCAGATAGATTTAGTCCACCATTAACCAACACTTTCATACCGCTCGTTCCACAGGCTTCCCAAGGTCTGAGCGGTGTATTCAGCCACACATCAACCCCCTGTACCAGATGGCTGGTCAAATGCATATCGTAATCTGCCAGAAAAACAACATGTCTGCTCACTTCGGGGCGCTGAATAAACTGATTCCATTCCTTAATTAAAGCGCAGCCGGCTTTATCGGCCGGATGCGCTTTTCCAGCCAAAATCAGTTGTACCGGTCTTTGGGCATTAGTTAGCAGTCTCAGCAAACGCTCTGGGTCTTGTAGCAATAAATTAGGTCTTTTGTAAGTGGCAAAACGTCGTGCAAAACCCAACGTCAACACATTAGGATCAAAAATATGCTTTGCTTCGACCAGGACTTCAACCGAAGTACCCGCTAAGGCACGTTGCCGGCTAAGTTGTTTACGTACTAAGGATACAAATGATTCGCTGGCGGCAATACGAAACTCCCAAAGCCGCTGATCAGAAAGCTTACGAATATCTTGCTCCAGATTAACCGTAGTACCTAACCAGCGTTCTTTACCGCAGGCTTCCGTCCAAAGTTCATCGGCCGCAACTGAATCCCAGGTTGGCATATGTACACCATTGGTGACATAGCCAACCGGTACTTCTTCCGGCGGCCAATGTGGAAACAAATTGTTAAATAAATGACGACTGACTTTACCGTGTAACTGACTGACTGCATTGACCGCCCCGCTACCACGAATGGCCAAGTACGCCATATTAAATGGCTCGGACTCATCATCAGGGTTTTGTCGCCCCAAGGCTAGCAACTGGTGCAAACTAATACCCAGTTTATGCTCGGCATAGCCCGCCAGGTATTGCGCTATCAGTGCTGGTTCAAAACGATCAAAGCCCGCAGCCACTGCGGTATGCGTTGTAAACAGGTTACCAGCTCGCGTTGCGGCAAGTGCTACAGCAAATGCATGACCAGTCTGTTGCATATAGCAATAGGCACGTTCCAATACCGCAAACGCGGCATGCCCTTCGTTCAGGTGACAGACATCGGGTTTAATACCCAGCGCGGCCAGCAATCGCCAGCCACCTATACCTAACAACAATTCTTGTTTAAGACGCAGCTCAATATCACCACCATACAACTCACTGGTAATGCCTCTATGTTCAGGAAAATTAGCGGCATCATTACTATCCAGCAAATAGAGTTTTACCCTACCCACCTCAACTTGCCAGGTCCTTAACCATACTTTATAACCATGGAAACTAATTTCCAGACGTAACCATTCACCGTTGGCATGTCTAACTGGCGTAATGGGTAATTGTCCTGGATCGTTATACGGAAACAACGCCTGCTGCTCACCCTGTTTATCTATCAATTGCCGAAAATAGCCTTGTTGATAGAGTAAGCCGACACCGACTATCGGTACCCCCAGATCACTGGCCGCTTTTAACTGGTCACCAGCTACATTGCCTAAACCACCCGAATAAATGGGCAGCGATTCGCTCAGCATAAATTCCATGCTGAAATAGGCAATACAGCCTAAAGTACTATCGGCATGTTGCTCTTGAAACCAGGCCGGGGCGGCCAGAGCCAAACGTCTAGTTTTGAGAAGATCGTCGACTTTGTGGCGAAACACTGGATCAGCCAGTAAGCACTCGATACGATCACGCGATACGGTTTGCAGCACTACCCAAGGGTTATGCGTAATTTCCCATAATTCATGATCTAATTGCCGCCATACACCGTCAGTTGAGTGATTCCAAGCCCAACGCATGTTTAATGCCAACTCGGCCAAACAATCAAAACCCTCGATTTCTACCGGCAAAAGATTATAGATAGGGTGACTAACACGGGTTTGATTCAACATGATTTAAGCTTACCTTTAATATTATTGCCAGCACTACGCGTGTAAGCGGGGATCATCGTCAAAAATGGGTTGTTTATACAAGATAATGTAAACCCCGGATTTATAGCCCAAAAGCCTATAGCCTCACAGTAAACGCAATAGCTCAATAGGTCTGTTCGGCAACGTACTTAGGTTGGATTGCAATCGTGGGTAATAAAAAAACTTAGAAATCAAGCAATAGCCGCATCTAGTAACTGACCAACAATACGCTGATGCGATTGCTGAACTAAAAGTAATTTCCATTCTATCAAGCAGCGCATATATAACGGCAATCGGTTACTTAGCAGCATTTTGTTATATTGTGCGGTGACGCTTTCTTCACCTGTCAGTAATTGCCTTAAAGCCTTTTTCCTGCTAATACGGCAGCGGGTACCCGAAACTACTGACGCCAAAGCATCAGTCTTAGTCTTGTTTGCGCAGAGTGTCGAACCTTGCTCACCTATTTCGGCTTCTAAGCTAACGGCAGCCGCTTTATGGCCTAAATAAATGCACATTAAGGATTCTGATTCGCCCTTGTTGACATTGGAAGATGTTTTTTTCATAACCTGCTGATAAATGTTTATAACAGCTAATTCGGTTTCTAGTAAATTGAGAGGCATGTGAATATTAGACATAATTTAATTTTGAATATTCTCGAAAAATTAGCTTTTGGAAGTGACTTCTACCCGCTCATTTTTCGACAGCTACAGAACAATTGCTTAACCATTCATTTGAAACGGATACACAAACTATCAAACTCATCACCGCTTAATCATTTGGATAAAACCGCTACTGATTTAGCTAGATAAGCTGGCCAAATCAATTTCATGATTAGATATAGGGGAATGAGTATGGACTTATGTTTTTCGTAACAACACGAATGAAAAGACCTTAACGCGTGAGCGTAATATTGCCTACGCGCGTTTAAACTTGGCGAATTTATAAATAACAATTTACTCTAAGTACTTGGAGACAACGCACCCTATCGAGAATTAAACTATTGATTTCATAAAAACTATCGGAAATTCAATGGTAAAATCAAATTAATACCCGGCGATTGTGGAGGCACCATGTAAACAGGAGGCGGAGCATAAACGGGTTGAGCATAACCATAGCCATAACCGTTACCGTATCCATAGGCATTACCACCTCGGCCTCTACCGTTCCAATTGCCGTGTTCTTCACCGCGCTCATGTCCATGTTCGTGACCATGTTCTGCAAACGCAGCCGGTATGGATAAACAACTTACCGTTATGACAATGGTGATTATCGTCAGTTGCTTGGTTGTTATTGATAGCGGCTGTCTCGACAGTTTTGAGCGGCTATTAATAGAAAATGCACTCTTTAAAAATAGGGCAAGCATTAAGTAAATCGAGTTTGGAATAAAGAATACCGAGCGGGCACTTTTGATCATGACTGATCATCCTGTTTCTTTTCACCCTGCTTATGTTGGTGAAAATGATGATCGCCATGTTGAAACAAAGCATCAGCACTTTTTTTCTGTGCATCTGACATACTGTCATATAGTGCTGTAAATAGCGGTATCAGCTTCTTGATTCCATCCGCATGTGCAGTGGTAATTTCCGCATAGGAATTTAAATCATCAATAGCCGTCATTTGCTTAGCATGATCATGCCTTGCTTGTGTAAGAGTATCCATGATTTTTGCATCTTCACGCATACTGGTATCGACCCTAGACCATTTTTCTTCCTGATCTGGTGTAATATTTAGTTTGGCATGCATATTTTTGATACGAGTCGTAAGCCGTTCCTCTTGATGCTTTTCATCAGCTATTGCAAAACCCGCAGATAGACTCAAACCAAACAGCAAAGCAATTGCCATCAGCAATCGTTTATTAGCGATAGTGTGTCGATTAACATTTGTTATCATTTTATACTCCGTATAATTAGTACTTTTATCCCCATGACTTTGACAGTATGGAAAATTCATAGTGTCATTATCAACACTGATAGAGCCAAGTTCAGTTCGTTAAGCGACATAGTGACACTAAAAATGAAAATGCATGCCTAAGCCCACATACTGCACTTTAGTTTGATAAAACTGGCCTATGGGAGAGTTGCCATCAAAATATTCTGCCAGAATCTGTAATTTACGCCCCCACACCTGAGTATTATCAAACTCAACACCAGCTCTGACTGATATATCCGAGCCCCAATGGTTCTGCTCGAAATTTTTAACATCAGCGGCAAAAATGGGGCGCATGGCAGCTAGGTCCATAATCCAGGGGCTTCTAAACTCCAACCCATATTCTGTCGCCCAGGTTTTGAGAGTGCTGGGGTCTTTATCAATCAGACCAGTGCCACCACCATAAACGCGCAGCCCATAAGGTAAAGCGTAAGACAATTTTAAATCTAGTCCTTCATAACTCAGATTTACCCGCTGAAAATGCGTATTTCGCAGAAATTGCGCAATTAAAAACTCATCACCCACATGCGAACTCTGATGATAAAAGCGACCAAAAGCTGAAAATGCCCCATTGCGTATACTGCCATAACCAGCCACCGTAAAATCAGAATTGACCAGATTTTTTGATTGGGTATCCAAATTAAAATCACTAAATACCCCGGCCTGCATTCCTGTTTCCCATTGCGCACCGGAATTACCCAAGTTAGCGCGATAAAACGGCATGGTTTCACCAAAACTTACCGAAGCATTATTTCCACCAGCAAAGTTTTTAGGCTGATAACTGCGATAGGCTACCGAAAAATGTGACCAGCGCGGGTCTGCCAGAAAGGGTTTAAATAATAAGCCTACGGGCAATATACCGGTTGGCAAAATTTGTTGTGTCTTAACGGTAGCAGCATTATCAAACGTCTGAACGGCTGCAGCGCCAGATGTTCCTGCTGGTCCGCCACTAGTCTGGTAAATGTTGACAGCCTTAACACCCGGTATTGCTGACAATAATTTTGCCGCTTTATTTTGATCATCTGTATTCAAGGCAGTAACAGGCATAGATATCACCCCATCTTTAACCTCTACGGGGGGTAGTTCCTGTTTTAGCTCATGATGCAAAACCGCATTGGCATAACCAGCAAGATAAGCATCATCAGTTGAGATGGCATTTGCTAAACCACTGTAAATTAGCATCATGCTGGTTAGCAGACTTAATTGAAAAGTTTGCATATTTATTTAGCCACTTCGCCAGCACTGAACTGCAGTTCATTGACGACTGATTTCACATACTTCTGACTAGTCACCAGAGTGATTGCTCTGCCGATCAGTTGCTCTGAACTCAAAATACCGTTTAATTTAACCACGCCATCTACAGTCGTTACTTCAATTTGCGTTGCTTTCAATAAATCGTCAGCAACCAAGGTCTCTTTCACTTTAGCGGTAATCATGGCATCATCCATATAGTTACCGGCAGTTGTGGCATCTTTAGCGACTGACGTTTTTGCGTTTTCCAGATCTTTACCTGCTTTTTCGGTCACTTGATCAATTTTCTGACCCGCCTTTTCCGCTGGGCCTTTTTGATCACAAGCTGTCATAGCAACTAAGGCGCTTAAAAAGGTAATAGCCAGTAGTCTTCTGAAATAATTGGCTTTAAACGTATTCATGATATTTTCCTAAATTAGGTGGAATGAAAGGTGTTGTAAAAAACGGGTACAACGCGTTGATAAAGACGCATTGATCGGCACAGTTTTATCTACTGGGAATAGAGTTTAGTCATTCGCCAGACGCTGTTCTGTACGGCATCGTACATAAGTTGACGCAGGCGTTTAAATGCCTTGACAAATAATAGCCTGTGTAAAAAAATTAAGAAAAAAGCGGGGTTGAAAACCCCTTTTAAACAAAGGGGCTATAGAGGATTTTTAGATAGTTGATTAGACGCTAAGCACTTTTTTAGCCTAAGTGAAGTATTTTTCTGCCCATCCGACATTAACTTACTTTATTAGCGGCAAGCTAGTATATTAAGTCGTTGCGTATCAGTTTTCGATCCAGATTAATTCAACACGACGATTTTCAGAACGACCTGCTTCGGTGCTATTATCAGCAATCGGATTTTCAATACCAAAGCCTTTTGCAATCAATTTATTGGTAACGCCTTTTGATTTGAGATAACTAATCACCGAACTTGCACGCCTTTCCGACAATCGCACATTGTAGGCTGCACCACCTTCGCTACTGGCATAACCACGTGCTTCAATTTCGGTTTTCTGTGGATCGTTCACCAGATCAGTGGCCAAACTATCCAAAATTTCCTTGGCAGGAGGCAATAACTCGGCAGAATCATATTTGAAATGCTCACCTTTCAGCACAATTTTTAGAGGACATCCATTGGCATCCACTTTACTGCTTTTATAATGTCTACCGTGACATGGATCAACAGGTTTCGCTACGGGTACAGGTGCCGTAACCACTGGTTCAGGACGAACTACAGCCTTGGCAACTTGTTTTGGTTTTTCGCCAAACGGAATGACAAAACCAACATTAACTGTCATATCGTTAAATTGGTCAGTGCCCGCTTGCACATGGTTATTCAGATTATTGTTATAACGATAACGGACATCACTGCGCAATAAAAAGTTATCATTCAGTTCATAGGTAAAACCCAATCCGGCTTCGCCTATAACCCCTGCACCGCAATTGCCTCCGACACAGCTATTCATTCCACCCGCAGCCACAACCGCATATGGAGAGAAAGTATCGCGAACGAAATAATATTGTAAGTCAGCGGTACCACCGGTCAAACTCCAAGTTCCGTTATGACCATTAAAACCATCGTAAAAACCTTTCAATTCAACATTAAAATGTCTATCAATAATTTTACCAATGCCCATACCGCCGCCCCAACCCTGATCAGCTCTGCGGTCGCCACCAGTTTGCACAAAGCTGGCAAAGGGCGCAATATACCAGCGGTCATCTGGGGTTTGATCGACAGCATGCGCTAACGGTATAAAACCCACACTGAGAAATGAGGCAATAGTGAGCGTTTGTTTCAGCATAATGTATTTCCTTCCTGGTTATTAAAATGTGATTCCCCTACTTGCTAATTGATTGCTCATGCAAACATTGGCAAGTTAAATGAATCTTACATGCACCATACCCGCAATAATATTCACTTTTCTGTGCGTTACCGAACATAGGTCATCATTTAAAAATTTGGCTGCTAAATCAAAATCTACCCAATCTGGGTATGGCATCATTATGAGGTATGCACGACTATGTTCGACAACGAACGGTAAAACACTCTACACGTCCTTATCATGCAAGCGTGAATTCAGTATTCACAAACGTTTCTAATTATTTAATAAGGAAAGACTATGTCACAGGCACAATTGAAAGAAGAAGCAGGTAAAGTTGCATTACAAGAACACCATGAAAAAGCGGCAGAACACCATACCCATGCAGCAAAACAACATGTAGAAGCGGCCAAACAACACGGCGCTGGTGACCACAAAACAGCTGCACACCATGCTCAAATAGCAGCGGGTCATTCCGCACAAGCAGAAGAACATGCAGCAGAATGTTGCAAAGATTATGCGAAAACGCATAATCAAAAGTAATTAATTAAAGATCAATACTTGCATTTAAATCCACATAGCATTTATAGGCATAGATAAATTATGCGGCGTAACTCAAATTGTCCTCATGAAGTTTCCGCTACCCGCTAAGCAATTAGCCTGCTAAGAATGACTATCGGGGTAAAGCTGTAGGTACGGATTTATTCGTAATTAAATAAACTCAAGGTAAGTAAACTCGATGCTAGAGAATTATTACACTGGCAGTGTGCGTGTTTAAGCTGTCGGAACGACTCCAATCTACCTGAGCACCAGGCAAGTCGTTCAATAAGTGAAATACCTTTCAGTAAATCGGAAGGTATTTTTTTTACCGACTTTCAATGTTTTTTACCGGCACTCGTTATGCTTAAAACCAGGCGCTCGATACTCCATAGTTTTGATAGTTTCTAACTACGACCTGAATAGCAGCTAAGCGCTTAACAATCATGTCGATTTATAATTCAACATTAAACCAAGCCATGAAAATACCATTTTTACTCAATGCATTAGCGATTGTTTGGCTGATAAGCCTGGCATGTGTTTACTACGCAGATGCCTGATAAATCGCTATCGACTGCGATTAACCTTGTTTCATTTGATTCTGTACTGAATCAGACTGGCAGGTTTGCGCCTATAAACCTAAATACTACTTATCATACGGCAAGCTCTACCTCTGCTTTTTCTGAACTCAATAATTCGCAGAGTTACTGGCTTAACAGCAATGAAATTGGATCTAAGCAGTCAACCAACTTGATAAACACCCATACGCATGGGTCTGGCTTATTTCCCCAATATACTAATCCCCTACAACTTTCACAGACCTATTACATAGCCGCTATACCGTCGTCCCCAGACATCGCCACAGTAAATTCAAACACTTATCTTCCAGCTATCACTACATGGTTAATACTGATGATTTTATTGGGCTGTCTATATACAATAAGACGTAAATTTAAACTTAAAGCTTAGCAAAGCTCATCGCTAGTTAAACTCTGCCAGTATGTCAATTCTGTTGTGAATATGTTTGCATCCTGAAAGATTAACTGATTTTTCAAACTCTGAAATTGGCACTGGCCTACTAAACAAATAGCCTTGATAGCGCCAGCAACCATGTAGCTCTAGAAAAGAGCGTTGTGCTTCCGTCTCAACCCCTTCCGCAATCACATCCATACCTAAATTATGTGCCATACCAATGATGGTTTGAACTATGACAGCATCCTCTTGGCGCAAACCAATATTGTGTACGAAAGATCGGTCAATTTTAAACTGATCCAACGGTAACTGGGTAAGATAAGATAGCGATGAATAGCCAGTACCAAAGTCATCTAGAGAGAAATGAACACCACACTCTCTAAGTGCATGCATTTTAAATATGGTGTCATCTATATCATCCATAACCACGCTCTCGGTCACTTCCAGCTTGAGCATTTTTGGATCAATGCTGATTTTTTCAAGTACAGATTTCACTTGTTCAACAAAATCTGGCTGGTAAAACTGACGAGTGCTGACATTGACTGCCAGTTTTAAATCGCATAATAGTGGATTTGTTTCCCAACACTTCAACTGCATACAGGCTGTTTCCAATACCCAGTGTCCGATCTGTTTTATTAAGCCCATTTCTTCAGCCAAGGGAATAAAATCACCCGGCAACACTAAACCACGGAGCGGATGCTGCCAACGTAACAAGGCTTCTGCCGCAAATATAGTCTGATGTTGATCAACCTGCATCTGATAATAAAGACTGAATTGATTTTCTGCCAAAGCACAACGTAAGTCGCGTGTTAAAACGGTACGTGCTTCCAGCGCTGCCTGCATGGCTGGATCGTAAAATCGCCAGGCATTGCCACCACTGCCTTTCGCTTGGTACATAGCGGTATCGGTACGCTTAAGTAGTTCGGCCTCAATAGCATCATGGTTGATAAAAAGAGTGATACCAATACTGGCAGAGCCATGGTATTGGTAGCCATTCAGCCAGTAAGGTTCGCTCAGTGCGGCTAAAATCCGGTTAGCAATGACTTCGGACTCATTAGCGGCTTGCGCCGAAATTGCATGCAATTCGGTTAAAACTACAATAAATTCGTCACCACCTAAACGTGCGACTGTATCAATAGCGCTTACACATGCCTTTAAGCGCAGAGCTACTTCTATCAATAATAGATCGCCAAAATTATGCCCCATGGTATCGTTCAGATTCTTGAAATTATCCAGATCCAGCATCAAAACAGCGCCATAATGCTCATGTAAAGCAAGGTTAAGCAAGCGCTGCTGCAAGCGATTGTGCAGTAAACGACGATTGGGTAGCGATGTCAGTGCGTCATAATAAGCCAGATGTTCTATCTCATCTTCAGCCTGCTTGCGCTGAATTTCACGGTTCAAATTATCCAGCGCAAAGCCGATATCTCCCGACATTTCAATCAGCAGATTACGGGCAGCCTCATCAAAGGCGTTAACTTCAGACGAAAACAGTACGAAAGCACCGATCACGATCTGATTATTAAATAAGGGTAATGACGCAGAAGCTGCCCATTTCCGCTGTTCACTGAGTTCTCGCCACGGCAGCATAAGCGGATCATGCGCAAAATCCTGACACCAAACCGGACGTTTTTCTTGAACGGCAGTATTGATAGGCGCATGCCCGTATTGACTGTCGGTTACCAAACTGGTTTCTATAGCAGACAGATTAGCGGCACTGTCACTGATACTAACCACGCTATGCAGACAAGTGGTTTGCTCATCTAACAGACCAATAAAAGCCATATGCATGCCACCAAAATCAACTGCAGCCTGACATATTTGCAGAAACAAGTCTTCCTTGTTTTTACAATGCACAATCGCTTTATTACATTGACTTAAGGCGGCATAAAGTTGTGTGTGCCTCTGGACTTTACCATCCAATTCACTTCGCTCACTAATATCACGAATATTACACTGTATCACTTTGATACCATCACAATCATAACTATTAGAAACGAATTCAACTTGCATGCGCTTTCCAGCGCGGGTTTTCAAGGGTAAATTGTCATAACGGACATACCCTTCATTTTGCAAGGCCGCGAACATTTCTTTACTTTGCGCAATGTCGGCAAAAGCACCTACTTCCCAGAGTTTTTTACCTAGAAATTCCTGATGTGAATAACCCAGCATATTAATCAGAAAAGGATTAACGTCTTCAATCTGGGCTGACACGGCATTCAATAATAGTATGCCATCCTGTGCGGTTTCAAACAGGCGTCGGTAACGGCTTTCGGATACGCGCAAAGCGTCTCGGATTGAAAGCTGAGTAGCATCAGTCTCTTCAATCTGCAAATCTGAATTTTCTGGTAAAATCTTACCTTGCTGAACAGGGGGAAAATCACGCTTATTCATAGTGCGGGTTCCTGTATTTGAACAATGGCAAGTGGCATTAACCATATTGAATCTCCATGTTATATTGCTAAATCCTTAACATAAAACTCTCGAACTTTAGCCAAAACCTGTGGTTCGGTCATTTTATCGACGGTATCGACACCGACAACGTGAGCATTTTTATCTTTAATCATCAGCCGTTTCTTAAATTCGATTTTTGCTTCGCCTGGTCCAAATAACAAAATGGCTTCGGCATCATGCAGATTTGCTATCACCTGATCGTAATATTGATTTAGGTGACTGGCATAGTGGCTATCGCGTTGATCGTCAGCTTTTCCATCTTCCTCAATAGTACGTCCCGTATAACGCACATCTTTATCCATACCGGATTCTATGTGTTGACTGGATTCTACGCCTGCCTGGATAAACACCAGAAACGCATGCTGGTGGTCAATCCAAATCCCTACTTTATTTTTCATAACAGTTTCCTGATTAATCAGCATCAACCCGATACTGTTTTCGCAAATTTGTGTGTATTCATTACCTATTTGTGGTGCTTCTGCCGCTTAACCGGCAGAAAACAACCTTACTTATCGAGCATCTCAGTACGCTTTAAATACCGACTCTGCCTCGAGCCAGTCTTCCAATTCATATCCTGGTGTAAAACCTCTGCTTTCTGCTTTGTAATAGGCCATTTCGGCCACGTCCGTTTGAAACGATTCTGCCTGTGCAGATGGTTGACTATGCTCTTGATTTTGATCTGTGTGTTTGATATTCATTTCCTGCGTTTTCATAGCTTTCTCCTTAACAAAGATGCAAATGGTTATAAAATACTGCAAGCCTGTCATTAGCTTACAGTGCCAAAATATGACATTAGCTTTATACAGTCTGTACGCTAACTAACATTGTGATCTGCTTAAACTTTAGGTGTGTCAACGTACAGAAATGGCGTGAGAATTTGTGGATACTATTAAGCTAATCGCAACTCAATTGCAGTTGCACAAAACAATCAGGAAAACACGATGATCACTAAAACCAATGCCGCATCAAATTACAAATTGGAAAATTGTCAGCATTCCACTTTAATAACTGAATATGCATATGGAAGTCCCACAGGTAACTTGATCTGTGCAAAATGCGAACACCTGATACCAGCAAATTTTGAGCAACTCAAGGTGCTGAACAACGCATGGGCCACTCATAAACTGCAATTAGAAAGCAACTTCGCTATTTAGGCGAGCAATACAAATTTCAGCGCATCTGTCGCCATTGATTTGCCTGTTTCGACAGATTGTATAAAAACAGATAGCGGATAACTTAGACTTTTCTAGTTGGTAAGCCTAAATAGCTGGCTCAATAATAATTGGCCCCATATCCATTCCAAGGGCCGTTACCCCATGGCTGTCCCCAGCGACCACCATCAAGCTCCCAATCGCGATTCATCTCAGCGGTCATACGTTGTTGGTAGGCAATATTTTCTTGCACCTCTAAGATATTATATTGCTGATAGGCTTTATCATCCCCCACAAACATACATTTACAGGTATCGGTATCTGCAAAAACGAAGTAATTTTTTCCCTCTTTAGTATAAGGAATAAGGGTATGTTGCACTTGTAATTTTAAATGTTCCAGTTTTTCCGGAGTATCTGCATATTTCATGCTGAAGCCAGCCGCAGCTAAAAGCTGTTCTTTTTCTTCAATCTCAGCACAAGCACCTAAAAGTCCAATGCATGCAAACAGACTAAGTACATTTAAAACAGGGTATCTCATTTTTTTGAAAGTGTTTGGCATGCTAGTTAACTCCATTTTATGGTTAATATATGATGGTCTGGTGGCAAACAAGTAGTCATGATGAGCTTAATTGCTCACCCTACTAAATAAACAAAACACACCGAGGCTAGAGTTTGATGCAGACTACCGGGAACTTCGAAAAACCACCATCGACAAGGCTCTCCTGAGTTGTATCGAAGGGCTCAGGGCGAACGGTGGTATTTATATATCAATAATTTACCGTTCGTGCTGAGCCCGTCGAAGCACAAAAGCTAGGTTTTTCGAAGTTCCCTACCTTTATTATTTTGCTGGCATGATTTTAGTTTTAAAATCACTGAAAGCTTGTTTGACTTTTGCCCAGGTTGTGGCAGATTTTTCGGTATGTAGCGTGTTTTTAATGTCTTCTATGGCTTTATACAGAGGTAGATAATCTTCTTTGTCGCCATAACCTAACAATTGCGAAACTTTCAATTTCTCTTTTGCAGAATCCACTAATTTAAGCACTGCATCGCGATTATTTTCCTTGGAGAGGTCAGTTTGGTTTTCCAGTTCCGAGGCTTTAAACAAAAAGGCATCTGCCTGTAACAAAGGTAAAGGAATAATTTCGGTACGTTCCACCAAGGTATTCAGCGTATCTTCTAAAACCTGTGCGGCATCTTTCAATTTATTGGCATTAACCAGCTCTATCGTTTTTTTAATGGCTAACGGGTAGGTATCTAACGGAATGTTAATAGTGGTTATGTCAATCTCACTCGCCAATTCGTCGACTACCATGCGCCCTGCTTGTAATTTACCATGTTTAAGTAACTCACTCGCCTGCTTGACTTTTTGTTCCACTACTTTGGCATTGCCCTTAAAATCGATAACATCAATTTCAACACCGGCAACGACCAGAACCAAAGTTGGGTTGTCGAGCTTTAGCTTATCCAGCTTTTTTGTAACATCCTGTAAAATGGCTAGCGCGGATGGTGCATCGTTTTTCTCTAAATCCAGTAATGCCTGTTGTGTTGCCAATAAAGATTCTTTGGCTTCATCAATAATCTTTTGGTTTTGCTCAGCTAACAGTTTACGCTTGTTCAATTTTTCATTCGTTTCTGGCGTCATGCTGGAAACCTTGTTTTGATTTTGATTTTTATCCTCAGCCGCAGACACATCTGTGCAAATTGACAGAGTGGCAAGCAACAATAATGCACTGCTGCGGGTTAAGGTTTGAATAGAATTTTTCATGTATTGCTCTTTGTGTATAAGTGGGAAAAGCATAGCTGATGTAAGGTCTGCGTTCTGTTCGCCTGCGCACACAGTGAAGTATGCGGATTTATAAACTCTGCTCAGATTTCAACCCTTGCTTTGCTTTCAAGCATAAGCCAATTAACTGCCGGGTTGAGCTATCGAATTTCCGGGTATCGGCCTGTACTGCCTGCATTTGCGTTGCAATTTGTATAGCCAGGGTTTTGCCTAGTTCGACGCCACCTTGATCAAAGGAGTTTATGCCCCAGATTATCCCTTGCGTAAAAACGCTGTGTTCGTAAAGTGCGATCAACTTACCTAGTGTATGCGGAGTCAATTGCTGCATTAACAAAGTGCTGGAGGGTTGATCGCCTGTAAAGGTTTGTGCTGATGTAGGCCTAGTTGGCGCTGTATTATCCAGCACCTGTTGCACATTATCACCAAAGGCCAGAGCCTCTGATTGGGCAAACATATTTGCCAGTAACAATTCATGCTGTTGACCCAGCGGATTAAGTGCTTCGATAAAGCCAATAAAGTCGCAAGGAATTAAATGAGTACCCTGGTGTAACATTTGGTAGAACGAATGCTGTCCATTACTGCCTACGGCTCCCCAATAGATTGGGCCGGTTTGGTAGTTGACCTTTACACCGTCAGACGTCTCATGCTTACCATTGCTTTCCATGGTTAACTGCTGCAAATAGGCAGGGAAACATTGTAAATATTGTTCGTAGGGTAAAACTGCAATTGTTTGCGTCGCCAAAAAATTAGTATTCCATACAGCCAGTAATCCCATAAATACCGGCAGATTACAATCCAAAGGTGCCGTAAGAAAATGCTGATCCATCTGCTGAAAACCGTCTAACATGGCTCTAAAATTTGTAGGCCCTATGGCAATCATGGTGGATAAACCCACGGCTGAACATAAGGAATAGCGTCCGCCAACCCAATCCCAAATGTGTAAATGATTAGCTTCATCAATCCCAAACTTAGCTACTTCAGCAGCATTAGCGGAAACAGCAATAAAATGTCTGGCTATGGCAGCTGGCGCTTGTAAACTGTTTAACAACCAGTCGCGTGCCGCCTGGGCATTGCTCATAGTCTCCACCGTTTTAAAACTCTTGGAAGCAACAATAAACAAAGTCTGCTCAGGATCTAGATCACGAGTCGATTCTAAAAAATCTGTTCCATCAATATTGGATACAAAGCGAAAAGTCAGCTGTCGCTGGCTATAAAAACGCAGAGCCTGGTAAGCCATGACTGGCCCCAAATCTGAACCACCAATGCCAATATTGACAATATTACAAATAGGCTTACCGGTATATCCTAACCAAGAGCCACTTCGCACCTGATTGGCTATGCCGGTCATTTTGTCAAGCTCCGCTTGTACCAGAGGTACGACATTTTCGCCATCCACACAAATAACATGCTGTTTAGGTGCTCGCAAGGCAATATGTAATACCGACCTTTGCTCACTAACATTAATCTTATCACCGTGAAACATACTATTAATACATTGTCGTAAACCCGATTCTTCGGCTAATTGTAATAACAGTTGAATAGTTTCTTCGGTAACCCGCTGTTTGGAATAATCTAAATAAATACCCTCCGCTTCCAATAGCATACGCTCACCCCGCTGCGGGTCATCCGCAAACAAGGTATACAAATGTGAATACTGTATTTTTTTGAAATGCGCCATCAACGCTTTCTGTATGTGGCGTTGGGGAAACGGCGCAATGGGTTGGGTTGTATCAACATCTGCACAGATGCCGGTTAACTTCCTGTGTAAAGTCTGGTTCATAATTTAGGCTCTCCATCAATGCAATTTAAACTAAGTATTAAGTGTGGATTTTTGCTCCTGACCAGCCAGGTAAGGCTGCTTGGCATTCCACAAATCAATTACAGAAATCTCAGGATGATGTAGGTCATAACCGAGTACACTGAGAGAAGCAGTACCCAATGGAAAATGTTGAGCGTCTAGCAAAGGCAAGCCTATCCAGCGTGCAGCTATTACGCCACCTATTTGACCATGCGAAAACAATGCAACATTGCCTTTGAGTAAGCGCAAACGCGTGATAAGTCGATCAACACGTTCTGTCATTTGTTCCGGCATTTCTCCATTTGGACAACCATCCAGAAACACATTCCAATAGGGTCTTTGTTTATGTATATCAGCAGTGGTCAAACCATCGTAATCGCCATAGTTCCATTCCAACAAATCCATTTCTATTTCGGCAGCCGTATCCAATTCAAGCAAGTCGCAAGTTTGCCGGGCGCGTTGTAAAGGGCTACTCAGTACCCTTGAGAAATGCAGACCTTGCAGCAAGGTTTTAAGCTGCAAAGCCTCTTGTTGACCATTCACTGTTAACAGTAAATCGGTCAGTCCGGTATGCCTGCCGGAAAGCGACCATTCTGTTTCACCATGTCGAATTAAATACACACGTAAAGGCTTTGCTTCTATCATTTCTGGGCTTGTCATAGACTACTACTCCAACGCCAATCACGAATTTCCGGCATATCTTCCCCGTGCTTGGCAATATATTGTTTGTGCTCAACCAGCTTGTTTTGCAGTTGCTGTTTAAGAGTAACGCCCTTACCAGCAGTCTGCGGCAGGCGGTCGATGGCATCCATAGCCAAGTGAAAGCGATCCAGATCGTTGAGTACGGTCATATCGAATGGCGTGGTAATAGTACCCTCCTCCTTATAGCCACGCACATGGATGTTGGCGTGATTATGGCGTCGGTAAGTCAGGCGATGAATTAACCACGGATAGGCGTGGAAAGCAAAAATCACTGGCTTTTCGGTGGTAAACAAGTCATCGAATTCTTTATCCGACAAACCATGTGGATGCTCACTAGGGGGTTGTAACTTCATCAGATCGACCACATTGACTACCCGAATTCTCAATTCAGGTAAATGTTCACGGAGTATGGATACCGCAGCGAGTGTTTCCAACGTAGGCACATCGCCACAACAAGCCATCACCACATCTGCCTCCACTTCCTGATCATTGCCTGCCCATTCCCAAATACCAATACCCTGCGTGCAATGCAGGACAGCAGCTTCCATGGTCAGCCATTGCGGGGCTGGGTGCTTGCCAGCGATTACCAGATTGACATAATGGCGACTGCGCAGGCAGTGATCCATAACCGATAACAAACAATTGGCATCTGGCGGCAGATAAACACGCACTATTTCAGCTTTTTTATTAACCACATGGTCAATAAATCCCGGATCTTGATGAGTAAATCCATTATGATCCTGACGCCAAACATGGGAAGCCAGTACATAATTTAATGAAGCGATTTTGCGCCGCCATGGCAGATGCGCAGTAATCTTCAACCATTTGGCATGCTGGTTGAACATTGAATCAATAATATGAATAAAGGCCTCATAACAATTAAAGACGCCATGCCGTCCTGTAAGTAAATAACCTTCCAACCAACCTTCACATTGGTGTTCACTAAGCATGGAATCTAATACTAATCCTGCGGGTGCCAATGCTTCATCATTTGGAAATATAACGGCATCCCATTGACGTTGCGTCACTTGAAACAGTGCTTCCAGTCCGTTGGACAAAGTTTCGTCCGGTCCAAATACTCGAAAATTTCGTTGCTGCGCGTTCAGTTTGGTTACATCACGCAGAAAGGGTCCCAGGACATGCATATCGCCTTTACCCTGCATACCCGGTTCAGATACAGTTTCCGCATAGTTACGAAAATCCGGCATTATCAAGTCACGGAGTAACATCCCCCCATTGGCATGCGGATTAGCGCCCATCCGGTGTAAACCTGTGGGTGCCAATGCTGCCAACTCTGGATTTAGTCGTCCTTTTGCATCGAAAAGCTGTTCTGGATGGTAACTCTTTAACCAGTCTTCCAATAATTGCAAATGTTCCGGATGAGCTGTCGGTGAGGAAATAGGGACTTGATGTGCGCGAAACGTGCCTTCAATCTGCAAGCCGTCAACCATTTTGGGGCCAGTCCAACCTTTGGGAGAGGCCAATACGATCATTGGCCAACGAGGTCTGTTGGCATCGCCATGCTGGCGGGCCTGCTGCTGAATCGCTTTAATTTGTTCAATGACTATATCAAGGGTTGTCGCCATCGCCTCATGCATCAGCTCCGGCTCATATCCTTCGACAAAATAAGGTGTCCAACCATAACCACGTAATAATTGTTCTAATTCTACACGTGTAATCCGCGCTAACAGGGTGGGATTGGAAATTTTATATCCGTTTAAATGTAATATAGGTAAGACCGCACCATCCGTTACCGGATTAAGAAATTTATTGGAATGCCAGGCAGTGGCTAATGGGCCTGTCTCGGCCTCACCATCACCCACCACACAAGCGACCAGCAAATCTGGATTATCAAATACAGCACCGAATGAATGACTAAGTGAATACCCTAGCTCTCCCCCTTCGTGAATTGACCCCGGACATTCTGGAGAGGCATGACTGGGTATACCACCGGGAAAAGAAAACTGTAAAAACAATTTTTGTAAACCCGCTTCATCCTGCGTAATATTCGGATAAATTTCACTATAACTACCTTCAAGATAGGTATTACCGACTACTGCCGGTCCACCGTGACCCGGGCCGGAAACATAAATCATGTCCAAATCGTACTTTTTAATAACACGATTTAAATGTGCGTAAATAAAGTTTTGACCGGGTGTGGTTCCCCAATGTCCTAATAGCATATGCTTTACATCCGCTATCTGCAGTGGCCTTTTTAGCAGTGGATTGTCGTAAAGATAAATTTGCCCGACCGACACATAATTGGCTGCTCGCCAATAGGCATCAATATGATGAAGTTGCTCGGCCGTTAGCGTATTGCTTTTCATGCCATGCGCTCCTGAATTGCAGTGTGATGCGGTTATTTATGGGCAGAAAACAAATACGGCATACGCTTAATATGCCCGTATTTATAGCCTACTATGAAACCGGAATTACATCGGATAATGGGCAACCGACATGTTATGTATATCAGTATGTTCAGCTTTGTTGCCCACCAGAATGTTTTTAGCTTTTTCTAATTCCTGCTGGGTACCATGCACAATCAACACAAATTTATCCGCTTTCAGTGCGGTTTCGTATTGAATAACACTGTCTTTAGGAATACCAATACTAGCCAAAGCACCACCAACAGCCGTTAAACCACCGGTTGCGATTGACATTTCCAGGGCACCAATGATCCAGCTCACCATTGGCCCACCCACCATAATTGGACCTATGCCAGGAATCAGGAAAAAAGCAGAACCAAACAATAAGCCCCAGATCCAGCCCCAAAACAAACCGAATTTTCCCCAGGTAGCAACACGATCCCCTGTGTTGTAATAACCAACCACATTTTCTTCGCTATGATAATCTTTGCCGACTACCGATAGTTTTTGCATATCGAAACCGGATTTTTGCAGTTCCCGGACAGCATTTTCAGCATCTAAATGACTATTAAACACACCTACTGCTGAGCTTTCTTTCAATGACATAATATGACTCCGTAGATTTTGGATGAAACACAAGGTGTTAAGCTTCCCAGTTGCGGATTGGGTGCAGCAAGTCACTGAACAAAGTTAAATAGACAGGCTATATACCCTTGGGGGGGATTTCATGCACAATCTCTGCAACCACAATGCAGTGAATTTGTCTGCATGTTTATTATTAGCGCTTCGCTACGGTAAGTCTGTTCGCCAACGCACACTCAGCTTTCTCACTAACATGATTATGCTTCACGCATTATTTCAAGCTGAGCCGCCACACTTCAGTCGCTGCAACCCTAAATCTTATTCCAGTTATGTGTGCTATCAGACTGTGAATCGGAGCTGATGACTTTATGCTGAATAACCTACAAATAATTCAAAGTGCCAATGGAAGCAAAATAGATGCAAGCGGCACTAACAGGAGTAATACTATGATCCATCCCGACCAAATTAAACCAGATATGTCTGTTGTCTGTTCACAGGATCATACGTTTGCGAGTGTCGAGCAGATGGAAAGCAGTAATTATATAAAGCTCAAGCAAGATCAAGACGGTCGTCACCATTACATACCGCTTACCTGGGTTAATAGCATTGAAGGCGATCGAATCAAAATTGATCGTACGGATGAAGAAGCGATACGCGATTGGTCGTCCGTTTCGCCCACTTTTTAGGCCTGTAAACACCCGGCCTAAGCCTAAAAAAGGTAGTGTGATTTTACACCTTTGACTAAATTATACGTCCTGCTCCATGGCGCTGGTATAGTTGCCCCGTCTTGCAGCCTGATTACATCTGGCGCGCTTTAATAGTGCGCGTTGCGCTGTATGGCGATTTTCATCCTGACCTAACCAGAGTTCCAACGCCGGTTGCTGAATAGCTCTGGCAAACGAAAATGCTAATGCCCAAGGCAAGCTAGCCCCCGCATTCATGGCTTGTAAACGGGCAGTAGCCAATACAGCAGATTGCCCTCCTGACAAAAAAGCAATGCCGGGTATTGCGGCTGGAACCACTCTAAGTAAACAGCGTAAAGTTGCCTCTGCCACCTCGGTTAGCGTTGCCTGTTGTACGCAATCTTGGCCTGACAGCACCATATTGGGTTTAAGAATTAAAGCTTCCAAGTTAACACCTTGCCGATAAAGCTGATTGAAAACACCGTGCAACACACTTTCTGTAACCTGAAAGCACTGAGCGAGGCTATGCGTACCTGTCATCAACACTTCCGGCTCGACAATGGGTACCAATCCGGCTTCCTGACATAATGCTGCATAGCGTGCCAAAGCATGAGCATTGGCATCCACACAAGCGGAACTGGGAAGCTGCTCATCCACCACCAGCACTGCCCGCCATTTTGCAAATCGTGCGCCCAGTTCAGCATAGTGTTGCAAACGATCGCGTAACTGATCGAGCCCTTCGGTGACGCTTTCGTCCTGATGCCCGGCCAAAGGCTTGGCACCTGTATCTACTTTGATACCAGGCAGGATATTGGCATCAGTTAACAGTTTGATAAACGGCGTTCCATCCAGTTTTTTTTGGTAAAAGGTTTCATCAAACAGGATAACGCCACTAATACATTGCTGCAAATCGGGCGTGGTTATTATCAGCTCTCGCCAGCGCCTACGTGTTTCTTCATTTTGCGCAATACCCAATGCAGAAAAGCGTTTATTGCAGGTTGGATTGCTTTCGTCTATCGCTAGCAAGCCCTTATCGTCAGCCACCAACTGGTTGGCTGTTTCTATCAGTGTATGCATATTCATTTAATCAGGCTCCAGTAACCACTAGGTATTCGGGAAAACGTAAGAATTAGGCAACTTACCCAGTCATTCTTTCAAGGAAAATGTGCTTGCACTGCCAAAATAAAAGCTTACCCAAAAAACCGTAAATACTCAGTACGGCATCGCACAAACTCAAAAAATCAGAGTCGGTTAGTTTTGTTTATAGCAAACACATCCAGATTGAAAATAATTTAGAAATTCGTTGCCTTAGGAAAGTCTGTGCTTATGTACGACAGCGAACCGACAGCAATCAGTAGCACGTTTAAAGTGTTTTCAAGGTTGAGACACCAACACAGTCGTATCAAAGGATGCAAGCTGCTGAAGATGATAAACCTGCTTAAACTTTTTTTAATGAATGGAGATTCTGCTATGAAACCAATTTTTAATGTAATACCGGCCTTTGTTTTGGCACTGACTTTATTAATGACCGCTGGTTGTGCATCAACACCTAAATCAGAAGGCACTGGCGAATACCTGGATGACAGCGTCATCACCTCAAAAATTAAAGCACAATTATTAAATGAGCCAGATTTGAAATCTAATCAAATCTCAGTTGAATCTTATAAAGGCATAGTTTTATTGAGCGGCTTTGTTACCTCGCCAGCCAATATTTCTAAAGCAGTTGAGATTGCACGTCAAACAACCGGCGTTAAATCGGTTAGAAATGAAATGCGTCTTAGATAAACCAGGAGAACTCTATGGAATCCATCGATAAAGCATCACACTTTGCTCACGAGGCAATTGATAAACTGGCAAGAGCAACCAATAACACGGTTGATGCCTTAGATGAAAAAGGCATGCATGTAAAATATGCTGAGCGACAAATGCTAAAGAATTGTCAAGGTTATATTCGTGACAATCCTGCAACCACACTAGGTATTGCAGTCGCCACAGGCTTTTTGTTGAGTCGCTTGCTGAGCAGTCGATAAACCTTAATTCGCATGACACAACCTCCCGCAGAGAAGTCAGCAGAGCAAACCGCAACAGACGATCAATGCGTCACTGAAACGGCTTGGCTTAAACAGGCAGGAAAACTGTGTGGTGAGATATACGAACTTGGGCATGATCATTTTCGGCTCGCTGCGCTGGAAACGCAACGCGCCGGCTTGAGTTTGGTAACGATAATAGTGGCAGGAGTGCTATTGGCAGTGGTATTGAACGGCATTTGGTTTGCATTGATGGCTGTGCTGGTTTTCGTCCTGATTGAAATCGGAATACCCACCAGTCATGCCATACTGCTTGCCATAGCCTGCAGCTTAATACTGATATTAATTCTAATTGCTGTTATTCGTCACCATAGTCAGTATCTAAAATATCCCGCCCTATCCCGGCCGGATATCTGTAGCAATGAGGAGAGCTGAAAATGGCAACCCAATATCTGCAAGCAGCTAAGCGCCCCACATTGAACAAGCAAATCCAGGTTGCAGAACGCCAGTTAGTACAGCAGAAACAAAGTGTAATGAGTGTTAGCTCAAGTTTGCTGCAGCAACTGCGACAGCGCATGACGGCACCCACCACTCTGAGTTTGGCAATTGCTGTAGGCTATATTTGTGCAGAAATGACAGAATGTCAGACGCGCATGCTAGCGGGCAAGCAACAGAAAACTGGACATAGTTTCAATAGTGTTATTAATACAACCCAACACTGTCTGACCTTGCTTCACGAGATGTATTCCGCCCTGCCCCTCATCTTGATCATCAAATCCTATTTTGCAACAAAAAGCATAAATGATGACCCTGCCACAATCAGCAAAGAAGCACCTCTAAGTTCGACAACCGACGGACGAAATAACGAGTGATATGAATAAACGGTATCGGTCATTATGCCGTACTCTAGTTTGACTTAACCTGAATCTGACCATCGCGTAATATACGATAGACATGATCAGTTCGTTTTAAAGTACGGTTGGTAAGCCCCTGTTTATTTGCTGAACTTTGGACATAGCTGATATGCTGATTTATTGTTAAGACCTGGTAATATTATAATTTAGCTTGCTCTTAGGCGTCGTGCCAAACAACAGGCGGCTCATCAATCATGAGCAATGTGTTTACCTACGATAGAAAAAATTATTTATATCCTAATCTTTGCACATCTAAAATTCTGACTGGAGCAGTAGTAACATTATTAATCTATTGCTAGTGAAACGCCAACCTCCTACTTGGGCAACGGCGCAGCATAGTTTACCTTGCACCTATATAACATTAGAGGTGATCATATAAATACCCTACTATCTAGCAACGCGGAAAGCATATTTGTTTTGCTGTATTTAAGCAGCGCAACAGCCGCAGCGCTGCATGCCATGCTTAGCAAAACTGATCCACGTAGCGCCATGAGTTGGATTGCCATGTGCTGGCTATTTCCTTTAGGCGGCTCTATCCTCTATTGGCTGTTTGGTATTAATCGTGTTCGCTCACGTCCGCAAACCCATTTGATAGTATATGATCAGCAAGTGGCAACTAATACTAATACTGCTACTGTACCTATCTACCATAGTCTATCTAAAATTGGCAATGCTTTGAGTGCTAACCGGCCCGTGGCGGGAAACTCCGTTAAAACACTTTATAACGCTGAAAAAGCATTTCCTAGCATGCTGCAAGCCATTTCTACCGCACAACATTCCATTTGGCTTTCTACCTATATTTTCCAGACGGATACAGTGGGGCTTCGTTTTGTGGACGCCTTAAGCCTAGCGGCAGCCAACGGTGTTGAGGTAAAAGTGCTGGTAGATGGCATTGGTGAATGGTATGACTGGCCACATGTCATCCCCCTTTTACAGCAAGCCGGCATCTCTGCCGCCCGCTTCCTGCCACCGCGACTATTTCCACCCAATATTTCATTAAACTGTCGTAATCATCGCAAGATGTTATTAATTGATGGCAAGCAAGCTTTTGTCGGCGGTATGAATTTGGGTGGCCGAGAACTGGCTGGCACTAAAGGCAGACGCTTGACGGATATCCATTTTTGTTTGCATGGCCCCATCATAGAACAACTGGCTGCTGTTTTTGCCACAGACTGGCAGCTAGTGACAAAGGAAAAACTGACAGGATTACCCGCAGCATCTTCCAACAAAAACGTGGTATGCCGTGTCATTACTTGCGGTCCAGACGAATCAGCAGATAAACTGTTATTATTAATTTTAGGCGCTATCAGTCTTGCACAACGCCAAGTACTGATTATGACCCCCTACTTTATTCCACCGCCGGAGCTGGTTGCAGCCCTACAGGCCGCAGCTTTGCGCGGAATAGATGTGGTGCTGGTGCTGCCCTTACAAAGTAACTTACTCTTTGTCGATTGGGCAACTTTGCACTGGTTACCCGCGCTGCTGGCACGTGGTGTGAAAATTCATCTGCAACAGCCCCCTTTTTCGCATGCCAAATTGTTTGTTGTTGATCAAGAATACGCGCAGATTGGTTCTGCCAATTTCGACACCCGCAGTCTGCGCCTTAACTTTGAGATAGTTGTAGAGGTATTCGATGCGGCTCTTTGTGCAGAACTGGCGCAATATATTAGCAAAGCGCAACACGCTGCTCCAGTTTATCCTCTGAGTCAGAACAAATATACGGCCCCACTGGTGCGCATACGTAACAGTCTTTGCTGGCTGATTTCGCCTTATTTATAAAATAGGGAGTAAAAAATCTAATGCAACAATCCTTAAAAATCCTTACTTACAATATCCATAAGGGTTTTAACGCTGGTAATCGTCACTTTATGCTGCATCAAATGCGAGAGGCTTTGGTTAGCACCGATGCTGATGTGATGTGTTTGCAAGAGATTCAAGGTTCTCACTTGCAAAATGCAAAAAAGATTCAAGGCTGGCCAACGCATTCACAAGCTGAATTTATCGCCACTGCCGGTTGGCCATTTTACGCTTATGGAAAAAATGTGGTGCATAATCAGGGTGATCACGGCAATGCCATCCTCAGCAAGTATGCATTTTCACAGTGGGAAAACCTGAATGTATCGCCCTATGCCTGGGCCAGCCGCAGTGTATTACACGCAATCATCCATCTTCCCGCTAACAATACTGCCATGCATATACTCTGCATCCATTTTGGCTTGAGTGGAAAAGAACGCCAATTACAAATCGCCACTTTATGTGATCGCATAGACAGCCATGTCCCCCCCGATGCGGTGTTAATTGTCGCAGGCGATTTTAATGATTGGCGCGGACAGGCGCAGCGCCTGTTTCATGAGCATTTGCAGCTACAAGAAGTGTTTCAGGTATTACAAGCTAATCACGCCCGCAGTTTCCCCGCCTGGCTACCGTTTTTAGCCATGGATCGTATTTATTATCGCGGCTTAACACCCTTAAGCTGTGAACGTTTGGCCTTTAAACCCTGGCATTTGTTATCGGATCATACGCCATTAATGGCTACGTTTGTTTTGTGAGGCGTTAGTATCGTGGAAAGACCGTTGGATTATTCTGGTACAGAGAGCAAGCTTTACAGACGGGTTACAGATACTAAATATAAAATTTAACACTAACAAATCTATGTCTTGCAATATTAGCCGAAGGGCTTCGACAAAAACCAGACCTAGGTATTCCCAATTGACATGTGCCAAGAATTAGACGCAAAGCGGACATAGATCTATGATATTAAGTGATTTAAAGACTCTATCTGCTCTGTTAAAGCGATACACTAGTTCTTATTGCGCATTGTCTTAATTTTGACCCGAGCGGTGCCGGTTTTTTTCATATCCAGTTTTTTTGCAGCTCCTTTAGAGAGATCAATGACTCGCCCCTTAACATCAGGACCACGATCATTAATGGTGACATCAACCGTTTTGCCGTTTGCAAGGTTGGTCACTTGGGCTTTGGTGCCCATCGGCAAATTCGGATGAGCGGCCGTCAACGCATTTTGGTCAAATTTCTCACCATTGGAGGTTTCGTGACCTTGAAGCCCAGGACCATACCAGGATGCATTGCCGACCTCTTGATGATTAGTAGTGTCTACAGTTTTCTCTTTCACTATCAGCTGTTGCTCATCCTGATTGACCAAATGTTGGGAACTACAGCCATATATAGCTATACTGGTCATCAGGGTGATTAACGCTATCATTGAAATCAATTTATTGAGTGGCATACTGCTTTCCTAAAGTTACCCTTTAGAAAAAAATTACGCCAAATAAGTCATCTAGTCTGTACGCTTGTGAACTGAGTGCGATTGACAATAGAGTATTTGATTAACCACAGCCAGGGGGACTGGTGTTATTTACATACTGAGTCAGACAGTTATTCACTAATTTGTTACCAAAACGTCTGCCCCCCAGTGCCTCTGACCCTCATCCCAAGTTCCCTAGTGGAATCAAGATTATTAAACCTACCGAACGATCTTGAGCTGCTATAAATAGTGACATTGTGTTTGTTAGCGAACAGTCATTACGCGCGCATCCTGCTATTGTTTAATTTGCGGCCTTCTTCGTCGCGGATACTCAAAGAGGAAACATTATGAAATTTTCAATTCTATCATTTCTTATGCTCGCTGTACTTGGACTAAGTGCATGCACTGGCCCGGCGGGACCACAAGGTAATACTGGCAATACTGGATATACGGGTAAGCAGGGAGCAACCGGTAATCAAGGTAATACAGGATATACAGGTGCAACTGGCAGTCAAGGTAGTACCGGCGATACCGGTGCGCAAGGCAATCAAGGAAATACAGGTGATACAGGCGCCACAGGAAACCAAGGAAATCAGGGGGCGTCAGGTGCCAGAGGTAAAACTGGTTCAGGTGGCGGCACGCTTGTGGTGGTTCCACCTTCACAATAATTCAAAGCGAGGAATGATGGCTGTAATTCCGTGCTTGGCTTCCCAAAATGGGAGTTCAAAATTCGGATATTTGTAGCATTTAATTACAGCTTCCTGACCATTACATCCATCCTTTTCGCAAGCGGAGAACCAAAATGAGTCACCAAAATACCTTTTCAAATACCCCCGTAAAAGCATCTAGCATCATCGGATCAAAAGTCATTAACTCCAAAGGCGAAAACCTGGGAGACATCAAGGAAATCGTAATCGACCCTCGTCTTGGCAGGATCGCCTATGCCGTCATCTCATTTGGCGGCTTTCTTAGTTTAGGGGAAAAGCTGTTCGCAATTCCATTCAGCGCACTGGATTACAGCCTACAAAATAGCGAGTATGTTCTCAATGTTTCCAAGGAACGAATGGAATCGGCACCCGGATTTGATACTAAACATTGGCCTACCATGGACGATGAACAGTGGAATCGTGACATATACAAATACTACGAACGTTCGCCCTATTGGGAATAGTCCATTTAATTCTATTCCTAGGAGGAATCAATCATGACAACAGAGCCTAATGTATTGGATATATCATCCGACCTAACTTTATCCGGCATATCGTGGAGTTCAATTTTTGCAGGAGCCGCTGCTGCCGCTGCGCTTTCACTCATATTGCTGATTTTAGGAGTGGGTCTGGGCTTTCCGGCCATCTCCCCTTGGGCAAATACGGGTGTGAGCACATCCACCCTTGGTGTTGCCACTATCCTGTGGCTTACCTTTACCCAAATTGCGGCATCCGCTGTCGGTGGATATCTGTCGGGTCGGCTACGTATAAAATGGCCGACAGTGCATACTGACGAAGTCTATTTTCGCGATACGGCGCATGGATTTCTAGTATGGTCGCTTGCATCGTTAGCGACGGCAGCGTTACTGGGTACGGTCGTTGGCAATGTAGTTTCAAGTGGTGTAGCTACAGCTGCTTCACAAAAAACTATGGTCGGAATGGAAAGTATGCTTGAGGAAACAACCGGGGCAAAACATACTGCGCCGACGATGCCGACCAACTTATACATGGAGAGTATTTTCAGTGGAGATGCCGAACTGGATTACAGAGTGGACTCTCTGTTTCGTTCAGATCATCAAGTAATTGAAACAACGCCCAATAGCTTTAGCGACTTTAGCGCAACTTTGCTTGAGGCAAGGCGGATTTTTGCCAATGGACTTCGCATGAATGGTTTACCAATCGAAGACCAACAATATCTCACACAGGTTATTGCCAATGATCTTGGTATAACTCCGACAGATGCTGGAAAACGCGTCAGTGAAGTCTTCGATAAAGCACATACTGCTTTTGTTAATAGAGAACAAACCAGTAAACAGACGGCAGAAAATGCTCGTAAAGCAGCCGCTTATTCAGCACTTTGGATGTTCGTGGCATTATTGTCAGGTGCCTTTGTGGCGAGTCTTGCCGCTACGTTTGGCGGTAAACAGCGTGATCGGGTTAGCCAAAAGTCTGATATTGGTTTGGCTTAAGTTCATCAGATATTAATGCGAGCTTATCGCTTGATTGTTAAATTTTAGGAGAAAACCATGCGTTCATTATTACTTTACTTGCTTGGGGTACCGATTCCAATCATCATTGTGATTGCCTTGCTTAGCCACTAAATGAAGAAATTTCCTATTGTATGCATTGGGGGCTCAGCGGGCGGGCTCGATGCTTATATCCGGCTATTAGAAAATCTCCCGGCTGACATGGGGGTAGCCATTGTTATAGTGAATCACATCACTAAGGTGCCAACCCATCTGCATGAAATTCTGCCTAACCATACGAAAATGCCGGTTGAACTCATTACCGAGCGTTTAAATATCAAACCCAACTGTGTTTTTATTATTCCTGAAAATAGGGATTTACATGTCGTTAATGGCGAATTCCATTTAATGCCCATTTCAAAGCCTCGAGGTTGGCCTGATGTCATCACTGTTTTTCTCCGTTCACTGACCCGTTACTGGGATGGCAAACTGATTGCCGTGATAGTCTCCGGTTATGATGGTGATGGTGCTGAAGCACTATGTGGCATAAAAGAGGTAGGTGGCATTACCATTGCCCAAAAGCTTAGTACGGCGATACAACCTGATATGCCAGAAAGTGCAATTGCCACTGGCTGTATCGATTTTGTCTTGTCGCCTGAAAACATTGCTCAAGAAATTCTGCGTATAGCGCGTGATGAAGTCGAAACGACAAAGCATACAGGTTCATAACTACCTATGTTGCAAGTGGCTTAATTAATTAAATTCAGACATAGGCTTATCACTGTCATTGTGACCGTCCAGGCATAGATGATCGCCTCGGCTAGTGCCATCAAGTAGTCAAAATCGAGTCCGATCAGTTACTTGCCTACCTTACCGTAAAACATTTCGTAGCTAGACCTTATCAATGGGTAAATCAATTAAAATTGTTGCAGCCCATGTATCAAAAAATGTCCACCTCAAATTAAAGGCGGACATCATGGAATGAGCTACTTGAGCGTGATGGTCAGGTATCGTTCTAAGCCGCCGCAGTGTCCAAAAGCTCATTTAAAGTATTAAGATGTGATTGTTGAGCAGGCAACAATTTGGTTTCAATCAAAGTGCGCACCGCTGCAGGCAATTCATGATCCAGCAATATTTTCTCGTAATCTTCAGTACCGTTTTTTTCACCTTCTTGTAAAATTTTAAGTGCCGCTGTTTTACCAAACAGATTTACGCCGCCTTGGACTATTTTTGCCCAAGTACCCCATGCGCCTGAGTTTTCAGCCGGTATTCCTCCTAGTGTGCGGATTTCCTCTTCTAAACTGGAAGCCGCCAATTTATGGCCTTCAAAGACGGGCATTAAGGTTTCGGCATTACCAAGTCCCACATCGTCTTTCAGTTTATCGATGGCTTGTTGATAGGTTTCTGTTGCTGATAATTCATCTTTCAGCAATTTGTTGATGGTATCGATCTGATGCATAATAAATTCCAATGTAGTTATATATAGATGGCAGCACGAGTGTTTTCGAATTTACGCGCTGACTGCTGCTTCCACGGTCGAGGAAATATCTTCGGCATGGGCTTCTTCAAAAATCTCTTTCGCCTGATCAATTGCTGCACTGTTTGCGGCGTGAACAGAAATTAATACACAGCCGCCTTTGATTTTTCCTTCATAGCGTTTCGCTTCAAATTCTGGCATCCCCACGCCAATTAGTGCGCCTGTTAAGCCACCAGCCGCTGCGCCAACTGCGGCAACACTTAATGCGGCCATAATCGGACCAGCGGCAATAAAGGGGCCTACGCCAGGAATAGCCAAACTGCCAATCCCGACTAGCCATCCGAGCACAGCACCAACACCTAAACCTAACGTGCCGCCAACAGAAGCACCTTCGGGGGCTTTGGTATGCTTTTCATAAGCAAAATCTTTGCTTGTGTTTTTATCAGGCAGTAACACCGATATATCATTACTTGAAAACCCGGCTGATTTCAGCTGATTGACAATGATCTCGGTTTGACTGATATCTTTAGCGATACAAAAAACTGCTTTTTTCATGACATTCTCCTTGGCCCTTAGGGCGCTTTAATTTCAAGTTGGTTATCGACCTGCACAACATTAGGTGTTTCAGTACAAATTTTTTGTAGTTTTTCACTTTCTGCTTGAGTTTCTACTGGTCCACGTAAAGTCACAACGCCATTGATGGTAACGATTTTGGCGTTATGCGCATCGACGGATAACGCCTTGTCCTTAATAACGGCTTCGCGGATATGCGCGGTGATTTTAATATCTGATTTGGTTTCCTTTTGATCAACCGGGGTTTAAGTAGCGGCGTTTTTATCGCGAGTATTTTGCTGAGTATTATCCAATGTTGAATCAGCAGTTAAGTAAATTGTGGAACTTTGTTCGGCTTGAACAAGTTCGGAAAACGTAAATAAACCTACTAATAAAGAAAATATTATTAATGGAAATTTAATTTGCATGAAAACTCCTTGGTTTTATTGGTTACAAAAATCAAATAATATGAATATTTCGATAATAAATATGCAGTGATTATTACCCTGATTTCTGTTGATTATGTTATTCAAAACAGTTGATCCTGTCGGTACGTTGTCACACATTAAATGATGCCTGTTTGAATATTTTGCAATAGAAAACCATCACTTAATTAATGTTCGCTGGCGTACGGACGACAGTTGATTTTCCATTTAATGTATGAAGTGAGCGGATATGACAAGTAACTTCATTGCAGTTCGCTTTGATTAATTAACCATTATTAGGAATTATCATGAACAATGATCAAGTTAAAGGTAGAGTCGAAGAATCCAAAGGCAAAGTTAAGGAAGTCGTCGGTAAGGTAATGAATGACCAAGATATGGAGAATGAAGGGAATCTACAAAAAAACGTGGGGAAGGTGCAATCTGGTTTCGGTGATATTAAAGAAGATATCAAGAAATCTTAATAATATAAAGCTCTTACCAATATTGTTTTGAAGGCCAGACGGGCTTTATCGGAATACTAAGGTTTGCCCGTCTAACCCTGCATTTCAGGTGCAGTGTAGCGGTCATAGACTAGCCAAAATCACGGCAACAATCATTGCCAAATATTACTAGCCAGTCCGAGGGGCTGGATAAATACACTATAGAATTAAAGGATATACCATGAAAATCAGCAATAATAAACTTTGCATTTTATCTGTAAGCATAATTTTGACATTCTGTTCATTTGCAGTGCATGCATTGGATACGCCAGTTAACAAAGATCAAGTTGAAGGCCGCTCTGAAGAAACTAAAGGCAAAGTCAAAGAAACTACCGGTAAGATAATCGACGACAAAGCACTGGAGACCGAAGGAAAGAACCAAAAAAACCTTGGCAAAGTTCAAAAAGGGTATGGTGACATCAAACAAGATATAAAGGATGGTAAATAAAGATAGTTCTGTTGATATGTTGAGACGAAAAACTATACAGGCTTTAAATTAGTTAATCTTGATCGACGTATTTTTATTACCTACAAAAGCAGTAATTTGCTTTTTCAATTTAGGAGTATTTCCATGTCAATTGGAACAATATTACTTTTGGTGCTGGTCTTGATGCTTCTCGGCGTTATTCCTGTTTGGCCACATAGTCGCGCTTGGGGCTATGGACCCAGTGGAGGGTTAGGGCTTATCCTGATCATATTACTGGTACTAGTGTTAACTGGCAGATTTTGATATTAATTAACGGTCATTTTTAGAAACCAATTACCAATGCATTAGGCATTTTATGTTTAGCCCGTTATAGAAACTCGTACCGAGTCACGTTAATCTGATTGTGATTACGTTATCGTAAAATGGGCAATTTATTTGCTCGTGGTCTCAACGCGACCTGAACTGACAAGATGAGGTACTGTACGTCAGCGTACAGAAGTAGGCTCAACTAATCTGATAGAGTGCAAACAGGGGTTTGCGCAGCTTACAGTTGCTCCATTGTTTCATATTACCGCAAGGTATGTTATGAACCTCACCGTAAGCTCGTCGCCAGCAACAACAATATTCCGCATCGTCTGTCGGCGATTTTGATGAGCACATATAAATGTTAAATAAAACTCTCCCTCTGGTTGTTATGTCTGCCCTCCTCCTCCCTGCCGGGGCCTCCTGTAATGAGGAAGAGATTCCAGCGAACGAGGTGGCAGCGACCCAGCAGATCGTGCGGATGATTGAGGACAGCGTTCGAGCCGAAGCCAAGAAAGGTTTGGCTCGCCGCGACGCCCACGCCAAGACTCATGGTTGTGTACAAGCACAGTTTCGCGTTCTGGACAATCTGCCAGAGAAGGTTCGAGTCGGAATTTTCGGGGAGGCACGCAGCTACCCTGCGTGGATCCGCTATTCTAATGGTTCCGGAAAAGTGCAAGACGACTCAGTCGGCGATGCCCGCGGGATGGCGATCAAGCTCATGGGCGTTGAGCGCAGCGACTCCAGCACGCAAGACTTTCTCATGATTAGCCACCCAACATTTTTCGTACGGAACGCAACAGACTACGTGGAATTCCAGAAGGCGTTTTCCGAAGACAGCCCCTTCAAATTCTTTTTCCCAGGTTTTAATCCGTTTAATTTTCGTCTGCACGAATTCAGAATCGCCAACGCAATTCGAGAAACGAAGATGAGTAACCCGTTGTATGCCCGATATTGGAGTACCACACCTTATCGTTTCGGCAACACCGAGATGAAGTTCTCCGGGCAGTCTTGTAGTACTTCTTCTCCGTTCACGGAGACCGCCGCCCCGAATTTTCTGCATGAAAATATGCAAAAGCACCTCGCCCAGAGCGAAGCATGCGTTGACTTTTTAATCCAGCTACGTAAGCTCCCCACGGAGATGCCCATTGAGGATCCCACTATCGAATGGAGCGAAAAAGACGCGCCCTTCATCCACGTGGCGCGGATCACTATCCCAGTTCAGACGTTCAATTCACCTGAACAACTGGCGTTCTGCGAGAACCTTTCTTTCACGCCTTGGCATGCGATCCCCGAACATCGCCCCCTGGGTGGGATCAACCGCATGCGCAAAACAGTCTATGACACGATCGCCCGTGTTCGTCATGAAATCAATGGCGACAAGCACCTTGAACCGACAGGCTTCTAAGCGCTAAACCCAGATGCTGAGAGAAGGTAGTTAACCACTATACAAATTGGAAATTAAAAATGAAGCGGATCAGTAATACTTTTTTCAAAGGGTTAATCGCTATTATCCCGCTGATACTAACCTGCTATTTACTCCTGTGGCTTGCCGATACTGGAGAAATGGTGTTAGCAAATATCTTTAAATTTTTCTTCCCTAATAGCTGGTACATAAAAGGATTTGGGGTTGTATTAGGTCTGGCTGTAGCCTATTTTTTTGGACTATTTCTGGAGACTCTAACTTTCCTGAGACTATTCAATCGCTTTGAAGGGGGTGTACTCCGGATTCCAGTTTTTAAAAGCATTTATACTGCGATACGCGATTTTATTTCTCTTTTTTCCAGCGAACAGAAAGGCAAACTTAAACAAGTAGTTCTGGTTAATATTCCTTCCGGCTATGGTCAACAAATAGGTTTTGTTACTGTTTCGGATTTTGAAGAAATTTCGCATACTTTTATTGCCGATGACCAGATTGCCGTATATTTGCCATTCAGTTATGCGATAGGTGGCAACACGGTCATTTTGTCACGGGAAAATGTCGTAGAAATAGATATCTCTATTGAGGATGCTCTGCGTTTTATCGCCACAGCGGGTGTTGTTGGCTATGTTAATGATGATAAAAATAATCATTGAAAATTTGAATTTCAGTCACTACTCACCCAGTTGGCCAGCTACCGGGCTTTTGATGCTGGCAACACCTCGTCCAGAAAAACCCTAACCCTCTGTAGGATAACGAACAGACCATCACCCCATTTGCTGCTATAGTTTTTTTACTGCATTTACTTAAGCCTAGTCGCTTCTAAAAAATTGAACTAATCAAACAAGTACAATGCAACAAATATCATTCTATCTTAACCAAAAAGAGAAAATTATGATTAATCCCGAACTGATTAAACCTGATATGCTTGTTTATTGTTCCGAAAACAGCCAATTTGCGACTGTCGACCATATGGAAGGTACGAATTCATTGAAGTTGAAGAAAGATAAAACGGGTCAGCATCACTACATTCCCCTTAGTTGGGTAAGCTCAATTGAAGGGAGCAAGGTTAAAGTAAAGTTCCCAAGACAAAAAGCCATTCAGGAATGGTTGACATTTCCGCCTTTATCCGAATCGAATACCTGAGACGGTTTACTATCAAACCAGATCAGCATTTTCAACAAGGCGAGGACACTTCTGAAAAATATGATTAGGCGCTGAACAACCGCGTATGGATCATCACAAAACTTCAGGGGCGTGTGCCAAATACCGACCAATACCTGCAAGTGTTTGTGCTTTATGCTTCCAGATATCTCCGGTTAAATGCGGGTACCGACTGCGCACCGCCCTTACCTTTTGGCTAGAGCTTTGTCCACAATCTGGCCATCACACCTATTTGGCTACCCTTATGGACACACTATGTGTGTCATACACAACTCATAATTGCACCCGGAGCAGGTTTATGAAAACTCCCTCCCCTGACCGACGTCACTAAATACTAATCGCCCGCCGAAATATAAAAATGGCCCGTTCACCTTACGCCTTTGTGCGTGGCAACACGACCCACTTTTACGAATAGTTACATAGTCAGCATGGGCACACATTACCTCATGGGCCCGCCATTTGAATTTGTGGCGATTGCCACCTTGGCAATTTGGGCCCTTTGGCCGATACCGATGGCCTTGTTGACGTACAAATATGAGATTTTGATCAGACGCTTATTGGCAATCCGGCACATGATCTGTTACGGCTCGCCCTATCGTTCGCCACAGCAGCAAGCGGCTCAAACCTCTCTGGTGTCATCACTGCCATATGCTAGAACACATGATGGATGGCTATGAACAAGCCTTCGCTACCGATGCTAAGCGTGTCCCCCCTTTACAAACCTGATATTATAAAGATAGTGATTCACCGTGCGGCAAAACGCACATGGAAACAACTTGCAAAAGACCGCTAAAACCACGAGCTTATGCATGACAACCACTAAATACATTTTGCCGAGACAGGTATTCTCAATAGTGTTTTCAAAACTAACTTTACTGATTAGTGGTCTATTATTAACTGTTATTTTCGGGATGCTGGTGGCTTTCTGTATTATCTTGGTCAAGTTTGATTAAGCTCTAATTAAATCCAATCCCTATAACTTATTTATAATAATCTATTAAATGCATTTTATTCTGCGCCTAAAATCTATTTTTCGTAGCTGTACTTTGATTAACCGAAGAGTCTAAAATTAATGACAAAGTTCGCTAACGCACTGAAAAATAATTTACTATTAATTAGCATGTAAACCGAAATAAAAATATTTTGATATTCATACAGCATAGATTATGTAAATATATTAATAATCTATTTTTAATGTAAATTGATAGGGTGGATAAAGCAGATGACTCAATTCAGAAATCACTACGAAAATTTGCATGTTAGCGAAACTGCGCCCATAAGTGTTATTAAATCAGCCTATAAGACACTTTGTCAAAACTATCATCCTGATAAAAACATTGGAAATCCGCAAGCTCATCAGCTTATGCAGAGTATCAATGCTGCATATGTTGTTTTATCCAATCCCATCAAAAGACAGCAACATGATCACTGGATTTCCGAAAATAAAAATGGTTTTAAATCGTCTAAAGCCAGCAATACATTTAAACGTGATAATGTCCAAAAAGAATCAAATCAAAATAGTTATGTAAATAATGACACAAGCTGTGACTCTATGCATACTAAAAATATCGGCAGATTTTATTTATCAAAAAGCCAATTTAACACCCATTATCATAACTGGATTGCATAAAAGACTGGGTAAGAAATATCGAAACCGAGTACATTTTTCTAATCAACTTTTATCAATTCGATTCTTAAATTTAAACGTCTTATCAACTGCTAACAAAACACTTCCGTTCAACATTTCAATAATAATTCGATAAATGAACGCATAGCTTGTCAGTTTCGCTCATAACATGTGCGCTGGCGAACAGACTCTGCATTGCCGATTGGTAACAATGTGTTTTTACACGGCTAATTGCTTTAACTCCGTGTTTTGCATTGATTAATCAGGAGCTTGTGCATGACTACCCCAAACAACATATTGCCGCGACTAGTGGTCCCGACTACAGTTTCGCCACTTACGGTGCTGTTAAGCATTTTAGTACTAACTGTCGTTATTGGCGTGTTAATGGCATTCTATACGATACCGGCAGAATCCGAAGGTGTAGTACTGCGCTTTGGAAAATATATCGATAAAGTACCATCCGGCCTGCATGCCAAGGCACCGTTTGGCATAGACCATGTAATTACCGTACCCACCAAGCGTCAACAAAAACTGGAATTTGGTTTTGTTACACCAGGCTTTACTAACCCAGATCAGGTTAGTGATGAACCCGAAATGGAAAAGTCTATGGTCACTGGCGATCTGAATGCAGCGCTGGTGGAATGGGTGGTGCAATATCGGATTACCAACCCTGAACAATATCTGTTTGATGTCCGTCAGCCAGCGCAAACCTTAAGAGACTTATCGGAAGCGGTAATGCGCGAAGTGATTGGAGACCGTACTATTGATGAGATCATCACCATAGGCCGTCAGGAGATTGAAGAAGCGGTACTTTTAAGAATCAGTGAACTTTCAACCCGCTATCAACTGGGAATTAGCATCAATCAGGTGCAGTTGAAAAATGTCAATCCACCACTTCCAGTGCAACCGTCTTTTAATGAAGTTAATCGAGCACAGCAAGACAGGGAAAACTCCATCAACCTGGCCAATGGAGAATACAATAAGGCCGTACCGCGCGCACGTGGTGAGGCCGACCAAAAAATTCGCGCCGCTGAAGGTTATCGTTTCAAACGTATTAACGAGGCGGAGGGCGATGTCAGTGCCTTTAATCAGGTTTTGGCGCAATATCTTAAAGCCCCCGCCATTACCCGCAGCCGATTATATCTGGAAACGCTGGGCAGAGTTTTACCCAAGTCCAGACAACAAATTATCGTTGATGATAGTGTGCAACAAATCATGCCCATGCTACCGTTTCCTGCCAAGATTTTGGAGCAACAAAAATGAATCCATCCACTAAATACGGGGTTATCGGCCTACTTTTGTTTATTCTATTATTACTATCAACTTATACCATTAATCAAACCGAACAAGTGATTCTTACCCAGTTTGGCAGTCCGGTTGGCGATCCGGTGGTCACACCAGGCTTGCATTTTAAACTGCCATTTATTCAACAGGTGAATAGTTTTGACAAACGCTATCTGGCTTGGGATGGACCGCTTGTGGAAATGTCCACCAAAGATAGAACCTACCTGCAAGTTGATACCTTTGCCCGTTGGCGCATTCATGACCCCTTACGCTACTACCTGCGTTTACACGATGAACGTAGCGCCCAATCACGACTGGAAGACATTTTAGGCAGTGAAACACGCTCCGCAATTGCCCGCCATGAACTGATCGAGGTGGTTCGTTCCGATAAAGACCGTAAGCCACAGAAGAATGTCAGCCTGTCAGATGCTTTCAGTGGTGATGGCGCGCTAGGCGTACTGTCGCCTATCAATACAGGTCGCCTTGCCATTGAAAAAGAAGTTATTGCAGACGCCAGCCCTAAATTGGCTGAGTTTGGCATCGAGTTGCTGGATGTACGCTTCAAACGCATTAATTATAATCAACAAGTTCTGGAACGCATCTATCAACGTATGATTAGTGAACGCCAACAGATTGCTGAACGGTTTCGTTCCGAAGGCGAGGGAGCGGCCGCACGTATTATTGGTAACAAAGAGCGCGATATAAATCAGATAGAATCAACCGCTTATAAACAAGTACAGGATATTCAAGGCGAAGCGGACGCAAAAGCCACTGGCATTTATGCTGCAGCTTATGGACAACAACCGCAGGCCGCCGAATTTTATTGGTTTCTGAAAAATATGGAAACCTATGAAAAAGTGATTAATAGCGAAACAACACTGGTGATGTCCACGAATAGTGATTTGTTTAGCTTGCTTAAACAAGTTGAGCCTAAAACCCATTGAGCTTTAGCGATTGGATACTGCAAATAATATTAATATTTAAGGCAAAAAATCAGCGGGTTAATACCCGCTGATTCATGTTACAAATAAAGCTGATGCTTATTATTGTGCTGCTTTCAAATGGGTTACTGCTTCTTCAGCGGCTTTTTTGGCTAATTCGGTATGCCCTTGATTACCGTGTTCAATGGCATCAGCCAGACTTTTGGCACCCGCATCAAGATGTTCGTCGGCTATAGTAACGTGACTCTTAGATGCTTCAGCATGCACAACTATCGATTTGGCATCAACAGCTTTAGCCGCTTCTTCTGCATGTTTGAGTGCTTGCGCAAAGTGACTATCTGCGGCCAACACATTAAATGTACATAGTGTTAAAGCCATACCCGCTAAAAATCCGATCTGTATTTTTTTAGAATTGTTCATTTTTTTCCTTATCTCTATGAGTAAATTAAAGTATTACAATATCCTAACTCCATTCGCATTGGCGACAGAGTCAAGTTAAAACCTATTAATCAGCCTAATTTAGACTTACTATAAGGTCAGCAATGTGTTCACGATGCTTGCCCTCAGCTAAATACCATACTCGTATATCAGAGTAAGATCGGTGCGATACAACACATTGTTTTTTAGTCTTTACCAAAAATAATCGCGTCGGGGTGTTGTTGCAGGTAATCAGATAACTCTTTAGTAGAGCGTGCCGCATCACGTAAAGCCACCAGCGATTGCCACAAGGGAGCCTCCGGCGCAGCCAAGGCTGAAAATGCATTCAGGGAATGATTGGATTCAATCAACAGAGTGTTGGCAGTATCAAGGGTCTTTTCGGTGGAAAGCAAAACGGGCCTTGTATCACGAGAAAATTGCCGCACTAAGGTCCGGGTATCAAGCACAGTCAAATTTAAATTAGCAACCAGTTTTTCTGTTTCGAGCAGGGTTTTCTGCAAAGCAATACGATCCTGTTTAACATCTTCCGAAGTGCTTATCTCACGAAATGCCTTTAAAGTGGCTGACAAATCGGTAGCGATGGCTTCCAGGGGTAACTGCCGAAATTTGGTCATCAGCTCTTCAGCTGTATTTAAAATTTTATCCTCAGTGGTTTGTACCGCAGGGAGTTCCACCAGATTTTTGTATTTGAATGTTGATAATTTAAGCGCGTCATGTCGATGAAAACTAAATTCCACATACAACAACCCAGTGAGTAAGCTTTGCGTTTTCAATTGTGCTTTCAAGCCTGCATCAATTAACAATTGCATGGTTTGCTGGCTATCATGACTAGAGCTGGTCTCTAGTAAGGGCTGCTGTATAGCATTCTGCATCAAGGCCTGATCAATCTGAATCACAACAGGTTTAATGATATGCGATACATTTTGATCAAATTCCAAAGCGATTTCTGAAACCATACCAATCTGTACACCTTCCAAAGTGACAGGCGCACCAATTTTTAGACCATTTAAAGCTGAATCGAAAAAAATAACGTATTCATTTTTTTGTTTAAGCAACTGCCCACCGCCAAAAATCAGAACGGCGGCGATAGCCAGTAGCAATGAGCCCGTTAAAAAAGCGCCAATGACGTAGGGGTTTACGGGTTTACTCATCAGCTACTCGTCTCTGTTATGCGCATGATTATAGTTCCCAGTTGTTTGATCGCGGGTCAAAAAGCGTTGGACTTTAGGGTCCTTAGACTCAGCCAACAATTGTTGCGGTGGTCCACTAGCAATAATGGTTTTAGTTTCGCTGTCCAGAAATATTGAGTTATCGCCAATAGCGAGAATACTGTCTAATTCGTGTGTGACCATTACAATGGTGGCTCCTAAATGATCACGTAGATTACGGATCAAGTCATCCATCAATTTGGCTGTAATCGGGTCCAGACCTGCTGAGGGTTCATCAAAAAATAACATTTCTGGATCCAAAGCCATAGCCCTGGATAAACCAGCGCGCTTTAGCATGCCGCCACTAAGTTCCGCTGGATAATAGTCGCCAAAGCCAGCCAACCCAACCAGAGCCAGTTTATACTCAACAATGTCACGAATCCTTTCTGCATCCAGTTTGGTATGTTCAGTGAGCGGAAGAGCCACGTTTTCTGCTAGGGTCATGGAACTTAATAAAGCACCACTTTGAAATAACACCCCAGTATGACGTAATAGCTGTTGCCGCTCTTCTGGGGTAACAGACCACAGATTTTCTGTTCCGTAAAACACATCGCCTATGGCTGGACGCAATAAACCAATAAGATGCATTAATAACGTACTTTTACCACAACCACTACCGCCCATAATGATAAAAATATCGCCACGATTAATGGTGAAATTAAGACTTTTCTGAATTACCACCTCGCCATAAACCATGCTTAGATTTTTAATAGTTAGGCAGGCAGTCTTTGTCATTTTTAAATGCCCAGCCGATTAGAAAGCATAGTCATGATGGCATCAGCAATGACAATAAACACAATACCGGTCACAACCGCAGAGGTGGTCGTTTCTCCCACCGCAGAAGCACTGCGTCCGCATTGCATGCCACGCAGACAACCCGCCATTGCAATCAGTAAGCCATAAACCGAGCATTTGACCACCCCCATAGCAATATCTTTAAGATGCACGGCGGCCATGGTGCGATCCAGATATTGCACCAAGGGAGTATCGAAGAAGCTGATTGTCACCATCGCCCCCCCTGCTATCCCCATAAAATCGGCATAGAGACAGAGCATGGGTAACATTAACGTTAGTGCCAACATGCGTGGTAACACCAAAAAAGTCATCGGTTGGAAACCCATCGTTTTTAAGGCATCAATTTCGCTATTCACCTGCATGGAACCCAACTCTGCTGCAAAGGTGGAACTACTGCGCCCGGTCATAATAATTGCTGCCATTAAGCCCCCCATATCCCGCGACATACCCAAACCCACCATATCGGCTATATAAATTTCTGCGCCGAACAACGCCAGTTGCACTGCGCCCACAAAAGCCAGAATCATGCCAATCAAGACACTAATCAAGGTAATAATGGGCAAAGCAGCGGGGCCGCATTGCATGATATACAACCAAAAATCCTGCAGCCGAAAATGGGCTTTGCCACGTATCCAGGCTAAAAAACTTAAAGCCAACTCGCCCATAAACAGCATGATTGACTGTGCGTCTTTAGCACCACGTAAAGCTAAATTACCAAAGCTTACCAAGAATTGTTTCTGTTCATTTTGATGTTTTGTATCTGTCCGTTCTGGAACGGCATACACTAAACTTAACAAACCTTGAATGCCTGCTGGCAAGGTAGAGGTATCCACACTTATGTGCAGTTTTGCACAGTGATTAATCAAACGGATTAGTTCTGTCATTAACAAACTATCCCATTGGCCAAGTTTTACGGTAGAGAACACTAAGCATTTAATGGCGCTAGCATTATCCAGCTGTGTATAGACGGCTTGTGACGCCGGAATGTGTGCCCGCATCACCCAGTCACCTACAAAGGCGGCTTCCAAGTTATTTTCTTTAACGCTGACCTGGATTACACACGGAACTGTTGCTGTATTAATCATGCCATTTTCCAGATCACTTAAACTCTCCTGATCAGTCAGTTGCCCAACTGCCGTAGCTATGATTAGCAACGCTAAATCTGACTAAGTTGCGGCCCATCATTACCCCGATTACTTCTCGCTAATCGGGACTACTAGAGCACACGACGTCCTTGAATAATACGTAGAATAATCATGATGACTGCAATTACCAGCAAAATGTGAATAAAACCACCAAGGGTGTATGCGGAAACCAAACCCAGCAACCAGAGGATAATTAAAACAGTAGCAATTGTTTCAAGCATGATATTTTTTCCATTCGTATACTTAATGACATTGCAAGGTTTTCCAAATTATTCATATCATGGCTACGCATAAAAATTGATATTAATCCATCGAAACCAAACGGGGTTAGCTTTACATGTCTTCTTTAACATCCTTGAGATGATGTTTGAGATCGGCAAAATTGGTAGCTACCTTACTGGCACGGTTTTGGCGGTTACTTTTTTGCTCCATGGCATTATCTTCAAACAACATATCAGCCCTAAGCTTGGTTTTGCCTTTATTGGCTTGGTAGCGGTCTTTTATTTGATCTTCGTACATGATCTTCCCCAAATGTGGTGATTTGCCAGAGCCAGTGAGAGTTCGCGCTCATTTAAAACAATACAGGTAAGCTTGACCTAAGTCAGTACGACAACACACATTAGCTGCTGCCAAGTGCAACACTCGATATTGTGCTGTTTATATGTCACCCAACACCACCCTTACCCGATGTACCTGACCGTCATCTTGCAAAGCTATACTATGTCCAGCAACCTCCTGCCCATCCAGTTCGATTCGGGCAATACCGCGAGATACAGCATTTGGATTTTCCACCTTAATGTCATAGCGGCTGGTTTTGTGCTGGTAACAAATACTGTATTCCGTCCAAGTTTTGGGAATACACGGACTTAAAATCAGTTGCTCGCCACGCACCTGAAAACCAAGTACAAATTCCAATCCGGCACGGTAGAACCAGCCGGCCGCACCGGTGTACCAAGTCCAGCCGCCTCGGCGTACATGCGGTGGTTCAGCATAAATATCAGCCGCCAACACATAAGGTTCTACTTTATAGGCATACACTCCGGTACGCGTAGTGGTGCGTTTAATCGGATTTAACATACGTAACAGTTCCACAGCCTGATCACCCTCGCCCAGCATGGCAAACGCAATCACCGACCAGATAGCCGCATGCGTATATTGCCCGCCGTTCTCACGAACGCCAGGTGGGTAACCTTTGATATAACCGGGGTCGTGCTCTGTCTTGTTAAAAGGCGGCGTAAACAATAAAATTAAATCATCGCCATACCTTACCAAATATTCTTTCACCGACAGCATGGCACGTTCAGCGTGTTCGGAATTAGCAACGCCTGAGATCACCGCCCAACTTTGCGCGATGGAATCGATCCGGCATTCAGCATTGGCCGCGGAACCCAAGGGCGTACCATCATCAAAAAAGGCACGCCGATACCAGGCGCCATCCCAACTGGCGGTTTCGATAGCGAGCTGCATGAGACCCACATGTTTACGCCAGCGCTCGGCAGTTTCTAATTCGCCCTGCGCATCAACATGTTCGATAAATTCAGCAATGGTCGTCATCAAAAACCACGCTAACCAGACACTTTCTCCCTTACCCTCGTAGCCGACACGATTCATACCATCATTCCAGTCGCCACTACCTATTAACGGCAAACCATGTTCGCCGATGCTCATACTAATATTCACAGCACGTACACAATGTTCGTATAGAGTCGCTTGCTGAGCTGACTGATCCGGTTGAAAATAATGATCTTCCCGTTCTGGCGCAAGTTCAGGACCCTCCAGAAAATGCAAAGGCGTATTGAGTATATTACTATCGCCAGTGACTTTGATATAGTGCGTAACAGCATAGGGCAACCACAGTCTATCATCTGAGAAATGCGTTCTTACCCCGCGCCCGGTGGGCGGATGCCACCAATGTTGAACATCACCAGCTAAAAACTGCCGTTGTGCAGCATACAGTAGATGCTGACGCATCAAATCAGGGCGAGTAACCGCCAAAGCCATACAATCCTGCAATTGATCTCGAAATCCAAAAGCCCCTCCCAGTTGATAAAAGCCCGCTCTGGCCCATAATCGACAACTTAACGTTTGGTAGAGCAGCCAGCGGTTTAAAAGCAGATCCAGCTCACGATCCGGGGTTTTAACCTGTACTTTTCCCAATATAGCCTGCCAGGAGTCCTGCACCAGCGTTAGAACGGTAACTGACTTGGTTTGACGATAATACTTGACCAGTTCTACTGCTTGTTCACGATCTTTGCCCTGCCCCAGCAGAAAAACGATTTCAATCTCGGCATGTGGCGCCAAATGAATTACGGTTTGCAAAGCAGCGCACGGGTCTTGGCCTGCACTCAACCGATTCTTTAGAGTCTTGCCCCCCATCAAACCAGCAGGTGCGTCGAGACTACCATTACGACCAATAAATTCGGTCCGATTGGCAGTCCAGCTAGTTTGCATGCCATTCAAATCCGCAAAGGCGACGCGTTGTCCAAAGTCAGCATCCCAAGGATTACTGGCAAGTAGAGCACCAGTCTCCTCATCACGCTCAGAAAGGATATGCGTTGCTGTCACTGTGCGGTTGCTACCTAACACCCATTCTACATACGCAGTAATTCTTAACTCTCGACTATGACCATTAATATTTTTTAGCGTTAAGCGCGAAATTTTGACCGGATCAACCGGGCTAACAAATTGTAATAACTCACTGTGTATACCGTGCGATGCATGCTCGAAACGACTATAGCCCTGACCATGACTAATCACATAACTGCTGTTATCGATACGAATGGGCAAAGCGGTGGGACACCAGACTTCTAAAGTCTGTTCATCGCGAATATAAAATATTTCACCCGAGGGATCACTGACCGGATCATTGGACCAAGGAGTCAATAGATTTTCACGGCTGTTCCCAGACCATGTACAGGTAGCCCCGGTTTCAGTAACCATGAAACCAAAATCTGGATTAGCGATGACGTTAATCCAGGGCATGGGTGTCCATTGCCCTTTATCAAGGATAATGACGTATTCATTTCCCTCTTCTGTAAAGCCACCCAGACCATTAAAGAATTCCAGTGTCGGCAAAGTTAATGGTGAATTTTCAGTTTCTGCAACCCGCTGTTTGGGTACGATAAAGGCCGCTTGCGGGCGCGGATGTCTTAATAATTGTTCAGCCAAGCTACCACGATTACTGACCAGCACTGCTCGCGCGGCAGTTTTTAACAGTTGCAGCTCATCAGCGGAGAGCTGATCCAAGCGCAGAACGAAAATCGTACCTTGACTTACGTGTGCATGCGGTGTTGACCGCGACTGATTTTCACGCACCATATTTTCTATTAAGGTCTGTAAATCCTCAATATAGGAGATTTCTTTTTCGTTTAATATCACTAGATCGACACTAAGGCCTTTAATGCGCCAATACTCATGGGCGCATAATAATTGCTCTACAATACGGCGATCTTCAAGTTCTTTAACACGCAGCAAAACGATTGGCCGATCACCGGAAATACCATAACGCCATAAGCGGGTAACATTCAAGGCATTATTAAGCGTCAATTTATTCATGGCGCGTAACGAAGGATCGGCATAAATCATACGATTAGCCAAATACTGAAACAATTGCGCTTCTTCCGGTTTTGCATGCAAATGATGCAGTTGTACTTGTGCATGTGTCCAGGCTAAAGCCGAAACGCGTTCCCAAGCGACCGGATTGTGATATTTAATCGCCAGTTCTTCTACTGCCTGCCGGGTTGGTGCAACCAGTGTCGTAAAGCTTAGATGTTCCGTTGCACCCGGTTCGAGAATCACTCGGGTGCGCAGACTAAAGATGGGATCGAGTACTGCACCAACCGTATTACTCAGCGGCCGACCATCCATAATGGCAACAGGTGCGCGCAGATTTTGTCCGCGCCCAATAAAGCGGGCGCGGTCGGTTTCGTATTGCATACCGTTATGTGCTTGACTACCCGACAGGATATGCGCAGCCCAAATCTCAGGCTCTGTTGCCGTTCTTTGTCTGCGTTGCGCTAGCAAACCGTGGATGTGTGGTTTGTATTCCGTCTGTATAAATAGATTGGAAAAGGCCGGATGAGCAGTATCTGCGGATAGCGTGGTAAGCACAATCTCCGCATATGAGGTAATATCAATTTCCCGTGTATGCAAACTATTATTAGTCAAACTCAAACGCCGGATTTCTGCATCGTCTTCTGGTGAAACCACGATTTCCAGATGGGTAAAAATACCATGATCACTACGTACAATACGTGCGCGATCTTCAACAAAATCGACTTCGTATCGGTCTGGAATGGCACAGGTTGGCTGGTAACCGGCTGACCAAACCTGACCATCGGCTACATCTCTCAGATAAAGGTAACTACCCCAGGCATCACGGGTTACATCTTCCCGCCAACGCGTTACTGCCAGATTTCGCCACTGACTGTAACCCGATCCTGAACCGGTGATCATGACAGCATAATTGCCATTCGACAGTAGTTGCGTAGATGGGGTAGCAGACATTGGCGATGGAGCACGTCGAATGGGGCTTTGTACTACTTCCTTAATTTCGGCCATGGCCTGGAACAAAGGTAAACTATTGGTGTCAGCGGTTCTCGGTACGCGCTCCTGTAATAATAAGTCTGCAGACTGAATTAAAGCGGCGTTATGAAAGCGATGTCGCATGGAGCCGTCATGAACTGTATTAGCAAAGGCAATTAACGACATTCCCTGATGATGGGCCATATAGCATCGCACTATCGCTACCGTCTGACCTTCTTCGAGACGAATGGGGGTATAGTCCAGCGCTTCATAAAAACCATAAGCACCTAAAGCACCCTGCTTTTCTAAACGCTCAAAATTCTCGACTGCAGCATGTGGTAAATACATGGCCGCCAGGGCAGTAGCATAGGGTGCAATGACTCGATCTTCGCCCAGCCCCCGTTTCATACCCAAACCCGGTACGCCAAAAGCTGAATATTGATAAGTAAGAGCGATATCGCGACCATTGAAAGCGGATTCGGAAACTCCCCAGGGAATATTACATTCCTTACCGTATTCTATCTGGCGTTTAATTACCAATCGGCAAGTTTGATCCAGTAAACTGTAACGGGGTGTAAAGGTAACCAAAGACGGCATCAGATATTCGAACATCGAACCTGACCAGGACAGTAACACGGTACCATGCGCAGCGCGGGTAACACGGCGACCCAAATGAAACCAGTGGTTGCTTGGAACCTCGCGCTTGGCAATGGCAATCAGGCTGGCAAGTCGCGCTTCAGAAGCCAGAAGATCGTAGTAACTAGGATCAATTATACCTTCAATTACACGATAACCAATAGAAAACATGTGGCGTTCACTATCATAAAGAAAGCGAAAATCCATGGCATGAAATAACGCTTCCAACAATACGATCATATTCTGCAAACGATTAACAAGCCCTGTCACCTGTTCGACAGCACGCCGCAATTTAGCCAGTGCTTTCAGGTCTGACAATGGCGCTGGGTTTGCCAACTGTATAACTGCCTGTGCTTGTGAATAAAAGCTAGCTAACTCTTGCAACGGTATATCCAAAGTAGCTTGTTTCCACCACGCTGTAACAGGATCGACTGAACTGGAGAGTGGTAGTATATTGTCAAACTGACGAGTACAATTTATCCAAGGTAACAGATTGTCTATATCGCGCGCATGTGAACGCACATCTTTGCATAGCAAGCCTGCCCAGATCAGCACTTCACTGTCTTCGCTATCCCCACGCTCGGCAGCATAGGCTGTCGCCATATCCATCAAATTGTCGGCAGCGATCGGCAGTTGCCGCCATAACTCACTCCAACTTTGCGCATCAAATGCCTGCGTCTGTAACAAATCACCCAACACCTGCGTTTTTTGGCGTAACTCTTTGAGAGTCACATTCTGCGTTCTGCGATTATCACTGATTTGCGCCAATTGTTTACTAAGCAGAGTATGCACATCTATCAAACCTGGCAAAGCTCGGGAAAGCGTCAATGGACTACGCAAGGTTTCCCGACACGTTTCTATCAAGGTGAGCAAATGCCCAGCCAGATTACCGCTGTCGACGGTTGAGATGTAAGCGGGCTGAAGAATATTTAAATTACTGGTATCGTACCAATTGTAAAAATGGCCATTGAGCCTTGGTAAACTCTGCAGAGTAGTCAAGGTGGCTTCCAAACGCTCCACGCTGTCAAGCAGGCCAATCCAGCCAAAATCGCGAGCAGCCACTACAGATAACAAATAGAGTCCGAAATTAGTCGGGGAACTGCGATGAGCTATCACTCCTTGCGGATCTTCCTGATAATTATCCGGCGGTAAAAAGTGTTCCTGTGCCGTGACAAAGGTGGTGAAGAATCGCCATATACGTCTGCCGATCAAACGCAGTTTTTGTTCATCATCCCCATGCATTTCTTCCGTTCCATCCAGACTGGGCGGCAGACTCAAAATCCGCGCCACGATGGGTGCCAATAACCATAAGATTAAAATCGGAGCGGCATTCACTATGGCATCGGCATTAAACAGCCCTATTGCAAAAGCAACTACTAACACCACAGCAGTAGAGCGCCCCATGGGCAGAATGAGTTTTTTCAGGGCATGATCACTATTGTTCTTAGCTTGTAAAGCAGTCACCCATTTTAATAATCGTTTTCTGGTAATCAATAGCCTTATCAGAGTGCAGATAATAGCATCAGTCATTAACCAGGCATGCTCTACCAAAAAGGTGAGAGCCACTAAACTATTTGCCATTGCCCACAACAGATTATCGGCAATATTGCGCATATGCGTAGACATGGCAACGCCGCGTTTTGGCAAAGAAAAACCTTTGGTACAGGCTAAAATGGCCGGTATGGCTAAAGAGATCAGCACTAGACTAACCAATAATGCCTGTGGTGACTGTGGCACAACCCAAGCGAACACCAGTGCGATAAAAGCGGCGGGGGCCGACAAAGAACGCCGTAAATTATCCAGCATCTTCCAACGACCGATGAGAGGCAACTGACAACCGTAAGCGCCAAATATCCAGGGTAATAATTGCCAGTCACCGCGCGTCCAACGATGTTCACGTGAAGCGGCCACTTCTATATGTGAAGGAAATTCATCAAAAAATTCGATATCACTCACTAATGCACAACGCGCATAAATACTTTCGAACAAATCATGACTCAATTGCGTATTGTCTGGCACTCTGCCTGCAAGCGCAGCTTCAAAACTATCTACATGATATAAACCCTTACCGCTGTATGTACTCTGACCGAATAAATCCTGATAAAGCTCGGAAACCGCACTGGCATAAGCATCGGCACCAGCCGCGCCAGCAAACAGCTGGTGATACATAGAGTGTTCACGACGCAACGGCAAGGTGGGGGTAATACGCGGCTGCAGTATGCCAAAACCATCGACAATACGCTGCTTAACCGGATCGAACACCGGAGTGTTCAAAGGATGCGCAGCTACACCTACCAATTGTGGAACGACACCCATGGGTAGTTTGGTATCAGCATCCAGGGTAATGACGTAACACACACCCGTTGGTAATGTACTTGGCACACCATCAACAGCGGACAAAAATGAAGTATTGGTAGCGCCACGCAACAAACGATTAAACTCGTGGAGTTTGCCACGTTTGCGTTCCCAACCCATCCACTTGGCTTCGCTCGGATTCCATAAACGCTTGCGTTGAAACACAAAAAACCGTTCTACGCCGTATTTCACATTCAGGGCTGCAACTGCGGTTACAGCGACCTGTAGCAAACCAGCATCATTTGGCAGTGATTCTTCATCCGCATCCAGCCAGTCTGATAACAGCGCAAAATACACAGCACCATCAGGATTTGACAGATAGCGGATTTCCATCTGTTTAACCTGATTAAGAACTTCAGCCGCGTACACAAACATAGTGGGTACTACCACAAAGGTGCTCAAAGCAACCGGTACCCCCGTTTTTAATTCAAGTCGCGGCAGATGGCGAGGTGGCAGTCCAGCTATAATCAACTGATTAAATAAACCAATGGTAATATCTGATACGGGAATAATGCTGCACAAAGCCAGCATAAACAACAGCATGCTACTTAACTGTGCACTACTGCCTGCCAATAAAGGCCAGGCTAACAACAATGAGGTCAATACAGCCAGACTGGCCAGATAGGCAAGACCAGAATCTGTAACATAACTGCGCAGCACTCTTTGTTTTATCGAAGGTCGATATCCCAGATCGTGTTCGAAGGCAAAACGGCCAGGTCCGATCAAATAATAGCCGGGTTCCAATAACCGATTTCGATACTCAACAGGTAATGGTGAGTTGTGTAACTTTTGCATGACCTGCTGTGCAATTTCTAATTCCGAATGCAATGAGCGTCTGGCAAGTTCCTCAATGGCATGTCGATAACGGTCTCTAGTCAGAAAATCCATACCCGAATATGCGGCATGCATGCGTAGACACGCATCTACCTGACTAACCTCTTCCACAAAATCGGACCATTCGAAAGCCGAAATGGCGCGCATACTGGTAATGATGTTGCGTACCGTCTGATTATCCGCTATTTGCTCGGCATGTTCCAGATGCACTAATTCTTCACGGCTTAAGCCCTGTTCGAGCAACCAGTCATTCATAAAATCCAACGGCAGCATGACAGCTGGATGCGGATCGTGCGAACGAAGTAGAATCTGTACTGCATAGGCTTGACGCAAGACTGCAGTCGGCAATACTGCCAACGGTATGACGGGATCGACACTATCGTTACCTGAGGCTATCTGCTCTACTTCATTAACAAATTCATCTGCCAATTGCCGGCCTGATTGCGAACGCATGATACTCACTGCCAAACGACGCAGATTCTCAATTAATAATACGCGTAAGGTAATAGGTATAGCCCATAATTCACCCAGTCCAAGTGGCGTGGTTTTCTGATATTCGGTAATAAATTGGGTCAACAATTCCGGTGAAAAGCGGCTGTCCGTATGTGCGACTAAAGCCCAAACTATGCCATAGACTCTGGGAAAACCCGCTAGAAAGCCTTCGCTTAACTTGGGCAACTCCTGATAATAACTTTCCGGTAAATCAACATGGATATTTCCAACTTGTTCTTCGATAATATGGAAATTATCAAGTAACCATTCTGCTGCAGGGGTGATGGCATGCTGTTGACGTACGGTGTTGGCAACCGACTTATAAGCTTCGAATAATACCAATGCGTTCTCACGCACTCTGGGAATCAAACGCTGGGTGGTTTTAAAATTACAAACTTTTTGTGCCAGAGCCAAACTGGTGGCATGCTGTTCCAGCCGCTCGGTGCTAAATAGCTCAAAGCGGATGGGCGTTTCCGTACCACCAGGATGACTGACTCTAGTTTTGTTTCTACGCTGCCTGCGCTTCACCATGTAATGCTCTCCATATTTGAATAATCAATTAATAAGGCACAACCCAACTTGATTTTAAAATCCAGAAGAGCTATGGCTTATTAAACGAGATGTTTTGTGACCAAGTATGCAAAGCAACTCCGAAGGGCATTGCCTAGTGCTGATTTACACTAATAGGGAAAGCTGTTTACAATTAAACCCTGCCCATCAAGATCAGAACCAGCACTAAAAGCAGCAGAATTCCCATACTGCTACTGGGGGCATATCCCCAGGTACGACTATGCGGCCAGACCGGATTAACACCCACCAGCAGCAATACAATAACTAAAAGTAAAATGTTGCCTGTTGACATGAAAATACTCAAATTCTATAAAAACCACTCTACTTAACGTCGAGTCCTTCCGTGGTAATGTACTGAGCAATCCGCTATTTGGATTACATATTGACTAATTCATGCTCAGGTAATACGCAAATTCATAAGCCCAATAATGCCAACGACAATCAAATAGACAGCTACAAAATAATTTAAAAAACGTGGAATCAGCAAAATCAATATACCAGCCACTATAGCTAATACCTGCTCAATCCCCTGATTTATCAGATACATCTGCATCCTCCAAAATAATAAAATACAGTTTATAGTTATTTAAATTGTTGGTCTGTGCGTTATCGAACACATTAACCACTAGCGAATACTGTCAGCCTGGCCTGCGATCTTGCAAATTATTGCAGGCTGGCTGGTTAACCATTATTTAAATTTGGATATCACATTGGCGAGACCCGTTCTAAAATCATGCCAAACATGTTCGGCTGTATCTTTAATCGCATCCCAGGCATCATCGCTGGCAGCACGCAGCTCCTTAATTTTTTCAACTGCGGCACGTTCACGTACTCTTAAAGATTCAATCTCTTCATGGTATTTTACCTGCATATCTGCTTCCGCAGTTTCCGCCTTGGCACTTAGGACATCAATTTCAGCACTCCACTCTTTGAGTTCAGCCGATAGACTATCAATGTATTCTTCTTTAGTTTTACTACAATGTTCTGTGTGATTATTTGACATATTATAATTTCTATTTAGGTATATTGCACAACGAGAACAGCCCCCACATCTAACAAACAAAATTATTCAATTCTAATTTGCTAAATGTACCTGCTACATTTTCAACGCTGTGAGAGATTGCCTTCACTATCGGAAAGCACCACTTCCACCCGCCGATTCAATTGGCGATTTGACGCGGTGGCATTACTGGCAACCGGATTGTCTTCTGCATATCCATGTGTCTGGATGCGATTGCTATTAATAGCCATGTCAACCAGGGCAGTACGAACTGAATAAGCGCGACGGTCTGATAATTCCTGATTGTAGCTATGCGAGCCAGTACTATCGGTATAACCCTCAATCATCACCTTATAATTCGGATACTGGTTCATAAACTCACCCAGTTTTTCCACGTTGTGCATACCACCGGGTTCTAATTCCGCTTTATTGGTTCGAAATAACACATCACCTAACGTGATCATCAGGCCGCGTTCGGTTTTTTTGGCGTTTAATTCGTTGATGAGTATTTTGTCACTGGCTACCTGACGATTTGCAGCATCGGCTTCCGATGTTCTCGCATCCAAGCGAACTTGATCACGTTTGGCTTGAGAATCCGCCACAGCGATTTCTGCCATTTTTCGATTGGCAGTTTCCCAGGCAATAGCGACTCTATCATTGGCCATATACGCTAAATGATCAACAGCGGTCTGATCGTCATCGTTATTAAACGCAGACTCGGCCTTTTGTAGTGAATCACCTGCATCTTTCAACTCCAGTGGTGCCTGATTAGTGACACTTGGATTACTTCTGGCGGCGACATAGTTGTCATGCGCTTGAGTGACAGAGCGATTGTTTAGAGCGGGACTGCAACCACTAACAACTGCAACAGCCAGCAGTGTCATGGGCAAATAATAAATAGTTTTCATAATGTACTCCATTAATATTATTGAGTTTTACGGTCGATTTCTTGGCGAAGCACGGTATTATCGAGCTGCAACTGGGTAACCGCTTTTTGGGCTTTAACTGCACGAGCAGTTACTAATGATAACTGGGCATCAACTTCGGCTTCTTCAGATAATTCTCGAGCAAGGACGAAATTCTCTGCCACCATCGCCTGTTCGGCGGCTTCCATTTTGTCCATGGCAGATCGTAACGCTAAAGGCGCAAATTCATTAGCGCCAGCAGCACTGGCGGTATTAACAGCGGCCTTGGATACTGCTATCTGTGAAGTTGGAGGAGGATTGCTTGCACAAGCAGTGAGTATAAGTACGGCGGCTAAACTAGCGCTGATACCATATACCCTGTGCATCGATTTGGGTTGGTTAATTTTTTTCATGGCGTTTTATCCATTGAGTTAAACAGCGTATACAATCGCGGCTATGATCAGCTTGATTGCAAGACTTTATGTCAAGGTCGATTAGACTCCTTTAACAGTATTAACACAGTGCGCTAACGTACATTGTTTGAATATTGAGCAGCGTAGCGCTGATTGCGATAACGGCCCAGTGCCCACAATGGAAAGAACTTGTGGTAACCATGATATTTGAGGTAGAAAAACTTGGGAAAACCGGGAGCATTAAAGTATTCATCGGGCCAAAAACCATCTGCCTGTTGATTTTTCAGCAAGTAACTCACGCCTTTCTCGACTGATGCACACTCTTTTTCGCCAACGATAAGCAAAGTCAGCAAAGCAAGTGCGGTATGGAATGGGGTACTTTTATCAGGTTTTCCAACATGAGGAGCATGGTGATAGCTATCATTACTTTCACCCCAACCACCATCACCCAGTTGTTTGGCTTTTAACCAGACTATTGCTTTGCGTATAGAAGGATCATCATTATTGATACCCGCACTGACTAAGCCTGTCAGTACTGACCAGGTACCATAAATATAATTGGTACCCCAGCGTCCATACCAAGCACCATTTGTTTCCTGTTGCTCACGTAAATACGTCAGACAACGTGCGACCACTGGTTGATATTCGGGGTGTCCACTCAGGCTATTAGCCAAAAACATTAGACAACGCCCGGTAACATCAGCCGTCGGCGGGTCCAAAAGTGCGCCATGATCGGCAAACGGAATCTGATTAAGATAGTCATAGGTATTATCAACATCAAATGCCCCATAGCCACCCTTTTTGGATTGCATACCCGCAATCCAATTACCTGCCCGCTGAATATTTTTGGCAAAGGCAGGGTTACCGGACTGCAATAACACTTGTGCTACCACAGCGGTATCGTCTAGATCTGGATAATAACTATTGCCAAATTGAAACGCCCAGCCACCACCCGCCAGCTTAGGGCGCTTGATGCGCCAGTCACCCGGCTCATCAAACAATTGCTTGTCGGCCAACCAACGCAAAGCATTAGCCAATGCCTGCTGCATAAGCAGATCGGATTTATATTCACTAATTTCTTGTAGCGTTAACGCTACTAAGCCAGTGTCCCACACAGGCGAAACGCAGGGTTGGCAATAAGCACTGTCTACTTTGATAATCAACAATCGATCAATGGCGTCTCTACAGATCTGTCTTTGCGGGTTATCAGCAGGAATACCCAAATAATCCATGGCTTCATAGGCATTAACCATAGCCGTAAAAATCGCGCCAAGCCCATCATCACCATTTAAACGCTGCATAAACCAATCACGGGCTTTGGCGGTAGCCTTGCGGCGTATACTGCCGGGAATAAATGGCTCCAAAAATCGACCCGCCTGATCGAGCAGTAAAATCAGTTTACCTAGACGGGTGTTAACGTGTGAGAAATAATTGATTTCCTGCTCAGGCGGGATCAGGAATAATTCAGGAACACCAATTTTATGTGGATTGCGCGCTTTGACCTTATAAGTACACAGAATCAGTAAAGGCACCATCACGGTCCGTGACCAATAAGATACTTTTTGAAGATGAAAAGGAAACCATTTCGGTAACAACATTATTTCAACGGGCATGAACGGCACCGCACGCCAGGGCATCTGTTCGAACATGGCGAGCGTAATACGCGTAAAAACGTTAGCTTTTACCGCTCCTCCTCTGGCAAGAATCCATTGTCTCGCTTTGCTTAGATGTACACTATCTAGAGTGTCGCCAGCCATTTTTAAAGCATAATAGCTTTTGAGGGTGCAACTCAAGTCACCATCCCCACCTGTATACAAAGCATAACTGCCATCCTGGCTTTGCTGACTGCGCAAATAAACGGCGATCTTAGCTTGCAGCTCCAGATTGATTTCATCCATGAAATGCATCATCAGGATATACTCTGCTGAAATAGTGCAATCCGCTTCCAGCTCAAATACCCAAAAACCTTGCGGGTTTTGCAGACCGATGAGCTTTGATCCCGCTAACGCAATGGCGTCATCCAGTCTACACTGCAAAGTTGTAGCATGGTTAGAAGCAGAATCCTGTCCGGATAGTGAAGAGGTCTCTGTTAGCATGATGTGATGTTCTCTTAATAACTTGAGGAAATGAGCGTTGCTCGGACTTATGCCTATTGATGACAAAAAATTGCGGGTCGATGTTTCAAACTGAAAAACGCCACAGTTAATTACTTCAATATCGACAAATGACTTACCCATTCGTCCTGAGCGACGAAACCAGGCTTTTTGAATTTGACTATTGTTTAGGCCACGAAAAAATCAGTGACGTTGATTTTTCAGTGCCGATCAGGGCTTTTTTATTGATTTCATAGCCATCCTGATTGGCGTGAACTGTGTAATTACCGGGTTTGAGTTTGGCAAATAACAAAGGACCATCGGCAACAGTTTCCAGATAAACGACACCTTTTGCATCTTCAATACGTACTTTGACATCACTTAGATATGAACCACTGTCTTTTAGAATGAATAGAAGTTGCAAGTTATATTCACCTCTTAACGCTTGAAGTTCTTGTCGCTCTTCAGCGCCTACTCCCCCAGTTACAAAATTAACTTCGCCTTGGCTTTGCGCATTGATAGCGCTCTGCTCCGCAACGGCACTCATGTAAATAACTATGCCGATAATAACGAGCGCTAGCATTAAGCGTTTCATATACATGACTCCTTAGAAGAGAAAACGGATATCACCAGCCCGTCTTAGGTCGTCAGCTTCCAATCCGTAAACGGTCTGCCAACAATATAAAAACAGACGGAACAGCCCTCGCATTCACAATCGAAGTGGTTACGTTCATGCCTAGCAGTGATGTCAGCTTAGCTAAAACGCTAAAAACGGTCTGTGCGCTAGGACACATAACTACTGAACGTTTGCATCGGATTACAACGTTGGAAATCCCTCCGAAAAAATAAGTGCGTTAGCAGACAGACACTCACCCACATCCAGCGTATCTTTTGAAAGAATGGCAGTTACAACCGTAAACTGTCGGTGTTATTTTGGAAAGTTTGTATAGCGTTTTATATCAGCGGAGTTCACAAATTGACATCCTATCCACCTAAATTTGCAGCAAATCGATTACTTGCCGCCTTGCCGACCAAAGAACGTGAACAACTCATCCGCCAATGCGATCTCATACAACTGCATTTTGCCGATGTGCTATACAGTGTCGGCGATAGCATCCGCCATGTTTATTTTCCAACTGGAGGCTATATTTCATTGCTTACACCTCTTGAAGCAGGTGCCAGACTGGAAATTGGCCAAGTCGGTAATGAAGGCATGCTCGGCACTTCTCTACTTCTTGAAGTCGATATAGCCCCTTTTCAGGCCATGGTGCAAGGTACGGGTTCTGCTTTGCGTATTAGTGCCACAGCGTTTATACAGGAACTTGAAAAAAATCCGCTACTGTGGCGACTGCTAAAACGCTATCTATATATATCGATTAGCCAAATTGCTCAAAGTGCAGCTTGTTGCCGCATTCACGTAGTAGAGGAGCGACTGGCGCGCTGGTTATTGATGACACAGGATCGTGCACACTCCAATTGCTTCCATATCACCCATATCGTCATGGCCTGTATGTTAGGTGTACGCAGAGTGGGTATTACCAAAGCAGCGAGCGCTTTACAGCGACAAAACATCATTAGCTACCAACGTGGAAATATCGAGATTATTGATCGCATTGGTTTGGAAAACGCTGCATGTAACTGTTATGAGCTAGAAAAACAAATTTACGAGACCATTATGACGCCAACACTTTAATAAGCACACTGTAAATCAACAGCAGAAAGTGACATTGCTGGCTAATTTTTAACGCATTTCGAAGTATGTATAATATTTATGAAAAGACTAATACAATTACTGTTATTAACGAGCTTAATATTTAGCAGCTACCCTTTATCTGCTGAGACTGATCTCAGCTTGCAAGAGATTCTGCAAAAATTTGACATTAGCGCCGAGCAAATTGCGCAGTTGGAACACGGCGAAGTGATCTCATATGAGATCAGCGAGAGCAGTCACAAGGAATTAGCCATTGGCATTGCGATGATTATGCCTGTTGCTTTACCAAAAATTCTTGACTATATAAAACATAGCGATCTGTCGACTATTGAGACTGACATAATTGCATCAGGCAACTTAACGGCAAACGCAGACCTCAATAGCTTTAAAAAATTGGCTTTTTCAGCACACCAACTGGACGAAGCTAAAGCATTTTTGGAAGCTGAACCAGGCGATAATTTTAATCTCTCCAAATTGGAGCTAGAGGAATTGACCAGTCTGCAAGCCAATCTAAACGAGGCTGACAATAAAACCTTGTTAACCACTGCTAACCAAAAATATCGAGAATTTTTATTGCAACGCTTCCAAGCGTATCAAAAAAATGGCTTGGCTGGCATTCAGGCATATAATCGCGAAGCAGGCGTAGATGCAGATGCCGCGGCAGAGTTACGCACCGATGCTCTTTACAATAAAACCTGGGCCAGTTACTTTCCAGAACTGCAACAGGCCTGGGAAAATTATCCAGCGGCATTACCAGCAGGTACCAGTGAGCAATTTATGTGGCTCAATCATCTCACCGAGAACAGACCAACGGCTATTTTGATACACCGACTGATGCTGATAACAAAGATTGGCGGTATTATGCTTTCCCGGCAATTTTATGTTGGTCATTCCTATAATTCCAGCAATATCGTCGCTGGCGGACTACCCTATAAAGACGGCACGTTGGTGTTTTATTCCACCCGACTTTCCACTGATCAAATAACAGGACTGGGAAGCGGTTTGAAACATAGCATCGGTCGCGAACAAATGAAAGATGAAATGATTGCACGTCTAAAACAAATAAACAAAAACTTGAAAACAACTAATGTAAAAACCGTAAGCACACAGTAACGCATAGTTTGATTGTCTATTGGGAGAGTATGGTTTGCAATATAAAGATTATTACCAAATTTTAGGGGTAGCGCGAGATGCACTGCAATCCGATATTAAAAAAGCATTTCGTAAATTAGCTCGAAAATTCCATCCCGATGTTTCCAAGGAAGCAGATGCGGAAACGCGCATGAAAGAAATTAATGAAGCCTATGCGGTTTTGTATGATACGGAAAAACGGGCTGCTTACGACCAATTGGGGCAGAATCATCAACCTGGCGAAGAATTTCAACCACCACCAAACTGGGATGCCGGTTTCGAGTTTACCGGAGCAGATAGTGCCGATTATGGCAGTTTTTTTAGTGAACTATTTGGTCGTATGGGCACAGGCCGAAAACAAACGGCTGCTGGCGATAGCCGCCATTTCGACAGCCATGGCGAGGATCACCATGCCAAAATAATGCTCGATCTGGAAGATGCTTTTCATGGTGCTACCCGCCAAATAACCTTGCGTACACCGCGCATGGATGCCCAAGGTCGAGTCGGTCTGGTTGAGCATAGCTTGAATGTTAAAATCCCACAGGGTGTTTACGAAAATCAGATTATCCGCTTGGCAGGACAAGGCGGACCGGGCATGGGTAATGGTAAAGCAGGCGACCTGTTGCTGGAACTACATTTTAATCCTCACCCGCAATTTCGTATTGATGGCAGTAATCTGTACATGAAGTTATCAGTAACGCCTTGGGAAGCCGCTTTAGGTGCATTAATACCTATCAGTTTATTTGGTAGCGAACTAAAGGTACGCATTCCTGCCGACACTCAAAGCGGACAACAGTTACGCTTACGCGGCAAAGGCATTCCTAGTAAAACACCGGGTGATTTAATACTGGATATACAGCTGGTTTTGCCTTCTTCAACCAACCCAAAAGCACGGGAAATATACGAGCGCATGGCTAGTGAACTGGCCTTTGACCCACGCGCCACCCACCGGAGATAAGCATGCAGCCAACTGAAAATACCCTGGATGCCATTGTGGAAGACGATGGTTTAACTCTGAACGAATTAGCAACACTCTGTGCAGTCGATACTGAGTGGCTTATTGTACATATTGAAGAAGGTATTCTGCAACCGTTACCTGAGCATACCCACGAATGGCGATTTCCGAGCACCGCCCTGTTAAGAGTAAAACGTATTTGGGTTTTCGAACGCGACTTCGATGCCGTGCCAGAACTGGCCGCCTTGGCGGCAGATATGCAGGAAGAAATATCTAAACTGAAACGGCGTCTGCAGCTGGCAGGTATTGAGTGATTATCCGTGTATCAGCAGTTGATAGTTTCTTTAACCAGTTAAATATGCTGTATATAGTAGCCACACTCTCCACACTTAGGATGATGGCATGGACATCTTGCTGATTATTCCTCTCTTTAAAGTTACAAGGAAAAATATATCATGAACCCAAAATGGGATGGTATCGAACGACGCCAGAATTTAAGAACCGAAGCTGAAACCCTAGTTGCACGTTTTTATCCTGAACAACTGGACAATCATGAATTACCCGAAAAACTACTACATGAACTCATGGTACATAAAGTCGAATTGGAGCTTCAAAATGAAGAGCTAAGACTAAACTACATTTCAATGCAGGAAATGCGTGATCGATATTTGGATCTTTATGATTTTGCCCCAGTGGGATACATCACTCTCAACCTTAATGGACTGATTAGCGAAATTAACCTAACCGGTTTAGCTTTATTTGATTTTGATCGAACCCAGATGCTTAATTCTAAATTTACTAATCGAGTTGCAAACGAAGAGCAAGATCGCTGGTATTTATTTTTCAGCAAAATAATGGCTTCGGCAACCGGTGAAAAGCAATACCTGGATTTGACATTGAGACGTGCCGACGAATCAACGTTCTATACTAGACTAGAATGTCTACGCTGGGGTACATCTGACAGCCAAGCAGTGTTACGTATCGCACTAACAGAAATAAATACTCTTGAAACAGTCGTTAAGGTCGCCGTATAGATTAAAATCTTCAGCTGAATGATTCGATCAGAATTCCATCAATTCCAGCATAAATTCAACCATCACTCACAATGCTTGTTTTAATTTCAGTACATAATTTTATCCAATAAAAGTTCACTCACCCTGTGCAGTGATTAATTTTTAAGCGTGACCGGCTCCAAAATACCAGGTGTTGTATATACAATTATTAGAATTAATTATCAGTTTCTATCGTTTATCTGCAATACAAAACAATTGTTAACATGTTGTGTTTCTGGATTCATTCAAGGTTTATGGACATGACATTGTTTAAATATCACAACAAAACGGCAATTACTTCAGCTTTGTATTTTTTATCGTTTGTGGTTGGAGCGACTGATGGTTATTTTGAAAATGGTTACGGTACGCGTAGCAAAGGATTAGCAGGTGCTGACGTTGCGTTTTCACAGGACGCCATTTCTGCTGCGCTAAATCCTGCCGGATTAACATCTGTTGGCGACCGTCTCGATATTGAAGGCGAGTTCTTCAGCCCACTTCGACAATACAATGCCAGTGGTGGAAATGGCACAGGGTTTCAACTTACCGATGGTGTTCATCAAAGTAACAAAAACTATTACCTTATACCGACACTGGGTTGGAGTAAGAAGTTGGATGATACCCAATCTATAGGTTTGGCTATATATGGTAATGGTGGCATGAATACGGATTATGCTCACGTTACCAATCAAAATGGCAGTACCGGGGTATTTTATAGTGGCAGAACGGGTGTTGATATGGCGCAGGGATTTTTACAAGGCACCTATGCACACTCTTTTGACCATGGTCGTTATTCACTCGGCTTGTCGCCAATATTAGCAGTCGAATATTTCGAAGCCCAAGGTCTTGGCTCCTTTGGTCAACAAGGCTATTCCTCCGCACCGAATCAATTAAGTAATAATGGACGTGAATATTCGTTTGGTGTTGGTTACAAAGTGGGTGGTCAGGCCGAGTTAGTCACGGGTGTACGTTTGGGCGTGTCTTACAAAAGCCGCACTTATATGTCGCAACTTAAGGATTATGCAGGTCTGTTCACTGGTCAAGGTAGCTTTGATATCCCCTCTAGTCTAGATACAGGTTTGTCCTGGGCGGTAACCGACGCAGTGACCACTGCATTTGATGTACAGCAAATTTTCTATAGCGAGATTAATGCGGTTGGAAACCCCTTACAACCCTTACTGAGTGGTGCTAAATTGGGTGCAGGCAATGGACCGGGTTTTGGCTGGAAGGATATGACTGTCTATAAATTCGGCACACAATGGAAACAAAGCGATCAATTGACTTTGCGGGGTGGTTTAAGTTATGGTCACCAACCTATTCCCAGCTCTCAGGTTCTATTTAATATATTGGCACCGGCAGTTCAGGAATGGCATATAGACGGGGGCTTTAGTTACAAACTAGCCAACAAGGATGAATTGAGTTTTGCTTTTATGTATTCGCCCCAAGCTAGCGTTTCAGGCGCAAACCCACTCTCTCCTGGTCAAAATATTGCTTTATCCATGACGCAATATTCCTTAAGCCTAGGCTGGTCAAGACAATTTTAATTTAAAAAAGTATATGGCGGAAATAACTGTTTTATCAGCATTAGCAGGGGGCTCTCTCATTGGATTGGCTTCCGCTTTACTGTTTATTAAGTTTAAACGAGTAGCCGGTATTTCCGGCATTGCTGCTGGCATACTGCGACCACGAGATAGCGAAACGGGATGGCGATTGTGGTTTCTTCTCGGATTATTGCTGAGCGCTCCCTTATATAGACTGTTGGAATTGGAAATACCCATCCATATCCAGACACCGTTGCTAGTGTTGGCTATTTCTGGCTTGCTGGTTGGTTACGGTACCCGTTTGGGTGGCGGCTGCACTAGTGGTCATGGCGTCTGTGGTATCGCCAGACTATCAGTGCGCTCAATGGTTGCTACCTTGGTTTTCATGCTGACCGCTGGCATCAGTGTCTTTATAGTTCGCCACATTCTCTAAAAAATCTATGTCTAAAAACTTATACGCTTTTCTGTTCGGCATCATTTTTGGGTTGGGTTTAATCATTGCCCAGATGACCAATCCTGAAAAAGTTTTGGCTTTTTTAGATGTGGCTGGCGATTGGGACCCTAGTCTGGCTCTGGTGATGGCAAGTGCATTACTCGTGCTTGGCGTTTCACTAAGGCTGTTTAAATCATACGCCAATTCTGATGCAGAAACACAGCAACAAAATTGCGATGCATCAACTTCAGGTATAGATGGCAAACTTGTTTTAGGTGCCGCAGTCTTTGGAACAGGCTGGGGCTTATCTGGTATCTGTCCAGGACCCGCTATCGTTGACTTAAGCAGTGGTTTGCAAGGCAACTATGTTTTTGCGGGAGCTATGTTTGCCGGATTTTTCCTATTTCATATTCTGCATAGCAAACGCTGAGTTATCATAGCCATCAACATCATCAAAGCAATTACCTTATAGAGCACTTCGCCTATTACGACCTATTCCGGCTTATTGAGTTGTCCGTAGGTAGACGAACTTTGTCAGTCATTTTCTGATCAGATCCGAGCGAGTACTCAAAAATGTCATATTAGATGAAGAATAATACACATGAAACCTCTATTACACACCCAAATAAGATGCCAAAAGCCCGCCCGATTGATTGATTTTTTGCGGGTCGCCTTCATTACTGATTAAGCCATTTTCCAATACATAAGCATAATCCACATACCTAAGCGCCACTGCTGCGTTTTGTTCGGCAACCAGAAAACTAACATTGTTTGCATCTCTTAGATTTTTAACTATCTCAAAAATTTCTTCGACAATTTGCGGTGCTAGCCCCATTGAGGGTTCATCAAGGAGTACCAGTTTAGGTTCACTCATCAATGCTCTACCAATTGCCACCATCTGTTGCTCCCCACCCGACGTGTACCCAGCCAGGTTTTTTCTCAACAATTTTAGCCTGGGGAAATAATGGTAGATTAACTCTAATTGTTGTATAAGCTTTTGTTTAGTAGGCTTATGTATAAACCCTCCAGTCAGTAAATTTTCCTCTACTGTTAAATGAGGAAAACAATGCCTACCTTCCAAGACTTGCACAAGCCCTGTTGCTACTAAATGAGACGGCGTGGCTGCGGTAATATTTTTACCTTGGTACTCAATTCTGCCATCGACTATTTCTCCACGTTGGGCATTGGCTAAGCCGGAAATGGCTTTAAGCGTTGTGCTTTTGCCTGCACCATTAGCACCTAAAAGGGCAACAATGGTATTTTGTGCAACAGTAAGCGAGATGTTTTTGACAGCTAAAATGACATTCTCATAAATAACTTCAATATTGTGAATCTGTAAAATGGGCGTTACAGACATAAATCCTCCAGATTGGTGATGACGCGGCACTCAAAATCAAGCAGGCGTAAAGCTAAGCTTTACGCCTGCGTTCAGATTAAGACTCTTTTGAGCAGTCACGTGGTGTTATGCCCTTTTCAGTTGCATATTTATGTGAGGATTCTTCAATAATCGGTCTCAGTAATGCACGGTCTGCCTGTATCCAGTCAGAAATAACATTCCATTTACTACCATCCCATTGTTGGAATCTGACAGCACCACCGCCTTCATGATCTGAACAGCTTAGTTTAAGTGGCTGTACAAGACCTAATGCACCTAACTCTTCCAGTCGTTTCTGATCTAATTTAATATTCTCAAATCCCCAACGAACTTCTTCGCCAGTGAGCGGACGTTTGCCAAATTTCTCTTGCGCTACCCTTACCGCCTCTACATTCAAAATGCCATTAACTACACCCAGATTGTAATAAACGGTGCCGAAACGTTTTGGATCTTCCAAATTGCCTTTTTTGGCTTGCACAACATATTTATCAATATCCTGAATAACAGGGAAATTAATACCCGATGGATGGGTAGTAATAGAAATAAAGCCTTTGGCCGCATTACCCGCAGGTGCTGCATCGTCTTCAGAATTGCTCCAGATATTGCCAATAATATGATCTGCTGGAAAACCAGTTTTTTGTGCTGTTTTTAAAGCCACCGGATTCATAACCCCCCAACCGCGCAATATCACCCAGTCTGGTTTGATTCGACGTATATTTAGCCATTGCGATTGTTGTTCATTACCAGGATGCGGTACTTCTAACAAAGTCAGTTCAAAACCATATTTTTTAGCTAACAACTCCAAAATAGGATTGGTTTCTTTTCCATAGGGCGAACCATGAAAAAGTGTAACGATTTTCTGCCCTTTCAGTTTATCAACACCGCCTACTTTTGAACCGATATAGTTGATAATGGCAGAAACCTCACTATAGGGATTTAATTGCAGCGGAAAAATATAAGGAAACACACTACCATCGGTAGAATCTGTGCGTCCGTGATTGATAGTAATCAGTGGTAACTTATCCGCCGTAGAACGATCCAGCGTTGCATAAGCAATACCCACTGACAAAGGATTGGTGGCCGCTGCTGGCGCACCATTTAAGCCTTGCTTGAGACGCTCATAACATTCCACGCCTTTTTCAACAACATATTCGGTTTCGCATTCGCTCCATGTCAATTTGACGCCGTTTACCCCACCGTCTTTTAAATTGACATATTGCAGATAATCAATAAATCCGCCAAAAAAACCAGAACCACCAGCCGCGTAAGGGCCAATACGGTAGCTTTGTAGTGGAAAATATTGTTCTCCATCGGCTTGTACATTAGAAAATAAAACAGTTGCCACCAGAGCAGTAACCAACCGCAAGCGTTTAGTTAGAATAACATTCATAATTAATCCCTCTTAGATAAAAAAAGCAATAAAACTTCAGTGCCATAACAGTGTTTTGTTGTAAATTTTCATAGACTCATTTGACATACTCCTTATCATTACAACTGATAGCTAAACTCATTTAGCCTGCTAACAATTTATAAAAATTCTTGATGAATCGGCTGTTGATACAGCAGCGCCAATTTAGGCGATATACCTAGATACTGCTTTTAAGTAACAGTGCGGAACTGCTTTTAAAAAGTGACAAACTTAAGTTTTTACACCGGATGTTTCGGCAAAAGTTAAGAGTCACAAAGCCGAGTAAAGCCTGCAGGGCAGTATTTACGGCCTCCGTTGAAGGTATTCCCTGATGCAAAAATTTTATGTACTTAATAAACTTTACTTAGAACCGCAGCGGCCAAACATGCATGACTTGTTTAAATGTCTGCCATATTTTTGCAAGCCCATTAGGTTCTTTAATTAGAAAAAATATGATTAATACGCCAAAAATAATCTTCTGAATATTTTCTAATTGCCCTACATCCACGATTCCTGCAAACAAGCCCGATGAAATATTTGAAAGAAACACCGGAAATAAAACGATGAATGCAGCACCTAAAAAATTACCCAGAATACTGCCCATACCACCAATAATAATGATGAATAAAATCTGAAAAGAGCGTGTCAAATCAAAACCATGTGGTTCCACAGTACCCAGATAAGTAAAAGCCCATAAAGAACCCGCAATCCCCAGATAAAAGGAACTAATCGCAAACGCCAGTAATTTAGTTTTAGGTATGGATATGCCGATGACCGCTGCCGCCGTATCCATATCTCTTACCGCCATCCAATTTCTACCCAGTTCACTACGTACTATATTGCTAGCCAATAAGCTTAGGGCTACAACCACGCTTAAGGTCAACAAGTATCTGCCCACTGGTGAACTTAAATCCCAGCCGAAAATAATTAAAGGTGGAGCGGTAATGACTCCAGACGAACTATTGTTTGAAAACCAGGCAAAATTGGTAAACACCCATTGCACAAAGAATTGTGCAGCCAGGGTCGCCACCAGAATATAGAAGCCTTTTATTCTTAAACTGGGCAAACCAAACACCACACCAGTTAAACCTGCGGTAATACCACCCAATATCAAACTGATTAAAAACGGCATTCCTTCAATGCGCAAATTAAAGTTATAGGCTGCAAAAGCACCCACAGCCATAAATGCTGCTGAGCCTAACGATAACTGTCCGGCGTAGCCGGTTAGCAAATTCAAACCTAAACCAGCCAATGAGAGCACTAGAAAGGGAATCAAAATAGCGCTAAACCAGTAGTCATTTCCTATAAAAGGCACTAACAGAAAAGCTACTGCCAATAGTAAAATAAAGGCTATTCGTTCTTGGTACAAACGAAACAAGCGTCTTTCTGCGGCATAACTTGTACTAAACTGTCCAGATTCTCTATACAACATGATTTATTCCCTTACACACGTTCAATTTCTCGTTCACCAAAAATTCCAGCAGGCCTAATCAGCAAAAACAACATGGCCAATACATAAGGGAACCAATTTTCAATACCACCTCCCAAATACGGGCCGATGAACACTTCTGCCAATTTTTCGGAGGCCCCAATAATCAGTCCACCAAGAATAGAGCCAGAGATAGACGTAAAGCCGCCGATGATTAAAACGGGCAAGGCTTTTAATACCACCAGAGACAAGGAAAATTGCACCCCTAGACGCGCGCCCCATAATAACCCGGCAACCAAACCGACAAAACCAGCAACAGCCCAAACGATCAACCACAGTTTTTGTAAATCAATACCCACGGCTAAAGCGGCTAATTGATCATCAGCAACTGCCCGCAACGCAATGCCCGTGCGTGTTTTGTTAAAAAAAACGGATAAGAAAATAACTAAAGTGCCTGCAACCGCAGAGGCAAATAAATCAAACTGAGACAGCAATAATCCTTGAAACTCGAAAGGTTCATCATTAATGCCCAAATCAAGTCCATGCACTTGCGCACCCCATAACAACTGCGCCAAACCTTCGATGATATAGCTCAAACCCAAGGTAGCCATAAACAAGGTAATCGGTGAACGATTTACTAATTTACGCAACACATAACGCTCAATCACCCAAGCTAGTAGTATCATACTCAGCAAGGTTATAAAAAATGCCACCCAAAATGTCACGCCTCTTTCCAACAAGCTGACGAAAGTCAGAGCAGAGAAAAGTACCATTGAGCCTTGGGCAAAATTAAACACTTTAGATGCTTTGTATATCAACACAAAACCAATGGCGACCAGCGAATACATCACACCGGCTAATAAACCACCAACCAATACTTCAAAGAAAAAATTCATTTACCAGCCCCTTACTGCTATTAATGTTTAGTACCCAGATAGGCTGAAATAACGTCTGGATTATTTCGAACTTCATCAGGGGTACCATCGCCAATTTTTTTACCATAATCTAAAACGACGACATGATCAGAAAGCGACATGACTACGCTGATATCGTGTTCAATCAGCACAATAGTGGTACCAAACTCCTGCTGGGTGTCCAGAATAAAACGACACATTTCCTGTTTCTCTTCGTTATTCATGCCGGCCATAGGCTCGTCCAGTAATAGCAATTTAGGTTGGGCGGCCAATGCCCGACCCAGCTCTACCCTCTTTTGCAAACCATACGGTAAATTGCCTACCAAACTAGTACGCCATGGCTGAATTTTAAGAAACTCAATAATTTTCTCGGCTGCTTGTCTCTGTATGACAGCTTCTCTTGATGCCCGACCTACATTAAAAATTTGTTCAACCCAACTACTTCTTACCTGTAAATTGCGTCCGGTCAATACGTTATCCAACACACTCATGCCTTTAAATAAAGCAATATTTTGGAAAGTACGTGCTATACCCCGCGCAGCCGCATGATGAGGTTTCATATTTTTCCGATATTCACCCGCATAAGTGATTGTGCCTTCATCGGGTTTATACACACCGTTAATCACATTCAATAATGAACTTTTTCCAGCACCGTTTGGGCCTATCAATGCGCATATTTCACCTTGCCTGACAGCAAAACTAATATTATTGATAGCTTTTACCCCTTTGAAAGAAAGTGATATGTTGTCCAGACTCAATAAAATATTGGTAGTATTCATGTGATTCCCCCCAATTCACTATGATTGATAGTCAATGTGGAGTTATCAAATTGCTCAAAAGACAATTTGGTTTTTAAATGCGGAATATCATGGGCATTATGCCAATCAGTCACGTTTGGCCAATGTTTGACGTGAATGCCTAGCGATGCAAAAAAATGCGCTGAACTGGCTGACAATTGCTCTCCAACCAGCAAAGGTACTCGCGTATAGCTAAAACCTAACACATCTTTTAAAGGCCTAATGATTAACCAGTGCGCCAACCCATTGCGTATAGGCGATGGCCGTTCATGGCTTTTAAGCGACCAATCATAAATTGATCTTCTAAAAGATCCCGGTGCGGGAAGACGCGAGTAAATCAAAGACTCTAATCTTTGGTAGGTTTGCAAAGTTCCAGCCACCAAGGTTGGTCCAATTTCTCGCCTATCCAAATCACGGGTATTGATATTTTCAGGAAAATTTAAGGTAAATCCAGCTAATAACCAAGGAGCTAATAAATAACGCATATGCCCACTGGCGGCAAATGTTCTTGCTGCAAAAGCTTCTTCTTTTGCCGTTAATTTTTCTTGATCAATTAAAACAGCTCCCTGAGTTAACATATCGGCATGCGTTAAGTATTCCACTTCTGTTTGAAGTGCCGCATCCAAACGAAAAAATACAAAAGCCACATCATTCGAAGTAGCATGTGCTGGTTCATTAAAAACAGGATTTTCCAATGCACACAGTGCAGAATATGATTTTAGTACTCCATGCTGATAACCGGATAAACCCCGCGCATCAGCATAAATGATAATCTTCACTTGCAGATCTAACTTTTGCACCAGATCAACCTGAAACTGACCTTCTGCAAATACATAGCTGGGTTTTAATTTCTGTAGTAACTCCACATTTTTTGCTTCATTATCATTGATATCTAAAGGTGCGGATACACCACCTAGCCACTGAGCTGCAATAGAGATCAACAATGCTTCTGGCCGCGGATCAGTGAGCAGATACAATTTATCCCCAGCCCTAAAACCATTTATTTTCAACATTGTTGCCAATCTCGAAATTTCTAATTTTATGTCCAGCCAACTTTTTTCATGCCAGATGCCAAGATGTTTATGTCTTATTGCAATCTTAGAATGCCAATAATCAGACTGAAACTGAAGAGCTGAGGGTAAGGTATCTGCTTTCATGATGATCTAATTAATATAACGATAATTTAGGCCGCTATTGAAGTTTTTTGAGCTTCCAGTTCACGAACCAATGGCAAAACTTTTTCACCAAAATAGGCCACTTCTTCTTGGAAATGTAAAAATCCAGACAGAATCAAATCAACACCTACTGCTTTCAAAGCAACAATACGTTCGGCAATCTGCGCAGGAGTACCAATCAAATTAGTTTTAAACCCATCGTTATATTGCACTAAATCTTCAAAACTAGATTTTGCCCAGTTTCCTTCACCCTCAGGACTGGCTGCTCCGGCCTGCTTAACTTCATGCCCAAAGGCATTAACAGCTTCAGGATTAGCCTTTTCAATAATTTCAGCCAGCACGGCTTTAGCTTCTGCTTCTGTATCACGCGCAATAATGAAGGCATTAACACCAATTTTGATGTCATGCTTGTTGGCAGCCGCCTTGATTTTAATATCATCTATTTGTGCCTTAATACCTTCTACCGTATTACCGTTGGTAAAATACCACTGGGAAACTCTAGAGGCCATATCGCGAGCAGCGCGTGAACTGCCGCCTTGAAAAATTTCAGGATGTGGTAATTGCTGAGGTTTTGGTTTTAAGGAAAAATTATTGATACGATAAAAATCCCCTTTATAGGTAAAATTATCCTGGGTCCAAATACCTTTAAGCACTTCAATAAATTCTTCAGAACGACGATAGCGTTCATCGTGCTCCAGCCAAGGTTGACCAATTGATACAAATTCGCCTTTAAACCAGCCAGATACAATATTAACCGCGACACGACCCGCAGTAAGAATATCGATGGTGGCAATTTGCTTGGCAACTAAAACCGGATCCCACGGCCCTGGCAATATGGCCGCAATTACTTTTAGTTTGGTGGTTGCAGCAAGTAGTGCATGTGAAAACGACACAGATTCATGTTGATATTCAGCGCCATATCCAGCAATAAAGCGAATCTGACTTAAAGCGTATTCAAAACCACTTGCTTCAGCAATTTGAGCCAATTTGCGGTTGTAATCAATATCCCAACTGGTACGTTGCTCAATATTACTGACAACCAAGCCGCCACTTACATTGGGCACCCAATATGCAAATTTAATATTTTCTAAACTCATGATCTATCTCCCTTAAACAATTTTTACTTTTGTATAGTTAACAAATTCAATATTTACCAAGCGACTTATTACAGACGTGGCTTCAAAAATGGAATAGCTCTAGTCACTGCCAAATCTATACGTGCATCCAGAGCTTCATTTGCCACTTTATAATCAACAAATTCGGCCTCTGAGGCATAAACGCCAATAGGTAAAGTCAAAGACTGGAAAAAGCTAAATAATGGACGCAATTGATGATCAATAATTAAGGCATGTCGATCACTACCACCTGTTGCGGCTAAAAGTACAGGCACATCAAATAAAGATTCATGATGTACAAAATCAAATAAATGTTTGAAAAGCCCGGTATAACTCGCACGATAGACTGGAGTTGCTACCACTAAAAAATCAGCTGTTTCGATAGCTTCAATGTCTTTTTGAATCGACTCAGGTAATGCAGTACGGCTGGCTGCCGCACCTAATTGACTACCAATTTGACCCAATTCAATAAGATGCAAATCTATTGATATTTTTTGACTCAGTCTGTCAGTAATCTCTTCAATAAGCGCTAAGGTTCTAGAAGGTCGCCCTACCCCGCCAGAAACAGCCACTACTTTTAATTTATTACTCATAATAACTCCTATTTTTAATTTAATAATTCGCTTTACAGATACTATATATTTAATAATGCAGACTTCATGCCAATTATCTTTATCAATAAATATCAATACTTTAAATACATTCAGCGAATGATGATTTTGTTTAAAAAAATTGATATTGCTGTTTGATTGCTGCACTAGCAGCAGCAACTATTTTTGATAAAAAAAACTATATCAATTTAATTTATTTTTAATTTTAATTAATTGACAATAAACTAATAAACAATCAAAATAAAACAACAGATCTATACCTCTACTTTTAAAATATCTTCCGCATTTTTGTAAAACAATTTATCTAGAATTGATTCTTTAAAGCCAAGTGCTAAAAAATCATCTACAGTCTGTCGCATATCTCTGAATGGATATGAAGAACCAAATAAAAGTTGATCGCTCAAAAAAGAATTAGCGGCTTCAACATACAATTTCGATCCGGGTTGAAATATATACATGTCAGGCACCAGATAAATATTTGTGTAACGAAACGCAGCGCCAATCACCTCGTTTACAAATGGGTAGTAGCCATGGAAGCAAATAATTTTTAATAACGGATATTTCCTAGCTAATCTAACTAGGGCATTAGGATGGGCATAATCAAAATCGGGCGTTGTGGGGCCACTCATCAAACAAACCGGAATATCCAGTGCTATACAAACTTCATAGATTGGATTAAATATCACATCATCAACATATAAGGCGGGTTCACCAAAACCGGGTTCTATATTGATAGCCTTTAACCCTAGGATTTCCACACATCTATGTATTTCCTGAATAGCCGCTTGCTCGCCTCTGGTTTGAATATCGACAGAGCCAAGCCCGACCAATTTCTTGCTTTTTCCAACTAATGCAGCAATCTCATCGTTACTAATAGTTAAACTGGGTGTTTCTCTTCCTACAACAACCGCTTTATTTATATTGGCAGCCTCAATTTCTGCCAGATAACCGCCAAGACTATAAGAGCGTTTGAAATGCTCACTCTCTTTTGATCCCACACGTTGGTTTAACCATTTTGCGGTTTGGTATCCTTGGGTCCCTGGATTTGCACCAAAAAAATCATGCAGGAATGCAGGGCGACTTCTCATATCTATTATTTTTTGCATAAAAATCTAATTCTCTAGAGTTATAGGGTGGCACGCTCAGATAAATCAATCTGATATGATTCGATAAAAAACAGTGATAAGAACTTGATATTTAGAGTAATCATTCAATCTGAAACCGAATAAATTGAAATAATTACAATAACTTCTTAGGTATAAAAACTGTGCGAAGGATAATTACCATTTAAGACCCAATCTCCCAGATCTTTCAGTTTGTAATCGACTGGATCATGCAAGGTATAAACCCGCAGATTTCGCCAATATCTATCCATGCGCAACTTGGCGGTGGTGGCTCTGGCACCAGACACCTCAAAAATTCTGGATGTCACATCCAAGCCTACTTTGGTACTGTTTACTTTGGCGGAAAATACCGCGAGAGCGACTTCGCCACGTTCTGCATTTGTTAATGTCAATCCTTTCCGCCAGGCGTTGTCTAGTAAACTGGCGGCTTGATCAACTAACAACCTGACTCCAGCAAGACTTGCCCAAAACTCTCCATAATGTAAAAGTATGTAGGGATCTTCATTGACACTTTTGGCTAAGGAGCCAGACCAGACACGGGAACTGGTACGGGTATATTTCACAGCTTCCTGTAATGCACCTTCTGTGATTCCAAGGTAAATATTGGTAAATATTAATTGCGCAATCAGCGATCTGAGGCTTGAAAACGGTGAACTTAATGGTCCGGGATTCATTAATAACTCCCCCTCATCAACAATCAGCTCTTTAAATTCAACAGTGCCACTGTCGGTTTGCCGTTGGCCAATATTATCCCAGTCATCGTAGATATAAATACCCGCGCGCGCGGTGGGTACAGCACCTACTATAAATTGTTTGGTTTCTGCATCAATAGCCGAAACTATCAAACGATCTGAGTCAGTTGCACCTGAACAAAAACTCTTAAAACCCGTAAAAACCAGCTGGCTACCAGTCCTAGTTGCAATCGTTCTATTGTCTAAAGGATTAAGCGCATTGCCCCACCAAAGATTTTTTTCTGCAGTTTCTGCAAATAAACTCTGCCATTGCTCACTGCTACCGTACAAGCGAATTGACGCCAGCATCAAAAACTGAAAAGCAAATACATGCGCCAACGAACTATCCGCTTGTGCCAGAGTACGGATAATTTTATAAATTTCACACCAACTACTACCATATCCGCCTAATTCATTCGAAATCAGTAGCTTTAGTAATCCACTATCACGTATGGCTTTTCGTTGTTCAAGTGGCGTCCCTCCTTTTATATCTCTATCTGCCGCCGTTTCATAAAGATATTGTGCAATTTGTTCTGCTTTTTCAAATAACTGCGTAGCTTGTAATGGGCCGTTACTAACTTGTTCCTTAACTAAAATCATGATTTAATCCTTATTAATCTATGCTGGAGAGAGTTGCTTTTTATTAATTACTCCAAAAGGTCCGGTCGCATTTGGTTTTATGCCGGTCTCGGCTTCTACCTTTGCAGATATGGGTAACAAGGGAAATAACAGCTCAGCAACCCGATAGGATTCCTCAAGATGTGGGTAGCCGGAGAAAATAAAATAATCGATACCCAAGTCTGCATATTCTTTAATCCTATCAGCCACTTCCTGTGGATTTCCGACCAACGCGGTACCTGCACCACCTCTTACCAGACCGATGCCAGCCCATAAATTCGGTGCTACTACCAGATTATTACGTTTGCCACCATGCAGTTCAGTCATTTTTTTTTGCCCAACGGATTCAAATCCCGAAACAGCTAATTGTGCTTCTGCTATGGTTTCATCAGTGACATACGAAATAAGCTCATCGGCAGCAGCCCACGCTTCCTGACTAGTCTCCCTAACAATGACATGTAAGCGAATACCAAACTTTACAGTTCTACCTAGTTTTGCGGCCTCAATTCGAACCTGCTCAATTTTTTTTGCCACGGCCGCAGGCGGCTCACCCCAAGTTAAAAACACATCAATATGCTCAGCACTCAGCTGTATCGCTGCCTGTGATGATCCGCCAATAAACAAGGGCGGATAGGGTTTTTGAAAAGTTCCTGATGGTAAACTTGCATCTTTAACTTTGATATACTCACCGTCAAAATCTAATACTTCTCCCGTCAATACTGCTTTCCAAACAGTTAAAAATTCTCCAGCCTCACTATATCGCTGATCATGATTCAAAAAGCTGCCATCTGCTTGCTGCTCTGCGGGATCCCCACCAGCAACCACATTGATTAACAATCTTCCACCCGAAATTCGATCTAAAGTCGATGCCATACGAGCAGATACCGTTGGCGATGTAAATCCAGGACGCACAGCAACCAAAAACTTTAGATATTTGGTTTGATTGATTAAGGATGCAGCGACAACCCAAGGATCTTCACATGCCCTACCTGATGGAACTAAAACACCTTTAAATCCCAAATTATCTGCAGCTTGCGCAATTTGTTTCAGATATGAATATGTAACTGGTCTGACACCAACATCAGTACCCAAATAGCGGTTATCGCCATGCGTGGGTAAAAACCAAAATATTTCCATTTTTAAATACCTTTTCTGAATGAGAACTACATTCATGACTACGCAAGTAGCATGCCAGCTTAAAGATTGAGTAAATCAGCCCATTCTGAGCTGATTGACTGCTCGACATGCTGCTTATGCAGCACCGATGTTTCATCGCTGCTTCTGTAGCAGCAGCTTTTATGTAAAAAACCACTCAAAAAATAGTACCTAACTCGTAAAGTCAGGCATAAATATAAAGAAAACCAGCAAACTCATTATTTATTTGAATTTTTTGCGTAAAACTGTTGCTTCGCCAGCAGCAGCTGCTGCTAATTGGACATACTTGAAAAAGCTAGAACTTATGGCATATTTATTGCTGTAATTTTTATAAATAATTTTCAATTAATGGATATGAATATATTGAGACCTCTTGGCTATCACAAAGAAAGTGACTTTGAAGAACCTATTAAAATTGCAAAAAGATTATCAGCAGAATTTGCATTAACTGCTGCAGAAAGAGATTACCTGGGCGGCACCCCCAAACTAGAGCGGGATGAAATTCGGCGAAGTGGATTATTAGCAATGATGATTCCCAAAGAATATGGCGGACTTGGCGCAAACTGGGTACAGACCATGCAGGTCATTAGAGAAATAGCTAAAGCTGACAGCTCAATTGCCCACGTGTTTGGCTTCCAACATCTGATGCTGGCCACTGCACGCTTATTTTCCAAGCCTGACCAATGGGAAAGATGGTATGAGCAAACAGCACAATTTAATTGGTTTTGGGGTAACGCTCTTAACCCTTTAGATGAGAGATCGATTGCGAAAAGCTTTTCCAATTGGTTTGAGTTTTCTGGACAAAAAAGCTTTTGTTCAGGAGCAATTGATTCAGAAATGCTGATAGTCTCAGCTAAAAACCAGACTGATGGAAAACTGCTGATTGCAGCAATACCCACAGCAAGAACAGGTATTACTGTCTTAGAAGATTGGGACAATATTGGTCAACGCCAGACAGACAGTGGCAGTATAAATTTTGAAAAAGTGCGTATTGAACAGCATGAAATTTTAGCGGAACCTGGCCCTTTAAGCACACCATTTTCATGCTTACGACCCCTAATTGCACAGTTAATACTCACAAATATTTATTTGGGTATAGCCGAAGGCGCGTTTGAAGATGCCAGAAAATATACCTTAGAAGAAGCAAGACCCTGGCACACATCAACTGCAACTACTAGCAAACAAGATCCTTATATTCTCAACCATTACGGAGAGTTTTGGGTGGGTATTGAAAGTACGCGTACGATTGCTGATCTTGCAGCAGCTAAATTAGATAACGCTTGGCACATTGGCACAAATCTTAGCGAAGCTGAACGAGGCGAGGTTGCTATATCGATTAGCGTTGCAAAAGTGTTAGCCACTAAAACTGGTTTTGAAATTACAAACAAAATGTTCGAAGTAATGGGATCTAGATCTACTCATGCAGGACTAAGACTGGATCGCCATTGGCGAAATTTAAGAACACATACTTTACACGACCCTTTGGATTACAAAATTAAGGAGCTAGGAGAATGGGCACTGAACAAATCTTACCCAACGCCGACATTTTACTCATGAACAGATTCGGTAAGCATTTTTTTGATTACCCCTCTGAAACAAAAATTGCCGTGGCACAAGATACAAAACAAACTAACTTGTTAACACTACCAAACCCGCATGAGTTAACGACATCTATTCGCGCAACTGCTCAGGTATTTGAAGATCCAAAATCTATCGCTCTTCTAAACCGGATAAAAATGATCGCCCCCAGCGATGCAAATGTGTTGGTTATTGGTGAAACCGGCACGGGTAAAGAATTAATTGCACGACATGTACACGAATTAAGTCGACGTAAACACCGGCCTTTTGTCGCGGTTAATTGCGGCGCATTTTCTGAAAGCCTGGTTGAAAGCGAATTATTTGGTCACGAAAAAGGTGCTTTTACAGGAGCCTTCTCTACCAAAATGGGTTGGTTTGAGGCAGCAAATACCGGCACCTTATTTCTGGATGAAATTGGGGACTTGCCTCTGAGCATCCAGGTTAAATTATTACGCGTTCTTCAGGAAAGAGAAGTGGTAAGACTGGGTGCCAGAAAACCCATTCCAATTGATGTCAGATTGGTTGCTGCGACCAATGTACGTTTGGAAGAAGCCGTTTTGGCAGGTCATTTTCGTGAAGATTTATTTTACCGACTTAGGGTTGCGCATCTGGAACTGCCTACATTAAGAAATAGGCCTGGAGATATTATTCCACTAGCCGAATATTTTGTCACAGAATATACGCGTCGCTTAGGATACAAGGATATTAAACTAGATGAGCAATCTAAAAATAAATTACTTAAACATTCTTGGCCAGGCAATATCAGAGAACTAGAAAACGTTATTCACCACGCATTGCTGATTTGCAAAAATAATATTGTTAGAATTGAAGATTTGCAATTATCCAGCATACAGCTGCAAAAGCATAAAGAAGATTACACCTCCAACAGCGATATTGGCACTAATACTAATTTGATTGAAGCGCTGCATAAACTATTTGAGGAGGGTGAGGACGATCTTTATAGCAATCTTGAAGAAACTATTATTAGGGCAGCATATAATTATTGCCATAATAATGCTGCACAAACTGCAAAATTATTAGGAATTAGTCGTAATATTGTACGTGCAAGACTAATTAAAATGGGTGCTATCAATGCATTAAGATAATCAGGTATATAGCAAAACACTTATGCATAAAATATAGATACACTTTTTGCACTGATATTAATTTTTAAGGTAAATAACTATGAATTACGACACTATCGAAACAGCGATTTTGGCCATCAAAAATGGTCATTTCGTGGTGGTGACAGACGATGCCAATAGAGAAAATGAAGGTGACCTCATTATTGCCGCTGATAAAATTACCCCTGAAAAAATGGCATTTCTGGTACGTTATTCAAGCGGTGTAGTTTGTGTGTCAATGCCAGAAGCTCAAGCAGATAAACTCGGACTTGATCTTATGGTTACCAACAATACTGAATCGCATAAAACAGCATTTACTGTTTCAGTGGATTTAAACAAAGGCATTACTACAGGTATTTCAGCTACTGATCGAAGTGCTACGATTCGCGCTCTTGCCAACCCCAATAGTAGTGCAGCCGATTTCGCCAGACCGGGCCATGTTTTCCCACTGCGTGCCAAAAAACAGGGTGTATTGGCAAGACCCGGTCACACTGAAGCAGCTGTCGATTTAGCCAAATTAGCAGACTTAAATCCAACCGGAGTGCTATGCGAAATTGTTAACGACGATGGATCTATGATGCGTGGAGCAGCCTTGCGGGAATTTGCCACAAAACATCATTTACCCATTATTAGTATTGCCGATCTGATTGCTTACCGCAGACGAAATGAGCAACTGGTTGAGCACTTGTCGGAAGCTAGACTACCCACATCTGCAGGCGTTTTTACCGCCCATGTGTATAGATCGATTATAGACGGCACTGAGCATTTAGCCCTGGTTAAAGGCAAAATAGCGGGGCAATCGAATGTATTAGTTCGTGTGCACTCTGAGTGTTTAACTGGCGATATATTGGATTCATTACGATGCGATTGTGGCAATCAATTGAAAATGGCACTTGCCAAAATTGAGCAGGCTGGGTGCGGTGTCTTAGTTTATTTGCGAGGACATGAAGGTCGCGGCATAGGTTTAGCCCATAAACTGCGTGCTTATGAGCTGCAAGATCAAGGTCGTGATACGGTAGAAGCCAATTTAGATTTGGGATTACCTGTTGATTCCAGAAGCTATGATGTAGGCGCGCAAATATTGTGTGATTTGGGTGTAACAACCTTGAGATTAATGAGTAATAATCCTGCCAAATTTACAGAATTAGCCGGATATAGACTAAAAATTGTTGATCGAGTACCGCTTGAATCTATTCCAAACAGTGAAAACATTGTGTATTTACGTACCAAATCAGAGAAAATGGGCCACATTCTCAATTTAAGCAATTTTGAGTTGGAATCAAAAGCGATTAGTTAACTATTTTTAACCTATTCTCAATAAGCCGAACAAGCCTGTGCATTTCTTGTTCGGCTTTTTTGTATATCGAAATATTGTTACCAAAATAGACCCAATAATTTTTCTATTAAGGTTTTTTAAAAAATACACTCTAAATGTATATCTCATTCGTTAAAAAATAATTGCACACAAATAACAGTGAAATCTGGTAAATAACTAAAGACTATTCATATAAACAATAATAAATAGTAGTGATTTTTCGCTCAATCATTACAAAAATTTTTCATAGCGCGGATACAGCGGCAGCAGTTCAGCAAATCTAAAAAAAAACAGCACTGGTTACTGTATATATTTTAAATATATATTTTCGAAAAATTCACGCAAACATATGAAATTATTTATAAATTCCTAATAATAACAAGTTGGCATATTTAATGCGTTACAAGAAGTTCTAACTTCTTTATCTTTTAATAGGAATCTTTAATGAATACTCTAATTGAACCGCAGAAATTTAAAAAAAACCGGCTAAGTTTTAGCAAACAATATAGTACGGTTGGTGTGCCACTATTGCTATGCAGTTTATTAGTACCTTCTATGGTATTTGCAAAAGATGATAGTTCAGAGATTAAGAAACTCCGAAAACAAATGCAAGAATTTCAAGAACAAGCTAAAGCCAATAATGAACGTCTGCAAGAATTAGAAAAGAAAGAAGCGTTAAGATATAACGATAACTCTTTAGGTGCAAATGGTGGTGGTGATCATTATCCACCAGTTGCGATAGACACAGCAACCGCAAAAAAACGCAATGTACAAGAAGAGCCAGACTTAGAAGCCCCAATCGCAGCCAAAGTACCTAAAGAGCGTTTCCTAAGCGGTTTTTATGACAACGGTTTTGTACTAAAAACCAACGACAACCGCTTTTCATTGGCTGTTAACGGCTTAGTACAAGCACGTTATACCCTTAATTTACCCAGCAAATATACGGGTAACGCTAACCAAGGCTTTGATTTAGCATTAGGCAGGTTATTTTTCTCCGGTACAGCATTTGATCCGAACCTATCTTATTTCTTTTTCTACCAAAGCAGCACGCTGGGTAACAATAATCAGGTTCAAACTATAGACTGGTGGAGTAAATATCAATTAAATAATATAGGTATTAAAGCAGGTCGGATACTACCACAATATTCACGGCAATTTTATACCGATATTGGTAAATACTTGTACATGGATCTGCAACAACCTGAGTATGCTTTTAGTTTACAACGTACTCCTGGTATTGAATTTAGCAATCAATTTGGAAAATGGACCACAAGCTTAACCGTTGGTAACAGTGTAAGAGCCTTAGATTCCGACGGGCAAGAAAACTTTGGTGCAAAATTAGCGGGTATCGGACGTATCGTATATGACGTTTTGGACCCATATACTTATGTGCAAGAAACCATCCCAGACATTGTTGAAACGCCACAATTATCAATCGGTGTAGCGGGCGGTTATAACCCGATTGATGCCAACTCTAACCTGCAAAATACCATTAAAGGCATGGATACTTATAACGTTACAGCCGACATTGGCTACCGTTACAAGCTATTTAGCACAGAAGCCGCCTTTTTTGGACGACAAGATCATAACCCACTTAATGTCAATCCAGCCTCTACTAACAGTTACGACTATGGTTGGTATTGGCAAGCGGGTTATTACTTACTGCCTAAACGCCTTGAATTAGCGGGTACAGCCAACCAAGTGGCGTTTGAACATCAAAATGGTAGTCCTTACAAAAATCAAACTATAGGCTCAGTGGGTCTTAACTATTATTTCTATGAGCATCACTTTAAGTTGCAATCGGATTATAGCTATATCTCTGGAACTGATTGGACTGGACATGGTTTGGAAGACAATCGCATCAGATTGCAAGCGCAGGTTTATTTCTAAAAGTAAGTAAGCAGTTAGTTAAGCAGTATGCAAGCCATTCAGAATTCGACTGAGTCTGTCTAAGCATATTAACTTTCGTAATCTGCTTTAAATATAAAACAAGTAAATAAGTCAACTGATACTTCAAAATTAAACTGAATGTATAGTTTACTCAATTGCTAATTTTGGTGAACCCTTAGTATTAATTAACCCTTTAGGAGCATTTATGTCACAAGCAACATTACTTGATGATCAAAATCATGAAACACTTTCCAGACCTCATGCACATATTATTAAATCTGATGCAGAAGCGATAGAAATCGCAAAAAAAGTTGCACTTGAGATAGGTGTCAATGCCGCCCTCCGCGACCAACAACGTAGCTTACCCCATAAGGAAATCGATCTTTTTTCACAAAGTGGCTTATGGGGTATTACGATACCGAAAGAATATGGTGGAGCCTTCGTTTCTAATAAAACCCTGGCTGAAGTGGTGTCTATCATTTCTGAAGCAGATCCGTGTATTGGACAAATACCCCAAAATCACTTGTACATGATAGAAGCTTTACGCCTTGATGGTACTGTATTTCAAAAAAAATATTTCTTTGATTTAGCCCTTAAAGGTTTGAGATTTGGTAACGCTTTTTCCGAAATTGGCACCAAACAAGTAACAGATATTAATACCCGCTTGATACCTACAAAAGACGGCTATTTACTCTCCGGTAAAAAATTCTATTCATCCGGTGCGTTACTTGCGGACTGGGTACCGGTAGTGGCTAAAGATGAACATGACAACACCGTGGTTGCCTTTGTAAAAAAAGGATCGCCAGGACTTACCGTAATAGATGACTGGTCTAGTTTTGGTCAGCGTACCACCGCTAGCGGTACCACTATCCTTGAAAATATATTTGTACCCGCCGATTTTGTGTTGCCACATTACCTAGCCTTTGAAAACCCAACCACCATGGGTCCCATTGCACAAATTATTCAGGCAGCGGTTGATACTGGCATAGCCAGAGCTGCATTTAAAGACACACTACATTTTGTACGCAATCATACGCGTCCTTGGATAGACACCGACTTAAAACACGGCTATGAAGATCCATTAACATTAAAAGATATTGGTAATCTGCAGATTCAGTTACATGCAACAGAAGCCTTGCTGTACAAGGCGGGCGAATCTATTGATTATGCACAAAAGAATCCAACTGATCAGACAGTCGCAGCTGCATCAATTGCGGTAGCAGAAGCAAAAATCTTTAGCACTGAAACAGCTTTACTGGCTGGCAGCAAATTATTTGAATTAGCTGGAACCCGCTCAACATTAGGTGAGTTTAATCTGGATAGACATTGGCGAAATGCACGTACACACACGCTGCATGATCCAGTACGATGGAAATATTATGCAGTGGGTAACTATGCATTAAACGGCATTAATCCACCGCGTCACCCTTGGTTTTAATTTTTGTAATTACTCAGCGAAAAGTTAAGTTTGTTTAGGATGTGCCGATGTCAGGAGGCACTTCAATTGCGATTGATGGACATCATTTCGTTCAGCACATATATGGACTTCCCCCCTATTGCAAGACAAATTTTACCAAAATGAATGATTTCAAAAGTAATCAAGATTGCCGCCATATATTCGGTTTCAATTAGAGGTTGATTAATTTAACCACTGAACCTTGATAAACGTATTCGCGCGCTATTTCCACAAACATCCTAACGATTTTTAAAATCTATGTGCTTGAACGGGATAAATAGCACCGGTCTGACCTGTTGTTATCATCAATTGGATTTACTTGCCTCCGCAATCTGTTTTACTCTGTGTTACACCATTCACTTTTAATCATATCAACTGAGGGTTATCCACGCCTTACCCAACACCGGAACCCTTCTATCACGTGTAGGTGTTGGGTAAGGCGTGGATAACCCGGCCTACACGCTACGACATGACTACATCGGCGGACCTAACCTCATACCTCTTATTTTGTGTAGCCATTACCCACAAAATTCGGGCATTTTTATTGGCCAGTGCGACGGCCGCTTTGTTAAAACCACGTCGTTCAATTAGCGCCTGCAACCATCGACTTAGCGAGTCTGTTTTACCTTGGCAGTTTTTCAAGACTGATCGGGCGCCGTGAATCAGTAAAGTTCGCAGATAGCCATTACCTCGTTTACTGATACCCAACAACACCACCTTGTCACCACTCGTGTGCTGTTTGGCAAACAGATTTCGACTGATCACGCTTAAACCATTCTCAGCATCTTCAATAATTTCAGTGAGGTGCGTTCTGAGCTGATTGATGCCTATAGGCAGCACAATTCCCCACTCACCTAAAAAACCCCGAATTCGATTCGCCACCGCCGTCCGTTCATCCACTGTACTTTGACGCAATCGATGCAGCATTTGAATATCTTGCTGCTCAAGCGTCTTAAGCGAAACTGTTCGTCTTTTCGGTTGGTGTGTTGCCGTCCAAATAGCCTCTGCATCGTTATAATCATTTTTATTGCCCACCACAAACCCTTTCACATAACGGGCATTCAGCAATACCACTTCATGCCCCAGTTTCTTGATTTCTCGCGCCCAATAATGCGAGCCTCCACAGGCTTCCATACCAATGATACTGACTGGCAAGTTCGCTATGTACGACAATAAATCCGCTCGCTTTACTTTCTTTTTAATCTGTTTCAGTTCAGCATTAAAACTCACCAGATGAAAAATGTTTTTTGCTAAATCTAAACCAATTACGTTATTCTTGATCATGGATTTCTCCTTACCCTTGTTTATTTGCCAGGTGCATTATGACACCGTTAGGGGTGGGGAGAAGTCCATGCCATCATCCTACTTACTATTGATTTTATGCATATAAGTCATTTGCACCATCCATATTACCGGTATCAGCATATTGCATAGGCACACCGACATGCAAAATTTTCGCATCTAACACCTGACAAAGCATGATTTCATGATCGCCAGCAGGCATGCTATGACTAACTACACAATCAAAATAAGCTAACGCAACTTTCAATACAGGCACACCACTTGGTGCTAATTGCCAACTATAAGCTGTCATTTTATCCCGAATATTAGAGTCGCCAAAATGTGTGGCTATGGGTAATTGCTCTTTAGCTAAAACATTGATACTACATTGACCACCCGCTTTTAAAATTTGATAGGAGTAGTGCTGAGGATTGATGCTGAATGCGAGCATGGGTGGATTAAATGAAACCTGCATTACCCAGGCAGCAGTAAAGGCATGCTCACGCTGTTGATCTTTAACGGCAATAACGTAGACACCTTGTGTTAAATATTGGCAGACATTGGCTAAATCTTTATTCATGTTCTGTGTCCTGATGAAAGCATATCAACAAATCGATTGAGTCACTGCGAAACTAAAAGCTTTTTAGGCTAATTGGCAAATATTAGCCCAACACATTTAACCTATTTCTACTGCTTACACAATGGGCTGTAAAATCTGCTAAACACTGTGATGCATCATGCGGTACACACTAACTTAACGGTAAATAGTGACTAAATCTCAAGCTTTATTTCTTGGTAAAGATATCTTTTAACGCTTTTTTACCGGAAAAACCTAACACTTCCTTTATTTTTTCCGGTTGGTTTGAGCCATTGACGTTGATGATGACTAACCGGCCATAACCTTGATGATAATCGTTCCTAAAATCATAAACGGCACCTATAACCATTAATTTCTGTTGGTTCAATTCATCCGCAAAAAAAGCCATGGCTTCATCTACCTGATGATTAATGTTATGTTCTACTGAATCGAGTACCAACGTAGCATTATCTGGATCGCCAAGTGGTACATGCAGATTATCCAGTTCGGCTTTAATGGCTGGGGACAATTCCGAATAATCCTGCATTGCCGCTCTGACTGCACCACACATAGTATGCCCCAGCACTAATAGCAAAGGGGTATGTAAATGTCTAACCCCGTATTCAATAGAGCCGCGTACTGGATCAATTTGATTACCTATATTTCTGACGAAAAATAAATCTCCATCTGGGTGCGGGTCAATCGCATGTGAATGAACTCTGGAATCGGCACAGCCTAAAACAGTTGCTTTGGGTGTTTGTCCTTTAATAAACGGTAAAAAATAGTTTTTACTATGCTGTTTAACAAAATCGCGATTAGCGTCCAACACATGATCAACCGCTACCCTGATTTTCTGCTGTTCACTCGTAATAAGAGTATGCGATTTTTTAACTGGCTTCGCATAAGCCGAATTGCCTAATAAGACAGAGACTAAAACGATACCTAAACTAAACCTGATTTTTGCCATAGAGAATGAATTAATTTGTCTGGCTAACTGGATTGAAAAATCTTATCAACATTGATAAGCGTTAAGCATTAGGCAATAAGCCAGTTTAGTATCTCTCTGTCAAATCACTGAGTACATTCAAGCCTAAACTGCACTCAGAACCATCGTTTGAAGAGATTAGCATGCTTTGTCGGCCACTAAAAACACAAAATGTCTTATTTTCTTAACGGATCTAGCAGAGTTTTTAAGCCATTGTGATCCATCTCTTGCATCACTGCCAATAACCGACCTAGCTCACCATGAGGAAATCCCTCGCGTGCAAACCAATTTAGGTAATGTCCGGGCAAATCTGCGATGACACGTCCTTTGTATTTACCGTATGGCATAGCATAGGTAACCAACTTGAGTAAATATTCAGATTTCATTGTTGCTATTTGCTCAAGAACAAGATTGAGTTCTCACTCATTTTTACATTTATTGCCATTATAAATCTATCTTTAAAAAGTCTAGGCTTTATTTAACCCTATCAACCCGAAAGGCTTCAGCGTGCAGCGTTATTCAAATGCTTCGGTTGAATGTTAATGACGTTTCCGCTACACTCTAAATACCCTGTAAATATTAGGCAATCATGACAACCACAGCGGGATTTCTCAAAAACGACCTGGATATCTCTGCAAAGTGTTGTTGTCGAAAAATCGCAGGCAAAACGGGAATTGCAACAGTTAATATCAACGTTTAAGGTATCCGAAATGACCAACACCACAGTTGAGCTTGAACAGCTCCTCATGCAGCGCTCCCTGACCGATGCTGAACTGCAGACAGCGGCAGATTCTGCCGCAGACTTTCGCATCTTGCCCGACGCCACGGTGATCAAGATCGGCGGGCAAAGCATTATTGATCGTGGTCGCTCCGCCGTTTATCCTCTGGTAGACGAAATCGTCACTGCACGTAAGTCTCACAAACTATTGATTGGAACAGGCGCAGGTACTCGCGCCCGCCACCTATATTCAATTGCCGCAGGGCTTAACCTACCGGCAGGCGTGCTCTCGCAGTTAGGTGCCTCGGTTGCCGATCAGAATGCTGCCATGCTGGGGCAGCTTCTGGCAAAACACGGCATCAGTGCGGTAGAAGGCGCTGGACTGTCGGCAGTACCGCTCTACCTTGCCGAGGTAAATGCTGTTGTTTTCAGCGGTATGCCACCCTATGGATTATGGATGCGTCCGCCTACCGAAGGCGTTATTCCGCCTTATCGTACCGATGCTGGCTGTTTCCTGCTTGCCGAACAATTTGGCTGCAAGGCCATGATCTATGTAAAAGACGAAGACGGCCTGTATACGGCAAATCCAAAGACATCGAAAAATGCCACGTTCATTCCGCAGATCTCGGTTGACGAAATGAAAGCAAAAGGGTTGCACGATTCGATACTTGAATTTCCAGTGCTTGATCTTCTCCAGACTGCACACCATATTCGCCAAGTGCAGATAGTCAATGGCCTTATCCCCGGCAATCTGACCCGCGCGCTCGCTGGCGAGCATGTTGGCACCCTCATCACTGCGAATTGAGAATACCCATGGCTGAAATTTCCAACACTATTAAACACGTTGCTTCACCACTCGCGCGCCAAACGCTACAGGACTCAGACCTCACCCGCCCTGTGGCTGGCGTACGCCCTATCCGCCTGCTACCCTGGTTACATGTTGTAAAAATCGGTGGACGTTCCATCATGGATCGCGGAGCAGATGCAATTCTGCCTATCGTAGACGAACTTCGCAAACTCTTGCCCGAACATCGCCTGTTAATTCTAACTGGCCCCGGCATCCGCGCCCGCCATCTATATAGCGTTGGTCTCGACCTGGGCTTACCCGTGGGTTCCCTTGCCTCACTCGCGGCGAGCGAAGCGGGTCAGAACGGCCACATTCTGGCCTCTTTACTCGCCCCAGAAGGTGTCTCGTATGTAGATCACCCTACCATTGCCAGCCAACTCGCAATTCATTTATCGGCAGCCCGCGCCGTGGTTGGCAGTGCTTTCCCGCCGTATCACCATCACGAATTCCCTACCTCGCGCATCCCCACTCACCGCGCCGACACGGGTGCATTCCTGCTTGCTGACGCGTTGGGCGCCGCTGGCCTAACAATAGTGGAAGATGTAGACGGGGTGTATAGCGTTGACCCGAAAGGCCCTGAAGCAAATCAGGCGCATTTAATCCGTGAAGCAAACGCGACTGATTTCGTCAAACATGAAGGCACGCTACCATTTGACCGCGCGCTACTTGAGGTAATGGCAACCGCACGCCATCTTGAGTATGTGCAGATCGTAAACGGGCTGGTACCAGGAAGGCTGACGGCTGCACTACGTGGTGAACATGTTGGAACCATCATACACAGCAACAAACACACGTCATGAACAATGTTGTTTATAAGTGATAACTTGAGGTAGAAAGCGGGGGGGCATTCGTTACCCTCGCAATGGATCAGTTAGCGACTAATGTTTAACTGCATTGCAAACTTGTAGGTTCGGCAGAGCTTGAATCGTTGGGCTTTTCCTGGCGTCAGCCCAACCTACGTGCTTACATCTAAACGTAACAGATATAAATTACCTAAGTGCTTCAATATTGCCATTTTGAAAACATACTCCGGTAAACATTCCCACGATACGTTGCACTAATCGTGGCTACGCTGGCTGTATTCTATTGGAAAGCTGAGCTGGTGGGTTAAGACTTGCGCCTAACCCAACCTAAGTCTAGCGCATAACCGCAAAGCTTTAGCCTACTTCTACCAAACTTGCTGCATAATCTTTCGGTGGTTCAAAACCCAACAACGTAATACAGGTTGCTGCCAAACTGGCAATTCCAGCCTTAGGCACCTCCACCAGACGTGCATTAGCCGCTCCAGATGGATCGTACACAATAGCGGGTACAGGGTTCAATGAATGAGCTGTTTTCGACTTATAGTTGCCCTGCTTATCCAGCACCAATGCACCGGTCTTTTTATCTAATTCAAACATATCATCCGCATTGCCATGATCGGCTGAGCAAACCAAAATACCATTGGCCTGTTTTAGTGCCTCAACTATTCTACCCAAATTTTCATCGACTGCTTCTACGGCTATTTTTACGGCGCTGACAACACCGGTATGTCCCACCATATCGCCATTGGGAAAATTTAAGCGGATAAATTGATATTCGCCGCTCTCAATAGCCTTTACTACCACATCAGTAATTTCATTGGCTTTCATGCGCGGCGCATCTTCAAACGGGCAAATATCCGATGGAATTTCTTGCCAGGTTTCTGTTGCAAATTTGCCTGAATTATTACCGTTGAAGAAATAGGTCATATGTCCATATTTCTGTGTTTCCGAAATAGCCAGTTGCTTGACTCCGGAATTGGAGAGATATTCGCTCATGGTGCGGTCAATAGCGGGTGGTGTGACCAAATAACGTTTAGGGACATCAAGGTCGCCGTCATATTGCATCATGCCCGCATATAGCACGTTCGGTTTTACGCCACGATCAAATTCCTGTAATTCATCTGCTTCAAATGCTTTAGTAATTTCTAAAGCACGGTCGCCACGGAAATTGAAGAAAATAACGCTGTCACCATCGACAATGGGACCCACAGGCTTAGCATCACGTTCAATAATAAATGCAGGTAAATCCTGATCCAGAATACCTGGATTTTCAGTACGGAAGGTTTCTACCGCTGCTTTCATTGTGGCAAACATACGACCTTCTGCTTTGACATGCGTGTCCCAGCCACGCTTCACCATATCCCAATTAGCGTTATAACGATCCATAGTAATGTTCATGCGTCCACCACCGGATGCCACGCAATAATCCACAGTGCCATCGGCATTAATACCATTCAAGAACGTATCAAAGCGTTCAATATACTCAAGTGCCGAGGTGGGTGGCACATCGCGCCCATCTATAAGAGCATGTATCCGTGCTTTCTTAACACCTTGCTGTTTAGCCGTCGTTAACATAGACTCCAAATGACTTAAATTAGAGTGTACATTACCGTCTGAAAACAGTCCGATAAAATGCAATGTTGACGACTTATTAATCACGTTTGCAGTCAGTTCTTGCCAAACCGAACCTTGGGCATACATGGCACCAGAAGCAATAGCTTTTCCAACCAAAGCGGCACCCTGCTCAAAAACACGACCGCAACCGATGGCATTATGCCCTACCTCTGAATTACCCATATCGCCATCATCCGGTAGACCTACCGCAACGCCATGCGCCCGCAACTCGGTATACAAGGCATTATCATGCAACCAGTTCAGATTTGGAGTTTTTGCCTGCTTGACATAATCGCTTTCCGGATTTTTACCAATTCCGACTCCATCCATAATGACTAATACCACAGGACCTTTTGGGCCAGTAAAAGCCATATTTTTTTTCAACTCAATCATTTAAAACTCCAACTTGCAGGTGTATCAATATAAAATTATAAACGGTTTTTAATATAACCATCCCATCCTATGAATGGCAAAATTATCATGAGGATATCGGGAAAGTGTTGATCATTTTAAGAAATTCGAACGCTTATGCAATGCCAAGATAGCTAAATGAATTCTGATAAACGACAACATTTTTCGAGTCTGCGACAAATTTACGTAAACGCAAACATTGCATTGGCAACCTAGCCATTGACAATCTTTACTTCTAAATTGACTATATCCCCTCCCAATCATATTAACTATTAATAATTGAGGAATCAAATTATGAAAGTGTGTCATTTACACATTTTGAAAATATTGACGTAAGCAAGTATCAAGCTTATGGCCGTCACAGCAGCACTTTGATGGTTATCAGGCTGTTTAGACAATTAAAAACAAACGGTTAAACTCATTCTTGACAACTGAATAACACTCACAAACGCTATTCTCTAAACCTATGCGATCCAGCACAGAAATATGTCCACGCCGGTAACTGATGTAACCAGAACGTTGCAATTTACCGGCAGCCTCTGTAATTCCTTCGCGGCGAACGCCCAGTGCATAGGCGACTAATTCCTGAGTGATAATCAACTCGTTCGAGGGTAGGCGGTCCAGTGTCAATAACAACCATCTGCATAGTTGCTGTTCTATAGAGTGATGACGATTGCAAACGGCAGTCTGGGAAATTTGTGTCATTAAGGCCTGCGTATAGCGTAGTAATAATCGTTGCATCAATCCCGCACGATTAAACTCCTGTTTCAGTAGTCGTCCTGGTAAGCGATATCCGTAACCCGCAGTTCTAACCACCGCAGAGCTAGAGGTAGTCTCACCGCCCATGAAGAGCGCTATTCCAACCACGCCTTCATTACCCACTCCGGCAGATTCTGCGGATGCGCCAGACTCCATAACATAATGTAAGGATACAATGGCGGTGGCAGGAAAATAGGCATACTGTAACTTTACGCCAGGTTCATACAGCATTTGCCCAAGCAACATCGGTACAAACTCTAAATGGGCAGCTAAGGTTTCCAATTCCTGCTTGGGCAATACAGCGAGCAAATGATTCTGGGTGGGGCTCTGGGATAAGGTTATCATTGGCTGTACCTATCAATTGATTTATTTATTGGTAATAAGTGCAACGCCTATACCCCGGTAACCAATATATCGACAATGGCGATCAAACATGGGTTCGCCACTCACCTGGTACTGTTGTTGTTTACCATCACTACAAAGACGGCTAAAAACATAATCCAGGAATGGCTGTCTAGCGGAAATTTTTGCTCGCAACACTTTGCGCTCTTCTTCATTCCAGCCTGTCATAGCCACATATGCCTCTTTATCATCATCTGCCTCTTTATCATCATCACTAACAACCGTTAAACCTAGCATCTCCAAAACGGGGCCTGATACTTTGCTGAATTGACCATTTTCATCCTGCTCCCAATACCAATCGGAAACCAGTTCCACCAAATTACGATAACTGGCTTCGCTGTAACGCAGCTCTGCTGTTCGCTCCTGAACAGTCTCTTCCAATAACTTATTATAATTTTGCAGTTTTTTGTACAATAGCCGTACTTCCAACATATTGTGGATACGCGTTTTTACTTCTAACAGATCAAACGGTTTACTGATAAAATCTTTGGCTCCCGCTTTTAAAGCCAGCAGCTTGTGACCCGGTTGCGCAGTGAGAACCAACACAGGTAAATAACTATCCAACTCGTCTGTTTTTAAACCCTCCATTACCTGAAATCCATCCATCACTGGCATCTGCAAATCAAGTAAAATGAGATCATAATGATTGTGGCGATGTAACTGGCATACCTGTTGTGGATTACTGGTTGATGAAACTCGCAAATAGCCTGCCTCATGTAGTAATTGTTCAAGCAGAGCAATATTGGACTCCTGATCATCAACAATAAGTATGTTTGCATTCAAAAACTCTTCGGCACTAATCATCTTGCTTTTCACCTCTGTTGACTTTAACTGATTGCAATTGCGCATATTTCATTGCCGTATCCAGAGTATCCAGAAACTCGTTAACCCTAATAGGTTTGGTTAGATATCGGAAAAACCCTGCATCCAAACCTTTCTCAATATCGCGAGGCATGGCATTTGCACTAATGGCTACGACGGGAATATGACGAGTGATAGGATCATCAAGCAAGATTTTCAGGGCATTTACACCACTTATACCCGGTAAATTAATATCCATCAGGATAACATCTGGCAGAAAATTGCGAGCTAATGCAATACCCGTTTTGGCATCGATAGCAGTTAACAAGTGAATATCGGGGCGGCGCGTAATGAGATCTTCAACTAACATTAAATTGGCCGGATTATCCTCGACATACAACAGTGTGTGCAATTGCTCTTCAGCCTGTGTATTTTCTGGCAAAATAATTTTAGTTTTATCAGGTATAGCAAAGGTTTGCTGTGCGGTTGACATGTTTAACTCAATCCAAAACATACTGCCCTCGCCCACCTTACTTTCTACGCCAATATTGCCACCCATCCATTCAGCCAAACGCTTGGACACCACCAAACCAATACCCGTACCTTCTTCGTTACTTGTTTCTTGTCCGAGACGATTAAACGGCTGAAACAACTGGGTAATTTTTTCGGCTATCAAACCTTCACCCGTGTCCTTGACATAAATTCGTACCACTTCCGGAGCACTAACAATACAATCTACACTCACAGCACCATTCTCTTTGTTATACTTAATCGCGTTTGAAAGCAAATTGATAAGAATCTGTTTAACTCGGGTCCTATCGGCTTTGACGAAATAGGGTACGGCACATTTCGGAAAGGTAACGGCAATACCACGTTTTTGTGCCTGAGGCTCTATCATAACCTGACATTCGTGCATGACTTCTGCCAACGAAACCGGCTCCAGTGAGAGTGACAGCTTTCCAGACTCAATGAGTGCCAAATCTAGAATTTCATTAATTAAGTCCAACAAATACCAACCTGCCTTAAGTATCTGTTCAACATTTTTCTTCTGTATGTCGGAAGGTGGAGGCGAACCAGTCTCTATCAGTTGCGCAAAACCAAGAATGGCGTTGAGCGGTGTCCGCAACTCATGACTCATACTGGATAAAAAGTTGGATTTGGCCTGATTTGCCTTTTCTGCCTGTGTTCTGGCACGCTCAAGCTCCACATTTTTATCATGCAGCATCTGGTCCAGATGTTTGCGCTCGGTTAAGTCTCTAGTCAATTTGGCGAAGCCACGTAAACGACCGCAATGATCTTTAATTGCTGTAATGACAACATTGGCCCAGAATAATGTACCATCCTTGCGTAAACGCCATCCCTCATCTTCGAAACGACCTTTGTCGATAACGATATCCAGATCACGTTGCGGATGAGCACATTCAATATCTTCAGCGGGGTAAAATAGAGAAAAATGTTGACCGATAATCTCATCAGCTTGGTAACCTTTGATGCGTTGTGCGCCACTGTTCCAACTCACTACCTGCCCCTGCGGATCTAGCATCACTATCGCATAATCGGTAACGCTTTCCACCATCAGGCGAAAACTCTCTTCTGCCCAGCGCAGTTGTTCTTCCACTTTTTTACGCTGACTGATATCTCGAAGTATGCCGGTTAAGTAAAGCTGATCGCCCAACCACATTTCGCTGATTGCCATCTCTATTGGAAAAATGTCACCACTTTTGCGTTTCCCAACTACCTCACGTCCCAACCCCTTGGCACGTATCGCACCATTGGCGCGAAAATATTCAAGATTGTTCTGCTGACGCTCTTGATCAAGTTCAGGTATTAGTAAGCTGAAGCTTTGTCCGATCAGTTCTGCAGAGGTATAGCCCAACATCTGTTCCGCCGCTGGATTGACGGTTTTGATTAAACCGCTTTCAGCATGAATTGTAATAATGCTATCCACCACAGTTGCCAGGATGGTTTCCATCAAGGCGGTACTATCACGTAAAGCTTGTTGCACAGCATATTTTTCGGTGACATCGCGAAATACCAACACCGCACCGATCACCTGACCCTCACGGTCACGTATCGGTGCACAACTATCAGCAATATCGCATTCACTCTTGTCCTTGGCAATTAATATTGTATGATTCGCTAGCCCCTGCACCGTACCATGCATCAAGGTTTCCATGACTGGGATGGTTGCCGTTATGCGGTTTTCTTTGTTGATGATGTTAAAAATATCTGAAACTGGACGACCGATTGCCTCTACCTTAGTCCAACCAGTCAGTTGTTCTGCAAGCGGATTCAAAAGTGTCACACAAGCAGCATTATCCGTTGCTATGACTGCATCACCAATTGAGTTTAGCGTCACTGCTAACCTTTCCTCGCTGGCTTGCAAAGTGAGATTAGTTTGCAGTAATTGTTTATTGGTCTGCGCCTGGATTTCAATCAAGTGATGTAGCTCAACTTCAACCTGCTTTCGTAATGTATTATCAGTTCCGATCAAGAGATAGCCAATAATAAGGTTATGCGCGTCTCGTAATGCGGTAATAGACATCACTGCAGGAAATCGGCTGCCATCCTTGCGAATATAGGTTAATTCATAAATATCCTCAATGCCGCGGGCAGCCTTAAATACCAATGCATCGAAGCCTGGCGTAATATTTGTTCCAAATTCTATACTCAAGGCTTCGGCGTGGGCTATGATTTCCTGTGAGTCGGAAATATCAGCCGGTGTCATTTTGCTGAGTACTTCCTCAGCCTGATAGCCAAACATACGTTCAGCCCCTACATTGAAAATTTGGATAATCCCTTTTTCATCCGTTGCGATACTGGAAAAATTGATGCTGTTGAAAATTGCATTCTGCAAAGCAGTGGTTTTAAGTAAAGCCGTCTGATTCCTCATGACAGCTGCGTCTTCTCTATATAAGGAGTGAACATAAACACTCATATGATCATCGTTTGATTCGTGCATGCCTTACCTTCGTGGTAATGAATAAATGCGACAGGGATTTGAATCTCACCATGGCAGGAAACGGCAGAAAACAGCATTCAATATCCACCTAAATTGCAGCAGGTATAAGGTTTTACTGACAGAATAGACATTCCTGACGAACATATCAACTCTAAGCAAGTCAGTGACGACATTTTTGTCGTTGACTGTCTCCATTTATCTACAGCATTACTTTGAATATACAAATAAAACCGGGCCCTGTATGTACGCTAACTAACATAGCCGTTTAGACCTCTTAATAGCAGGAATAAAAACCCAATCTGGTTAGCATTTTCAGGTGCTTTAATGTGTGCTGACGTACTGAAGTTAATCATTGTTAGCTGTAAATTAATCCTAAGTAGAAAACCTCTGATTGATATACCTATCTCTCGCAACAGATGCGCTTCACTTCGTTCAACACCTACAGCCCATTGATTTTAAATAATCATAAAAATTACTCTGAATAGATACAAATTACCCTTAACAGATCGTTTATCTCAGGTAGGAAGAACATGAATATAGATACAGAATTTAATATTGGCCAAATAGATGTAGAAAACAGGTTACATCGAAAAACAGCATCGAACGCTATTAAGCGTCTGGTTCTCGCTTCTCGTTCACTGTCTACAGGAACTAAGAAAATTACTATTGAACCAACCTTATCTATTTCACCTATTCAAGCCAACCAGTTTCATAGGAAAGCGGCAACTTATGCCATATTTGGCGATTTATTGTTTATTGTCCTGCCCTTGGTGGTGATATCGATTGTAGATGTGAGTGTAGGCAAATCATTATTTGCATTGATTGAAACACCCGAGCTATCCTTTGGTTCCGCTGTATTGTTTGGGCAAACCATCATTAAAGTGGTATCAGGCTTTGCGAATTCAAAACCATCAGGTGCGGAACAACCGGTATTTGTGGTGGCCATGATTATTGTATTTGGTTTAGTTCCCTCCTTAGTGGTCTTGGCATTGTTACTCAGCATTAACCCCGCACCGTATGGTTTGCAATTAGCTCAAGCGATTATTTTTGCTTTTGGAGTGATCGTTTTTTTTATATTTGGGGTAACTGGTCATGCACAATCACTGCATCATCGCAGTCGATTACTGAAAATACTGGAGCCTCAAAAAACCGATATTCCGCAAAATTAACTGAATACCCATGCGGTTTAGCTAAATCATCAGAACAGGGTCTGTGTAAGACTAAAGCCGATAGGCTTTGATGTCTAAAATTGAATGTATCGAGTGGCTTAATTATCCAGAAATAGTGATTTTTTGGGGGGCAATTTCACAGACAACGCTTCATAACCCGAAATAACATCAAAAAGCTCCTCGTCTATTGCACTCTGGCGTAAACGATGAAATGCACCATTCAGATTTGCCAACAATTCGTCGATATTACGATCAGCACGCTCCATGGCCGCCAGTCGACTGGCATTCTCGCTGGACAAAGATTCTGCACAGGCTCGGTACAACGAAATAAACAGATATTCGCGAATCAACTCACGCAAGGTATCGTTACCGAGTATGACTTCAGGCAAATTATTGGTTGGCCAGCGAATTTGCGATAATTCTTGTTGCCAGTGCGCATCAAGCGGCAATAATTGTTGACTAACGGGCTGATAGAGTACACCGCTGTTTGGGTGATTATGAAAAACATAAAAATTGGCAAATTCACCAAACACCTTATGAGCTTCGGTTTCTATTTGAATCTGCCCAATCAACGGCTGAATGGCATTGACCGAGCTGGGTACATTAAACAAACCCGTTACTTGCAATCCCGCATCCAACAGGCGGGCTTGCATGCGTTCACCGACGGCCCACAATAGATATTTACCAGGAAGTTTGCTGAGCGCATTAATGACATAATCGGCCAATACTTCATTAAATTGACCCACCAAGCCCTGATCAGAACCAAAAACAATAGCACCACTTACATTGATTTTATGTTTTTGATCATCCCCCAGAATAAACGGAGTTCGCCCTATAAAACAGGCTGCCAAACCTAATTCTATGGTTCGATAGTAGTCTTCCAACGCATGTACTGATTGCTCGTATTGGCTTATACTCGAGCCTGCCAAGGCTTTCATGGTGCGTACCACAGATTGCAGATCTTTAGCGCTGTTAATTTTTCTGCGCAATCCAGCTGTGCTATCGCTCATCGTCAGCTCTGCCCTACACTACTTGGCGCTTTAGACAAAAAACTCTCCAGCGTTTGGTGAGCAAGGTCTAATATCACCTGTCGATCTTCATCACTCAATCGATCAGCAGTTTCAAATCGGGTACGGACGGCTAAAGGTATTTTGGCTACTGCCTGCTGCACTGCAAATTCAGCGGCATTCATCTGCTCTATTGACACTGGGTCGAATAATCCCGCCGTCAATGCCAATAGAATGACAATTTGTTCGGGTACCGCTACTGGCGAGCACTCCAGTTGCTTTAGACAAGCGCGAATGCGCTGGCCATGAGCAATCACTTTACGCGTATCGTCATCCAAGCGCGCACCAAAACGGGCAAAAGCTTCAAGTTCCTCGAACTGTGCATAAGCCAATTTGAGATCGCCAGCAACTGCTCGATAAGTGCCACGTTGTGCCTTACCACCTACCCTGGACACAGATTTTCCGACATCAACCGCAGGCAACACCCCCAATTCGAATAAAGAGGGCGACAAATAAATCTGACCATCGGTTATAGAAATTAGGTTGGTTGGGATATAAGCGGACATATTTTGAGCTTCGATCTCAATAATAGGCAAAGCAGTGAGAGAGCCACCTCCATCTTCATCACGTAATTGCGTCGCTCTTTCCAATAAACGTGAGTGGATATAAAAAATATCGCCGGGAAACGCTTCCCGACCAGGTGGACGGCGTAGCAACAAAGATAGCTCACGATAAGATCTTGCATGCTGGGTCAGATCATCATACACAATCAGCACATCCCGCCCTATTTCCATAAAATGTTCGGCTATGCTGGTGGCTGCGTAAGGGGCTATATAAGCCAGACCGGGCGGATCGTTGCCCTCGGTAACGACTATCACCGTGTAGGCTAGTGCGCCTTTCTCTGCAAGAATAGAAACTGTTTTTGCCACAGAAGCAGCACGCTGTCCAATCGCGCAATATACACACAGCACATTCTGATCTTTCTGGTTTAGGATTGTATCAATCGCAATTGCGGTTTTGCCCGTTTGCCGATCCCCCATAATCAATTCGCGCTGACCACGACCAATAGGAATCATTGAATCAATGACTTTCAGTCCAGTCTGTAATGGCTCACTAACAGGTGCCCGATTCATAATCGGTACCACCGGGCGTTCTATCGGTAGACGCTGGCTCGAAACCAACGCCCCTTTGCTATCCAGTGGCCTACCCAGCGGATCGATAACTCTGCCCAATAGCCCTTCGCCCACCGCTACATCCATCACACGCCCAGTACGCTGAACTTCATCGCCAGCCCGCAAATGCCAGTATTCACCAAGCAGTACCACACCGATTTCATCCGCATCCACATTAAAGGCTATCCCGTACACTCCATTGGGAAAAATCAATAATTCCTCGAAACCAATGCTGGGCAAACCAGAAACTTTAGCAATTCCAGTGGCAACACTGATAATTCGCCCCACTTCACGAATTTTTAACGGTGGCGTAACGGCTTCACACTGCTGATTAATGGCATCGAATACGACGTTGAAGGCACTGTCAAAGCTGTCGAATCGGCTATTCATCTGTTTCTGCATGGATTGCAGATAATCCCGGTTGCTTGATTAGTTCATCAATACTTTGCTCCAGTATTCGCAAATAATCGGCAATACTCCACGCCAGTTTTTGACCATTGATGCTGAATTCCACGCCGCTGACCAAATCGGTTGCCGTTTCAAAATGTAATGGAATCTCTGCGGCAAAATTTTCGTTGATAACCTGCTGTATACGGTTGCGTTGTTCGGTAGGCAAGTCTAAAGTACTGCGCAATAATCCGGGCTCTGAAGCTGTTTTAATCGCTGCAGCCAATAAGGCTTTGCTGGTTTCGTCCAAGCTATGTAATCGACTGGTAAACACTTCTACCATTTGTTGTTCCAGACTGATAGTGGCAAGATCCTGCAATGTTTTTCGAGCGATGCTAAACACTGCATGCTCCGTTTTGCGCATGAGGGCTTGATTTAATTGTAAAGCTTCATTATTTAGCGAAGCCATGCGTTTGGCTGCAAACTCATCAGCTGAAGTTCTGGCCTCTGTCAATAAGCGTTGCCGTTCTTGTTGCGCATCCAATTGTGCCTGATTCAATAATCCAGCACGCTCCTTATCAAACGTGGCATTTTTTTTCTGAAACTCATCACATTGCAGCTGCGCCGCCGCTTGTGCTTCTTGAGTATCTGAAATGGTTGCAGCAATGTGCCGCTCACGCTCGTCAATTGCGTGCAGTATGGGCTGATAGAGATAGCGCTTCAGCAACCAAACTAAAATTAAAAAATTGATCGCCTGCGCAATAACGGTAAACCAATCAATTAACATTATTTATTTTCCGGCTGCCAAATCAATGAAGTGATTCCAGAATGGATTAGCAAAAATCAAAATCATGGACACAACAAAACTGTATATGGCTGTTGACTCAATCATGGCCAATCCCACAAATAAGGTTCGGGTAATGGTAGCGGAAGCATCGGGTTGTTGTGCTAACGAAGTCAGAGCGGCCGCAACCGCGCGGCCTTCTCCCAATGCTGGCCCCAAAACACCAAGACAGGTCGTGATACCTGCAGTGATAATCGATACCATGGCGATAATAGTCGTACTATCCATAAAAGCTCCTTAAGATTGCGGGTTTTTCATTTCAACTAGCCATTTTTTTAGGCGGTTCGTGTGGATTGCTCTGCATGGCAGCAGCCAAATACACCGCCGCCAGTATGCTGAATATATACGCCTGTACCATGCCGGTTAGTAAACCTAGCAGACTCATGACAATAGGAAACAAAAACGGCGTGATTGTCAACAGAATAGCCACTATCATAGAGCCGCTCATAATATTGCCAAACAAACGCACCGCCAGTGCTAATGTTCTGGAAATCTCGCTGATAATATTGAAAGGTAGCATAATAAAAGTTGGCTCAAGATAAGACTTAAGATAACCGCGCAAACCTTGATATTCAATCCCAGCTAACGGTGCCGCCACAAACACGCACAATGCCAAAGCGGCAGTAGTGGAAAGCGATCCGGTCGGTGGTTCGTAACCAGGAAAAATTGTGCAAAAATTAGCCAGCGCAATGAATAAAAAAAGTGTTCCCAAAAAACCAACAAACTGTCTGGCGTTGCTAAGACCGACTTCTTCAATTTGCTTAAGGATAGCCAACACCACAATCTCCAAACAATTTTGCCAGCGAGAACGTTGTAAATCAGTCGATAAATGGCGTGTCACTAATCTGGAGCCAACCACCAGTACCAACATTAACAACCAGGTAAATACAATAGTGGCATTGAGCTTTAAAAATCCGTATTGCCAAAAAATTATCTGATCGGGACTAAGGTGCATGACCTACCTCTTTAGTAGTATTGAGCAGAGATTTAGCAGAACCAACCAAGCGATTGATAAGCAAACGCGCCATGACAAAGCCTGACAAACAAATCAACAGGCGCAGCCAATCTCCGTCAGCTATCCAATAAAAACCAAATAGCGTAACGCTCATCCTTAGTAATAAACTGCCAATAAACCATACAGCAGGATACTGACTGGCAAGACTCTTACGAATCGTCCACCACAGGCCTCCGAAAAATAAGGCCCCCAAAAGCACGCCCAGCATCCACACCAAAAGCCCGATTAACGGATCAATCATCATTTTCATCACCTTTGTCCTGCTCTTCGGTTTGTATGGCTTGATGTTCTTTTGCAATCCACTGCCAGGCATTAAAACAACCCAGCACCAATCCAGCCATCAGCAAAGCCAAAGTCCAGGAATGTCGGCCGCTATAATGCCTATCCAACCACAATCCCAACCCGGCTCCTAGTAAAGTGGGTATCACCACTGACCAACCGATCAATCCCATCATGCCCAAACCAAACCACACCCCAGGGGTATTATGCCGCTGGGCCTTAATCTTGCGCTGTGCTTTGCAACCAACCTTTTCGCCGAGACTGACGGTCTTCTTTAGTATTTTAGGTGTTTTTGGGTTATTCATGCTGAAAAGAGGCAAAGCGCCGCAAAAAGCCCGCTTCCAGTTTTGCATTAATAGCACGTATATTGCGTTCTTGCTCATCAAGTGTCAAAAACTCCGCATCCACCAGATGTCGCAATTGCGAAAGATCGCAACCGCCGACAGCTCGACGCACGGACACACGGACATCCTGACCAGTTTTAACCAATACACCTTCATCGACAGCCAGATACACATCTCCCTCCGCAACTGTTTGGTAACATAAAATTCCGGGTGACAAAGCCGCTACGCAGTCGCGCCGCTGCGGTAAAATGCCAAAACAACCCTCATGCGTATCAAACACTATGCGCAGTACTTCAGACTTTTCTGCAAATACATGAGATGGCATTAACACCTTAAGATTCACGCTTATCCCCCCGCATGCGTTTTAGGCGTTGTTACAAATAGCTTGGACTTCGATTTCAATCGGGCTTCGGCTACGCTACCTATCATATAAAGCGCACTTTCCGGGTAATCTTTAAATTCATCACCCAGAATACACTCACAGCCATATAGCGCATCTTCAAGACTAACCAGTTTGCCCTGCATACCGGTAAACTGCTCAGTAGTAAAAAATGGCTGCGTCAAAAAACGTTCAAGGCGACGGGCCCTTGCTACCACATTACGATCTTCTACTGACAACTGCTCTAATCCCAACATAGCAATAATATCTTTGAGGTCTGCATATTGCGCCAAGGTACGGCGTATTTCCTGACCGAGCCGATAATGCCGCTCACCCAGTATGCCAGGCGTTGCCATCTTGGAGCGCGATTGTAAGGGATCTATGGCCGGATACAAGCCTTCACTTGCGCGTTTACGCGATAGCACGATAGAACCGGAAAGATGCGAAAAAGTATGTACGGCAGAGGGATCAGTCAGATCGTCCGCAGGTACATAAACAGCTTGTATGGAAGTTATCGCGCCGGTATCGGTATTGGCGATACGCTCCTCCAGACTGGATAACTCGGTACCCATAGTAGGCTGATAGCCTAAACGTGATGGCATTTGCCCCATCAAACCAGATATTTCCATACCAGCCTGGATAAACCGAAAAATATTATCGATCAGTAATAACACATCGCGATGCTCGTCGTCACGAAAATACTCGGCCATAGTTAAGGCCGCATGGCCCACTCGAAATCGTGCTCCCGGTGGCTCATTCATTTGCCCAAACACCATGACCATATCGGCCAAAACCCCAGCATTCAGCATATCTCGATACAGTTCCTCGCCTTCGCGGCATCGCTCACCGATACCACAAAATATACTGACACCTTTCTGTTTGCCAACCATGTTGTGTATCATTTCAGTAAGCAAAACTGTTTTGCCGACACCTGCCCCGCCAAACAAGCCAGCTTTTCCGCCACGCTCCAAGGGCATCAATACATCAATCAGCTTAATACCGGTTTCAAAAATCTCTGAATGAGTGGATCGCCTAGCCAACGGTGGAGGCGGATTGTGTACCGAACGCCATTGCACGTCCTGAGGAGCCGGTAAACGGTCGATAGGCTTGCCAAACACATCGAACATGCGTGACAAAATACCCTTTCCCACCGGAGCAAGTAAAGGCCCGCCGCTATCTTCCACTGGCATGCCCCGAGCTAAACCTTGTGTTGGAGTCAGCGCAATCCCTCTAACATGGCGTGCATTAAGCTGCGCCAACACTTCAATAACTATACTCCCGCCTTCCCCCGCGCGTAACAGTGAGTAAATGGGCGGCAAACATTCATCAAAATACACATCGATGACACTACCACGCACAGACACGACTTTGCCGATATTGACGACAGAGGAATGCTTAGGCTGTTGCTGGGCTATTTTAGTCATAACAGCATTATAACGATAATTGTAATCCACACTAATTGTGGATTAATTTAAACTGACGGCAAATCCGTTAAACACCTTAAGCTATTGAAAAATAATAAAAATTAAACCTATCAAACTAGGTAATCATACCCTCAGTTGTTCAGTATCCGGCATAAAAATCAAGATTGTCGGTAATTTGTCGGATTTAGAAAATTAGATGAGTAGTTACAAAACCATGTACAAATAATTAGTCTATTGAAAATAAACTGTTTTTCGACGTTATATTAGCAAAATATTTTTCTAATACTTAACGAAGCAATAAAGCCCATTTTTTCGTTTTATACCACTTTAACTATCACGCTAAACCCTACTTATTTATGCTCTGGATAACTAATGTAGTCGGAAGTGGTATTTTCTTGTATTTGGGAAGTTTGATAATCTTTGCATATTGAATTTTCAATCTGCAGGTTATTTGAATTGAGTAGGTACAGGTAACCGTTTTGAGTATAGGCATCGTAATGTTGCCCTGCTACAACGCTGAAATTGATTTGACATAATTTGTGATTGGCATCAACTAGATAAGGTGTATTGCAAATTTTATGTTCATCAATATATTCTTTTCCTTTGGCATCTTTATGCTCAGACTTAGTCACACTGCATCGGCTATAACCAATTTGTTGCTGATAAAATATCTGGTCACTTTTTGAACTTACTCTGACCTTTCCGGGCAATACCTCCACTGTTTTGAAAAAATGCATATCTTCGTCAGCAACCTTAATTTCATCACTCCATCTTGTCTGGAACCAATCCACATTAATTGTCGCCAATTGCTCTATGGGTACTTCAGGACCAAAGTAGGCTTTGGTAGTGCATCCCATCAGTAATAAAACAGAAACAAAAATTAAATATTGATACATCATGTAAGTTATTTTCTATCGAATACCGGACTGTTTACGCGTAGACAATGTATATTTTTCTTATTACTTCTCAAGTAATTTTTGTATAGCAGTTTGCCATACTACATCATTCGTCATGCTAAAAAGTTTAGTTTCACTTGGACATGCATTCCATATTTCATCAGGTGTTTGATATTGTTGAGTATTAAGCATGATTGGTTTCGTATCATTTATGCAAATATCCGGCACTATTCCAAAGTGACTCAGGGTATTACCATTTGAACGAATAGCCACTGCCGTCACCAGATTAACTGCAACACCATCTATATAGGGCAATACCGTTGAAATCATATTCAACCCTTGTGTTGTTGTGCCAATCAAGGTAGCTCGATGTTGATCTCGAAGAGCTGCTGCAAATATTTCTGCACCTTCGCCAGTCTGACCATTGACCAATACAACCAACTTTAGATTGGCTGGCACATCTGAGTTATTGATAGATGCCATGAAGCGCATAGTTTGCGTAGATAATCTACCGCGTATTTCTACGATTAAACCATTATCCAAAAATTGGTCTGCAACATTGATGACCGAGCGTAATTCACCACCACCATTATCACGGATATCGATAATTAAACCGTTTAAAGGACCATTATTACTATGAGTTAACTCTGAAAGTTGCTGTTCAAGCAAAGTTTTTGTCGATGAATCAAACTTGGCTATGCGAACATAGCCGTTACCATTAGGCTTAAGGCTAGCTTCTACAGCCGGGTAATTTAAAACTACGCGGGTTATCAAAACCTGTTTCTGTATGCCATCCCGTTCAATGGTTAAATTTACCGGTGAATCTACAACACCTTGCAATAGATCCACGACTGTTTCAAGTTTAAATCCTTGCAGATCTCGATTATCAATTTTAAGTAATCGATCGCCTCTTAGCAGGCCATACTTTTGTGCTGGAGAATCTTTTAGTATTGAAGAAACAATAAACTCATCACGCATCATCTGTATGACGACGCCAATTCCTGCCGTGATAAGCGGGTTGGAGTTTGTGTTTAACAGTTTTATTTGGGGATAAAAAAAATTGACAATGCCCTGTATCGCCCCAACTTGAATTTCCATTATATGTTGTGGATTATTATCACATAAATAATAAAAGGCATCTCTTAAGTCTGTTAACGAATCACCCGCATAATTCGAGATGTCAACTTTGACAGGTAAGTTTATGTCCGACATACCTTTTAGAGCAGCTTTGGTCAGTAAGCGTATATCTAATGGTTTAATGAATGTTGAATGAATACTAGTAACTAAGTTTTTAACTTCGTCGTATTTTGGCTGGTTAATATTGTAGTTATTTTCGTAACGAACCGCTTTGGAGCCCGATATCGTGCTACAGGAAAGCGTTGCAGTCGTCAGTAAGATAAAAATACTAACTTGCAAACAATCTCTGAATCGCGAAATTACAATCGCTGCTGGTGTGGTTAAACGCAATTTAAGTTTTATCAAAGTTAAAAGAAGTAGGCATTAATTTATAAAAAATACGTGGATACGCTGCCTACAAAAAATTACTAGCGACTCTATCGCTAGAACGTTTTGAATTGAGCGATACAGTAACACTAACAGATGGAAAGCCACTATTATAAGTTAGTGTTTGAGTATTTAGCATTAAAAACAAGTAAACTAAAATATTTAGATGAATCTGGATATTATTTCGACAAAGACTCTGCATATTTTTGGTAAACGGCAGATTCACCTAGCAAACGCCCTGCAATCCCTCTTAGTGCATCTATCTGTGATGCTGGGAGAGAAAACGTGGTTGGAATCATTTCAAACTCTTTGTGCTCTGCGGGGTTGGCTAGAAGATCAAAACCAATGTAGATAAAATCGAGTTCAGGAATACTAGGCGCTGGAGTTGACAGCTTTGCATTTGGACAATGCAACTGGATTTGATTTTGGCAAGCTGAATAACTAATTTTCTCCTTACTCCAGGTATCAAAAGCGTTTCGAAGCGATTGTGTGGTTTCAAAAGAAAAGTTATCCATAGGTACGTTGGCGACCACGGATAATACATCAATGACACTGGGTGGTGTCTGCGATAAATCATAATCTAAATCAGGTTGATTTTTAGCATCAACAGAGATTACCAATAGTTTTTTGATAGCCCCATTGTTGACTTTTTGAAACAGGTTTATTTCAGTATCATTAGTAATAAGGGCCTGAAGCGGGCCTCTTAAACCAATATTATCGGCAATACCGCCATCTAACAAATGGATATAGGGTCTTTTGTTACTATCTTGATAAGTTTTGAATACCTCAGCATTTTTATAGCGACTAAGATTATTCAGCAAATCATGCTCTGCTTGAGCAATCCAGCCGGGTGGCTTGTAATTACAAGTACCCGCATGATTATCCAACGTCATGGGTGGAAAAGCGACAGGGAAATTGGATGAAGCTGCAACGGCACGTGCTAACGGAAAAGCATCTAAATCATCGCACATTGGATCAAATTGCGATTGCTGAAAAGTAAAGCGAGCTCCTTGAGTCATATCCGTGGCATTGATCATCAAAAAGGGTTTTTTGTTTTGTTTAGCCAAATCGGCATAACTACGCCGCTGAAATATTTCCGTATCGTATAAGTCTGCTGCTAAATCGATACGGCTATAATCTGGAGATGCCAGACGGAACCAGTTGCTGGGATAAAATAGTTTTGTAACTAATTCGCCCTCAATATCCCGATAGAGAAAGTCTTTGAGAAATCCAGGCTCATTTTTTTCTTTAAATATGGCATCACCAAAAGCTGCGTAATAGCCTGCCGTAAAACTACCTCCCGAAACAGATGAAATGATATCCACTTCATTTAAAAGATTTGTTTGTCTGCCTTCCCATACTATGGGGGTATTTCGCAATTTTTCTAAAACACCATAGGACAAAGCGGCGGCTCGGGTACCACCCCCAGAAAAAGTAAGGATAACAAACAGACTATCGCTGTTTTGCGTATCATTAATAAGTTTGTAGCGATACCCCTTGCTGAGATTGTAAGCAGCAACTGTCGATGTGGGTGGATAACTGGCACAACCTGATAATAGGCATACGAACAAAAAAAACCAAAAATTTACTATTGTGCGCATGGCTTAACCTACTGAAATTTGACAATGAATGGCGCTAGAGATGTCGTTCCTTGAATGTTTACAGTCACAGAAAGTGGTTGATAATTCTGTGGATTAGACAGCGAAAATATGTGATGCCCAGCCCCAATATTTAAGGTTTCGTTGGTTTGGCCTAATTCTTCACCATCAGCCAGCACTGTTCTGTCTTCTTTAAAGCTAACAATTACAAATTCCATAATTTCTGCTCTGTAAATTTGATGAATTGAGACAAATCTATTAAAAATAGTAACCATAGTCAATAAAATATTAGTACTAGTACTAGCAGACACGAATACAGGAAACTTAAAAGAATTAAGGGTAATTTTCCAAATATAATTATGTTTTAACCTAGAATCGACAATTGATAGCAACCGAGATGTGCCATTTTCAGTCTACCTTACCAAATTGGTGCTCATCCCCTACCACAAGTAATCAGTTGAGCTGAAAACTGTATTTAGCTACTTTTAATGTCAGCTTAAATCAATAGATGAATGTTCTAACGTTGTAAATAATGCAATGTTATCTATACTATAAACTGAAATTCATGTGGTAATTGACTATTACCTTGGTTCAACAGCCTAATTTCGCTGTTAACCCGATGAAAAGGCGAGTAAGCAGAACACTAAATCTGTTGGACAAACAAGATCTTTTACACAGTTAGTAAAGAAAAACCAGATAAAGTGATTTGTAGTGATTTGGCGTAATACGCGCTTAGTTCGTACCAAAAGCGCGACTACCTTAGAAACCACTGAAATGTTTACTTCATCTTAAATACAGATCAAACAGGCTTAAAGTCAAAGTGAAAAGTCGTCAAGAAATACTGCACAGCTCTGTTCCGGCACAGCAAACTCTTCTAGAAAACATTATGCTTTAAAAAGCCAAAACCCATATTACTTCAATAACTTAATAAAAAACTATTAACTTTGATACTAGATACAAATAAACTCAATATTTGAAACAAATAGGATAGTGAAATGAATTTTAAGGCAAAACTTAAATTACTTAGCATAGTAACCTTGGTAGGTTTATGCTTGGTTGCCAGTATTACTGCAATAGGATTACATTTAATATCAGACGCAAATGAGACTGTCAATCGTAGAAACACTTATGTGATTGATTTACTTGAAATTAAAGCAAGCGCAGTTTCAACGATAATGTTAGATCCAACTTCAGCGGAAACAAAAACTGTATTCACTGAAGCAGAACAAAGTATTAACCAGCATTCTGATTCTGTCCTGAAACTTATCAAAAGAACTGAAGTTAAAGAGGAGTTAAAACAAATTTTAGCGTTATGGACACTGTATGATCAACACTCTCAAGTGTTAATAACACTAGCGGTGACTGACCCTGTTAGTGCTAATCAAAAGCTGATACCTTTATATAATCAGGAATTTAAACCATTTCAGGTAAAATTAGATCAATTTATTAGCGTACGTCGGCAAGAGGCAAGCCAAGCCATAGAGCAAGCCAAGCAGATATCTACCAAGATTTACTGGGGTATTTCCTTATTATTAATTTTTGTCACTTTAGCCAATTTATGGGTTGTTTTAAATCTTTCCAGATCGTTGCGGAATGGTTTGCTGGGTATTCAACAAAAACTTTTGCCCTTAAAAAATGGTGACCTAAAACAAAGACTACCCACCCACACGAAAGATGAATTAAGTGAAATTAGTAGTGGTGTTAATGAATTTATCAGCGAATTTGCACGGATTGTAGAAACAGTTAGAAATGATGCTAATCAACTTTCAGTTGCGGCAAACGAACTAGCCATTGATGCGCAACAAGTATTAATCAGTTCAAACCAACAAAGTAATGCAACCGCCTCTGTAGCAGCTACAGTTGAAGAATTTACCGTGAGTATCGACAGTGTATCCAATCACGCTTCTGAAGCTGAACATGACGCGGAACACTACGGTGAACTTTCACGTCAAGGTGGTTCTGATGTTAAAAATGCAGTCGCAGAAATTCAAAGAATTGAACAAGCAGTCAATAATGCGGTAGAAAAAATGCACACCTTAGGTCAACAAGCTCATGAAATTAGCAGCATTGTTGAAGTTATCAAAAATGTGGCAGATCAAACCAATTTATTGGCATTAAATGCTGCAATCGAAGCTGCACGAGCGGGGGAGTCTGGGCGTGGCTTTTCTGTGGTTGCTGATGAAGTGCGTAATTTGGCAGAACGGACCTCAAAATCGGCTTTGGAAATCACCACTATGATTTCGGGTATTCAGCAAAATACTGATAAAGCATCTAGCGTTATGCAACAAGGTAATGAACGAGTAATCGTAGGGGTAAAACAAGCGGAATTAGCCGTTCACTCCATGCAACAAATTGATGAGAACACACAAAACGTGATGAACTCCATTAACTATATTTCTTCCGCACTAAAGGAACAGCGCATTGCAGGTAATGAAATTGCTAAAAATGTAGGATACATATCGCAAATTACTGAAAAAAACTGTGCAGCTGTTTCTCATGTCTCGTTGTCAGCAGCCCGTTTAAATAAGCTAGCAACAGAATTGAACAATGAGATGGCTAAATTTAATCTTAATTGAGGCAGGCAGTTAATTGGTCATTCTGACGCTGAAAAAAAGCAGATTTGAATTTCCAGCCAAACCATAAAATGTTTCTGCAAAATCTGGTGGGTGCTGAGGGGTTCGAACCCCCGACCCTCGCCTTGTAAGGGCGATGCTCTCCCAGCTGAGCTAAGCACCCGATTTGCAGCCGACTATTTTAAACAATACAAATTTAATATGCAACGGGTAATTGTCAATTGATGTGTAAAAAAACTTCTATTAAGACAAAAAATAGCCATACTAATTGTCTTTATAATCAGTCAGGATTCTACGGCAATCCAAGCTGACGGAATAAATACTGACCCGTGTCTAAAATTAAGTTATCTAAGCAAATACAATTTCCATAGCCACCTGCAATCCCCCTTCGGGACGATTAGTTGCCTTTATTTTTCCTTCATGAACTAATAAGGCTTGTTGGGCAATGGCCAATCCTAAGCCTATGCCATCTGGTTTTTTAGATGAGTGACTACGATAAAATGGCTGAAAAATTTCTGTTAAATCCTGTTCGGGAACGCCAGATCCTTGATCCTCAATAAGCAGTCGCCAACATCGGCTTTTACTATCGAAATTGGACTTTAAGCAGACTTCGCCGCCTGCTTTACAGTGTTGCACGGCATTGCGTAACACATTTTCGATGGCTCGATGCAATAACTCGCCCCAAGCAGTCACCATTATTTCCTCTGTTCCTTCAGCACAAATATGCACTTGACGCAGCTCCGCTTCGAAACGTACATCGGCGACAATATCATCCAACAGCGCGCCTAAATCGAACTCTTGCTTATCTCCACCCGAAATTCCCGCTTCCAAACGCGACAAAACCAATAATTCGCCCACTAGATCGCTGATACGCTGTGCTTCACGTTCGATACGTACCAAACTGGTTTGCAATTTATCGGGTTGTTGTTGCACCAATCCAATTGCAGCCTGTATCCGAGCGAGTGGTGAACGCAATTCATGAGAAACGTCATGCAACAAGCGCTGTTGAGCATTGAGCAAGCTATATATTTTTTCTGCCATCCGATCAAAATCGTGACCGAGAGCAGACAGTTCGTCGCGGCGCTTACCCATAGCATCGGCAACGCGCACCTTTAGATTACCTGCAGCAAGACTGGCAATGGCAAGGCGTAGCTGGCGAATGGGCTTGGCAAAATACCAAGCCAGAGCAAAGCTGAATACTAAACTAGCAACAATGCCTGATAAAATGGGCAGCAGTGGTGATGGTGGTCCGGGTGGTCGGTGGGCAAACTTTTGGTGGGCATCCCTGTTAAAATCATTTTGCGGAGGATGATCGGGCATATCATGATCGAACATTCCAGGACCGGGCATTTCAGGCCCTGGCAAATCATGACCCATCTGTCCAGAATTAGGCCTATCGTGATTAGGCATTGGTACAAACAATAGATAACGATGACCATCAGAAGCAGAAAGTATACGAAAAGCATCGGGATTATTACCCTCTAAATACAAACTGCGAGCCTGTTGCAGAGTTTCTGCTGCTAAATTTCGTTCCAGAATCTCGTGATCTTCATCGTCTACCGCATAGACAGGCGGAACATGCGAGGCACGCAATTTATCTAAAAATCTGCGTAACTCTAAAATACCACCATATTGATGAGCTTGTTCCGCAACTTGCAACATGGCAGCAGCATGTATAATGTCTATCTCTGGGTGATGTGTACCACCTGTTGCATCGTTGCCAGCTTCAACCTGATGCCTTAACCAAACAGTGGTGCCAACGCCGATACCAGCCAATAATAAAGCCAACCAGAATGCCAGAAAAAACTTCCAGAATAATCTACCCATACTTTACTCTTTAACCAATTGATAGCCCTGTCCACGCACGGTTTGTATGTAAGAGCGGCCATCAGCTTGCTGGCCTAATTTCTGCCGAATACTGCTCATGTGTACATCAATGCTTCTGTCGTAACGTGCCAAAGGACGTCCCAAACTTTTTTCAGACAATTCCTGTTTAGTGACAACGCTTCCAACATTTTGAGCCAAGGTTTCCAGCAAATTAAATTCTGTACTGGTTAATTCTATATCTTTGTCAAACCAGGCGGCTTTGCGTTTTTCGCTCCAGATTTTCAGCGGACCGGCTATCACCAACCGCTCTATGGTAGTGCTACTTAGTGTACCTGTACGTTTGATGATGGCACGGATACGCGCAACCAGCTCTCTGGGTGTGCAAGGTTTCGGAACATAATCGTCTGCACCAGATTCAAGACCAATAATCTTGTCTACATCATCGCCTTTGGCGGTAAACATCAGCACGGGGATATGGCTGTGCTGACGTATTTTATTTAACACTTCAGTGCCTTTCATATCCGGCAGCATAATATCCAGCATGACCAATTCGTAATTGCCGGATAAGGCTAATTGCAGACCGACTTGGCCTAAGTGGCTAAAATCGACTTGGAAACCTTCTTGCTGTAAATAATCTTTGAATAACTCAACCAATTCTACGTCATCATCAATCATTAAAATTTTTGTCACGGTCAGTACCTTATTATATAGATAAGGCATGATACCGCCATCTAGAACCGACAACCAGAGGCTAAAGCCAAGTTTTACCTAAGTTTACATTTCAATAACAGCACTTTACATTTACGCAGCGCATAATTTAATCACCGGAATCAAACAGGTTTCGTTATGTTTCATTGTTCAAATTGGAGATTATTTATGCGTAAAACATTATTAATATTAACCTTGTTAGCACCAGGTTTGGCATTGGCTGAACCTCCCATACAAGGGGAGCCACCTTTTGGTGACTTTCGGCCAAATCATCACGGACCTGACGGCGGAGACAAAGAGCATTTGCCCGGATTTTTGCAAGGCATCGACTTATCTACCCAACAAAAAACAGACATTAAAAATCTGTTTCAAAACAATCGCACCAACTTCGATTCAAAACGGGAAGAGGACAAAAAAGTGGCCATTGATTTACACCGCTTAAGTTTCTCTAATGATTTTAACGATAAAAATATGCAAGTATTGCTAGAGAAAGCTGCAAGTGCGCATAAGGAAATGATACTGCAAAAAGCCACTCTGGATAATTCGATTTACAAACTATTGACTGCGGAACAACAGCAGAAAGTACAGAAGAATTTAGCGCAAAATGACGGTGGATTTGGACGCGGTCAGTAATTAATGACGAGGGCATTGGCAAAGGATTGCCGATACATTAATGTATTCTACACACCAACTATTTATGTCATCCAATTTTCCGCCTTTTATTCTAGGAGTGGACGCCGAACGAACGGCGGAAAATGGTTAGCATTATTTCTCACCCACTCTAAATGACAATTAACACGCTACGCAAAATCTAAATAGTTAAATTAAAACTTTTACTTAACTTTACATTTCCAGCTCTCTCTTTTTGGGTAATTTTCCAATAGTATAGGGTGCTAGAATAACTTGGCCTAGCACATAAAAATGCTTTGCGTCTATTCAGAAAGTTTTAAAATTTTAAAATGAATTAGCTATAGAATGCGCTAAACAAAGTGAAGCGCATCTGTTTCGATTGAGGCGCCTTCTAGCGTCGGCATCCTATAAAAACCTAACTTTATAATGCTTTTTTAAGTTGAAAAAAGGCCAGATTGTTAATTTTTCCTATTTATGTTGGCTCAACGAAAGGTAATGTTTTATGACATCTATTAGCAGCGCCCAAAGCTCAACCAGTAGCAGTGTAATTTCTGGTTCATCAAGTTCCATTGATCAAAAAATTAAAGCACTTGAGCAGGAAATTTCAGCTGAGCAAAAAAGCAAAGATGACACCAAAACTAAAGAAACTAAAGTGCAATTGTTAGAAGCACAAATACTACTTTTACAAATGCAAAAACAACAAGCTGCACAAACGCAATCTGAAACTAATCAGAATTCGGTTACCAGTAGTAATAATTCAAAAACGTCTAATACGAGTGGTATAGATACTTTTGTTTGACTATGAGTGTGATAGGAAATTAAAAACATCAATGCTGTTCATTTTTATTCTACGGCATTGGTTTTGCAGTTTTTGACCACATGACGGCTACGGATTTGTATTGCTTTCTAACCTGAAATACCTTAATAGACAAAGCCATACACCATCAGTTTTTTCTTCTAAATATTAGTTGTGCGATTAAAAGAATAACGAATAGAACAAATAGTGCTGGCAAACCCCGTGTAAATGCGAATGCAACCAATTGAAACCTTGGCGCATTTGCGTGTGTAAGTCAAGAAGCTTTGTCGAATCACGAAAAAGCGATTACCAGTGAATATGAACCTAAATAATTGCTGAAATAACGACGTTTAGTACAAAGTCATCAGCAAATTACGAAAAACACCTCAAAGTAAATCGAAAAAAAGTGTAAAATGGGTCCGGTTACTTTTAAAAAGTAATCGGCCCATTTTTTACTGATCAAGACAAGCGCGACACATGGTTATTTAACGATCATAGAACGCTTATTGGCTAAGATTCAGAATTTACCGTTTGCATGCTTATGCAGTGTCGTTAATGGAATGCTTTCAATCGTATCCCAGTGCTCAGCAATCTTGCTATTTTCCACGCGGAACAAATCGTAGAATGCACTGTGCCGACCAGCTAAATCACCCTCGCTGACCGCCAAAACGAAATTTCCTTCTCCCAGTATTTGGTGAATGCGATTGTATTTCATTGTAATACCTTGTTTTGACATAGCTTGTAAGGCTGCGCCCAGCCCAGACAAGTCGTCTGCAATCAATGGATTATGCTGTATATAATGATCACCCTCAAAATAACTTGCCAACACATTCATACGACCATGAATTAGAATGTCGTCAACGAAGTGACGCACTAGGTTTTTATTTGCTTCGGTTTTATCCAAGTCAGTAAGCTCTGTCGAACCATCCAACATGTTGTGTCCGCTAGGATTGGCATTTGTGGGTTTTTCTTGCAAATTATCCCAATGTTCTACAATCATGCCATTTTCAAACCGAAAGATATCGAACCCAACTTTTGGGCCAAAAAACTCGTAGTTAGTATGCGTAAAGACGAATTCGCCGTCCTTAAAAACACGTAGCGTATCGACTTTGGTTGATCCTTTTGGCAATTGTTTTAATGCGCTGGTAAAGCCATCTAAGCCATCGCTTACGGATAAATTATGCTGAATATACTGATTGGGATTGATGAAAGCTAGCGGTTTTGAATCCCCGGACTCAATACTTTTTAGCAAACTGACGACTTTTTGTTTGTACGGGCTGATCATGGTTTTCTCCTGAGTATGCTCAACAGAATTTGCTGTCAAGGGAATTAAAACTGCACTGAAAATTATTGCGGCCTGGGTAATACACCGAGAGTTAAGCATAGTCATAGTTATATCTCCTTCTTGATTATTAAATGGGTAACCGATCATTACGGAGGTAATTTTCTGCTTTAATTATGCATATAACAAGATAGTTATAAGACATATAATGATATAAAACGGACATAGTAATTGACATGACTAAACTACCAGAAAAGAACGCCATTCAGAAAATCAACTATATGCCGCAAGCCGGCTATGATTTAGATCTGGAGATTTTTCCCGTCTCGGTATTGAGACAGAGAGTGAGCGCGAAAAGACTACAACTAACAGAACGTATCGCCTTTTACATGTTGATTTTTATCAGCGATGGACAATGTCGACACATGGTGGATTTCGAGTGGATTGATTGTGTACCGGGTAGCTTATTAATTTTACAGCCGGGACAAGTACATCGTTTTGATATGACGACTGACTGGCAAGGTTGGATATTACTTTATCGCCCAGAATTTCAACAGCCCAAAAAAACACCCACATCTGCTGATGAACAGGAAATTTTTCAATATTTGGAAGATTTACCGAGTGGATTGGCACTTGATGAACGCCAGCAAAAATGGATTCTGGATACAATCAACAGCATGTATGCAGATACACAACGTTTGGTGGGGCGGAATGTGATACATGCCATTTCTTGATTAGCAAGATACCTCAGCCGAGCCTCCGCAAAGCGAGTAGACTGAGCACAGCCCATCTAAGAGGTGCACCATGTCAATCAATCGCATCCAGTTTCAACCCGGTATGTCTATGCCTGAGTTTCTAAAACACTACGGCACCGAAGCCCAATGTGAAACCGTTCTGGAGAAATCGCGCTGGCCTGACGGCTTTGTATGCCCTTGCTGCGAAGACACAAATTGTTGTGAATTCCAGATAGGAACGCTCAAAATGTTTCAGTGCACGACTTGCCGACACCAAACATCACTCATAGCCGGTACGCTGTTCCAGAGCACCAAGCTTCCGCTAACGACCTGGTTTCTGGCGATCTATCTGATCAGTCAAGCGAAGACAGGCTTGTCTGCGCTCGCGCTAAAGCGATATCTCGGGGTCAGTTACCACACAGCATGGCTTATGCAGCATAAGTTGATGGAAGCCATGTCCGAACGTGAAACAAGATATCCGCTGAGCGGCCAAATCCAGATTGACGATGCCTATCTAGGCGGTGAGCTTAGCGGTGGCAAGGCCGGACGGGGTTCTGAAAACAAGGTACCCTTTGTGGCGGCACTATCACTGGATGAGAATGGACACCCCAGGTATCTCAAATTAACGCCAGTGAGTGGATTTACACTCAAAGCGATTGCTCAGTGGGCCAAAGAAAATTTGGTCTCAGATTGTACAGTACTTTCTGATGGCCTCGCCTGTTTTGCCGGGGTGACAGAAGCCGGTTGTCAGCATGATGTCATCGTTACAGCTGGTCGTAAACCCAAAGATCTACCTGTGTTTCAGTGGATTAACACCATCCTTGGTAATCTCAAAACCAGTTTGGGCGGTTCTTATCATTCATTCAACTTCGCCAAATATGCTTCTCGCTACTTGGCGGCTTTTGAGTTTCGTTTTAATCGACGATTCCAACTCGATACGCTCCCGATAAGACTTCTGGTGGCGGCTGCATCTGTAGGGCCCCGTCCTGCTGCTTGGCTTCGTTCAGCTGAGGTATCTTGCTAATCAAGTGCCATTTTGCGTCATCAGTTATATGCGTTACTGATTCGTCTCTATCTTTATCAATCGGATAATCCTTCATCAACAATTACTGATCCAGTGACCCTACAGCGCTTCAAACGCTACCGATCTGCCATCACGCAACAGCTTCACAAATGGCACAGGGTATCCGACTACGCCAAGTTCATTGGTTGCTCTGAAAAGACCCTTAGTCGCACCACAATGGAAATTGCCGAAATGAATGCTAAAGCCTATCTCTCTCAGCGCATCGCTTTGGAAGCCAAACGGCTTTTGTTCCATACCCGTCTACCCGTGTCGCTAATTGCCGAAAGCTTGGGTTTTGAAGAGGCAACCAATTTTGTGAAATTTTTTCGCCGTGAAGTGGGTTGCGTACCAGGAGAATTTAGGAATCGCAATTTAGAGCGTTAAGTAGCAAACAACCAAAACCTGATTTCGAGCGGGGTAATTTTAAATCTTACCCGACCAGTTTTTATTGTTTAATCACAAAAGGGACGCTGATAGCCCTTGCGCTATAATAAGCGCAACTGCGATCAATTCGGCATCTTTTAAAAGCTTGGTGGCTGCATTTGCTTGCGCTAGGTCATCTTGCACGACAGCACGAACCAGGATATTGGTATCAACTACAACCTTCATTCTTTACCTGCCCAAGCTTGCGCGGTCGCCTCGTTGATTTCTTCAAGAGTGGCCACTTTCTCTGTTCGTCCTGCTAGTAGCCCTACAAAACCATCAATCGTACCGGATGAGCGGGCTGCTTTGAGTAGCCCCCGACCATCAGGTAGTAAATCTAGCTCAATTTTATCACCTACCTTAATACCAAGGTGCTGCTACACCTCTTTTCTAAATGTCACTTGACCTCGCAGTGAAACCCAGCTTGGCGACAGATAATGCTGGGTTTCACTTTGTTCAACCCAGCCTACGCTCAATCCATATATGTCTCGATAATATGTTTAAGTTATTGATATAAAAAACTCTTACTCTTAAGCAAGTGCTATTCTAACCTGACCCTTTTTTTCTTATATCCTTTAGCGTACTGCCAAAACTGGAATTCAGAGGTCGCCAAAGCAATCCTACAGGAGTTGAGGCTTGGCAAACAGGATTTTGCTCATGCGAGTATTTTGCAATTCGACTCCTCGAACAATAACCGTCTTTCTATTTTCGACAGTGAAGCCATTGATTACAAAAAATGCTTCCGCTGAAAGACTGACATCAGCATACAATCTTGAGACGTTCTGTGATAACGCAGCTTCATGTATGCGGCGCATTAGTGCGGTACCAACACCTTTGCCTGAAAATGGGCCTGCAACGTAGAAATGATCGATGTATCCAGAACCTTGAACATCGGCATAGCCAACTATCTGTCCGTCAATGACAGCCACAAATGGATTCAGCATGGAAATTCGATTGTACCAATCCTCAAAGTCGTAAGTATCTGGTGCCCAAGCATGAATTTGGTCGGATCTATAGTACCTAATAGCACACTGGTGGACGGACGAAAGAAAAACCCGACGAAGTTCTTCCTCTTCTCCCGCTATGTAAGGACGAATGAGCATAGATATGCTGTTGGCTAAGTTGGTAATTGTGGATGGAGTTGCACCCTAGTTGTTATCTTCGATAACGACTCTTGGTCGGGTATCGCAATTGTACCATTTTGATACGCCCATATGAGTCTGACTGAAAGCCAATGACAGTTATTGGAGTGTGTGCAAGAAATTAGAGTTAAAGTCGGTGGTGCTTTCCACGTGTGTCTGACGGGGTCAGTTTCAACATTAATACATTTTATTAAGCTATTAATGCAAACTTATTGGATTTTCAACCACTCCAAATACCCAACATCCTCCATAATATCATTATGATTCCTACCCGGAATCACTTTAAGCGTAGCTACATCCTTGGAAAAGCTTTTATAAAGATTTTCGGTATTGGCTAAAGGAATTACCTGATCTTGTTCTGCTGCAACCAATAAGGTAGGGGCGGTTATTTTGGGGGCGTATTGCCAGGATTCGTACTTATCGATTAGCAACCAGCTTATGGGGAATAGTGGATAAATACCCTCGGCTACTTTTTCGATACTGTCATATGGCGTAACCAGTACCAAACGTTCTACCGGGCGTTGACTGGCTAAACGTACCGCTACGCCAGTACCCAAGCTGCGCCCGACGACAAAAACGTGTTTGTGACGGGCATGTATTTTATCGAACAACACTAGTGCGTCATTGTGCAGGGCTAGTTCGGAAGGTTGTCCGGTGCTATCACTATAGCCGCGATAGTGCGGCAGGTAAATGGCGTAGCCTGGAAACATTTTGCTAAACATCGGCAAGCTCCATGATACATCTTCCATGTTGCCGCCAAAATAAATTAAGGCATTATCACCCGTTTGCAGACTGGCAGTAATGGCCAATTCTGCACCCTCTACGGCTAATTTTAGTTTTGCGTCGGCGACGTCTGCGCCCTTGCTTGGGGTTGGGTGGTAAAGTAAGGCACGTTGCCCGGCATACAAACCAACGCAAAGACCCAGATAAATTAAAATGGCAACGGCTAAAAATTTAATCACTAAGGATGGCATTGGCAATACTCAATAATATTAAGGTAACGATTTGGCTTAACTCTGGTACACCCAAAGGTTAATACTAGTCAGCAGATTTGTTACGCCCACGGTGGGTTACGATGCGAGGATATGACATAAAGATTAGCCATTGCGCATCTAACCTACCTTATGCTGTTTTATGTATGCAGCCCATTAATCGTGTTAGGTGGCTATGTTACCCTACTTTTCTTAGCAGTTAAACTATAGCCCTAACGATTAAGTTGAATTAATTATCTTGATTTGTAATTTGCCACTCTATCAAGACGCTGGTATTTAGTTCCAACTATCATTGCATAGCTACTCGCATTCTTACATAATATTGGTCATTACCTTATCCAGCCGAGGAGCTTTGCGTGGATGCTATTTTTTATTTCATTGCGGCTGGGCTGGGGCTGGTTCCCATACTGCTGGTGGTCTTACTGGTAAAACACAGCCAGTTTCAGGCAGAAATTCGCGCTTCTTTACAAAAAATGGAAACGGCCAGACAAGACGATTTTCAGCGCTTACTAGCATTGTTTAAGCAAAACCTTGGCAGCGTTGCCGAAACGCCTGTAACCGCTGAGGCAACGCCACCACCGCTAGCAGAATCAGTAATACTATCCCCCGCAATAGAAACTAACGAAACACCCAGTTACTCTGCCACATTTCCGGATGCGGAGGTAACGGAGCAGCTTACGCAGGCAGTGACCCAGCCAACTTGGGATAGCGCCAGTTGGCAACCCCCAGAACCTAGTCGCTTTGAACTGGCTGCCAAACAAATACTGGGCGAAATATGGAACTGGCTGATTGTGGGCGAAAAACATAGGCCGGCAGGGGTATCTATGGAATATGCCATTGCCAGTAACTGGTTGCTGCGCATTGGTGTGTTGATTCTGGTAACGGGTATTGGCTTTTTTCTGAAATATTCTATCGATAACGGTTTGCTGGGCGAACATGCGCGGGTGGCGTTATCGGTGCTGACTGGCTTAGCCATGATCGTGGCCGGTGTACGCTTGGTGGGTGGGCAATACCATTTATTTAGCCAGGGCTTGCTAGGTGGTGGTATTGCCGTGCTGTATTTCAGCGTGTTTGCTGCGTTTAGTTTTTATCATTTATTAGGTATGTATCCGGCATTTGCATTGATGTTGCTGGTTACCTGTTGTGCGGCAACGCTGGCAATACGACTGGATTCGCTATTAGTGGCAATTTTTGCCATTATTGGCGGTTATTGCACGCCTATTTTACTATCTACAGGTCAGGTGAATTTTGTCGGCCTGTTTAGTTATATGTTGTTGCTGGGCATAGGCACACTGACTATTAATCGTTATAAGCACTGGCATTTACTCAATTTTTTAAGCTTTTTCTTTAATTATGTGCTGTTTTTTGGTGCCATGCAGCATTATCAAGTTAGTCATTTCTGGCAAGTAATGCCGTTTTTGATCGGCTTTTTTGTACTTTATTCCACCATGATTTTCCTGTTTTGTGTGGTCAATCAGGTTAAATCGACTTTGTTGGATTTGCTGGCGCTGATGATTAATGCCGGTATTTTCTTCGTTACCGCTTATGATTTAATTGACAGTGCTTACGGGCAAATTTGGGTAGCCTTAATGACAGTGGCGCTGTCTGCCTTTTATGTCGGCCATAGTTATTACTGTCTGCTACGGCGGGTTTTGGATAAGGAATTATTGCTTAGCTTTATTGGTTTGGCGGCATTTTTTGTGACCATTACCTTACCTATAATACTATCTAAGCAATGGATTACCGTCAGTTGGTCGTTACAGGCATTGGTCATGCTGTGGCTGGCGGGCAAATTACGCAGTCAGTTTTTGCAACAAGTGGCCTATTTATTATATTTATTCGTGTTAGCGCGTTTGTGTTTTATTGATTTACCCGATCAATATAGTAGCACCCTGCCCTTAGATCAGCCTGTTAGTGGATTTTTATTAGGCTTGCTTGAGCGTATCATCAGTTTTGGTACACCTATCGCTTCGCTGGCTTTCGCCTATCGCTTGATAGAAAAACCTGCTGCCAGTTCCAATTTGGCCTGTGCAGAGGGTAATGATGTACCGTTGTGGTTAAAGAATAACTGGCTGTTACAAGCGCTACTGATATTGGTGGCCGGTTTATTGTTTATTGTTGTGCAATTGGAGTTGTACCGCAGTTTTGGTTATCTGTATCCACCCTTGCAATTACCGATACTGACACTGGTTTGGTTGGGTATGAGTCTGCTATTGTTGTTACGTTATCTGGCCATGCCCAGGGCCTGGTTATTAACTGCCTTACGGGTATTTATTGGTGCCGTGCTGTTTAAACTGTTGTTTATTGATCTACCCTCCTGGGATTTAAATCTGCAACAAGTCGGTTACGGTGACAGTGTGTTGACCATGCGCTATGCTGCAAATTATAGCTTTGCACTGTTGTTAATGCGGTTACTGGATTTTGCAGCCATTATTGGCTTCTTGCTGTTTACTTTCCAGCGGTTATCGACCACCAATATAGACACTTATCGTCAACGTTTATGGCTGGGTGGCGTAGCTTATGCGCTGTTATTTTGCTTTTTGAGTTTAGAAACCAACTCTATACTCTATCAATTTGTACCGGGCCTTCGTTCCGGTGGCGTCTCTATTTTGTGGTCAGTGTTTGCGTTAAGTTCGGTGTTTGCTGGTATCAAACGGCAAGTGTCTGCATTACGATGGGTGGGGCTAGTTTTATTTGCGTTAGTCACCTGGAAAGTATTTTTTATTGATTTGGCGCGACTTGAACAGATTTACCGCATTCTTGCCTTTATCGTGCTGGGCTTGCTGGCTTTAGGCGGGGCATTTTTCTATATGCGCTATCAGCAAACCTTTATCGGCAAATCGACTACAGAGAAATTATCATGATCGGCAAAACCACCCTGTTTAGTTTTCTAATGCTATTGATATGGCAGTATTGTGTTGCTGATATAGGCAACCCACGTTTTAGCCGCCCGGTTTTACTGCCGGACACTACTAGCCAGACATTATTAGCTATTATTTTGGATGAGCCCATTTATGCTGCCAGCCAAACCGATTTTGCTGATTTACGCCTGCTGGACCAGGATCAACAAGAAACACCGTATCTATTGAAAAAGATAGCCACCAGCAAAACAGTCACTCAGCGATTAAGCAGCGTTATCGATAGCCAATCGTTACAAAAAAGTGGTGAGAACGGCATTGTTGTCACGCTGAGTTTAGATAAAAACGCTGCCTTTGCCAATGGTTTAACTATTAACACTCAGCAACGCAATTTCGACTATAGCCTACAAATCATGGGTTCTAGCGATGGTAATGCTTGGCATGTTTTGGTCGATAAGGCCACGATTTATGATTATTCTCGTTATATGGCAGTCAGTAATCGTGATATTAGCCTGCCCGATAATCAGGACCAATTTTTAAAAATTATTGTTGCCGAAGCTACGCAAAGCCGAAACAGCCAAATGCTGGAACTAACCCGTACCTTACAAGCGGGAGAAGAACAACAGCGTCAGGAAAAACAGCAATTACAGGTTGAACCGCTGCATATTGAGGGTATTGAGGCTTGGCATAATCAGGCCAGTACGCAAGCAGAAGCGGCACAAGCGTTCCCTTATTCGCTGAGCAACTTTACCATTAGCCAGAATAGCGAACAGAAAACTAGCGTGATCGAGATAGACAGCAAACGCCAACCTTTAACGGGTTTTAAGCTGGATATCAATACCGCTAATTTTAGTCGGCATGCAGAAGTACAAATAGCGCAGCCGGGGGTGCAAGCACCCATACAAGTGATAGGCACAGCACAATTGCAGGCTTTGCATTTTCAAGAGATTAATCAGCTGCAAACAGAACTGACTTTTCCAGAACAACGCCAGACCCATTTTCGATTGGTTATCCATAATCAAGATAATCCGGCTTTGGAGATAAGCAGCATTAGTGCTATTGGCCATGCTTATCAATTGCTATTTCTGCCTCAAGCGGGCAAGCAATACCAACTATATTACGGTGCAGAAAAAATGACCCGACCTGTTTACGATACAGCCTCAATTGAAGAGCTGTTGGAGCGTGGCTATCAAACAACTAGCGTTAGCTTAGGGGCTGAAACTGCGCTGATACCAAGCAAACAAAAACTAAATATGAGTAGTATTTTAGAAAGTAGCTGGTTTTTAGGTGGCGTGATCGGCTTAATGGTACTGGTATTGATGTGGAGTTTATTTCGTATAGTTAAACGGCTGGGAAATTTGCCTGAATAGAAAACCGATTCCGGCAGTTGATTAAACGCGACTGCAAGCATTCAAACATTGATGTTCCAACAGCTTGTTATTTGTTACAAATGCAACAGATAGAATTAGACGTTTATATAGACTAATCAATCATTTAAAAATTGGCGCAAAATATGAATTAAGCAAGCTATACAGAAATTAATACTGTGTTAGGTTGCTAATCATTTTACGGTGCTTATGTCTGAAATCATCCAGTTTCCCGTTTCCCACAAACAACAAAAAACAGATCTTGATGCGGTTATCGACGAAGCTCTAAGGCCCATCCCCAGTAAAGAAAGGGAAAAGCTCAGGTTTACGTTAATCAAAACCATAGACAGCTACGATGCCTTTTTTACTGAATGGTCTTTGAGTATACCGGAGGATAGTAACGAAACACTCAGAAAACAAATCTACGATATTGCGCATCAGGAACATAATAGAAAAATGCAGATGTTGAAAGACATTATGCGATTAAAGATTAAAGTGCTGGTTGCGGAATACTATCACCAAAAATAACTCGGTTTTTACTTAACTATTCTGACCCGTATCCAGTGGATTCGGTTAGCGAGAATAAACAACACCAAAGACCATCGATTTTAAGCGCTTATCTTAGTCGTGCTTTGGTGCAATTTTCATTAAGGAGTGTTATATGAGTCAACTGGCTGATGTTAATAGTGTTGCAGAGCTTGAAGTCGATGACAATAAACTGATAGTTGCTTTTGCAAGTTCGGATGGTGAAATTGTAAATCAACATTTCGGTTCGTCTCAGGGATTTCATGTCTATGGTATAGATGGCAGTACCGCTAAACCATTGGCGGTTAAGTCGTTTGGTAAAGAGCTACGTGACGGGAATGAAGATAAATTAAAACCTAAGCTTGCTTGGTTAACGGGGTGCGATATGGTTTATTGTGGATCTGTCGGCGGATCTGCGACAAATGAGTTGATCAAATTGGGCGCTCATCCTGTCATAGTTAAAGGTGGCCCCGATATTGAAGAAATCATTACCGAATTACAACAAGAAATTACCGGAACCCTGTCGCCACTGCTAGAACGCATTTTTAAACAAAAAACGGCTAAAGATAATAGCCGTTTTGAAAAGATGGCTGAAGAAGAATGGGATGAATAAGGATACCCGCCAATTTTGCCAAAATGCTATCTAAACCACTCTGCCAGGTTGTTGTGTAAATCAAGTGTGTGGAAAGCGCAAAGTTTATTCAATATCTCCTGACAGTAAAGTGTCCACAGCTCGCAAAATATAGTCATTGTTGCGAATATGTTGTGCGAGTTCTTTGATTTCTTCATAGGCATAATTGTGCAAATTGAAACTCATGGTGTCGATTTGTTTGTCGTCACAAAAAATATCAAGTACCAATAGCACAGAGTTGTCGTACTGATGTGCGTCATCTAGCACCTTAACGCTGGATACAATTCTAATATGTTCATCAATGCTATTGATATATCGCAACGACGATAAATCCTCAATTTGTATGGGCGTTAATAGATTTTTAATGGTCATCAGGATTCTAAAAATTAAGGCTAATGCAATTATTGTTTACTTAAGATCATGCGTTTTTGGTACAGAAAACCTGCTCATACCTTAAATAAATTACTGGTTTCAAAGAACAGCTAATTACGCTAACTCTGTTTATCGGAAATAATAGAGCTTACAAGGTTCATGCCAGATTTACAGGCAAGTATTCTTGATTTATATCCAACGAAAATAGTCAGTGTCACAAAAATATCCCTCTATTTAACACTTCCCTGTCAATAGCCAGTGCTCGATTCCAGGCGTCAGTGACAACTTCGAAAAACCACCCTTCGACAAGTCTCTCCTGAGTTATATCGGAAGGCTCTGGGCTAACGGTGGCATCTATATATCAATAGCTTACCGTTCGTGCTGAGACCGTCGAAGCACAAAAGCAAGTTTTTCGAAGTTCTCAGTAGATTCGTTTTCTGCCGGGAATCAACGAATAGTTACGACTTTATAGTTGGTAAAATCCTTCCGTTTAGGTGATACATGGCGTTTAAAAAGGCTATAGGCATTGCTGTTCTCAGGTTAGATTACGATCTGGGCGTACCATTTTATTGGCGTGCAATTTGCTAAGTTATAAAAAAACCTTTTCGAATAGGCTATTTTTGTAATGTTTACTTCAATTCATCCCACAATTGTTGCAAGCGTCTGGACAACTTTGGACCGGCGGCACCCTTTTCTGTGCGCTTGGTTCTCAGGTCATTGTAACGGCCAAGCCAGGGAGACTAAACTTGGATGACAGGTTTGCGGATGAGGAAGAATGGGTCATCTGGAATAGCGCCCACGGCCTCGTCACCACGGTAGCGATTGCGCGGGTCGAAGTCGGCACCGGTGGTAGAATCGCATGGCTGGATGAACCCTTTGACATGGTGGGCCCCTTCAGCTATGACGCGCTTAAGACGCATGGTCGAATCGCCTTCGCCGCTTGTATCATCATGTCACGCCAAAAATGGCAAGACGACCAAGTGGAACTGCGACGAGAGTCCCTTAAAATACGCCGAGCTACAGAACAACGAATTAATGAGGAATTGGAGCTTCTTTACGGCGGCCAGGGCCGACATCCAGTAAACCGAAAGCCTTTCAAAGAACGGCAACATCGTGAGACGCTAAATTTGCCAATCGACGGGACGCTTGAGTCATCCCAGATCAAAGCCGCATTTCGACGGCTTGCCCAAAAGATGCACCCCGATGCCGGTGGCAGCAACGAACAGTTTATTCGCATTACGGAAGCGCGCAATGCGTTGCTTGAGTACATTTCATGATTGCTAACAACAATTGGGTTTTGATATTGTCATATAGGCATTGAATAGTTTAGTTACGGTTATGGCAAAGTACGCCCAAACACCTCGCTATCTGCATTAACATCGCCGCGATTTTGTTCACCAGCCACATAAACTAAAGTTGATGCGCTACGTAATAAGTTAGCACGGCTATCGATTTCGGTAAAGCGTGCATGCGCTAAATCTTTTTGCGCAGAAAGCAGCTCTATCACCGTAGAAAAACCATGCGAGTAAGACTCCTGTGTAGCCGCATAAGATTCTTCTGCCGCTTTTAGCAGAGCCAGGGCAAATTCCCGTTTTTCCAGGGCCGTTTTGGTATCGGCATAGGCTTTCCAAATATCGCGGATAATTTCCAGACGCAAAGCCTCTAGCTGTGCCTTGGAAGCCGCTGTGCGTGCTTCCGCTTCGCGGACCGCATTGCTCCGCTCAAAACCATCAAACAGGGTCCATTCCACATTCAACATGGCAGTATCAACCAGATTACTGGCTGTATAATTCTGACTACCGGAAAACGAGGTTTGTGCTTTTAACCAATATTGATTGCCGAGCATACCCGTTAACGAAAACTTGGGCCAGAACTCGGCTCTGGCTTTTTTAACTTCTGCCTCGCGGGCGCGTAGTTCTGCCAGACGCGCTAATAAATCGGGCCGTTGCTCCAGCGCCTGATCGACAATTTTTTCGACTGATGACACTAAACCTGCTGGCAAAGCCAGTTTGCTTAAATCGATCAGTTGTAAGGTATATGTAGGCGAAATGCCCAAATTAGCGGTTAAATCGGCCTGTGCCTGCACCACGGCACCGCGCGCATCTTGCAGATCGTAACGTGCTTTGGCCTGCTGTTGCATTGCAAGCAGCAAGTCAGGTCGGGTCGCCAGACCTTTGTTGAATTTTGCCTGCACGGCATCCGTACCCGCACTGGCTGCCTCTAGCGTTTGTTGCGCAGCGGTTACCCTGGACAACAGCGCCTGATATGCGAAAAAACTAGTGGTAACCCGATAGGCAATTTCCTGATGTTTACGGGTAAACGAAAAATTTGCGGCGCTTAAGCGCTGTACACCGGCATCAACAACTGCCTGCCGACGTCCAAAATCGAACAGTGTCCAGGCTAAATCCAGCCCGGCAAAAGAACCGTAGCCATTGCGTAACAATACCCCGCCAGGTATGACAATACTATCCTTAAATTGCTGCCCAAATGCCATGGCTGTTAAAGTGGGATACCAAGTACTGCGATTTCTTTCCAGATGAGCGGCTGCCGCTTGCGCCTCTTCCCAACTCACTTTGGTTTCTGGGTTGGAACGTAAAGCCAGATCGACCAAGGCTGGCAGATCATAGGTTATATGGGTATCAACCGGATTATCTGTCAGTGGATAATTTAATTCTGCATTGACTTGTGCCGCGCGACTATTTTCCTGCACGGGTCTATCACTAGCGTGCGTCGGTGGAGCCGGCTCTAGAGTTACAGCGGGAGCAACAACGGGTGTCACCTTTGATGGCATACACGCAGTTAACGATAACAATGCGAGTAGCGCATAGCCTCTGGCAGTATGCAGCAGGCATGAGATGAATGCCTTGGCACTGCAGCTTAGTAAAATTGATAAAGTTAAAAACAGTTTATTCAAAGGTAAATTTTTGTTATTAAGCAGCTATTAGAAGATCTAGGACGACTAAAATTCAGCAGTGAACCTATCTATTAAGCACTTTACCATTTGTATAGTGTAATATGAGGAAAAATATTCATTATATTTATATGGGATATGGGGCATACGCTGAGTTTAACAAAGTGAAACCCAGCCACAACCTATGCCATACCTATGTACAGATGTTTTGAATTTACTTACATGATTAAAGCTTACCCACATTGATCAGGCGCAAATTATGTCATTCTTGACCCGCTTGCGAATAGCAATTTTCCTTGTTTTTTTGACCCCTTTTTTAGCGGCTTGCGATCCACTACTCAGTATTGAGGGATCATTTTGGCCAGCCTGGATCATTTGTATTTTAGCCGGCCTGTTAGTTTGCATGATGTTAATGTGGCTGTTTGTCCGGCAAAGACTGGCTCCCTATCTGGGGCCGCCTCTGTTAATTGTTCCCAGCCTGTGGGCGTTATCCACCTTTATTATCTGGTTGCTATTTTATTTAAACTAAGGTCCAGCTCTGCCTATCATGGAAAATACCCAAATCGATCCTCAACTGATAAATCTTAAACAGCGCCAATTATTGGGGCGTATTATCGGTATTTTAATTGTGCTGGGTGCGCTAGTGACTGGCGCGTGGGTTTGGCACATTAATTATCAAAACCCGCGCACTAACGATGCCATGGTACGGGCAAACATTGTCGGCATTGCCTCAGAAGTGAATGGACGCATCGTCGCATTACATGTTGAAGATAATCAATATGTCAAACAGGGTGATTTGCTTTTTGAAATAGATTCACGGCCTTACCAAGCCAAATTAGCACAGGCCCAAGCAGAATTAATGATTGCCGAAAAAGAGGTGGATTCGCGCCGTGCATCGAGTGACTCTGCTAACCTGGCAATTGATAGACTGCAACACAATCGGGTGGCCGCCAGCGCCGAAGTAGCCAGAATTACAGCCGAAGATGAGTACTTGCATAATTATCTGGAACGTATTGAACCATTGGCAGAGAAAGACTACGTAACGGCAGATCAAATTAAACAGGCTAGATCCAAATATGCCTCTTCGCGTGCGGCACTGGCCGATGCGCAGGCCAAGGCACTGGCTGCGCGTAGTGCCATAGATGAAGCCAAAAGTGAAAGCCAGCGAGCTCAAGCGCTGATCGCCCAGGTTGATCATGTTAATGCCCGTATCGAGGCCGCCAGAGCGGTGGTTGCCGCTGCGGAACTGGATGTGGAATACTGTTCGATACGCGCACCCTTTGATGCCTATGTGACGAACCTAAATATTCGCGAAGGGGAATACGCCAAAGCCGGAACGCAACTTTTCGCTTTGGTTGATGACCGCCATTGGTACGCAATTGCCAACTTTAAAGAGACTTATCTGCATTCCATACACCCCGGTCAACCTGCCGACATCTTTCTGATCGGTTATCCCGGAAAACGTTATAAAGGTGTGGTAACCGGCATAGGTTGGGCCAATTCTCCCGATACTATCAAACAACAAGGCGTATTACCTGAAGTGCAGCGCACTCTGAATTGGGTGATTCTGGCCTCGCGCTTTCCGGTACGCATTGAGATACAAGATCGCGATGCCAATTATCCGTTGCGCATGGGGATGACAGCTTTTGTCACCATTTTAGATGGCCCTGCTGAAAAAACTGACCTGTCTGCCAGCCCTAGCAACGGCTTGAGTAAACCCCAAATGCCACAATGAATGACGGCGACACAGAACACAGCTCCACACATCACAACAGACGCAGTAAACTATGGTTTGGAACCAGTCTTACACAATTTTTAAAGACTGAACTTAGCGACTTTCCAGGGCGGAAAGTTGCAGCATTACGCCTATTCATCGTTTCACTCATCATTGTACTGATCAGCCAAAACCTGCATGTGCCACCCATAGCGGCCATAGCCTTACTGATCAGCCTTAGCTACGATGCCTATGCGAATGCCGGGCAATCACTAACATTTGGACTACGCCAACTTGGCTATTTGATTGTCACCACACTGGTATCGGTGTTTACCATCATGTTAGCCGGTAATGATGAATGGCTATTGCTACCCTTATCTTTCATTATCCTAGCCACCGCGCTGTTTCATGCCCGCCTGAATGCCTGGCCTACAGGTATTGCGCTTTGGTACTCGGTCGCAGTATTGTATAGTCCAAGCCATCCAGAGCAAGCTATCTATAACGCCTTATGGAATATACCCATCATTGGCGTTCTGGCGATTGGTAGCTGGACACTGGTGCACCTGACCATCAAACCGCAAGATCCACTCAAACTACTAAAGACGAATCTGGCCGCACAACTTTCTGCGGTGGAATCTATTTTTAGCGCCCGTTTGGCTGATAGTGGTGTAAAAGAACACGAGCGCGCCCTCTCAACACTGACCGATACCGGCAGCTTTGGCAAAGTCATTGGTCTGTTGGCGAACGCAGAATCGCTACACCCTTCCCTGCATAAACAGCATGAAAATCATCTGGCTCTACTACTTGAAATAGATGGCTTACGTCAAATAGCGATCTGGCTGGATCAGGTTTTAACCGCAGACTATCGTGCGCAACCCATGCTGCAGGAAAAACTGAATGTCTATCTAACCTTAAAAAGCGCCTGCGCACTCATCAGGCAAGGTGTGGAAACATCAAAAGATGTTTCTGAACAGATAGAGCTACTGTTAACCGATGAGGTACTCGATAGCTATTCGCTAAAAACTAACCCAACACTATTAACAGCCATGTGGCGTGCCATACAGCGTATTGCGCAATTGATGCATCAATTACAGCTGCCACCACAGTCAGAAACCAACAATTTGGCAGCCTCGACTGACCCTAGCGAAACCACCCGGTGGATACCCGCCTGGTTTAGCTATGCGTTTTGGGAAACGCACGCCGACAGTCTGCAATTTGGCATTAAGTTTTCTTTGGGTGCCATACTGTGCATGCTGATTGTGGAAAGCTTGGCCTGGCCGGATATCAATACGGCCATACCCACTTGTCTGGTTGCGGCACAAACCAGTCTTGGTGCCGATTACCGATTATCAATATTACGCTTATCGGGTGCTGCCTTGGGGGGCGTGTTAGCCTATTTTTATGTTTTGGTGTTCCAGTCGCAACTAGATACCATAGTCGGCTTTGCATTTTCGACTGCACCGATCTGGGCCATAGCCGCCTGGATATCGGCAGGCAGCGAACGTATCGCTTATTTGGGCAGACAAGTTGGCTTTTCTTTCGCGCTATTCGTTTTACATGATTTTGGCCCGGTAACCGACCTGTATCTGCCTAGAGATCGCGTTTTTGGTATTTTGTTAGGCATTAGCGTTATGGGCTTACTTGATTATGCTTTATGGCCACGTCGTTCCATTGAGCTTGCCCGTCACCATATCGCAACCGCTCTGCACACACTTGCCAAACTAACCATACGGCTACCCGATATTAGTTTAATGCTCAAGTATGCCTTGCCTTTGCGACTGTCTACTGAAAAAGAGCTAGCCGCTGCACAAGATCTGGTATTGCACGCCATATTGGAACCTGATGCACGCTTGCACCATAAAGCGCTTGAACGCACTGCGCTCCGATCTGTCATTAAAGATGCCAGCACTTTGTCTGGCTTGCTTCAAGTTAGAAAACGTTATCGTTTGCTGAGTGGTCAACAATTTAGCCGTTTCCCTGACGAACTTCAGGAACATAGCCGTGCTTTCGATGCCAGCCTATCCACCGCCCTGGAAAATACGGCCCTTATCCTTCAGGGCGATCCCCCCGAATATTGGATTAAAATTGCCAATATTCATGCGCTTTTAAAACAAAGCTACACCGAGCATCATCGCATTGGCAGCTTACCCGCCGATTTAGCCATGGAATGGCAATTACGCTTTATGTTGGATCAGCAGATTATGGACTTGGTAGAACAAATTCATAAAAAAGCGCGTGATGCGATGGTGTATCGGCATGAATCAAGAGACTCTAAAGGTGCAAGGAGTAATGAAACAGCATCCTAATAAGAATTTGTAATCGCATCACTCCAACCTATGCTGTTATTGGTAATGTTTAGTAAGCCCATTCACGTACTTGCTGTCCATTCAACCAGTAGAATCGTAGTTTCGATTTGGTTCGTCCATATTGAGATAACATTGCATCATCATTTTCATCAGATGTTGCTTTTCTACCAAGCTGATCTTTATCAAGACCAAATACAGATTGCGCTGCAGGCCCTATCGGGACAACACAATATACGCGAGCATATACTTCGATTTTTAAACCATGTTTGGTAAACATTCGTTTATGGAATTTTGAACCATAACTGTCTGCCGAATTGGTTACTCGAATATCATTAGCGGAACCTAAATCTCGACCTGCTTCACAAGCTAAAATACTAACCATTTTTACTGCAGGCAAACCACAACCAACCAGAAAGTCGACTGAAAAATCTGCAGTCCAGTCCGCTACTTTTTGTGATTGCCAATCCCCGTGACCTTGGATATATACCCGTGATTTAGAAGTCAGTTTGCTAAGCTCGTGTTTAAGACTTTTAAGCTGAAAGTGTCCAGTAATATTACCAAAAAAGCCGTTCCACATAGGTAAGGTTACGATATGAGATTTTAATCCTTTACTGATAGCTCTATTATTAATTGCTTTGGCATTATCAGTAATCAGTTTATCTGATGAGTCTCCACATAAAAATTGAATAATGAGTTGTCGATCATAAGCCATATTATTAACCCATAAAATAATTGCAAAATACTATTAGGTACAGGCTACAAAAGCCCATTCTCTTTAACAAAACTCTACTACTTTACTCATTGACCCTATTTGAAGTGGTCATTATTCATTAAATTTTTAGTCCTAATCCTTTAGAAGGTAGTTAAAATTGCAGAGCAGCCTACTATAGACTATTGAAATAGTCAAAAAGCAAAGCAGTAAAAGGAAAACTCCAGACAGTTTCCCCATAATGTATGAAACTTGAAAACCCTAAATTGCTATATTCGATCTTCAATCAGTAAGGCGCACACTGTAAATAGTCTGCTGTAACTTGTTTCTTAACGGGAAGATAAGGCAAGCGATGCTGCATAGCGTTATAATATTAATATCGTATTTTGTGTGCCTTTCGATTTAGTGCACAAATCAGTACATCACTCTTACATTTTAAAACGCAATACACATGCAACTCACCGAAACAAACAGACGACGCACATTTGCCATTATTTCTCATCCAGACGCCGGCAAGACGACTATCACCGAAAAATTGCTGTTGTTTGGGGGTGCTATACAGTTGGCGGGATCGGTAAAAGGACGTAAGGCTGCGCGCCATGCTACTTCCGACTGGATGGAAATGGAAAAAGAGCGTGGTATTTCTGTCACAACCTCTGTTATGCAGTTTGAACATAACGACTGCATTATTAATCTATTAGATACACCGGGGCATGAAGACTTTTCGGAAGATACCTATCGTACCTTAACGGCGGTGGATTCTGCACTGATGGTGATTGATGTTGCCAAAGGTGTTGAAGATAGAACCATTAAATTGATGGAAGTGTGCCGCCTGCGAGATACACCGATTTTAACTTTTATCAATAAAATGGATCGCGAGGGCCGTGAACCCATTGAATTACTGGACGAAGTTGAAACAGTATTAAAAATACAGTGCGCACCAATGACTTGGCCTATTGGCATGGGCAAACGCTTTAAAGGTGTTTATCAACTGTATAAAGACGAAATTTTGCTGTTCAGCGCTCAACACGGTGGACGTATTGCCAAAGCGGAAATCATTAATGGTCTGGACAATCCAAAACTGGACGAGCTAATAGGTGATCAGGCCGCTGAATTGCGCGAAGAAATTGAGTTAGTGAAAGGTGCCAGTCATGAATTTGATTTGCAAAAATATTTGGCAGGCGAACAAACCCCGGTGTTTTTTGGTTCGGCCATCAACAATTTTGGCATTATTGAGTTGTTGGATGCGTTTGCCGAATATGCACCTGGCCCTAGACCACGCCAGGCAGAGCAACGCGAAGTACAGCCTGATGAGGAAAAATTTACCGGCTTTGTGTTTAAAATACAAGCAAATATGGACCCGGCACATCGAGATCGGGTGGCATTTATGCGCATCTGCTCGGGCAAATTTGATACCGGTATGAAGATGAACCATGTGCGTATTGGCAAAAACATTCAGGTAGCTAACGCGATTACTTTTCAGGCAGATAGCCGTACCAATGTTGAGGAAGCTTATCCCGGCGATATTATTGGCTTGCACAACCACGGTACTATTCAGGTGGGCGATACTTTTACCCAGGGCGAAACCTTAAAGTTTGGCGGTATTCCCTATTTTGCACCTGAGCTATTTCGGCGCGTGGTTTTAAAAGATCCGTTACGGGCCAAAGCCTTGCAAAAAGGTTTGATTCAGTTAACGGAGGAAGGAGCTACGCAGTTATTCCGTCCGCTACGCAATAACGATTTGATTTTGGGCGCGGTGGGGGTTTTGCAGTTTGATGTAACAGCACATCGCTTAAAAAGCGAATATAACGTGGAATGCGTTTACGATGCCATTGCCATTAATACAGTACGCTGGGTTACTGCCAAAAATCCAGCCAAACTGGAAGAGTTTAGAAACAAGGCATTTGATAATTTAGCGGAAGACGGTGGCGGGTTTTTGGTGTATGTTGCCAACAGCCGGGTTAATCTACAATTGACAGAAGAACGCTGGCCGGATATTCATTTTAGTGCTACCCGAGAATTGTAAACATTGTTTTTATTTGTGCATGCTGTCTGATTTTTACATTTTAAACTGGCACGCCTTCTATCTGTCTAACACAGGCTTGGGCGTTGCCAGATGAAACGTTTGACAAAGAACCTGACCAGTAACTTGTCATACCCTGCCCTGCAGCCAGAACACTACGACAGAATGTTGTTTCTAGTGGCTTTGTTGGTATTACTATTGCACGTTTCAGTTTTCCTGGTGTATAAACAGTCAGCACAGCCGCAACCTGTTTCTGCGCAGGTAATGCCGTTTAAGCTGGAAGTGAGCATGATTCCAGAACCAGAAGCAAAACCCAGCGCTGCGGCACATACGCCAGAATTAAAACCACAACCTAAAGAGAAAGAAAAACCAAAACCTGTCACAGAAAAAAAGCCACCAGAGGCGCAAAAACCTGAAGATTTTGCCAGCCTTAAACAATTAATTGAAAACCAACCGCATAAAGAAGTAGCAAGGTCGGTGCAATATCAGCCAGACTCGCGCTCAGTTAAAGCGGTTTCGTCGACACTGATACACCCCCGCCCCAAAAAACCTAATGCTATTGATAATTTTCCGGAAAGCGATGAGCATAATGTCAGCCCGGAATATCCAGATGAAGCGGCTTTTTTAGGTTATCAGGGCACCGCTGTTATCAAAATTAATGTATCCGCAAAAGGTATGAGTAGCGGTGTAGAGCTGTTACACAGTAGCGGCCATAAAATGCTGGACGACTCGGCCGCTAAAGCACTTAAACTATGGAAGTTTACCCCTACCCATCAGCCTGACTCTGTAATTATTGTGGTTAATTACATTTTGCGATAGATCATTTGCAGCCGTTCGTTATTTAGTAAAATCCTTATTTGTACTTCCCATAAGCAAGCCAATTTTTAGCGTTTACACGTTTTTAAGCTTTAAAGTTGGTATGTCATATTTATGGCTTTAAACGCAATCAGCAGCGTAAACGCGTATGGGTAAGTTATATCGGATTGCACCATTTTCGTTACGAGCATTAATTCCCAAAGCATTGATGCCAATGTCATTGATAATTAATTGCCGAATTAAGCTCACATCATTTGGATTTGGGAAAGAAGCCTGTAACAGTTCTTCTAATCCGATATCTACGCCATAATCTATATAACGTATGTTTTTTAAGCCTGAGCGATTTAACAAATCCACAAATTCTTCTTCGGTAAGCGCGTGATGATGAGAAGGGTCTCTAAGCTTTTCAAGCCGATCAAATGCTGCTGACCTTTCTGCCTGCATAATAACATCTGCAACCACCAGTCTACCGCCGGGTTTGCAGACACGGTGCATTTCGGCCAATGTAGTTTCAGGGTCAAGTAGATGATGAAAGCTATAACGTGTAATGACTACGGAAAAGCTTTCCTCTGGAAAGGGCAAGGCTCCGGCATCCCCCTCAATCCAAGTCAAGTTTTCCTGAGCATTGTTGTCTTGTCTGTGTTTGGCTTCAGCCAACATGGCAGGCGTAACATCCAAACCAGTGACGTGTTTGGCAATTTTTGCAAACTCACATGCCACAATTCCTGGTCCGCAGGCTAAGTCTAATACCGTATCAGAATTTTTGACATCTGCAATTTCCAATAGTAATAAGATAGATTGCAAGTGGCCGGGTACTTGACCAAAAGGCGTTGCTTGCTTTGAGAATTGTTCAATAATAAGCTCTGCATGTTGTTTTACTTGGGCGGTGTTCATCAATTTTCCTGATTAATTAGCGAATGGTTATGATCTAATAATTCAAAATGACTATCTTTCGAAAAATTGACAATGAATAAGGGAAAACTGACAACTTTGCCTCCTGTTGAACTTGGCTATCGAATTTCGGTGGAACATCCGGTTATCCCATTACAGATGCAAGTTTCAAGAGCGGGTTGTGCGGCCCCGCATGCACATCCAAGGGGGCAATTGATTTACGCCAGTAGTGGTGTCATGCGAATTGTTTGTTCAGGTAATAGCTGGGTAACACCGCCAACCCAAGCAGTGTGGATACCGGCAATGGTTGAACATGAAGTCTATTTTCCCGGCGATGTCACTATGTATAGCATGTTTATTGATCCTGGCTTTGCAGAAAGACTACCAAAATCGTGCATTGTGCTTAAGGTATCGACACTGCTACACGAATTGATTCAAAGAGCGGCAAACTATGGCGAGAATTATCGAATCAATGATAATTGCTATCGGTTAATGATTGTGTTGATTGATGAAATTGCGCAAGCAGAAAGCACTGATATTCATTTGCCGTCTGCAAAAGATTTAAGACTGTTAAGAGTATTGGACGCGCTTATGCTAAATCCTGATAAAAATCAGGGGCTGGAAGCGCTTGCCAAAATAGCAAATACCAGTAGCCGCACACTGGCTAGACTTTTTGTGAATGAAACTGGACTCACCTTTGGACAATGGCGAAAACGATTAATATTGCACATTGCCTTATCACGTTTGGCAGAAGGCGAAAGTGTCACTCAGGTAGCCATTGATTTAGGTTACGAAAGCATCAGTGCTTTTATTGATATGTTTCGTAGCACTTTAGGAAACACACCAGGACACTATTTTAAGAGTCAAAATCACACTGTGTAAATTAATTGGCAGGCTTCCATACACATTTGACTAAACTAAGCGAAAATTATTACTCAAAATCTCATCACTCACTTGGCACACGTTGATAGCGATACAGCATAAAACTATATATACCGCCATTAAACGTAGAACATAAAGCAGAACGGGAAAGCAAATCGTAGGTGCATTCAGATTTTCTATGCTCAACCAGCATTTTTTGTAATGCCTTTTCACCAAATTGCAAAAAATCTCCAGCGTCTTTATCGCCACGAGCAATGCCAACTAATAACCCAGGTGCATGATATATATCATCCGCATGCGGCAAACCTTGTGGATCAATAAGCAAAGTGGCTGTCATAACATTATTGCTAAATGCATCTATCGATAAATGCGAATTAGGCAAAGACAATGCACATTTGGCGACTGTTTTTCCTTTAGTTTCAGCCGATTTTTCTTGTATGCATTTGGTTTTCTTCAAAATAGTGAAATTAGTTTTAACTGTTTGATCATATTTTTTCAGAAACTGGGTTATCGAGAGTGGTGTATCATCTGCGCAAACATTCCAGGATAACAAAACCAAAATCCAAACGATCAACTTCATAAAATTTTTGCTCCTTAATGATTAGCGCGATAAGCCTGGTTATAGAACATCCTGCATGCAGCTTGATGGACTAGACTTTCATCAGTAATGCGGTGGTCTTTCGTCGGCCGATCCCAATTCTCTGCCAGAATAAGCCAAGCTTTTGATCTTGTCATTTAATAATTTACAGGTTTCTTCCAGTTTAACGATTTGTTGCTGGTGACCAGCAACCACCTGATTAAGGACTTGAATCAACTCTTCTTGATACGCCTGTTTTATTTCCAGCTCTATGATTCTTTCTTCGTTCATTGCCAACCTGTACTCTATATATTTAGTGTATTTTAAACTAAAATGTTAAATAGTTTGCATTTCAAACTCCCCCGCTTTACTGATTCTCAGCTATGATTAGCTTAACACAATACATTGTAAGGACATGACGATGACTACTATTGCAGACCCAGTTATAGGCCGTTGGTACAAAGATTTTGAAAACAATCTCACATTCAAAGTGGTTGCCATTGAAGGGAATGATGAGTCGATTGCCGTGCAGTATGCCAATGGCGATTTAGGTGAATACGATGGCGAGGCCTGGTATAACTCTACTTTCGATTACATTGAAGACCCGGAAGACTGGAGCGCCCCTTTTGATGAAATTGAACTTGATGATCTGGGGTATAGCGATACTGATCGTCATACTCGCGCGGATAGTGAAGATTTGGACATTAGTGACTTTCTGGATGATGAGTAAAATTTATGAAAATGACTCCGCAACAATTTTTGGACTGGGAATCCAAGAGTATTACCCTGCTGGCAATGTCGGGCGCAGGCAAAACCACGTTATCGAATAAACTTCCCAAAGATAAATGGTTTCATTATTCTGGCGACTACCGGATTGGTACCAAATACCTTGAAGAAGCCATTCTGGATAATATTAAACAACAAGCCATGGGCGTTCCATTTTTACGGGATTTACTAAAATCAGATTCGATTTATATTTGCAGTAATATCACGGTGGAAAATTTGGCACCTGTTTCCAGTTTTCTGGGCAAAATTGGTAATCCAAACCTGGGTGGTTTATCGTTGGCGGAGTTTAAGCGCCGCCAAGCTTTACATCATCAAGCAGAAATTAATGCTATGAATGATGTACCTGAATTTATTCATAAAGCAGAAGCCATTTATGGTTACAAGCATTTTATAAACGATGCAGGCGGCAGTGTTTGCGAACTGGATAACCCAGAAGTACTGGCAACGCTGGCCGAGCATACCGTGCTGGTTTACATTAAAATTCCGGAATCTCTAGAGCAAACCATCATAGACCGCGCCAAACTGGATCCCAAACCACTTTACTACCGTCCGGCATTTGTCGACGAAAAACTGCACGACTTTATGCAAATTAATGGCTATAGCTCTACCGATGAAATAAACCCAGATGCTTTTGTGAGCTGGGTATTTCCGCAGCTATTTAAATCGCGCGTTCCCCGCTACGAAGCTATCGCACAACAGTATGGTTACACTGTCAGTGCGGAAGCAGTTGCCAAAGTCACTAGCGAAGAGGATTTTATGGCTCTGATAGCTGATGCAATGGCGCACCAACACGTATAACTGAAATGCCCCTAGTTGCACATACCGCATTACCTACTTTTCAACGTTTACAGGAAGAAGGCGAAGAAATTCTTTCTGCCGAACGCGCTGAACATCAATCCATCCGTGAACTACATATCGGCTTATTAAATCTGATGCCGGATGCTGCATTGGAAGCCACTGAAAGACAGTTTTTTCGGCTGGTAGGCGCATGTAATCAAATTGCGCAATTCCATGTACATCCTTTTACTATAGAAGGCTTACCAAGAGGTACGCAGGCGCAGGAACATATTAATAAATATTATGAGTCCTTCGCACAAATCAGAGAGGATGGTCTGGATGCGCTTGTCATTAGTGGCGCTAACGTTACCAAAGCACATTTACAGGAAGAAGCATTCTGGGAACCTTTAATTGAAGTGTTTACCTGGGCAAACGAAAATGTCACCTCCATTTTATGCTCGTGTCTGGCTACCCATGCTGTATTTCAGTACTGCTATGGTATTGAACGCAGCCGTTTGCCTGATAAACGTTGGGGTGTGTTTTCACACAAAGTGATAGACCGCTCTCATCCGTTAATGGCTGAAATTAACACTCGCTTTGATGTTCCACATTCGCGCTACAACGAAATTTTTCAGACGGATATGGAAAAATTTGGCCTGAAAATATTAGTGGCCAGTAAAGAAGCCGGAGTACATCTAGCTGTATCGCCCGATGGCTTTCGTATTGTTTATTTTCAAGGACATCCAGAGTACGACGACATTAGCTTACTTAAAGAGTATAAACGCGAAGTGTTACGCTATTATCGTTACGAACGCGAGGATTACCCGCCCTACCCTGCGCATTATTTTGATACTGAGGTGCAGCAACTGTTAAGCGATTATTGCCACGAAGTAAACTATGCCAAACAGCACGGCACAGATCTGGCACGCATGCCTGAAGACCAGATCATCAAACACCTAGATAATACTTGGCGTGATTCGGCCAAGGCGGTATTTAACAATTGGCTGGGCAAAGTTTATCAAATTACCAACGAAGATCGTCGCCTACCTTTTATGGACGATATAGACCCAAATAATCCACTGGGGCTATAAATGCATGCATTTTTTTTACAACAGGCAGTGGAACTGGCAAGTAATAATGTCAGCGAAGGCGGCGGACCTTTTGGTGCCTTGGTGGTTAAAAACCAGCAAATTATTGCTGCCAGTGGTAATCGGGTCAGTGCCAATCAAGACCCTACCGCACATGCAGAAATTATGGCGATTAGGAAAGCCTGCCTGGTATTACAGGATTTCCAGCTAACGAACTGTACCCTCTATACCAGTTGCGAACCCTGCCCAATGTGTCTGGGCGCTATTTATTGGGCGCGACTTTCTGCTGTTTATTATGCTTGTGACCGTTTACATGCCTCTGCAGCAGGATTTGACGATGGTTTTATTTATGACGAAATACCCAAGTTACCGGCAGAACGAACTATAGGTATGTATTATTTAGAAACAACTAACCCCGAACAACCTTTTAAAACCTGGCAGAGTTTAACCCATAAAATTTGTTATTAAAGCTTATCCTTTATTTAACGCACAACCAGTTGGTAAACCTGTTCGTGCAACGAACTCAGACCGCGTTGTTTAAAGTGCAGTTCTTGCTGAAGTACGTCTTCGCTGGTTAACTTATTCACACTGCACCATTTACCATACAAAAAGTCGACTTCTGTGCTGAGGACACTAAACGGTGGTCCAGTCATTTCATGCTGCTCATAAACAAAGGTAACCAGCAAAATTTGCTGCCCAGACTCCAGCAATGACGAGAGATGATAAACATAATCAAGACGCATTTCCGGCGGTAAAGCAACCAAAGACGCTCTATCATAAACGGCATCAATATGCCCCAGTTGAGCAGAACTCAGGTCAAAAAAATCAGCGCAATAGAGCTGCAACCCATCAATCTCATACAGTAACACTTCTCCCTGACGACGAATGGTAGGGTGTAAATTATTTTCCGCGAAAAACGCTGCGACCGCCACAGGACTTAATTCTGCTGCAACCACTTGATAACCTTGGGCCAATAGCCAGAGCATATCATTGCTCTTACCACATAAGGGTACAAACACCCGACTGCCTGGTTTAAGTGACAGTGTGGACCAGAAGCGTTGTAAATAGGGGTTTACTTGATGATTATGAAAACCAATTTGATTTTGATCCCATCGTTGATGCCAGAAATCATGTTGCATGGCTTACTCCTGTGGGTAGGCTGTTTAAAAATTGTGCATACGACGCTATAACATCCACACATCATTCGAACAAGTGTTTATTAAATTAAGTAATCTAATCGTATCTATTTAGTAGCATTTTTATAATCTAAAATCAATCACCTACAAGACGAACTGAACGAAATGAAGCGCATCTGTTGTTGTTAATGCAACGCGATAAGCCGAAATAGGTCGTAATAGGCAAAGCCGTATTGCGACACGGTTGCCTTCCATCATGCGACACATTACACTGAAGCTATGCGCCCTATGAGGCCGCCCCTTACTTGGTAATTGCGACTTACTGCGTATCTATATAGAAAGTGTCGCTCTTTGGTTGGCTTACCCTATAAATAGCATGACTACAGTTTTAAATTGAAAACAATGCGCGTCTATACAGTAACTTTGAACTTGAATTGCAGTACTTAGTCTTAGAAAGTGTAAGTGTTCTTAACCTGTAATATCCCTAAAAGAAAGGTGCAAAATAATGACTATAATACGCTCGTTCCTGATGTTTTTGTTATGCATGGGTTTAGCTAGCGCTGACAGTCTGGCTTTTACTCAGTCAACGTTTGACAAACTGCAAGCACAAGGTTTACCTGTTCTAATTTCCATCCATGCTGATTGGTGTCCTACCTGTCGAGCACAGGCACCTATTGTTGCCAAGTTACTGAAACAAAGCGAGTATCAACCTATTAACGCACTCACTGTCGATTTCGATCAACAAAAATCAGTAGTCAATGCTTTTAAAGCCACCATGCAAAGTACACTAATTGTGTTTAAAGGCGGTAAAGAAGTGGGGCGTAGCGTGGGTGATACCAGTGTTGCAGGCATCGAAAACCTGCTTAAAAAAGCGTTATGATACGGGGAGGTGTTTATGTTCACGGAATTAGCGATTTACGGGCTTAGTTTAATTGCCGGAATTTTATCCACCTTATCTCCCTGCGTATTACCTTTATTACCCATTCTAGCCGGAGCAGCACTAAATACCCACCGCTTGGGCTTGTATGCACTGGCAGGAGGCTTGGCGCTATCCTACACCCTAATTGGCTTACTGTTGGCCGCCATGGGCAGTGTTCTGGGCTTGGATCCCGCTTTGGTGCGCAATCTGGCCGCCTTGTTATTAATTGTCTTTGGTGCCATTTTAATCTCTGAGCGTTTACAAACCTTATTTAGCGCAGCAACTGCAAAATTTAGCAGTGCCGGACAACCCTGGTTAGCACAAATTTCCGGTGACAATTTAACCGGGCAATTTATGCTTGGCTTGCTATTAGGGGTGGTATGGAGTCCGTGTGTTGGTCCTACGTTGGGTGCAGCGATGACTTTAGCCAGTCAAGGCGGCAATCTATTTCATACCGGCATGGTGATGCTATTTTTTGGCACGGGTGCCAGTTTACCGTTAATAGCTTTAGGTAGCTTGTCTCAACAGGGTTTGTTTTCCAACAAAACCAAACTGTTGTTAACGGGTAAAAAGGGAAAAATGTTGTTTGGTGGTCTATTGATTGGTGCAGGTATATTGATTATTAGCGGGCTGGATAAATTGCTTGAAATATGGATATTAAATCACGCCCCTGAATGGCTAACACGGCTTACTATTGCTATCTGATGCACCGCCGGAATAATTACAGCATGGAAGCTAATTGAAATTACGCTAGTTAGGCAAGTTTTTGGAATCATTAAATATTAATTACTTCCAACCTTGTAACCAGCGTCCAACTTCGGTCAATTCTCGCCAGGAGATTATAAAAATACGCCGCGAATAAATAGCTTCAAGTTCGATTTGCTCAACCAGAGTATTGGGCGGTTCAGGTTCAACGGTTTTGGTCACGATAAAATGTTTTTCTTTGTGCTGTGGATTAACCGCAGTCCATTTACTTAACAATAGTTTTTTAGGATTTATGTAGCGAGTGGTTGTTTGCATCTGTTTATTGATTTTACATACCCTGCTATTAATATAATCGGAATGTCTTTACATAGCAGGTAAGACACGATTTACACGTGTCCTGCCTGTGTCTATAGATATTAATTAGGGTACATCTATCAGGTATCCTGAGATAGTCGCCAGAGTGGAGACTGTATCTCCATTTGTGGCAAATGTGTCAACCGTAGGCACCTCACCCGCATTGTAGGCTGCCAGCACTGGCTGATTGACAATATAGTTAAATTGACCGCCATACTGACCCGTTGCTGCCACAGCAGGCAAAAACTGGAATACATTCGAACCACTAGTACCTCTGAGTTCCACTAGATTAAGGTAACCAGCAGTAGGCATGGTCACAATCGCACTGACATGTTCCACAATCAAACGTTTTCCGGCTGGAATCGCTGCAAAGGTAATGATACAGGGTTGGACAGATTGACAATTATTTACTTGTTGATAAAAATTACGCGCTTGAGAATCACGATCCTGAGTTATTACGGGTTGCGCACTAACCTGAAGGGTGAAAAATGTGCCAGCCACTAATAGTGTTGCTATCGTGACAGGACTAAATAATGAACTTTTCATAAACAACTCCCATGATTAAATAATAAACTTATCCTAATAGATTAAGGATATTTTATAGTTTTTTGTTACACTTTCACTTGGTTAAACTCCATGAAAAACCACACTGATAATTGATGCAATTAATGAAGCTGGACACATCGTACTCAGGTTTTTAAATTATGCAAGTATTGGAAAGCATTAAACTATAATCCGCGTTCCCAAGCCCTATTCCCAAACCCTTAAGCTTCATTATCTATCAAACTGTAAGTCTGCCAGCCTGGCGTAAAGACCGCTTTGTTTGCGTAAATCGTCTGGCGCACCTGCTTCGACTATGACCCCTTGATCTAAAACGATAATGCGATCGACTTGTTTCACGGTAGACAGACGGTGCGCAATAATCAGGGTAGTACGGCCCTGCATGGCGGCGTTTAGTCCTTTTTGGACCAGAATTTCAGACTCTGCATCCAAGGCACTGGTGGCTTCATCCAATAACAACAGCGGAGCGTTTTTCAAAATGGCTCGTGCAATGGCAATACGCTGACGTTGACCACCAGATAAACGCGTACCGCGTTCGCCCAAAAAAGTCTGATAAGTATCAGGCAGACGATTAATAAATTCATCAACTTGCGCAAGTTTTGCTGCTGCAATCACGTCAGCATCACTGGCATCTGGCCGACCATAGCGGATATTTTCCAGCGCATTTGCCGAAAAAATCACTGCATCTTGCGGCACAATGGCAATTTGACTACGTAAATCCTGGATAGCGAGTTGCCTGATATCCAGACCGTTAATACGAATTACACCACTACTGACATCGTAAAAGCGTAGCAATAACTGGAATAAGGTTGTTTTACCCGCGCCGGAAGGACCAACCAGCGCCACGCTTTCACCAGGCGCGATAGTTAGGCTAATATCAGAAAGTGCAGCGCTCTGCATTCTGGAGGGATAACGAAAAGTCACATTTTCGAATTGTATTTCGGCGATTCCAGGTTGCTGCAATGCTTGCACAACATTCGCTTCTGTAATGGCGGGTTGTGCATGCAGCAATTCTAGCAAACGCTCAGTTGCCCCTGCTGCACGCAAAATATCACCCCAAACTTCTGCCATGCTACTCACTGCACTTGCCACTAGCACCGCGTACAGAATAAAAGAAGCCAATTGCCCACCCGTCATGCTACCGGCATGAACCAGATTTGCACCAATCCATAACACAAAAATAATAGCGCCCATCACCGCCATTATCACCAATGCAGTTAAAGCAGCACGTACCCGACTGCGGCGAATTGCAGACAGAAAACTGATTTCTGCCCGACCTGTAAAACGCTTGGCTTCCTGCTGTTCCTGGGTAAAAGACTGCACAGTGGGTACAGCATTTAATATCTCGGCAGCCAGTGCGGATGCATCTGCAATTTTGTCTTGGGATTCTCGAGAAAGTTTTTTTACTTTACGTCCAATGACAATCAAGGGCAATATCAACAGCGCCATCAAACCCAAATTCAAGGCAAATAAATACAAACTGGTGACGGCCAACATTGTCATGCCACCCAGAAATTGAAACAGACTTCTTAACCCCATTGAAATGGAACTACCTACCACGGTCTGGATTAAGGCGGTATCTCCCGTTAAACGTGATAATACTTCGCCAGTTTGCAGGGTTTCAAAAAATTGCGGCGACTGTGCCAGTACTCTGGAATACACCGCACTGCGCAAATCGGCAGTAATACGCTCACCCAGCCAGGAAACCGTATAGTAACGTGATGCCACCGCAAGTGCCCATAAACTGGCCAAACCGAACAGCGCAATAAAATGCGCATTCATACTCAGTGAATCCCATAACCCGCCATTGACTTGCTGCTGAGCGCCAAAGCCAAAATCAATAAGATCGCGGAACGCAAGTGGCACCAGTAAAATAGTCGCTGAACCTAGGCACAACAGCAAAAACGCCAGCACAACTTTACTGCGATAGGGGCGCAAAAAAGGCCATAAATCGGTAAGTGATGCCAAATGCGGTTTTGAAGCAGGGGGAACAGCTTGATTAATAGACATGATGAGGGGTAATAAAGGCAAATGGGATAAGGTAAATTGTTGTCCTTAAGCATATGAAGAATTATTACACACCCGCTATTTTTAGCAGGGAATAAAATAATGATGGGTATTTAGCAATTATTGTTAGCTTTATATTTGCAATAGCATGTATTTATGATATAGTTGAAAACGCTGAGCACAATTAAAAAACTATAATAGGAGTTTCTATGTGTGTTCACATGCCAATAGAATTTAAATATAACCACGAAGTGTGGTTTAAATATTCTTTATCTTCCTTAGGGTTCGACATTTATCGAGCCAAATTTGAAGCCAGCCTTCCCAGACATCCCATTAAATTTGCAGCTGGCAAATGGTTTATTAATGCCCGCGTTTTTAGGTGGCAAGTTTTAATTAATAAGCTAACAAATGCGCAACTAGCCAAAATACAACTCGCTACCCAGCAAGATAAACACAAAAATGATGACAGATTTTATAATGCTAGTTTGGGATTTTAAATCTGAATAATCTGCTCTCAAGCAGTAAATGTTTAAGCTATATTTGACACTCAGTCGATTTAAGTATCGACTGAGCTAATTATATAGTGGTAAATTTTAATTTGCAATGCAATAAAACATCTACACCACACCAACAGATGAACTCTGATATTGCAGCTTATTTCTATCTATTAATAATTATAGATGTTAGTTAAAAACATTGCGTTTAGCGATATTTGTGTTAGAGTTTTAACTAAGTGTTTTTCTATCCACCCTGGTATTCATACATAACCTCAGCCTAACTGGTCGGCATAATCATATACGTCCTACACCAGCTGAAATGCCTTGTTATTCAGGAAAGATTACAAAATACATTTGTAACTATTCAGCCTGATGATTTAAAGCGTATAAATCGATTACTGTATGATGAGTTGAACGATAACGACCCCATCCTACATTGAATTTTAATAGTTGTTTATTTGCAGTGGATGAGGAAATAAAACCCAAATTGATTGCTTAAATCAAGCAATATTCATTAACTGGTTTTTCCTTTACCTATAAATTTTCTCAGCCATTTCAAAAATGACCGATCAAAACAAAAACAAAACCAATACCTTATTTTCTGTTAGACCACTATTTCAATGGCTAGCGGTATTTGCCTTAATGCTGTCAGCGGGGCTTATTGCCTACCAAAATGGCCTATTGACTCTACTGGGTTATGAGGCCACTACCATTAACGCCAATTTACCAGCTACGACACCATCGATTGCAAGTCTTGCATCTAACGCTCCTGATCCGGTAAAAATTTCCATTGCCCAGGAAACTAGCAATCTGGCACTACCTAAGCGTAATATTGAACTAACCACAGAAAAAGCGTTGGCCGCCAAAGCGGCCATTAAGCGCAATGATTTTTCTACTGCCGCACAGATTACTGGTGATGTGTTAGCGCATAGCAAACTACTAAACTGGCGCTTCTATCCATTTAACGATTTTATGCGCTATTTTTTTAACGAAACAGATTACGGTTATTTAGAATATCTGGATAAATGGGTGGCGCAAGAACCTAAATCCGCACTGGCTCACTTACTCCGCGCACAATGGTATTACAGTATCGGTCAAGGTATACGTGGTTACGATTTTTCATCTAAAGTGGCCGATACACATTTGCAAACTTATGAGGATTATTTGCAAAATTCCGACAAAGATATTCTCGCCGCCATTCATCTAAACGCTGAAAATCCTTATAGTTATTTCATGTACTTGAATAGCATATCCAGGATGGGCGATAGTCCAGAAACAGAACAAGCTTTTCAACTAGGCATTAATAAATTTCCAACTTATTACGCACTCTATCGGGCCAGACTTAAATCATTAACACCCAAATGGGGTGGCTCTCCACAAGCCATGTATGCATTTACCAGCAAATATGCTGATAAAGCTAAGGAACATTCACCGCTAAAAATGTTATATCTACAACTCTATAACTACATGGTTGATGCGGCATCGATAGCCTGTTCCTCAGACAAAGAACGGGACAAATGTGTCGGTGAAGTTATGGCAAAACTGATAAAACCACGCATGGCCGATGATATAAATACTGCATTGGAACTATACAACAAAACCGACCCGTATCAATTCGCTTTAGAAATAAACTCTATCCTGTTGTCTTTAGCTGAAACCTCCGGTGCCGATCATTTTAGTGGCAGCATACTGCAATTGGCTTCTGACCGCATGGGCAGTCAATTACAATTGGTGGATAATAATAGTGGTCATAACAATTACTTACTTGATCAAGTGGCCGCCAAATCCTGGGAAGACATTAATCACTATGAAAATGCGGAAAAAAAATATCAGGAAGCGTTATTAGACATTAAAAACACGCGCTTTCCTAACGAGGAAGAACAGTTTATCGCTTTAGCTGATATTTACTTAAATTTTGCCTCTATGTACTTTGATAATGCCAAGTACGCAAAAGCTATAGTTTATCAAAATGCGGCAATCGCCATGGGAGGTGGCCGTTTTGACAAGTCCTTATCTTGTGGCAGTTATTTTAACTTGAAATATTATACTGACGCTATTCAGGCCTGCAGCGCTCGAATAGAATCAGGAGCAGATATGCACGCCTATTGGTGGCGTGCCGCTTCTTATATGAGTTCTAATCAAGCGGATGCCGCATTAACCGATTTTAAAAAGGTTGCCGATTCGGAAAGCTCGTATCGAGAATCAGCAGTGATTAATCTATCGGCTATCTATGCACAAAAACAAGATTACCCGCAAATGCTCAGCGTATTTAAAAGCCATCCATTTTTGCTTGATGAAGAGCAAACCACCGACCACAATCAATTAATGATTGGCTTTAATAATCGTTGTTATGCTTACATGCAACTGGGGGAATTGCAAAAAGCGCTGGATGATTGTACGAGTTCACTTAAATATGGCAATCTTCCCGATGCATTTCAGAAACAACAGACGTTGGTTAAAATGTTGAAAGAGAAAAATACGCATTAGCATTTAGTCACCTGAATCAGATACGGTATTCTGCAACCCAATTCAGACAATAACACGTCTGGCGTTGCATGATTTGTTGGCAAAAATAGGGTGTCGGCGAATTAACTGCTACCTACATTATCCTATTTCATTGCGTAGCAACTAAGGTAGAGGTTCGCCTTCAGTAAAATCATTGACTATAATTTTGCCGCCAGACATAACAAAACCGGGATATTCCAGTATTTTCAAGTTTTGTAAAGGATCGCCTTTTACCGCGATCAGATCTGCTGGCGCACCCGATTGTAAGGTACCCAATAAAGGGATATTTAAATACTCTCCCGATTTTGAGGTGGCACTGCGCAACACATCGATAGGCTGACCATGGGAGAATTGCAACATATAGATAAGCTCTTGCGCATCAATACCCCATGGGGTATCAGTATGAGCAATCTCTGCTCCATATAAATACTCACCTCCCAACGCAGCCCATTTTCTGGCATTTTTCTCAACGCCAGCACATTGGGAAAAGCTATCCAAAGTAGTAATGATTTTTACCGATTGTGCTAGCGCTTTTTTTAACAAGTCCACGGAAATTTCTGCACACGGCATATGCGCCCATTCATCAACACCTGCTTGAATGGCAATTTTTGCGCCTTTTTCTTCACCGATATGAGCAGTCACTTTACGATCTAAGCGATGCGCTTCGGCAACAATAGCCTTGACTATGGGGATTGATAATAACGGCCAAACTTTTTTTTCATGTAACATCTGTTGATGAGTTTTTTCTGACTTTGTATGCATATGATGAGCACCATTACTCCAATGCGCACCTTTCTCACCACCCGGCTCCAACGCAATTTTAATGATCACCGCACCTGAGTTTACCAGTGACTGAACGGCTTCCCGTGCATTTTGTTCACTAGACACACCTAATGCAATGTTATCAGCCCCCATAACGGAGATTGGGTAACCAGTTGGCGTAGTAATAATCGGCCCAGAACTAAGCACACGTAAACGACCATCACCTCCATAAGGTGGATGCACAGGACCACCTACATCACGTAATGTGGTGATGCCGTGTTTAAGTATCACATCAGTAGGAATATGCTGAAAAGCCAAATGAGCATGTAATTCAATAAAGCCCGGTAATAACGTAGCGTCACCCAAATCAATCACTTTGCTAGCTTGGAATTGCATATTTTCACGCCGGTCAATTTGCCTAATTGTGTCACCCACCACTAACAACGAGCTATGCGTTCTGAGAGTAAAGCCATCAAAAATACGCGCTGCATGGATCAGGATAGAGGCTTTCGCAGGTTCGGCATTTACCTGAAACGCATAAATGCCCATTAAAATAAAAACTATACAACGTTGCTGGTGGCAAAATAGTTGCCAGTGGACTTTTATAAATGGCATCAGGTTAGTAACAAAAGTAGTAAAGATCAGCGTCCATCAAAATCCGAAGACTCTAAAAATTGATGCACGCTACGGATTTTAATAAGTGATTTCAATACCACCATAAAATGATAAAGGCGCGCCTGCATTTAACATGGCATCTGTTGCACTGGCGGTATTCATGATATTGGTATTGGCCACATAGACTTTATCTAACAAATTGCGTCCTTCAAGAAACACCTTATAATTTTTATTGGACCAGCCAGTACGCATCCCCAACAAACTGTAAGGACTAATTTTATAAGTATTTGCATAATCACCCCAACGCTGCCCTACTACATCGACTGTGGGTCCCAAATAAAAACCGCTGGCATGATGATAGATAGCTTCACCTTTTAAGAAATAATCAGGAGCCGCGGGTAAGGCATGATTCGCGTAAGTTGGATCATTATCAAAACGAAAATGATTAATTGTAAAACTTACCAGCGGTTCAAGGCTGTGCGTTCCTTCAGCATCCAGTGCAAAGCGACCACCCAATAACCCTTCTATACCCGCATGAATGGTATTATTAAAATTGGTGGATACTGCAGATCCACCGGGTGGGGTGGTAGACAAAATTTCATTATTCAGCCATGAATAGTACAACGACAAATCCCAGTTTATATTGTTAAACTTATCCAGAGATTGACTTCCGCGCGTACCAATTTCGGCAGACGTACCTTCCATCGCCTTTAAATACGGCGTACCAACGCCTGAGGTAATATTGTCTGCTATGTTGTAATTGGTGGGTGGCGCATATAAGCGGCTAATATTGCTATACAAACTGGAGTTTTTAGTCAGATCGTACATTAAACCCAAACTTGGGTTAATCCCAGAATAATTATGATTACTATAACCGCCCAGCGGATAAAAATTAGGTGTTGCGGCAAACAAAAAATTAGCTTGTTGGTCTTGTGGGATAGATAATCGATTGTTCATCACCTGTCGATGCGCAAATACGCCTTGCACAGCTGGCGTCAGTGTCCAATTATCGGCAAAATGCCAATGATCCTGAGCAAAAATTTCGATATTATCGGCTTTTTTGGTAATACGATTAGTCATAGCGCCACGCAAACCGGCATTATTGGTGTAGTTGCCACCTTTATCAGAGTTGGTGCCAAAATTTAAACCCAGCAATAAGTCATGTGTGTCCAGGCGTAACTTATAGCGGGCTGTCGACCCCCAATCCTGCTGATTGCTATCTACCAGCATACTGAACATATCGTTAAGCCCACCATTTACATTCGGAAGTAACACCTTGCTCACGATGGGATGATACAGTTGCTGGTTTTCATAGGAAAATCCTAATTCCAGCGAACTTTTTTCATCAATGGTCCAACTGGTTTTATTGGCAACTCTTTCTGTTTCCGTGTTTAACTGATAATTACCCGCCAAAGCCTGACTGCTGGCCTGATACGGATTTGCGTTAAATTGTGCACGCGTCAATTGCCCAGGCAATTGTTGATTGTTTTTGATATAACTGACAAAGGTACGATTCACAACATTATCGGTAATTTGCCAACCCAGATTACCGTAAACCCCCACCCTATCCTGCTGGTTGTGCGCTCGATAACCATCCCATTCTTTGCCTTCGACAGTTAACAAGCCATCTATACTTTCATTAAATACCTTACTGACTGTGCCACGCCCCAAAAACTGGCCAAAACTACCCCCATTCAATAATAAGCGCATGGCAGGATTATCGTAAGCAGTGGGTGAAGTAAAATCCACTGCGCCACCTAAAGTGCTGGCTCCGTATTTAAAAGCATTGCCCCCACGTGCCACCGTGGCAAAACTGGACGCCAGCGGATCTATCATCCGGTTGTGATTATTACCATCTGCAGCAGTAACCGGCATACCATCTTGCAATAATTTTATGCCACTACCTGCAAAGTTATTGGCATCTAGATTAGAGCCGCGACTAGTCAGAAATACTTCGTCATTACCACTTTGACTGGTTGCCCAAACGCCGGGTATATAGCGAAAAAAATCCGCAATACTGGATATATTTCGATCATGTAAGGCATTAATATCAATCAGACTGACACCTCCTGGAGACAACGCAACTTCAGCTTTGGAAATAGCCAGTTTCTGATCACTGGCGGCAGTGACAACTACCGGTGTTAATTCTGTATTAATCGATGCTACTGATTGAGTTCCAGCTAAAGCGGGAGCGGTTTTATTATCCTGTTTCGACTGTATAGCATTGAAATTTTTAAGCGGTTTCGCTGCTTTTTTAATGACTTTTGACTCCATTTCTTGAGTCTGAGACTGTACGTCAGCCATCGTTAAATGACTAAAACCCATTACTATAAAAGCCGCGATTAGGGGGGTATAACGTTGAGAACTGCTAGCAGGATGATGGTTTACAGATTTCATGAAACGTCCGAAATAGAGAAAGAAAATATCTTGAGTATTATTTATTTAGCATTAATATCAGCCACGCTAGGCTGTACAAAAGTTGCAAAAAATTTTACCCAATAACACTTTTAGGAATCTGACTCTTTTATATGCCAAACGGATTATTTCGTATGCTAAACAAAGAATTGCGTGATATGCCTTATTTTTAATAAAAAAGTGTGTGATATGCCTTGTTTTTAAAAATGCCATATTGTCAAATAACCATACTAAACACAGATAAGCACATGAAATTGTAAACATAAAAAAAAGTGGCAATAAATATGCTTAGTCTTTCAGTAATTCTAAATACGACTGGCGAAACTAACTATGATATCAAAACAGTTTTTTGCAAAGCGCTGGAGCATCGATAGCGAAGATTTACATTTCCTTCCTCAAACAGATTGCTTGCATCAAAGCTTACCTAAAGAGCTGGGAAACGGTCGATCCGCAATATTTCAACTTGAAGATGGCTTGCGTTATATAGAAACTCTGTATACACCCAATAGGGATTTGGCTGTGTTGAGTCGTATAGACTATCAGGAACCGCAACTTATCATGACCATCAGTTTAAAGGGACAATCCATTTTTACCAGTAAAGCAGGTAATGAGCTGATATTTAAACAAGGCTATACCACTCTAGTACCAGTGAATACTGATAGCATAGGTGAGCGACACTACGAAGCCAACATAACCACACAACAATTACGTTTTGCCCTGAGTAAAAACTGGCTGGAAAAATATTTTGGTGAAACTCAAACCAGACAATTGTTATCTCAAAAACATGAGCGACTACAGCCCACCGGTATTCAGGCACTAGTTAGGGCTCAGCAATTATTGGATCGCAATATTTTCAGTAGCAGCAACCGTCTTTTGATGCATGGGCAAGCTTTATCTTTACTTGCATTTGAACTGAGTTGCCTGATTGATAATAAGCCCAAAAATGTCATGCAAACTCATCAGAAAGATAGCATTATGGCAAGATCGGCGCGCGATATTTTATATGATGAATTTAAACAACCGCCATCCGTTGAGCAGCTAGCTAAACGGGTAGGTACTAACGCATTTAAATTAAAAAAATTGTTTCATCGCTATTTTAATAACACTCCTTATGGTTTATTGCTAGAAATCAGGATGAACAAGGCTTATCAACTACTCATTTCTGAACAATGTCAGGTGAGCGTGGCAGCGAATAAAGTGGGCTATAACCATGCCAGCAACTTTAGTACAGCATTTACAAAGTTTTTTGGTCAATCACCAAAAGCAATTACTAAAAAGGGTTGAGCAGTTTTGGCGGATATCAAATAGCTATAATCAGTGCATCAACCGAGATATAGCCTTGCCTAGAATTTAGTGAAATTAGATCGCGAAAATAGTGGTTTAGCCAACTTGCCTTGAATCCACAAGCAGATTACTTAAAGAACGATTTCGCTAAGCCGTTCTTTAAGTAATTCTTCTAGAAGTTTTTGATATTTCATTAGGTTACGTTACTGAGTAAATTTACTCAGTAACGTAACTTGGCGGATACTGACTCAAGCTACACGGACGTATGCACGGCGTCCTCTGACAGAATACCCTAGCATCAAAAAATAACATGCGCTAAGCAAACAAATGAGCTAAGCACTACCCAACATCCCTTGCTTTACTATAAACTCGGCGACATCTTTTACGCCTAGGCCCGCTTTAATATTAGTAAACAGAAAAGGTTTTTCGCCACGCATCAATTTGGCATCTCTGTCCATCACTTCTAGTGAAGCACCCACATAAGGCGCGAGATCTATTTTATTGATCACCAGCAAATCAGAGCGGGTAATACCCGGCCCACCTTTGCGGGGAATTTTATCACCGGCTGATACATCAATGACATACAAAGTAATGTCTGCCAGTTCTGGGCTAAAGGTAGCACTGAGATTATCGCCACCACTTTCCACCATTACGAAATCCAACTCAGGCCATCGCTCACACAATTCTTCGACTGCCGCCAAATTCATTGAGGCATCTTCACGAATAGCCGTATGCGGACAACCTCCGGTTTCCACACCTAAAATTCGCTCTTCGGGCAGTGCTTGACTGCGAATTAGAAATTGTTGATCTTCGCGGGTATAAATATCATTAGTGACAACGCCTATTTCATAGTCATCACGCATGTTTTTGCATAAGGCATCAACCAGGGCTGTTTTTCCAGAACCAACCGGCCCGCCTATACCTACTCTTAGCACTTGTTTAGTTATCATTTTTAGGACCTCATGAACGGAATAATCGGGAATATTGCATTTCGTGGCGACTACTGGCTAAAGCTAGCCCAAAAGCACTACCACCTAACTGATGATCTGTTAGCATTAGAGAATGCTCGACAATAGCAGGTAAGCGCCCGGCAAGTTTTAACAGCAATTGTTGACCAGCCACCTGACCTAGTGGTATTAATTTAACCCCGCACAGCACTTGATTCTCCAGCCAGCTCCATAGATAACCCGTAACTGTATGCTTTTTATCTATCTGCCAACGTACTGCAGCCAGACTAAACAAGGTGGCTAGAGTAGTCTCGGGGCGTTTTAACCAGTTTTCGGCATCGGGCATCTCCAATTGATTAAGCAACCTTGCCAGCGCCTGACCGGTTTGCCGATCTTCTGCACGCAACTCATAGGTTTCTCTACTCGCGTAAAGTTGTTCAGTCCAGTAATAAACCGCCGTATAATCGGATAGTAGCCAAGCATCGTATAACCGAGCTAAATAAGCCGCGTCCAAATAACACAAATTATTTTGCAACACGCCAGAAATCCATTCTTCCAATTCAGTGCTGTTGGTGATCCAGCCGTCATCAATAGCACGTTCCAACCCCTGCGAGTAACTGTACATCCCAATCGGCAGACCTGGGCTGATCAACTGCATTAAGCGCAATAAAGCAACATCAGCCAGCATGAGTATGATATGCCCCAGTTTCTGGCTCAAAAGGCAAGGTTAAATGTTCAACTTGTAAACCTAAACCTATCAACATTGAATCCAGCACATGATCGGCTAAATAGCGTAATTCATGCGGCATAATTTGTAAGGCAACATGACGATTACCCAAGTGGTAACAGGCGCGGGCAAACAGTAAATCATCCTGGCAATGCACTACCGATAAGGCTTCCGGCGCGGCTTCTACGCGTACTTTATAACCTTGACTTCCGGTTAAAACCAAGCCACTGCGTAAGGATTGCCCTCGCTGTAAAAAAAGACCCACTTGAATACCACTTTTAGTAATAGCCGGTTGGCGGGTTTTTTGTCGATCAGAAAAAACCAGGCTCAAGGTATCATCAGCTATTTCGCCCGTTTGCAGAGTTTCGGTTAGTTTTAACATTGGCTTTTAAAATAAAAAATAACGTTGTGCAAAAGGCAATACGATAGCGGGTTCACAAACCAGCAATTGATCGTCTGCCCGTACTTGATAAGTTTGTGGATCGACACTGATATTAGGCTGATAATGATTATGCTTTAAATCTGCCTTACCGATAGTTCGAGTATTTTTGACAGTACCCACCTGTTTTTGCAAATGCAGACGGTTAGCAACCCCTGCAGCTACGGCCGCCTGGGACATAAATATCATGGAGTTTGCGGCTGCTGTTTGCCCAAAACTACCAAACATGGGTCGAAAATGCACGGGTTGTGGGGTAGGTATTGAAGCATTGGCGTCACCCATGGGTGCTGCGGCTATCATGCCACCTTTCAAAATAAGACTGGGTTTTACACCAAAAAAGGCGGGTTGCCACAACACTAGATCCGCCAATTTGCCCGCTTCTATGGAACCCACTTCATGGGCAATACCATGACTGATAGCTGGATTAATGGTGTATTTGGCAATATAGCGCTTTAGTCGAAAATTGTCATGCCGAGACGTATCCGATTCTAATGAACCGCGTTGCATTTTCATTTTATGCGCGGTTTGCCAGGTACGGATAATCACTTCCCCCACCCGGCCCATGGCCTGCGAATCTGAGGAAATCATGGAAAAAGCGCCTAAATCGTGCAGGATATCTTCGGCGGCGATGGTTTCGCGGCGAATCCGCGATTCGGCAAAAGCTACGTCTTCTGGAATACTGGGATCAAGATGATGGCACACCATTAGCATATCCAGATGTTCATCTACGGTATTAATGGTATAGGGACGGGTTGGATTTGTGGAAGACGGTAGTACATTGGCAAGACCACACGCTTTGATAATATCCGGCGCATGTCCACCACCGGCACCTTCGGTATGATAAGTATGAATAGTGCGTCCTGCAAAAGCTGCAAAGGTATCTTCAACAAAGCCAGATTCGTTCAATGTATCGGTATGAATAGCCACTTGAACATCATAGTTATCTGCAACCGTTAAACAGCAATCAATCGCTGCTGGTGTTGTCCCCCAATCTTCATGTAATTTAAGCCCCATCACCCCGGCTTGAACCTGCTCTACCAAAGCACCAGGCAGGCTGGCATTACCTTTACCCAGCAAGCCAAAATTCATGGGAAAACCATCTAGGGCAGTTAACATTTTCTCAATATGCCACGGACCTGGGGTACAAGTAGTGGCATTGGTGCCAGTGGCGGGACCCGTACCGCCGCCAATCATGGTAGTTATACCGGAAGCCAGGGCCTCTTCAATCTGTTGCGGACAAATGAAATGGATATGTGCATCGATGCCACCCGCCGTTAGAATCTGCCCTTCCCCTGCAATCACTTCGGTACCTGGACCAATGATAATATTGACATTGGGTTGTATATCGGGATTTCCCGCTTTACCCAACATAGTGATTCTGCCGTTTTTAATTCCAACATCGGCTTTCACTATGCCCCAATAATCCAAAATCAGTGCATTGGTAATCACCAAATCCACGGCCTGCTGCGAATCATGCTGCCCCTGCCCCATGCCATCGCGAATGACTTTGCCACCACCAAACTTAACTTCATCACCATAACAGGTGTAATCCGCTTCTACTTCCAGAATCAATTCGCTATCTGCCAGACGCAAGCGATCACCAGTAGTCGGGCCAAACATATCAACATAGGCTTTACGACTCATAGTACTCATGGCACTGACTCCAAATCACCCATAATTTCACCCCGAAAACCATAGACTTTTCTTAAACCGGCAAAGGCAACCAGTTGTACCTCTCTATGTTGTCCCGGCTCAAAACGTACTGCTGTACCAGCAGGTATATCCAGGCGATAACCCAAGCTTAACTGCCGATCAAAATGCAAGGCAGGATTGGTTTCATAAAAGTGGTAGTGTGAACCGACCTGAATCGGTCTGTCGCCACTGTTGGCTACCAGTACCTTACAGGTAGATCGGCCTATATTGAGTTCTATATCGTCCTCGGACGGAAACATTTCACCTGGAATCATTTGCTGCTCCTACACTATAGGGTCATGTACCGTGACTAACTTGGTACCATCGGGAAAAGTGGCTTCAACCTGAACATCATGTATCATTTCCGGCACACCTTCCATGACTTGTTCACGACTCAACAAAGTACGACCATAGGCCATTAATTCGGCGACACTTTGACCATCTCGAGCTCCTTCGATAATGGTAAAGGAAATATAGGCGATAGCTTCTGGATAATTTAAGGTCAAGCCACGTGCCAAACGGCGTTCTGCCAGTTGAAATGCAGAAAACAACAGTAATTTGTCTTTTTCTCGATGCGTTAATTGCATAATTGTTCGATATCTAAGATTATAAAAGTGATGGGTTAGGTGGCCCAAATACGTGGATTACAGGATTTTTGACCGATTAATTCGGTCCTTAAAACATCCCTGACTTGCTCAAAAAATGCACGCAACTTATCTGCGCGTTGATCAAGGGCTCGACAAATCAGCAAATCATCCAACAAAGTGACCCCTCGTCCTGGCTGCTCGGCGATTAAATCTTGCACTAAGCTTAACTGGTGACTATTCACAGGGCAAGCAAACAAAGTGCCGAAACTGGCGTTATTTTGCAAACCCCAATTCGCTGTAAAGGCTTGCGCGTCTAGATTGATTCGTTCATGGTAGTGTAATCGACCACCACGCCTAATCTGCCAGTGTAAACTGGCAAAACCTTGAGTAAACCCTTCATCAGCCGCAGGTCGCCCTAATATCAGCACCTCCCAGCCTATAAATGTCGAGTTGTCGCCCAAGTTAATACAACAACTGGAGTCTAGCTGCGCCCCCTCAAAGAGTAAAGTTTCCTGTGGCAGCCATTCCAAACTGGCCTGTTCGGCAACCGTTAAAGACACAGTTTGTGTAGCGGTTTTACCTACGCTACGATAAAACTTACCTGCAGCCGGCGTCGTAATCAGCACTTGCGCATTTTCGTCGACATTGATTGCAATATTGAGGCGATCACCTGCCACCACGCCACCAGGCGGATGTAATAAATAAACATGGCAAAGCTTGTCTTCTGGATAAAATGGCCGTTGCACAGTCAGTGGCCCACGGTGCTCACAATGCGCCATCACTGTTTTATTTGCGCGATAGACAAACCCCAATCTTAGTTCAGCCTCCCATTCTGTACAAAAAGTGTCAGTATGTAATGAGTAATTGTTATCCATTCAGTGTTGTATTTTTGTCTAAAACTCTATCCAAGCATGCCATTCGCGTAATCCTAAAACAATTGCAGGATACGATTTTCAAACCAGCATGAAGTTCAGATTATATAACTATACCGTTAAATAACGCTTAACCATATCATCCTGTAGTTCACTCATATTGCCATTAGCGATATGCCGACCTCGATCCATAATACAAAATTGGTTTGCCACTTTCCTGGCAAAAGGCAGTTTCTGCTCGACTAGCAGGATGGTTACGCCTAATTCACTGTGAATACGATTAATGGCCTGATGCACATCACCTACCAAGTTAGCATCTGCTTGCGCAACGGGAATACCTTTAGCCCGATTCAAGCGCAAAATCACGTCGCCAATCTCGGTAACGATATTAGGTTGAATGCCCTCTGTAGGTTCATCCAAAATCAATAAGCGGGGTTGTAACACCAACGCTCTACCTATAGCAAGCTGTTGCTGCTGTCCACCAGACAAATCTCCGCCCCGACGTTTGAGCATTTGTTTGAGTACGGGAAATATTTCGTAGATGGCATCTGGTATTTTTTTTATACCGTGCTTTTGAGCGGCGCGTAAACCGGTTTTAAGGTTTTCCTCAACGGTTAGCAGCGGAAAGATCTCTCGACCTTGTGGCACATACCCTATACCCAGTTCCGCCCGAGCTTCTGCCTTAGTTTGACTGAGTTCCACACCGTCAAATTCGATACTACCGCCTTGTACAGGAATCAAACCCATAATCGATTTTAATAAAGTGGTTTTTCCGACACCATTTCTGCCCATCAAACACACGCAACTACCGGCAGTGACTTTTAAATCAAAATCCCACAAGGTGTGACTTTCGCCATAAAACTGTTGCAACATACTAATATTTAACATTATCCCCCCAGATAAACCTGAATGACGCGTGTATCATTTTGTACTTCATCCATCGTACCTTCAGTTAAAACACTACCTTCGTGTAACACCGTCACTTTTCGAGCAATGCTGCGCACAAACTCCATATCATGCTCGACTACCACAATAGAGTGTTTACCTTGCAGAGAGAGTAACAATTCCGCAGTGCGCTCAATTTCCTGATGAGTCATGCCCGCAATAGGTTCATCAACCAACATGACTTTTGGTTCCTGCATGAGCAGCATACCAATTTCCAGCCACTGTTTTTGTCCATGCGACAAGGTACCCGCCAATTGCCCCTGTAACTCAAGCAAACCTATAGAGCATAATACCGTGTGCACTCGCTCACGCTGCTCTGCATTCAATTTATGAAACAGTGTGGCCCAAGTATTTTTATTGGTTTTTAAGGCTAGCTCCAGATTTTCATACACGCTTAGGGCGCTAAACACGCTAGGCTTTTGAAACTTGCGACAAATACCCGCCTGGGCTATGGCGGGTTCGTCCATCTGCAATAAATCTATGGTTTGTCCAAAGTACACTGAACCACTATCTGGCTTGGTTTTACCGGTTATGACATCCATTAAAGTGGTTTTGCCTGCGCCATTTGGACCTATCAAACAACGTAACTCGCCCTCGTCTATATATAATGACAAATGATTTAGGGCTCTAAAACCATCAAAGCTAACACTCACATCTTCCATATACAAGATAGGCCCATGACTGGTATCTACATCCTCTGTCAGAGCATGCACGCCGAATTCTGAACTAATAGCAGGTTGATTCATAGCAATTATCCTTTTATTGGCAGGGTAATCGGGAGTGGCTGTTGTCTGGTAAAGCGACGTATCAAGCCGACAATACCATCAGGCAATAACAGGGTTACCAAAATGAATACTGCTCCCAGACAAAACAACCAAGCATCGGGCATGAGACCGGTTAATACTGTTTTTGCGTAATTAACTACTACTGCACCAATAATAGCTCCGTATAAAGTGCCTCTACCCCCGATTGCCACCCAAATAACAATTTCCAATGAATTCAGTGGTGAGAATTCGCTGGGATTAATAATACCCACTTGCGGCACATACAAGGCACCTGCTAACCCTGCAATCATTGCAGCAAATACAAACACCCACAATTTGAATAATTCAACACGATAACCCAGAAAACGCACTCTGGACTCTTGATCACGAATAGCGGTGACTACCCTGCCTAACTTGCTGGTCACTATCCAGCGACTTAATAACAACACCAGAATCAGACTCAATCCTGACAAAAACAGCAACACTAAACGTACCGATTCTGATTGAATATTAAATCCTAGTATTTCTTTGAAGTCAGTTAAACCATTGTTACCACCAAAACCCATTTCATTTCGAAAAAAAGCTAATAACATAGCGTAAGTCAGTGCTTGGGTAATAATTGACAAATACACACCGGTAACGCGTGAACGGAAGGCCAGCCAACCAAACACAAAAGCGATGCTGGCAGGTGCCAAAAACACCATCAAAGCAGCGTAAGGAAAATGAGAAAAGCCTTGCCAATACCAGGGTAACTCTGTCCAATTTAAAAACACCATAAAATCGGGTAATTCAGCATTACCATACACACCACGACTACCAATCTGCCGCATGAGATACATGCCCATCGCATAGCCACCCAGCGCAAAAAATACGCCTTGACCCAACACCAGAATACCCGCATATCCCCAGACTAAATCCAAGGAAAGACCCAATAAAGCAAAGGTTAAATATTTTCCAATTAAGGACACACTGTAACTGGAAAAATGTAAAAACGATTCTTCCGCAAACAGTAGATTAAAGATAGGCACCAATAATGTAATGGCCGATAACACCAACAGCACTGAGACATAGGGTTTATCAAGAGTTAACCAGAAATGACGCATAATTTAATTCTCCGCAGCCCGACCCTTTTGCGGGAACAATCCGCGTGGGCGTTTTTGAATAAACAAGATAATAAAGACCAATACCAAAATCTTGGCTAATACTGCACCGGCATAGGGCTCTAGCACTTTATTGGCTATACCCAGTGAAAATCCGGCTACCAGCGTACCAAACAGATTACCGACCCCGCCAAACACGACCACCATAAACGAATCCACAATATAAGCCTGCCCCAGATTAGGACCCACATTGGTAATCTGACTCAAAGCCACTCCAGCTACCCCGGCTATCCCTGAACCCAGTCCAAAAGTCATTGCATCTACTCGCGCAGTAGGAATGCCCATAGCTCTGGCCATGGAACGATTCTGCGCTACAGCACGCACTTCTAAACCAAGCTTGGTGCGTTTCAGGATTTGCAATAACGCGACAAACACCAGCAAACTAAAAATCAAAATATAAAAGCGATTCCAGGTCAATGATAGAAAATCATTAATTTGCCAAGACCCACTCATCCATTCCGGCGAGGAAACGCTCCGATTCAAGGGCGAAAAGATAGAGCGAACGGTTTGTTGCAGAAATAAACTCACACCAAAAGTGGCTAATAAGGTTTCTAATGGCCGTCCATACAGAAAGCGGATAATACCGCGTTCAATAATAATCCCGACCAATGCTGTCACCAAAAAGGCCACCGGGATGGATAAAATTAACGCAGTACCCAAATTTTGCGGCAGCAATTGCTGCATAACATAGGTAGTATAGGCACCCAGCATCATCAGTTCGCCGTGCGCCATATTGATGACCCCCATCACCCCAAAGGTAATGGCTAAGCCTATAGCCGAAAGCACCAGTACCGCCCCCAGACTTAAGCCAAAAAACACTGTTTCTATGGCAGCGTACATTTGCAAGCGGCTTTTTACATTGCTTAATGCGGCTTCTGCCAGATTGCGTACATCGCTATCCGCCTCCAGATACTGGCCTTCGGCATCTTTGTCAGCCAGGGTTTGCAAACGGTTCAAGACATCCTGACTATCGTGTAATTTAAGCGTATTAATAGCTGCAATACGCTTGCTTTTATCGTCGCTATCAATCTGTTTTAACAACACCACTTGTTCGATAGCTGTTTTAATTTTTAAATCAGTTTCCACCAATTGATGAGCTTGCAACAATTCCAGCGCTTTATCATCGATATCCTTGCTCATAGCTTTAACTGCCTGTAGGCGTTGCTGAGGATCGGCAGCATTTAACTGTAATTTACCTAACATTTTACGTAAGGTGCTACGTAATTTATTAGTCAGATTTATTTTGCCCAAGGCACTGCTCTCTACCGAGGGTAAAGCGTTCTGGGTAGCTGCATCAATTAAGGCATACGTTTGTTGATCTTCAGTAGCGATAACCAGTCGACCGGCCTCTTTTAAATCGAACAATTTGCCATCCTGCAAGGCTTGCAAAACAACCAAGCTGCGTGAATCTTCAGCGAGTAGTTCTATGGCTGCTTCACGTTGCTGCATATTACCTTGTCTAAGCTGTTCTAATGCCGCAGTAAAGGTATCCGGAGTTTGCGCGGCAACCAGTTGCGAAACACCTGATAAAATTATCAGGACACCACACAGACAAAGACATTTGAAAACGCCAGCCAATGTTGGCTTGATGAAGTTTATAGCGGTAGTAGTCAACATTTGCAGAGGGATTAATATTGTGCACTCATGCTCACCATAACCGGCTGGCGTTTTCAAATATCTTTTACGGGTTTTCACAGAGCTTAATCTCTCTACTAACCACAAACAGAGTGTCATTAAATTTTTGCCAAAATTTATAATCATGTTAGATATCCTATTTAAGAGCTACTGCTAGGGTTTGCAGAGCATCCTTGCTCTGCAAATCGGTTAAACTCTGGCTGTTAATAGTGCTGCCCAGAACATTTTTTAGTTTTGGTATTGTAATTTCCACAACTAATCGGTGCTGTCCAATCGGCAATGATAGGTTTACTGTCAGGCAAGTAATCTGACCAAGCATCTCCATCGACTAACTTATTGGTTTGCCAGACGGTAACAAATTGACCATCACCCTGAATTTCACCAATCAAAACTGGCTTACTAATATGGTGATTAGGTAACATTTTTGAAGTACCGCCAGTTAGATTCGGAAATTCGACCCCAATCAGGTTTTTCTGTACGGCTTCAGGATCAGTCGTTCCGGCTTTCTCTACCGCTTTAACCCACATATTAAAACCAATGTAATGCGCTTCCATTGGATCGTTGGTTACGCGTTTTGGGTTTTTAATATAATCGTGCCATTGTTGTATAAATGCTGCATTGCGAGTCGTGTCAACACTCATAAAGTAGTTCCAAGCCGCCAAATGCCCAACCAGTGGTTTGGTATCCATACCGGATAACTCTTCTTCACCCACTGAAAAAGCTATGACTGGAATGTTTTCGGCAGAAATACCCTGATTGCCTAGCTCCTTATAAAAAGGGATATTGGCATCGCCGTTAATAGTTGAGACAACAGCGGTTTTTTTGCCAGTTGAGCCGAACTTTTTAATATCGGCCACAATACTTTGCCAATCAGAATGTCCAAAAGGTGTGTAGTTAATCAAGATATCCTTATCCTTAACACCTTTGGATTTTAAATACGCTTCCAATATTTTATTAGTGGTCCGCGGATACACATAATCAGTTCCGGCCAGTACCCAGCGTTGCACTTTTAAATCATTCATCAGGTAATCCACTGCTGGAATGGCCTGTTGATTAGGTGCAGCGCCTGTGTAAAACACATTTTTAGACGATTCTTCACCTTCGTATTGGACGGGGTAAAATAAAATACCATTTAATTCTTCGATAACCGGCAATACCGATTTACGCGACACTGAAGTCCAACAGCCAAAAATAGCGGCCACTTTTTCTTTGGTGAGTAACTCACGGGCTTTTTCGGCAAACAACGGCCAATTTGAAGCGGGATCGACTACCACCGCTTCTAATTTTTTGCCTAACAATCCACCTTTTTTGTTTTGTTCATCAATCAACATCAACATGGTATCTTTTAACGTGGTTTCACTGATAGCCATGGTGCCTGACAGCGAATGTAATACACCGACTTTAATAGTCTCTTCGGCATAAGATACAGAGGCTCCCGCCCACAACATAGCACCTAATACCAAGGGCTTGGTCAGTTTTACAAATGGATTTTCACTAATTTTCATAAATTTTTCCTACAGAACAGTGGAGATTAAATTTGATATTGGAAACCAAGCATCATCTGATTGACTTTTTCTCCGGTGGCACCGGTGGTGTAATTCAGACCTTTGCTGAGTAGATCGCCATACTGCCAGCTGAGTGAAACTTTGGCGTTATGACCATCAATGATGTAATTAAGACCCGCCTCATAGGCTTCGCGAGTGGTACTGGCTGTTGGTGCAACGTTGACATAGCGTAGAAAGGGTTGTGCCTGTCCTATCCAGATTTTTTGTGGAAACAACCACATACCACTCACATCGTAGGCATTACCTTCAAACATATTGAAGTTAGGTGTGCTGGCTGCTAAATTAGGGTTATAGTTACCGGAAATACCATAATTTTTATATTCGCCATCTAGAGTCAGAACCCCACCTGGCAGAACTTTTTCCATCAACACATCAACTGCAGTGCCACGGAAGCTTCCGTGAAAATTGGTACTACCTGCGCCCTGATCTTGAAATTGATTTGAAACACCGACAGTTAAGATGTCGCCACCTTTGCCGTAATAGGTACCAGAGGTATAATAACCCGGATTTTTTTCCACATCCCAAAAGTTATAAGCAAAACGTTGTGCGTACAACAAGTTATCGTTTACATTTGCCCCGCCGCGTAAGCCGCGAAAAAAACCAACCGCATATTGAAAGCGCTTGTCAAAAAACGCCCCCCAAATTGTCGCACCATCATCCCGGCCAAAAGACCCGGCAGACGTACCGTTATTTTGGATGGTAGTATTGTAATCTGCCGGTTCAAACGGTGTTCCTGCCCCAAAAACATTGTAGATTGGGCTATAAAAAGGTCCGTTCATTTCGCGCCGTTCCGCAGGCACCAGCATACGACCCACCCACAGATTGTAACCAGCATCAATATCAAATTTACCGATGGCGTCCAGTACTCTCACTTCACCACCGTTACCACAGGTCTGGCAATCGGTATTGAATTCAAATTTTATGTATTTATGTACTTGTCCGTTAAAATACAAACGGATATTATCCAGACTAAAGTTATTACTCCACTGCGAATTACCCGGCGTACCCGCGGCGGCTTCCTGGGCGGTAAAACTGGTACGTAAACCAGCCCCCACACTTAGCCATTTGGTATCATCAATTTTAAATGTTGCGCCTGCCACAGCATTGGAGGCTTGCCCAATGCTTAAGGTGCCTAAGGCCACACAAGTCACTAGTCGTAACTTTCGACCATGGGCTTTATATCGAATTAAATGAGTCATGTATATTCCCCTAAGTTGGATTAATGCGGCCAACGACTTACGATGGCTATCAAAAAACTGCAGGTGAATTTTTGACTGAATTTAGTTTTGCCACAATTAGTCAAATGACTCATCAGTCATTTGACGTATGGCTGAAAAAGCCTTATTTCAGTAGAGTTTGTAACCATTATTCGGAGTAATACTATGCACATTCAGTTTAATATTCGGTTACTAACCGCCACCACTTTCTTGATGTTTAGTGCTTGCCTATGTGCTGAGCAGGCCACGCCAACACATATCGGTCTGGAAATAAGCGCCGATAACTTGCCCTCCATACCATCAGAACTGACTAACAAAATTCGCAGTAACTTAAGCGAGTGGGGATACTCGCTGCCATCCAGCGGCCCTTATAGCCATCAATTACGCGCAGTGATTGGCAAAATCAATCATGAAAACACACCAGTAGGCTTTTCGTTTTCTAGTGGCAACTCAGATCCACGCGCCTCAGATTTTCAAAAGGCGGATGTACTTCCCATAACTTGTCGATTAACGGATGAGGCGCATGCCAAAATAGTATCAGAATGGCAATCTAGCTTTAGTGTCAGTACTGACACACCCAAAAACAGCGAAAAGCTGAACGATGAAATCAGCACTGTCTGTCTTGAAGTACTTAATCGTGCCAAGATTAGCAAACAGCAAACGCCTGAAAATACGACACTGAAACAACCCAAATGGCTGCCAAGTGTGTCTATTGTGGTAAAAAATGCGAATACCGACAGGCAAAATACGGGTGGTGTATCTAAGGAAGAGACGTCTACTGACGATGAAAAAAAGGAGCTTATCATTCAAAATCAGGGTACGCCGTTGACTATCCAATTTGGACCGGATCGGCGCTAAAATGTTAATTTAGTTGCAATGACTACCGCAGATTATTCAAAACCGCTAAATTGCTGACAATTGTGGTTTTTAATGCTGGGATTACTTGTAGAATACTCCTTGCAGCAAAAAAGTGTCAGAGCAAATTTGAACTGCGAGTAGTCTATAACCCGAATGGCACTGATTTAAGCGAATTTTCTTTAATATTCAAATATATAATTACGTAGGATGTGGTGATGCACGAACCGCATCTTCCGCGAATTAGGTATAAGCTGAATGTTCAGCCAACTTGATGCGGTTCGTTACCTCACCACATCCTTGTATGATTGATAATAAAGGTAAACAGGCTTAAGTAAGTGCCATTCGTCTATAACCCCTTCCAGATAGTGTGAAAACCTTGCGCCAAACGATTACCAAAATTCGCCGAGATTATAATGCTTTAGTCGCAAATGAAACCTTGGAAGACTATGCCTTGCGCTATGCTCCCCGCAGTTTTCGTAAATGGTCAGAGTTTCAGGTTGCCAGCACTGCCTTTGGCTCCACCTCATTTTTGGTCCTCGAAGCGATAGGTGGTTTTCTATCCATCAATTATGGATTTACCAACGCTTTTTGGGCTATCGTAATTGTCGGTATTATAATTTTTGTTACCAGTTTACCCATTACTTACTATGCAGCTATTCATCACATTGACATTGATCTATTAACCCGTGCAACCGGGTTTGGTTATATTGGATCAACCGTTACTTCTTTAATATATGCGTCGTTTACCTTTACATTATTTGCGCTGGAAGCGTCTATCATGTCACTGGCGCTGGAACTGTTTTTTCATCTGCCATTGCCTTATGCGCATATTGTCAGCGCAATCATTGTGATACCACTGGTTACTTTTGGTATAACAACCATCAGTAGAATGCAATTCTGGACTCAACCCTTGTGGCTGATTTTATTAATTGCACCTTATATTGCAGTTGCTAATGCAGAGCCAGATGCTTTTGTTACGGTAGAAAGTTATTTCTGGATAGCAGGCAGTGGCCAAGGCTTTAATTGGCTGATGTTTGGCAGCGCAGCCACCGTGGCTTTTTCCATGGTGGGACAGATTGGCGAACAAGTCGATTTCTTACGATTCCTGCCAGACAAGACCCCGCAAAATCACTACCGCTGGTGGGCCGCCATGCTTATGACAGGTCCAGGCTGGGTAGTGTTTGGGGTATTACGCCAACTAGCGGGTGCACTATTGGCGCATTTGGCCATTCGGCACGGCATTGATCCGGTACATGCTCATGAGCCAACGCAAATGTATCTGGTTGCCTATCAGGAATTATTTAGTGATCCACAGTGGGCTTTGGCCGCTACCACCCTATTCGTGGTGCTAAGCCAGCTCAAAATCAACGTGACAAATGCCTATGCCGGTTCGCTAGCTTGGTCTAATTTTTTTTCGCGTATTACACACAGTCATCCTGGTCGAGTAGTCTGGCTATTTTTTAATGTACTCATCGCCGTACTATTAATGGAGTTTGGCGTATTTGGTGCCTTGGAAAAAGTGTTAGGCCTATTTTCCAATATGTCCATCGCCTGGATCAGTGCGGTGGCAGCAGATTTGATGATTAACAAACCGCTAGGTCTAAGCCCTAAACAAATTGAATTTAAACGCGCCTATTTACCCGATTTAAATCCTGTGGGCATTATTTCTACCTTCGTAGCCTCTATGGTGTCAATTCTGGCTTATATCGGTATTTTTGGAGAAACAACTCAAGCATTTTCCGCCTTTATTGCTTTGGGTTTGTCTTTTATACTGGTTCCCTCGCTTGCATGGCTGACGGGAGGTAAACACTATATTGCACGTGATCGCGAATTCAACAATCAGTTTGCCAAAGCAGTCTGTTCGATTTGTGAAAATGAATTCGAGCACGAAGATATCGCCTATTGCCCAGCATATTCAGGCAGCATCTGTTCTTTGTGTTGCACACTGGATGCTCGTTGCCTAGATTCTTGCAAAGTTGGGTTTCGCTTTGATGATTATCTGGAACAACTGGCCAATTATCTGTTACCCAGTTTAATTAGCCTGACTGCACGTTTACGCTTACTACGCTTTGGTTTAATGTTTTTAATTCTGGCAGTATTAACCGGTATTTTCGTCAGTATTATTTATTATCAAGACTTGCTAAGTGTGCAGCAAAATACGCTAGCCTTTCAGTTATTAACCAATAATTTTCTTAAGATTTATTCTTCGCTACTGGTATTTATTGGTCTGTGTACTTGGTGGTTAATATTAAATGCCGAGAGTAGACGGGTAGCCCATGAGGAAACAGCAAAACAAACGCAATTGCTATTACAGGAAATAGACAAACACAAAATAACCGACTTGAAGTTGCAACAAGCCATGAAAATGGCTGACAACGCCAACCAAGCCAAAAGCCGTTTTTTAAGTAATATGAGTCATGAAATACGTTCCCCTTTGAACAGTATCATTGGCTACACTCATATTCTGCATCAAGACCCCAAGTTTCCAGCTCACCGTCGCCAAGCCATTGAAACGCTTAAACGTAGCGGAGAACATCTCTGCTCATTGATAGAAGATGTGCTTGATATTGCCCGCATTGAAGCCCGCAAGTTCGATTTTAAATATCAACCATTCCATTTTCCCAGCTTTATCGAACATCTGGTACAAGTTTTTCAAGCGCAGGCAGAAAATAAACAGCTCGCTTTTAATTGCCAGATTACCACCGTATTACCGCAATACATTCGCGGAGATGAAAATCGCGTTGGTCAAATTTTAATGAACTTACTGGGCAACGCAGTAAAATTCACCAGCACTGGTAGTATAAACTTCCGCATAGGCTATAGTAGTGGGGTTGCCACCTTTCAAGTGATTGATACCGGTACCGGGATTGATGAACAACAACAACAAAATATCTTTCAGCCATTTACTCGCTTGGATAATTCCATGGGTAACGCTACTTCAGGCAGTGGACTTGGCCTCACTATCAGTAAGATTTTAACTGAGGTGATGGGTGGAGAATTGGTAGTACAAAGCCAAATCAATCAAGGATCGACGTTTTCAGTAAGATTGTTATTACCCAGTGTTAATGCCGAACTGGAAACAGAGCCGCAAGCCGATATTGTCGGTTACAAAGGACGGCGGCGGCGTATCATGATAGTGGTCGACCAACACGAACATCGTGAATTGATGTTATCGTTACTGGAACCTTTGGGGTTCTATCTTAGTGAAGCCTATTCTGGTGAAGATTGTCTGAGCAAAATAGCAAATCAAGTACCCGATTTGTTGTTACTGGATATGTCAATGAGTGGCATTAATGGCATTGAAACTGCACTACGCTTAAGGGAGCAGGATATCAACATCCCCATTGTAGTTATTAGCGCCAACGCTTTCGCCGATGACAGAGTTGCGGCTTTAAATGCGGGCTGTAACGACTTTTTAACCAAACCATTTCGAGTGCCGGAACTACTTAGTAAACTTAAACTTTATCTGGCATTGTCGTGGCAATTTAAAGATGATGAACAACATGCAGAACAGCAAGAACTAAGCGCAGTAATCGTTCCACCAACACACTTATTACAAGCATGTATTGAATGTGTACGTATTGGTGATTTGTTAGGATTACAGCAATTGCTACGAGAACTCAGTGCAGAACACTTTGAATACGCCCCCTATTTTGCCAAGCTTACCGATCTGGCCAGCCAGTTTAGAGTCGGTGAAATTAAAACCCTATTAACGAACTCTACCCATAAAGAGACTACGTAATGATCGCTACGATGCCCAATCTAGGTACTGTCTTAATCGTGGATGATACCCCAGGCAATCTGGCTTTATTATCAGATACACTTTCTGAAGCTTGTTACCGGGTGTTAGTCGCAACTGATGGTGCATCAGCTATTGAACAGATTCAGTATATCAAACCGGATATCATTTTATTAGATGTCATGATGCCGGGTATTGACGGCTTCGAAACCTGTAATCGTATCAAAGCAAATCCAGATACTGAATCCATACCCATATTATTTATGACCGGACTGAGTGAACTAGACCATTTGCTGCGAGGTTTTCATGAAGGCGCTCTAGATTATATTGTCAAACCGATTCGACCCGCTGAAGTTTTGGTGCGTATAGAAGTACATCTCACTCAAACACGTAATCTACATCGTGCTGAAAGTATCCTGATTGATAGTGAGTTTGCGGCATTGTCTATCGATAGCACTGGCTGTATTGATTGGATGACACCAGCAGCCAATTTATGGTTGTTAGATTTTCTTAAATCGCAACCCCATTTATCAGCGTGTCAATTAGGTGATTTGATACCTGCTCCTTTGCTGCTATGGTTTCAATCTTGGCGGGAACAAAAAGCCGAAGCTATTTATACTAGCTCTAATCAAGCATTAACTGCTAGCATTAGTACCTGCCAACATCCTAATAAGTATTTGATACAACTACATAGAAACGAAACCGCTAATAGCTGGGATGCGGAAGAACTTAAACAGAAACTTAAATTAACTTTTCGGGAAGCTGAGATTTTGATGTGGATATCACGCGGAAAAACCAACAAGGAAATTGGCCTGATTCTTAATACCAGTCCACGTACTGTAAATAAACATTTGGAACATATCTTTGAAAAACTGGGCGTTTCTACCCGAGCCGCCGCTGTCACCAAGGCAATACAGACAGAAAATAGATAGAAGCCACTGCTCACACAGAGCCCTTCGACTTTGCTCAGGAAAGCCTTGTCGAAGGGTGGTTTTTCGAATCTCCCTTCTGTATATTTTGCCAATACATTAAAAACCGATAGCCCTTATGGATCGTATTAGTTAAATGCATCCCCTAGCATTAACCCAACCAAATGCTGGTTGCATAATAATTCAGCAAATTTTTCACTCGGTAGTGGGCGGCTTTTAAGTAAGCCCTGATACATGTCGCAACCTTTTTCCTGTAAAAATGCCAGTTGTTCCTGAGTTTCAACCCCTTCGGCCAACACTTTCATGCCTAGTGTATGCCCCATGGCCACAATGGTGGCAGCAATTTCCATCGCATCTACATTGTTGGGAATCTCATCAATAAAACTTTTATCGATTTTCAGTACATCAAGAGAAAACCGTTTTAGATAAGCCAGAGATGAATAACCGGTACCGAAATCGTCAACAGCAATACGTATGCCTAGCGTATGTAACCAGTTTAAAATATAAACTTTTTCCTCATGGTTATCCATTAACCCACTTTCAGTAATTTCCAATTCAAGTTGTTGCGGCGGAAATTCTGTTTCTTTTAACACCTTGGCAACCATAGCACAAATATCGCTACGCTTAAATTGATAAGGCGATAGATTAACAGCCAGACTAACAGGAGATAAACCCATAGCCAGCCATTTTTGTCCTTGTTGACATGCCTCACGCAACACCCATTCACCTAGCTCAACAATTAAACTGGTTTCCTCAGCAATGGGTATGAATCGAGAAGGTAAAATCAGTCCCTCATCAGGATCTTGCCAACGCAGTAGAGCCTCAGCTCCTATAATACGCCCAGTGCAAATATCCACCTTAGGTTGATAGTACAAACACAACTCTTGTTGTTGAATCGCGCGTCGCAAGCGAGTTTCCAGTTCGATATGCTCTCGCACTGAAAGAGTTAACTGTTCAGAGAAATAAGCAAAACAACCCCGCCCCTGATCTTTGGCACGATACAAGGCTGTATCGGCATGATCCATTAATACTTCCGGATTATCACCATGCTGAGGATAGAGACTGATACCAATGCTGGCACCAATCCTGACATCGTCACTTTGCAAAAGCTGGAAAGGTTTGCTTAGATCCGCCACAATTTCTTTAGCTACCCGTGCTGCATCATCGGGGTGGATAATATTATCGAGTAATATCAAGAATTCATCACCACCCAAACGCGCAACCAAATCTATTTCACGCAAGCGACTGGTAATTCGCCCCGCAACTTGTTGCAGCAAATCATCTCCAGCCAGATGGCCCAAATGATCGTTAACGGCTTTAAATCGATCCAGATCCAGCATCAGTAGCGCCAATTGTTTATTTTCGCGCCGATCCACATCAATACAATGCTTAAGACGTTCCAACATCAAGCGGCGGTTAGGCAAATCGGTGAGCGCATCATAGAAAGCCAGATGTTTAATTTCTTCTTCGGCTACTTTTCGTTGCGTAATATCTTCATGCGTTGCAACATAATGCGTAATTTGACCATCATTGCTGGTAACAGCTGTGATGGTTAACCACTTTGGATAACTTTCTCCATTTTTACGTTGTCCGCAAATTTCACCCTGCCATCGGCCATTAATAGCCACACATTGCCAGATACTCTGATAAAAAGCTTCATCGTAACTATCCGAATTAAGTATACTTATTTTTTGTCCCACCAGTTCTGCAGCTGTATAACCTGTAGATGCAATGAAAGCATTATTGACCTGTAAAATGATACTTTTGGTATCCGAAATGACCATTGCCTCCTGAGCCTCAAAAGCAGTTGCCGCAATACGCATATGCATATCTGCCTGCTTGCGCTCGGTCAAATCGTGACTAAAAGAAAAACAAAATTCCTCACCCTCATCAACAATGTAATTTGTGGTAATTTCTACCGGGAAAACCGATCCGTCCTGACGTTGATGAATTGATTCAAAGGTATACGTTAACCCTTTCTTTAGTTTTTCCCAATGCTCAGTCCAGGATTCGGGCGTGATCATTGGATCAAAAAACCAAATAGGCTGGTTTATGATTTCCGCACGCGAATAGCCAAGACTGCTGCAGGCTGAGTCGTTAATATCAATCACCTGAGCATGGTTGTTTATCCAAAAAAACGGGCTATTGCTTTTATTCATGGCTGCCGATGCCAGCTTAAGTTGATGCTGGCTCAGTACATAATCATTATTGTTCCATAGGGTTCCAATTAAACGCAGTGGATTGCCCAGTGAGTCCTTAACTAAATGCGCATGCCCCTTGAGATGACGTAAAGTACCATCCGGCCAAATTACCCGAAACTCTGGCTGATATTCTTTTTTGTCAGCAATAGCCGCTTTTAGTACCGCCTGCGCTTGAGATTTATCAGCAGGGTGTAGCCTGCTTAACCAGATCTGGTAGGCATCTGAATCATCCTCGCGACGAACACCATACAGACTGAACATGGTGTCATCCCAAACCAATTTAAGTGTTTGCAAGTCTAAATCCCATATGCCAATCTGACCTGAAGTGGTCGCAATTTTTAGCCGTTCTTCGCTAACACGTAATTGTCTGGTTGTTTCCAAATTTCGTGAAAATGTAGCAGCTATCAAGGTAGACAAACCCAAAATAACGGTAGTGAGTATAACCACAACAGCAAGTGTCTGGGTATTGAAGCCCAAATTAGTCGTTGGGTCTGGCACTATTTCAGCTGGAATAAAATAGGCGGCAGACATAGCGATGTAATGCATGCCGGATACCGCCGTAGCAAGAACAAGCGCCAGCAAAGCATTATTTCTTGATTTGCAATCAGTCTGCGTTGCTATGGTCCGCAACAGTAAATAGGACAATGCAATTGCTACAAAGACTGCCACAGCAAATAAATACGGATTATAGCCAACGAAACCTTCCAGTTGCATGGCAGCCATACCAGTAAAGTGCATCATGGCAATACCTATGCCTAAAAACGAACTGGCAATAATAGGTGGTAAGCGTTTACTCCCCTGCTGTCCTAGACTTACAAGAGCCAACCCACTGACCAGAATACTGGGGAGCATAGATAAGAATGTAAGCGGCATATCATAATGCACAGTACAAGGTAAATTTAAGGCCAGCATGCCAATAAAATGCATAGACCATACACCGATTCCTAAAGTAAGCATACAGATAGCTAACCACATCAGCTTGCTAAATATATCTTGTTGAGCAATACGGCTTGCCGCATTAAGTGCAGCATAAGCACTAACAAAGGCCAACAGCACTGAGACTGCCACTAACCAGAAATTGTAATAGCCTTGGTATAAGTGACTCTCATCGGGTGAAATGGGTAAAAAGTAAAACATTGTGAGCATAGAACTGTAACCTGTTATTTATGAGCTCCATAACTCATGCATGCTAATTTTAGCAGTTCAAAAGTAACGAAATCTACCACAACATTAAACGCTCATTAATAAACCTGATGAGCAATGTGTCCCAACTAAGGTAGGCTATGCATGAATTGGCAAACGCGAATAGGGGAAATTTGTAGCGGCACGGACAATAAAGCAGTAGAGCATAGGATTATGATTTCTCTATCAGATACTTAGTCGCAAGACTTGTAAGTTTGAAATAATTGTTCAAATTCTACGGGTGGTACTGGCCGGGAAAACAAATAGCCCTGACCATAATCACATCCTGCAGCTGTCAGTAAAGCGCATTGCTCTTCGGTTTCTATGCCTTCTGCAATGACTTTAATACCCAGTTTATGGGCCATCAATATAATGGCTTCGCATAAGGCCATATTGGTAGAGTTTTTAGCCAAATTATTAACAAAGCTTCTATCAATTTTAAGATAATCAATATCAAATTTCTGAATATAAGATAACGATGAATAGCCAGTACCAAAATCATCAAGCGATACTTGAATTCCAGCATCACGGTAGGCCAACAACTTTTCAGAAGTAGAAACAGAGGCATCAAGCAGAAGACCTTCGGTTATTTCAATCACCACACTATCACCCGCCAAACCCAACATTTGTAGATGGTTCAACCAGTTAAAGTGGAAACCAGCCAATCTGCGGAATTGCACAGGCGAACGGTTAATACTGATTTGGAAACAGGGATTAATGGTTTCTCGCAAATTCTTGACGTATTGGGCAGCCTCTTTAAACACCCAGTCTCCAATATCATGGATCAGTCCGTTTTCTTCAGCTACTGGAATAAATAGAGCAGGACTGATTAAACCCTTACTGGGATGATGCCAACGTATCAGGGCTTCTGCTTTATGGATGAATCCAGTATCCAACTCTATGATAGGCTGGTAATAAACCTGAAATTGTTGCTTTGCCAGTGCTATGCGCAAATCGTTAGCCATATTCAAACGATGGTGTGAAGCATCTTGCATAGCAGCTGTAAAGTAACTAAAACCGTTTCGACCCCGATCTTTTGCCGCATACATAGCCTGATCAGCATTTTGCAAAAGCTGGGCAATATCCTTGCCATCGTCTGGAAAGATGGTAACACCAATACTGGCTGACACATAACTTTGTTCGCCATTCAGCGGGAACGGTTCCATCATTTTGTCCAGAATAGTTTGCGCCACACGTTGCACCGCTTCTGGATTGTCCAAATCAGTCAAAATAATGGTAAATTCATCTCCACCCAACCGTGCTACTGTATCTGTATCTCTAATACAAGTCAGCAAGCGTTGTGCGGCAATTTCCAACAACCTATCCCCTAACATATGACCTAAGGTATCATTCACTTCTTTAAAGCGATCCAGGTCAATAAACAGCAAAGCAAACGAAGAGGAGTTTCTATGCGCTTTTTTAATTTCCTGCTCTAAACGGTTATGAAACATATGCCTATTTGGCAAGCCTGTTAACGGGTCAAAATTGGCTTGCCGCCAAATCTGTTCCTCGGACAATTTCTTGTCGGTAATATCAATTGCGATGCCGTCCCAAAGGGTTATGTCGTCGACTCGTTTTGGGCGAGAACGCACTTGTATCCAAATCCTGCTAGAATTTGGCTGCTGCAAACATAACTCCATAGAAAAATCACTCAGCTCATGAGCACTTTTTTTCTCAGCTTCCCGATAAACTGCTAATTGTGCCGGGTCAATTTGATCAAGCAGGGTAAAAGCATTATTTAGTACTGCATCGACAGAAATACCATGCACTTTTTCTACACCGGCACTAATAAATAAAAACTTGGAATTGCCATCACTATCCAGAGTATATTGATAAATATAGCCATGTGGCAGATTATTTCCCAGCGAACGAATACGTTCTTCACTCTCAGCCAGTCTTTCCATATAGCGTTGGCGTTCCGTCACATCCCTGCTGATGCCTACCAACCCAAGCAATTCGCCATCCGGCGTATAAAACGGGGTTTTAATGGTATCGAGCAGTACAGAATTGCCATCTGGATAAACGACCCATTCTTCGTTACTTTGCGATTGTCTAGCGGCCAACACCTCAAGATCACGGCGTCGAAAGTCTTCTGCAATTTGTTGAGGTAAGAAATCAAAATCAGTTTTGCCAATTTGCTCTGCTTCCAGATGTCCTGTATATTTTTCAAAGGCTTTGTTACAACCCAAATACACACTATTCAAGTCTTTAATAAAAATTAAATCTGGCACCGCATCAATGATGCACCTTAACAGCGCTCTTTCATGCAGCAATGATTCACGTAAGTCATATTCTTCGGTCACATCCCTAAATACTAATACCACGCCAAATATGCTGCCGTCCTGAGTACGTATGGGGGCCGCAGAATCGGCTATTTGATATTCGTTCCCATTCCGGTTAATTAGTACGGTATGATTAGCTAGACCAATAATCTGCCCCGTACTCAGTACCCGTTTAACCGGGTTATCGGCAACTTGCCGAGTATGGGCATTGATAATGTTAAACACTCTTTCGAGCGGTTCACCCACCGCATCTACTTGTCGCCAACCAGTCAATTTCTGAGCAATTTCGTTCATAAACGTAACGCGACTATCTGTATCTGTGGCTATAACGGCATCACCTATCGAAAACAGCGTCACAGACAGGCGCTCTTTACTTTCTTCTAGCAGACTGATAGTTTCTGTTAACTGCTTGAGCATCCTGTTCCAGGCTTCTGCAAAAGTGGCCAGCTCACTGGTTCCTGTTAACTTTGCGACAGCAGCATAATCACCTGTTGCCAAGCGACTCACCGCTTCAGTTAAATGGCGTAGAGGTCGGTCTACCCAGTGAGAAATTATGTAGCCCATTACTAACATCAACAACAAACCCACCGCAAAAATGGGATACATAGATCTAATCAGCACATCCCAACTTGCCGCTTTGGCGCGAGACAGATCGAAATCGAGTATTAGTACGCCTATTTTATTGGATCTAATTTGTCCTGGCTGGGCAGCAAGTACTACCGGCTGATAACCGAACAAGCTTTGCCTGTCGGCAGAAAACTCAATAAAGGTTCGATGCAGGCTTTGGGTTGCATGAAATTTCTCGGCGACAAACTGTGGAAGTACCTGTTGATAAGACTGACCTATCCATTCCAGCCGGGTGGCTTGCATAACTCGCCCTGTATCATCAACCAATGCGAGATTATTGACATCGGCATCCACACCATAACCGGCAATTTCTTCTTCAATTAAATCATGCTGTTCATGTCTTAATAGGGTTTCAACCTGTAGTTGGGTATTGGCTAATAAACGCTGCGATCGATCAAGCGCCTGATTTTCAATAGACATCAACATTTGCTGATGCTGATAAAAGACTGAAAAAAACAGTAACATTGCAAATGAACCAATGACTAGCAAAGGTAATGCACGTTTTAAACGAATAGTCCGTATATGACTCATTGGAGTGCTTCTGGTAAAAAACGAGCATCCACCAGAGCGTCGAGATTAACGTTACCCACTAAAAGTTGATGCTCTTTCATCAGTTGGGCTAATTCTCTGGCTGTATTGATTAACTGCATATCAGGTACTGACAACCATTTGCGATTTTCAGTCAGACTTGGCAATTGCAAGCCCTTAAACTGAGCGAACACTTGCTCAGCAGCAGTTCCTAAGCGTGGCCCCATGCGTACCGACGCATCTTGTGGCGAATGAGCGAGATAATCACAGGCTTCGAAATAACTTGATACCAATTGTTTCAATACGGTTTCATTACCTTGTATGGCGTCCGCCCTTACTACCAACACATCCATAATACGACCTGGGATTTGACCGCTATTAAATAATTCAACCGCACCCGCATTTAAAATAGCGGTGCGGACTGGCTCGAAAGTGACCACGGCATCGATTTCACCATTCTTCCAGGCGGCCAAATGATCATTGACGGTTTTAGGCACCAATTTAATTTCATGGGCCTGCAATTGCGCTGCTTGCAATGCTGCATCTAACAACACCGCACCTGTAGCTGTGTTTTCGACGGCGACTCGTTTGCCCCGCAGAGCTTGCAAATTGGGAATATTGGCATGTCCGAGTAACACATCGGCACCGTTGGAAATATCCATAACCAAAATAATCCGCAAATCAACGTCACCGTCCTGAATTAACGTCAGGGTTTCATCCAGGGTCAAAGCGGCCGCTTCCACAGTACCATTGCGAAATGCATGAACCACTTGACTGGCTGAGGGCATTTCTACCAATCGCAGTGTCGAGTTTTCATACCATCCCAGACTGCGGGCCAAATATAAAGGTTCATAACCCGGCCATACATTAGTGGCAACCCTAAAAACTGGCTGTGTCTGTTTACTACAGGCTACTAATAACGACAGACAAAACAAAAGGCAAAAATAATGAAATAAACGCATAGCAATATTGCCATTCCTTAGTATCGTTGTTTTATAAGCATTGTATCGATTTTTTAGGTGGATTGAACAAAAGTAGCTTAAATAATTTATAACGATTAGCAAAGTGCTCAGAATGCAAAAAACACCCTACACACCAGATAATCCTGGGCTATGCGTCCTTGTACATTGTATTCATGTAACCACTTGACTGAAAAGATTACATCACGCGCTAAAAGGTGAGGTGTCAACATTAATGCCGGACCTATACTGGATGCTTCGCTGGGCATAGCGGCCAAAATACTGCTTGGAGCATGATCCGCAGTGATTTGCTGATAATAAGAACCCGCCAACCCCATTGCTAATTGCGGGTTAAAATAATGACCTAACAAATAATCAAAATGCAGCTCGTCACCACTACTATAGCCAGTAGCCGAATTTTTGAGATTATTCATATACCCTAACGTGGTCGATACCTCATTGTCAGCCGGTAGCTGCCAGGTTAACGACAAAATATGGTCAAATGTCCAGACATTACGACTGGTATTTACAGCACCTTTCGCATAATATCCAGTTGGTGCAATTATTCCCTCATAAAATAAGGCACTGAAGTGTTCCCACTGCCAATTGACGGCCAGCGGCATTAGATAAGCATCAGCAGCTCCCAATCTATCTTGTTTGTTTCTGCCAGTATAATCTTTTGTAATGTTAATTCCTGGATAGATTCCAGCGATATAATTACCGCCCAGAATTTTATAATCGGTAACTTGTACTAAGCTGGGTAGTTCTATCAATGTTGCGGTTTTGCCAGTTTTATCCTGGTAGGCAGTCATAAAATTAGTAAAATAACTACCTTTACCCGGCATGCTACCCATGGCAAAATCACCATAAAAACCGGGCAAATAATTACTGCCCCCGCCTTCCGTAGCGCAAACAACAGTGATAACACAAACACATACCAGCCCCAAACATTGTACACAAAACTTGCCAGTATTCACCCTAATCACGGCAGATTAACTTTTGAAGATTAGGCAACGGTGAGGTCATTCCCAAATAGCGGTAGCGAGAAATCGAAATTAAGAATGCGATTCTAATTAGGGCTAATAGCATTAATATTCTTGAGGTTAACAACCGAAAAAAAGATTTGAGAAAAGCTTGCCAACAAACTGACTAATTTGCCGCTCTATAAGCAAGCTATCACTATTGAGTATAGCAAGGGAATTATGTTTTGCCTGATAGTTATCTACAGAACTTTCCGTAAAAACCATCACGTCATATTATGAATATATAGTTTTATAATCAAACTGTTAATCAAATATAAGCGACGACATTTATACATCACTCTAAGGTTTATCTATGACTAACAACTTTGATTAACAAGTACTGCACTGGCTGACCAAAAACGCCTGTCTATAGTCTTTATTATAAAAATGAGACTTGTTCGACGACTTACAAAACGTTTACTATTACTTCCATCCTATAATAACAATTTAAACACCCTGAAACATGCTGCCCTTTAAAAAATGGCTTGGACTTGCACCGCTTTTACCATCGGCGGATAGCGAAGTGCCTGCATTTATTGAGGCACATTGCCTGGCGCAAATTCAACAAGGGAATCGACAAGCATTCCAGACCTTGCTGGAACATTATTACGACCTGATTTATCAAATAGCCTATCGTTTTACAGGGCATACGGAAGATGCTGAGGATATTACCCAAGAGGTGTGCTTGGGACTGGCAAATAAAATACTATCGTATCGGGGTGAAGCAAAATTTAAAACCTGGCTTTACAGTATAGTGATAAATACCTGCCTGGATGCACAACGAAAAACCAAACATCAACAGAGCAAAATAAATCCTTATCTGGAGTTTGCCGAACAGCACCGTAACTTCAGCCAGGAAAACGCTCAGCAAATTAGCTGGTTGTATAGACAATTAGCCAGCTTAAAAGAACCTTATAAAGAAACGGCCTTTTTAGTGTTGGCGCAAGATTTATCCCACGCCGAGGTCGGTCAAATTTTAGGCTGTGCAGAATCGACTATTTCCGGACGAATGAGCGAAATTCGTCAGCAACTGAAAGCGCAAATGGAGAACGATCATGACCGATGAATGGGAAGATCTTAAACACCTGTTGCGGCAAACACCTGATATAAAACCCAACCCTGCCGCCAAGAAAGCCGCAATTAACGCTGCATTAAGTCAGTTTGAAAAAAATAATTCAAGGTTAACCCAAGGAATTAGCAAGTCCAATCGTCTAAAAGACACAGCCTTTATGGTTGGACACTTTATTTTTGGGAGAACACAGATGAAAAAATATCAAATACTGCTAGTCGGGGCTTTTTGTGCCTTGTTTGTTGTTTGGTTAACCAACCCACTACAACAGGCTAGCGAAACCTTATTATTGGACATGAAACCAGACGCACAGCCGGTGATTTCGAAGTTAGAAGAACCCGATTCTGAGCTTAGTAAGAAGCTTCCGGAAAGTACACCGATTGTTGCGGCTAAAGAAAAAAGCGTAAATCAAAATACGCCTGAATTTAGTAGAGCGCTTATAACGCCTTTAAATACCATACGTTCAAGCGCCCCAAACATCACCAATATGCCCCGCATGCAAATGGCGGATGCTATATCGCCATATAATCAACCCAGTCAGGGAGGCGACAAATTTAAAGCCAGCACCCCTAACCCAATTAAGCTGACTAAACAGGAACCGGTATCCACCTTTTCCATAGATGTCGATACGGCCTCTTACAGTTTTGTGCGCAATGCCTTAAATCAAAATGTTTTGCCACAACGTAATGCGGTGCGTGTTGAAGAACTGATTAATTATTTCCCTTATGCCTACAGTCCGGCCCAGCAAGCGAATGAACCATTTAAAGCCCAGGTATCGGTGTTTCCTTCACCCTGGAATAGCAATAATAAACTGCTACACATAGGCATTAAGGGTTATGAATTGCCCGTACAAGCAAAACCCAAAGCGAATCTGGTGTTTTTGATAGATACCTCTGGCTCTATGAATGAAGCCAATAAGCTACCCTTAGTCAAAAATGCCTTAAAACTGTTACTCGATAGTTTAAGTGCTGAGGATAGTGTCGCCATAGTCACCTATGCAGGTAATGCTGGGGTAGCACTGGAACCAACCCATGTTAAAGACAAAAACAAAATTATCAGTATTATTGACAACCTGGGGGCCATGGGCTCAACCGCAGGTGCGGAAGGCATAAGACAAGCCTATCAACTGGCCAAACAAAACTTTGACCCCAAAGGTGTCAATCGGGTGCTCTTGGCCACTGATGGTGATTTTAATGTGGGCATTAGCGATGAAAACGAATTAAAAAGCTTTATCGAACACGAACGTGCCAGCGGCGTAAGCTTGTCGGTATTGGGTTTTGGTACGGGGAATTACAATGACAGCCTGATGCAAACTCTGGCGCAAAACGGCAACGGCAATGCCGCCTATATCGATACCTTGAACGAAGCCCGCAAAGTTTTAGTCACCGAAGCTAGCTCTACCCTGTTCACTATAGCCAAAGATGTGAAAATACAGGTGGAGTTTAATCCGGCTCAGATTGCAGAGTATCGATTGATTGGCTATGAAACTCGGCAGCTAAAAACCGAAGACTTTAACAACGACAAAGTGGATGCAGGCGATATTGGATCTGGACATACGGTAACAGCACTGTATGAAATTACCCCGGTAAACAGCCAAAGCAAAGCCATTGACGAACTGCGTTATGCCCCGCAAAACGCAAAACCAGAAATGAGCAAAATCACTGATGAGTACGGGTTTATTAAAATCCGCTATAAATTGCCAAATAGTGATAAAAGCAGCTTAATCACCACCCCAATAACGGCTAGTCAAGAAAGTAAATCGATCACTGGAGTAGCGCAAGATGCGCGATTTGCAACGGCTGTTGCTGCTTTTGGTCAATTACTGCGTGGCGATCCATATTTACAAAACTATAGTTATGATGATGTGATTGCTCTGGCAGACGCGGCTAAGGGGGATGATCATTTTGGCTACCGGGCCGAATTTGTCAATCTGGTGCGAATGGCTAAAAATGCACCCGCGTTGCCAGTGTTAAACCAATAAAAACAGTGTACGGAGATATTCAAATGACCCAAAGCCTTACCTATCCAGGTGTATATATTCAGGAAATTTCTAGCAGTGATCATACTATTATAGGAGTTACCACTGCTATTACCGCCTTTATAGGTTGGGCACCAAAGGGTAGTATTTCCAAAGCGGAAGCTATCAGCAGCTGGTCCGAATACAGCCGGCTGTATGGTGGCCTGGATAGCCGAAGTTATCTGGGCTATGCTGTTAATCAGTATTTCGAAAACGGTGGCCAGCAAGCTTATATTGTGCGTCTGGTTGATCCAACAACAGCCACATCAGCCAGCGTAACAATTGCGGGAATGACGGTAACAGCCTCTGCGCCAGGTTCCTGGCTTAATGGTTACCGCATTAACATACAAACCATAGCCAATGATGCGCAACGTTTTAATTTACATGTTTATGGAGCTGGCATTAATGCGCCTTTACTATCAAGCTATGCGAATTTATCGCTACAAGCCACTGATGCACAGTATGTCAGCACTGTAATCGCCAATAGCGCTGATATTATTCAAGTTACTGTCAACAATGCCAGTAATGCGCCGGTAGCAGGTGATTATCTGCTGGCAAACGGTAGTGATGGCAGTGTGTTAAATCCGGGTAGTGCACAATTCCATGCCGCCTTAGCAGGAGATGGCGTTAATACCGGACTATACTTGTTAACAAAAGTCGATCTGTTTAATTTATTGGTGGTGCCGGGTGAATCCGACCCGGTTACCGTGAATACGTTACAGGCTTTTGCCAAACAAAACACTGCATTTCTAATTACTAGCTCTGCCAGTACGGATACCTATGCCAACCTGAGTCAAAACGCTTCCCCTGATAGTCGCTTAACGGGTGACAACGCCTGCAACGCAGCTTACTATTTTCCGTGGATTAATGCGCCTGATCCTCTGCAACAAAATAATTTACGCGCATTTCCACCCTGCGGTTTTGTGGCTGGTATTTATGCACAGATTGACAGTAATAACGGCGTATGGAAAGCTCCGGCTGGCGTTAATGCCAGCATTCGCGGTAGCAGCTCATTGCTTGAAACGCTTAATGATCAGGAACAAGGCGTATTAAATAATAAAGCGATTAATTGTCTGCGCAATTTTCCCAGCTATGGAATGGTGATTTGGGGGGCTAGAACCTTACAGGGCAGTAGCAGTCAGAGTTCGGAGTGGGAATATATTCCTGTCAGACGCACGGCCTTATTTATCGAAGCCAGTGTGAAGCGTGGTTTACAGTGGGTGGTGTTCGAAATCAATGCGGAACCGTTATGGGCGCAAATCCGCTTAAGCATTTCAACATTTTTGGAAACACTGTTTCAGCAAGGCGCATTTCAGGGGCAAACACCACAACAGGCCTATTTTGTAAAATGCGACCAGACTACTACCAGTCAGACTGATATTAATCAGGGCTTGGTGAATATTGTAATTGGATTTGCGCCATTAAAACCCGCTGAATTTATCGTAATCAACTTGCAACAAATTGCGCTGAAGCCTGCACCTTAATCATACAGTCTGCGCAATTATGCTTAGCATCCCTTTTTAGAAACGTTCCCGTGGTAAAGATGCTGAGCAAGTTGACTATCAAGACTACCATTAAGACTGATGAATGTGAGTAGAATGCACAATCCGGCTCACCCTGGCGGGTTATTGCGGGAATGGTTGCCTGAAAACATGTCAATAAGCGCTACATCTAAACAATTGCAAGTTTCTCGGGTAACGCTTTCAAAGGTGCTGAATGGCAAATCCGGCGCAACGGTAGGTAAGGCATTGCGGCTTTCGGCATGGTTAAATACATCCCCGGAAATTTGGCTTAATATGCAAACACAATGGGATTTATGGCAAGTACAACCACCACTCCGAAGAGAATGCCATTAGATAGATAAACAGTTTAGTAAGCTATAAAACTTGGCCTACATCTGATATAAGGTGACCTCATTAGCGGTTTAGTCCTACGACCCCAAAGCGACATTTACAGCTTTGCGCTCAATGTCCGCTAGAATTTAATGAGCTGCCTTTCAACTTAAAGTTTTTGTTAAACACGCTCTTCATCTCGCAGAGTCAGAACTTCATAGCCATCTTCTGTAACCGCAATAGTATGTTCCCATTGTGCAGAGAGCTTTTTGTCACGAGTAACAACTGTCCAACCATCACGCTTTGTTTTAATTTTAGCTTCGCCTTGGTTGATCATTGGCTCAATTGTAAAAGTCATACCTTCTTGCAAAACAATTCCGCTATTCGGTTTTCCGTAATGTAAAACATGAGGTCCTTCATGCATTTCTTGACCAATACCATGACCACAGTATTCACGTACAACTGAATAGCCTTGTGAAGATGCAAATTTTTGTATAGCGTAACCAATATCACCAAGTGTTGCTCCAGGTTTTACAGCACGAATACCATGCCACATAGCGTCGTAAGTTTTATTAACTAGCCTTTTGGCTATAGGTGAAGCATCCCCGACTATGTACATTTTACTTGAGTCGGCGATAAAATCATTTTTTTCGAGCGTTATATCGACATTTATGATGTCGCCAGACTTAAGTAATTGGGTAGCAGAAGGCATGCCGTGACAGACAACATCATTGATTGATGTGTTTATAACAAAAGGAAAATCATATTGTCCTTTACTGGCCGGTCTTGCGTTTAATGTGTTGGTAATAAAATCTTCAACCAAATCATTTATTTCCATGGTTGAAATGCCAACTTTGATGCGTTGATCGAGATAAGTAAACACAGATGCGAGCAAACGCCCTGATTCACGCATCAATTCAAGTTCCTTCTCATTTTTTAGGATAACACTAGCCATTGCTAACCTCAAATAACCCAACGGAAGCAAGGCTTAGTTGTTCTCGTAAAATCTCTGTGTAAGTCATGTTGGGATGTGTTTCAGCTAGCATGCCGATTTTTATCCAAAACTCAGCCTGAGAATTGATAGAGCGAACCATTGTGCCACTGGCTTTCCGGATCTCTTCATGTAGTTCATCACTGATTTTAACGATACCCATAACTACCTTTAATATACGAAACGTATATGAATTGTATATTATCATAAAGATGATCACAAGAGTTTGCAATGGACGGTAAACGTTCGAGCTAACCAGCTTGCCGTAGTGGGTCCGGTCGTTGAGCGCAGGTAGGCCTAGATCTTTTTTACCCGTGCCGCACAGGAAAGGAGGAGCCTGACTTCTTGGCACATGTGACCCGTGCGGGTGTAGACATACGGTGCCGATCCGAACGATCAAAGAAGCGAAAAGTCTGCTGGATTTTTGATCCAAGTCGAATCATTGACGGCAATGAGTCAGTTTTCGACTGGTGTTGACAACGGTACGTTTTAAAAACAAAAGCCGTTTTGATTTACATCCTTAAAATACATATAACCAATTAATTTACCCCCAACCGATAATTCGCGACAACCATCCAGATCGCATTAGATTCAGGGTAATGTTCTGTATAGTCTTGTCGCAATACTGCTAAGTCTATTACGAATTATTCAGCCTTTATGCATGCCCCCCCATTAAATTGATTATTTGATTTGAAGGGTGCTATACAAACTTATATTTCAATATTTATTGAAATATAAAAATATATATTTTATCATAGCCTCAGTTATCAACTTTTTCTCACAGCTATCAAATCAATTTAACCATGCATGTTTTATTTCTTTGTACAGGCAATTCCTGTCGCTCAATCTTAGCTGAAGCGACTTTTAATCACCTAGCCCCAACGGGTTGGCGGGCATTGAGTGCTGGTAGTAAACCTACTGGCCAAGTGCATCCACACTCATTGGCTTTACTTGCAAGCGAAGGAATTTCTACCGAAGGCTATTTCAGTAAATCCTGGCAGGATTTGCCCGTCACGCCGGATATTGTCATTAGTGTGTGTGGCAATGCGGCTAACGAAACTTGTCCGGCCTATTTAGGCCCGGTAATGCGTAGCCATTGGGGTGTTGAAGATCCGGCGCATGTAACGGGTAGCGATGCAGAAATTGATGCGGCTTTTATGCAGGCTTATGGCATTTTGCGTTATCGCATAGAACAGTTTTTGGCTTTGCCTTTAACTGCTTTACAAAATGATCAAGCGCAACTTAAAAAGGAACTGGATCGTATTGGTGAGTTGTTGCCTTAAATACAACTATCCATTTGGGTTATTAAAAACCAACATAATTTCTGAAGGATGGATAGTTAGCAAAGTTTGTAACTATGCAGCGTAGTTTTTTTCAATTAAAACTAATTGACTATAAACAACGTGAAGCGCATCGGTCGCGAATGATGCGCCTCCTGACGTCGGCACATCCTATCCAGGCTTACTTTTACGGTGAGTAATTACCAAAGTTTATTTATTACCCAACTTATAGGTTAAATATGGAAATATCATCAGCGGTGATTATCCTTGCTGCACTCGCACAGGATTCCCGCTTGGCTATCTATCGCACCTTAGTGCAGTCAGGCCCACAGGGCATGGCTGCAGGCAAGATTAGCGAGGCCACGGGTATACCGCCCTCCTCGCTGTCTTTCCATATGAAAGAACTGAGTATTGCCAATCTGGTCAGCTCGCGCCAAGAGGGTCGCTTTGTTATTTATGCGGCCAACTTTGCCACGATGAATGCCTTATTGGCCTTTATGACTGAAAACTGCTGCGGGGGCAATCCACCTGTATCGTTAGAATGTCTAGCCTGTCCACCCAGCCAAGACTAATACGATAAAAATGCGGCAGTCGCTTTACATGTTTCTTTGTCACTATTTACCGCCTGCATAGGATATGCCGACGCCAGGAGGCGCATCAATCGCGACAGATGCGCTTCACTTTGCTCAGCTTACCCTATAGGCCATTGATTATAATTGCACTAAAACTGCGCTGCACCGTTAGCGTTTCTTTATCTATACATTTGATACAGGATAAATTTATGAATCTGTTTGAACGCTACCTTTCGTTATGGGTCGCTCTTTGCATTTTGGCTGGTATTGGTTTTGGGCAACTATGGCCTGAGGTATTTCAGAGCATAGGTAGCCTTGAATATGCGCAAGTCAATTTGCCAGTGGGTATATTGATTTGGGTGATGATTATTCCCATGTTGATTAAGGTGGACTTTACCGCCTTGCATCAGGTCAAAACTCATTGGAAAGGGATAGGTGTTACCTTATTTATCAATTGGGCGGTTAAACCCTTTTCCATGGCCTTACTGGGTTGGTTATTTATCCGACACATTTTCGCATCCTATTTACCTGCCGAACAACTGGACAGTTACATCGCTGGATTGATTTTACTAGCGGCAGCACCGTGTACCGCCATGGTGTTTGTGTGGAGTAAGCTGACCGATGGTGATCCTTTATTCACGCTGACTCAAGTGGCATTAAATGACACCATCATGATATTTGCCTTTGCGCCCATCGTTGCCTTGTTACTCGGCATATCGTCGATTAGCGTTCCTTGGGATACGCTATTAACTTCGGTACTACTGTATATCGTGATACCAGTGATACTTGCCCAGCTTTGCCGAAAATTATTGCTAAAAAAAGGCGAAACTGCTTTCGCTACGGTTATGCAGCACTTGGGGCATTGGTCGATGGCGGCCTTGTTAATTACGCTAATACTATTGTTCGGTTTTCAGGGTGAAGCGATCATTAAGCAACCCCTAGTCATTGCCATACTTGCCGTGCCGATTCTGCTTCAGGTGTTTTTTAATGCCAGCCTGGCCTATTGGTTAAACCGTAAAGTGGGTGAAAAACATAATATCGCCTGCCCATCAGCGCTGATTGGTGCCAGTAACTTCTTTGAATTAGCCGTTGCTACAGCCATTAGTTTATTTGGCTTTGATTCTGGCGCGGCATTGGCCACAGTGGTTGGCGTATTAATTGAAGTACCGGTCATGTTGCTGGCAGTTGTGGTCGTCAATGCCAGCAAACAATGGTACGAAAATGGTTAAACAGGATAAATACAAGTCGAATTATTCTTCAACGGTAGCGCTATTACTCTTAATAAAAAATCGATACAATAGTGCACCGGCAGCAAAGCCACCCAGATGCGACCACCAGGCTGAACTGGTGGCTGCGCCAGCAAACATTGCCGCTGTGCTAATTTCCTGTAACTGCAAGATAACCCAAAAGCCTAAAAAAGCTACCGCAGGTATTTCAAAGAAAAGCGGATAGAAAAAAATTGGCACTAAAATTAATACTTTGGCATACGGGAAGCGGAAAAAGTAAGCGCCCAACACCCCGGCAATGGCACCAGAAGCACCGACTACGGGTATCACCAGTTCCTGCGAAAAATACCATTGAGCATAGGTGGCTAGAAAACCGCACAATAAATAAAACACTATAAAACGACCATGCCCCATCAAATCTTCTATGTTGTCGGCAAAGATCCATAAGAACACCAAATTAAACAGGATATGCAACCACCCGCCATGTATAAATAAACTGGTAATAAATGATAGATAATAATCGTAAGGTAGCCCAAAATCGTAAGCCCACGCTCGATGTGTGTAGCGGATTGGCACCATGCCATATAAATACAGGATACGCTGTGCCATGTGGTCTGGCATTATCAGCATGGCCAAAAACACGACTACGCAGACCACCATGATAGCCCAGGTTACATAGGGTCTGGTTAAACAAGGGATGGAGTCTCTAATAGGTATCATTTAAGGTTCCCATATGTAATAAAATTCAAAAAAGTTCTGACAGCTTATGAGAACTCCTCGTGCCAAACCTTTTCCAAGCGATGCACAGAGACTGGGTAAGCCGTTTTCAGTTGCTGTGCAAACAAAGATACGCGCAATTCTTCTAACTGCCAACGAAAAGTATCGCGTTCCGGGTTTGGCAAACCCACTTTTATTTGTTTTTGCACCGCTTGCCAATAATGCTGCCAAAGTCTATTAAGCCCCGCCACATCCGGCGTATCCGGCTTTTGTTTTTCCAGACGGAAGGCTATGGCCTTTAGGTAACGTGGCATAGCCTGTAATTGCGCAAAGGGCGTATGACGAACAAAGCCTTTATACACCAAACACGCCAGCTGCCGATTAACATCGGCTTGCAATGCTGCCGTAATGCCGGGTTGCTGCAATCGCTGCTGTATCTGTTGGTAGTTTGCCATGATTTCTGTCATTTGCTTACCCACCTCTTGTGCCAACAGTAGCAAACTAGGTTTTTGTTTCTGTAATACCATCTCAAACTGTTGTTGGGTGCGGGTACTGGACTGTTCCACAAAATTACTGCTAAAAATCTGAAATAATAAATCTTGTTTAAAATCGCCACCCGCACGATTGCTTAACAATGGATGGGCAGTTAACTGTTGATAAACTAATTGTAGCGGTGCGCTGACGTTGCTATTCTTTATTATAAACTGGGCTTCTTTTCGGCACTGTAGCTGAAACAAGCGCGTTAAACCGACAAAATGCGTAGCGTCGGCTTTAGCTTGCGTATCCATTATTTTTACACCGACACTTTCTCCCTCATCAATGATGGCAGGATAGCCGATAAAACTTTGACCTTTCTGCATAAACTGCATTGTTTCTGGTAAGTCTGCAAAAGCCCAGGCAATACAAGCGGTATATTGCATTTCTTCTTCAGCCAGTTTGGCAAAACTATCATCTGCCTTGCTGGCATATTCGGCCTGTAATTTGGCCAGATTGCGACCGTAACCCAAAGCTTTGCCTTGCTCGTCTACCACCCGAAAATTCATTTTCAAATGCTCAGGCACACTCTCCGGTTGCCATTCATTCAAGGGTATGGACTCACCGCTAATTTTGCGCAAACGACCACTTAACCAATCAAACAAGGAACCTTTAAAATCCGGTTCTATTTCCAAACATTGTTTAGCGGTTTGCGGTACCGGTACAAAATGCTTGCGTGAATGCTTGGGTAAGGCTTTAATTAAAGCCACCACTTTTTCTTCCAGCATACCCGGTACTAACCAATCGAAAGGGGTGGTACGAATTTGATTAAGTTGATGTACTGGGATAATAGCAGTAACCCCATCCTCATCATGTCCCGGCTCAAAGCGATAATGCAGTTCGATCGTTAAGTCGCCCACTTTTTTGCTGTCAGGAAAATCCCAATCGCTGATTTGTCCCTCTTCGTGACGAGTTAAGTCTGCCTTGCTTAAAAATAAAAATTGCGGCTGGGTTTTTTCTATACTTTTACGCCATTGATCCAGAGTGATGCCATTAACCACTTCAGGTGGCAGCTTTTTATCATAAAAGGCATACAACCATTGTTCATCTTCCACCAAATCGACACGTCGACCTTTGTGTTGGATATAACCCACCTCTTCCAGCAGTTTTTCATTGGCCTTATAAAAAGGCGCATTGCTATGATAATCGTGGTTAACCAGCGCATGACTAATAAACATTTGTCGTGCCGCTTTGGCATCCACATTTTCATAAGGCACTTTACGTTTGGCCTGCAAGGTTAAGCCATATAATAAGGTACGTTCATAAACACCGCTGCGACCGGCATTTTTTTCCCAATGTGGATCGTAGTAGTTATGTTTAACTAAATGTTGAGCGCAAGCTTCAACCCATTCCGGCTCTATTTTGGCTACCATGCGCGCATAGACTTTACTGGTTTCAACCTGCTCTGCAGCCATTATCCATTTCGGTTTGGCTTTATGCTGTCCGGAACCGGGAAAAATGAAAAACTTTAAGCCCCTGGCACCCAGATATTCATATTGTTCATGCCGAAATCCAATATTGGATAATAAGCCCGGTAACAAAGCGCAATGGATTTGTAAGTAATTGGCTGGATTGTCATTAAATTTAAGTTTTAAATCACCACGCACCACTTGCATGATTTGCGCATGAATATCAAACCATTCGCGCATGCGGATATAAGATAAAAAATTATCCTGACAATATTTGCGCAATTTACTGTTAGACAGGTGTTTTTTCTGCTCTTCAAACTTGGTCCAGATATTTAACAAACTTAAAAAATCGGAATCTTCTGCTTTAAATTGCGCATGCTTGGCTTCTGCTTGCGGCATTTTATCGGCTGGTTTTTCGCGCGGATCCTGAATACTCAAAGCTGAAACAATAATGGCCACTTCCGTCAAACTGGATTGCTCGGCAGCGGCTAATAGCATCCTGGCCAGTTTTGGGTCAGTCGGAATTTTCGCCAACTGCCGACCGGTTGTCGTTAGCTGACCTTGTTTATCCAACGCATCCACTTCAAACAGCGAGTTCTTGCCGTCGCGAATCATTTTGTCATCTGGCGGCTCGACAAAAGGAAAGTCTTCAATATCGCCCAGCTTTAAAGCTGCCATCTGTAAAATAACCGCCGAGAGATTGGTACGCAAAATTTCCGGTTCGGTAAATTCGGGTCGGGCGAAATAATCCTCTTTGGAATACAGGCGTATGCAAATACCTTCGGCTACCCGCCCGCAGCGCCCGGCACGTTGATTGGCACTGGCCTGCGATATACGTTCTATAGGCAGACGTTGAATTTTACTACGATGACTGTAACGACTGATGCGGGCATGACCAGAATCGATCACGCAACGGATGCCTGGCACAGTGAGTGAGGTTTCTGCCACGTTGGTGGCTAACACAATTCGTGGTTTGTTGCCTTGCGGCTTAAACACCCGGTCTTGTTCGCTTACACTCAGTTTGGAATATAAAGGTAATATTTCATAGCGATTGCTATGATGATGCTTACGCAAAGCCTCTGTGGTTTCACGAATTTCGTGCTCACCACTTAAAAAAATCAGGATATCGCCTTGAATATCCCTATGTAATTCATCCACCGCATCTAAAATGGCCTGTTGCAAATCGGCGGCCGTTTCATCGTCTTCTTCAATCAACTCTATGGGACGATAGCGAATATCAACCGGAAAAGTGCGCCCTGAGACATTGACAATCGGCGCTTGATTAAAATGATTGGAAAAACGCTCTGGATCGATGGTGGCTGAAGTAATAATCAGTTTTAAATCTGGGCGTTTGGGTAACAGCCATTTCAGATAGCCCAACAAAAAGTCGATATTTAAACTGCGTTCGTGAGCCTCATCAATAATTAAAGTATCGTACTGATTAAGATAAGGATCATGCTGTGATTCTGCCAGCAAGATACCATCGGTCATTAATTTAACCAGAGATTGCTCATGGGTTTTATCATAAAACCGCACTTTATAGCCCACCGCCTGACCAATAGTTTGCCCCAGTTCTTCAGCAATACGATCTGCCACCGTGCGCGCAGCAATGCGCCTCGGTTGGGTATGACCAATCAAACCACTCACACCCCGACCGATTTCCAGACAGATCTTCGGTAATTGTGTGGTTTTACCGGAGCCAGTTTCGCCACAGATAATAGTTACCTGATGCTGTTGGATCAAAGCCGCTATCTCATCCTTTTTAGCGGTAACAGGCAAATCCGGGTAATTAATCTGCGGCACTGTGGCACGGCGTTGCTGACAACGCGCTTGCGATTGCTCGATTTTAGTTGCCAACGCATTTAGCAATGACTCGGGCTGTTTCACTTTCTTAAGTTCACCACGTAAACGCTGCACTTGGCGCTTAAGTCCATGCTTATCCACACTCATGCACTGCTCAATACGTAGTGATAATTGATTTAATTGTTCTGGGTAATCCATTAAACGGGCAGGTAAATAAAACAATTATACAGCTTGCTGGTTCTGGAATAATTTCCATTGCTGTAAATATGTTTGCGAGGTAGAAAATTTAGGTCAGTTTCGGCGAGTGGGATAAGGTTTTGCTAACCAAACAGACACCTTAACTTGCCTAAAACCGCTTTACACTCTAACCCAATCCTGATAAGCTATTGATATTAAGGATTTATAGTTAATTAAATCGTAACCATTTCCAGCTAAGCATTTATAATTTAAAATCAACAGGCTGTAGGATGATGGCATGGACTTCTCCCCACCCCTAACGGTGTCATAATGCACCTGGCAAATAAACAAGGGTAAGGAGAAATCCATGATCAAGAATAACGTAATTGGTTTAGATTTAGCAAAAAACATTTTTCATCTGGTGAGTTTTAATGCTGAACTGAAACAGATTAAAAAGAAAGTAAAGCGAGCGGATTTATTGTCGTACATAGCGAACTTGCCAGTCAGTATCATTGGTATGGAAGCCTGTGGAGGCTCGCATTATTGGGCGCGAGAAATCAAGAAACTGGGGCATGAAGTGGTATTGCTGAATGCCCGTTATGTGAAAGGGTTTGTGGTGGGCAATAAAAATGATTATAACGATGCAGAGGCTATTTGGACGGCAACACACCAACCGAAAAGACGAACAGTTTCGCTTAAGACGCTTGAGCAGCAAGATATTCAAATGCTGCATCGATTGCGTCAAAGTACAGTGGATGAACGGACGGCGGTGGCGAATCGAATTCGGGGTTTTTTAGGTGAGTGGGGAATTGTGCTGCCTATAGGCATCAATCAGCTCAGAACGCACCTCACTGAAATTATTGAAGATGCTGAGAATGGTTTAAGCGTGATCAGTCGAAATCTGTTTGCCAAACAGCTTGAAAAACTCAAGGAATTGGATAAAACGATCAAAGAGTATGATAAGCAGATTGATCAACTCTGTATTCAGAGCGAATTATGTCAACGATTTGTAGAGGTTCCAGGTATAGGAGCCATTACGGCTACTATGGCTGCATCGGATATAGGGGACGGTAAAGGCTATACCAAAAGCAAAAATTATGCAGCCAGTTTAGGCATTGTACCCAAACAGCACACGAGTGGTGACAAGGTGGTGTTGTTGGGTATCAGTAAACGAGGTAATGGCTATCTGCGAACTTTACTGATTCACGGCGCCCGATCAGTCTTGAAAAACTGCCAAGGTAAAACAGACTCGCTAAGTCGATGGTTGCAGGCGCTAATTGAACGACGTGGTTTTAACAAAGCGGCCGTCGCACTGGCCAATAAAAATGCCCGAATTTTGTGGGTAATGGCTACACAAAATAAGAGGTATGAGGTTAGGTCCGCCGATGTAGTCATGTCGTAGCGTGTAGGCCGGGTTATCCACGCCTTACCCAACACCTACACGTGATAGAAGGGTTCCGGTGTTGGGTAAGGCGTGGATAACCCTCAGTTGATATGATTAAAAGTGAATGGTGTAACACAGAGTAAAACAGATTGCGGAGGCAAGTAAATCCAATTGATGATAACAACAGGTCAGACCGGTGCTATTTATCCCGTTCAAGCACATAGATTTTAAAAATCGTTAGGATGTTTGTGGAAATAGCGCGCGAATACGTTCATCAAGGTTCAGTGGTTAAATTAATCAACCTCTAATTGAAACCGAATATATGGCGGCAATCTTGATTACTTTTGAAATCATTCATTTTGGTAAAATTTGTCTTGCAATAGGGGGGAAGTCCATATATGTGCTGAACGAAGTGATGCGCATCTGTCGCGATTGACGCGACGCCTAATGTCTACACCTATAAAACTTTCTTTTACGCTGAACAGTTACTCTATATTAAGGATACTCTAAATACTCTCGGGTAGACAGTTTACTGGCCTCCCCTGCCCTTTACCCCCGCATTAAACTCTGACTTTTTTATTCTCCGGATATTATTTTGATTTCTACAGCCAACATCACCATGCAATTTGGGGCTAAACCCCTGTTTGAAAACATTTCTGTCAAATTTGGCGACGGTAACCGCTACGGCCTGATTGGTGCCAATGGTTGCGGTAAATCCACGCTGATGAAAATACTCAGCGGCGATCTGGAACCCTCTGCAGGAAATGTCAGTATTGGCCCCAATGAACGCATTGGTAATTTGCGTCAGGATCAGTTTGCTTTCGAAGAATTCACCGTGATTGACACGGTGATTATGGGACACAAGGAATTATGGGCGGTTAAGCAGGAACGCGACAGAATTTATGCCTTGCCGGACATGTCGGAAGAAGAAGGCATGAAAGTGGCAGAACTGGAAGTTGAATTTGCCGAAATGGATGGCTATACCGCCGAATCCAGAGCGGGTGAATTACTGTTAGGTCTGGAGATTCCGGTGGAGCAACATTTTGGCCTGATGAGTGCAGTTGCCCCCGGTTGGAAACTGAGGGTGTTACTGGCACAGGCCTTGTTTGCCAATCCAGATATCATGTTACTGGATGAGCCTACCAACAATCTGGATATTAACACCATACGTTGGCTGGAAGACTTACTCAATGATCGCGAATGCACCATGATTATTATTTCGCATGATCGGCATTTTCTCAATAGTGTCTGTACGCATATGGCCGATTTGGATTATGGTGAATTGCGTGTTTATCCTGGCAATTATGATGATTACATGACAGCAGTTACCGAAGTTCGTGAACGCTTGCTATCGGGCAATGCCAAGAAAAAGGCACAAATTGCCGAATTACAAACCTTTGTCAGCCGTTTTTCTGCTAATGCTTCTAAGGCTAAACAAGCCACTTCTCGCGCCAAACAGCTGGAAAAAATCAAACTGGATGAAGTTAAACCTTCCAGCCGGGTTAACCCGTTTATTCGCTTCGACCAAAGCAAAAAACTGCATCGTCTAGCGTTGGAAGTGCAAGATCTGGGTAAAGGTTATGGCGAGAAACCACTGTTTGAAAACTTAAACTTGATGATACCCGTCGGTGAAAGAGTAGCGGTCATTGGTCCAAATGGTATTGGTAAATCCACCCTGCTAAAAACTCTGGTTGGTGATCTGACAGCGGATACTGGCTTGGTTAAATGGTCAGAAAACTCTGAAATTGGTTATTATGCACAAGATCATGCCGAAGATTTTGCCGAAGATTTGAGCTTAATTGACTGGATGGGACAATGGCGTAAAGAATCTGACGATGATCAAGCCATACGCGGCACTTTAGGCCGACTGTTGTTCTCGCAGGATGACATAGGTAAATCAGTTAAAGTGCTGTCCGGTGGTGAACAGGGTCGCATGATTTTTGGTAAATTAATTTTACAAAAAAACAATATCATGGTGTTGGATGAACCGACCAATCACTTGGATATGGAGTCTATAGAGTCCTTAAATACGGCATTGGAAAACTATCCTGGCACACTGATATTTGTCAGTCATGACCGTGAGTTTGTTTCCTCGCTAGCCACGCGCATTATTGAACTAACGCCCAAAGGTATAGTGGACTTTAACGGTAATTATGAAGACTATTTGAACAGTCTGGCTTAAAAAGCTGCAATTTTATCTAACATTTAGACACTAGGGGCAAAAGGTTTGTCCCTAGTGTTTCCCCTCAAACTTGATTTTCTATGTATTTAGCGATAACCACCTGAATTTCTGACGCGGGTAACGGCTTGCTCATAAAAAAACCCTGCACTTCCAAACAGTGCTTATTTTTCAGGAATGCCAGCTCACTAGCATTCTCTACACCTTCTGCAATCACATTCATACTCATTCCTTCAGCCATAGCAATGATAGCAACCACCACTGCGGCGTTTTTGCTATCGTATTCAATATTACGTATAAAACTTTGGTCAATCTTCAAACGGTTTATTGGAAAATGTTTCAGGCGACTCAAACTGGAATAACCTGTTCCAAAATCATCAATCGCCAGTTGTACACCTATTTTACTTAGGGTATTCAAAGTATCAAGGACAATAGCCTCGTCATTTATCAAAACAGATTCAGTTAATTCCAATTCCAGCATTTGAGGCAGGACACCGGTTTCATTGAGTATACTCGCCACTAGCTCGGTAAATCCTTTATGCAGAAATTGCATTGCAGAAACATTAACGGCTACTCGACAAATCGGTACACCTTGCTCTTGCCAGCGTTTAAACTGGTAGCAGGCCGTGCGCAACACCCATTCGCCAATACTGATGATCAGACCCGAATCCTCTGCAAGCGGGATAAATACAGCTGGTGAAATGCGCCCAAACTCCTGATTATCCCAGCGTAACAACGCCTCTACTCCACAACAACAATCAGCCGATAAATCATATTGCGGCTGATAATGCAGTTCAAGCTCACCACGTTCGATGGCTTTACGCAGCTGATTTTCCATATTAAGTCGTTGTAATGCTGTTTCGGACATCTCTGCAGTAAAGTAGCGATATTCGTTACCACCCTCACGTTTAGCATAGTACATTGCCAAATCAGCGTTTTTTAATAGTTCTTCAGAGTTTTTGCCGTCATGCGGGTATATTGCAATACCAATACTGGTGGTAGAATACAGTTCATGCTCACCAAAAATTAATGGTTTGGAAAGATTGCTAAGTATACGTTCAGCAACTATCGCAGCATCCGCATTACTCTGGACTCCCGCTAACAGTACGGTAAATTCATCACCACCCAACCTAGCAATTGCATCGCCTTCACGTGTAGTACCGCTCCGTATCAAGGCATCACAAGCTCTGATACTATTGCGTAGTTCGTCACTGGTTTTTTGTAGAACCAAATCGCCAAGCTGGTGGCCCAGAGTGTCATTAATACGTTTAAAGCCATCCAAATCAAGAAACAACACCGCTAATTTCAGACTTTTGCGTTCTGCCAAGGCTACCATACACTTTAAATGCTCCTTGAAAAACTCGCGATTTGGCAACTGGGTAAGACTATCGAAATAGGCCATACGATGTAAACGTCGCTCGCTTTCGACAAGGTTATTAGTGGTTTTTGCCGCTCTTAACATATAACGTACCCGATGACCTAACAGCGACAAATTAATTGGTTTGGTAATAAAATCTGTCGCTCCTGCATCATAAGCACGATTAATTGATTCTATATCATCCAAACCGGTCATCATCAGTACCGGAATATTTAACGTATCCGGGAGTTGCCTAAACGCTATGCAAGTTGCAAAGCCATCCATACCATCTGGCATCATGACATCCAGCAAAATTGCATGCGCCCCCTTTTCAACAAATAGTTGCAAGCCTTCTTCTCCACTGCCTGCTTCGCTAGCATTTAATCCGACCGCTTTTAGCGCAGCGACTACCATCAAACGAATCATGGAATCATCATCAATTACGATAATGTGGGGTTGGTCATTCATATATCTGCTTTCCTGAGATGTATTCATTTATCCAGATAACGCGTCAAGATTGCCTGCGTCTGGAAAAACGATTGCTTTATTTGCATTAGTGCCTCCCCGGAAATATCGTAGCAATGATTACGCGCCTCGTTCTCAACTTCGCGGCATAAATTAGCCAGCTGTTCTGCACCCAGTTGATGACTACTGGATTTAAGTGTATGGCATGCCTGACGAATACCATCAATGTCCCCCTGTTCCCAAGCCTGTTCCAACTTTGTCAGAATCGTATCGGTATTAGCTAGATAAAGTTTGATTAGGCTACACAGTAATTCATCACCGTGTTTAGGATCAAGTTTACAAATAGTATCTAGCACGGCTTCGTTAATCACTAAATCACCCTTTAACTTGGTCAAGTCATTGGCCTCATGTTTAGGTAATTGCTCAGCTGCATTTAGCCAAAAATTAATTTTATTCACCAATGCTTCGATTTTAAACGGCTTGGACAAATAATCGTCCATACCAATTTCCAGGCACTCTTGTTGATCACCTTCAATCACATTTGCTGTCAGTGCAATAATAGGAAATGGGGATAACTTACCGGCTTTTTGCTGCCGTCTTATTTCAACTGTGGCTACAAAGCCATCCATTACAGGCATCATGCAATCCATCAACACCAGATCATAGTGATTGTGCTCAATCGCTTGTAATGCTTCCAGACCATTATGCGCAATGTCTACCGAATATCCGAAACGTTGCAAGATTTCTGTAGTCAGTTCAAGATTAACTAAATTATCTTCTGCCAACAACAACCTCCCAGAAAAAGTATTTTTTTCTACAGGCGATAAATCAATATTTTGGTCTGTCAGACTATAGTTTTTAGCGGCCAGGACACTTGACAGCGCTTTATAGAGTTCTGCTTTATACAGGGGTTTGGTCAGATAGGCTGCAAACCCGGCTTTTTTTGCTTCCTCAGCTAAATCTTTCATCATCAGAGAGGTCAGCATTACCAAAGGTATATGCGCGAGTTCAGCATTGGCTTTGATGTGCCTAGCCAATTCCAGGCCGTTCATATCAGACATCTTCATATCAATGACTATCAAGTCATATCCCGAAGTACCGTCATCTAAAACTAATTTGAGCAACTCCATGGCAGATAATGCACTTGCTACAGCCTCAACTTTCATCCCCCAAGACAAAGCATGCTGGTAAAGAATGTCTCGATTAATAGTATTATCCTCAACAATCAGTAAACTCAGCCCCTGAAGCCGTCCTGATCTCTCTATATGGCTGGGCAGTGTGGATTTTGACACCGATATAGGCACAATGCAGGTAAACATACTCCCAAAACCAATCTGGCTAGTAACACCTATTTCTCCACCCATTAATTCTACTAACTGCTTACAAATTGCTAATCCGAGACCCGTACCCCCATAATTACGGGTTGTGGAACTATCCGCTTGAGAAAATGACTGGAATAAACGCGGCAACACCTCTTGATGAATGCCAATGCCGGTATCCTGTACTGCAAAGCACACCTTCAAGCGATCAGCATCAATACTTTCGGTTACCATATCAGTATTGTCGGCAAGCCTGACATCAATCAAAATTTCGCCATGCTCGGTAAATTTAATAGCATTACTCACCAGATTACTTAAAATTTGTCGCAATCGGGTAGGATCACCGTTAACGTAGTTAGGTACTTCAGTGGCTATTCGATAATTAAGTTCCAGACCTTTGTTAAGTGCTGACTCGGCAAACAACTCAACGATATTCTCAATAATTTGATACAAACTAAATTCTAGACTTTCCAGCTCAAAATGTCCGGCTTCAATCTTAGAAAAATCCAAAATATCATTAATAATGGCGAGTAGTGACTCACCCGATTTTTGCAGCATTTCTGTAAAACGCCGCTGGGTAGTTGTCAATTGCGTATCTAACAACAATTCGGCCATCCCTAAAACTCCGTTCATGGGCGTACGAATTTCATGGCTCATGGTGGCTAAAAACTGAGATTTGGCAATACTAGCCGCTTGCGCTTCACCAACAGCCAGACGCAAATCCCGCGTCCTAAGCTCTACTTCTTCTTCAAGCTTATCTCGATGCTTTGCCAGTTCAAAATCGCGTTGCTGTACCTGTTCTATCATCTGATTGAAACTTTTAACCAGTAAACCGACTTCGTCCTTACCTTCTCCTGATGCACGCAGATTGTATTTTTTCTGTTGCGACATTTCCTCAGCTATTTCAGCCAGCCTGATCAGGGGCAAGGAAATTTGCTTAGCCAGACGCCGCCCCAGAAATAAACTAAACAGCAATGCCACCAGCATTACTAAAGAGATTTGACCAATCTTATTCATCAATCCAAACCACATTGGCTTTAGATCAATCAATAAATATAAAAAACCCACTGTTTCTTCATCTTTTTTAATCGCTTGGATAACCACATGTGTCAACGTTAGCAAACTATCATTTTGCACTTGCTGCTCAGCGGCAACTAAATCAACAGGCAACTGTATTAAACGCTCTCCGGCGAAGTATGAGGCATAGGGCACGCCTTGACTGGTATAAATCTGCGCGGCGATAATATTGGTTTTACTGTGCAAGGCCGCTAAAATTGTGTTTGCAGAAAGACTATCATCGAATAACAGGGCAGCTGAAGCATTAAAGCTGATCATATTACCGGTCGAAGTCAAGTCATCCAACATTGCCTGACGCTCTTGCCAAAATTGAGTGGCGATACTGACCACTAATACAAATATTAGCGCCAATCCTACCGTGACAAACTGCAAGCGAAGCAGTTTAGTAGTAATGGGCAAATTAGCAAAATGTTCAAATTTCATAAATTGTCAGTAAACAGTATAAGCATCATTTTTCAGTATTGACTCTTTTAGCCAATTTAAGTAGTTGGGCACTGATATGCAAACCCTCTGCATTGGCAGCGCCCAAATTGATCTCAAAACCGATATGATTATCGTTTTGCACAAAACCTAAAATCCCACCCTGATCAATAAAATTGGCTTGTTCACTAACCGTAACGATAGGCAATTCTTTTAACTCTTGAATAATAATTGCTGCATTAGCTGTGGATGAGATAAATACCATATGACAATCTTTCAAATCTTTACCACCAAGTCCGCGTCGAATCACCAAGAACTTACCTGATAAGGTTTTGTTTTCCAGTACTGACAGACTATTTCCTAATTGATCCCCTTCCGTAGTACACAACGTAAACACATCTTGATGATTACCAGATGCGGGCCAATCTATATATTTAAAAAAATTGAACATGAATGCGGTCTGAACTGATGCAGCATTGACGCCATCTGCAACGGCCAGCCCATAACCTGATATGACCAAGCCCCCAAACAATAGAATTCTGAACAATCCAATGCCCGATTTTAAATAAATACTACACATGGCCATCCCTAACCACATAAATATCATGCAATAACAATTGCATCTCTAGAAATAGAAAATCGAGTGTGAGGGAGAAAGAAATATTCACGCGCTCAAACTAGAAAGTAAATTGTAATTTGACACGAAACTCGCGACCGTTCATTAGCAAAATATTTTGAGTAATGTCGCTTGATCCGGTACCGCCTAACATTTGATAATGGGTATCAAGGAGATTATAGAGATTAACTGATGCAAACAATCCACGGGCAAGGCGATCAGAACTAAGGCTTAAGTTAATCAGATTATAGGCATCTGCTAAACCGCCTTGTAATGCCTTGCGGTCACCGATATAGACATTTTCCACACCCAATGTCGCAAAGTTATTAAACAGTGGTTCGGCATAATGCAATTTGAACATATTCTGCGGTGAACCATAGCCCCACACATTGGCATGATTAGCATCTGTCAGCAAATTATAAGTATAAGAAAACTTAAGCATGCGGCCTTCATTCCATCGCTGCTCAGCTTCCAGTTCTGCACCACGGGTATGATAATGGCCGTCATTAGTTACAATATCACCATTGCTGGTATTGGCGGTTTGCAAAATCTGGTAGATATCGTTGTAAAACAAATTGCCCATTAATTTCAGACCTGAGCTTAATCGCCATTCAACTATACCTTCATAGGTTTTAATATTTTCTTCCAGATTGGTGGGATTTGCCACTAAACCTATATTGTAGGTATTTTCCCAAATATTAGGCGCACGAAAAGTGGTGCTGTATAACAGTTTGTAGGTTGTATTTTCTCTGGGATTCCAGATTAAACCCAATCTTGGGTTAATTTGTAGATTTTTCATCAAATGACTATAATCGAACCGCCCTCCAGCACTAAACACTAAATTATCCAAAAGCTGAATGTCATCCTGTGTGTAAAGTTGCACACGGCTGCCGTTGTTACGCGTGTCATAATAATTTTGATGCGGCAAAATATCATAATTGTAAATATGCTGGCGCTGATCGTATTGATATTCCAATCCCATCAGCAGCCGTTGCCTATTAAAAACCGTGCTTGTTAATTGTGCATTTCCGGTCCACCAGCGACCACTGGCACCTTCCATATTAAGTACAGTAGGCGTGCTATAGGGTGATACAGCCGAATAATCATAACCTTGATAGGAGCCTTTCAGCATAATAGATGTTTTGCTGGACAAGTCTTTTTGATACTTAACATTACCAAAAAACTGCTGATCGTTAGAACGATTGTTCGGATCGTTAAAGTTAACACCAAAAGAACCCGTTGGTATTTGCTTCAAGCGCCCGACATAACCACCCATTACGGTAAATTCCTGAAAAGTTGCCCGGCCAAATAAGCGATCTGCATATTCTGCATCCGAGTATTTAGCCACACCCTTATTGGCGCTGAGCGGATTGGCTGGATTGTTAAATTCTGGATAAGACAGACTAGGCACCCCGGCACTATCATAATGGGAGGCCGAAACCAGCACATCCGTGCCATTTTCCAGTTTTTTTCCGTAGCTAATGCGACCTTTATAGGTATCGTAGCTACCGCCTTCGGCGGCTAGTTGTGTGCCATTAATGGCATGTCCGGTTTTGGTAATGATATTGATTAAACCGGAAAATGCATTGGCACCGTAGATGGAAGCACCTGCGCCGGGAATGAATTCGATGCGTTCAACCATATCCATGTCCAGCATAAACTCCTGAGCCATATAGCCGCCATCGTAGATATTCTCATTCATACGCTGACCGTCTATCATGAACAGCACTCTGGAATTGTAATCAAACGACTGGCTAAAGCCCTGCACACCCACATAGCTGTAGTTGCGATCATTGCTGGTAAACAGGCCGCGCATGGCATTTAAGGCTTCGCTAAGAGTACGCCAGCCAAAAGTTCGAATATCGCCAGCGGTCCACACTGACATGGAGGTGGGAGCCTGATTGAGTTTTTGCCCTAAACGATTGGCACTGATTACATCTACTTTAAGGAGTTCTTCCAGACTAAGGTTGGTTAAATCTTCCTGGTCGGCAGCATTGGCCCAGGACAAATAACAATACCCCAAAAGCAGGATAGCTTTGCTTAGACTGCGCATGATTCAGATTGGCCAAGGTATTTGAAAAAACCATTCAATCTGATTATATTTTGGTGGGCTTTGCAATTGGAATACATTAAAATCAAATGCTTATAGGTATTTAAAATCCATATCAGCACACTGTAATGGATAGACAATACGTTAAAAAACTAAAAAACATCAGCCCCGAAAACACATTACTCAACAGGCGCTATTCAGTATTATTGTCCAATGGTTTATTAACAAGAAATTGTTGATCATTATAACTGACTAAACCGAATACGTCAGCCTAGGCTTACAAATCATACCTGGACAGATATAAATATTCATGGCTGCATTTCCTTACTTTCTAGCGTATACCTTATGAAATAGTTATCAAATGGAAATCTTACCAAGCAGATCAAGAAGCTAAACTTCTAATAATTCCATAAAGTTTCATGGTGCAAAAACAGTTACTATTGCCGATTGTTTCGCCTGGATATTGCCTGAATTGAATAAAACTTGGTGTATTTGCGAACTATTTCCATAAATATTAATGCTAATCAAAACAAATATTTAATAGCTATGTTAAACCACTCTTTAAGTTACATAGGCAACTTTAGCAATCATTTTAGTACTGTTTACATTAAGGGTATCTGAAAAATGGACAACAGTTTTCACGCTGATTTTTATGGTTTTGTGATTGATAGCGAACAAGGACTGGCATTCGCTGGCAAACCTGTAAACCTACATCCGAAAGAATTTAATTTGTTACTCACTCTGGTCAAACAAGCGGGTAAGCGCGTATCCCGAGAAGAACTGATTGCTAAGGTCTGGAATAACGCAAATACCTCTGATGAAAGTATTGCCCGTTCCATGTCCGTTTTAAAATCCGCTTTACGAAAAGCCAGTCCCGGTGCTGAATGCTTAATAAAAACCGAATATGGCATAGGTTATCGATTTATTGGTCAAATCGGCAAACCAGCCAGCTTTGTGAATGAAGAAAACTTTTTCTTACTCATTAATACGGCCAGTTATCTGGTTACTTTAAAAGACGGCGAAAATCGTTGGCAAATTGCCAACAATGCCACGCTGGAATTATATGGTCTGATTGGTAAACCCTGGCAAGGTAAAACAACTAACGAACTAGTCAAATTATGCAAGGAACAAGACTTAACTAATTTTGAATTTTGCCCTGAAAGTGACGAACATGCCTGGCAATCAGGTAAAACCGTTGATTTTGTCATGAGCATACTTTCAAAAACGGATGATCAACAACGAACAAGGTTTTTTGAAATCAGTAAAACCCCTAAATTTGAGGCAAACGGCACACGTAAAGCGTTGATCATTCTTGGTCAGGAAATTACTGATCGTATGGAAAACGAGCGTCAAACCAAGCTCATGGATCGTGTTCTGTCGAACAGTAGCGAAGCAGTTTTGATCAGCGACGCCCAGAACAATATTATCTATGTTAATGAAGCATTTACAACAATTACGGGCTACACTCTTGCAGAAGTGTCAGGGAAAAATCCTCGCCTACTTTCCTCTCGTCGCCACGACCAGGTTTTTTTTAAAGAAATGTGGCATAAAATTCTAAACGAAGGATCTTGGCATGGTGAAATCTGGGATCAGCGTAAAAATGGTGATATTTATCCAAAATGGCTAAATATCAGCACTGTATTCGATAGTGAACACAATCTATGTAACTATGTCGCTATTTTTAGTGATATCTCCAAAACTAAAGCCGATGAGGCTTTACTCACATTTTTGGCTTTTCATGATCCACTGACCAAATTACCCAATCGTTTATTGCTACGTGACCGTTTCTACCAATCGGTTGGCATAAATGAACGACACGCCAATGGTTTGACTGCCATATTATTTATGGATCTGGATCAGTTTAAAAATGTCAATGATTCGCTTGGTCATGAAATGGGAGACAAACTTCTCATTTCCGTAGCAAAGCGCTTGCAAGCCAATGTCCGTGAAATTGATACGGTCAGTCGTTTGGGCGGCGATGAATTTGTAATTATCCTAACCGACATGCCAAATACTCACGCAGTATCATGTGTGGCACAAAAATTACTTGAGCAAATTAGTACCGTATTTGAAATCGACAACTTTCCCCTAACTTTCACCACCAGTATCGGTATTGCCATTTATCCAGACGATGGCGACAATTTTGACACCTTGCTAAAACTAGCTGATACCGCCATGTATCATGCCAAAGATTGTGGGCGCAACACTTATCGTTTTTACACCGACAAAATGAATATCGATGCACTAGAGCGGCTACGCATGCACAATGGCTTAGCAGAGGCAATAGTCAAACACGAATTCGTTCTACATTATCAACCGCAATTTGATTTAGTTGATGGTTCTTTGACGGGGCTGGAGGCGTTGATACGTTGGAATCACCCCGAATATGGACTCATTTATCCAAATAAATTCATCCCAATTGCTGAAGAAACCGGGCAAATTGTACCCATAGGGGAATGGGTAATGCGAGAAGTCTGTTGTCAGGCTCGAGCCTGGAAATTACAAGGTCTTCAACCCATCAGAATTGCAGTGAACTTATCATCATTACAATTTAAACGTGGCGATGTGATTAAGATGATTACCGATCAAACTACCGAACATGAAATCGACTCAGAGTATATTGAGCTGGAACTAACTGAAACCATTATGTTACAGGATGTAGAATATATTTTGGACGTGGTAAAAAAAATTAAAACATTACGATTCACCTTGTCAATTGATGATTTTGGTACCGGTTATTCCAGTCTGGCTTTTTTAAAACGCTTTCAGGTGGATAAACTGAAAATTGATCAATCTTTTATCCGCAATCTGGAAATTGATCGTCACGACCTAGCTATTGTGCGTTCAATCATTCAACTGGCAAAAGGCTTTGATATGCAAACTATTGCTGAAGGCGTGGAAACTCAGATGCAGTTGGATATCTTACGTAACGAAGGTTGTAATCAGGCCCAAGGTTATTTTTTTAGTCATCCGCTGACAGCTGAGCAAGTGATGAAATATCTTAAATGAAGTCTTGTTAAATTTAACCCTTCTGAGTTAGGGATTAGATATTGATACCTGCTGAAAATTACAGTGAGTCTATTACTGGACAATGCTGAAGAAGCGATTACACTTATGCTGATGCTCAAACAAATGGGCTTTGGATTTACGTAGATAGCTTTACTTTTTACTTTGCTATTGGCATGGCTTGCCATTAGATCCATTGAAAATGGATTAATTTTTTGTGCAGGGTAACAAGGTAATATCCTAATTATTGCTACCACTACCGCACTGTCCCAATATTTGGGTTTTGTGTAATGCCAAAAACGAGACTACTTCAATGCCAATGGATGCTTAATAAGTACAAAGGCTATTAATTAAGTCGCCCGTTACCAACCGACGCATATTTGAGTTTTTGCAAACAACCTCATCATTAAGGATTAAAGATCAATATGTTTAAAAATACCTCAATAAAAGCATTTCTAACGCTAGTTTCAGTAGCATTGGCCATCGCCAGCCTAGCTTACGTGATTCTACTTTGGAAAGCTTTCACCAACATTGATGTGGCATTGCTGTCATCAACCAAACAAGAACTGGTTTTTGAATCACTTAAAGATACCCGTTTTCATACCGTTCAAATACAACAGTTTTTAACCGATGTGGGTGCCACTCACGATAGCGAAGGCTTAGAGGAAGCGAAAAAAAATCTTGAGCAGGTTCTGTCAAAACTGGATGCCATTGCTAAACTGAGACCCGACTTAGAATCTCGAACTACTGGCTTAAAAAATCAAATAAAAAACATGCATGACACTGGGGTTAAAATGGCATGGGCATACATTAATGAGGGTACCGAAGCCGGAAATGCGGCAATGAAAGAACCCAATACCGGACTTGATGTTACAGCCAAACGCATGACACAGGAGCTAGAAAGTTTAAATGAACAAGTTTATAACGAACAATTGGCTGCAAAACAGAATCTGGATAAAGAAACTGATAAAGATAGCCTGCTTTGTATAGGTGTCGCCAGTTTTCTGGCTTTGTTTGTCATTACGGCTTTAATATTAATTTACTTTAAAATTGAACCCCCTTTAACCGAACTAAAAAAATCGCTGACTAGCATGAAACAGGGTGGAGCGGACTTAACCCGACGAATCCCCCATGAGAGCAATGATGAAATTGGCGAAATTATTAGCTTGTTCAATGACTTATTGACTTTACTGCATTCTTTAATGCGCCAGGTATCCATGGAAACGGAAGAACTATCCTTAAGTTCCGAGCGTTTAAATGAAATGTCGCATCGTGGTAAACAAGGTATGCAAAAACAACAGGCGGGGACCGATCAGGTAGCCACCACAGTTACTGAGTTATCAGCCACTGTTGCCGAAGTAGCCAAAAACACCTTAAACGCTGCTCATACAGCTAGCGAAAGCAGTGAAGCCGCCAATCAGGGCAAGGCCGTCGTGAACGACACTGTAAAAGCCATCTATCTGCTTTCTGCTGGAATTGATAAAGCCAGCCTGGTAATAAGTAATGTTGAGACTGATTGTAAGAATGTCAGTTCTGTACTTGATGTTATCCAAAGCATTGCAGATCAAACCAATCTGCTGGCACTGAATGCAGCTATTGAGGCTGCTCGTGCTGGTGAGCAAGGCCGAGGTTTTGCAGTCGTGGCTGATGAAGTACGGACTCTTGCCAGCCGTACCCAGGAATCGACACTGGTCATCCAGCAATTGATAGAGCGTCTACAAGATGGAGCAAGAGGGGCAGTAAATGCCATGACTGAAAGCCAGGCTCAAGCAAAGGGAACCGTCACAGTCATTGAAAGTACCGGAACTGTACTTGATCATATTTCATCTATGGTTAATCAAATAGCGCAGATGAATAATTTTATTTCTAACGCCGTTGCAGAACAAAAACTGGTGGTTGAACATATCAATCAAAATGTAGTTGATATTAATAATGTGACCACCACCAATGCCACAGATGCAGTACAAGTGGAAAATGAAGCACACAACCTACTGAGAATTGCACATAATTTACAATCTTCAATTGCACAATTCAGGACTTAACAGCGTATTTAAAACCACACTGCATCCAAATTCAGCGTTGATTTTTGATTAAAATGCGTTTAAAGGATGCGATTAAAACCGATAACGCCATTAATCAGTAAAGGGCTAATGGCGAGTTGATTAACCTGATTAGCCCTTCCCCATTACCATCAGTTTTTATGACAGCTGCAAAGTTTTACGATGTAGCGTAACTAGAATAAGTAGACCCGATGCCAACATAGCCCAAGTAGTCGGTTCTGGAATAGACTGAACATTGTTGGCTCCACCAATGGGTGACGATAAGACTGACAAATCCTGATAGTTACTGTCATTAATTGAAACTCTGGCAGCACCACTACCTGAACAACAATTTTCTGACCAATAAGCGATTAAGGTATGGTCACCCGCATTTATCGTCTGGGTGCTTGCCAGAATCTGACTGCTATTATTCCAGTTATAAGCCCACCACATATCCTTAGCATTATAGGCAATTTCCTTACCATCCAGATATAGAGCCCCACCGAAACCCGCATCTAAAGCAAATTGAAATCCTAAGCTTTCGGTGGAGGCTGCTGAGAATGAAATACTCAGTTCTTCGACCGAAAAATTATTTTCAGAAATACTGCTAGTGGATGTCAGAGTTGATTGTGTAATTTGTGAGTTTTGTGCAGCCCAAACTGCAGAGTAATCTGGGCTTGACGTGGTACTCAAAGGGTTACTACCCTGATAATTTCCAGCATCATTTGGTAGTACGGAATAATCTGTAATAGCACGTTGATCATAAGTAATTATCGCAGCCGAACCCACGGCAGGCAAAAGAGCAAGGCACGAAATTGAAGTATATAAAGCTGAGATAGCAAAAGTTTTTTTCATAATTCCATCCATAACAGAATATTGTTAGATGCAATGTATTGCATTTATTTGCGTTACTCATTGTACAAAGGTACTATTGATCACCCGTTTAAAACACTATATTTATGATGTGTTATGCAGTTATCAGAACCCGTATAAAAACTGTCGATTAGTTCAGTAAATTATACTGTCAACAACCCACCATTAATGATGAACAAAGCTTGTTCACTACCACTTTAAACATATCCCTAATAACACAATGCGCGTAGTGCACTCCAGATATGTGGACAACTTTGCAATTGATCTCGGAGAATTGGCAATATGAAAATAATCAGCCTAGGTCTGATAGCCGTATTTTTGTTGAGTGCATGCGTATCCAAACAGCATTTTCGCACTGATATTTCTGCGATACCTTGCCAAGTCAACAGCCAACAAAATTGTTTGCATGCCAACCTTATTCAAAACGAGGATGATGCATTTACTTTAGGCTTTGTAGAAATCGATGATCAAGGCCAGTTTTATGATAATCGCCAAGTAGAAACGCTGATCAAAACCTTAAAAAATCAGACACAAGCACAATATGTTACCCTATATGTACATGGGTGGCACCATAATGCCGATGCCGATGATTCTAGTATTAGCCGTTTTAAAACGCTGTTAACAGACACTAAACGCCGACATCCGCAATTATCAGTAACAGGTATTTATATAGGTTGGCGAGGTGAAACGCTAACTCTGCCAGGATTGCGCGCCCTAACCTTTGCAGACCGTAAGCTAGTCAGTGAAGAAGTCGGACGGAATGCCTTGCTGGATTTTTTATTACAGGTGGAAACCGCTGTCAAAGTACAGGGAAATGCAGAAAACCGACTCATTACCATAGGTCATAGTTTGGGTGCTTCGGTTACATTCAATGCCTTATATCCAATATTACTTCAGCATTTGCTCCAACCTGAAGATAACAGCGTACGAAAAGGCTTTGGCGATTTGGTGGTTTTAATCAATCCTGCTTTTGAAGCGACTCGCTATACAACCTTGCGTCATGCTGCACAACGTTATGCACAACAATTTCAATTTAGTCCGCAGCAAAATCCACTTTTAGTGGTCGCGACTTCAGCAAACGATCTTATTACTAAACTGGACTTTTCGTTAAGCAGACAAGTGACGACGCTGTTTGAACAGCATCGCATGCTGGATAACCATACTCAGGAATTACAAGCACCGCTTTCTGAGTGGGAACTGGATACTACTTCGATTGGACATTTTCATCCTTTTATTACCCATCGATTGCAAACTCACGCCGCCCTAACTGATCAATATCATTGTTCTACCAGCACGGGTTGGTTAAATCTGGCTGTTGAAAGACAAACAACAACATTAGCGACTGGCTGGGATACAGGTGACAATATCAGCCAGCCCGCTTTATTTACAGACAGCAGTCAATTGCAAGTTAGCCATTTACAAAACTCGACCAATTATGATCCGTATTGGGTGGTACAAACCGATAGCAGCATTTTTCCAACTCACGGCTTCATCACCCAACCCAATTTTTGGTGTTTTATTGATCAACTGGTGGAACAGGCAGTGGATTGAGTGATCTATAAAATGTTAATAATGTATTGACTGACTAACATCAATAGAAGAGCACATCTGCCCTAGCCTGATATGTTTAGGAATCGAAATGAAATATACCTGCCTACCGATTACTTTATTAGTACTTAGCTGTATTGTATTAAGCAGCAATATTTATGCGCATACGAGTGGAGGACATAGCAACGGCCATGCGGGCGGCCATCATCATGCCAGAGGGAATTTTAGTGGCTGGTACTACGGAGGTGGGTTTGGCAACTATGCGAGTTTTGCTGTTCCAGCACCTTATATAGTGCCAGTCAGCATTAATGGTTTTGGTGGCCTCTATTATGGCATGGGCTACCCTAATCGCTACGGCTATGCCTACCCTGATTCTTATCCTTATTACTCAACTTCAAGTCTTGTCATACAACAGGGTAACCCGGTATATATGCAACAATCTCCACAACCCGTTGCACAGGTGTCATCCTCTCCAACAGCGATAGAAGCGGAAAATACTACTACCACTCAACATCAAAACGAAGCGGGCTATTGGTATTTTTGTCGTGACACCAAGGCCTATTATCCTTATGTTAGCTCCTGCTCACAGGACTGGGAAAAGGTTGCGCCCATTAAACCACAAGAGTAATTAATGATGACCCAGTACTTTAGTACTGGTACTAAAAGGACATTGCCTGTGCGAAAAAATTATTGTCTAATCGTGATAATGAAATCCGTCTATTAACAGCGGTTTCAAATAACGATAACAATAATTACAAAAGGTGAACGCTATGAAATTGCCAGCACACAGACTCTTGCTTTCGTTCATGATAACCAGCCTTATTGGCCTAACTACCTATTGTCAAAACAGTTGGGCCGATAATCCATGCAAGCTTGGAGAGGCGGGAAAAGTGCTGGATGAAGCCCGTTGTGTGGGACGTAACGCAACCAGTTTACCAGGTGCGGACGAAGACTATTTTCAGGACATGGACAACGGCGTCTCTAAGCATCCCGCAGAAGTCGCGGCTACTTTAGCACCCTACATTCCAGGAATTACTCCAGAAGACGCAGTAAAACGCCTTGCCATTGGTCGGAATAACTGGATAGTCTGGACAGCGGGTAACGACCGTTTCTGGGATAAAATAGGCTACAACAGTCGTGGTAATCTGGATTTTCTGAAAACCCTATCCAATCATCCCAGTTTAGTTTTTAGTCGCAGTAATCGCTGGGAATATTTAGGCTTGGTCAATGAACCCTGCTTTAAAAAACCTGACAAACCCCGTGCTGATCGTTTCGGCTTATGGCTGGATGAACGCTCTGCAGATTGCCCTAAAGACCCGTTTGAAAATGAAGAAAAATATCCGGGCGTTAAAATAGGTGCGCGCGGCAAAAACATACCCTTAGGTTCGTATTATGGATATGCAACTGGTATTGTCGGTTTGCGCCTGTTCCCCAATCCCGAGTTCGACGAAAATGCCCAAAAAAAATGGGACCCGGAACGTTATTACAATGATGAAAAATATTACAACGACAAAAACCTGATCAGACCTTATCGGGTAGGCATGTCTTGTGGTTTTTGCCATGTAGGTCCTAACCCGACTAATCCCCCCAAAGACCCAGAAAATCCAAAATGGGAAAATCTTAATTCTAACCCTGGCGCTCAATATTTCTGGATAGACAGAATTTTTACCTGGAATGCTGACCATAGCAATTTCCCCTATCAATTATTTCATACCTCACGACCCGGCGCTCTGGATACATCGTTAGTCTCTAGTGACTACATCAACAATCCACGTACCATGAATGCGGTCTATAATTTGGCCGCTCGTTTACAGAATGCCAAAAAATTTGGCATGGAAAAACTGGGTAGTGGCAATATTGATAACAAACAGCTTAATGAGTATGCCCCTGCCGGCAGCCCGCTGAATGATTTTTACAAAGCACCTAACACAGTCTTTACGCCACGCGTATTGAAAGACGGCTCGGATTCGGTAGGGGCGCTGGGAGCCTTAAATCGAGTATACATTAATATTGGTTTGTTTAGTGAAGAATGGTTGGAGCATTTTAACCCACTGATTGGCGGTAAACCCATCTCGCCTATGCCGATTAAATCTTCTCGTCAAAATTCGGCCTATTGGGAAGCTAATGAAAGCCAAACCCCTAATTTGGCCCTATTTTTTCTAGCCAGTGCACAACCCGATTATTTGAAAAACGCACCTGCCTCTGATACATATCTTAGTAAAGATACTCAGGTATTGGCGCAAGGTAAAAACATTTTTGGCGAACGTTGCGCCCGCTGTCATTCCAGTAAGCTTCCAGATAAAGCTTATAGCTTTTTTCCAAATGGCTGTGTGGGTAAAGATTATCTGACCTGCTGGAATAATTATTGGAAATGGACGGGAACAGCCGAATTTAAATCGGCAATCAAAGAAATTGTCAGTAAAGATGATTTTCTAAAAGACAATTTCTTATCCACTGATTTACGCGTACCTGTTACTTTACTGGAAACCAACGCTTGCAGCCCTTTGGCCACTAACGCCATTGCCGGAAATATCTGGAATGACTTTTCCTCAGAATCCTACAAACAATTACCTGCAGTTGGTAATTACACGGTGCATTATCCGTTTGCAGATGACAAAGGCATAGTTAAACCCTGGAAATACAATATGCCAGCTGGCGGACGTGGCTATACACGTCCAGCGTCTTTAATCAGTTTATGGTCAACAGCACCTTTCCTACTTAACAATAGTGTCGGCGACTTTTACTGGAAACCGGATGTAGACTCGCGGATGCAATCATTCAACAGTTCCATTGAGCAAATGTTGTGGCCGGAAAAACGTAAGGGCAATGTTCAATTCCAAACAGTTTCTGGAAAAATGTTACCTGGCTGGATAGACACCACTACAGAAAAAAGCTTTTTACGTGTACCCAGCGGTTATTTGCCCAAATTGCTTGATGAGTTGATCTCTGTAATTAAGGGTGGCAAATTTGTCGATGAAAAAGGTCTGGAACTGGGGCCTATTCCTGCTGGCACCCCGGTTAGTTTACTCAGCAATATCGACCTGGACAAACGTGAAGGCGTCATCAATCGCGTCGAACACGATGTTCAATTACTAAAACTGCTCAAAAAAATCAAATCTGATCTATTGGCTTTACCTAAAGATGCCAGTGATGAAGAAGCGCGTAAAGTGTTTAGTAATCTGGCTGAACCCTTAGTCAAAAACAGCAAATGTCCTGACTACATTGTCAATCGCGGCCATTATTTTGGGACAGACTACTATCAGGATACCCAAGCTGAACCCGGTCTAAGCGATGCCGATAAACGCGCTTTAATCGAATTCTTAAAAACATTTTAAGTGTTCGATTTTTTCAAGTGGAATGCGTGCTAACTAGCGACATTCCACTTGAAACCTACCTCAGTTTAAAGCAAATCATCAAGACTATCACTCATTGTCAGACTCGATCTGTATCGATAGCCTTGATTGCAGGAGAACAACTATTATGAACGCAATAAATAACACAGAATATGAATACATTGTGGTTGGTTCGGGTGCAGGTGGCGGTACAATAGCTGCCAGACTGGCAGAACAGGGCAAAAAAGTACTGGTACTGGAAGCCGGTAGCGATCCCAAACAATTACAAGGCGATGATAAGGCTTTTCCCGGTGAGAAGCGGCTACCACAAGACTACGAAGTACCAGTTTTTCATACCTTTGCCAGCGAAAACTCAGCAATCAGTTGGGATTATTTTGTCCGTCATTATGCTGATTTGGCGACACAGGAAAAAGACGATAAATTTATCCGCGCTGAAGATGGCGTTTTGTACCCACGTACCGGTGCCTTGGGCGGTTGTACTGCGCATAATGCCATGATAAGCGTCTACCCCCACAATGCAGACTGGGATGACATCGTTCAGCTAACAGGTGATGCCAGCTGGAGTGCCACGCAGATGCGCCAGTATTTTGAAAACTTCGAAACCTGTCAGTACCGCCCTATTCTGCGCTTTTGGGCAAAATTAGGTTTTAACCCGTCAAAACACGGCTGGAACGGCTGGTTTCAGACCGAAGCGGCACTGCCTTTGCAAGCGTTGGCAAAAGACAAAATCCTTATATTATCAGTCATCGAAAGTGCACTTAAAGCGGCAGAAGCACTCCCCAATTTACTGGCACGCTTAAAATGGTTTTTTACCGGGCTTGGCGATCCGAATGATTGGCGACTTGTACAAAAAAACGCCACGGGCTTGCATTTTACGCCACTAGCAACAAAGCACGGCAAACGACATAGTACCCGCGAACGCCTTTTGGACGTACAGGCTGCGCATCCAGACTACTTAACCATAGAACTGGATGCATTGGTCAGCAAAGTCATTATTGATAAAAATAGGCGTGCTATCGGCGTTGAATACTTAAAAGGCGAAAAGCTGTATCGAGCGCATTCTAATCCCAGCCAAATGCCTGGTAAGCCCAATCAGGTATTTGCTTCACAGGAAGTAATCTTGTCTGGCGGTGCTTTTAATACGCCACAACTATTAATGCTGTCTGGCATTGGTCCCAAAGCGGAGCTGGACAAACACGCTATTCCGGTCGTATTGGATTTACCCGGCGTTGGAGCCAATTTGCAGGACCGTTATGAAGTGGGAGTGGTTAACCGGATGCAAAAAAACTGGGAGGTACTTGAAGGAGTCACCTACAGTAGTGATGATCCGCAATACCAGGAATGGCAAAACAAACATAAAGGTGTGTATACCACTAATGGAGCGGTATTGGCTGTGATCAAACGCTCGTTGGCAGAGCAACCGTTACCTGATTTGTTTTGTTTTGCGGTATTGGGTAAATTTAAAGGCTATTTTCCAGGCTATTCAAAATTAATTAGAGACGATCTTAACTACTTAACCTGGGCAATCCTCAAAGCTCACACTTTAAACCGCGCCGGTGAAGTGAAATTAAGTTCTGCTGACCCTCGTGACCGACCTTACATCAATTTCCGCTATTTTGAGGAAGGTAGTGATAGCCAGGGTAAAGACCTGGATGCGGTATTGGAAGGCATAAAGTTTGTGCGCAAAATTACCCGGCCATTAATTGAGCAAGGTATCCTGACTGAAGAACTGCCTGGCCCTGCCCTACAATCTGATACAGAGTTACGCGACTTTATTCGCAACAATGCCTGGGGACACCATGCCTCCTGTACCTGTCCGATTGGTAGTGACTCTGATCCACTTGCAGTTCTGGACAGCGACTTTAGAGTGCGCGGCATTAAGGGACTCCGTGTGGTAGATGCCTCTGTGTTCCCCAAAATACCCGGATTTTTTATTGTTACCTCGATTTATCTGATTGCAGAAAAGGCAGCTGATGTGATTCTTAAGCAAAATCATGGACATTAGTGAATTCAGCTAACTTGTAGAGAATAAATTACTTGCCTGTGATGGTAGAAAATGAATTGTCCGTTGCTGGTGCGCTCAGTCGAGTCCTGAATTGACTGCGCATTCCGACAGAGGGGTTACTTGAAACAGACAGTGGTTTGAGCGGTATCTACAAACGCATCGAAAATATTTATCCGTCTTCTGGCACTAATTAGGGCAGACACAGTCCTAATGATTAAATGGTTGGAGTCGAAATGAAATATACACGCATGATTGCCGTATTATTAGTACTTTGCAGCAATGCCTTAACTAGCAATGTTTTTGCCCATGGCGGTGGCGGTCACGGCGGAGGTCACGGCGGCGGTGGCGGGCATTGGGGTGGCGGTTATAATCGAGGTGGCTATGGTGGTTACGGCGGCGCTTATGCGCTGGGTGCTATGGTAGGTTTAGGCGGCCTCTATTATGGTAGCATGGGCTACCCTTACAATTACGGTTATAACTACCCATACTATTCACAATCGGCCATGCCAATACAGCAGGCTGCTCCGGTTTATATTCAGCAATCGGCCCAACCCGCAACCATACCCCCACCTCCTGCAGCACTTGCACAACCTGGGCAAAACTCAGCCACTAACAACCAAAATGTGGCAGGTAATTGGTATTTCTGCCGTGAATCGAATGCTTATTATCCGTATGTGAACACTTGTCCAAATGGATGGGAACAAGTTGCACCGACGCCACCGCAATAGTAATAACCTAACTATACTCCCAGCTTATTAATATTTAGGTAAAGCTCAACATTAATGACTTTTTGTTCGTGCTGGATCACTCGGTGGATTTACTACCGAATTACCTTTAAATCACATTTGGAAGACAGCAGCAAACGACGTCTGATAGCAATGTCACTTTTACTATTGAAAAAACGAAATCAATAAACTGAGGCATAACCAATGACTACTCAATATTACGAAGCTGTTGCTGAAATACCTGTTGATCACTGTCTACGTTTGCAACTTCCCCCAGAAATCCCCATTGGACTTGTACGTGTCGCCATTATTTATGATCGAGATAATGACAATGCAGGACAAAGTATTAAAAACCTGTTGGGCTCAATGCCAGATGTGTGTGAGGTTGACGATTATCGCCGTAATCATGATTTGGGCAGAGAGGCTTTGCATCAGCAGAAAACCTTGAATTATGGCTTACTAGTGTAGAAACCGACATGAAAGAAGGGATTCTTCCAGTTACCATCAGTACTGCTGAGCGTTGGGGGCGGTTAAATGTGGCAGACCCATTTCCAGTTGTTGACAGTTTACTTGCTGCAACAGCACTTGAGCATGATTTGATTCTAGTAACCAGTAATGTTGAGGTTATGCAACGTACCGAGATCCAATTATTAAACCCTTTTACGGTTTAGTATCACATGGTTTGTACATCGCATATTTAGCTGATAATCTACACTGTTTTAAATACCCTCTGCTTGAGAATATGCATACCAGTAGTGTTGAAGTTATTGCCAAACAAAGTCAAATCGCCGCCAGACAGCTAGCGTCCAGTTCTGAAAAACTGCGTAATCTAGCGCTAGTAAAAATGGCTGAGGCACTGGAAGCAGTTAAGCATCAGGTGCTGGAGGTTAATGCTCAGGAAGTATGGCAAGCCCGACAAGAGGGTCAGTCTGAGGCGATGGTTAAGCGTTTAACCATAGACGATAAAGTATTTCAATACATGCTTTCCAGACTTAGAAAAGTGGCGCAAAATCCTGATCCGCTGAACCGAGTGCTGGAAGGACATACCAACCCGAACGGGCTTAGGGTATACAAAAAATCGGTGCCACTTGGCGTTATCGGCATAATTTATGAATCACGACCCAATGTGACTAGCGATGCCGCTGCTGTTTGTATTAAAAGTGGTAATGCGGTTATCTTGCGCGGTGGCTCTGAAGCACTGCAAACCAATATCTTGTTAGCGGATGCCATGATGGCAGGTACGCTAAGCGCAGGGCTGCCAGAAAATAGCATTCAGATTATCCGCACCCCCGGCCACGAGGCTGTGAACGAATTGCTAACAATGGATGCTTATGTGGATGTATTAATTCCACGAGGTGGTAAAGGCTTGATTAAACGCATTGCCGAAGGTACCCGCATTCCGGTAATAAAACATTACGATGGTATTTGCCATCTTTATATTGCTGAAGATGCCAACCCCACTCAAGCCATAGAGCTGGCGATTAACTCAAAATGCCAAAGCATTCAGGTGTGTAATGCACTGGAGACCCTGTTAGTGGATAGGCAGTGTGCTGATCAACTATTACCTTTGCTACGCAGCGAATTCGATGCCCACCATATCGAGCTGCGTGGCTGTAGCCAAACGCAACAAATATTGCCGGATATTGCCGCAGCCACAGAAGAGGATTGGTCTACCGAATACCTGGCCCCTATTCTTTCTATAAAGATTGTTGACGGAATTGATGAGGCTATTGCACACATCAATCACTATGGTTCTAAACACACCGACAGCATTGTTACGCAAAGCCTGGCCATGGCGCAACAATTTGAACAACAGGTTGATTCGGCTTCGGTATTGATTAATGCTTCAACCCGTTTATCAGGTGGTGGCGATTATGGGCTGGGATCGGTCATCGGTATTAGCACAGATAAACTGCATGCGCGTGGACCGGTTGGGCCTAGCGAGCTAACAACCTACAAATGGGTGGCGTATGGAGACGGTCATTTGCGCAGTTAGCCTGCTTAGCCATTATGCCTGCACGGGTTTACGCATAGTTACAAATTCCTCAGCTGCGGTAGGATGGATGCCTATCGTAGAATCGAAAATTGCTTTGGTGGCACCTGCACGAATGGCAACGGCAATACCCTGCATGATTTCGCCCGCATCAGCACCCACCATGTGTACACCCAACACTTTATCGTTACTGCGTCTGACCACCATTTTCATCAGGGTTTTTTCGCCTAAACCCGATAAAGTGTGTTTCATCGGCGTAAACACCGATTTGTAGATATCAATATCTGTATACCTGTTTCTGGCCTGCGCTTCTGTCAAACCCACAGTGCCAATATTTGGCTGACTGAAAACTGCGGTTGGAATATTGTCGTAATCGACAGGTGTTGATTGACCGGTATAACAGTGGTTAACAAAGGCCATCGCTTCGGCAGTGGCCACCGGGGTTAAATTAACACGATTGGCAACATCACCCAAAGCGTAAACTGAATCAATATTGGTTTGGTAATATTGATCAATTTTAATAGCACCTGATTCTGTCATTTCTACCCCCAACGCCTCCAGCCCCAAATCCTGTGTATTGGGCTTTCTGCCAGTGGCATACAAAATCAGGTCAGCGGCAAGGGGTTGATCCTGATCGGTATAGGCCAGCAAACCGCTAGCGGTTTTCTCAATACGCTCGATTTGAGTATTAAAATGAATAGCAATGCCTTTTTTTATCATTTCCTGCGCAACAAAATCACGGATATCGTCATCGAAACCACGTAATAATTGATTACCGCGATGACACAAGCTGGTTTTTACCCCCAGTCCGTGCATAATGCCTGCAAATTCAACGGCAATGTAGCCACCGCCCACAATTAAAATCCGTTCGGGTAATTGGCTTAATGCAAACATCTCATTAGAGGTTGCGATCAATTCTTTACCGGGAATATCCGATATGGAAGGCTGCGCACCGCTAGCAATAAGAATACGTTCGCAGCGGAATTGTTGTTCACCCACTGCTACGGTATGGGCATCCAGCAAGCGTGCTTGTCCAGTAATCACCTGCACACCTGAGTTATCGAGCAAACCTTGATACACACCTTGCAAGCGACCAATTTCCCGATCTTTTTGCGCCAGTAACTGCTGCCAATTAAATTGTGGCTGTGTGAGAGACCAACCAAAGCCTTGGGCAGCCCTAAAATCTTCATGAAAATGCGAGGCATATACAAACAATTTTTTGGGTACACAGCCCACATTGACACAGGTACCGCCCAAATGTGTCTGTTCGGCAATAGCCACCCTTATTCCCAATCCAGCCGCCATCCGTGCAGCACGGACGCCGCCAGAACCTGCACCGATTACAAATAAATCGACATCGTAGTTAGTCATTTACATTAACTCCTGTTAAAAGAAAAATGAAACCGGATCGAAAATGTTTAATTCGACCCGGTTGTAAAATTAACGCTGTTGCAAATAGGCAAGCATGGTATCTACATCACTGACCGTAAATGGATCTTCTGGATGATTGTCGGCCTGACCGGGTTCGCTGAATAATTTAACAATCTGACCATCTTCTACCAACATCGAGTAGCGCCAGGAGCGATAGCCAAAACCTAGATTCTCTTTTTTCACCAACATACCCATACCGCGTGTAAAATCACCATTGCCATCGGGCAACATTTTTACATTATGAATACCAAGGTGTTTTCCCCATTGGAACATGGTGAAAGCATCATTTACACTCAGGCAATACACTTCATCTATACCTTGAGCAATGATTTGCTGATATTTTGCTTCATAACCTGGCAAATGCGTGCTGGAACAAGTGGGGGTAAAGGCACCGGGCAATGCAACAATAATGATTTTTTTGCCTTTGAAAATGTCATCACTGCTAACATCTTGCCAACGAAATGGATTGTCGCCACCAATACTTTCGTCACGCACGCGGGTTTTGAATATACTATTAGGAACAGGGGTAGTCATGGTTATTCTCCAGTTAAATAAGTTCATAAGGCTTCAACAGCCGGCTTGCGCTGTTTACCACCATACTAGAATCGGTTTTGATTCAGTACGGGGTTAGTGTACCGAGAAATTATTACCAAATAAAATCGATTGATTTTATAATAACAATAGATATTATCTATACACTCTCAATTTATGAATCTCAGAGATCTACATTATTTGGTTGCCGTTGCAGAATTGCGTAGTTTTGTACAAGCAGCTGAGCGTTGTTTTATCAGCCAGCCAACCTTAAGCATGCAAATCAAAAAGCTGGAGGAAAGCCTGGGAGTACAAATTTTCGAGCGCAGCAACAAAAAAGTGCTGCCTACCGAAGTGGGGCAACAAATCATTATTTCTGCAAAGCGAATATTGCAAGAAGCAGAAACCATCAAACAAATGGCAGCAAGCGCTCAGGACCCATTAGCAGGTAATTTAAGATTGGGTGCCTTCCCCACTTTATCTACTTACCTATTTCCAGCGCTGGTTACCGCGATTAAGGAAACATTGCCGCGTATGCGTCTGATATTGGTGGAAGAAAAAACGGATATATTGATACAGCAATTGAAAAATGGAAGCTTGGATGCTGCTCTGCTAGCCTTGCCGATTAACGAAGAACTTTTGGAATCAGTGGAATTATTCGACGACGAATTTTTATTGGCTGTGCAGAGTGACCATAGTTTGACGGCAAAATCTCAGGTAGAAGCCTCTGATTTATTTGGGCAGCAATTATTGCTGCTGGATGAAGGCCATTGTCTGCGTGGACAAGCCTTACAAGTCTGCCAAATTATGGGTGCCGAAGAACAACAAGATGTACGTGCAACCGGACTGGAGACACTGCGGCAAATGGTATACGCCGGAACAGGCATCACATTTATGCCAAGCATAGCCGTGCGTAAAGCAGATAAAGGCATTTGCTATATCCCCTTTGTGACACCCGCACCCCAACGTACCATTGGCTTGGTTTGGCGCAAAACCACGGCACGCAAAGCGTTAATGGCAAAATTAACCCAATTAGTGCAGCAAGTTGCAAAGAGTTAAGTATATATACGTAACGCATCAATCCCGACAAAAGCGATTCATTGTGTTCAGCCCACCCAACTGCCTATGGGTTTAAATGATAAGATTATGAGGTTATCACTCAGTCAACAAGCACTATTTAGCGTTTTGAAGCATGCCACTCAATGCAGCAAATAAATACAATCCCCAAGCGTTAATCATTTTCCTAAGGAGCTTTGCATGAGCCAACTGTTTTCCCCGTTTTCAATAGGTCAAGTAACGCTATCTAACCGAATTATAATTGCCCCCATGTGTCAATATTCGGCAAATGAGGGTGCTGCTAGCGACTGGCATTTATTGCATCTGGGTAATTTGGCTATGTCTGGGGCAGGCTTATTAATTATCGAAGCCACAGCCGTTGAACCGGCGGGGCGTATTTCTCCTGCCGACCTGGGGCTTTGGTCCGACGCGACCGAAGCCGCTCTTGGCAGAGTATTAAGCAGTATCCGTCAATATTCTAACATGCCCATTGCCATACAGTTGGGCCATGCCGGACGCAAAGCATCTACCGCTGCCCCATGGGACGGTGGTGAACTGGTTAGGCCTGAGCAAGGCGGCTGGCAAACCGTTGCGCCTTCTGCCCTTGCCTTTGCGGCTAACGACCCGGCCCCCATTGAGCTGGATCGCTCTGGTTTACATCGAATTTTGCAGGCTTTTGCACTTGCTGCGCAACGCGCGCATCGTTTAGGTATATCTGCCATAGAGATTCATGCCGCTCATGGTTATTTGTTACACCAGTTTTTATCGCCCCTTTCAAACACACGCCAGGATGAATACGGTGGTCGCTTAGAAAATCGTATGCGTTATCCTCTGGAGGTGTTTGAGGCCATGCGCGCAGTGGTACCAGACAACATGCCGATTGGCATTCGTATTTCTGCTACAGACTGGGTTGACGGTGGCTGGGATTTGCCTCAAAGTATTGCCTTTGCACTAGCCTTGCGTGAGCGGGGTTGCGCGTATATTCATGTTTCCACGGGTGGACTTTCTACCTTACAGCAAATTCACCCAGCGCCCAACTATCAAGTCCCTTTTGCAGAAGCCATCCGCGCTGAAACGGGTTTACCCACCATTGCCGTTGGCCTGATTACAGAACCTGAAGAAGCAGAAGCGATTATCGCCACAGGCCGTGCAGATATGGTGGGCTTGGCGCGCGGCATACTCTACAATCCGCGCTGGCCATGGCACGCAGCCGCTAAATTAAACGCGCAGATCGAGGCACCGCCTCAATACTGGCGTTGCCAACCCTATGGATTGAAAACACTGTTTGGTGATGTGCGGTTTCGGCAGCGTTAAGTGGGTCGACAGCTATTTGGCTTAATAGCTGTTCATTTTTTCGGTAAGGGGCAATACAGAAGCAAAGTGTGCGAGTTGATTAAATTAAAAAGCCATTCGCTAAGCTGATGCGAAGTTAAATGGTGGCTAGAAACCTAATCAACTTGACCAATTTAATTGGCAGCCTCGGCCAAAATGACGCGCACGGTGTTTTTACCATCTGTCTCCGTAAATTCTCGGAAATTGACATCTGCGCCTGCAACAGAGGAACCATTGGCACTCTTGAACGGAATCGATGCAAAAACAATCCATTTTCCAGCCGGCAACGATTCAAATGTAAAATTACCTTGGGCATCACAAACAGCTGACCGCTCGTTATATGGTGCGCTGCCTATAGGTCTTGGATCAGACCAGCGAATCTTCTTCACCCAAGCGTCTGTTTCTGCTTTTGTGTAGGTCGACAAGGGAATGAGCCTTACTTTACGCCCGGCGCAGGAATAGGTTGTATTGTCGACCGAATTGGCTCCATTCTTATCGCGGGTATAGAATGCCTGGCCAGAAACAATTGAATTTCCAGTCTGATTAGCAAATGCCACCGCACTCGCATCAAATGCAACAGTTTTAGTCGGCCCAGATGCGCATGCTGTTAGTAGCAATGTAATAGCGATGGCCGCGAATGATTGTGTTTTACGAATCTGTTTATTCATAACGATACTTTAAATTTGTTTGGCGTAATATTTCATCTTCTAGATGAATCGATATTTGATCCTCGGTTAACCAGGGTCGAGCTTGCAGATATTAAACTGGCTACTACTGTAATAGGCATCAAGTTAGTTGACAAAATTAAGGATACTTTTATTACCCTAAAACGTTTGGTTGCAGCCTAGCTGTCTAGCGTTTTTGTCATAAATTCATCAAACAACAAACTTATCAGATTAATGTTACAAATTTATGTTGCTGATGACCAAATAGTGGAAAAAAGCCGTTTAGCTACAAACTACGATTGCACGAGTAATGCATAAAAGGTAATTTCTGGCATGTAACCTCCTTTTATAGATTGCAATTCAAGTAATCTTGGCTGATGAGCAATTATCCTTAAAGCAAAGTTACTGTTAAAATACATACTGTCAAAAAGGAGCAAACTAAAGAGCAGCTCTATTCAAACGGAAGTTCCAGACCAACTATTGCAACAGGCGCAAACACTAGTGCAACAAGGTTGGGCCGTTAATGTTCAAGAAATAGTAATTGAATCATTACGGCGACATTTGGAATCGCATCAAAGCGTATTAACCGAAGCGTTTATACGAGAAGATGTTGAATGGGGGTTGCATGGTGAAGACTAGCTCCGAGTTAGTTGTCGCCGACTCAGGGCCGTTAATCCACTAAGACGAACTAAATGCGCCTGATCTCTTAAGTGATTTTAGTGCAGTTCTAGTGCCAAATGCAGTTTGGCTTAAGGTTCAACATCATCATCCCCAGGCTTTAAAAAATAAGAAGATAAAATTAATAAGACTGGCAACACCTCCGGTTGTTGAGCAAATCAAAGCAATAGTGACATTGTATACATTGCATCAAGGCGAAAATGAAGCACTGACACTGTGCTTAAGGAATAACATTAACCTTTTGATTACCGATGATACTGCTGCTAGTTTAGCAGCTAAAAGCTTAAATATTGTAGCTCATGGCTCAATAGGTTTGTTAATCCGTGCTGTTAGGCGGGATTTGCGTTCAAAATCCGATATTTTAGCGCTGTTAACTGCAATTCCCCAAAAAACAACCTTGCACTTCGGTCCGAATTTGTTAAATGAGGTAATTGCAAGGGTTAAAACTGAGTGGGAATCTTAGTGGTTATTTCAATCTGTTTGTAAAAAAGCCTGCTTTCCCTAATAAATAAAAACGTACCCGACCCGAATGGCACTGACTTAAGCGAATTTTCTTTAATATTCAAAGATATAATTACGTAGGACGTGGTGAGGCACGAACCGCATCTTCCGCGAATTAGGCATAAGCTGAATGTTCAGCCGACTTGATGCGGTTCGTTACCTCACCACATCCTTGTATGATTGATAATAAAGGCAAACAGGCTTAAGTCAGTGCCATTCGTACCCGATCCCTTTTTTCTCTAGCATTTATTCTATTTTAACAAGCCGATATTTTTGTTTAGTACTCGTGGTGGTTATCAGAAATAGACGTTCCCACCAAACCAACGTCTATGTAAAGGCGTTAAAATTTGCTGACGAAACTTGCTTCTGATTGCCAGTTAGATGTAAACGAAATGAATTAAAGTCTAAAGAAGTTTTGAAATCAATCGTATCTGACCTTTTGATATGAAAAAGACACTTGCAAAACTTCCCGCGATAGCCATAATGATGAAAATAATCAATTACCCATTATGGAGCAAATACAATGGTCAGTATGCCTTCAACCGAAGCCAAAACCCATTTTGCTGCTTTGCTCGATATGGCGCAGCACAACCCGGTTACCATAGAGGAAGAAGGCCGCCCCGTTGCGGTCATGATATCGGAAAGTGAATATGCAGCTTATCAACAGTTAAAATTGCAAGCTTTACAAAACGACTTAAACGCAGGCATCCGCCAAGCCGACGAAAATCAATTAGTAGATTGCGAAATCGCTTTTAACGGGCTCATTTAAAGCCACTCTTTTTCAGCCTATCATCATTATGGCAACCGTAAAGTTTACGCCGCTAGCCAGGAATGATTTAAAAGAAATACGGGATTTCATTTCACTGGATAAACCCGGCGTTGCATCCAAATACATGGCAATACTTAAGCAAAAATGCGAATTATTAGCCAACTCCCCCCAACTTGGCATCCAACGGGCAGAATACTGCAACCTGTATAAATTCCCCGTCGATTCATATTTAATTTTCTACCGACCATCACAAACAGGCATAGAGGTCATCCGCGTCTTACACGGTAATCGTGACATAGACAGAATACTAAAATCTGGATACTAAAACTTGGTTGTTTTTGTCTTGGAGCATTGGTGGGCACACAAAAATTGGTCAATTTACTTTATCACAACAAAGTAAGTTTTTTGGCAATATTATCAATAAACTTTAACCTAACCATCACGCTCTAAATAGCTCTAAACTTTAGCATAATAGACCACTAGCCCTAATTTTACATTGAGCGAAAATTCTTAATATTTCTTTACTTAACTTTACATAGTTGTCCCTATTTTTAATCACTTAATGGTCGATATAACATATTAGAACTTATGTGGTTCTGTTATTAGATAGCCAATATCGGACAGCCAAAAAGCATCCGGCAATGATAACCAAAATGAGGATAAACTAATGAGCATTAACAGTATAACTAGCAGCAGTTCTGCAATGACGGGCTTTGATCCATCAAAAATGGCCTCCACGATGGCCACAAAGATGATGAGCGACCTCGATCCCAACAACACAGGCAAAGTAAGCAAAGACCAATTCGTGTCGGCTTTAACGGCCAAGGGCGTTTCGTCGACTGACGCAACCAAGATGTTCAGCTCGATCGATACAAAAGGAACTGGCAGCATTACCAAATCGGACATAGAAACCGCCATTAAGAATGGCAACCTGAAACCCCCATCGGGTGGATCTGGCGCTCCCGGTGGCTCTGGTGGCCCAGGTGGTTCTGGCGCGCCAGGTGGAGCGGGTGGAGCGGGTGGAGCGGCTGGCACGAGTAGTTCAAGCACAAACAAAACCTATGATGCCGCAGACACTAACCAGGATGGTGTAGTTTCACCCCAGGAAAAATCCATCTATGCCTCGAAGCACCCGAATGTTTCGACCACTGAAAGTTCAAATACCAATCAGTCCAATTTGGGCAACAACGTTGACAAACATGTTTGATGGCTTTTCCGGCGGGTCAATCAACCGGTAACCGCTGTCTAAGCGTCAAGATGGGGTTGTGACCAAGCGCTGAAAATCATAGAAGCTAAACGACAGCGAAGCGATGATTTTTAGTCCGCAGGCGTTGCGCCGGTCGGGTTTTCGTAGCGATCGCGAAAACCCGTCAAGCCATTTGGAGACGAACTCTTAAGGCATTCACACACAAAAATCACAAAAGGGATCCACAAAAGTGGCCAGGTTACTTTTATAACAATAAAGTAACTCCTTTGGTAAAACTGTCAATAAACATTAGTCTAACCTTCATACTCTAAATAGCTCTCCGCTCTAAAATATCAGACATTCAACCATCCAGTGTAAATAAATTAAATCAATTTGAACCTTTTAGGGTTTTCCCGGAATTAAGAAATTAAGCACATTTGCCTTTAATCAACTACCGGAAATATCCATGCATACATATAATTTTAATCACACTCTTACTGTGTTATGCGCTGTTTTGACCGTTGGAACTGCGAACGCCTCGTTGATCGATTTCGATTCAATTCCACTGTCTGGCCCTGGAACATACGCAGCTGCAGGCGCTACAATAGATTTGACTATCGCCACTGGAGATATCAATGCGCCTAGCGTAAGCATTACCGGCGGCACCGTGCTTACCAATGAAACCTTTTTACCGGCAAACAGTAGTTCACTCTATGGAACGGCGTTTTTTGGCACGACATTCCCCGCCCCCGGACATGCCTACTCAAATTCCATCGTATTGACGTTTGCAAATCCGATTTCAAACTTTTTTATGGATGTCTACAATGGCCAAGTTTTCAATGTCACTTACACTGTATCTGACAATAATGGACATTCCAGTTCTTTTTTACTGGCGCCTAATCTGAATAGCGGCACTAGTCAGATAGGTTTCGCTGCAGCCGGTTCTGTAATTACGGTCACATCGGACGCTGGTAGTCTATGGGACTTTTCAATTGATAACATCGGCTTTAATCAAGCATTGCCGACCAGCATACCAACACAAGTTCAGCCAACACCACCCTCTTCAACGACAAATCCGCCAATAACGTTAGTTGCAGAGAATCAACTGCCGCCGGAACTGACATTGACGCCTGAACAGCGCCAGGCAGAAGGCCTCGATAATCAAAAAAGACGTGGCCGTAACGGCAATGACTTCCGCATTAAGGCGCAGGGATTTGATGATGCTAACGTAACAACTGTCGTTCCGCTACCGTCACCTCTAGTATTGTTCGGTACGGCATTATCTGGCTTAACTGTTATGCTTCGCAAATCCCGGAAAGTTTGAAGCCAATCGGCAACTTGAGCTAATTTGATGATAAATTAACGCTGAACACAAAAGTGGTCACTTAAAAGGGGTTAACACAAAACGGTATTGGGTAATTAAATTCCTCGCGCAGCACTTCGCCAGGGTGAATATTGGGTAGTTGTTTCATGCCACTTCCTTCAATAGTAAAGATTTAGATTTTGATTTTGTAAACCAATTGCCCTCAGACAAGCCCTACCAAGCGTGCCTATAGTAATTGGCAAAAATCTGCATTCAGTTGGGTGCTGACAAACTGCGGGTTTGTTTCAGTCGCTTTGCTTGTTTTTTATGGTGTGAGCGTAATATACCCGTTACAAATAATATCGGACAAGCAAATCCCGATACAAATACAAGGCCACGCCCTATGCTTCCAAAGGCTTCGCCATTATGCAAGGGGTGTAGCCAATTTAGCAGTGTGTTTCCAGCAGATTGATGCGCAGGATCATTCATCTGTAAAACCTCGCCACTGTATTGATCTATCCAGATATTCGTTTTGGGAAAACGCCTATTGGGTTCAAAAGATTGCCGTAAATTGATGCGATATGTACCCAATTCGCCATCGGGGGTTTCAATCCAACAAAGCTTGGCATTTGGGAATAATCGCTCTGCAATTGTCACCGCTTGGTCTATCGTGATTGGGTGATTTTGGCTATTTAGAGTTGATAAAGGTTTGGTGTTTTGTTCTTCAAGCGGCGATATGTAATGAATTAAGGGATTGATGTATTGGGGTATTTCTAGGGCAATTCCGGTAAAGGTAACAATTTGTAAGATAATAAAGGGGTAAATCCCGCTGATTTTGTGTAGATCGTAAATCAATCGCTGTGGGTTACGGGTTTTTTTTACCGATAAAGCAGACACTATTTTACTAAGACTAGGCCACCATAAATACACCCCAGTCATTAAAACCACAGCCAGCAATAGGCCAACTATTGCCATGACTAATTTGCCAGTAGCATCTAATAATAAGGTGTAATGCAAATCATATATCCATGTTAGCAGATAGTGCCCCCATAGGCGTTTACTGATAATTTCTGACGTATACGGATTAATGCTTAACATTAAAGGCGCAAAACTTTGATGGGTTGATTCTGCTGGTTTATAGTATCTGGCTGTTATAGTTTGCTCAGGCGTTTCAGGGATTTCAAGCCGCCAAGCGTGTTGGCGGTTTGGTTCTGATGCTTGTATGGCATCCCAAATCGACTGATAAGACGCGTACGTCTTATCAGTGCTTGAAACACTCTTTGCGGCGTTTAGCCATTCATCTATTTCTAGATAGTAAACTAAGATACTGCCTGTTAGGCCAATTATAGCGAATACTATACCCAGTATCAGTCCTGTATAGTGATGAATGGCTCGCCACTTAGGACAAAGCCGGGGGGATTTGGCTGTCATTATTGGTTCACTTATAGGCTATATTTTACTGATACAGCTCCATAGAAAGCGATGCCATCACCGGGTGAAAAGAGTGGTTGTCGAACAGAGCCATAGGTTTCATCGAACCAGACATACTCGCGATGTACATTAGCTAAATTCTTTGCTTGAAATTGTAAATCTACGTTTTTATTAACTTGATAACCTAAATCAAGATTTAGGAGTGAATATCCGCCGTATTTACCCAGTTGATTGGCTTGGTCAACAAAGTAATTACCTTGACCAGTTGTCCAAAATGATGAACGTAAGTCCTTTGTTATTTGATAATCAAGGCCGGCCGAAAATAAATAGTCGGGTGTATTAACTATACTGTTTCCCGCTTTGTATTCGTAACTATAGAGCACATAAGTACCCGCCGTTTTTATTTTGGCTTCTTGCAGAGAATAAGAAGACCATAAACTGATATTATCGGTTGGGTAGATTTTCAACTCAATATCCACACCTTGACGGGCGGTGGAGCCAAGATAAATGGCGGCGTTACTTGATAAGTTTCGGCTCATTTCATTGCTAGCGTTTTGTTGCCAATAGGCAATACGCCCTTCGGTCCAATCCCAGGGTTTTACTTTAAACCCTACTTCCCAACCATCATTAATAGAGGGAGCGACATTAGCCGCCGTTGGACTTCTAAACGTAGCACTACCCACACCCACTTGGAAGGTTTTTCCCCAGTTTCCATAGAGGCTATAACCATCTAAAGGCGTAATAACCGCGCCAATTTTAGGTTGTGAAATGATGCCATAATTGTTGACTGGATAACTGCCATTACTGCCGGGTCTAAAGTTAAGAAAGTTTCCTGCATCTATACGATCTGCACGATAGCCAGGGGTGATTTTTAACCATTGGGTGGGTTTGATTACGGCTTGTACATAACCACCATAGTTTAAAAAGTCCCATTTTTCATCGTTGCGTACATTTGTGGCATTGGCTGGCGTTCTTTGTATGGCTTTCGTTGTTCGATATTGTTGATATGAATTCTGTTGCTGTTGAAAGTCCATCCCTGTTTCTAAGGAGAAGTCATTGAGCCAGTTAATGACTGGATGATAGGTTAACGCTGTAATAGCACCATATTGAAGTTCGTCACGATCACGTTCTACTTGAGCACAACAGGGATCAAATAAAACAAAACGCTGATCTTTAAAGGTATTGGTATACACTTTATTAGACCAAAATAATTTATCGTTTAATTTAGCGTCAAAAAAACTGCTGAATTGCCCTAACTGACGCTTCCCGCCGTCAGTATTATTTCTGGCCATAGATTGGGTGGTGCTTTGTAGTTGTTCCTGATAAGTAAGATAGCCGGGCTCCTGTGCGTCTGCTTCACTCCAGCGGGCGTTTAAGCCTAATTTATATTTTTCATTATCCGGGGTAAATGTCCATTTTCCCGAAAAACTATTTTTATCCGATTGACTATGTTCGCGGTAACCATCACTCGCGCGGTAAGAAATGGCATAATTTTGGGAGAATCCGTCTTTCTCATAACCCAGACCCGATTGAATATCGTAAGTGTTAAAGCTGCCGTAACTAACGCGGCCTTTGGTGTAATTACCGCCTGTTGACGTATTGATACCCACATTGCCTGCGAAAGCGTGCAGACCGTAACGCGGATCGTTAGTACCGCGCACTACTTCAATTGATTCTATGTCCAATGGAAACAAGGAATCAATGAAATAAGTGTCACCACTGTTGGTATTGCTAGGAATGCCATCAATCAAAAGCTTTACTGCATTGACTCGCCCCTCGCCATTGAAGCCACGAAACGACATTTTGCCAGTTGTGATACCTTGACCGAACTGAGTAACCTGCACCCCCGGCATACGATGAAATAAATCGTAAGCGGTTAAAACATTCTGATTTTCGATTTTGTCGGCATACATAATATCAACCGAAGTAACAATATCACGACTATTTAATTTGCCACTTCCTTTTTGGTTTGTAACTACGACTTCTCCCAATTCAAAAACAGAATTGTCTTCATAATGGGGCTGAGTCTTTTTAATTGCGAAAACACCATTACTGGTTAATTGGTATTCCAAGCCATGTTTGCGTAATAACTGGTCAAGTACTTGCTCAATAGTGAAGTTACCTTTTATGGGATCGGCATTTAAGCCATTTAACAATGGATCAGCAAATATGAGTTTTGTGTGTGTCGATTCAGCAAGTTGAACTAGGCTGCTTGATAAGGCTTGTTTTGGTAGGTCAACAGCAATGGTTGTTTTTTCAACGCCCTGCGCAGAATTATTTTGACTTAAAATGAGTAAGGTCAATAGTGATAATTTGCCAAAATGGGGTTTTAGTTTTCCTTTCATTTGTTAGGCTCCGTATAGAGGTAAATTTAAATAAATGTGCTCAAATACCTATAACGATGGCGAAGCGCCAAACTGGACAATTTTTTAATGTCGTAATGAAATTTCTATAGATTGTTTGTTGGCGCTAATTGAAAATTGACCACCCGTGCTAATCGAAAATTGACCAGGGATTATGTTAGGCAGATTACTATACTGCGCCGAATTAGTCGACCAGACTGAGTGAGTTTTGCCCCCTTTTTTTAAATGTGTTATTTTCGAATACTGATGATTTCATACTAGTCATCCGTGTTTGCCGCTATTGATTCTGCTATTGGCAATGACCGTTTGGACAATTCCCTGGATTTAATCCGTTCTTTTGCTATAGCGCTACTTTCCTTAAACCGAAAGGATTCATTGCCGGTTTCAATGATATGGCAATGATGCGTGAGGCGATCCAGCAGTGCTGTTGTCAGTTTGGCGTCAATAAACACGCTACTCCATTCTGAGAAAGTCAAATTGGTTGTAATGATGACGCTGGTACGTTCATAAAGTTTGGAAAGCAGATGGAACAGGAGTGCACCACCCGCCTGTGAAAAGGGCAAATAACCCAGCTCGTCCAAGATGACCAAGTCCACCTGCATGAGCATCAGCGCCAGTCGTCCTTGTTTACCAGCTGCTTTTTCCTGCTCCAGTGTGTTAACTAACTCAACGGTGGAGAAAAAGCGCACCCGTTTGCTGTGCTGCTGGATACCGCAAACGCCCAGTGCTGTGGCCAAATGGGATTTTCCGGTTCCAGTGCCACCCACTAATACCAGATTCTGTGCAGCATCGGTAAATGTCAAGGTTGCCAGTGTCTGGATCAGTGACGGGTCTACTTAGATTGGCTGAAATCAAAGCCTAGCAAATCCCGGTGGATCGGAAATTTGGCTGAACTCATCTGATAGCGGATGGTGCGGATGCCCCTATCAATTGATTCTGCCTGTAACAATTGGTCGAGCAGCCATTGTGTCGAATGGATCAATTCAACCGTGCCTGCTAAGTTTTGCGTTTGTAATTCGGCGTAACATGCCGCCATGCCATACAATTTTAGGGCTTTAAGTTGGCTAATGATGTCAGACATGAGTCACCTCTTGATCACTTAGGCTGTCATATCGAGCCGTGTCAGCCAGTGGCTCTTCAGTCAGCTTTAAACTTGTTTCCACCTGTGCTGGAATAGGTAAATCATTCAGTCGGGACAGGACGTTAACCACCTGTTCGAGACTCGTCACCCCTGCATCTAATAATTGTTTAACAGCACTCAATACGGTTTCTAAGCCATGAACCGGAACAGCGGCTAGCACTTTAGCCATAATCCGATCACCTTGTTGCCGTTCCCGGTGGCGTAACGCTGTTCGCAGTTGCGCAAACAGCAACGGCATATCTTCAAAAGGCGCACCGTTACGCAATGCCCCCGGTTTTTTTCAATCAGCGGAATATAGTGCTGCCAATCATAGCTGACTTGATCACGAGCCAACAGACGCGTATGGCGAGCAACGACGTCACTTTCGGTACAGATGTCGACCTTATCGGCATAAAGATGAATGGTGGCTTTGCGATTAGCGAGATGACAGGGTACTGAGTATTGGTTGCGCTCCACGGTGACCAGACAGGTACTCGATACCCGAGCCAAGATCTCGATGTAGCCATCGAAAGGTGTTGGCATGGGCATAAGATAAATTTGCTCTTGCTCGAGCGCATCGGCTACCGTAATACCCGCATAATGGGGATGTTCAATTTCGGTCCAGAGGGCGCGGCATTTCAGATCAAGCCAGGTATTCAGCTCTTCAAAGCTACTAAAGCACTGTGTTTTGGCCTCTATCCAAACTCGACGCCTGGCATCCTGGACATTCTTCTCGATAATGCCTTTTTCCCAGCCGGAAGCCACATTACAGAAGTCCGGTTCAAACAAATAATGTGCCGTCATGGCGTAAAAACGTGAATTGATGATGCGACCATTACTTTTTTTGATGACTTTGTCGACCGCCGTTTTCATATTATCGTAAATACCGCGCTTGGGTATGCCACCCAGTGCAATGAAGGCTCGGGTATGCGCGTCGTAGAGCATTTCCTGGGTTTGCGTGGGATAGGCAGACAAAAAAAACGCGCGACTGGCGCACAGCTTGGTATGCGCCACTTGAATTTTACGATGGATACCGCCGATTATCTGCCATTCTTCGCTCCAATCAAATTGAAACGCTTCGCCTAGCTCGAATTTGAGCGGCACATAAGCGGATTTACCTGCGGTGATCGAATCGTTTTGCCAATGGCGGATATAAGCGGTAAGAAGGGAATAACTGCCGGTATAACCTTCTTTTTTGATCATTTGAAACAACATCAATCCGGTACGACGATCCCGTTTAGCGCGTTGGGCATCAACGTTTAATGCCAGCAACAATGCGGGAATATAAGCTGTCAGCTTGCTATTAACTCGGGATCGTTTGGGATACTTGTAGTCATCTGGGTTGCTTTCTTTAAGCCATGCCTTAATGGTGTTCCGCGACAGACTGGTCAGCCGCTGAATTTCACTGATGGACAGGTGGTCGCGATGAAACAACCGTCGAACTTTTGCGAACATTGACATGTAATGCACTCTCGTTTTGCTCCTGCCTAAAACATCAGCAGGATACGTGAATTGCCTGGTCAATTTTCGATTAGCACAACACTCTATAAATGATCAATTTTCAACTAGCGCCAACAGCTATACGTACTCGACAAGAGCCAATTACCATTGGCGGATGTTAATCGCTCCCGATTATAAAATACTTCAAACCACTCCCCGTTTTCTGCCAAATTGTTTATTAAAGTATTTTTCTTGGAAAAAAACAAAAAAAATCGTGGAAATAAATTAAACCTATTTTGCAATTTAGCATAGAAAAGCTACGAAGATTGTTTGGCAAAATGGTAAATCCGCCATTATTCGACATGATCAAAGTTTTGGGCATTGGATGTTCGCTGAAAAGTGCAAGCATTTAGATCAAAATATGAAAGATGCTTTGAAGACTGATGGCACTTTGCGCTATCGTATTCCAGGCAGGGATATACATAAAAGATTCGTTTAAAACGGCCAAATTGGCTAGGGAGTGCGGGGGCTAATAAACCCTTTGCAAAACTATTGCTGTTAACCGATAAGAACAGCGTTCAGCATGATTTCACTGGTAATCAATTGAATGTCGTGGACAGAGAAAATGAAAAACATTGTTCATCCTGATGAGAATACCCACCCGACCGCGCATCGGGAACCCAAATCGCGCAAGGAGAAAAAACCACACTACACAAATCCGCCTGGTATTCAGACCAGCGCATACCTTTCACCGTCGTGAGTTTGTGTCCGTTGTAGTTGAGGTTTTTTGGAGCCAGGGTTTACCTCGCTCACGGCGATTTTTTTCTCGGACAGACCTGGCTCCACCCCAAAGTTGCTGCAATGACGGCGACTTTGGCGTGGAGTCGCATTTAATTGTTTAGAACGTTGGAGACTTTATGCAGGAAATGCTTAAAAACCTGAACTCAACCTATGTCCCGTAATTTCGGCATCGGTTCGCGCGATATGGCGTTCGCCGGCCGAATGATCGTCGAACGCCGATTTCATGGTAGCGATCAGTCCAAGGCGGATATTGCGCAACGCTGGGGATTTTTCTCAAAATTCGCGGCAGAACGGGGTGTAAAAAAAATGGAGAACATCACCACGGAATTGGTGATCCAATACGGACAATCGCTGCAATGCGAATTGGACGCCGGTGAGCGTAAAACCTCATCGGCCCCAAAGAATTATGTCAGCGCGGTCAATACTGTGATGCGCCTGGCGACCGATCATCAATGGGCTCCAGTCAGGCCAGGAAAAGATTGTGGGATTCAACCCAGAAAGTATCTGCCGACCGAAACCAAGGCCATGCCGGAAGCGACTCATCAAACCGTTCAACGCCTCATTGGGGAGCGAATTGCAGCGATGATGGCATTACAAAGAGCCTTTGGTCTGCGTTTTAAAGAATCCTGTCTGTTAAATCCGAAGCTCGCACTACGCGAAGCCTTGAAACATGGCCGTATTACCCTAAAAGCCGGCACCAAAGGCGGAAAACGCCGCAGCATTCCCTGTCGTCCTTGTGGCATTGCTGCGCTTGAAAAAGCGATTTTGATACAGGACGGTAGATCGATGATTCCAAAGACAATGAGCTACGCCGATTTCCGTAAAGAATGCTACCAGGCGGCAGCCATTGCCGGGATCGCCGGCTTCCACTGCGAACGCCATTTTTACGCGCAATCCCGCTATACGGAAATCACTGGAGCACCTGCCCCTATCAATGCCGGATGGACGCGTCGAGAACGGATTTTGAATTTGGCGGCTTTGTTGAATATTGATGAAAACAAAGCCAAACAAATCGATCACGATGCCCGATTACAGATATCGCTTGAATTAGGGAACAAACGGCCAGGAATAACGCGTGTATACACTGGCTAAATCCGCAGAGAAATATTTTAGGGATTATGTGCGCGGCGGCGGCAAGGACAATCGAAAAAAACAGGTTGCGCGCATGATTGAATTCCTTGATTGGGCCGAATCAGTAGACAACGTTCGTGCGCTGCATGGGTTGGGCAAAAACCATGTCATAGGCTTTTGGAAATCCCATCGTGAGTTATCGGATGCCACAGCGTATAAATATTGGCTGGCCATTTCAAAACTCTGGGAATGGTTGGACAAGCATGAAGCACCACCAAAACCGTTTAAAGCCGATAAGCGGTTGTTACCAAAACCCGAACAGAATCCTGCGGGGAATTTCTTTCCAAATATAGGTTCGGCTATTAAGTTCACCAGAGAGTCGCAGTCGATGAGCTTGCTAAAGCTAGCGAATTTGACTGGCTGTGATTTGATGGCTATCGAAGAAATTGAAGCAGGAAATTTATTGAATGCCTCAACTTCAGACGTACAAAATCTTTTAGGAATTTTGGGTATTCAACTGTTTGTACCCCGTAACAAATGATGATTCTTTTCGGTTTTGCATTTGAGTTTAAATTTTTGTCGTTGTCTTTAATCTAATAAGTTCATGGCTTGCTTATTTTCAATCCAGCGCATGCTCTTTAAAATCTGTAAAAACTTTTCAACGAATCAAAGCCCCCGCGAAAATTCATCCAACAGCTTTATGAAGTTGCGTTTCGCCTTGAATCGGATTCTCAAGCTTTCAACAAACTTGGCAAGTTCCTCGGTTTTATCCAAAGAACAAGAAATACCGCCAAGTTTTTCCAAATAACGCACAGCCTCCCGGTAAGCCTGATTGTTAGTCTCGTCCACAATAGATGGGATAATTTTGTAATAGAGGCTGGCGGCATTATTGGGCTGATGTTTTTCCAATTTTTCAGCTAAGGACAACAGAGTTCTTCGGCTACAATTACCCATATGGCTAAATTGCCAAGCTGTTTCAAGATCATTTTCCCAGATTGCAATCTCTATCCGTTGCGACCAATCGGGCTGTGTAGGTTGTGGATGCCACTGAGTAATCGTATTGGCTTTTATGACAACGGTATTTTCAAGGCTTGAAAGCGCCCGTTCGCGCAATGCTGTCCAATTGCCAAGATTTTTGCCCAAGTCGTGTAATTTGCAAAATTGTGCTAGTTCCGGCTTTTCCTCGAACTGGACCCAGACTAATTGTTCGGCCTCTGCTGTGCGTTCACACTTTATATATTCAGAGGCCAGAAAATCCCGAACACGATTATCTTGGCGACCGGGAAATTCTTTGAGCCCTTTTTCCGCCCATTCCAGGGCATGTTCAATTTTGCCTGCTTTCTGGAAAATCTCAGCAATACTCAAATAGTGGTAAGGCATAGACAAATCACGAGACTTTATGGCGACCAGAGCGTTGATGTCACCGGACATATTAGCCAATGTTTCCATGATTTTCGTAATGCGAAACCGTCTGCCATTATCAGTAGTGCGGTTTTTATCGTCCGCATTAACAGGCTTTATTTGCTCCCACTGTTTTTCCGCCAGAACACGATAATGGGCGCAGCCGTTTTCACCAAACACATCCTGGTATTTGTTCAAACTGTCATAGAATGAATCAAAAGACAAAGTCATCTCGTAATGAAACAAGCGTTCCGCCAATTCCAAAGGCTCAGGTTTTGCCAATATGCAGGCATCAAGATGCAGACTCTCCAATCTCCGAAGGACTTCGCCCACTTCACCATTAGAATCATCAACACTCTCCAATGACTTATCCAACCTAACAATAAAGTATTCGGCAAGGTCAACCAAGTCTCCTACGGACGCCGGGGTCATCAGCTCTTCCAGGGAATTGACGATTTCGTGTAAACCGGACGAGAAATCGCCGGCTTCTCTCCACCCAATGAAATCATCTATCCGAGCGGCATGATCTATGGCTTTGTGGAACGATGCCACGTCTTCCAAAACACCATTTGCCCGTTCCGCTTTCAAATATAAATTCCGGAACAGTATGTCATCGCGTTCTATCTGGTTTATTAACTGTTCAACCAGAAATTCTACTGATTGATTTAGCAAAAACTTCCGGATTAATGCTTCGGGCTCAGCTTTATAGGGACTAATTTTGTTAAGCTTGGATAGTTTTTCAGACATTTGACGTTGTTATGGCATTGGACAGAGCGGTGCGTGTATCTGCAATCAATTCTTATTGTAAGTCCCATTTGATCGCTATTCCAATACTCAGTCTGTAACCAGAGCTTAGGGAAGCTTATAGACTTTAGCAATTTGCATAATTACCATGTTATTATCATTCGAAAATGTTGTATATCCATTTGACTTGCGCTTAATTGTTTCAGCATGAATTACGTGAACTTGACGGTAAAAGAAATTCGAAAAATCAATCTCAGCGATTTGCTCAGACAATCCGGCCTAAGTAAAACCAAGTTTGCCGAGAGGATTGATACTGCACCGTCGTATATCAGCCAAATTTTGGGTTCGCGGTCTAAACGTGAAATTGGGGACGCGTTTGCTCGTAAGATAGAGTTATCCTTCCAAAAACCCAAAGGCTGGATGGATGGTATGCATGACGATAGGGCCAGCCATCAAGAAAGTAGTTCCTGTTTCGTGCCTCATGCCATCCCGGATTCCATTGGAGCCTTCGAAGCCTGGAATGATCTGACTCCCCATCGAAAAGTTGCAGAACTCGACGTAGCAATCCCTTTTCTTAAGGGTATTGAGGCTTCTGACGGTAATGGTGGAACACGAATTTCAAAATGCCATGATCAGAAATTGCGCCTTGCCAAATCTATACTGAACAGAGCCGCGGTTGTAGAACAAAACGCTTTTTGCATCACGATTACCAGTAATAATATGGAACCCGTATTGCCTAAAGGATCAGTCCTTGTGATAGACTCAAGCCTCACCTGTATTCAGGACGGAGACATCTATGTGATAGACCATTCTGGGTTGTTACGGGTTGGCTGCTTGTATGAACTACCACTTGGTGAAGTTCGGCTACGGAGCTACAACAGCGCTGAATGGCCGGACGAATTGTTCAATGCAAATGTAATTCGTATTTTAGGGCGGGTTTTCTGGTGGTCAGTTTGGAGATGATAAACCGGCTAGTTGGATTCAATGGAAAAGGGATTTAAAAATTGCCGTCCCCACAGCATTTTCTTATCAACTTCGCGCAGGTGCGCTTCATCGCAGACAGAATCCCAGTGGGTTTCGATCACCTGTTTTTGTTTTTCAAAAATGGCCAGAGCATCCTCTTCGGACAGGAAAAAGTGATGTGCGGTTTCAAGGCAAGTCTTGATTTGGCTAAGGTTGTTGTTCCCGGCAATCAGCATGGCTTGCGAGGCTTCGTTACCGGTACGGCCTTGCGGGCATATATCATAGGCTGGCGTTAGGCTTAATTCTTTCCCATTCCAAAAAGCGGCATGGTTACGGGCATGATCGTCTGTATTTCCGCAAAGAATGTTAAAAACCAACCTGGAAAATAGCTCTTTCAGGGTATTTTTAGGATCGCTGAAACGGTGGCGGATAATTTCCGCAAAGATTTCATAGCTGGCGTAACGCGCCATCATGTCATCAAGGCCAAACAGTGTCAGCGCTGAAACCATCGCCTTACGTGTCCAGCCTTGCGGAACTTTTTCACGATCAAAACGTTCAATCAGCAACACATCCTTGTTTGCCGCTGTCGCTAGCTTAACGGGGGCAACCCTTAGTCCTGCAAGCGCCGCCAGCCTCATTGCAATAAATTCAACTTTCACAACGCTGTATAGATCGGTACTCGAAGAAAATTTGGCCACATATTTTTTGTTTTCGTCCTCTATCAAGGCTTTTGGCCGGGCGCCGCCAATCGAGCTGCCATGAAACAGTGCTTGATCCAGCTCAGGCGTGAGCAGTACGCCTTTTTCTACACGCTCGGCAGAGACAAGTAATTCCTCTAAGGTAACTTTGGAGGAAAAGCGCGGCACATATTCGCTAGCCGAACGCTGAAAATCCAGTGCGCCTATTCGATCCGAACCGGATTCCAACAGATAGGTCAGTTCGTCCAGTATCGTGGTATCTGTGTTTGAACCCTTCAACGCCAGCATTTTATTGATAATGACTCGCCGCCCCCAAGCATCAGGCGCGGCATCCCGAATACAGCCGGGTATAGATAGCCCATCAAGCAAGGGCAAAACGCCAGACTGTAGCGGCAGTTCCGGTTCATAAATGGCTATGGCCGGCATGGCGGTATCGAACACACGCTCAAGATAGCTTTTACCATAATTAAACAAGATATTGCCATTGTAGGCTTGCAGTTTTCCGGCCACCACCGGCTCGGTAATTCCTGGCAACCATATCCAGACAAACGCCTCCTGGCTGATGTTGTTAGAAGTCATCATCGACCTCTATGTTTTTTTCCAGGATGCGTTTTGGTAGCAAGGCGATCTTATCGCTAGTTTGCTCGATATGTTTCGATAATGGCAGTTTATCAGGCTCAAACAGTTTGACACCCACCAACACAGCGACCTCGAAAACCAAACCCATCGCACAGCTCATATCGCCGTTTTCAATCTTTTGCAAGGTGGCCCTGGAGATACCCGCGCGTTCAGCCAAATTTTGCTCCGACCAGTTGCGCTGTTTTCGGCCCAGCTTAATTTGCTTGCCAAGCAAAGTAGCGGCATCTTGAGCATACTTTGAATAAGTTCGGATTTTTGACATTGAAGTTTTTCTAGTGATTGACCGCTATATTAGTCATACAGCCTGATTATGATCATAATTATAGTCATAATATTATTAAAATGTCATACAATCTTCATTTTGGATTTTTCAACTAATGTATCGAATGCCACCGCCACCTGCATTCTGTGTACTGCAGTGTGGCAATTTTGTAAAAGTGACATTACCCAATTAAACGGCTTTGACGTCCATTGGTTAACCAAGCCGCAAAGCTGGTAAAACAACAGAAAAATTTTCAACCTAGCAATGCCGAAATCTGCTCGGCGAGTCCGTGCGCTTTGGTGTTCTTAAGCTCGGCCATAAGAAATAAGCCTTTGCCTTCAATTTTGGTCGCTCAAAGCTCGCCTATATTGCGTTTTTCCTTGGTATCATCCGTGGTGGTAAGCCAAACTGCATAGACAAGCAAGGGGTCAGACGCACATCCTGCGAACTCTAAAAATAGCAAATTCCGGCGTAAAGCTCCAGTTTAAGTGTTAATGTGAAATTGAACGCCTACGGTCGCTAATGCCGCTACGTATTCAGCTTGATTTGCCACAACGATAGGTATCTCCCTTGGGTCTCCCAGCGAATTTGTTGAATATTGAGGCAATAGGTCATATCTGAGGCGTTTATCAAAATAGTACAGTAGTGCATACCGTACAGGTAGTACAACATGACCATCTTGCATTGCATAGTCATGCTCAATTGCCTTTTTTTGAGATGCCGATAATCGTGGGTTAGGTACAAGCTTAATCTCGAAATAGGTACGCCATTTTTCATCGTCCTCCACACCTAGCCCTGGCTCTGCCTCACCTCTCGTGCTGCTGCATCTAGAAAGTAGAAAGTTGTTGGCGCTAATTGAAAATTGACCACCCGTGCTAATCGAAAATTGACCAGGGATTATGTTAGGCAGATTACTATACTGCGCCGAATTAGTCGACCAGACTGAGTGAGTTTTGCCCCCTTTTTTTAAATGTGTTATTTTCGAATACTGATGATTTCATACTAGTCATCCGTGTTTGCCGCTATTGATTCTGCTATTGGCAATGACCGTTTGGACAATTCCCTGGATTTAATCCGTTCTTTTGCTATAGCGCTACTTTCCTTAAACCGAAAGGATTCATTGCCGGTTTCAATGATATGGCAATGATGCGTGAGGCGATCCAGCAGTGCTGTTGTCAGTTTGGCGTCAATAAACACGCTACTCCATTCTGAGAAAGTCAAATTGGTTGTAATGATGACGCTGGTACGTTCATAAAGTTTGGAAAGCAGATGGAACAGGAGTGCACCACCCGCCTGTGAAAAGGGCAAATAACCCAGCTCGTCCAAGATGACCAAGTCCACCTGCATGAGCATCAGCGCCAGTCGTCCTTGTTTACCAGCTGCTTTTTCCTGCTCCAGTGTGTTAACTAACTCAACGGTGGAGAAAAAGCGCACCCGTTTGCTGTGCTGCTGGATACCGCAAACGCCCAGTGCTGTGGCCAAATGGGATTTTCCGGTTCCAGTGCCACCCACTAATACCAGATTCTGTGCAGCATCGGTAAATGTCAAGGTTGCCAGTGTCTGGATCAGTGACGGGTCTACTTAGATTGGCTGAAATCAAAGCCTAGCAAATCCCGGTGGATCGGAAATTTGGCTGAACTCATCTGATAGCGGATGGTGCGGATGCCCCTATCAATTGATTCTGCCTGTAACAATTGGTCGAGCAGCCATTGTGTCGAATGGATCAATTCAACCGTGCCTGCTAAGTTTTGCGTTTGTAATTCGGCGTAACATGCCGCCATGCCATACAATTTTAGGGCTTTAAGTTGGCTAATGATGTCAGACATGAGTCACCTCTTGATCACTTAGGCTGTCATATCGAGCCGTGTCAGCCAGTGGCTCTTCAGTCAGCTTTAAACTTGTTTCCACCTGTGCTGGAATAGGTAAATCATTCAGTCGGGACAGGACGTTAACCACCTGTTCGAGACTCGTCACCCCTGCATCTAATAATTGTTTAACAGCACTCAATACGGTTTCTAAGCCATGAACCGGAACAGCGGCTAGCACTTTAGCCATAATCCGATCACCTTGTTGCCGTTCCCGGTGGCGTAACGCTGTTCGCAGTTGCGCAAACAGCAACGGCATATCTTCAAAAGGCGCACCGTTACGCAATGCCCCCGGTTTTTTTCAATCAGCGGAATATAGTGCTGCCAATCATAGCTGACTTGATCACGAGCCAACAGACGCGTATGGCGAGCAACGACGTCACTTTCGGTACAGATGTCGACCTTATCGGCATAAAGATGAATGGTGGCTTTGCGATTAGCGAGATGACAGGGTACTGAGTATTGGTTGCGCTCCACGGTGACCAGACAGGTACTCGATACCCGAGCCAAGATCTCGATGTAGCCATCGAAAGGTGTTGGCATGGGCATAAGATAAATTTGCTCTTGCTCGAGCGCATCGGCTACCGTAATACCCGCATAATGGGGATGTTCAATTTCGGTCCAGAGGGCGCGGCATTTCAGATCAAGCCAGGTATTCAGCTCTTCAAAGCTACTAAAGCACTGTGTTTTGGCCTCTATCCAAACTCGACGCCTGGCATCCTGGACATTCTTCTCGATAATGCCTTTTTCCCAGCCGGAAGCCACATTACAGAAGTCCGGTTCAAACAAATAATGTGCCGTCATGGCGTAAAAACGTGAATTGATGATGCGACCATTACTTTTTTTGATGACTTTGTCGACCGCCGTTTTCATATTATCGTAAATACCGCGCTTGGGTATGCCACCCAGTGCAATGAAGGCTCGGGTATGCGCGTCGTAGAGCATTTCCTGGGTTTGCGTGGGATAGGCAGACAAAAAAAACGCGCGACTGGCGCACAGCTTGGTATGCGCCACTTGAATTTTACGATGGATACCGCCGATTATCTGCCATTCTTCGCTCCAATCAAATTGAAACGCTTCGCCTAGCTCGAATTTGAGCGGCACATAAGCGGATTTACCTGCGGTGATCGAATCGTTTTGCCAATGGCGGATATAAGCGGTAAGAAGGGAATAACTGCCGGTATAACCTTCTTTTTTGATCATTTGAAACAACATCAATCCGGTACGACGATCCCGTTTAGCGCGTTGGGCATCAACGTTTAATGCCAGCAACAATGCGGGAATATAAGCTGTCAGCTTGCTATTAACTCGGGATCGTTTGGGATACTTGTAGTCATCTGGGTTGCTTTCTTTAAGCCATGCCTTAATGGTGTTCCGCGACAGACTGGTCAGCCGCTGAATTTCACTGATGGACAGGTGGTCGCGATGAAACAACCGTCGAACTTTTGCGAACATTGACATGTAATGCACTCTCGTTTTGCTCCTGCCTAAAACATCAGCAGGATACGTGAATTGCCTGGTCAATTTTCGATTAGCACAACACTCTATAAATGATCAATTTTCAACTAGCGCCAACACGTAGACGAGTTTTGTCAGCGAACAATTACTTCATATCGACGCTACTCTTCATATATTAAATCTGTTTCCAGCTCTGAGCCGGTTTTAGATTTTTCGGAAGCATGGTTAATTTCAAAATGGTTGACAAATGGGACGCTTAAATTAGTGCGGTGTGATCATTGTCGTAGTGCGAAATTATTAATTAACGAACAGCAGTATTATGTTTGCTGTGTTTGCAGAACCTAACTGAATTTTGGATGAAAAAATCACAAAAATCTCATCAATCCCATGAATCAGCAAAGAACTAATTTGGTAGGGGGGGAATTTGAAAGCGATTGATGTATTAAAACAAATAGCCTTGGCACTACAACAGTTAACTATGCCAGATAGGTTATGGTCAATTGAAGATCTGCAGACTTATTTTAACGTAAGATCGACAGTTGCCTACCGCATCAAGGATCAACCAAATTTCCCTAAACCGATAAGACTTCTCGACAATAGCCAGCCAAGATGGAGGCCACAAGATATAAAAGATTGGGCGGAAAGCCGACGCGAAAAAAATTCTGTCTAAACTTCAGTGTGCTTTTTTTGTTTCAATACCCTATATGTTATTGATTTATATAGAATAATGGTGCCGAGGAGAGGACTTGAACCTCCACAGAGTTACCTCTACTAGCACCTGAAGCTAGCGCGTCTACCAATTTCACCACCTCGGCTTAGGTTTGCTTGTACAAGCAAGATAGCTATAAATCAATAACTTAGTAAAATTTTAACACGGCTTAATATTTACCTGCAAGCTCCTTGTCACACTGTAGTCACAGTGAGGAGTTAAACCCATGTCCTCTATGAGAAAAAGAAACGGAAAATATCAAGTACAAGTCCGTAAAGATGGTAACAATATCAGCAAAACATTTACTAACAAGTCCGATGCTATCAAATGGAGTAAAGAACAGGAAGTTAGTATTGAGCAAGGCAGCTACACATCAAAAAAAGAACTAGTCACGCTTTCATTCCTGCTTACCAAATGGGAACAGGTAGTTTTAGCAAATCTTAAAAGCTATAAAGTCGAAAAGTACAAAGTTGCTATGATAAGCAGGGAAATAGGGCATCTTACCCTTGATAAGATCACCAGCAGCTTATTAGTTAAATACCGTGATGATAGACTAACAGTTGCAGCTAACCAAACCGTAAAGCATGAACTTGGCGTTATTCGCCGCGCCATGAAAAAAGGTATAGAATGGGGTTATGTTAACAGCGTACCTTTTTTAGCTTCGCCATCACTGAAAGGACAAGCCAGAACCAGAAGGTTAAATGATGATGAAATTAAGCGGCTACTAGCCAGCACAGATGAATATTTGCAGCATGTCGTTATACTGCTAATCGAAACAGCAATGAGGCGCGGGGAACTAGCCGCTATTACCCTTAATGATATTGATCTTAAATTAAGGTTAATAACGCTAAGTGATACCAAAAACGGTGATGATAGAATTATTCCGATTAGTAATAGGGCTTTAACTTCACTGCATTACCTAGTTGAACATGCCAAAACTGCAAAGCTATTAAATTACAAGAAAGAATGGCTAACAGAAAAGTTTATTACTCATTGCAAGGCTATTGGTGTTGATAATTTTAGGTTACACGATCTAAGGCATGAAGGCGTTTCCAAGTTGTTCGAGAAAGGCTTAAACATGATAGAAGTAAGTTCTATTTCAGGCCATAAAGATTTAAGTATGCTCAAGCGTTATACACATATAAACCCGGTCACTTTAATCGCTAAATTATAACTGCACATGAGTAAATATATTACATACAGTTAATTAAATATAAATTGCACGCAGTGTATAAGTGCAGCCTATCACAAAAGCTCTAGGTTATTGCAACTTATGGCTTTTTTATGCTCAAATAAAATAAGCAATATTAATAATATTTTAAGAAGCACAAAAATAATTTTAGAAAATTCAGTGGAGGTATTAAGGAAACCACCTGACCATGCCTGCTAAAAAGGCTCCTACCCCTCCCCCATCAAATAAGAATAAACATAGTAATACGAATAATTATCATTCAACATAATAAGACTTATATAATGATGATAGGAGTTAGCTGCACAATAAGATACACATTAGTGTGAAGGTGAATAAGATGAGTACACAAACAGATAAAACAGCACGCATAATAACATCAAGTATATTAACTATTGAGAATGATTATGCTAATGGATTGATCGATATTGATACCTTTGCTTATAGTTATGTTGCCATTATGGATATGGCGTACATAGTGCTGTTTGATAGTGTCACGCCTAATGATAGTAATGTCAGATCGTATGAAAAGTTTGCTAATAATATGACCTTTAAGCGTATAGATAAGTTACTGAATAGAAACTAAATAAGTGCACATAACCACATACAGTGGTACTGCATAGTGTAAAAAAGTGAAAAAGTGTCAAAATTGTCAATTTTGACAGTCGAGGGGGGGGGAAAAGGGAAAGGGGAAAAAAGGGGGGTATTTTTACGTGCAGCGTACCCCCTAATAAGAACTAGTATCCCACTACGCAATAATGTACACCCACCCATACCACATCAATACCACCACATCAATGGGTATTAGCATACTAGTATACAGCTAAGTATTAGTATCTATCACTACACTACTACTTAGTAGTACACTAGTGGGTGGGTAGGAAGTATTATTTATATTTAAAATTAGATACACCCCCCAAAATAACACTACGCGTCACATACCTCTAAAGCAGCATACTAATGGCTACCTATACAATAGTGCCTATCATAATACAGTGTGAGGTTGTCATAGTGTGAGCTATGATGATGCATAAATTCTCCCAAAACCCTCCCCTCAACTATGACAATTTTGTCAATTTTGACACTTTTTGAAAAATTCACATTAATGCAAAACATCAACAATTCAAACCGTGATTAATGTTAGTTAGAGTTGATGTTATTTTGCCCCGAATTTAACTCACTCTCCAGTTCCCTTTGGAGCTGCAATAGCTTTTCTGTTTGAATTTCAAATTCTTTACTACGTTTCAACATGTTGGATTTTATCTGCTCTGTAATCTTATTAATACATGAAGAGGTCTTACACTCATTAATCTGACGTTGATAACTAATATTATGATTATGACACTCAACAAGTGTAACTGATTCTAACTTAATATCTAAATCTGAAATTGAATCTTTAAGCAATGCAAGATAAACCTCTTGCTTAGCATTCTTTAGCAACAATGACGCATTATCTCTAGAGCCAATATAACCTATATAATCATTTGACTTAAAACAGCTGTCATTAATTTTATAAACTATATCATTAATATTATTAATCATAAAACCACTATTATAATTAATTTCTTTCGGAACTTCTTCTATATTTCCGGTCTCTAAAATATAGAAGCCCTTCAATTTATCTTTATTACTTGAAAGGCTACTAAATGAAGCAGAGTACACTGGATTAAATAAGAAGGATGTAATTATGAACAGCAATATTATTTTCATAAAAACGTATATGTTATATTTGTGACTTATGTTTTGGAATAAAATTTATAAGCATAGCGTTTCTATTGCGGACAAATACCCAGTATAAAAAAACACTACCAAATAAATAAAATGTACTTTGAATCGGGACAGCCGCAATATTACCTGAGCTTACAGCCCAAACACCAAAATAAGGTGTAATCTTTATATCAGGTTGCTGGTTTCCTGTACCCAATCCAAATCTGTATGCAGTACCATATACATCTTCTGAAGCCCAATAAGCTCCATGTTGTGGCGGATTGATATTATTAAAAAACGAATTACTTGGAATATTGAAACCAGAAATACCATTCAATTCGTTATAAAATAATTCACCGAATTGGCCTTGTGAATGAGTGCCATCATTCCATAAAGGTAAAGCCCAAGCACTTGAATTGGCATAATTAATACTATTCAAATAACCAATAAATGCTTCCGCACCATACCAGCTTACTGCACCACCAGGAAAAAAATCATAGCTATGCAAATTATAAACACCTACGGCATTATTATTAATAAAAACCTCACCAGTGTCATACATACCAAGAACATCATAAACAACACCGTTATTTGCATTAATAATAGCCTGAATTAAGCCGTTGTCATTCCCATATTGAGCAATAGCATTTGCTTCCATTGCACCTAACAGATTAGCATCAGCAGTCCAAGTAACATTTGTAACATCATCATAAACGACACTAATACCCTGCACGGTTTCCGCTATTAAACTGGCTTGTGAGCTATTAGTAATTGCTAGCCCAACTAACAGTAAGCCTGTTATTGCTATCCTTTTAGAATTGATCATTGTTTCTATTCTCTGTGTAAATTTACTCTAGCTTTAACAGGTTCTAGTAACAATGTCAATGATTGATAAGTTACAGCATGATTGAATGCAATACATAGCAACAATGATGCGCTTATGAGATTAAGCGTTTAGCAGTGGTTTTGCGTTGCGATTATTGAGCTTAACCAAATAGGACTTGCAGCTTAATTATTGCCAAGGAAGATGTATTGTATAGTGGGTTTAATGCAGATATTTTTGGCTTGTAGTCAGTCACAACGTTGTCACAGCCTGTCACAAATTGTATAATAGCTTTCCCTTTTACGAGCTTAAAGGAAAATATCAAAACCGTTGATAGTTTATATAACTACTTGATTTTATGGTGCCGAGGAGAGGACTTGAACCTCCACAGAGTTACCTCTACTAGCACCTGAAGCTAGCGCGTCTACCAATTTCACCACCTCGGCTAAAGTTTGCTTGTACAAGCAAGGGTGAATTCTCATTATAAGAATCCCACCCCAACTTGTCAATACTTAGTCCCAGTAAACGCAGTTATGCCATGGCAGCAATAATGGCCTGACCCATTTCGTATGTGCCTGTTTTACTGGCGGGGTTAAGGTCTGGGGTTACATAAATGCCTTCTTTAACAACTTTTTCAATGGCATTTTGCATACGTGTGGCGGCTTCGTGTTCACCGATATGATTAAGCATCATCACGCCTGCCATCATAACCGCGGTGGGATTAGCGATGTTTTTACCGGCAATATCGGGCGCACTGCCGTGTACGGCTTCGAACAAGGCTGCGGTTTCGCCGATGTTGGCACCGGGTATTAAGCCTAAGCCCCCTACCAAACCGGCGGTAAGATCGGACAAAATATCGCCAAACATATTAGTGGTAACCACCACATCAAATTGTTCGGGTTTCATTACCATATGCATACAGGCGGCATCGATGATTTTTTCGTCGAATTCGATATTAGGAAACTTGGCTGCGACTTCTCTGGCGGCTCTTAAAAACAACCCCTGGGTATATTTTAGAATATTGGCTTTGTGGCAAACGGTTACTTTTTTACGATTATTATCAATGGCGTATTTAAAAGCATATTCCACAATACGTTTAGAACCGGCATAAGTGACTACCGCTAAGCTTTCGGCAATGTCTTTTTGCGGGGTTAAATAATGCTCTAAACCAACATATAAGCCTTCGGTATTTTCTCTAACGATGACAATATCTACATCTTCAAAACGGGTTTTTACGCCGTTCCAGCTTTTGGCGGGTCTTACGTTGGCATATAAATCGTATTGTTTACGTAGTTCTACATTAATACTACGAAAACCTTCGCCCACCATAGTGGTTAACGGGCCTTTAAAAGCTAGCCGGGTTTCTGCGATGGATTGCATGGTGGCATCGGGTAATGGTGTGCCGGTTTTTTCAAAAGCAGACATACCCGCTTCAGCTTCTATCCAGTTTATTTTTGCCCCCGATGCGTTGATTACCGCGACGGCGGCATCCATAATCGAAGGGCCGATACCATCACCTTTAATTAATGTGACGTTGTGCATTCACTCTCTCCTGAGGGTTTGAAAAAATTCGTTCATTTACAAACAGCGCCACACAGCGGCTGTATGGCGTTAAAATCATTATCATTTCGCAGCCTTAAACCTAAGCTTATCAAAGCATGAAGGATGCGAAGTCTGCAAACTGGGCGGTTATCGCATGCAATGTAGCGTTTATGGTTCCACAGGTTCACCACGAACGCTAAACCACTAAGGTAAATCATCTAATACTCTAAGCCTGGGCATTTTCATACCCACCTAACGCTTAATTAATTCAGATTACCGTTTCTGCGCAATCGCTGGAAATATTGCACCATTAAGGATGCATAAGCAAGATACATACCGATTATAGCTTGGCGAATTCGCTACGCTGTCTAGCCTATAATGGTTTTTAAATTGCACCAAAAACTGGCAGCTCTATTCGTTTTGGTGCAAAAAATCGCTAGCCCTAACATGCCCATACCAGCGTACAATATTAAACCAATGCTTTAACCATTTTACGTCATGATAACAGTCGATAAACTTATTTTCGAATACCCTGGCCTGCGTGCCTTGGATAATGTCTCTTTCACCATTGCTCGAGGCAGCATTACCGCCTTGGTTGGGCCTAATGGCGCTGGCAAAACTACTTTATTGCGGAGTATGGCGGCGTTGGCACAGCCGCAAAGCGGCCGTATCTTGATAGATGAGATAGATGTATTACAACAACCGCGTAGTTGCCATCGTTTAATTGGTTATTTATCAGACTTTTTTGGTCTATACCAGCAATTAAGCGTTCGGCAAAGCTTGCATTTTGTGGCACGTGCGCAAGGCATTGCTCAGCAGGATTGTGCGGCGGCCATTAGCCGGGTTAGCCAGTGCCTGCAAATTGAAGATCGCTTAGAAAAAATGCCTACAGAATTATCACGCGGCCAAAAGCAGCGCGTGGCAATTGCACAGGCCATTATTCATCAACCGCGTTTTTTGCTGCTTGACGAACCAGCCTCTGGTTTAGACCCGGGAGCGCGGCAGCATTTGGCAGACTTATTTGTAGCGTTACAAAAACAAGGTATGACACTTTTGGTGTCGTCGCATATTCTGGCAGAGCTGGAAGCGTATTCCACCGATATGCTGGTATTACGCCAAGGAAAAATTGTAGAACATGCCATGGTTAAAACCCGTAACCATCAACAGCAGTTTTATAAATTATTACTGGCTTGGCCAGTTGCCTCGCTGGCATCCATTTTACAATCGATAGAAACTGTCAGCGTTATTAAAATTGAAGACCAGCGCTTGGCCATATTGCAAATATCCGATCAAGCCAGTGCGCAACATGACTTGTTAAAAACCTTGTTAGCCCAGAATTTGCCGGTATGCGAATTTGCACCAGCGGCCAGCCATTTACAAGACACTTACTTACAAACACTGCAACTAAAACCATGAATCTAAATCCCGAATTACAACGTCAATTTTATCTGGAATATTCGCCAGCCAGACTGATCGGTATTCCGCTGGCTTTGTGGTTGCTGTTTACTTTGTGTTATTACATAGATGGTTATCAGCTGGGTAGCGCCAGTGCGCGTACCGCTTTTACTTTGTTTCTAATCATCACTTTAATTTGGGGTGCGAGGCAAAGTATGAACAGCATTATGGAAGAGTTTCGAGAGCGTACCTGGGATATTCAACGCTTATCGGCAATAGAACCCTGGACTTTAGTGTGGGGTAAATTGTTAGGTAGTAACATGATGGTTTGGTATGGCGGATTACTATGCCTGATTATCTATAGCCTGGCTACGCCAGATGGCAGCCATTTGCCCATTGTTTGGTTTTATTGTCTCGGCACAGGTTTAACAGTGCAAAGTATTAGCCTGTTGATAGGACAATTGGCAGCACAGCGCGGACAGATTAAAGCCGGGGCTTTATTTTTGCCCATCATCATCGGCTTTTTTTACATTGCTTCCAAGTTTTCGAGTATTACGGCTTTTTCAGAGGCGGGTAATGATTTATTTTCTGATAATCAGCGTATTATCTGGTATGGGATGAGTTTTGATAGCCACTTATTTTATCACTTCAGCCTGTTATTAGCTTTATTTTGGAGTTGCGTGGGTAACTATCGGTTTATGGCGCAAGAATTAGGTATTCGCAGCCTACCCTGGGCATGGATAGCGTTTAATTTTTGTTTAATGATCTATCTGGCGGGCTATTTCTCGTCTGAGTATAGTATTACCTTAACGGCCTTTTTGGTTACGGTGGTACTGACTTATCTCAGCTTAATTACTGAACCGGACATTGCTCGCCAAACGCAGAATTTGTTTCGTTACGCAAAATTAAAAGCCTGGCAACGCTTTGCCGAAGAAATGCCTTTATGGTGTATAAGTTTTGTTTTAAGCATTCCTACTGCACTGCATTTAAGTTTATCGACACAACCCTTAACTGCCCTCACCTCGTTGTTTCATTTTTACCCTTTACCCATACTGTTATTATTATTGCGCGACTGTAGTTTATTCTTATATTTTAATCTGGAACAAAATTCTCGCCATGCGGTTAATCGCACCTTACTTATTTTGGCGATGTTGTATGCAATTATTCCCGGTATTTTAAGTTTTACCGGAATTTCCTGGCTGGCTACGCTGTTTTTTCCGCTCTGGGCCAATTCGGAAAGTACTGCATTAGTGGCCGCATTGTTTCAAATCTTCGTGTTAGCCTATTTGCTGTTTCTTCGTATTAAACTAGCCCTTATGGATGGCCCAAAAACTTAACGGCTAATCAGTTAGGTTGATCACTCGTCGCTATTCATCATAAAGGTAAGTCTGCATAGGATTTACCGATACCAGAAAGCACATCTGTCGTAACATATGTGCTTCAGTTTGCTCATTCTATTGTCCTGCTGGGTTTCGGTTATCGCCTCTACCCAGCATATGCTGGCTGTATTTTTATAATTTAATCAATGAGCTGTCGGATGTGCTGAACGAAGTGATGCGCATCCGTCGCGAGTAATGCGGTTCGTGCCCCACCACATCCTTCTAATGTCTGTAACAAAAGCCAGCTGGGTGAGTAATCTCACCAAATCTGTATAAAATTATTATTTTTGCTAAGTAACTATACAGAAATTATCTAAAAACTCTGTTATTTAACTGGTTGTCTGGGTTCTGACTGCTAGACTATAACTATCTTTCTGCGTTAATTGCTTACTGGCTTATTATGAAACTGAAAAACCTCATCTTATGCAGCCTATTGCTACTGATATATAGTCAGTTAGCTTATTCTGCAACAGCACCGGCCGTGCCAGACACTAGTGCATCAGATGAGATTCAATTGTTGATTGATGTTTCTGGCAGTATGAAACAAAACGACCCACAAAATCAACGGATAGAGGCCAGTAAATTATTTATTAATTTATTACCCGATAACTCGAAAGTTTCGCTTTGGTTATTTGCGGAAAAATCTAGCCTGTTGTTGCATAGCGATGCAGTGGATGCTAACTGGAAAAAACAGGCTATTAAAGAAACCGCCAACATTCATTCCAAAGGGCTTTTTACCCATATAGAAAATGCCATCGAAACGGCGTTAAGTGATGGTTTTACGGGCAATGGTAAAAAACACCTTATTCTGTTAACCGATGGTATTGTGGATATTTCCAAAGACATTATGGTCAGCGCCGATTCCAGAGAACGCGTATTGAGTGAATGGATACCGAAATTACAGCAAAAAAACATTAAGGTGGATACGATTGCTTTGTCGGATCAGGCGGATAAAGAATTGTTGTACCAATTAGCCTACGACACTGGCGGTTGGACAGAAAGCGCCGTTTCGGCAGAACAGTTACAACGTGTATTTCTAAAAATGTTACTGAAAGCGGCACCTAAAGATAATTTGCCACTGGTGGGTAATCGCTTTGTAGTGGATAAGAATATTAAAGAATTTTCTATCCTTGCATTTAAAAAGCCTGATTCTGCTCCCAGCAAACTCTTTAGCCCAGACCAAAAAATTATTGATAAGCACACCGCTTTAAGTAATGTATCCTGGTTGGAAACAGCCACTTATGACTTGATCACCGTTAAACAACCTGCTGAGGGCGAATGGCGACTTGATGCCGATGCTGACCCTGATAATCAGGTGATGATCATGACCGATTTAAAAATGCAAATTGCCGAAGTACCTACCTTTATCGCACAGACTGAAGCGCTGCCGCTAAAACTGTCTTTCACAGAGCAAGATAAACTGATCAATCATGCCGATTTTCTGGGGCTGTTAACACTCATTGCCAACCTTGATAAACAACCCCCAGTTACTATTGCGATTGATAAAAAACAACCCGGTTATTTTACCATGCAGTTTACGCAGTTAACGGCAGGCAACCATCAAGTCATTATTCAAGCGGATGGTAAAACCTTCAAACGAGAAATTATCAGAGAGTTTTCAGTGGTCTCTGAAGCGGTCAAACTAGAAACCGAGATCGATACCGACAAACGTAGTGTTACTTTTAATGTGTTACCAGATTTGGCAATGTTGGATAGCAGTTCCTTGGTTATTTCGACGACCATCTCCCGTACTGAAACCCCGGCACAAACCGTCATAATGCCTGAAAATCAGGGAAAATGGTCTATAACCATTGATAAATTTCCTCTAGGTACTGAAACCCTGGTCAATTTTGATATTCAAGCCAAGGGGTTGGATGGCAAGGCACTGTCGCCACTGCTTAAACCTGTGCGTATTAACGACAGCTTTTTTTCTACCACCACAAACGCTACGACTGATGAAACTGATAAGGAAGCCAAAAAACCGGGTGATCATGACACTCAAGCAGAAGGCAGTGCCGAACATGACGACACAGACTTAGCCAACTCAGAAACAACCAGCGATGAAAAAACCAATGCCGAACCAACGGACTGGCTTGAAGTGGGCGGCATTGTAGCCTTAGTGAATATACTATTCTTGGTGGGTGGCTATTTAATCTTCCGGGCGGTAAAAAAAGCCACCCTCGCCAGACAAACAGCAATTTTGGAGCGCTTGTCATGATGGAATTAAACTCTACGATGTTTATCTTAATATCAGAAGGTTTTGTAACCCTACTCATTTTAGTTTTGTTGATGTTTTTTACCGGCCGTAACCGTCAAGCCAAAGAAATGACAGTCATCGACAAATTTGTCTCTCATGTAAAGCAAGAAAGCGATGTAAAACAACAAACCCTGGAAAGCATTTTATTATATGAATGTGGCATCGACTCTGAAAAAGCGGCCACGATTATTGAACAGATAACCACTAATGAATCAGCATTGTTAAAACACATTATCCTCATGTTTTTACAACGCAATCCCAACTTGTTAAACGAAATTGATCAATTGATTGTTAATCTATCCGATCCTTATCAAAAGTTATTGGCAGAGTCACACAGCGGCATCGGCTCTAGCAAACCATCTTCACTTCCTGAATCTGCCTCTCAGTTAAAAATTGCCGGCTTAGAACGTATTAACCTGCAACTCACAAAACAACTTGATACAGCCATGCAAACGATAGACGATATCACCGGTGAATACACGCGGGTTTTTAGTGGCAATCAGTCGGCTTTAGAACTGGAGAACAGTAGTAAAAAGATGTTGCAAATCTTCCATGATGCAGAACATCAAATCAGATCCAATGTGGAAGAATAGGAGCTACGGGCATGCAGGAAACTATTATGTTTGTCATTATAGAAGTGCTGGTGATTTTAGTGATTGGCTTAGGTGTTCTGCAATTTTTAAACTGGCGAAATAAAACGCGTCGCCAGAATGATTTGGAACGTTTTGTCGATGATATTAATAACAACCGCAACCAGCGTGGACAACAGATTGTCAGTTGTTTAAGCAGTCACTATGAATTGGAACAACCCATTGCTCTGGAATTGTCAGCGCTGTTATACGGTGCCGAAAAACAATTTTTGATACAGTTTGTTGATAAACAGATGCAAAACTCAGTAGAAGGCTTTTACGAAAATCTGTGCGAATTGTTAGATGTGTATCTGGGTTCTATCCCTGTGAGTGCAGTGCATCCAGAAATACCTCAATCACCTGCAGAAGAACTAAGTGAGGTTGCTGATGCAGAAAGCGTCGAGACACTACTTACAGAAGAGCCTATTGAAGCCGCAGAAAATCAGGACGAAGAAACCAAACCCAATCCAGCACCTGACTGGGGTGATGTGTTTGATTAAATAAGCACTTAGCAATAAATCAGCATGTATTTTTTACGTCGGATCGGCCAGTCCGTTCATGGTTCGACTAGGCTCACCAAGAACGGACTGGCCGATGTAGTGCATACTGCGTTTTTGTCAGTGGCTTATAAGCCCAATACCATCACAACACCCTTTTTTAGATTTAATGCTTATAACTATTCAGTTTGGTTTTTTTTCAATTAAAATCAATGGACTATAGGATGTGCTGAACAACGTGAAGCGCATCTGTCGCGATTGATGCGCCTCCTGACGTCGGCACATCCTATTCAGGTTTACTTTACGGTGAATAGTAACTAATGCATTAGCTTAGCCAATGGCTTGCTATGGCCCAACACTCAGGATTACTTAACATCTCCATTTAAACCTTTTCAAGTATAGACCGGTAACGGCCTGATTATTTTGAAAATACCGCCTGTGTTTTTACTTTCCAATACAGAATTGCATATGTCGTTCTTCAGAGGCATCCAATTAAACTATGTTATATCACACAATTTTTTTGTGTGATATCACTTACTATTTATAGGTTTTAGCAAAATAAATATAAAATAAATAACAATTTCAGTAACTTAAATACTGGCACAGCTATTGCTATTTAGCTTATGAAGCCCAAAAAGTTTCAGCCAACTTGTCATAAATGCGGTCATAAAACACGCCGCCTTTAACTCACTAAATCAGGAAAAACAAATGAACTCAACTTTAAAGTTAGCAATGGCAACCATAGTCTTATCTGTTACTTGCGTACCCATTGCACAGGCAAGTTTAACCAATTATACCGTTCAAGAAACCTTCTTCGAACCCGCATATGCAGGCTCTGAAAATACGATTTTCAATGGATCATTTACTTATGATTCCAGTACCCAGCAGATTACCAACCTGACAGGTACGTTATCGGAAGCAATGACCGGGATGATGAACGGCGGAAAGCAAACTCTGCTAAACCTAAGCTTCGATCCTGTGTCTTCTAGCAGCGATGGCAGCGGCGGTATTAAAGCTTCTGCATTTTTGTTGAATACCACTGCTATCTATAGCATGGGTGGAACATACAATTCTACCGCAGCAATGAAGGATGCAAGTTTGGCCAATGCTTACATCACCATAGATGTTAGCGCCGATCAATTAAATGGAACTGCAATCTCATTAGCCACCTCTAATTTCGGAAACTTGTTCTACGGCGACTGTACGCCAGGCGGAATGATGGGACCTATGTGTATGACGGGTTGGGGAGCAGCAGGTAATGCTGGCTCTATGGGAGGATATCCAATCTCCGAAGTGGTAACGATGACTTCTGCAGTTCCACTACCACCCGCTGCCTGGTCTTTTCTGACCAGTTTGCTAGGGTTATTGTTTGTTGGCAAACAACGGAAAAACCTATTAACCAGCTGTTAACAACGATAACTGTTAATAATAACTTGGGAGCCAAAACTAGGCTCTCAAGTTAAACTGAATTGATAGCATAACGTTATCTGTCCCGCTACTCGGTTAATAAGCGACTGATGTTTAAAATTTAAATTTTTATCTGATTACCCACAAGATTTAGTTAAACAATTAAACCAACAGTATAGCGGGTATAGGTAATTCTAAGCATGACAAGCTTCGATGTTGGGTTAAAGCCCAGCAGCCAATATTCAAGCACACTACCATGGTCAATAAATTTACTCGCAGTTTCATATTAATGACGTTTTTGAGCTGCCCAATGGCAAAAGCTGAAGAGGAACCCTCAATTGCAACGGATGAAGACATCACTATTCTTGAAAAAGTCGTTGTTACCGGAAATAAAATCGTTGTGCCTGAGACATCGGTAAAGAACGAGATTACTCAGGCAGAAATCGCTTCCAAACAAGCACAAGTTTCTGATACCGCCAAATTACTTGAGGACATACCTGGAGTGAGTTTACAAAGTAATGGTGGAACCACTTCTTTGCCCATTATTCATGGTTTAAACGATGATCGTATTAAAATTGAGGTAGATGGGATGCTAACACCGTCCGCATGCCCCAATCACATGAATCCTTCGCTTTCGTATATTGATCGCACGAATATTGGCAATATCAGTGTATTAAAGGGCGTTACCCCAGTGAGTATGGGGGGTGACAGTATTGGTGGCACCATCATCGTGCAATCTCCTACGCCGATATTTGCAGAAGCCGGTAAAGACTTCTTGATTAACGGAAAAACGTCGGCATTTTATCGTAGTAATGGGGTTGCCTATGGCGGCAATATAGCTGCCGGTATTGCCAATCAATTTGTCAGACTGGATTATACCGGTTCGGATAGTGAAAGCCGAGATTATAGGGATGGACGGGGGGATGTGATTAAATCCAGTAGCTATATAAACCAAAACCATGCTGTTGGACTAGCATTTAATTTCGATAATCATTTAGTTGAATTTAAAGGCGGACAACAGCATGTACCGTTCCAAGGTTACCCAAATGCGCGTATGGAAATGCTAGGAAATGATAGTATTTTCGGTAACATTCATCACTTGGGCAACTTCTCTTGGGGTAGTCTGGACAGCCGCTTGTATCTAGAAAATATCAGCCATTCTATGGATGCAGGTCCCGATCAGTTAGGTGCGGCGGTTGGCCCCAACATGCCGATGGACACGCGTGCCATCAATTTTGGCTATAAGGTACAAGCCGAGCTACAGCTTAACCAACAAGACAATATCAAGTTTGGCAATGAGTTTCACAGCCAAAAGCTCAACGATTTTTGGCCCGGCGTTTGTACCGCATGCTTCGACATGGGACCCAATGCTTTTATCAATCTTAACAATGCCACTCGATATCGAGTGGGAACCTATGCTGAGTGGAATGCAAACTGGTCAACAAGCTGGAAAAGTTTATTAGGGTTGAGATATGACCATACCATGATGGACGCTGGAAATGTACATGGTTACAACAACTTTCCCTTTTATGCTAACGATGCCAATGCTTTTAATGCGCAAAGCCATCAAAAAAATTATGATACTTTTGACGTAACAGCATTGATGAAGCTAACGGCTAATGATTGGAGTCAATATGAACTGGGGTATGCCCGTAAAAACCGCGCGCCCTCACTCTATGAGTCGTATACCTGGAGCTCTTGGTCGATGGCCACGACGATGATAGGCTGGTTTGGCGATGGGAATGGTTATGTTGGCAATTTACATTTAAAACCGGAAACTGCCCACAACATCAGTTTTACAGCTGAGTACTATGACCCCAAGGCAAATGACTGGTCTATTAAAATAACACCGTATTTGAGCTATGTTGAAAACTTCATTGATGCTGATCGCTGTAAATTAACTTTTTGTTTTCAACCCGTCAATGGTTACTCCTATTTGCAAATAGCCAACCACAATGCCCGTTTATGGGGGGTTGATGTTGCCAGTAACGCGGAGCTGTTTAAAGATGACACCGTGGGGCAATTTAGCACACACTCCAGTATGAGTTACGTGCGCGGTCAACGCATGGATGGCGGTAACCTTTATCATATGATGCCTTTCAATTTAAAACTGAGTCTGGATCATAAATTGGCAGACTGGAAAAACACATTTGAAATGCAATTTGTGGATGCTAAACAAGAGGTGCAAGCCATTAGAAACGAGCTGCAAACGCCTTCTTATATAGTGTTGAATGCTAAAACAGGCTATCAATGGCAAAATATCAGCATTGATGTTGGCGTGGATAACTTGCTGGATAAGCAATATTATTATCCGTTGGGAGGGTCTTATATTGGCGACTATTACACCATGATGTTAAATTCGACCCGATTTCCTAATAATCGCCCAGTTCCTAGCCTGGGCAGATCGGCTTTTGTGGGTTTAACGATTACTTATTAATGTAATCATACTATTATCGGCCTAAGCTGCCGCCATTCAATATCGACCAGCGCCTACAGTCAATTGCTCTGTTGGCGCATACTCCATGATGTTTTTTTATTTAACCGCTTCCAGCTCATCCCAACGAGCATACGCCTGTACCAGTTCGGCTTCACTGCGTTGCAGTTGCTCCAGTGCTGCCGCTACCTGCTGTGCATTATTTTGTTTGTAAAAGTCAGCCGCATTAATTTTGGCATTTAACTCCGCTATACAGCTATCGAGTTCTTCTATCTTGCCAGGTAGCAATTCCAGTTCGCGTTGTTCTTTAAAGCTGAGTTTTCGGGTGGGACTGGTGTTTTTGGGTTTTTCTTTTTTTACGGCTTCTAAGGCTTGTTGTTCGGCTTCACGTTTTTTGTTTTGTTCAGCCAACTGAAACCAGTCTGCGTAGCCGCCAATGTATTCGTTGACTACTCCCTCGCCTTCAAAAACCAAAACACTGGTAACCACATTATCCAGAAACGCTCTATCATGGCTTACCAGTAATAAGGTACCTTGATAGTCGACTAATTTTTCTTCTAAAATTTCCAGCGTTTCCAAATCCAGATCGTTGGTAGGTTCGTCCATTACAATCAGATTGGCTGGTTTGGTAAATAATCTGGCTAGCAATAATCGGTTTTTTTCACCACCGGATAAGCTTTTTACGGGCGAACGGGCGCGGGCCGGCGCGAATAAAAAATCACCCAAATAGGACATAACATGTCGTTTGCCTTCTGGGGTATCCACAAACTCGCCACCATCTGCCACCGTATCGACTACTGACACTTCGGGATCTAGTTGTTCGCGCAGTTGGTCGAAGTAGGCAATTTGCAGATTGGTGCCTTGTTCAATACTACCTTCAGTGGGTAGTAATTGTCCCAGCAGTAATTTTAACAAGGTGGATTTGCCAGCGCCATTGGCACCGATTAAGCCGATTTTGTCGCCACGATCAATACGGGCTGAAAAATTGCGGATGATAACGGTATCCTGATATTGGAAACTGATATCTTTAGCCTCAATCACTTTTTTACCGGAACTTTCGCCCGTTGCCAGCGATAATTTGGCAGTACCCTGCGTATTGCGACGCTCTGCACGTTCGTCGCGCAAACGCTTTAAGGCCCTTACCCGGCCTTCATTACGGGTACGACGAGCTTTAACACCTTGTCGTATCCAAACTTCTTCTTTGGCTAGTTTTTTATCAAATTCGGCATTTTGATTGGCTTCGTCTTCTAATACGGCAGCTTTACGCAGTAAATAGTTGGGATAATCGCATGCCCAGGAGGTAAGCTGGCCTCTGTCCAGATCTAATATGCGTGTGGCCAGTTTTTGCAGAAAAGCACGGTCATGGGTAACAAACAATACGGCACCCGAAAAGGCGAGTACCTGTTCTTCCAACCAGGCAATGCTTTCGAAATCTAAATGGTTGGTAGGTTCGTCCAGCAGTAGTACTTCGGGTTCTATCACCAATGCTTTTGCTAATGCCACTCTGCGCTTCCAACCGCCTGACAAACTGCCAACCAATACATCAGCGGGAAGTTGTAATTTGCTGAGTACTGCTTCAACGCGTTGCTGAAAATGCCAGCCATTTAGCGCTTCCAATTTGTGTTGCACATCACCCAGGGCTTGTAAAGACTGCTCGCTGCCATCCATATGCTGCAATAGGCTGTGATATTCGACAATGATTTGTCCCAAGTTACCCAAACCACCCGCCACGGCTTGGTAGATATTATCCTCAGGGTTGAGATTGGGCGATTGTTCCAGCCAGGCAATGCGTAATTCGGGTTGTTGCCAAATGTCACCATGATCAGCATGAATATCACCGGCGATAATTTTCATCAGCGTAGATTTACCTTCGCCATTCCGGCCCAGCAGCCCTACCCGTTCACCCGGATCAAGTTGAAAGGCGGCGTTGTCCAGTAAAGCGTGCGTGCCGAAGGCGATAGAAACATTGGTTAAGCGAATTAATGGCATTTGTTTTGTAAATAACGTCTGAGTAAGTCCAGGCTTAAAATAGCAGCCTGGTTTTGTTTGTGTTGTTGGGTACCCAACACCTGATGTTGACTGAGGTGCACGGTATTGTCTGTCGTGATCAGTGCATTATAAAGGACTATCGGTATTTTTGGGTCATGGCTGACTGCAAGGTCATAGCTGGCAGCATTATCCTTGTCACCTGCATCAGAATGATACAACTGTACCAGGGCTAAATCAGTTTGTTGTTGGGTTTTAAGGGCTTTTGCCAGCGATGCCACGCAAGTGTTTAGCGCGTCACTCGTAACCTTTACCTGTGTTTTATCAAAAATTTGTTGCTGATTAACATACACGTCTACACTTTTTAACCATGCTCTACCGGCACATTTTGCAGACATTAAACCCTGACTGGCGGTTTCTAAAATAGCAAGGCTGTAGTTTTTTGCGACTAGTAGCTGATTGATTACGCTTAATAAATCGCCTTGTGCAGTGCCAATGCCATCAATAGCGTATACATAGTCACCCATCAATGCGGCGGCTTGCGCAACACAAGCATGTTTGGCAGACTCTGCAAATTGCGGTGGAAATTTAAGTTTAGTTTGCACGTCATCTACTGTTACCCGATAACCTAGCTGAACCTGCTCTGGCAAGACCAGGGATTGCAAACATTGCTGAATGACTGATTCACCAATGCCAATGCTGTGCAATGTCACCAGACTGGCAGTTTGTAAGTTAAATAATTGCTGTAGCTGCGGCTGGATAGTGCGATTAAACATCGCCTGCATTTCGCGGGGTACTCCCGGTAAAAATACAAAACAACAGCGTTGATAGTGGATAACAAAACCCGGTGCGGTACCGATGGGGTTGTTGATGCGTTGCGCGCCGACTGGCAAATAAGCTTGTTTACGATTTGCCGCAGGCATGCTACGCTGGCGTTGTTGATAGTAGGACTCAATATCTGCTAAGGCTTCTGCATCTAATTCTAGCGCCAGCCCAGTAGCCAGACCGACAGCTTCGCTGGTTAAATCATCACTGGTTGGCCCTAAGCCCCCCGTGCAGATGCAACAATCAGCACGTACGGCAATCTCTTGTACTAGTGCAATCAAGGCGCTTAGATTATCACCAACCGCAGTGTGCCGGGCTACGCTAAAACCCAAATCGGTTAGTTGTTGAGACAGCCATGCGGCATTGGTGTCGGCAATTTGACCGCACACCACTTCTTCGCCTTGCGAAAAAATTTCGGCAATCACTGTCATAAAATCATTTGATGCCAGAAAGGTAAAGTCAGTAAACTCAACCCTGTGGTGACCATTACTGCGCTGGCATACAGGGAGCTGTCTAATTTGTAACGGTCGCACAACACTATACCCAACACCATACTGGGCATGGCTAAATCTAACACCGCGGCGGCTTTATTTTGCTCAGTCATGCCCATAAACATCAACATAGTCATAGCCGCCCAGGGCATAAAAGCTAATTTAATCACAACAACCGGCAACATATACGGCAAATTACGCCAACGCAAGCTACGCCAGCTTAAGGCCAAACCCAACGAGAAAATCATTAACGGTGCAACAGCGGCTGCACATTTTTCTAATAAGCCATCCAGCCAGTCAGGAATGGGGATATGATTGATATTTAGCAGCACAGCCAAAAAAGCTGCCCAAAACGGCGGTGCATTTAAAAACGCCAAAAAGAATTTAGGCTTGTGTTCTGCCTCAGCCTCGCCAAAATGGCGTGCCAACATAATACCGACAGTAAACACCAGTGGTGCCGCTGCAAACAAATCCAGTTGTATAACCACTGAGCGCGACCAAGCTCCCAGGGTTTGTTCCAATACCGGCAAGCCCAGATAGGTTACATTGGGGTATGCAGCCGCCAAAATTAAAGCCCCGCTTTTGGCTGGACTAATACGCAACAAACGTGCACAGACCCAACTTAAGCCTATACACAACAAGATACTGGCACACCCCAGAAAACTGAACTGTAACGAAGACCAGCCGATATCCGCACACCATAATACTTGCAACACCATAGCGGGTAGAAGGAAATAATAAACAACGCTAGTCAAAACATGGCGAGTTTGCTCTGCAGTTAGTTTGTTAGGTGACACTATCCGCCACACTGCGCCGCAAAGCATGAGGAGGGTCATTTGAAGTAAAGTGGTTTTCATGATTTATTATATCATGATTATCAAGGTGTTAGAGATGGTTAAAATTTTTTGGACAGAGCCGTAGGGCGTAATAATTCGATAAGGCGTATTCTATTGGGTGTAAGAGCTATAGTGTACACACTCCCTGGTTATAAATACTATTTCAAGAAGACTTATAACAAATTTTAAACATTAAGATATTTGTGTAAACTATTCTTTTCTGTTAGAGTCGGTTCCGCAATAAAAGCTGAAGATAGAATTTAGAGTAGTCACAGAAGTTTTTGGGGTTTGTATAATACACGATTACTGTCTTGCCTCCCTTAAATTCAATGTATTACGCCCTATGACCTAAAAGTATGAAGAGATCAAGTTTTCATCCATCAATTTAAGTGGATTTTTAATCAATCATTAAAGAGGATAAGCTATGAATTTACGGGCCTTTTTATCTGCCACTTTGTTTTTGTCGTCAAATGTAATTGCGCAAGCCGATACACTGTATGATTTCAGTTACAAATTCAATTCAGGTGATATTGTAACGGGATCTTTTAAGGGTACACCTAACGGAAACTTAATTACAAATCTGACAGATATAAGTGTTTCTTTGGATGGAAATACTTTGATTAGTGGTGCGCAGGCCGGATTTGCTTGGAGTTATAATGGCTCAAGTTTTGGTCTTTTTTTTACTGGGGCTGTAGCTTCATTCAACGACTTACAAAACAATTTCTATTTTGTGAACACATCAAACACTACGCCCCCCATATCTACGGTAGGTGGTGGTTATTTCTATAGTGAAACTACGCCTCTTACTATTTGCGTAGATTCAAATCAAGGTAGTTGTACTGCTTACAATCCCACTAATTTTGTTGGTGCTTCCCAAGGTTCAATTATCGGTGCAAAATATGTATATGATGGTGGCTCCGGTAATTTACCAAATAATAGTTGGTCAATTACCGCTGTGCCAGAAGCCGAAGAATGGATAATGATGTTATTGGGTTTGCCTTTAGTGGGTTGGTTCGTTCGTCGTAAACAATCTTAATTCGCATCTGACGATTATTTTATAAACAAAAGAGGTTTTATTTATGAGTTTACGCACTTTTTCATTAACGACTATAATTTTGACTTTAATTTCTTTTAATGTTTCCGCCAATAACATTTGGGATTTAGTAGGTGTTTATCAAACTAATACTTTTGCAAACGGAACGATTTATGTTCATGATTGGAACATAGTTTCAGAAAATCTTCAGACTGGTGATTTTAGCGGTAATGGCTTCTACGTTCCTGATCCATCGGTAACTTGGAATATTACAGGTACGGTAAATGGCAATAGTTTTAGTGATTTAATCAAATACAACAATTCAACTTATTGGGCTAAAGAGATTGTTGCTATTAATTCTGATGGTTCGTTTCAAGGTACATTCACCGATTCAAACGGTACCATTGGTACATTTAATTCCGTTTCAGGCCACGCAAATCTAGTTAGTTCTGTTCCAGAAGCTGGTGAGTGGGCAATGATGTTATTAGGTTTGCCATTCTTAGGCTGGGTTATTCGTCGTAAACAATTATCCACCTCATTAATTAAAACACAATAAGGCTTATTCTATAGCACATAGTATCTACTCGTGCAGAAGTTTGATGTAGCGTAACTTTGGTAATTATTCCAAGAATAGTAATTACAACTTAAACTTGGAATAATACCAAAACATTAATGACTAACTTCATATTTTAATTATCTAAATTAACATCAAGTAAAGAATAAAAACTAACCCGTTGAACTTTTTAAGGTTAATTCTTTACTTTGTAACCGCTAAAAAACTGATATTACTGGATAGAAATGCCATACCAAACAATAAGGTTGATAACACAAATGCACCCGACATAAAACTAAATATTCCGACTAAAAAAAACGTTCCAGTCGCTATATCTCTATACAATACTTTTGAATTATTCATTTTTTAACTCCTTAAGCACTTTGTTGACTAACGGGAAGTAAATCCAGGTTACTGGAGACTGAAGCAGCGCCAAATAACAAGGTTGACCAAACAAACGCACCGGACAGAAATCCAAATAGCCCCACGGTAAAAAATACGCCGGTGATAATATCTCTATATAAATTATTGGATTTTTTCATATCGGTTATCTCATTTCTCAATCATCGTTAAAATTTTTTTGCAAAAAATAAATTGATATTGATAAATTAACTTATTTTTTACTACGGGTTTAGAATACAAAAAAAAATCCGCTTTTAATGTGAACATAATCACTTTATTGGGTTAATAGCCTTTTAATGCACTTTATTTGTGAGAATGCCCACATTTAATGTTCTCAATGCCAAAATAAATGCAAACCAACTCTCAATTTTTTTACCTGGTTAACTTAAATGCCCCCTCATGAAAACTTTATATTATTACCACCCTGCATTTCTTGAACACAATACTGGCCCTCATCATCCTGAGAGTGCCAACCGACTTAAAGTCATTGAACAGGCTTTATCTAAACCCGAATTTGCGGCATTAATACGGATACAACCGCAGATGGATGCTGATATTATTAATAAGTTGCGTTTGATACACACACCAGCCATGATAGACAAGGTGCTAAATAGTATCCCTGAACAAGGTTTCGCCAGTTTAGATGCTGATACCCTAGTTTCCACCGGTTCAAAACAGGCTGCATTGTTAGCGGTGAGCGCGGTCTGTGCTGCGGTTGATCACATTTGCCAGAGTAAAGCAAAGCGGGCTTTTTGCGCAGTGCGCCCCCCAGGGCATCATGCAGAACCACAACAAGCTATGGGTTTTTGTCTGTTTAATAATATTGCGATTGCTGCAGCTTATGCCTTAAACCACTATAAACTAGACAGAGTTGCGATAGTTGATTTTGACGTACATCATGGCAATGGTACCCAAGCCGCGTTTATTGATAATCCACACCTATTTTATGCCTCCAGCCTGTTGGCGCTAATTGAAAATTGACCACCCGTGCTAATCGAAAATTGACCAGGGATTATGTTAGGCAGATTACTATACTGCGCCGAATTAGTCGACCAGACTGAGTGAGTTTTGCCCCCTTTTTTTAAATGTGTTATTTTCGAATACTGATGATTTCATACTAGTCATCCGTGTTTGCCGCTATTGATTCTGCTATTGGCAATGACCGTTTGGACAATTCCCTGGATTTAATCCGTTCTTTTGCTATAGCGCTACTTTCCTTAAACCGAAAGGATTCATTGCCGGTTTCAATGATATGGCAATGATGCGTGAGGCGATCCAGCAGTGCTGTTGTCAGTTTGGCGTCAATAAACACGCTACTCCATTCTGAGAAAGTCAAATTGGTTGTAATGATGACGCTGGTACGTTCATAAAGTTTGGAAAGCAGATGGAACAGGAGTGCACCACCCGCCTGTGAAAAGGGCAAATAACCCAGCTCGTCCAAGATGACCAAGTCCACCTGCATGAGCATCAGCGCCAGTCGTCCTTGTTTACCAGCTGCTTTTTCCTGCTCCAGTGTGTTAACTAACTCAACGGTGGAGAAAAAGCGCACCCGTTTGCTGTGCTGCTGGATACCGCAAACGCCCAGTGCTGTGGCCAAATGGGATTTTCCGGTTCCAGTGCCACCCACTAATACCAGATTCTGTGCAGCATCGGTAAATGTCAAGGTTGCCAGTGTCTGGATCAGTGACGGGTCTACTTTAGATTGGCTGAAATCAAAGCCTAGCAAATCCCGGTGGATCGGAAATTTGGCTGAACTCATCTGATAGCGGATGGTGCGGATGCCCCTATCAATTGATTCTGCCTGTAACAATTGGTCGAGCAGCCATTGTGTCGAATGGATCAATTCAACCGTGCCTGCTAAGTTTTGCGTTTGTAATTCGGCGTAACATGCCGCCATGCCATACAATTTTAGGGCTTTAAGTTGGCTAATGATGTCAGACATGAGTCACCTCTTGATCACTTAGGCTGTCATATCGAGCCGTGTCAGCCAGTGGCTCTTCAGTCAGCTTTAAACTTGTTTCCACCTGTGCTGGAATAGGTAAATCATTCAGTCGGGACAGGACGTTAACCACCTGTTCGAGACTCGTCACCCCTGCATCTAATAATTGTTTAACAGCACTCAATACGGTTTCTAAGCCATGAACCGGAACAGCGGCTAGCACTTTAGCCATAATCCGATCACCTTGTTGCCGTTCCCGGTGGCGTAACGCTGTTCGCAGTTGCGCAAACAGCAACGGCATATCTTCAAAAGGCGCACCGTTACGCAATGCCCCCGGTTTTTTTCAATCAGCGGAATATAGTGCTGCCAATCATAGCTGACTTGATCACGAGCCAACAGACGCGTATGGCGAGCAACGACGTCACTTTCGGTACAGATGTCGACCTTATCGGCATAAAGATGAATGGTGGCTTTGCGATTAGCGAGATGACAGGGTACTGAGTATTGGTTGCGCTCCACGGTGACCAGACAGGTACTCGATACCCGAGCCAAGATCTCGATGTAGCCATCGAAAGGTGTTGGCATGGGCATAAGATAAATTTGCTCTTGCTCGAGCGCATCGGCTACCGTAATACCCGCATAATGGGGATGTTCAATTTCGGTCCAGAGGGCGCGGCATTTCAGATCAAGCCAGGTATTCAGCTCTTCAAAGCTACTAAAGCACTGTGTTTTGGCCTCTATCCAAACTCGACGCCTGGCATCCTGGACATTCTTCTCGATAATGCCTTTTTCCCAGCCGGAAGCCACATTACAGAAGTCCGGTTCAAACAAATAATGTGCCGTCATGGCGTAAAAACGTGAATTGATGATGCGACCATTACTTTTTTTGATGACTTTGTCGACCGCCGTTTTCATATTATCGTAAATACCGCGCTTGGGTATGCCACCCAGTGCAATGAAGGCTCGGGTATGCGCGTCGTAGAGCATTTCCTGGGTTTGCGTGGGATAGGCAGACAAAAAAAACGCGCGACTGGCGCACAGCTTGGTATGCGCCACTTGAATTTTACGATGGATACCGCCGATTATCTGCCATTCTTCGCTCCAATCAAATTGAAACGCTTCGCCTAGCTCGAATTTGAGCGGCACATAAGCGGATTTACCTGCGGTGATCGAATCGTTTTGCCAATGGCGGATATAAGCGGTAAGAAGGGAATAACTGCCGGTATAACCTTCTTTTTTGATCATTTGAAACAACATCAATCCGGTACGACGATCCCGTTTAGCGCGTTGGGCATCAACGTTTAATGCCAGCAACAATGCGGGAATATAAGCTGTCAGCTTGCTATTAACTCGGGATCGTTTGGGATACTTGTAGTCATCTGGGTTGCTTTCTTTAAGCCATGCCTTAATGGTGTTCCGCGACAGACTGGTCAGCCGCTGAATTTCACTGATGGACAGGTGGTCGCGATGAAACAACCGTCGAACTTTTGCGAACATTGACATGTAATGCACTCTCGTTTTGCTCCTGCCTAAAACATCAGCAGGATACGTGAATTGCCTGGTCAATTTTCGATTAGCACAACACTCTATAAATGATCAATTTTCAACTAGCGCCAACACTCCAGCCATGAGTGGCCACATTATCCGGGCACTGGGGCGGCTTCTGAATCAGGAATGGGAAATATTCTTAATGTACCCTTGCCTGCAGGTACAACGGGTAGCGAATTCAGACAGCGATATTTACAGCATATTTTGCCAGCCTTAAAACACTTTAATCCGCAACTACTGTTAATCTCGGCCGGATTCGACGCCCATTATGCAGACCCACTAGCTAATTTACATCTCGACAAAACCGATTTTCAGTGGCTAACTCAACAGCTGATAGCAATAGCCAATGACTGTTGTCAGGGACGGGTTATTTCCGTGCTAGAAGGGGGATATGATCTGAACGCTTTGGCTGAGTGTGTAGCGAGTCATGTAACTTGCCTGATGGAGGACGATTAAGTCAGCCAATGTGCCATCTGAAAACCTGGGTTTTCAATGTTGCTTCAGTTGTTATGGCGTTTTACTTTAACGCGGTGCGCATCTGTTCCAGCGCTTGTGTCAAGGTACTACGCGGACAACCAAAATTGAGTCGTACAAAACCACTTCCTCCGGGACCGAATGGCTCTCCATCGTTCAGCGCTACACCCGCCTGTTGAACAAAAAAAGTATGTGGATTGCCGGTAAAACCCGCTTCCTGGCAATCGATCCAAGCTAAATATGTACTTTCTGGAATAGTTGTACGCAACATTGGCAAATGTTCTGCGATATAAGACACAACAAAATCTCGGTTACCTTTTAAATAAGCCAACAATTCAGTACGCCATTGCTCACATTCGTTATAGGCGGCTAAAGCCGCTGTCAAACCCAATAAATTTATCTCTGGAACCAGTCCAGCCATAACCGCGTGAACTTGCTTACGTAAACTGGGATTTTGAATAATGGCAAAGCCGGAATAGAGGCCGGCAATATTAAAGGTTTTGCTGGGTGCCATGAGTGTAATACAACATTCAGCCAGTTCAGGAGACAGGCTGGCTATCGGAATATGTTCAGTATCATCCAGTTGAAGTTCACAATGTATTTCATCCGAACAGATAACCAGATCGTGTCGCAAACAAATTTCGGCAATTCGCTGCAGTTCATCGCGATCATAACTGCGGCCTACAGGATTATGCGGATTACACAGCATAAACAAGCGCGTATGCGGTTGAATAGCACTCACTAATGCATTGAAGTCGATCCGGTAATGCAATATGGGCCCGCTGGCTATCACATCTAACTCCGCTATATCCAGTTTTAAACCCTGATTGGCTGCGGCGCTTAAAAAAGGTGGATAAACGGGTGTTTGCACTAAAACACCACTATTGGGCGTGCAAACTGCTTTTGCAACAACATTAAGCCCGCTAACTAAACCTGGCAGAAATACCAGCTGATCTGGGGTGACTTCCCAGCGGTAATTCTGCCAAAGACGGTTGCAGATGGTTTTAGCTAGCTCTGCCTTTACACCACCATAGCCAAATACCCCATGGTTGATTCGAGCATGTAAGGCACGTAAAACCTCAGGGGGTGCTTGAAAATCCATATCGGCAACCCATAATGGCAATACCCCGCTTCCATAAGCTTGCCACTTTAAACTATCGGTACCTCTTCGTTCATGTATTTGGTCAAAATCGTATTTGTTCATCAATATTTATCTGAAAAAAAGAATAAAGACTTTAAAACCCTACCTTGATCGGCGCAGTGTAAACGGTAGTACCCTATAATTCGTTTGCGTTGAGCATAAACACATACGCTAACCCTATGCTTAAGCTTACTAGTATATTCTTATCAACACTCCATCGGTTCTTTCACATCCGGGTTTGCTATGTGCCGTAACACTGATACGGGCAAAGCCATTTTCTACCGGCCGATTCATTTTACCTTTAATTTCCAAATGTCCATTCTTTAATGGCACTATTGTCAAATCTTTTGCCGTAAATTCAAACTTATTCTCACCAACACTTACATGTACCACGACTGAACTTGGCGTAGTGTTTGCTGAAGCAATAATAGAAAACTCATTGAAAGATTGCGTATATTTATTGGGTGCGGGTTGAAAAGCTGTGAATAGTGGGCGATCACAATGTGCAGAACTGGAAGTACTACCATATGCAAACGCGGTGTTTGCCACCAAGCTACACAATAGGATAGAACCAAGCTTTAAAAATAATTTCATCATTTTTCCTGTATAGACTGTAAGTTTATAATTTTTTTAGTGGAAGCTTACAATATCATTTAATCAACCTTATTAGGTAAATTACAGCACAAAACACTATAGTTTATACGGATTCATCACGATTAACTGTCCAGCTCTTTCTCTTTTTACACAGAAAATTCTTACAGGTAATGGCCTAAAAGTATCAGTTTTACCCAATACTGTTTTTATTCTAACGTGAATGAATGCATAATGGGTATGTGCATACCATCTTTTAGAGCGACGCCTGAATAGCCACATTGCAATGCAGCATTTGCCAGATAGCATAATTTACTAGCCGCTAGAGTGTAACTTAAACCTTCTGGCGGACGGATATTGGATAAACAATTCCGCTCGGCATCGGTATTTCCCACCCTAGGCTTTAAAGTTAGATAAGCACCCAAACTATCTGCCGCACTTAAACCGGGACGCTCGCCAATAATCATAATAGTTAGACGCGCATTAAGTAGCGCTCCGATTTCATCTGCTACAGCGACTCTGGCATCTGGCAATAAACAAATAGGCCCCAAACTGAAAGCGCTTTCTTGAAATACCGTATAGATAGCCTTTAATAAAGCAAAGCCGTGGCTGTGTATAGCTGTAGAGGATAAACCATTACTAAAAATTAACAATACATCCACTTCAGGGTGAGCAGAAGCTAACAACACTTGGCGACTCTCCGCATGCAAACAGCGTCCTTTATCAGGTCGTTGTAAATATTCTACCCTATTATTGACAGATGTTCTTAAACACAACGGATGTAAATTCAGGCTTTTTACCTGCCTGGCAAAATCATCCATATCCCAAGCTTGATGTACCGCATCTCTTGCAGCCGCATGGGCTATTTGAAAATCCAGCAAGGCTTGGCTTGGTATACCACTCCCCACCCGGCCTTGTGCAATTCTGGCCTGTGTAAAATCACGTAAATTAAACCAGGGATCATGCATCATTTATTACCGATAGTAAAATTATTGAGCAAAGGTGTTTTAAACCGCGTTTCAGCTAAGCTGTTCTGTCCATTAAAAATACCCATCTTATCCAGCCAATCCTCAAACTCAGGCGCGGGCTTAAGCCCCAGCACCTGTCGCAAATAGAGACAATCATGAAATGAAGTACTCTGGTACGCCAGCATCACATCATCAGCACCCGGAATGCCCATTATAAAATGACAACCCGCCACACCTAACAAAGTTAACAAATTATCCATATCATGCTGGTCTGCCTCGGCATGATTGGTATAACAGATATCACACCCCATAGGCAAACCTAGCAATTTTCCACAAAAATGATCTTCGAGACCCGCACGGATAATCTGCTTGCCATCATAAAGATATTCCGGCCCAATAAAACCAACCACACTATTCACCAGAAATGGCGAAAATTCACGCGCCACAGCGTAAGCTCTGGCTTCGCAAGTTTGTGCATCCATACCATGATGTGCATTTGCAGATAAAGCACTTCCCTGCCCGGTTTCAAAATACATGAGTTGCTCAGTATGGGGATTACGTCCTAAAGAAGTTGCCATTGCTTTGGCTTCTCTTAATATATTTAAGTCAATACCAAAACTACGATTAGCGGCTTGAGTTCCGGCTATAGATTGAAACACCAGATCAATGGGTGCGCCACGTTGCATTAACTGCATAGAGGTAGTCACATGTGCAAGTACACAAGCTTGTGTAGGTATTTGATGCTGATGAATGATGTCATCCAGCAACTTGAGCAAATGATACACATTATCCAGATTATCTGTGGCAGGGTTAATACCAATCACAGCATCACCACTTCCATATAACAAACCATCTAAAATACTGGCAGCAATTCCGCGCGGATCATCCGTGGGATGATTAGGCTGCAAACGACTGGACAACCGACCCGGTAAGCCAATTGTCGAGCGAAAACGACTTACCACTCGGCAGCGTTTTGCCACGGCTATCAAATCCTGATTACGCATTATCTTGCATACTGCGGCGACCATTTCTGGTGTTAATCCAGGACTAATAGCAGATAAATCACTGTTGTCCGTTAACAGCCAATCGCGAAACTCACCTACACTAAAACTGTGTACAGGTGAAAAAGCGACAGCATCCTGTTGCTCTAATATCAGTCGCGAGACTTCATCCACCTCTGGTGCCAATAAAGGTTGCTCAATAAACTGTTGCAAGGGTACGTCAGCCAATATCAGTTGTGCTACTGCCCGCTCCAACTCTGATTCAGCGGCCAAACCGGCCAATTCATCTGCTGAGCGGCGTGGTGATGCCTTAGCCATTAACTGGCGTAAATCGCGAAAAGTGAAGCTTTTACCTTTTATACTGGCTGTATAACTCATGTTGATCCTGTTTGGCCTGACACTGGCATCAGAGCATACGACAGAAAAATGACAAATAAATGACAAATAAACCATACTGACAACTGTTGATATTTCAACAGTCGATCAGCAGTATCTGCTGGTATATCAACAATTTTATACGAACTTGTTGACCAACAGTCTGAAATCGCTACAATTGGAACATGGCATCAATTGTGCTGTTGTTTTTATAACAGCGGGTTTTTTTCGAGTGTAGCTATTTACCTGAAAAATTTGCGCCGTACATAGCTTTAGCCATCTGACGCTTATTCAGATACCATGGCCTGGAATCAATAAGCAAAAGCTGACCGGATCACCGGAAGCCAGTATGCCTTTTAATTAGGGCTACTGGTTTTTTTTTGCCTTGACGTTAAGCCGGTAAACACCAAAGGACTAAACTAAAATTTTTACCAATGACCGAAATTTATATTTTTTTCGGTAGCAACACCGCTAGATACAGCAAAACAAGGAACACCATGACATTATTAGCCTTTGACGAACTGCAATCACGTTCATTATCACATTCCGTACGTGCCACAGCTCTAGTCTTTGAAGATCCCGTCTCAAGACGTCTGCTAGATCAGATTGAGCGGATTGCGCCAAGTGATGCTACAGTATTGATTATCGGTGAAACGGGTACTGGTAAAGAATTAGTAGCCAGACATGTACATGCACTGAGCAAACGCAGTCAAAAAACTTTTGGCGCTTTAAATTGTGCGGCATTAAGCGAAAACTTAATTGAAAGCGAATTATTTGGACATGAAAAAGGCGCATTTACGGGGGCCCAATCAACTAAAGACGGTTGGTTTGAAACAGCAAACAAAGGCAGCCTGTTTCTCGATGAGGTGGGTGATTTACCCTTGGGTTTACAGGCCAAATTATTACGGGTTTTGCAGGAACGGGAAGTGGTAAAAGTCGGCTCTCGACAACCAGTACCTGTGGATGTGAGAATTATCGCAGCCACCAATGTCAATCTGGAAGAGGCTGTCGCTGCTTCGCATTTTCGTGCCGATCTCTATTACCGCTTCAATGTAGCAACCCTGCATCTGTCGCCATTACGTGATAGACCTGGCGACATATTACCCTTAACGCAACATTTTTTAAAAATCTATGGTGATCGTCTAGGCTATGGCGAAATAAAACTATCACCCGCCACAGAGCTGGCTTTGTTAAATTACGATTGGCCCGGCAATATCCGCGAACTTGAAAATGCGATACATCGTGCGCTGTTAGTTTGCCCCGGCAATCGATTACGTCCAGAAGATTTTAAGCTATCTGGAGTTAGAACTCTGGAGTCAAATCCTGCAGTATCAACTACCTCTTTAGAAAGTGCTTTACAACGGCTTTGCGAACAAGCACCACCTAAATTATTCGAGATAATCGAAGAAACAGTTATCCGCACGGCATTTGATTTTTGCGAAGAGAATCAAGTACAAACAGCCAAATTACTGGATATCAGCCGAAATGTGCTACGGCATAAACTGGGGCTTTACGGTATGCTGTCAACCACACCCAAAAAACTGACTGATGAGGAAGCGATAATCTCTGATTGATAACCATTCGATTTGCTAACTGATTTTTAATCTTCTATCAGAAGCTTTCCCTCACCTAACCTATGAGGGAAAGCGAAGATAACAAAAATAACTGCACACCTTACAGGTTTTTGCTAAGCAGATAAGGTTAACGATTTACCTTTCTTAGCATGTAACCCGACTAGCAAAGCCGATAAAAAAAGCCAAACAAATACAGGTAATACCGATTTAAAATTAATATCCCTAAAAAAACTAAACTGTACTTGCTTAACAGTAGAAAACGAAAAACCATCGACCAAAGTATTAAACATTGTTAGTTGACTTTTAACTGGCAATATTGCAGTAGCAACTGGACTTTGATTAATAAAGGCTATGGCATCAGTTTGCTTTTCAATTTGTTGAGGTTTAAACTGACCTTTTTCTTTCTGTGGTTTTGATGAATGGGATACAGATGAACTACGTGTACTTAAGTGAGACAAATTACTAGCTTCCGATACTGATTTTTGCTCAGCATACGCAACAGAAACACCACAAAAAGCCGTAATAAACACAATAAGTTTAAACACTTTATCTCTTGTTTTCACACTAGACTCCTTTCATAAATTTAAAAAATCACATTATTAACGCAGACAAACGACTCGCTTTTATCTGCTTCCCAAGTAATCTAATGAATCCAATGTAATAAACACGAAACGGGCAAATAATAAATTAAAGTTTGCCAGTTAAAACCATAAATAGGTTGAAAAACACAAAAAATTTGTGCAGGTTATTTGTAACACTTTTATAGCAGCTTTGGCAAGAAAAAAATACACCAACTAGCAAAACTATTATTATTTTGACAACTAAGTCATTTTTGCCTGATGTCGATACTGCTCTATTTCTTTTAAAAAGATAGCTAATTGCAAGCGATCTACGACTTCTAGCTTTCTAAAAATGGATGACAGATGCGCTTTAACGGTGCGTTCTGAGATATCTAATGCCAAAGCGATATTCTTATTGCATTCACCAATTTGTATCAGATTTGCAACTTCAATCTCTCTGGTTGATAAAGACAGAAACATTTTCATGAGCTCTTCTACATTGACCGTTTTGGCTACCGCCCCATGTGAGCGACGTGTTTGTGTCAACGCAGAAATAATTTTAGGTACCAAACAGCGCTGTATCCATATATCACCAGCCAAAATACATTCAACAGCTCTATTAACAATTTCAGCAGATTCGAAAGCTTCACAGTAACCCGATGCCCCTTTCACCATTGCTTCTATCTGCCGCTGTTCCGACCAATTAACTCCCACAATAAGAAAGTGACTTTCTTGTCTGATAAAAATGTCTAACAACTTATCATCTTCATCCAGCTTTTTAGCATCAATAAGTACAATGTCAGCTGTAAATTCCGCGCGAATATTAGTCAACATATTGACAGTATTCTTTGCAATCAAGGCATGTGTCCAATGTGCAGAAACACGGGGATTATTTGAAAAAATCAGGATATTAGCCACAGATTACCGTTTTTATATTATTTTCCACTAACAACTAGCAGGATAACAAATTTCTTTTATTATCCTAACAAGTTTTTTTGATTTAAGTAATTATTTATAATTTCAATTTTAGCCAAAATTTAAACAACTACAAACTAACTATACTTATTAACACTACGGAGAGGACTGACGAATACGGTTACGATGAATATAAAGCCATTGTATAGCCAGAATCGGTATTGCAGAATCGATCTGTCCATTTTCCAGCATTTGGAATGCTGTTTCGGCTTTTACGACACTCACCAAAATATCTTCGCCTTCACACTGTAAACCATGCACGCCACCTAGTTTACTGCTATCCACACGTCCGTAATAAAGCGTTATACGTTCTGAACACCCTCCAGGTGTGGTATAGAATTGCATAATTTCCTGTAATTCACTGATTTCACAACCCGCTTCTTCAAACGCTTCCCTGTATGCTACTTGTGGAGCTTCTTCTCCTTCTTCTATCGCACCCGCCACAATTTCCAGCAGCCAAGCACGTTGCGGATGCCCAATGGCACCCACCCTAAACTGTTCCAGCAACACTACCTCATCACGCTGTGGATCATAAAGAAGCACAGCGACACAGTTATTACGCCGGAATAATTCACGGTTAACGGGTTCACTCCACCCTCCTTTAAACAGGGTATGAGTTATAGTATAGCGGTCTAAACTGAAAAAACCATGGTAAATACGCTCTTGGGCTATTATTTTAAACTCTTTAGTCACGGTTTATACTCAACTTTATAAATAACACCCAATTTGTCATCGCTGATTAATAAACTCCCCTCTTGAGTTTGTAAAATGTCGACAGGTCTACCTAGAACTTCGCCACTCGTTGTTAGCCAACCATTAATAAATACTTGCTCAGCCTGTGGTTTACCGTTTTTAAAATTGATCATGGCAATTTGGTAACCCTGTGGTTCAGTTCGATTCCATGAACCATGTTGAGCAACCAGTAATTGTTGCCGGTATTTAGCCGGAAACTGTGTACCCGTATAAAAATGCATCCCTAAGGGAGCGATATGCGCTTTATAGGTCCAAACTGGCCCACTAAATTCAGCACATTTTTTTTCGCCACCAAATTCAGGATCGCTAACTATACCGGCATGACAATACGGAAAACCAAAATGTTGACCAGGCTGGCTCCACAGATTCAATTCTTCTGGGGGTAGATTGTCACCTAAATAATCACGACCATTATCGTTGAAATATAATTGCCCGCTGGTGGGTTCCCAGGTGAAACCGACTGAATTACGTATACCTTTTGCCAAAATCTCAAATTCACTGCCATCGGCATTGAGTCTAACTAGCGTACCAAATAGCTCATTTTCCGGTTTACAGATATTACAAGGCATGCCGATTGCCGTATATAACTTACCATCAGGTCCGAAGCGTAAATACTTCCACCCATGCCGTTTATCAGTAGGAAACTTATTAAACACGACCACTGGTTGCGGTGGCTGACTTAAATGCGCACCAATAGCGTCAAATCGGATAATTCTATGTACTTCGGCCACATACAAGCTACCTTCTTTATAGGCAACACCATTTGGCATATATAAATCTTTGGCCAGTATATACTGCTGTTCAGCTAAACCATCACCGTCGTTATCCTGTAATGCCCAGACATTACCATCTCGACTACCGACATAAACAATACCATTATCCCCCAGAGCCAAACTGCGCGCTGTAGGTAAATGATCGGCAAAAATGGATATTTTAAAGCCCGCAGGTAATTGTAATTGTTTGAGCATTGCCAACTGCTCTGGTTTGGCCGCCCAACTCTGTAAAGTAGTTACAATTAGTATAGACAGTATAAGAAATCTGGCGACTTTCATTTTTTAGTATCCCGACTTAAACTTAACTACATATTAGCACTCTAATCACTTGATTTTAAGCTCTCCCTCCCCAATTAATGCATTGGGTACACATAAACTCTATTAAGCACAGGTATTTATTATGTTAAGAATATTACTATTTTTGGCCACTAACGTGGCCATTATGATTGCCATTAGCATTATTTTTAGTGTTTTTGGTCTAAAAGGTAGCTTGGATGCACAAGGCATTAATCTCGATTTAAATTCACTATTGGTCATGTCAGCTGTCATTGGTATGACTGGATCCATCATTTCTTTGTTTATGTCGAAATGGTCTGCTAAAAATGCAATGGGAGTACAAGTCATTGAACACCCGCAAAATCAGACCGAACAATGGTTAGTAGAGGTGGTTGCCAATCTTGCCAGAAAAGCAGGTATTGGCATGCCTGAAGTGGGCGTGTTTGATACCCCCGAACCGAATGCGTTTGCCACGGGCGCCAATCGTAATAATGCGCTGGTGGCCGTCAGTACCGGCTTACTGCATAATATGAGTGCTGACGAGGTTGAAGCCGTGCTTGGACACGAAATTAGCCACGTTGCAAATGGCGATATGGTCACCATGTCTCTGATGCAGGGTGTAATTAACACCTTTGTGTATTTTTTCGCCACTATTATCGGTTATCTGGTTGACAGACTCGTTTTCAAAACTGAACGCGGCTATGGACCCGCTTATTATATCACTCAGTTAGTTGCTCAAATCGTGCTGTCTATTCTGGCTTCTATGCTGGTGATGTGGTTCTCACGTTACCGTGAGTTCCGTGCTGATCACGGCGGTGCGCAACTTGCAGGTCGTCAAAAAATGATTTCTGCCTTAAGAGCGCTACAACGCGCACAAACACCGGAAGAGCTTCCAGGCCAACTGGCCGCATTTGGCATTAGCGGCGGCTCAACTCGCCGTCTGTTTATGAGTCACCCGCCCTTGGAAGAACGTATTGCGGCTTTGGAAAATGACGCCAGATAACTTATAAACTATTCAACCTGAGTTTGATAATTATAAAATCAATGTTCTATACGATGCGCTGCACAAAGTGTAGCGCATCTATCTTGATTGATACCTCTCCTGCTGGCAGCATAATCGCCAACAGAGAATGCCAAACGCCCCTCAGTTAAGTCATTGATTATTAGTATTACTGTTTTTGTTCTTCTTTTAATTTAGCTTTAGCAATAAGTAGCATTTTCTCTTTGTATTCGGGCAATATTGATTTTAACTTTGCTTCAGCCTGTTTGCGAGATTCCCGATCAGACAAATTTTCGTTAACCTGCTCAATCACATTTTGAATTTTATCTTCATCATCTTTTGCCTGTTCAGTCAGCACTTTCATCTCATTACGACTGGGAGTACGATTTTCCTGTATTAGGCTTTCCGAAACAGTGGCATTATTAGCCGGAGCAATGACTTTTGCTGTCTGAGTTGCTGGAACTTGGCTGGCATTACTCTGATTCTGTTTATTTTCAGGACTTTTCTGATCTGAACAGGCAGTTATTAACATTCCTAGTGCGATAGGGATTAACACAATTTGTATTTTAGACATAGTAGTCATTCTCCTTAAATTATTAACACTTTAAGTTCCGTTGTATTGCTAGTTGCGAAAGCAACATCACTAACAGCTTATAAAGTGATCACACCCCTTTTAACGTTGATGTTAAACCGGGCAAAAAGTTCCAGATTAGCTTCAGTTAAATGCCCTGCATCAGCATTTCGGTACACGTAAATAGGCGTTAGCATAGCATGCCCAGCCTACCCCTTTACTTTCCACGTAAGAACTTAACCGATGCTACGTATAGATTTCTAGCACATGGCTTATAACTAGTTTGCCCCAGTGGTAAAATTCCAATAGGTATTAACAGCCTGATTTCCGGCCAAATCGGTAAATAAGTAGGCATAATTATAGTTATTAACAATCACTTCATAATTCCGATTAGCCGTTAATGCACTTACGGGTGTTAACGTTAGCGTTTTACCATCGGCACTAAAACTGTTAGTTACCGGTATCAATTGATAATTACTGTTATCTCTTAACCAAACTCCGCCACCATTGATAGACAAAGGATTTAAAAGATTATTGAACGTCATCACAATTGACGAGTTTAATGACACGCCACTACTATTATTTAACGGACTATAGGACACTAGATTATCGTATGCAATTGTGGCTCCACCACCGGTGGTAAAGCTGCGGCTAGCTGTGCTAGCCAATACATTGCCAACAGTATCCTGCACACCTGCAACCTGCAAGGTATAGCCGGTATTAGCTTGCAACGGTGTCGTTAACGACACACTCAACAAGGTACGATCCGCACTCAATTGCGAAGTTGTTGGCACTACAATTCCATTTTGCAACACACGCACACCGGATAAACTTAGACCATTAAGTGCTTTACTAAACTGTACCTGTAACTGAATGTTAGTAGGAACCCCACTTTGACCTTGACTGAAGTTATAAGCCGTTATTTGTGGAGCGGTGGTATCGCTAGCTGCCCCAGTAGTGAAATACTGATACGGGGAACCTATGCTATTGCCGCTCAAATCATAGATTCCATAAAGTTGTAAATAATATTGACGACTTGCAGCCAACGACTGAGTGGGTACTAGCGTTAAAGTGCGGTTATCGCCACTAACAGTGACACTGGCAGGCACATTTTGGTTAGTGGCATTATCATGTAAATAGAAAGTACCCGCTGAAACTGTCACCGGATCAATCGGCTTACTGGTTTGCACCTGGAATGTGGTATTGACTGGCACATTGCTGGCATTGGCAGTAAAACTCCATTTACTCACCGATGGCTGACTAAAGTCCGGTCCATTCATGGTATGGAATGTATGACTGAGACTTTGCACAGTTTGTCCCGCATAATCCTGTGCATTGGCAACGGTTAGAGTCACTGCACTATTGGCTGGCCACGGCTCATTCGGCAAATAACTTACCTGAGTATTACCATTACTAAAGCTTAGCGAGTAAGTACGTGCATCGTTACCACTAGTTACCTGAGCCAAAGGTATATCGGCATTCTCAGGCAACATACTAATAGGATCGATAGCTTCGTTGAAACGCATATCAACCCGACTATTGATACCCACATTTGTCAAGCCATCAGTCGGACTCAACGCCAACACTTGTGGCGTAATGCCATCAGCGGTTTGCGCTGCGGTAAAGCCCCAAATAGTACCATTATTATAAGTTGCAGCCACTTCGCTGGCATCTTTTACACCGCTAAGTATGCCGTAGTTATATACATGACCGGCCTGCAACAAACTGTTTGGTGTCATTCTAACCACCAAATTACCTTTCAATGCTGATACAGTAACAGGCACTTGCGCATAGGCATTGCTGGTATCGTACAGCACAAAAGTAGAACTGCTCACTGTCGCAGGATCAAGGGGTTCACTAAATTGCAGATCAATCACGCCATTTAAGGGCAGATTGATACCGTTATTGGTATTTATAGCAATAACGGTCGGCGCTGTGAGTGCAGGATCATCTACCGTACGGAAGGTACTGTAGAAGCTATTCAGTGCATCACCATTCATATCGGTAGCAGTACTATCCATAAATACTTCCACCAGCGCTTGCTTACTCCAAGGTTGAGCAGGGGTAAACTCTATGGTGCTGCCGTCACCCAACACTTGCGTGCTACCAGTGACTAATACCCCATTTTGAGAAACATGCAGTGCATTTTTAGCACTAGCCGTTTTTAAGGGTTTATTACTGTATAACACAATTTTGTTTTTGGTTGGCACCTCAGAAGCACTATTGCTTGGATACGCAAATGCTATGCTAGGCCGACTATAATCATTTGCCGCTGCGGTAGTAAATACTTTCACCATATCGGTCAAGGGATTACCGTTCAGATCCTTAATGTCATGAGTCAACACCACAGAAACAATACTGGATGCCGGTAAACCATTATTACTCAAAGTGACCGTACGATTATCCGCAGAGTAGCTAATATTTGGACGCTGGATCGCACCATTAGCAAACAGCGCCACACTTTGATTATTAACCGTACTTTGATTCAACGATTTTGAGAACGTCAACACAATAAGGCTATTATCCGCTACATCGGCCGAACCATCCGTTGGCGTAATGGACAACAATTTTGGCGGCGTATTATCAGTGCTGGCACCCGTTGTAAAATAACTATAGCTGTTTACCGTATTACCGATCAAATCTAACACGCCGTACACATTCACATAAATTTGGGTATTACCCGGTAAAGGTGATAGTGGTGTAAAGGTCACTGTTTTACCATCACTGCTTAAACTGGCATTTCCGGCAATATTGCCGCTATAGCCACTGGCAGTGAGATAAATACCACCTAAAGTGGTTGGATCAATCACCTTATTAAAGGTAATGGTCAATGGATTGTTAACCGAAATACCAAATGCATTCCAACCCGGTGTCACAAAGAAAGTCGGTGAAGTGGTATCAGTGCTATTGCCAGTACTGAAGTGTTCAGTCACGGTAGCCAGACTATTACCTGCATAATCGATTAGCCCGGAAACCACTAAGGTGTAGTTGCCATTAGCTACCAACTGTGACGTCGGTATGTAAGTGATAGTTTGATTATCACTACCCAGACTAGCGGTACCAGCAACGGTAACACCGTTCAATTGTAAGATAACACTTCCATTGACACTGGCATTAGTAACAGGTTCGTCCAGCACAAAACGCAGACGGGTATTGAGCGCCAAACCGCTGGCTCCATCTTGAATATTGCTACCACTGATGACGGGTGGCAACAGGTTGCTGACAAAGCTGGTTTGGAAATACCAATTGGATGCAGGCACTGAATTACCTGCCAAATCGTACAGATACGCCCAGTTTGAAATATAGACATAGTAACGATAATTGGCATTTAATGGAGTGGCTGGAGTCAATGTGACTGTTTTACCATCACTACTCAAGCTACTGGCCGCGGCTATGCGTTGTTGCGTATTTGGGTCATAGATGGCGATGGTGTCATTGTTAATGGTTAACGGATTTAGCCTGTCATTAAAAGTCATTACCATCTGACTGTTAACTCCAACGTTAACCGCATTATTCGCCGGACTATAATTCAGCAAACTTGCGTTGCGTAAATCCACACCGCTACCCGTGGTAAAGCTGCGATTAACAGTAGCCGCCAAAGTATTACCACTCGTATCCTGTACACCAGATACTTGCAAGGTATAACTGGTATTGGCATGCAAAGGTTCAGCCAGCAACAAGCTTAGTACCGTATGATCGGCACTCAGTTGTGGCGTTGTGGCAACCAATGCGCCATTTTGCAGTAATAACACACCATCCAGTGTCAGGCCACTGAGAGGTTTATTAAATTTTACCTGTATTTGCGCATTGGTTGGCACATTGATCTGACCATTGCTTAGACTATAGCCGCTTATTTGTGGCGGTAATGTATCTGCAACAGTACCGGTTGTCAGATACTGATAGGGCGTACCAGTACTGTTGCCATTCAGATCAAGCACACCGTACAACTGTAAGTAATATTTGCGATCCACAGCCAGAGCCTGATTTGGCACTAAAGTTAACGTGGAGCCATCGGTGCTCACAGCAATAGTGGCAGCCACGTGCTGATTAAGCACGGTATCATGCAGATAAAAACTGGCAGAACTGACACTGACCGGATCAATGGCTTTGTTCATCTGTACTTTGAATAGTGTATTCACAGGCACATTGGTGCCATCAGCTGCGAAACTCCACTTACTTACAACAGGTTGACTAAAGTCAGGACCGTTAGCCGTATAGAACGTATGACTAATTGTTTGTACTGTTTGACCAGCGTAATCTTCTGGGTTAGATACTGTTAGTTTAACAGTAGTGTTGGCTGCCCAAGGTTCATGCGGAATATAACTAACCTGTGTATTGCCATTACTGAAATTAAGCGAGTAATTACGTGCGTCATTGCCACTAGGGTCTTGCGCTAAGGGTGTATCAGCATTATCAGGTAACATACTGATGGGATCTATCGCTTCGTTAAAACGTATATCCACATGGGCATTTATACCCACATTACTAGCGCTGTTAATTGGACTAAGCGCCGTCACTTGTGGCACGATGCTATCAGCTGTTTGAGCGGCAGTGAATCCCCAGTAATAAGCATAGTTATAGGTAGAAGCGACACCACTGGCATCCTTTAATCCGCTCAACACACCGTAATTATAGGTATGTCCAGGTTGTAGATTGGCAGTCGGTTTCATGCGAACTACCATATTGCCTTTCAAGGTTGTAACCGTAACAGGTACTTGTTGATTGGGAGAACTGGTAACATCATTCAACACAAAAATAGAATTACTTACCGTGCTAGGATCAAGTGGCTCGTTAAATTGCACATCAATAACACCATTAATCGGCAGATTAACGCCATTATTAGTATTGATAGCCACCGCATAAGGCGCTGTGAGTGCTGGGTCGTCTATGGTGCGGAAAGAGCTAGTAAAGGTATATAGAGCATCACCATTTAGATCAGTCGCACTGCTACTTAAAGTTACCTGGATTAGCGATTGCTTATTCCAAACTTTAGTTGGGGTAAACTCTATCGTACTGCCATCACCCAATACCTGAGTGGTACCCGGTACCACAACAGAATTTTGCGTAACTTGTAATGCACTCGATACGGTATTTTGATCCAATGGTTTATTACTGAACAATACAATTTTATTGTTAGTTAATACACCGCTAGCGCCATTACCTGGGTACGCAGTGATAATGCTGGGGCGATTATTATTACTAGCTACTGCCGTGGTAAATACTTTTACAGTATCGGCCAGAGCGTTACCATTTAAATCTTGAATGTCATGCGTTAATAGCACCGATACCACACTGCTGGCAGGCATAGCAGTATTTAAAGTCACCGTGCGATTGTCTGCAGAATAGCTAATACTAGGATGGTAAATATTCCCGTTTGCATATAAAGCTAATGATTGACTATTAACAGTACTTTGATTCAACGATTTGGAGAAAGTCAGTACGATAGGTGCATTATCAACGATATCCACGGAACCATCGGTTGGCGTAATAGCCAGCAATTGTGGTGCCGTGGTGTCGGTATTAACGCCCGTAGTGAAATAACTGTAACTGTTAATGTTGTTACCGGCCAGATCATGTACGCCATAAACATTAACATAAACCTGCGCATTTGCGGGTAATGGTGCGGCTGGTGTAATTGTAGCGGTGAGGCCATCAGCACTGAGTTTAGCGCTACCCGCTATATTACCGGAATAACCATTGGCAGTCAGATAAATACCAGTCAGCGTAGTGGGGTCTATAGGTTTATTAAAAGTCACCAAAATTGGCGAATTAATATTAATACCAAAAGAATTCCAGCCGGGTGTCACATAAAATGTTGGCGATATATTCGCTGGAATAGCTGCTCCAGTGGTGAAATGCTCAGTAACCGCAGTCAATGCATTACCCACATAATCGGTCAACCCCGATATCAGCAAGGTGTAATTGGTATTGGCAGCCAGAACTACCGCAGGCGTAAAGGTAATAGTTTCATTATCACTACCCAATGATGCAGTACCAGGTACAGTAACACCATTTGCTTGTAACAGTATACTGGCTGCAACGCTTGGATTGCTGATTGGTTCATTCAATTTGAATGTAAAAGTACCATTAACTACTACACCGGAAGCACCATCCTGAATATTGCTGGAACTAATACTAGGAGTCACTTGACTGGCCGCTGCCCCTGTTGTGAAATACCAACTATTGCCATTGACATAATTGCCTGACTGATTATACAAAGTTGCCCAATTTCCAATATAAACATAGTATGTGCGATTAGCAACTAATGAAGCGGCTGGAATTAGCGTCACCGTTTTACCATCAGCACTCAATGTTCTGCTGGCAGCTACACGCTGATTAGTTGCAGTATCATAGAGGGCAATAGTATCGCCATTCACTGCTAACGGATTCAATCGGTCATTAAAGGTCATCACCATCTGACTGTTAATACCGATATTAGTAGCATTATAGGCAGGACTATACGCTACCAAACTGGCATTGTATAAATCCACACTGCTACCGGTAGTAAAGCTGCGTTTAGCGGTACTGGCCAACACATTGCCACTCATATCCTGCACGCCTTGCACTTGCAAGGTATAGACTGTATTAACCTTCAATGGTTGGTTTAGCAACAAGCTGACGATAGTATGATCACCATTTTGTTGTGGCGTGGTGGGCACTACTACACCGTTTTGCAACAGTTGAACCCCACTCAACGATAAACCATTCACCGCTTCATTAAATTGCACTTGTAACTGTACATTGGTAGCAACACCGGTTTGACTATCATTAAAACTGTAATTACTGACTTGTGGTGCTACGGTATCTGTGACAGTTCCGGTAGTGAGCGTTTGCGATTGATACAAAGCATTGCCATTAATACCTTGCACACCATACACATACAGATAGTAAGTACGCGAAGCAGTAAGCGCCTGAGTGGGAACCAAACTCAAAGTATAACCATCGCTACTGACCGCAATGCTAGCCGCTAGATGTTGACCGGTAACATTATCGTACAAATAGAATGTACTTGCGGTAACACTGATTGGATCTACCGGCGTACTAATTTTCACGTTAAATATGGCGTTAACGGGTACATTAGTTACATTATTTACAAAGCCCCAGTTACTGACGGTAGGCGTACTGTAATCAGGGCCATTGGCAGTCTTAAAAGTATGCGTCACACTTTGCACAGTTTGACCGGCATAATCTTGAGGTGTAGAGACGGTTAAGGTCACCGTGCTTGCAGCTGCCCAAGGTTCATGTGGCACATAACTTACCTGGGTATTACCATTGCTGAAATTCAGCGAATAAGTACGGGCATCACCGCCAGTGTCTTGAGCCAGCGGTATATCCGCATTATCGGGCAGCATACTGAGCGGATTAATCGCTTCGTTGAAGCTAATATCCACATGATTGTTGATACCCACATTGCTGGCCCCGTCTCTTGGATTTAGCGATAGCACTTGTGGTGTCATGGCATCCACCGCCTGACCGGCAGTGAAAGCCCAGTAATAAGCACTATTATAGGTACTGGCAACCCCGCTGGCGTTTTTCACACCCGTGAATACTCCATAATAATAGTAATGACCTGCCTGCAACGCACTGTTAGGTGTCAGTCGTACCAGCATATTACCTTTCAACAACGAGACAGTAACGGGTATTGGTGAACTGCTATTGTTTGAATCATACAACACAAAGGTATTACTGTTCACTGTGGTAGAGTCTAACGGTTCATTAAATTGCAGATCAATCACACCATTCAACGGCAGAGCAATGCCATTATTGGTATTAATAGCAACCACAGTAGGCGCGGTTAAGGCTGGGTCATCGACAGTACGGAACGAACTATGATAGCTATTCAAGGCATCGCCGTTTAAATCCGTAGCGGTGCTGTCCAGGAAGACTTCCACCAGCGCTTGCTTGCTCCAAGGTTGCTTAGGTGTAAACTCTATGGCACTGCCATCGCCTAATACTTGCGTGGTACCGGTAATCAACACCCCATTTTGTGAGACGTGCAATGCACCTTGTACTGTGCTGGCTTTCAGTGGTTTATTACTGTACAGCACTACTTTGTTTTTAACCGGAACCTGATAAGAGCTATTGCCAGGATAAACAGTAATGATACTAGGACGACTGTAATCTGTAGTCGCTGCTGTGGTAAATACTTTGATAGTATCCGCCAGCGCATTGCCATTCATATCCTGAATGTCGTGTGTCATCACCACCGACACTGTACTGCTGGCAGGAATGTTGTTACTCAAGATGATAGTGCGATTATCCGCAGAATAACTGATATTCGGACGCACTATGCCGCCATTTACAAACAAGCCCAGCGACTGATTATTAACCGTATTGTGATTCAGCGATTTCGAGAACGTCAACACAATCGGATTATTGCTAGCCACATCCACCGAACCATCAGTTGGTGTGATAGAAAGCAATGTGGGTTTAGTGATATCAGTGTTGGCTCCGGTAGAGAAATAGCCGTAGCTGTTGGCTGCGTTACCCGTTAAATCCAATACTCCATAAACATTCACATAGATTTGCGTATTGGCCGGTAATGGCTGAGCTGGGGTAAAGGTTACCGTTTTACCGTCACTACTCAAGCTGGTACTACCACCTATCTGACCGTTATAGCCGCTAGCCGTGAGATAAATACCACCTAAGGTAGTCGGATCCATGGCTTTATTGAAGGTCACAATAATCGGTGTATTGACACTAATACCAAACGCATTGGAACTCGGCGTCACATAGAAGGAAGGCGCAGAGGTATCCGTACTAGTACCCGTAGTGAATTTTTCCGTCACAGGCGCTAGTTTATTACCGGCATAGTCGGTTAATCCAGAAATGACCACCGTGTAATTGGTATTGGCTGTTAACGCTGTTGTTGGGGTAAAGGTGATGGTTTCATTATCACTACCCAAAGTGGCCGTACCAGGGACAGTTACACCATTAATCTGTAAAGTAATGCCATTTGCTACACTGGCACTAGTCACCTGTGTATCCAGTACGAAGCGTAGTTTTTCGTTCAGACTGACTCCGGTAGCACCATTTTGTATATTGCTTCCACTAATGACCGGTGGTAACACATTCGCCACTGTTCCGGTTTGGAAATACCAACTCGTACCATTGACATAAATACCGGACTGATTATACAAAGTCGCCCAGTTAGAAATATAGATATAGTATTGGTGATTGGGTAATAAAGAGCTGCTTGGGGTTACTTTAACCGTCAAACCATCACTACTGAGCGAAGTCGTTGCAGAGATGCGCTGATTAGTCGTCGGATCATACAAAGCAACCGTATCACCATTCACATTCAACGGATTCAATCGGTCATTGAAGGTTATTACCATCTGGCTGTTAAGACCCACATTTCCTGCATTGTAGGCTGGACTATAGGTAACAACACTAGCATTGTACAAATCTACACCGCTACCGCTAGTAAAACTGCGTTTGGCGGTACTTGCCAACACATTGCCACTCATATCCTGTACACCTTGCACTTGCAAGGTGTAAGCTGTATTGGCTAACAAGGGTTTATTTAACAACAGGCTGACGATAGTATGATCACCATTTTGTTGCGGTGTGGTGGGCACTACTACACCGTTTTGCAACAGTTGAACCCCACTCAACGATAAACCATTCACCGCTTCATTAAATTGCACTTGTAACTGTACATTGGTAGCAACACCGGTTTGACTATCATTAAAACTGTAATTACTGACTTGTGGTGCTACGGTATCTGTGACAGTTCCGGTAGTGAGCGTTTGCGATTGATACAAAGCATTGCCATTAACACCTTGTACACCGTACACATATAAATAATAAGTACGATACACTGACAGAGCTTGATTTGGCACTAGACTTAAAGTATAGCCATCACTGCTAGCAGCAATACTGGCAGCCATATGCTGACCTGTAACACTATCGTACAAATAAAATGTACTGGCGTTAACACTGATAGGATCTACCGGCGTGCTAATTTTCACGTTAAATACCGCGTTAACAGGTATATTCGTAGCATTGTTTACAAATCCCCAGTTACTCACAGTAGGCGTACTGTAATCAGGGCCATTGGCTGTGGTAAAGGTATGCGTCACACTTTGCACTGTTTGACCTGCATAATCCTGTGGTGTTGCGACGGTTAAGGTCACCGTGCTTGCAGCTGCCCAAGGTTCATGTGGCACATAACTTACCTGGGTATTACCATTGCTAAAATTCAGCGAGTAAGTACGGGCATCGCCGCCAGTGTCTTGAGCCAGCGGTATATCCGCATTATCGGGCAGCATACTGAGTGGATTAATCGCTTCGTTGAAGCTAATATCCACATGATTGTTGATACCCACATTGCTGGCCCCGTCTCTTGGATTTAGCGATAGCACTTGTGGTGTCATGGCATCCACCGCCTGACCGGCAGTGAAAGCCCAGTAATAAGCACTATTATAGGTACTGGCTACCTCGCTGGCGTTTTTCACACCCGTGAGTACTCCGAAATAATAGTAATGACCCGCCTGCAACGCACTGTCAGGTGTCAATCGTACCAGCATATTGCCTTTCAACAACGACACCGTAACGGGTAGTGGTGAACTGCTATTGTTTGAATCATGCAACACAAAGGTATTACTGTTCACTGTAGCAGGGTCTAACGGTTCATTAAATTGCAGATCAATCACACCATTCAACGGCAGAGCAATGTCATTATTGGTATTAATAGCAACCACTGTAGGCGCAGTTAAGGCTGGGTCATCGACAGTACGGAACGAGCTATGATAGCTATACAACGCATCACCGTTTAAATCGGTAGCAGTGCTGTCCAAGAAGACTTCCACCAGTGCTTGCTTGCTCCAAGGTTGCTTAGGTGTAAACTCTATGGCACTGCCATCGCCTAATACTTGCGTGGTACCGGTAATCAACACCCCATTTTGTGAGATGTGCAATGCACCTTGTACTGTGCTGGCTTTCAGTGGTTTATTACTGTACAGCACCACTTTGTTTTTAACCGGAACCTGATAAGAGCTATTGCCAGGATAAACAGTAATGATACTGGGACGACTGTAATCTGTAGTCGCTGCTGTGGTAAATACTTTGATAGTATCCGCCAGCGCATTGCCATTCATATCCTGAATATCGTGCGTCATCACCACCGATACTGTACTGCTGGCAGGAATGTTGTTACTCAAGATGATAGTGCGATTATCCGCAGAATAACTGATATTCGGACGCACTATGCCGCCATTCACAAACAAGCCTAGCGACTGATTATTAACCGTACTGCGATTTAGTGATTTCGAGAATGTCAACACAATCGGATTATTGCTAGCCACATCCACCGAACCATCAGTTGGTGTGATAGAGAGCAAAGTGGGTTTAGTGGTATCCGTATTGGCTCCGGTAGAGAAATAGCCATAACTGTTGGCTGCGTTACCCGTTAAATCCAATACTCCATAAACATTCACATAGATTTGCGTATTGGCGGGTAATGGCCCAGCTGGGGTAAAGGTTACCGTTTTACCGTCACTACTCAAGCTGGCACTACCGGCTATCTGACCACTATAGCCGTTAGTTGTGAGATAAATACCACCTAAGGTAGTCGGATCAATTGCTTTATTGAAGGTAACGATAATTGGTGTGTTGACACTAATACCAAACGCATTGGAACTCGGCGTCACATAGAACGAAGGCGCAGAAGTATCCGTGCTAGTACCCGTAGTGAATTTTTCCGTCACAGGCGCTAGTTTATTACCGGCATAGTCGGTTAATCCAGAAATGACCACCGTGTAATTGGTATTGGCTGTTAACGCTGTTGTTGGGGTAAAGGTAATGGTTTCATTATCACTACCCAAAGTGGCTGTACCAGGGACAGTTACACCATTAATCTGTAAAGTAATGCCATTTGCTACACTGGCGCTAGTCACCTGTGTATCCAGTACGAAGCGCAGTTTTTCGTTCAAACTGACACCGATAGCACCATCCTGTAAATTGCTGCCGCTAATGACAGGTGGTAACACATTCGACACTGTTCCGGTTTGGAAATACCAACTCGTACCATAGACTTGGTATCCAGACTGACTATATAAAGGCGCCCAGTTAGAGATATAGATATAGTATTGGTGATTGGGTAATAAAGAGCTGCTTGGAGTTACTGTAACCGTCAAACCATCACTGCTGAGCGCAGTAGTTGCAGGGATGCGCTGACCAATTGCCTGATCATATAACGCTACCGTATCACCATTAACAGATAGTGGATTCAAGCGATCACTAAATGTCATCACCATTTTACTGTTAAGCCCCACATTTCCAGCGTTGTAGGCTGGGCTATAATTAACCAATGATGGATTTACCTGATCTGCGGTAGATCCTGTAGAGAAATTAAGATCTGCGGAATTGGGTAACAAATTACCGCTTAAATCCTGCACGCCTTCAATATGTAACTTATAGCTGCTATTAGCCAGCAAAGGTTGTAAAAGTTTCAAGGTTAGGGTTTTGTGATCACTACTTAATTGACGAACTATGGTTACCCCGGCACCACTTTGGGTTAACGTTATAGAACCCAAACTTAAATCGCTGACTACCTTATTAAACTGCACCTGCAATTGCGGATTAGTAGGCACATTACTCTGACCACTGGCAAGACTATAACCGACAATTTGTGGCCCCGTAGAGTCACTTTGGAAATTAGTAGTAAAGTAAAAATTAGAATAACCCAGTGAATTACCAAATAAATCTTTAATACCGTTAGTGACAGAAATATAGTATTGCCGCCCAACAGCAAGCGCAGTATTCGGAATAAAATACAGGCTTTGCGCATCGCCACTCAGATTGATAATACCCTGAATATTTTCACCTGTTGTACTGTCGTGCAGCAAGACAGTTTGGGAAGTTACTGTTTTGCTATCGACTGGTTTACTAAACACAACCCCAATCTCGGTATTGACCGGCACATCGGTAGTATTGGCTGCAGGATCAACTCTTAACACAGTAGGCGCAGTGTTATCCACTGTGTAACCCGTTTTATATTGGAACGTATAGGGTGCCACCAAGCGGTTACCTGCCAAATCGCGCACTTTATCGATGACTATTTTATAATCGGTGTTATGCCCTAGAATACTGGTTGGTGTAAATATCACCTGTAGGCCATCGCTTGACCAGGTAACGCTACCAGGAATAGTGGCGGCCCCTTCCAACAGGCCTTCGTACACGGTTACGGTGCCGGATTTAACAAATTTTGGCGTTAAGGGTTCATCAAAAGTAATAATGATCGGATTATTTTCCGGTACATTGGTTGCCAGATTAACCGGCGTTGTTGATGCTACTGTAGGTGGAGTAGTATCTGGATTTAAAGGGTCGGTTTCATTTTGTACTTCTGAACCATCAGTCAGTTGATCGCCGTCAGTATCGACATTCAGTGGATTGGTGCCTCTGTCTACTTCGTCGCCATCCAACAACAAATCTCCATCAGTATCTGCAACTGTTGGCTTTGTACCTCGCGCTTTTTCCTGAATATCACTTAAACCATCCCGATCAGTATCGTGTTCGACTAACAGATTTAGCGTTGGTGTCGGTGTGGCATTACCGCCGAAATCAGTAGCAGTTACTGATACAGTAATGGTATTACCGACGGTGCCATAAGGCACATAAAGTGGATATGCATAGGGACGAGAGCTATCCACATACACCACATTACCATTAATTGAAAAAGTGACTGATTTAACACCAATATCATCAGTTGCATCAACCAGTAAATTGATGGTTTTACCCTCAACTGCCACCGAGTCTTGCGGCAAACTAGTAAATTGGATAGTGGGAGGAACACCACCATTATCTTCAATCAAACGATATTGCCCTATCATCAGATTAGTGCTGCCAGTAGTACCCCAATCGGCAATATCTGCAGAATCTGTCAAATAAACATAGTTGGAATCCAATGCCAGACCGGTACCGTTATTGTCGTTGAATTGTTTAAAATCAACATAACCCTGATAACTGGAAACAGCTGGATTATCAATGTTCACATAAGGTGCGGCATTAACAAATCTAACTTCGGAAAAGAATGCAAAACTGTCGGTTAATTCAACATCGTTTGGATAAAAACTGGCATCTTCACCAATAATATTGGGACTGGTTGGTACTGAAATATCGATTAAGCGATATCCTGAAGTATAAGCAGCCACATAGGCATATTGTCCATTGATAGCAACATCTTTCACGGAGCCGATGGAAATACTACCCTGTGTGACTGGATTAAGCTTATCTGTTGTATCAATTACATAAAAGGATTGACCTGCTACTGCGACCATGGTTGTGCCTTGGGCATCAACACCAAATACTTCCCCCAGTTCTGTTAAACTGCCTAACGATAAAGGCCGGGAAGGTACATGCACATCGACAATTTGCACACCGCCCGTACCATTGGCTAGATAAGCATATTGATTATCAACCTTAACATCCTGAGTAAACCCAGCGGTAGGGTAAGAAGCAATAAGCACCGGGCTGCTTGGTTTGGTAACATCAAAAATTTGTAAACCGTCTGTACCATCCGCGACATAAGCTACCGTACCAACCACCCTTACATCCAGAGCAGTTCCGGCAGTGTCAATACTACCCACTATGGCTGGATGGGAGTGGTCAGAAACATTAACGACCTGCAAACCAGCACTACCAGCTGCCACATAAGCATAATCCCCTGAAATATCCACGTTATTGGCATAACCGGGAATACCTATATAGGAGAGTGCAACAGGACTGAATGATCCAACATTGACAGTCGCAGTGATGGATTGTCCATGATTTTTGACAGTAAGTTTTGCTGTGCCTGATTGACCAGCAAAAATTAAACCATCAACACCACCAAAACTGACCACACTCAGATCACTGGAGCTATAAGTGGTGCCGGTTGAGCTTTTAGTAATATCTGCGGTAGTACCATCCAAACGTGTTCCAATCACTTTTAATTGTAGATTGGCCTCGTTATACATGGTGTTATAAGTCATGGTTGGATTGGGCGGCGTCACCTTGATGGAAGCGAAAATTCGTCCACCGCCATCACTGGCATTGGTTGGATCATAGCCCGATTCTTCCTCATCAAAATCGCTGACGCCATCACCGTCAGAATCTGCTTTTAGCGGGTCGGTTTTATAGTGGTGTGGATTGGCCGAGAATGTGCCATTAACCTCATCACCATCATTAATGCCATCACCATCAGTATCTGGATTATTGGGATTAGTACCGATTTTATATTCTTGCAGGTTGGTTAAACCATCGCTGTCAAAATCCTCCTGTGCATCCAGAGGATCATGCGGGTTCATTTTATTTGCCAACTCATAGTCGTCGGGTACGCCATCACCGTCGCTATCACCTGTAGTGGCAATGGTAAACAGTATAAATGCCGCGACCTCATCTTTACGCGCAGTGACTAACACAGTTCCGCTAGCCAGACTTGTTACTAAGCCACTGGAATTTACAGTAGCAACGGCCGGATTACTAGATGTGTAATTAATACCATTAGACGCAGCTGTCACATCCAGTACAGTGTTATCTGGATAAGTAGCCATTACTTGTAGTTGCGCTGTTCCGCCAACATGAGTGATGGTAGTCACTGTAGGCTTGGTAATTGCCATACTGACCGGAATCGGATCTATATTACCGAATTTAATTTCTGGAACTGGGGCAATACCGTTTTGCACCACGGTAAAATAATCACTGGAACCCGAGAAGGTTTCTCCCAATTTGGTACAGGTGGCTCGCGCCCTAACCTGGCCTTGAGTCGACGGTACATTTGGCATAGACCAACTACCATCACTATTCACTTGAATAGTGCGGTTAAGAATATTGACAACGCAGTTCTGGTCAAGCACATTGGCTGCAACAGCCGATTGACCCATTAAACTGAGGCTTAAAGCCAACAATATTGCCAAGAACGATTGATTAATATGTCGTTTCATCATCTTGATCTCCAAATCCCGTCTCGCCTAGTAGCCTTTAATTGGGCTTATTTAAGTTCTTAATAGTATTAGCAAAAGTCTCGTAAGACTGTACGCCAACCAAACGTTTATAATTTATAAGTTGCTTATTTTTTATGATACCCACCAAAAACGACGGTGTGCCTGTTACACCTAAACTCGTGCCCAGTGCAATATCATTCTTAATACTTTCTAATTGCTCAGGTTGTGCCAGACATTTATTAAATGCTTCACTATCCAAACCAAGCTGCGTCACTGCAGTTTTTATAAACGGATCAGTCACTTGACCACGTGCTTCAAAAATTAAATTGTGCATATCCCAATACTTACCCTGTTCGGCAGCACAACGTCCGGACAAAGAGGCCTGTTTTGCGTGTGTATGAAATTCCAGTGGAAAATCTTTCATCACGTATTTAACAATGCCTTTATTTATATAGTCTTCACGCAATTTGGGTAAAACACCCTGATAATGTTTGCCGCAAAAAGGACATTCGTAATCTGAAAACTCGATAATTCCAATGGTAGCCTGCTGCTTCCCTTCGCTCATCTTGTCTGAGTCTGGAAATGCAATGGGTGCAACAGAAGGTTGTACAGCAAGTTGCTGTTCTAATAGAGTTACTTTTTGTTGCAATTGCTGAATTTGCTGCTTCATTTCGGACATTTGCAAAAAAATTTCATCTGCCACCCACTTTTCTTCTGTATATCCCAATTTGGTATATAAACAAATTAAGCACATCAGCAAAATACGCTTAAGTATTGTCATAAACAACTCTCAAATTCGCAGATACTATCGACATAAAACATTTAAATTCCTATAAATTCCTAACTCTCTAAAATCAAATTTTTTGTTAGCAAAAATATTGCATTTATCTACGGGCAATAAATTCAGATAATTTATTAACCCCATTAAGTTCCTGATATGGCAAGCCTAGTAATTCATGTAGTGCCATACCCAGCTTTTTACCTTCATCAATAGTACCTGTATCAAGGATAATGTCATCAATACGTTGCTTTGCAGTAAGCATCACTCTTGCGGTTTCCAGATTACTATCATGAGCTGGTGGCCGAAGAACAACACTAATAGCAGAAAAATCATTCAATGATATTAACCTGCCAGTTTCTTTACCGGCTTTTCTAAAAATTTTGTTAGGCCAAATCAAAACTCCATTTTTATTGATAGTCCCATTAGCGCCTTCACTATGCTTAGCAACAGGAACAGTACCTAAAAGCAAGAATACGCCTGTCACTACTAAACAAAGCATCCCAGCCATATCATTAATTACAATAAAGTAAATAATGCCAGGAATAATAATTACAAATTGAAATGTTATTAATCCTTTTAGAACCCCACGCCATACTCTAAAACTATCAAATTCATAAGGCAAACTGTTTGGTATTTTAATTTTCATCAAATAAAATGTATCAACATAATCTCAAAAAAACTAATGTACAGTTTTATTGTATTTTATAATTCTCAAATGGCTTATCTAATTGAGCATCATCAAATAAAACTCCATTTTTAAATACTTTATCTATTAAGCTAATGTGAGATGAGTTAGTCCAAACCAATTTATGCTTTTCGTTATAGGTAAAGTACATGGTTTGAACCCTCGCACCCCATTTGACATAAGTAACAATTAATGGTGACGCATCAAATATAAATATAGGAGTTACATTAAATAATTCATTTTTATATCTCTCCTTATCCGCTATGCTTGCCGTGTTCAACCATTCCTTTAAACGATTTGCACCTTCTAAGGTCATATTACCTAAAAAACCATTTAACTCTTTTGGCTTTGCAAAATCAGCTTTCTTCATACGAGCCAAAAGATCAACTACATCTTTTTCTAAACCTTTCTGGGGATTTTTTAAATTGATACTCGCTCCATGCAAAAACAATTCACTTATTGGATCTGTTTTGCTTGTTTCAGTTGGTGGAACTAGTTGAACTTTATATGTGGCATTTTTAATAGTTTTGTCATCACAATAGCTAAACCCATCTGCTTGCCCACTAGTATTAACACTTAACCATTCAGTTACCAAACGATAAGAAACTATTTCACTTCGATATGGCAAGAACTTATAGACTTTATTATCTTCTGCAAAAGACAACGGAAAACTAAACAGTCTGCCATCAGCTAATTTTGCGGTTACATAAACTAGGGCTAATCCATCAAATCGATATGAACGTGATGCAGATACTAATTGCAATTTTTCGAATTGAGCGAAATACGCAGCAGCTTGGCTATCAAATTCTTGGGTATCGTGCCCTAAAGTTGAATGTGACCATTTAAATAACTCCGCCTTATCTTTTTTTAAGATTGCACTGATTACATTTCTAAAAGCGTCTTCTGGTGAATTTACTGTAATGGAACTACCTTGTTCCCACCAACGATTTCCATCCGGATAAGCAACTTCAACAACCTTAAGACAAGCACTCGTTTTATAAGTATTGACTTCCGAATTAAATATAAGCGGCAGATAGACACTATGCGTTTCACTGGCTTTTACAATATTAGCGCTATAAATAAATATACTGATTATGCTAAACAAACAGTAATATAGCTTTTTTGTACTTTTTGGCATCTTCATCTATATTTCCTCAGAATAAAAGTTCTAATACGTACATGAAATGCCACTTGCAAGTGAAGCCTTACAAGTCAGGAATGTAAAAGTTTTATTAATTGAAACTGGATTATTTGAGCTATCGCTATAGCTGCCAGTAACACTCAAGGTTGAATTAAAGACTATCGGTTGTATGTCTAATAATCCACCAGTCAAACCGGCACTACAATTTGCCTGGTTATAACCAACAGTAGAAATATTCCATGGCCAAGTAAGGTTGCCAAAATTAACTGCAATTGCCAATTTGACAGTTTCTTTTTCGCAGAAGAAACAGGTAGTTGTTAAAGAACCATCTCCGCCAATGGTTGCAGTTAAATTAGGTGTTAATGTGGTATTTAAAGTTCCATAAAAACATCCTGCATTATCATTTGGATCTTTTGAGCAGGTATCTTTTTTGTAACCCATTTCACCATTCACATTTGCCGAAACCCCAGCAAAAATACCGCCAATAAATGTGGCTTTGAACTGGATTGAGGCAATACCCGCTGACCCAATAACACCTGAATCAAAGGTTGGAATTGGTCCTGGGGGCCATATTTTGACTTGCAAATTAGCCCCACCAAAATTACCGTTTACTGATCCTTGTATTTTATGCCCCATACCCGTATCTGGATTACAGCATGGGGTATCAACGACACTTCCTTTAACCTGTAATAAATTCAACTTTAAAATCACACCAACAGATTTCAATTTATCTAAATCATCGTTAATCGGTTTTAATGGTCCACTAAAATCAAAAGTCATAGCATCGGTAGTAGCAGGGCCTAATGGTTTTTGAACAGGTACGCCCAATACACAAGTGTTACATATACTGACATTGCTGTCATCGTTCTGATATGACTGGCAATCTAGTGGCGCCTTACAATTACCTTTGATGTTTGGCACATTAGGTAAATTTACTAAATTACAACTTGCATCCGTTTTTTGGCATTTACCTGGATTAGTACAGCAACCACTCCCATTGGGTTGGCTACCACAATGCCAGCCGGCTTTAACTACACCTACACCAGGATTACTGCTGATTACTGTGCCATCCGCACTGACGGTACCCAAACCTATAGCCACAAACTCTTCCAGATCGTGATCGTAGGAATACATTTCCACTTGCGCGCCCGGCGCATGTCCGTCCACATTGGGCAGACTTAACGGTGCTGGCGGATCAAATTGCGCACCTACCGGCTGAATGGTGACAATAAACTGTGGCTGCATGCCATTTGGCGGTGCCATCGGGATTTTGGATGCGTTGACCGGCGTTACTGATATTTGACCGGTTTTCTTGCCATCCGGAAAAGTGACCGAACCCGCTTTAACAAACAAGGAGAAGCCAGGTACTTCTGGTAAAGTAAAGGTGACATCTTTGGCACCCACTGTCTGCGCGGTAGCGGTATTCAGTTTAACCAGATAAATTGGTGCTGCCAACGGATTATTGGCACCGGCGATAGTGACTATATTAATTGCCAGTGTTGGCCATTCACCCGTTACCGTCGTGGTACTGCCATCGGCAATCAGTCGCACCGCACCCACTGGCGCATCGGTAATGGTAAACTGGCCTTGTGCATCGGTTAAGGCTTCGCTGCTGGTACCATCTACCCGCACCGTAACACTTGGAAGCGGTGAGTTCTGATTATCCAGCACCACACCACTAATCGTGGTCTTACCGGTTGCGCCTATGGCTAAGGCTGATTCGGTAAAACCCGCATATAAATTGGTACCTACCAGCGTGGCGGTTACGTGTTGTCCATCCAGCGAGGTTTCTTTGCCCAAGGTAAACTCAGCCGCTGCACGTCCATCGCTGTCGGTCACTACTTTAACGCTAGTCTGTCCGTTCTGTAAGCTGCCAGTACCTTGCGTCACCTGAAAGATGACCGGCACACCGGCGACCACATTGGCACCCTGATCCACCACCGCCACGACCAAGGGTTCGGGTAAAGGTTGACCCACGCCACCGCGTTGATTATTACCACTATTAATGGTGACTTTATTGGGCGCACCCACATTGGCCGTGGCGTAGAATAATACTTCGCCATCAAATCCAACCGCAGCCGCCCTAACTTTTTGATTACCCACACCGGAACGACTACCTAATTTATAAGAAGTACTGGCAATACCATTACTATCGGTATTCACCAAAGTACCAGGACCCGGTGTTGCCGAGCCCACCCCGACCACACCATCACCCTGCGTGATGCGAAACACGACGGGTTTATTGACCACCGGTTTACCATTAGCATCCAATAGCTTTACGCTTAATGGTTTAGGTAACGCGGTATTGATAACGGCTGTTTGATTTTGACCACTAACCAGCTCAATATGTTGGGGTTGAGTGGGTTGATAAGTGACATTGAGACTCAGGTTACTGGTATTACCCAGATTGTCGGATGCCACAATCACCAGAGTATTCAAGCCCACCGCTAACGGTACGTTTTGCGCCAGATAGCTGCGATTTGAAATAGTCGCGGCAATGCCATTCACCGTAACACTGGCCTGATTCTGTGCAACGGTACCGCGCACAATATCATTGATTAAACCCGACACCGCAATAGTGCTGGTGCGCACGGTATCGCCATTTTGCGGTGCGGACACTGTAATATAGGGTGGCGTCATGTCCAAGGACAGGGAAATAATATCGGTAACATCGTTACCTTTACTATCCATAGCACGCGCAGCAATCGTATTGCTACCTTGCGTCAAATTTACTTTGGCTTGAAAAGTACCATTGGTATTCGTCACGGGCGCATTATTGAGCGTCACCGTTGCAGTGGGATCGGAAACCGTACCGGTAACCAGTTGCGGGGTACTACCTACCGTCAAGAGTGTAGCCGGACTGGTAATATTGACGCTTAAGGGCTGTGTCTGGGTAATTTGTTGTTCAATACGGGTATTAAAGGTAAAGATGGTGGGTCCGCCACCTTTGACGATGACATTAATTTGGCCATTACCGCCCGGTGTAAAACTTTTACCTACATAGCCTGTCAAATCAAAATAAGGTTCGCCCGCTGCATCCACGCCAGTGGCGTTACTAATACTGACGTTGGCTGGCGACAAATCGGTGATCACCAAGCGTAGTGGGCCTGCAATGGTTTGCGCACTGCTATTGGTGAGATTGATATTCAGAGTGGCATCAGCGCTACGACGATTTCGCACGGGAGTGGTTAAGCTCACCGTTACTGGATTATTAGCCAGCGCCTGCCAGATTTGCGTTGTGGTTGCGGCAGCTTGACTCGGTTGCGGCAATACTGTCAGTAACAGCATGAATAGTATTAAAGCAACAGGCCATACGACGATGCCTATCCCGCGCAATGGTGGATTAGCTTGCTGGTGTACTGACATCCAAGACTCCTTATCTCTACTTTGTCAACTACCTCAAATCACTAAATAATCAGAGGAGATGAACAACTCGTGTTGTATTTATATCCGCTATCGCAGTGCTGTATACGCGCTTAATTTTTAACCAAGACCTAACAATAAAGCATTACAGCAAAGCATTAATCGAATTTAACTATTATTTTTTTTACGGTTCACTTTTCTAGAAAAACCGATTACGTTGCCAAGACCCACCAGAAATAACAAACTCGTTTCTACCTCGGGAACAACGGCACTTGTCTGCTGAGCAATATCCACGTTACTTAAAGCTACTTGTGAGGTATAGCCATCGTTGTTGTGATTTAACTCAAAGGACAAAGCAACTGACAAGCCTTGATAAGCAGTCAAATCAAATAAAAAATGGGTCACCGCAGTACTGGCATCGATACTGGTTAATAAATAACTGGCTGGACTATTGGCATCGTACAGATAGACATTAAATACTTCACCTGCTGGATTAGATGCAGATGCACCAGAAATAAGCGACTCACTAAACACTGCATTAAAACTTAAACTCAGATCGTTAGGTGTGATAACCAGTGGGTTAGTAAAACTAAAACTACCATCATCACCTTGTTCCAAAACTGCAGGAATAGCAGAGGTCGTTCCATCGCCTGTAGCCAAGATCACCGTGCCATCACCAGGTGCATTAATAGTACCGGCATCACTGGTAATAGCTGACCAACCATCCAAATGCCCAACACCTGCCGAGAAACTGCCATTCGTAATAGACGCCGCTGACGCCGAATAAGGCAGTACCAGCATTAACCCAAGCCCACATGCCTGTCTGATCTGTTTGCCCTTCATGTCTTTAACCTAAAAATTAATCGAACCTAAAAAATACCTAAAAGATACCTAACAGATACCTTAACAAGAGAGTAACTCATATTTTTTGTGATTGCAATAACACTTTTGTGACAATTTTTGAACTTTTCTAGCCACCTGTAATACAAAAATTAACACATTAACTCTGTCAAGAAAATGCTAACTAGCTCACTTTACTGGAAAAATACCACGGGAGAACTATGCATAATCTACTTAATTAACCATCTTTTACTGCATCAGATATCAACTTTTTAAGCTCAGGATCAGTAATCTTTGTCTTAATATTAACTAACGCGGCCTTAACCATAGCTTTGCTTTCAGAGTTTCCTGTTTTAAATTTATCTAAAAGTACGTCAATTGCTTCACGGCTTCCAATGCGCTCAAGCCCCTGAATGGGATACTCAATAAAATTATTACTTTTATTAAGTATTTGTTTAAGATAAGGTATAATCAAAGGTTCATTCGCCAAACTTAAAGCCTTTATTGCATCCAGCTCCACAGTTGCGTTTTGTCCAGTGTTGATCTTATCCAATAATTCCTGATAAACAGTTTTCAACTTTTCTGCATTTTTGGGAAGTATATCCAGGATCAATGTCTCTATAGGCGAAGTTTTCAAGCTATTATTGCTTTTAGCTTTTAAAGTAACTGTAAGCTTAGGAATTATTATATATTTACCTGGCGCAACAAACTGATACCACTCATTCAGCAATAATTGCTGGTTATAACTTGAGTTTTTGGATACTAATACTTTTCCAACTCGCCCAAAACCTTCTTGACTAAGTGCCAGATCAGATTGTTTGCTTCCTGATGGTTCAACAATAGAAAACATAAAGTTACCCGTTTTATTGAAGCCTAAATCTGCTTCTATATCTTCATTGCTATCGTTGGTAATAGTAAAGTTTAAAAAAACCGGTTCATTTTCGTTAATAAGCGGATTTTGCAAGGTTAGTGACGTTTTTACTGATGGTGTTGGTGCTGCATATACATTTCCAGCAGTAACAGCTATGATCAACATAATCGCAAAACACCTAATTTTTTTAACATATAAAAAACGACTACTTTGCATTTTCATATATACGTCCAAATTTTGTCCTGCCCAGATTTAAGGTAAGGGATTAATTACATTAGAAGAACCGCTTTTTGTAATCGTATACTTATAAGTATTATTCGCATTCTTCGTCACTGATCGACTAATCGTGATAGGTCCATTAATCACCACAGGACTTCCTCCGTTAGCACATGCACAAGTGTAACGATAATTTTGTGTTGCACTAAAACTAGCGGCAACATAAGGAGCCAAAAAGCCTAGACTACTATGATTATCTTGTGCTGTTCCATCTGAAGCAGGCACACTGAGTATGGTTGGATTCTGAGTACTCCCTGTCCAGGGTGGACTTGGCCATGGATAGGGGCTTGCTCCGGGATATTCAACTTTTTCACTAATAGTACAGCCAGAAAGATCGGATAAATGTCCTGTACTCGAATCCCAGGCATAATCGAAATGCAATACCCCATTAGCATTTTGACTAACACCAGTTTGATGAAAATTGGTGGGTATAGCACAAACGCATGAACCATTATTACAAACCCCCGGTAATGCACCAGCAAGCGTACAGGCAGCACCACTGGCTGCTGCTGTTCCATCTTTAGATGGATCAGGTACTATGCCCGTATTGTCGCAAGTTTTGCAAATATTATCGGGCGCAGCATTAGGGTCGGGTTTGTCAGTCAAATCAGGAACCTGGGTTGGACCATTTTGGCACCCAGGTTTTTTACAATCACCAACGGTATTGGTGATTGATGTGGGTAACTTACTGTTGTCCCAATTACAATTACAACTCGCATCACAAGTCGCACATTCACCACACTGATGAGTACAACCCGAACCATTAGGCTGACTGCCACAATGCCAACCAGCTTTAACCACACCCACACCGGGATTACTGCTGATTACCGTGCCATCCGCACTGACAGTACCCAAGCCTATTGCCACAAACTCTTCCAGATCGTGATCGTAGGAATACATTTCCACTTGCGCGCCCGGCGCATGTCCGTCCACATTGGGCAGACTTAACGGTGCTGGCGGATCAAATTGCGCACCTACCGGCTGAATGGTGACAATAAACTGTGGTTGCATGCCATTTGGCGGTGCCATCGGGATTTTGGATGCGTTGACTGGTGTTACTGATATTTGACCGGTTTTCTTGCCATCCGGAAAAGTGACCGAACCCGCTTTAACAAACAAGGAGAAGCCAGGCACATCCGGTAAAGTAAAGGTGACATCTTTGGCACCCACAGTCTGCGCGGTAGCGGTATTCAGTTTCACCAGATAAATCGGTGCTGCCAACGGATTATTGGCACCAGCGATAGTGACTATATTAATAGCCAGTGTTGGCCATTCACCCGTTACCGTCGTGGTACTACCATCGGCAATCAGTCGCACCGCACCCACTGGCGCATCGGTAATGGTAAACTGGCCTTGTGCATCGGTTAAGGCTTCGCTGCTGGTACCATCTACCCGCACCGTAACACTTGACAGCGGTGAGTTCTGATTATCTAGCACCACACCACTAATCGTGGTCTTGCCGGTTGCCCCTACAGCTAAGGCTGATTCGGTAAAACCCGCATATAAATTGGTGCCTACCAGCGTGGCCGTCACGTGTTGTCCATCCAGCGCGGTTTCCTTACCCAAGGTAAACTCGGCCGCCGCTCGTCCATCGCTGTCGGTCACTACTTTAACGCTAGTCTGTCCGTTCTGTAAGTTGCCAGTACCTTGCGTAACCTGAAAGATGACCGGCACACCGGCTACCACATTGGCACCCTGATCCACCACCGCCACGACCAAGGGTTCGGGTAAAGGTTGACCCACGCCACCACGTTGATTATTACCGCTATTAATGGTGACTTTATTGGGCGCACCCACATTGGCCGTGGCGTAGAATAATACTTCACCATCAAAACCCACAGCTGCCGCTCTAACTTTTTGATTTCCTACACCGGAACGACTACCCAATTGATAATTCGTACTGGCAATACCATTACTATCGGTATTCACCAAAGTACCAGGACCCGGTGTTGCCGAGCCTACCCCGACCACACCATCACCCTGCGTGATGCGAAACACGACGGGTTTATTGACCACCGGTTTACCATTAGCATCCAATAGCTTTACGCTTAATGGTTTAGGTAACGCGGTATTGATAACGGCTGTTTGATTTTGACCACTAACCAGCTCAATATGTTGGGGTTGAGTGGGTTGATAAGTGACATTGAGACTCAGGTTACTGGTATTACCCAGATTGTCGGATGCCACAATCACCAGAGTATTCAAGCCCACCGCTAACGGTACGTTTTGCGCCAGATAGCTGCGATTTGAAATAGTCGCGGCAATGCCATTCACCGTAACACTGGCCTGATTCTGTGCAACGGTACCGCGCACAATATCATTGATTAAACCCGACACCGCAATAGTGCTGGTGCGCACGGTATCGCCATTTTGCGGTGCGGACACTGTAATATAGGGTGGCGTCATGTCCAAGGACAGGGAAATAATATCGGTAACATCGTTACCTTTACTATCCATAGCACGCGCAGCAATCGTATTGCTACCTTGCGTCAAATTTACTTTGGCTTGAAAAGTACCATTGGTATTCGTCACGGGCGCATTATTGAGCGTCACCGTTGCAGTGGGATCGGAAACCGTACCGGTAACCAGTTGCGGGGTACTACCTACCGTCAAGAGTGTAGCCGGACTGGTAATATTGACGCTTAAGGGCTGTGTCTGGGTAATTTGTTGTTCAATACGGGTATTAAAGGTAAAGATGGCGGGTCCGCCACCTTTGACGATGACATTAATTTGGCCATTACCGCCCGGTGTAAAACTTTTACCTACATAGCCTGTCAAATCAAAATAAGGTTCGCCCGCTGCATCCACGCCAGTGGCGTTACTAATACTGACGTTGGCTGGCGACAAATCGGTGATCACCAAGCGTAGTGGACCTGCAATGGTTTGCGCACTGCTATTGGTGAGATTGATATTCAGAGTGGCATCAGCGCTACGACGATTTCGCACGGGAGTGGTTAAGCTCACCGTTACTGGATTATTAGCCAGCGCCTGCCAGATTTGCGTTGTGGTTGCGGCAGCTTGACTCGGTTGCGGCAATAATGTCAGCAACAATATAAACAGCATTAGAGCGACAGGCCATACGACGATGCCTATCCAGCGCAGTTGTGGATTAGCGTGCTGATATACCGACATCCAAGACTCCTCATCTCTACATTGCCAACTACCTCAAATCACTAAATTCCAGAGGCGTTGAACTACTCGTTATATGTATTTACACTCTGCTGAATAATGCTTAATTTTAAAGCAGGACCTGACAATAAAGCATTACAGCAGCGCAGTGATCGAAATTAACTTTTATTTTGTTGTTTACGATTTAGTTTTCTGGAATAACCCATCACGCCAGCAAGACCCGACAGTAATAACAAGCCCGTTTCGGCCTCAGGTACTGCACTGCTAATACCTACATTACTTAGGGCCACTTGCGAGGTATATCCATCAAAATTGTGATTTAATTCAAAGGATAGAGCCACCGACAGACCTTGATAAGCAGACAAACCGAATGAAAAACTACTTACTTTGGTGCTTGCATCAATACTGGTTAATAAATAACTCGCTGGACTATTGGCGTCATACAACCAGACATTAAAAACCTCATCCAAGGGTTTTAGGGTTGTAGCTCCGGAAATAGGAGTTTGGCTAAATACCGCATTAAAATTTAAACTCAAATCGTTAGAGGTAATAACCAGTGGATGACTAAAACTAAAACTACCATCATCACCTTGTACTAAGGTAGCAGGAATTGATGAACTACTGCCTGTACCCGTAGCCAAGATCACTGTGCCATCACCCGTCGCTGTTATTGAACCCGTATCATTGGTAAGGGCAGCCCAACCATCCAAATGCCCAACGCCAGCCGTGAAACTGCCATTTGTAATAGTCGCAGCTGACACCGAGTAAGGCAAAGCCAGCAATAATCCGAGTCCAAGCATCCGTCCGATCTGTTTGTTTTTCATGTTATTTAACCTAAAACCACGAGAATTTAACAAAAGACTACTCTATAATTTTTGTGATTGCAATAGCACTTTTGTCACAATTTTTGAACTTTTTTAAAAATCTGCTACACATAATTAACACATTAACTCTGTCGAATTATTGTGTACCAGCTCACATTCGTAAAAGGCAGCATAACCCATAAACAGATAAGGATAAAAGCAATTTTAATAAAAAAACTAAGGTAATTATTAATTAACGCTCTCAATACCAAAAAACTGGGCAAATCAAAGTCAACTAAAAGCGCCAACCAACCTTTAGCTAATAGACAACAAAGCCAACTTTTAATACTTACAACTATTCAGCTTAAAAGCGAACCTGTATTGAATCTGCCAACACCAGACGGCACATCAATGGCGACTGACGCGCTTTACTTCATTCTGCCTATTCCTATAAATTCATTGAATCTAATTACAAAAAACGACTCTGAATAGCGACCAATACTTTTACTAAAACTGATCTTACTTTTGTACACAGCATTTCGAGTTCTTCTAGCCTTGAATAACATTGTTTTTCAAACCTGATTATTGGGCTTAAATCTCATAGAGAACTGATAGTATTGATATAATACTATTTAAAACGCTCATAATCAGTTAGATTATTCACAGTAAATTTGAATTTAATCTCACAAACCCCGCCCTGATTAATTACCTGGCTTCGGCAACACCTCTCCCCTGCCATCAGATAGCAGTAGCTGATAAACTTTAGGCGAAGACCAACAACAAATGGCTCCAAGAAAAATCCAGGCCCTCCTTATCTGTGTGTTACCCCGCTAATCGTAATAAACAATGTCTTAGCGTTATTGTTCAACTTTCGCTAATTCCGGCTTGATTTTAATCGGCAAAACTAATGAGGTACTAGCCATCTCTACGATAGGCAATTGCACATTGTCATCTTTTAACGCCCATTTAGCGTAGCGATTATTTAATTTGCGATACTTTAGACTGGCGGTAACAATCAATGGCCCTTTGACATCATCCGCTACTTTAAAACTGTAGCTAGTGACATCACTGGCACCTGGCGGAATAACACGCTTAAAACTATCACCAACCATATTAAATAGATCGTGACGCCAGACAGCCTCTCCGGTACGACTGATAGGCACCGATTTATAAAAATAGGCATTTGCATCAACGTTATTCTCTCGATCTAAGGCACCGGATTCATATATTTTTCGTCCTTGCCCGTCTTCAACTAAGAAATGTATCCACGCTTCGTTAATATCAGACGTTCCACCGGGAAAGGCATGGCCGACTTGCGCATTGGTTACAGCCACTTTCAAAGTGACATCTTCTCCCAAATAATAATAAGCAGGTGCTTCCGTTGATGAGATCAATTGTAAATCCAGATGTTTGGCAGTTTCGGTGGCATCACTACGATTAGGATTATCGATAGTAATACGCATTTTGTCGGCCTTTAAAAATTCGCGGGTACGTTCTAATTGCGCATGATTTTGCGTTACCCAAGGTATAGCGGTATTCCCACCAATATTAAAATGGGTTTTAATCATACCTGCCTTATCTGCTGTCGGGTCTTTACCGGGTTGTAAAGGAAAGTGGCAATCCTGACAACGACGCAGTTCGGCATGAGCAAAGGTTTGCCGTGTCTGCCCGGAATAAGGGCCGTTTAACCAGGCGGTATAATCGTCCTGCATTTTCACCCAACCCCAATTGTTAAAATCTTTGTCCATAAACTGCGCATGACAGGTAGCGCACAACTCCGGGGTTGCCAACACGGTACGTGCCAAATCAGCTTTATGCTGCTCTGGTTTCAAACGAATCAGCAGATTATGTATGCCAGTCGCTAAAGTGTTTGATGATGCATTAAATAAGTAAGGTGTTGGTGGCGTAAATCGATAACTGGCCACCCCTTTGGTGTGTTCGACCCGATCTATGCCATGACAGGTCATGCAACTAACCCCTTCCTGTAAATGACCAGGCGTTTCCAAAATACCACCTTTACTTAATTGACCACTCATTAAGGCGGTAGGAGCATGACAGCCCTCACAATAGCGGGCAGCTTCTATGCCTTTTTTCTCGGAAAGTAGTTTTATATTGGTTTGATAAGTCTTATCTGAACCTGCTTGTGAATGAATAGACGCTTTCCATTGCTCTGCGATCTGTTCGTGGCAACTGGCACAACGCTCAGACTCACCAATACGGCGTGCATCATAAAAACTACCACTGCCGGTTTCAGTTTGACTGGGTCGAAACGGATGCTCACCATAGTTTTTTACATAGGGTTCTATGGCGGCTTTATCTTGATACGGATTAGGTCTTAACTGGTATAATCCGCCAGCCACACCCACCAGAACAACGCTGAATAAGGTGCTGTAGAGTACTGCATTTTGCAATCCCCCACCCAATGAAGGAAATCGGTTAGGTTCGCTTTTTTTACGCCGCTCGCTTAAGGTAAAAGTATGCAGCAGTATATGTGCAATCACCAATAGCAGGATACCACTAGCCAACCAAACATGCAGTGGCAACACCCACTCTAAAGCCTCAGTTTGCCCTGTCAACGCAATATGAATCCCCGAACCCGCTACGGTCAGGAACACCAGTACTGAGATAATACCGGAAAAAGTCAACCAGGAACGGCGTAACCCTATAGTGCGACGAAAATGCACCCATACATAAGGTGCAAATAAGGCAGTGACGGCAACACCCAACAAGGTATGCAGCAAATAAGTCCATTGCGTAAATACTGAAAACTCAGACCAAATTAGAGTAACAAACCCGCTAAGCGCTAATACCACAGCTGCTGCAACAGTTGGCTTTGCTAATTTTCGCTCAGTATTTAATTGACTATCATTGACATCGTTCATGACTTTATCCGGTTAACGATACAGTATTTCCTGATCTTCCAGGTGCCCTTTGTGGATTAAAAATACGATCGCCTCAAAACGCAACCAAGCGTCTTCAGCATCATTTTTGGCAAACTTTTCGGCAAACCCAACTAGCGCATCTGAATCCAGCGCAAATAATTTTTGTAGCATTACTCGGCGCAACGGTTCATTTTTATTTTGCACTAGGCTATACAATACATTAATGGCTTCAGGATCAAATTTGCCGTTATATGCTTTTAACACAGCTTCACGTAAAGCTAATGGATAACTTTCATCACGCAACAATTTAACTGCAATCTGCCGGGAATTCGCATCATTTTTATCAAATAAAATCAGCGGACAAAAAGCTTGAACATCCGTATTTTTATTGAAACAAACTTGTCCAATGCTACTGGCTTCAATCGTTGATAGTTTATCTGTTTCAGGCTCTGACTGCTCGACTACTGTATGCGCACTTTTAACCTTATTGGTAGACTTGTCAGCCAGCAAGACTGCTTTAAGAGCGTCTACATCGCCGCTTATACCCTGATCTAACCAACACTTTAATGCTACATCCCTTAAGGCAGGTGCAGCTAAAATCTTGCGATAATCATCGTTCACAAAGAGCGCTTTATTTTGCAATAACCCGTTCAAGGCCCATATTTGTATCGGTACCTCATGATCAGCCCAGGCACGTCTTAACAATACATCGCGATCCAGATTTTTCTGTGTCAAAAGGGTTTGAAAAGCCAGTAATCGAATATTGGCATCCGACGAACGACTTTGATTTTCTAACCAGTCAGAGATCGCTTTTGTGTTGCTATGTCGTAAAATAGTCAACCAGTGCAAAGTAAATGCAGTTGGCTCAGATCGATTGCTAAAAGCTTTAAAAGCAACTTCAGCCATAGTGTTTACTTGTAGGGGATCGAAAACCAGTACTTCCTGGTCCTGACTCATCAAAGCAGCAAAAACGCCCAAACGCTTTTCTAAGGGTATGGCCGAAAACGGTGCCTGCGCCATGACATAGGCGTCCAATGTATGTAAACTCTCGGTATCACCTAGACGCTTTAAGGCGATAAAGACATTGGCTAAAACTGAGTCGGGCTGGGCAGGGTCTTGCAGCAAGGCAGTCAGTTTAGGTAAAGCCTGCCCCTGACGAATCAACCCCAGTGTACGGACAATTTCCGCTCTTGCAGTCGGCTCTGCATCCTGCAAATGACTCAACAAGGTATGCACCCCTCGAAAACGTTCGGCATTTGCCAACGCACGGCTAGCAGCAACTCTAACTTGAGGCTCAGGATCATCCAGTAAACGGATCAAATACGGTACAGCCAGATATTTCCGATGCACCACCGCCTCTTCTTCCTGAAAAAAATAAGCAAAACAATCTGCCAAGGCAATTCTGACGCTGGCATCAGGATGGGAAAACTTTCTGAGTAACCAACGTACCGACGTCTCATCTTCGTATATTCTTAAGCCAGAAATAGCAGCTACCACATTACTGGCTTGTGGATCTTCTAAGGCCTGTATCAGTATGTTTAAGCCTGGCACAGTATTTACTTTAGAGACCGCATTTACCACAGCCAAACGCACTTGCGCATCGGCATCCAGATTGGCTATTTTAAGTTCTTGCCAGGTTTGATCGGTAAAATCGGATTGTGACAAAAGCTGTATATAACTTACGCGTACTTCCGGAACTTTCACACCCTGCTTTAGTTTCAACTCCTGAGTTACTGGTGCTGCTGCGATGATAGGCAATGCTTGAGCAGCAGGGTTATTTTCTTTTATTTGCCAATATTGATCGACACTTAAACCCGTTAATGTTTGTTGCTTGCCACTCGGCCAGTGAATGTTGACATGATCAATCTGGTTATTTGCGGCTAAACCAAACACGACACGTTTATCACTATCAGAAAGAAAGCCTTCGCCACTCACTACCGTTTTGGTTTGACGCCCACCCGCATAAGTCAGTTCTATCTGTGCACCGATAGCATCCTGATTTGACTGCTGACCAATTAACTTTAAGCCCAACCAATGTTGTGGTGGTGCATCATTTTGCAAAAACTGGCCTAAATCATTGTTATGCACAACATATAGATCAATATCGCCATCATTATCAAAATCGGCTGCGGCAACCCCTCTGGCCGACTGATTGTCTTGTAAGGCTATACCCGATACATCACTAACATCGGTAAAAAAATGTTGTGCGTTACTTAGCAAGAGTTGTTTATGCTGCCCCTGCGAAACTTTACTGGCATCAGCATCGGGCTCTACTAAACCACCCGCAATAAACACATCATTGAAGCCGTCGTTATTAAAGTCTTGTATGATTGGCGACCAGGAAGACAAATTTAGAAATTGATTTGCCCCTATACCAAAATCACGTGCCAAATCTTTGTACTGAAACTTGCCCGTAGCGGTCTTTGCCTTAATCAAAGCGATAGTGGTTTCGCCCATGCTACTGCCAAAAATAAAATCGATCTCGCCATCATTATTGAGATCACCAGAGGCAATCCCACGATTACCTAAGGCGGAACGCAAACCTAAAGCCTCTGAAACGGGTTCAAAATGCTGTCCATCTATATTAAGAAAAGCGGTATTGGAGCCAGTACCTTTATCATTGCTGACCAAAATATCGGGCAAACCATCGTTATTAATATCCTGCCAACTCACATCCAATGTGCGCCCATCTGCATCAGCTACGCCTGCGGCAAGCGCCATTTCCTTAAACTTAAAACTCCCGGTATTTAGATAGAGTTGATTGGCTTGTGCCTCGTACAGACTAGCATCAAATGTGCGGTTTTTGGTGGTAGCAAACTGACTGTTTGCTTCGAAAGTTTTTTTGCCCTTTTTAAAGTCGATAAAATTTCCCAGATAGATATCCAGCAAACCATCCTGATTAAAATCAACAGCTGCGGCAGAGGTTGACCAGCTTTGACCCATCATACCGCTATCAGCACTCACATCAGTAAAAGTGCCATCACCGTTATTTTTATATAGCAATCTGGCTTCTTTGCCTGTCACTAACAGATCAGAATCGCCATCATTATCAAAATCTGCGGCTAAACAGCCCATACCCCAGATCATTTTTTCCAAACCACTAGCAGCAGTTGCATCGATAAATTTGACGCCACCCTGATTTAAATACAGCGCATTACCTTGCGGCTTTTGCCACCAGTAAGGTCTACCATAATAACGGGTATGTCCAGAACCATTAACCAAAAAAAGATCGACCCAGCCATCCTGGTTAAAATCGGCCGCACAAGCGCCAGAACCCAGTGATTCGTCGATACCGGCCAATACTTCATCGCCTTGTTGTTGAATGAAGTTCAAGCCCTTTTCTAAGGTTTTGTCTATAAAAGTTACCGGTAAGAGAGCTTGATTTTTTGGCAATTCAGAAGATGGAATTGCTTTGGCAGCAAAAGGAAATCCGCCGGGTATTTTGAAGGGTGTGGCAAAAACGATCAAACCCAGCAATAGTAAACAGATGGCTGCAATCAGTTTTAAATGGGGAGTTGATAGTAGTTTTTGCAGCATGAAATTCTTCATATCAAGTGATGCCTTTATCAGCCGAAGTCTTTTTGACATTCATTGTAAAGCACAGTTTATTATTTTGGTATCTTTTTGGTAATGACAAAGATAGCAAGCCTACTTCTAATTATTTTGGCTTTTGCTGGCCGCCCCAGCCATTAATGGTGCTTACCCCTCATACACCTCATCCTGCGTGATCAGAAATAATACCCAAGAAAATTGGCCCGTACTAATTTTACTACCACAATAGCCACACTCTGCAGTCTGCCCCATATTATCAGCAGGTGCACCGCATTGCGGACATTGGCTAAGACTATAAGGCTTGCTATGCTGTACTATGCCTGCCCGCCGCACCAGTGTCCAATATTCAGAATAATGGCGTAACTCTTTTTTATTTCCGCCTAACAGTTTGCCTTGAGCATCTTCGGTATAATCGTTACATGCTGCAAAAATTCGTACTGTAATAGCCTCGTAATACTTATCCGTTTCAATTTTTACCAATACCACGCGTTCAATTTGCAGATTGTCCAAACGGTTATACCAATCGTGTTCTGCGTATAAATTCTGCCAAAACACATTCGCTTCGTACAGTCGGTCTGATAATAAATGCCGAGCGGCTTGCCAGTTTCGTTGACTCCAATGTTGATAAATAGTCAAAAAATATGCTCTGACTATCTCCGTTTCAAAAGATTGCCAGAACGCCGGCCAATCGCCATATGCATGTAATTCCTGAAAGCGCTGCATTTGTTCACTTAAATCCAACTGTTTGATCGTGGACAATTGCGTGCCTTGTTCTTGCGCATAGGCAACCAACTCGTTACTACTTAATGCAGTGGTGCTAAGCACGACACGTTTACCTAAATACCACTGCATACCGCCTTTTTGTACTTGTTTACCACAGTATTCACAACTACCCGCATCGGTAAAATGTGCAGGTGCACCACAGTGTGGACAGCACAGGGTTTGCATTTTTTCCGGTTCCGCAGAAAGCACCCCTTGTTGGCGAAGAAACTGCCAGCGCTCTTGCACTGCATAGCGGGTGTGTTTGCCTTGGAGGTGCAGTGTATAGTTGGCATCGATATGCACACTAAGGCTTTCCATTTCGGTTCCTTGCTTAGTGTATTCAAGCCATTTTATACCATTGATGACCACTTCATTAATTTGCCATGGCGCATTTTGCTGAAAATGTTGTTGCAAGTCTACACTGAGAAAAGGGCTAAGATAGCTAAATTCGGGATGGGTGGAATAACTATAAAACTTACTATATAAAGAATGCACAAAATCCAGAAACAGGATGCCGGAAAAATTAGCATCGCTTTGTTTAAGCAAGGTTAATTGTTGAGCAACACCCAATTGTTGTCTGCTGCGATTTTCTAAAGTTGGCATAACAACAAACGTTTGCGATCGACTCATATTTTTTAATACGATGACAATGGCAACGACAATAATGATAACAATCACCAAAGCCAGTAAAGATGACATGGGATGAGTAATTTCCTCACTATTACTGCTACCACTACTAAAGCCGCTAGTATTACTGCCACTATGGCTACCCCAAGAAAAACCAGATCCTGAAGAGCTATGCGAAGAGCTAGAGGAACTACTGGAATGTCCACCACCGGGCCGTGCTTGTGCTATGTCCAACCAGCCACAGCTGCCAATTGCAATCAACAGTATTAGCAGTATCAGTCTCATAAATCTATTTCCATTACATCAGGCAATTCGTTAATATCACCGGCCTGCACAGGCAAATAGCTTGCAAACAGTGTCTGGGTATGCTGTAACGCGGACAATAGCGCAAGCATAGGATTTTTCTCGCTAAAAATCTGATTAAACTGGTGACGTAATACTTGCCATTCCTCAGCCGGAATGGCCATTTCCAAACCTCGATCAGGCAATATAGTCACAGTTTGTTCCAAAAAAGAACAATAAATCAACACGCCTATTTTAGAGCGAGTATGCTGTATGCCGCCTTTTTGAAAAAGCGCGCGAGCCATAATTTCTACTTTTTTTTGCAAGGTCTTTTTTTTGCTACAAATGCGTTTTATCCACGGTAAATGTGCAAATGCATAACTACTAGCAAAGGCAAAAATTGGTATATAGTAAACCAACCAGTTTTCGAAAAAATCAGGCGCGTAAATCATATAGGTATGGGCGAGCCAAGCGGCAAAAAGCCCCCAAACCAGAGGAATAGACGCGTAACTATCGGAACTGGACCTTAACACCACCACCACTTCTGCTTGAGAATCCTGCTCTATGGCTTTAACTGCATGCCATAAGCGCGTTTGAAACTCTGTTGTCAATTGATTTTTCATTGTTTTTAAGTACTGTGTTATATAATCAAGCGTATTAAAAAAACGATACTGAGAGGTAAATCATGGGACTTTTTGACGGTTTAAAACGCCAGTTTCGATCAGTTATTGAATGGCAAAACCCAGCAGCCAACGCCTTGTTTGAACAATGGACAGACAACGGCGACGAAATCAAAAATGCTTCAACCCTGATAGTGGGGCCCGGACAAGGCTGTATTTTTGTCTATCAGGGTAAAGTTCAAGCCGTTTTCGACACCGAAGGTTCCTATAATCTCAAAACCGATAACATTCCTTTCTGGACCACCATTACAAAAGTAATGCAATTCTTTGAAAGCGAACATAAAGTCGGTATTTATTTTTACAGAAAAACCGTGATACTTGATCAAAAATGGGGTACTACCTCCATGATCAAATACCTGGATCCTACCTATAAATTTCCTGTTGGTTTACGCGCTTTTGGTAATTATAGTTATCGTATCCAGTCTGCGGCTAGTTTTTTTGTTAATGTGGTCGGCAGCCAAGCCGCATTTACCACTGATGATCTGCGCAAGGTCATAGTGGCCCGGCTTAGCCAGCCATTAACGGACTTTCTGGCCACCAGTCATTTTGGTTATCTAGAGATAGATGCCAATCGTGAAGAGATTGCAGCAGGTGTAAAAGAAAAACTGGAGCTGGTCTTTGCGGAACTGGGTTTTAGCATTACCGATTTTCGTATAGAGGGTACCGACTTTGATGAAGATACCTTAAAACGCATTAACCGTATTGCCGATATGACCGCCGAAGCCCAGGCCGCCAAAGAAGTGGGACTGGATTACGCACATGTGCAACAACTGGAAGCCATGCGCGAGGCAGCCAGAAACGAAGGCGGCGGTGCTGGCATGGGTATGGGTTTGGGCGCGGGCATCAGTTTCGGCCAGAATCTGGCTCAGGCATTTAATGCGCCACCCGCCCAAGCAGCCGCCACTACACCAGCACCCGCCGCTCCTTCTCCTGTAACCGTTGCGGCTGATCCTATGGAAAAACTAGCTCAGCTTAAAAAATTGTTTGCCGCAGAACTTATCACAGAGGAAGAATATGCGGAAAAGAAAAAGGCTATTTTAGATTTACTGTAAAAGGAATAATCCACGCGACATGCTGGAATAGGTGGTAATAGGCAAAGCCGTATTGCCCCCCTTTTGCCTTCGATCATGAGGCACATTACTCTGAAGCTAATGTGCCTCATGAGGCTGTCACATTGGCAGTTACCAGTTATCGCGTTACCCCATTTTCTTAACGCACCAAAAGCCGTGGACCTAATAGTTCAACGATCATATTCCGGTAATGCTCGGCTTTTTGGGTTTGCATATGTTCCAACGGATTAAAGTTATCGGTTAAAACCATACCCTTAGATTGATCAACTGCAAAAACCCTATCTTTCAGCCAATTAACTTGTGCCGGTTGCAAGGATTTTGCTTCCAAATCTAATACTTGATCAGAAGCCAGAAAAATAAAATCGTTAAAATCTTTGCCCGGTTCTGAAATAAAAGTGGTTTGATGGGGGTAAACGGCCGCAATGGTTTTTGCCACTGATGCCAGTGAAGCTTGTTTATCGCCCTGTGAAAATGCCACAAAATTAAGTGACAAGATGCCTTGCTCTGTTAACAGTGACTGTAATTGTTTTAAAGTTTCGACGGTAAGTAAATGACTGGGTTCTGAACCACCGGTAAAACAATCGTGAATAATTAAGTCATAAGGACCACTTAAATGGCGTATTTCATAGCGAGCATCGCCAATGATGGCTTTTCCGGTTGGCTTAAAGCCAAAATATTGGGTTGCCGCATCTGAAACAGCAGGATCGATTTCTAAGGTATCGGTCACAATACCGTAACGTTCATACAAAACTTTCGCCATGTGACCTACTCCCAAGCCAATAACTAAAGCGCGTTTCATATTAGGTTTAATGGCCGGAATCAAACCCACGATATCCTGATAAGTTAAACGGTTCCCACCCGTGGCGATACTGGTTGCGCCAATAGCCGAAGCATCAGAGGTTAATAAACGCAAGTCTTTTGCGGGTTGATCAATAACACGCACCCACCCGTACAAACTTTCGTGTTCTGACTGTATTTGAAAGTTACTGCCGCCTTTAAATACATGGCCGGCACCGACAATTTTTGGCATGATACTCAAGCCAAGCGCAATCAATATAGCAATGGGGGTAATTGCCACAGAGGTGCCTAATTTGTTGCGCTCTAACAGGGCCACGATAAAAGCCAGAACAAACAACAAAATACCGGTACCCACTAAAATTTCTCGCGAACCTAACATGGGAAACAGGAAAAAACCCAATAACATAGTACCAACCACACTACCCAAGGTACTGATCGCATAAAACGACCCCACACTATTACCAATATTTTCAATACGTGAAGTAGCAATTTTGATAGCAAAAGGGCCGACCATGCCCAACAAGGTAAGACTTGGCGAAAATAGGATAAGCGCACTGGCAAAGGCACCGGCGCGCAAACCGAGTGGATCGGTCGCTAATAAAATGGGCCGGGTTAACCAAGGTATCATTAAGGTTAACAAGCCTGCCATAGCAATAATTAAAGCCAAGCCAGTCCGTTTTGCACTATCAGCCCACCTGCCACCTATGTAATAACCTAAGGCAAGTGCAATCATGGTTACAGAAATCAGTGACGACCAGACGTACAGACTGGTTCCATAAAAAGGCGCAAGCATGCGTGTGCCTAACAATTCGATAACCATTACCGAAGCCCCGGTGAGAAAGACCGTCACAAACAAACTGCTACGCCCAAAATTTGATGCCGATGAAGGACTCATATTTACCTCTTATTATTTTAATGGTCTGAAAATAGATGCTAGCGAGTAAAAAACGGCTAGTAACAATGAATTTAATATTGAATAAAAAATACCATTAAATTCTTAAAATTTATTTAAAATAGTTAACCATGAAACATTGTTTTTTATATTAAAAATCAATAATTTAAAATATTTTATAACCAAATAAAAACGCATTAATCTGGGATAATTAGCCTTATTGAATCGACACATACCACGCAAACTAATCTTTACGTAAAAAAATTAAATATATTCAAAAAAATGCCCAACGACACATAACAATCAATACGTAAAAAATTTATTTTAAGCAAATAAATAAATTAAAAAATCAAAAATTATGCTCTAATAAAAACATTAAATTTATTTGTATATTTTACTTTAAAATAGCAATAAAATACATAAATTTCATACAATTCTTACTGTGGCGATTTGCCGCATTTGCAAGCGATAATTTGCCAATTAAACTACGCATAAAAACACAGACCATTACTTTATAACGACTGCTTAGTTTAGTATTAATTTAAATATCCACTACCGCCTTAATTTCCATTATTTTTATGATTTTTTTAACCTTTGCATAATAAATGCACAAACAGTTCAAACCACACACCTACGCAGCATCTTCCATTATGAAAAATTTATTACTAAAGCTTAGTTTTAGTGTTTTTCTCAGTTGTATTACAAACTTGGCTAATGCGGACCAAGCGCATAGAGAACAAAGTATCTATACTGCTGCTGCATTTGGTAGGCACAATCAACTTTGGCGAATATCACCTCAACAAAATTATATGGTTGTGGATTATTCAACTAATAAAGGCCTGACATTTAGCCATCCTGTCCGGGTAAATTCTGAGCCGCAAAATATTAATGTATGGGATGAAAATACACCCTCCATTTCTGTTGATAAACAGGGAAAAGTTTATGTTTTATATTCCGCCGACGACAAACAGAAAAGCACAGTATTTTTCAGTCAGTCAAATGACGGCAAACACTTTAGTGATCCCATAAAAATCAGTTTGCAAGCTGATTTAAATTATCATTACCAAGCAGAAATGCTAGTTGCCAAACAGGGTAAAGTGCATTTTCTTTGGCACGATGTGCGTGACCGAAACGAATATAAACAACAAGGAGGTGGCGATCTGTCTATTTATTACACCTCAGCCAATACCCATAAAAATATCGATTTTCTTTCAGAATTTCGAATTGCTAAAAATATCTGTTCATGCTGTCGAACCGCTATGGTCTTGGACAACCATGATCAAGCTTTAATATTGGCGCGTTTTGTTTTTCCAGACCAAATCCGCGATCTGGGATTAATTAAACCCGATGCAAAAATCGAAACAGCTGAAACCTGGCGGGTCAGTTTTGACAATTGGAAACTTGAAGGATGCCCTACACAAGGCCCCGCCTTATCCATAAGCAAAACAGGGCGCTATCACATGGCATGGTTTACGCTGGGCAGCCGACGGCAAGGCTTGTTTTATGCTTGGTCTGACGATCAGGGCAAAACCTTCTCTAATCCCTTAAGCTTTGGCAACCCAGACAAATTACCCGCCAGAGCAGAGGTACTGGCAATAGGTAAAAAAGTCGCGTTAATCTGGAAAGAGTTTGACGGCATAAAAACGCAGATTATGGCAATGCATTCTGAAAACCAAGGCTTAAACTGGTCAGCACCAACACAGCTGGCAGAAACTGAATCGCTATCAAGTTACCCGGCATTGCTTGATGATGGACACAAAATCTACCTTAGCTGGAACAGCATGGAGCATGGTTTTCGCTTACTAGCCATTGACTAAACTAAACCCATTTAAATCAACATTACTTTTGCCCCCCACTAGAAGGAAAATCGATGACTAAACTTAGTATTCCATTTCAAATACTTACCCTGACTATACTTTTATGTACCCTAACCTACACTACACTCTGTTATGCACATGATTTTGAAGGCAATCTAACTGCACAAGCGGGAGCCGGTGCCACTGATTTATTCTCCATCAGCTGTTCCAATGCCGAAGAAAACGCCACGGAAACCACTCATCATCTGTATGTAACCATCAGAAATAATGTTAAATCTAATGATCCCTTAAGTGTAGTGGTGTATAAAAAAGGCGATAGCAATGGACTGAGTAAATCAGTTAGTGATGCGATTGGCGGTGATTACACTCCCAGTCCAGGACTCCTATTACCGGGAGGTAACGGTGATTACTTGGTATTTGTTCATCACAATTCTGACACCCCCCTCACCTATTTATTGCAATATCATTGCCAGGATAGTAATAATCAGCATACCGGTACAGATATTCAATCTTTACAAAACGAGTAAACCATTGCCCTTTTTGATGGGATCAACGTTAAAACGCTAGTCCCATCAATAAATAAACCATCAAAACGCATATCCCCAAGTGGCAGACAGCGCCCCATTTCGATCTAATTGATAGCCATTAACATCGGTGCTTATCGGTTGCAACCATTCAAAAGACAATTTATTTCCCGCCAGCGAACCACCGATTACACTAGCATTGATACCCAGACCCAAATCCCAATATCTGCCACCGTAATTTCTGGGAAAGTCCATAGGCCCCAGTTGATCACTTAAACCGTTAAACTGATTTCTAACCGCACCCTGAGAGGTATATACGCCGCGTACCGACGCCGAAAGCCAATCGAATAAGGAATAACTGCCCCAAGCTGTGGATTGAAAAATATCACCAAACGCAAATCCAGAGGAATTCATACTTTGTAAACGTTTGGTGCCTGAAATTTGCGCACCCCAGGACCAATCATCCAGTTGCCCGGTATAAGTAAGACTGGGTTTAAAATCCCAGGTACCACTACCCAATTGCATGCCATAGTGTATATAGCCACTATCAGCTTGATGATTACGCAACAATTTGATGCCAACATCGCCAGTTGGGGCGGTAGCGCCCAATGTCAGATTGATATGTTGGCCTTGACCGCTGTATAGCTTGAATAGCGAATATAATCCCGTATCGCCAACGCCACCGGTACTGTGACCGGCCTGTATATGATGTTCGATGTGATTTTCCAATAAACTGGTTGGTGTGGGGGCACCTGCCAAACCACGCATGCCCATATTCATATCGACGAACTGTGGCATCAGCATCAGGTTCAACCAGTCGGTTGGAGCATACATTAAATCCAGCATATGCATATGCATATTCATATTATTAGGCGTCAGGTAACAATTTGCACTACGCACCGCCCCACAAGCCTGGCTGACTATGGTGCTATCTGGAATAGTATTTGTGCCATGCAGCATATTGCCCGCTTCAGTGCTATACATGTAACGATAGCCCAGCATAAACTCACCGGGCTTATGCAGCATATGCCCAAACATCACCCCTGCCGGGATAGGCGCTCCATGCTGATGGCCCGATGAGCGATGGTAGCGATGTGGATCAAGCACATCTATTTCGTTTTGCGACCTGTCTTCTGCCATATCCGGAATTGAACCTTCTGCCATAGAGCTCACCGCCTTGGCTGCTGAGGCAATTGCGGACATATTTAACTTTAAAGAAGCATTGGCGACATAATAACGATAATTGGCATAATCACCCTCTCCACCGCCACCCAGTTTTAGAGACCCAGCATGGGTGTAATATTCAAATCCTGTCTCGAAAGTTATGCCTTTAGCAAATTGTTTACTTACTGATATACCACCACTTAAAGTACCAAATGCTGAAAGCCTCTGATCACTGGAGTAATTTGCAGGCAATTTAAGACTGTTTGCTTTCTCACCAGCATCAACCTGATTTACAAATAGATAAGGGGTATAAAAGCTGGCTGCATCCTGAGAGTAATATCGCACCTTAGGTGTGACACTCCACCCACCCCCTAAAGGCTGCACCCAATCAGAAGAAAAGGTATGGGCTTTAATACCCCAATCATCACTGGAAAAACTATATTCAAAATGCAAAGCAGCATCCAGCGGCTTAATATATTGCACATAACGGCTACTAACTGTCCACTGATTGCGCACATCAGGGCGCTTTTCCAGATAAGCGTAACCAACCGCCGCTACAACATTGGGCGGGGTATCACATAGATTAAAATCACAATATCCAGGTGGATGAATAGCCCCTCTATCGATGAAAAATGTTTCCACAACTTTATATGGGTTTGCCAAGTAGCCACTGGACTGACTAAATCCCAAATTTGTCTGGAAAACGGCATCTTTATTCAGAATTTGTGAAAAACCTAGATTGCCAGCAAAATCCTGGCGATTACTTTGCAGGCGCTGTTCGGTACCGGCCGCAGTGGATATGGATTTCATTTGCCCCGTACCCTGATAATAATCGGAAAAGATATACGATTGACTATCATGATTCATTAAGGCATTGGTATCGCTATTGGTATAACTAAGACCATAATTAAGGCTGGTTAATTTTTGATTAACATCCCAACGTCCACCAATATTGCCATAACGCGATGTATAATCGCGCTCCAGAGAGATACCGCCACCGATATCCAGTTGCGATTCATCCCAGTCGTAACTGAGTTTAAAATCGCCTTGTTTGCGTGTTTCAGGCGATGCAGAAGCAATGGTCTGCACCAGTTGCGTATCTTTAATATACGGTTGTATGCCGGTATCTGGATTCGGATCGCCAAAGGCTTTAACAACCTTACCCGTATTTAGGTCGATATGCGCACCACCCAATGCCTGTATGTACGGTGAAGCCCCTGCAGCAATATGATTAGTGATTGCTACATGATTAAGCCCCACACTAAATGGCGCTGTACTGATTGGCGTAGCACCGCCCCAAGTATCCTGAGTAAAATTAAAACCAAAGCGAGTACGATCATTCAAATTAAATTTAGCAGCCCCATTCAAACTATCCACTTCAATAGGATTGCTATTATTGGCTGCTTGGCCGTATAAATTTCGTTTAGTTTCCTGATAATGACTGTATTGAAACTCTGTTTCATCATCGGCAAGACAAGAAACTGCCATAAATATGCCGGGTAAAGCCAATGCCGACGCAGTAAATTTTTTTAAAGTTTTGTGATTGGCTAACACGGGTTTAGCCAATAATGGCCCCAGCCGCAGAGAATTATTCATGAACTCAGTTAATGCAAATTTATAGATTAATTACAGCCACAACCACCACCACCGCTACCAAAACTAGCGCCAGGTGCTGCTTCACGACTACTGTAATTATGGGCACGCATGCCATTAAGAAGTGGATCAGGATCAAGTGCCATTTGTGGTTTGGCTAGATTACCTCGCTCCCAAGGCTGAATAGGTGTACAGCCCGTTAAATTTATTAACAGGATACAGAGCAATCCAAAAATCCTTGCTAAGGGTAATTTCTTATTAGGCATATAAGGCAACGATATTATGCATATAAATAGTTTAAATAAACCCAGACACTCAGCACACCCAATTACATTTAATAATCGGGTGTGCTAAGGTTTATGATTATTGATTTTGTATACTTTGAATATCGGTTCCGGTATGCACCCCACTAGCGTCCAAACAATGGAAAGTTAATAGGTAATTAGACGCCACTTTATTGGTATGGTTTACTGCTATATAATAAGTTTTATCGCCATCACCAACACTAGGCGGATTAACCAAATAAGTATCTGGGCTACCTGTTAGATCACCACCGATAAGATCTGTAGTGTTAACTGAATAAGGTTGCACACTATTAATTTGAAATGCTTGCGCACTTAAAGCACCGGCGGTAGCGCTATTATTGATAATATTTACGTATAATTTATGCGTTGGTTGTTGTGAGGGCTCGGTAGTATCAGTAAAACAGCTAATTTGATATAAATCGGTATCGCTTGCGCCGTTATTACCATTATATGGTGCAATACCAAGACCACCCGTTATGTTATGCGCAAAAGTTTGACCACTAACACTACTTAGCGCCAAAACGAGTGAAGCAAGTATTTTTATATTTTTCATTATTATTTCCACTTTTAATTTGTTAATTTAAATAAAATTAAAATGACAAGTTAAGCACTTAGCAAACAGTCAGTATAAATCCCTCTATCGGATCGCTCAGTCCATTCATGGTTCGACTGAGCTCACCACCAACAAACTGAGCGATGCTGCGCATAGTCACTATTTGTAATTTTCTTGTGTATTAATTTGCATTTGCGAACGACTGTAATTTCATGTTTGCCAGTTGCCGTACATTCGGATCAGTATCTTGTGCCGCTTGCTGTAATAGAGTGGTGTTGTTACCTACACTATCAACCACCATTAAACGCACATCAACACTGTCATCCAGCAATGCCTGACTAAGTTCAGCCTGCACAGCATCCCCTTCTCGTTTTGCCAGTGCAAACACAGCCTGCGCTCTAACTTCGGGCTTTTCATCTGTCATGGCCTCTTTTAATAATTGCCGGACACGCACATCATTCTTTTCACCCGCCAGTGCCAACCCGCTTATGGCCTGTGCTTTTTGTTCGGGTTGTTTTGCCTGTTCCAACAAGTGATTGATTGCTGTATTGCTATCAATCACTCTGGGTAAATTTGAAATAGACTCAGGCACTTGCTTAGCGACTCCTAATACAACAGGCGTTTGCAGTAACCAGATTTCCCTGGTTACTGCAGGAGTAATAACAGATCCAGTATCCTGTTGATAACGCATAACAATACTGGCTTGATCACCTAGCAAACAATTCAACAATTGTTTCAATTCACTGGCATGACAGCTAGCAGTTATCAACTCAGCAGGCAACACTGAATAATGAACGGCAATTCCGATTTTTGCGGAAATCACAACCAGCACATCGGCTAAATTTGAATCATAAACAATCAGATTCAACTCTGCACCCGTCACTTGAGTAGAAAAAAACCGAATACTGGTGGTTTTTTCCTGGTCAGCATTAACAGCAGCAGAAACCAGAAAAAAACCACATGCCGCGAGTATCCAATTAATCAAAACTTACTCTCTTAGACAACTGTTATCAGCTTTGAAACAAGGTTAAATTGCAACCATTAGATGGACTGTTTTTTTCTAAACACACCTAAGCCTGCTATGCCAGAAGCAAACAACCAGATAGCCCCTGGCACCGGTACTGCACTAGTGGGTGCGGTGGTAAAGGCAGCATTTGTACCTGTAACAGTCAGTGTATAGTTATTCGTAAAAGTATAAGTACCACCGCCGCCACCGGTTGCATCGTCTTTTCCACTAAAGTAATTGGTCAAGGATTGTCCTAATGGAATTATGGTACCTAGTGGTGTATCGTTTGCATTAGATTGCACAATCATATAGGTATTGCCTGCAACCAGAGATGTTGACAAGCCCGGATCGGCTTGCCCCTGTCCGAAGTTATCGTATGACGACCATCCCAATACTGACTGATTATAAATAGTGGTAGGACCAAAGGCCACCTGTCTGGGAGCATTATCATTTGATGCCACCAATGTCCAATTTGACCCCGTTTCTTGCCACACACTCAGGTAGCCATCCATATAAGTACCACTCCAATCAGCGGGAGTAGTTGTCGTTGAAGCTTGCGACTGAATATAAATATTGTCGGTGGCCGTAGTACTGGCAGTTACAAAAAACTCTTCGCGTTGATTAACATTTGTAGAAACATGCGTACCATTGGCGGTTATATCCGCCTGAGCTACACCGCTAGAAAGCCCAAGTAAAACCAGAGCGCCTAATTTAGTTTTCATATATTCCTCTTCACTCGTTATATTAAAGGATGCAAGTAGATTACTTGCTGTTTTTCTTAAGCGTTTACACACATACCAAAAACTGCAAAAACCGTGAGGTGGCTTAATTACCAGCTCACGGTTAATTAGTTTGTTTATTTTTAAAATTTAAACTGACCCCTGCTTCCCTGTTTTGTATACAAATAAAACAGCTAATGATTTCAAAAACAGTGCTATTTAAATGAAGCGTTTTTTTCTTGAAACACCTAATAAACCCATCAAAGCAGAGCCGAACATCCAAACCGTAGTAGGCAACGGCACTGCTGCACTGGCTTGCAAATTAATATCGTAGCTATAAAAATTGGCACTTTGTTGTCCACCATTGGTAAAGCCCGCAGATAAAAGTGTGCCGGCTGCAAAGTTACCTGATTCTGTAACAGAAATTTCATAGGTACCTGCGACTAAATTGCTAAAAATTTGCGCATCTTTACCATTATTGGTTTCAAAAAAATTAGCAGTAGCCCGGTCATCATTGCTTGTCAGTAAAGTCGCATCCGTTCCATCTGAGTTGACCTTCCACAAAGTCAAAAATGGATTAAAAGGTGAGGCTGAGGATGTGTATAACTCCACTGTTTCAGGGCTGGAAATAGTAAAGGTATAATTATCAATCTGATTAGCTGTATCAATCTCGCCGGTATACGACGTATAGCCATTCATTGCCAGCGAACCTAAATCAACGGCAATCGCAGCTTGGGCCGAACTGGACAACATGGCATACAAGCCTGCTGCTAAAAATAAAATAGGGTGGTGTTTTTTCATTGGGGATTCATCCATATAAATTGGTCATTAGACTTTAAAAACTTTCTTCATATGTGAGTCGGCTAAGAACTTATCAGTACTGAACCGACTCAACACATTACAAGTATGAGTAGCTATTAAGCCATTACTTCAATTAATAGAAGTACGTTGGATCAGCAGTACCCCAACCTGGGAATTGCAGTTTTTTGATGTCTTGTGAACCTGGATAAACTAAAATATCAAATAATGGATCGGTACCACCTGCACCAGCACAGTTTGATGGATAAGGTTTCAGCGTGGTATCACGATTGATAGTTAAAGTTGCAGAAGCAGCCGCAATGGTATTATCTGCACCTTGATCAGTGGACGCACCAAACAAACCACCAGAATACAAATCACTGGTTGGATCGTTATCAAACCACAGATTTACACCCGGCACCGAAGGTGCTGCTTGACCAGCTGGCCAGCTATTTTTATTACAGATTTCTGCAATGGCGAAATTAACTTTTATGGATTTCACGCAAGACGCTTGATTAATAGCAATTGCAGAAACGCGGAAGGGTGTCAGACCATACAAATACTGACCTAAAGTACCTTTAGTGGAAACCCATCCAATAACGTTACCACCAGAATTTGGCGCATCATTTTGTTCGACTTGTTGAGTATAAACATCGTGACTTTGGATTAGTTGAAACAAGTTTTTCAAACTGGTTTTATTGGTATAGTCGCCCAGATTGATGGGGGTTTTTGTATCCAGACTGCTTCTAACAATCGGATTTTGCGTAGGAATCACCACGCTTTGTGCAACAACAGGAGATACGGTTGGATTAGATGCTCCGATTACTGTACAGCCATGAGTGGTAATGGTATTACTATAACCATTTGCTTCACTCATAATGGTATTGGAAATACCTGTGTGAGCCAATGCGGCCTGACCAGCACCCAACAGCAAGGCCATACCCAGACTCAATTGGGTAAATTTAAGGTTTTTGGAACTTAATTTCATTAATGAACTCCATATATAGATTTTTATTGTTTTCAATTTAATGACCTTGGCGCCTTCCAATTAAGCTCAAAGCCCCCCGCTTCTATCAAAGTCATTAAATGCAAAGCATGCTCCATGCCACCTTTACACCAAAAAAACTTAAGTTATTGATATTTAATTTTATTTAACTTTAAAATCTAGATTTTTTCTTTAAAAAACACGAAAATTAAAATTTTGTAATTTTTTCTTAGAAAAAAATAGGTGATATCACCTATTTTTTCTTATTTTTTTAGGTTAAATAACATAGTTTAATTAATTCTTGTTCAATTTAGCGTAGCAAACAGACTCGTCACAATAGCCATTCAGCCACTGATACCCCCAGTATCAAGGCATTAAATTCACCACGTAAAAATAGAAAATTTCTTATAGAGAGCAAAAGTCTTAGTTGTAAAACGCAGAATTACAGCAGAACAATACAGCTACTGTTTGACGTGGAGTTACCTAAGGAAACACGGCATTTTTATAAGCAAAATGCGGAAGGTTAAATGCTTTAATTTTTGGATTAAGCAAATGCGAGGCTATTTAGAAATGAAACACGATTAACAAGATCAGCACTGCCGCCGCATAATAGCCACGAATATCTGCCTCAACGGGTGTCGGTAATGCAAACTCTGGTATTTGCAAGGCATGCCATAATTCGTCGCTATCCTGTAAGCGGTGATACTGCAACCCCGTTTCGGCGGCAAGTTGAAGCAAATAACTTTCATGCAATGCACTAAGATGCTCAATTCCCTTGGCAGCAGCCCGACCGAAAGGTGCATTTCTAGCATCGTAGCCTTCAATTTTCTCCGGATTGAGATCAGGTTCGCCAAATGAAGAGCGCTGGGGAACATCATCTGCACCATAAACGCCGCTAGGCTGACCTTTATGATTGAATTTAGGTATGGTGACTGGTTGTAAGCCACCTGCCCCCACAATGATACCCTTCACTTTACCTTTAACTTCGGCAAAATCGGTACGATAGCGTAAATTGACTGGTGGCGCTTCCTGACCATCGCTAATAAATACCAGCGTCGTTTCCTTATTGGACAGTTGCTGTAAGGTATTCAGCAAGCCACTGGCAATACGGCTATCTGCCGCCCATGCCATGCGCCAATCCAAAGCAGCAATACTTTTGTTAAGTTCATTAAAACCAGTACAAACTTCCACTGGCTCAAACAGAATAGCTGAACGTCGTTCGGTAAAGATACCCAAGCCTACCTGTGATTGACAAGGCAAACGTACCAACAAGTTACTAAGACTACGTTTGACAAATTCTAAGCGACTGATACGCTTATCATCCATTTGATAATCCTCCGCATTCATGCTGCGGGTGATATCAACAATAAACATCACCTTATATATCGGACTCTTTTGTGAGTGACTGGGATATAGCGTCATAACCAATAAAACCAACATTGACAACACAACACAGCCAATGCGAAAATCTTTAAGGATTGCTTTCAAGGTAAGGTACTCTGCTTGGTTGAATTTATAGCATACCGACATTAAGATGCATATCTTAGGGTTTAACAGCAATACCCCAAGGGTACTGACCGACTGCAATGGATTTAACATCCTGTTGATTTTCCAGATTAATAATGGAAATATCACCACTGAGTCCATTTGCGGTATAAAGCCTCTTCTGGTCGTTTGAAAATTCCAGATTCCACACCCGTTGTCCTACCGGTATGTATGCCCGTGTTTGCAGAGTGTCGGCATCGATTACCGCCACACGATTTGCACGCCCCAGGGCAACATATGCGAAGCGCTGTTTGCTATCGATGCGTATACCCACCGGCTTGACTGTTTCAGATGTTATCCCAGGAATTTCAAAGCGTATCGTTTTGACTTTTCGTCTGGTTGCAACATCAAACACGGTCAGATCGGCCGCCCTCTCAGATGTCACCCATAATTGCTGACCGTCAGGGGTAAATAATGATGAACGAGGACGCATTTCTACCTTAGAACTATCAACAATATCGAGCTTATTTGCATCTATCCACTGCGCAACATTGTCGGACTCGCTGGTAGTGATGATCCAGTGTCCATCTGGACTGACTGAAACACCTTCGGGTTCCTTTGCTATGGGTATGCGTTTAATAATCTTATTTTGCGGGATATCAATCACGGTAAGCTGGTTATCGTCATCATTCGTGACATATAGTCGATCACCATTCGGCGACATGGCGAAGGTTTTCGGATCTTTATCGACTGGGAATGCACCAACGATTGTCATCGATGCTATATCAATGCGCTTAATGGTATGTTCTTCACTAACAGCAACATAAAGTTGCGTCTTATCCTTGCTGAGTACTATGCCACGCGGCCGTAAGCCAACCTCGACAACTTGACTCAGTTTGCCAGTAACACCATCCACTACTGCTATGGAATTGTCTTTTTCCAATGTAACATAAACAGTATCGGCAATTGCAGTACCCTGTAGTACAAGAAAAATAGGAACGACTGTATTTTTAATCCAGTTAATCATTGATATAAGTATCCTAAAATTGCAAAGCGTTATTTGGTTAATAATCTAAACGCAAGACAGACTAAACTGAAAAGCGCATCTGTCAGGGCAAGCCTCTGGGAAATCCAGGTAGCGTCGTCCATAACTGCGAGGGTTGTGCTTGCTTATCATCGGGCTGACCATTGCTAATTCGATCAAACTCAGGTAGCAAACGCATCGCCAATTCCAGATTGAATTTAGCATCCCAAAAATGGCTATTCAAAGTCAGGGCCTGGCGATATGCCTGCTTGGATAAAGTCAGTAACGGGAGAGCCTGATTAACGCGACCAGCTTCAACTTCCACCATTGCTTGGGCCAAATAGACATTACCTAGGTTGTAGCGAGTGAGTGACTGCAATTCTGTGTCCCCCTGTGAAACGATGAGACTCAGCGTATCCAGTGCTTCGTTATAGCGTTGCTTTTGCCGCAAAAACATCGAACGAGCCAAACGCACTTCAGGGGCGGCGGTAACCAGATTATCGACGGCAATGTCGTGACCACTAGTCAGTTCGGCTATCCACTGGTTTTGACGATGCAGTCGACACACACCCCACAACTGAACAGCAGTCATCATCAAACTTCCCAACAAAAACACCCAAATCAATTTATGCTTTAACGCTCTAATCACATCCTTACCTCACACAATTTCAAGCCTAGTAAAAACAACAGCAATACCGCAAGCCATTCGTAACACAACCCAGTCAAATCTTTTTTGGGAATAGACTCCTGATAATGCAAAGGCAATTGCTCCAGTCGATTGATATCTGCTATGGCTTTTTGCATGGCATCCGGATTCTCAGCTTCGTAAGCCTGATAAGGAATATTCAAACTAGAAAAAAACAGATGCAAATACCTTTCCGGCATAGATTGAGCATTGTCGTCGCGGCTATCTTCTGGTTCAGCAAAAATTCCAGGGCTGTTCTCAGTACGCAGAAACAACCAGTACAAGCGAACTTGCTGTTGTTTAAAGAGTATTCTCAGTGCAACTTCGCTATCTGGATCAATCACGGCCGCTCCATCCGACACCAATAAAATAATGCGCGAACCCGTGAGCGGTTGCTGATCGAAAATCGATAGACCTAAACTTAAGCCTTTACTGATATTGGTATACGCCAAAGCCGCTGCTGATGTGGCATCAATGGCTGCATGAATTGCCTGTTTGTTTTCGGTTAATGGCATCACAAACAATGGCGAGGTACTGTATTCGGCAATACCTATCCTATCGTGCTGCCGATGATCGACAAATTCAGTGAGCAGATGGCGGGCGGCCGTAGATTTCGACTGTTCAGAACCACTGGGCGTTTTGCCGGCAAAGGTATTGTCCATACTATTACTGCGATCTAACAGCAACACGATATGCGCTCCATGACCAATGCGCTCAATTTTCTGCTCTTTTAGATACAAGCCCGATAAACCCAGCACTGTTGCGGCTATCGCCAACATGCCAATCAGCCGCAGCAGAATTGCCAAAACTTGCGACACAGCATCGTTCGGCAGCATTTCCAACCAGCTATAAGATGTCGCCTGTATACCTGATCGAAACCAGGGAATCAGCATCAACAACAAACCCGCCAATGCCCAGGGGGTTTCAAAAGCCAGATTACTCAACGGCTACCCCGTTCTATTTCCCGGCATAAACGACATAAGTCTTTCAATTCCAACCATTCGCCAGCATCAAATTTCTGCCAACCCGCAAACAAGACTTGATTGGAGAGATTGAAAAACCAGTCTATTTTAGGCTTAATGCTCAGATATTCAGGATGTCGTTGGTAAAACTCTTTGAGCTGATGTGGAAATAAGGGTTGCCCATTCAGTGTATTCAACGCGTGATGAACCACAGCCAGCGACCGACCCATTTCCCTTTCCGACAAATTGGCAAGTTGGCGGCAAGCGCGTTTAAAAATACGCTGTCTCGATAGTATCGGCAGATAACCGTACAAATAAGCCAGATAAACTGCCGTGCTACACCCGCAAACCAGACTGATATACACGCCCATCCACAGACTTTGCGTTGCCAAATACCTTGGAGGGGCGTCTGGTCGCATATATTGATAACCATCATTATCCTTTCTCACCGCCAACTCTTTTAGTGGCGACAATGTAAAATGCCATTCGGGTATCTGCTGTTCGACAATTTTACCGGCCTGATTAAATTGCAGGATATAGCCAGGAATGGTTAGCATTTTAACTTCTGCTGGCGCGTAAAATACTTGATAACTCAAATCGATAACCGTTTCCCGACCCTCATTTTGTCGACTAACCGTCACTTTATTAAGATGTAACCAGCGATTAACTTCGCCTTGAGCAGGAACGCTATTGAAGTTCAAACTCAGGTCTTGGCGAGTTTCTAGAATGACTCTATGCTTAATTTCATCACCGATCAGATACCCAAACGGTCTGGGCGTTTGCAATTCGAAATGGCTGATAGGCGCTTGTAGCAAGCCAGAGCATCCCGTCAGCAAACTACAAATCATCACCATTAATCTTAACGTCTTCATAAATTATGCTGTTGAAAATAGTGTGTCAGCATTTCCGGGCTATAAGCTCCACTGAGAAACATGGCTTCCATCCCATACGACCGGAAAGTGTGTTGTAATAATTTTCGACGTTTTTCAAACGCTTGAATGATGCGTTGTTTTAATGCAGGACGTATAAACAAGGTTCGTAACTCTTTATTTTCCCTATCCTTAAACTTCACCAGTCCCCAATTGGGTAAGGAGGTGTATTCTCGTTCATCCCAAAATACCAACGGCACCACAGCATGCGACGTCAAGGGTTGCAATATTTGCCGCAAGCGCGCCAAAGAAAAATGACAATCGGAGACCAAAAATAATAATGAACGCCTACTCGGCAAATAAGGTGCTAATTGCAATAAACTGTCGGCATTGGTATAGATTGGTAGCGTCTCAAATTGACTCGTCAGTTTTTGCACCTGCACCAACGAAGATCCGGCTGGCAACAACCAACGATGCTCTAAGTTTTGCCCACAACCAATAAAGCCAAAACCATCCCCCATTTGTAGCGCCGACTGTGCCGTTGAGAGTACAAAATCAGCGAAAACCTTTAATTTACCTTGTTTGTCAGAATAAGCCATCGAAGCCGATAAGTCGGCAATCACATACACGCTTAACTTGCTATATTGCTGAAACACCCGCACCCGATAGCGGTTGAACGGATCTAGTAAGCTCGCTCTAAGATCAATACGACGCGGATCAGGAACCGCTAAAAGTGGTTCATGACGTTTGAATAATTGACCGCTACCTGCCAACTGCCCAGGATGCGCACCTGGAAATACACTATAACCGGGATGCGCTAGCCGATACTGGAATGTGTCAATGCGGTGAGTCATTGGATTTTATTGCTTAATAATCAGATAAAGAGCCACGCCAGCCACCATCAGATAAAGTGGAGCTAAATATCTAACGGGTGAATTGAGTATAATATTGACGATGCCAGAATACGCTTTATCATTACGGTTATAGATAGACTCGCCTAATAGCCAGAGTAGTGAATTAATAAACGCCAGCACTAAAATCGAAAAAAATCCCACGTTACTGAACAAGAAAGATTTTGTCGCCAGCAAGCTGATTCGTTCGCTGGTATGTAAAAAATTGGCTGTCAAGATACCTATCATTAAACAACCCTCATCAAAGGCTACCAAAAAAAAAGTATAGGTTAGCCGACGAGCATGATCAGTAACGCCAAGTATTTTCGGAAAAAAAGTACTTAAATAAATCATGGGTAGTGTAATGAGGAACAGTAATACACCAATCACCGACAACAAAACCCAAAAGTTATAACCTATGGCATCATTGACGGCACTCGTATAAAAAGCGGCATAGGATAAATTTGCTTCTTTATCCAGAATATTGGCGATAAACGAGCCTATTAAGCCAACACCGGACCAAGTCAAATAAGTTTCGGCCCAGTGACCCAGACCGGATTGAGGAATGGCATTTTTAATCAAGTTGCTTGTGTTCATTGTTGTTATTAGTCTACTTGTTGCAAGCCAGCTTATTAATTAAGGTACCGATGACGGGCACACAGTTATCTTGTCACTGGACAAAAAAATTATGGAGCTGCAACTCCATTCAAAATCCCGTTAATCAAGTCCGGCATTAATTGCTCCTTGCGGTATTCATAAATCGGATTTAGAAAAATTCGATGTGCCATAGTCACTTCAAATACGGCTTGCATGTCTTCCGGTAGCAGCATATTTCGATTTTCTAACCAAGCTCTAACTTTGGCGGCACGAATTAAAAAGCTCATGCCTCTAGGACTTGCTCCGGCTTTTATTAATTGCGGCATATCAACATCGCTAAAATGGATACCGTATTGTTGTGGATGAGTCGTTGCTTTCCACAGTGCCAGCGCATAACGACGTAAGGTTGGACTGGTTTGCACATAGTGTTGAATCTGAATCGCCAACTCATTCAGTATGTAATAAGCGATAATAGTATTGTCGACACCTGTCACCAAAGTTTCGACATCGTGATAACGCGGATTAAACATCAGCTCGTCAAGCACTGCGTCGTCATCAGGTCTGTCGATAGCCACTTCCATCATAAAACGATCTCTAGCGGCAGCTGGCAGCTCAAAGGTTTCCTCTTTTTCCACACGATTGCGATCTGCAAATACCTGCACATGTGGCATGCTATATTCTCGATTGAAAGCGCTGACGCTACGTTCTGCCATCACCCGCAACAGCAAGGAATGTACCTGTGGACGAGCGCGATTAATTTCGTTAAAGAAAAAAACAGACAGTTGCTCCCCCTGTTTAAGCAAGGGTCCCGGATCGACACAGGGCCTGCCATCACTCTTTAAATAGGTGTAATAGATCAAATCCGACGGCATCAGATCGATGGTACCTTCGACGCGTTGATACTGTCCTCCTAAACCTTGCGCCATGGCTCGTAGCAGCGTCGTTTTACCCACGCCAACCTGACCTTCCAGTAAAACGTGACCGCGGGCAAAAACAGCCGTTACCAAATCCCTTACAGCCAAGTGCTGACCGATAACGGTTCGGTTAATTTGTTGTTCGAATTGCAACGCTTTATGGCGCCAATCACTAAGTTGATGTTCTGTGTTCATGCTCTTATAAAAAACTCCGGCGTATCCTCATCGATTTACCGGAGTATGAGTTTTAATAGTCTTAACTGGGTCGGTGACCGTAACAAGATCCGTTGTTACAGACCCCTGAAAGAGCATAGGCCAAAGGGGTATGACCTATCTTTGACTTCTGCATTCCTACGCTTAAGTCAAAACGAGTAGTGGGCCTTTAATTAGACTCGACGTCATATACAAATTTGCCGGTTTTACTTAATGTTTCCCAACGTTTTTGATTGCGTGCCTCCATTTCTTTAATGGCTTGAGCTTGTTTATTTAATTCGTTCGGATCATGTTTTGGATCGTATTTGCTTCCCGCAACTTTGTCAGGATAGCCGGGCTTGGGTTCCCAGCAATTACCGGGTTCTTTACATTTTGTGCCATCGTAAGCAGAGGCAGAAACCGATAAACCGGCCGCTAGCAATGCCATACTTAAAATCAATATTTTTTTCATGCTGATGTCCTCGTTAGTGTTTCAACCATTCGGCTTTCTTAGGATCGCCTTTATAAATGTGCCGTATAAATGCCATGATGTGCAGTAAATCGTCAGAGGTAAAATTGACATACTGTGGCCCCATCATGCCGTTGGCACCGCCAAACAATATTTCAAATAAGCCCTGATCAGTTGCTGCTCTTGGATAAGTCCAATAATCGTCAGCTAAACCAGGCCCCAATTTGCCTTCGGCTTCATGCCCATGGCAGCCAGAACAACCGGTCATATACAGGCTTTCACCTTTTTTGATCGCTGCATCATCAGTGTTGTAAGGGTTTTTACCACTTTGCAAAAAATGTTTGAAAGGTTCGACGGCACCGCCTTTTTTGGCAAAACTTAAATCCAATACTTCGCCGGTCAATGCGTTCCGCAGGGTAATATCCGCTTGAGCTTGTGGAATGAACGCTACGCATAGCATCATTACGGCACTAGTCACAAAGGTCGTAAATTTCATTATTCAAAGATTCCTATTAGTTCATGGACAAAGTGTCGCCTGACTCATTTAGTAACGGAATACCTTCCGCCGCCAACAGTTCGCCAATCTCACTCTGCTTGTTTTTTATGATTTTGTTCAATTCCGCCAACAAGGCTGTTTCGCCCTTACGCACGCCAATCGAAGTGCTGTAATGAAAGCCGACTTTTTCACCATCAGCCCGCTTATTGTTATCAGGAATTACCGTCATGGTTAACGGTGTCGAAGCAGCCTTGACATAGCGTGCCGCAGCAGGTCCCCAAAGAATAGCCAGTTGAGCCTTACCGGAAGCCACTTCATTTACCAGCTTATCGGTCTCGTATTTAACATACTCATTTCGCTTAGATTTATAGCCAACCAATTCCTGCTGATAGTTAAACATATCGTTGTATCGGCCTATTGCCCGCAACATGGTTTCTGCGGGTGTTGCTGGCACAAACGCTATCTTTTGTGCTTTGCGCAATACCTCGCTATCCCAATTTTGCAGATCAAAACTATCATTACTGCGACTGATAAACACATACCCGGAACGATAATACGGCTCTGTGGTTAATACGCGTGGATCACCTTGATCGACACCCATTACCACATCGCACAGTCCTTTATCCACAAAGTCGCGAATAAAATAACGTGGATCTTTCCAGGAAACCTCTTCCAGTTTTCTACCCAATTGCTGAGCAATAAATTTTGCCAATTTATTTTCAAAGCCCTCCCCATCCTTATTGGAATAGGGCATTTCATTTTCGGCACTGCAAACTTTCAGTGGTTTATCTTCGGCCTGAGCTTGATTAAATCCGGCCATAACCAGACATAACAGAGCCAAGTAACTAGTTGTTTGTTTTTTCATTGATTGATCATCCAGCGTAAGGCGAGTAGCGAGTACCCGCCGCATTAGGTTCTAGAAAAAGCAGGCTAAAACCCACTAACCGTTTTAAAGGGCGAACACCATCACACCACCACCCATTTGCGTATAATGTGCCAGCTCTTTAAAGGCACCTACTGCACCCAAACCCGCTGTTGGATCGGCCAAATCGAACACCAGACCGACACCCGGCCAGCCACCGACACCATAATAAATAGCAACATATTGCTTATTATTGTGTTTATAGGTAATGGGGTGACCAATCACACCGGAAGGCAGTTTAAATTTCCATAGTTCCTCTCCAGTGCGGGTATTACGCGCCTTGATATATCCATCCAGCGTTCCATAGAACAACAAATCTCCGGCAGTGGCTGTGGTTCCACCCCATACCGCAAATTTTTCCTGAACTTCCCACTCTATCTGTCCAGTGACCGAATTCATGGCTTTAACTTGACCCAGTGTGCCTTTTGGCCCTGGATACATATTTAGAGTAGCGCCAACAAAAAACTGACCGGCACGATAAGGCAGCATGAAAGGTTCCCAGTCCATACAGATATGGTTGGTTCCCATAAAGAACAGTTTTTTCTCAGGATCATAAGATTCGATACCCTGATTGTGATATCCCATAGCTGATGGACAAATGCCGGTTGCTTGATGATCCATGTGTGTCGAATACTCAGGATCGCGTATGGGTAGACCCGTTTTTAGATCGACTTTTTTCACCCAGTTGACCGTATCATCAATCTTAAAGGCATTAACCAGGGTACCGTCTTCGCGATTTAAGGTATAGACCAAACCATTACGATCAGGGTGAGTCAATAACTTGGTCAATTTACCGTTAACTAATTGTTCGGACAGCCCCATATAGTTAACACCGGCATAATCCCACTCATCATGCGGGGTTTTTTGATAGCCGAATTTAGCTTCGCCAGTATTAACATCACGTCCCCAGATGGTCATGGTCCATTTATTATCGCCAGGACGCATGGTCTCGTTCCATGGCGCAGGATTGCCAGAACCGTAGTAGAGCATTTCCAAATCGCTATCATAGGCATACCAACCCCAGTTGGTACCTCCGCCTATTTTCCAGGCATCACCTTCCCAGGTTTTCTGACCCAGCCCAAATTGACCATAATGCGGGTTTGCACTATTAAAGTTTTTGGCTAGCTTTAAATCTTCATCTGGACCTGTTGCATAAACGCGCCAAGCTTGTTTACCGTCTTTAATATCGTAGGCCGTCGCATAGCCACGTACGCCTAGCTCTGCGCCTGCACTACCAATAATCACTTTGTCTTTAACAACAAAAGGCGCGCCTGTTAGGGTTGAGCCCATGGCGATATCGGAGTTTTCCATTTTCCATAACAGCTCACCGGTTTTGGCATTAAGCGCCACAACATGTCCATCCAACTGATTTAAAAAAATAGTCGCAGGATAATTCTTACCTGCTGGTGCATAAGCCAAACCACGATTAACCACATCACAACAGGCCACGGCTCGTGCTGCGGGGTTTTGTTTAGGCTTGAATTGCCAAAGAATTTTATCCGGCTGATTTAAATCCAAGGCAAATACATTATTCGGATATGGCGTATGGACATACATAATGCCGTCAACGACTAGCGGCCCACCTTCGTGACCATTTAAAACACCCGTTGAAAATGACCAGACTGGTTTTAGATTTTTAACGTTATTGGCGTTGATATCGATCATTTCGCTGTAATGAGTCGAACCATAATCTTTAGTCTGCATAACCCAGTTTGTATTTTGTTTGGATAGCTGCTCCAGCTCCTTGTTTGCATGCGCCGTTTGCGACACAGCCAAAATACCGCCCGCTACCAATACCGCAGTCCTCCATGTCCCGCGCAAATTTTGTTGTTGCATGTTTCCTCCAGTTTTTTTGCTTTATTAATTGGCGCAACGCTACAGACCGAAAATTTCTTTGTTAATCCAGCATTCTTGATCAAACAGCATCAACAATTACCAGTCTGCAACGCTACGCACTGCCGGGCATTTTAAAGAAACAGCCACATCGAACGTTACGGAATAAGCCACGAAAATCACGGGAAAATAGGCAAAAATAGCCGGGAAAATTACCCGCATAGGCTTGAGAGGCCCGCTATAAATCAGGAAATAATCCTACGCATTACGTGTTGAAATAGAAGGATCATAAAAAAGTACAATCTAAGCATTTGGCTTGGATATAAAAAATGACATCACCAGTAGATGAGGAGTTTTTGTGTCAAATAAAATCAGCGTTTTATTAGTTGACGACCACGCCGTGGTTCGGACTGGATATAAAACCTATCTTTCCCTTTCGGACCGAATTGGTGAAATTTTTGAAGCCGACCGCGGCGAAATTGCCTGCCAAATTTATTCTAAGTTTTTGCCAGATATTGTGGTCATGGATTTATCAATGCCTGGATTGGGCGGATTTGAAAGCATCCGCAGACTAATTAATCAGTACAGTAAATGTAAAATTCTAGTGTTTAGCATCCATTACGAACTCGTCTATGTGTCACGCGCAATAAAAGCGGGTGCCAAAGGCTACATTACTAAAAACAATGCGCCGGAAACGCTGGTATCGGCGGTATGTACCATTGCCGAAGGCGGCACCTATATCGAACCGGAAATTGCTCAAAAACTGGCTGTGAATATGGCAAGCGATCAGGATGAAGCGGCTAAAATTAAGTCTCTTTCTCCACGCGAGTTTGATATTTTCTGTTTACTGGCAAACGGCTTATCCAGTAAAGAAGCTGCTGAAAAACTGTGCTTAAGCTATAAAACTGTCAGTAATCACAGCACATCCATTAAGGAAAAACTGGACATTAAAACCATGTCTGAATTGACACTTTTGGCCAGCCGTCAAGGTATCATTTCCATCTAACAGATGTCTCGAGGGGGTTAATCTAAAACTTATGGAAAGGAGTGCGGATACTTTGTTCGCGGTTGAACAGGTTGGTTTCCCAACCTGTTCGAACAGCTCTTTCCTATATAAAACTACTCAAGTTTAGTTTTCAGACCGTTCAAACCATTTTTAAAATATTGCGTCACCGCCTTAACCGCAGATTCATCATTCAAGTTATCCGGCGGTGTATTTCCGGTATCGCCACGGTAGAATCGACTTTTTAAAGTCACCAGACTGCTTTCCGGTGTATCACCATGCACCACCTTTAACTGAACTGAATAGGAACTGGTCGGAAAAGCTTTAGTGTTTTCAGTTTTTAACCGAAAACTATATTCGTGTTCCTGTTCACTGTAATAATCCAATTCTTCAACCAGTGATTCGTTATTTTGGAACGTTAGAGTGCGTTTTCCACCAGACTCGTTCTTGCCATCCCCTACACTATTTTTAAGATCGGGATGCCAATTTACAATCGCATCAAACTGCTTCAAAACTTGCCAGACTTTTGCAACAGGGGCATGAATGGTAATTGATTCTATAGCCTTTTGCGGTGTGGGGCCATGGGCAAAACCCGGTAAAGAAACCAATAATAGTCCAAAAAACAGTGTGATATAACGCATATGGATACCTTAAAAAAACGCATATTATCGACCCTGCCAGCGCGGGTGTATTGGGAAAATATCCTGTAAATACATAGGTTAATTACACTATTGTTATTATTTAAAATGTTTAGATTGATTGCGAGTATTCTCACTGGACTAAAATAGGTACAAAGCTGTGCTAACCAACGGGCGGCAAATTCGCGTTCAATACCATCAACATCAGGTTGATTTTTAATTTTATGGTTCATACCACTGGCACCCAGGCGGATATCGACATACCTTCACCGGGTTGTGAGCGGCAAAGGATTTCACCATTCAGTGATTTGATACGTTCCTTCATTCCCAACAAACCAAAACCACGATTTATTTTGCTAAAGTCGCAGCCCTTCCCGTCGTCCTGAATTCTGAGTTGCAGCTGCGCATGTGGACTATCCAACAGCTCCAAATCGATATTGACATGCTGTGCTTGTGAATGTCGAATGACATTGGTTAAACATTCCTGTATTACTCTAAATACATGAATAGTGATAGATTTATCAATGTAGTCAACCTCATCACCACAATTTATGGTCAGTTCAAGCTCCGGATTGCGTTCTGCCCAATGGTTGACCAAGTCTTCTAGCGTCGCTTTCAAGCCCAACTCGGTCAATACCAAAGGATGCAGTTGCTGCATCATAGAACGTACAACAGTCATCAGATGATCGCAGACTTCCGTGATAGAAATAGAGATTTTGCGGGTATCGGCTTTTTGATGCGCGGCCGTAACCGCCATCACTTTGATGGCGGTTAACGATTGACCGAACTCATCATGTAGTTCTTGAGAGAGCCGTTGCCGCTCATCTTCCTGTATGGCCAAGGAATGCTGAGTCAAGGCTCGATTTTCTTGACGGGTTTTCTCCAGCTCCACCATCATGTGATTAACGGCTTTAGCGATATTATCGAATTCCTCAACAGCAAAGGTGGGTAGCTTATGCTGATATTGACCGGATTCAATACCGCGCAAGGCATCAACAATAACGGCGATGGATTTTAACGATTTATTAAAGACCAGATTAACCGCTGCAAAAGTCAGCAGGGTTAACAGCAAAATCGAAGCAAAAAACTCCACACTTTCCTGCCAGACTTCCGTTATTTCATCCAGTGGCTGAGCTTGGATTATTAAATTAAGTACTTTACCATCCTTGGTTTTAAGCTGATGTTCTACCTTAGGGTAATTCTCTTGCACCAAACGAATATACCAGGCGGGAGGCATTTCTTCTGGATTACTGGGCTGATGGTCGCCGGTAAATTGAATAAGCTGCCCATCTGGCTTTTGCAGTTGTATACTGAGATGACGGGTTTCTTGTAAAACGCGAAGATGCGATAAATCATCCACTTGCTGAAAAACAGGTGCATCAGCAATACCTAAGGTAATCAACTGTAGCGCTAAATGAATCGAAGCTTCGACTTCTTTATCGACCGACTGCCTAGCCTGCCAAATAGCTATAGCTCCGCCCAACACCACCATGCACAGCGAAGAAATTAGAATGCGGTAGATAATCTGATGTCGAAGGCTCATGACAATTGCACACAAAAAAGACTATTATCAACGCTCAAGCGCCACCTCAGCTATAGGAAAATTTCCTTTTCACCTATAGCTGCCTGGAACGACTATCTAAAAGACTAAACGCTAAGCTATTATTTTTAAGAAATGCAGGCGCGATGAATTAGTTCCATTGGATACGCACCCCTGCATAACCGGTGGCAACCGACCCTGGCCCCTGAAACTGTGTTGGCTGCCCCAGATAGACATTACTTCCCATTTGCCCAAAAGAAGCGTAGTGATTATCAAGCACGTTTCGACCCATTGCAAACAATTCAATATTTTTGGTCAGTACATAACGGCTATTCAAGTTAAGCACAGTATAGTCTGGTATTTGCGGGTAAATATTCATATCATCCCCGCGGGCGTATTGGCTGGATGTATATTGCATATCGCTACCCAGGAAAAAGTTTTTGAAAAACTCATATTCCGCACCAAATTTTAGGGTATTCTGAGGAATGCCAGGAATTTTATTACCCGCAACAACGGTTTCTGCACCATTGCTCTGAGAATATGCATTATTTAATAACGTGGCTGATTGATAAGTGGCATCCACAAAACCATAGCTGACATACCAATTTAAACTGTCAAGCAGCAATCCGCTCAAACCAAGTTCTAAACCTTGCCGTCTAGTTTTATCCACATTGGCAAAATAACCCTGTCCACTATTTGAAACACTCTGGAACAAAATATCATTGGTATTGATAGTCTGATAAATGGCAAAATTCCATTTCAATGCTGCACTAAATTTCCCACGCATACCAGCTTCCAGGGTATGTGAAACCACCGCCTTTAGCGTAGGCGGATCAGAAGCCATGCTGTTGGGTAGATTGCAGGCAACATTTGGATTTGAACAGCCCATTTCAATGGCAGTAGGGGCACGAAAACCTTCGTTATAATTGAAATACGTTGTAAATTCTTTCATTGGATTATCCAATGATAACGCGTCAAAAGGATTAAAAGTAACACCCGCAGAAGGATTGATGCGCTGATAGTGTGAATTACTGCCCAGATAGGCTTGATCACTGGGTTGATTAAGTTGATCGGTATTTTTAATTTGCGCCTGGATCCAGTTCAAAGCCGCATTAACATGTAACCAGTCGTAAACCGAAAACGTATTCGTTGCAAACACATTTGAATAAGCGTTTTCTCCTATCAACATCGCTTGAGGTGAAAAAGGCGTAACACCTAACTCATACAATGACGGTGTAAATACTGCAAGCTGACTCGCTTCATAGAATTTTGTCCTACCATAGTTGTACCCTCCCCCAACAACAAACTGATTTTCGTGCTGCCCAACTTTATAATCTGAGGTCAATTGTAAGTTAATGCCGGTTCCATTCTGCCTGGTACGAGTGGCAACAAAAGAGCCTGGAACTGTGGGATTGGACTGAGTGGCATCGTTTGAGTTTGGACAAGAAGTCAATGTATTCCAATTATCACAACTATCATTGGTATTACTGTTCAAGCTGTAACTGTCATTATTGCGATTGTAGACATTGCCACTCAATTGCAATGCATCCGTAAAGCGATGATTGCCTTTCAGATTAACAAAATACATCGTATTTTTAGTAACATCTGGCGCTGTGTAAATTGATGACCAATTCTGCTGCAACATTTCCACTGGTGTAGGGCCAACACCTTGCATATTATTACCCGCATAGGTAAAAGATAAATCCAGGTCGGTTTTATCGTCTTCCCAACCCACTTTACCAAATCCTTGGTTAACACTGGTGGGTGAAAATGGACGCCAACCAGCATCTTCAAAAATATTACCGGCAAAATACCAATCGAATTTATCGTGAAAACCGCCTATTTCTGCCTGATAAGCTTGTCGACCATAGGCACCGCCATTGGCTTGCGCTTTAAAACCGGGATGACTGAAACCACTTTTTGTTTTTAATGATAATGCTCCACCCAAGGTGTTCAAACCAAATAAGGGATTGGATCCGGGGATAACTTCCATATTGGCTATTGCCACTTGAGGAATTAAATCCCAATTAACGGTATCTCCAAAGGCTTCATTTACCCGCACGCCATCTTGGTATACTGAAAGTCCTATTGGTGTGCCAAGCAAAGGCGATGCTGTAAACCCCCTGTAGGTAACATCTGGCTGATAAGGGTTGTTTTGAGTATCGTTAATATTGACACTTGCCAAACGACGATTCATAAAGTCTGATATTGCAATGGCTTCGTGCCGATTGATTTCCTCATCCTCAGCAGATTGCACATTACCGGAAATTTTCTTCAAACCCAGACCTGTAGCTCCCAATGGGGTTGTGCTAACCACTTCAACTTCGGGTAGCTCAAAGGCATCGATAGGCTGCGTATGTACCTGAGTAGGTGTATTGTCGGTATTTAGCTTGCTGGATTCTGCTGTCGGTGTTGTCTCTGCTTGATCAGAAGCAGAAAAAAAACCATCAAAAATTGAGAGCCGTTTAGAGGTAGATACTTTGGCATCCGTTTCTGCATAGCCTGGCACTGCGATTAGAGAAAAAGGTAAAACTGCCAACAACAGCCGTTTACGGTAAGGAGGAAGAGACATAAGAAGGACCTAAATTATTTAAAATTACGCTCATGTCATTCTATGTATTTTTGTTTAGGAATTTTTCCTGATTTTTTCTGCATGACCGTTACGTTTCAGATAAAAATCCTAAAAACACTTTATATTCCGCATAAATTTCGCTGTATTTAAAGAAGCTTCTCACCTTATATCTCAGTCAAGCTGGCTTTATCAGCATAGCTATTAAGTTAGTTTTTGAGAGCCTTGAGTACACACTTAACCATCTAGCTATAGAGCATGCTTTGCAAAAAAATCGTCCAATGTCGTGTTGTCATTATTACTCGTTAAAAATTGTATAAATATTAGAAAATACTAATTAAGTTATTGATATACAATATTTAAACTGTAATAAAAAATAATTATCCTAAACACAATTTTTGTGATAGTATTCAAAAAAATGCCTCTTGGGGAACTATTCATGAAAACCCGTTATCTAGCTGGACTCGTTAGTTTATTACTATTTTCCACTCAAGCTGCATTAGCGAACAGCACCAGTTTTACAGGAAACTTTGCACAGGACGACAATGTGCAGTTTTTTACTTTTTCTATCTCAGCACCTACCGATGTTACTTTCAATACCCTCTCTTATGCGGGTGGTGTTAACGCAGCCGGAACCACCATTGCTGCGGGCGGATTTCTACCTATATTAACCTTATGGGATGCGGCTGGAATAAATGTAGCGAGTTATTCCACAAATGGTGACATTAGTTTCACTCAAGATTTAACGGTAGCCGGTTCCTATATTCTGGCATTAACCGAATACAATAATCAGGCGTTGGGCGATTTACCCAATGGTGCTTTAGACCCTACACAGTTTACAGAGTCTGGACAGGGCAATTTCACAGTTCCACAGTTTAGTAATACACCGGGTATCCCTGGGGCATTCATTGCGCCGGATGGTTCGCAACGCACTAGTGTCTGGGCAGTGGATATCAGCAGCCCTAATCCTGTTATAACAACAGGCAGTGTCCCCGAACCCGAGACATTATATCTGCTAATGACTGGTATCGGCTTAGTAGGTATCTTTACGCGTAGAAAAAATCGGTAATAAATCGACTGTTTTGTTTTCCAGTGTCGCGTAACGCTGGTGGCACCTAAGCCTTAACGGGTCAGGGCAAAAATTTTACGCCTTTTTTCTTTTAAACCCTGTTAGTTTTAGGAGCCACTATGATCGTAAAACTTAAGCCACTGAGTGCGGCCATTTTTCTGGTCGGATTTACACCCCTTGCAGCCCAGGCTGTGGATGCGTTACTAACTGCAGATACCTATATTGCTTCTGGCTTTCCAACCAGTAACTACGGAAACTCTGTTAACCTTAAAGTTAATTCCAGCGCAGATGGACTTTTGCAATTCGATTTGACAGGCATACCTACCGGTACCACCGCAACTAACATCAGCAAAGCAACTTTATATGTGTGGGTAAACACGGTCACCACACCGGGCGCTTTGGAAATAAGTCCAGTGACCAGTGCCTGGACTGAACAAACCGTTACTTTTAATTCACCGCCTTCAGTAGGCGCACCTTTGGCGAATGCGGTGCCTGTTACCCAAACTGCAAACTATATTCTGGTAGACGTTACTGCACAACTAAAAGCTTGGCTTACCAATCCAGCCAGCAATTTTGGTTTACAAGTACAACCAGACCCAACTGCACCTAGCACCTCCATCTTGATCGACAGCAAGGAAAACTCTCTTACCAGTCACCCTGCCTTTATTGACATCAGCTTGATAGGCAATGGCCCTACGGGTGCAAAAGGTGCAACGGGAGGAGTAGGTCCAACAGGGCCGACCGGAGCAACTGGCCCTACCGGACCCACTGGTCCCACTGGTCCCACTGGCCCTGCCGGCACAAATGGAACTAATGGTACTAATGGCAGCAACGGCGCTCCAGGCGTTACTGGTCCGGCTGGTGCACCCGCCGTTTTTAATGTAGCTGGTGCACTACAACCCGCTACTACATTCATCGTTGCTGACACGGTTAACTTCGTAGGTACCAACGTACAGACAGTAACCTTTTCACATAGATTTAGTCCAGGTGTTACTCCCGTTTGCACAGTTACACCTGTTTTTCCTGGACACTTAACAGCTGATATTAATAGTGTTAGCAATACTCAGTTGACCATAGAATTAAGTCTGGTAGATAACGCTGCGGTTAATTTTATTTGCATAGGAAATTAATAAAACAATAGCAATCCAATAGAAGTATCAGTCTAATGGAAGCACCAAGCACCTTAGATTGGCACCTCAAAGCACTTAAAACAGGCAACATAAACTAATATTACGATAGAGGTATTCATCATGGCAGACCCATTTCTAGGCGAAATCAGAATCTTTTCGGGTAACTTTGCCCCCGTTGGATGGTTCCTGTGCGATGGTACAATTTTGCCCATCTCCCAATACACCGCTTTGTTTGCTATTATTGGCACAACATACGGCGGTAACGGAGTAAGTAACTTTGCCTTACCGGATTTACGCGGACGCTTTCCAATTGGACAAGGATCTGGCCCCGGTCTCTCACCTGTCATATGGGGAGAATCGAGCGGTCAGGAATCGGTAACATTGCTTGCTAACCAAATGCCTAGCCATAACCATCAATTAACAGCTAGCAGTAGTGCTGGCACCACGGATAATCCCCTCAATGCCATTCTGGCAAATGGTTCAGGATCTTCCATTTATGCAACAGGCAGCGCACCTAACGAAACTCTGGCACCCACAACTATTACCAACGCTGGAGGTAATACACCGATACCTATTCGCAACCCTCATCTAGGAATTACTTTCATTATTGCGTATACCGGTATTTTTCCTTCACGTGCTTAACAAGATCAAAATACTCAGTTATGCTTGAAAAGCTCTGTCTGACAGGCATAACTGGTCATAGCGCTTTAAGCGTTTGCATGAAAAGGTTTTAGAGATGTCCACATTACGATACCCTCGCCCGGTTAACAGGCGGCATTTTCTTAAAGTTTCTGGGCTTACGGCAGTTGCTTCATTTGCGATATCGCCGTTGGCCTTGGCTTTTGATCACAGCTATTCAAGTTTGAAAGTAGGGGTTAAAGAGTATCGGGGGACAGATAACGGCAAACTTTTGTTGTCCACCGACCAAGGTAAAACTTGGACTGAAATAGCCAACTTTGGCGATGATTGTAGCGTCGAAAATATTACAGCCGAACTCAATGGCTTGGTTAAAGTACATCTGCGAAAAGGTGCGCATTCCATCTGGATACAATCTGATAATGACCAAAAATGGGTTACTGAAAACTATATTCCACCGACAAAATTTTAAACTCCACTAATTGGTGAACCCTATATCACTGCGTGTAGAATCTACAACTGACGAATACTTTCTGCGTCAGTTGTATGCTTCCACTCGCAGCAAGGAAATGGTATTAACTCCCTGGAGTGAAGCGCTAAAAGAGGCGTTTCTTAATCAACAATTTGATTTACAGCGCGACCACTATCGGCAACACTATCCAGAAACAGAATTTATGCTGATTTTGAATGAGGATAAACCAATTGGACGCTGGTATCTACACAGTAACACAGACCACCTGCTGCTATTGGATATTTCCCTATTACCCGACTATTGTAATCAAGGTATTGGCAGCTATTTACTGAATACCTTATTGGTTAAAGGTACGCAACAGCACAAGCCTGTCAGATTACATGTAGAAAACCATAATCGTGCAAAAAGCTTATATCTACGACTTGGCTTTTCGATGATTGAGGATAAAGGTATCTATCTGCTCATGCAATGGCTACCCCACACAACCAACTAATTTTTAAACTCAATTCACCCTACTTCTCACAAAACACTTAGCATTTGCTTATAATGCTATACGTATATCTGCGCAGTAATCATTACTGAAATGCGTATGTTTTTTAGCAGCGACCGACAATCGCCAAACCCACTAGCAACGAGTTAAGCATATGGCAAGCATTGGTTTATGTATGATAGTGAAAAACGAGGCAAGCATTATCTGCCGCTGCCTGCAAAGCGCCATGCCCCTACTGGATTATGTATTAATTGTTGATACGGGTTCGAGTGACGCTACCCCGCAAATTATTCGTGACTTTCTGCATACTCAACAACTGCCCGGCTGCGTAATAGAAGAGCCTTGGCAGAATTTTGCTTATAATCGAAATTTTGCGCTGCAAAAACTCAGAGAACATCCAGAGATTGACTATGGTCTCATGATAGATGCCGACGAAGTGCTGGTTTTCGAAGCTGATTTCAATGCTGAACAATTCAAACAACAACTGCAATTGGATCTGTACGATGTGCAAACCCGCTATGGAAATATAGCCTATCTGCGCCCGCAACTGTTCAGTAATCGCTTAGCGTTGAGTTACAAAGGTGTGTTGCATGAATTTCTTGACATCCGCAAAATCCCTACTCGCGGAACTGCACAAGGCTTTTTCAACCACCCTATTCAAGACAGTACCCGCAATCACAATCCTAATAAATTTGCAGATGACGCTGCGTTATTAGAACAAGTATTACGCGAAGAAAAAGATGCTTTCATGATCAGCCGTTATACTTTTTACTTAGCACAAAGTTATCGTGATTGTGGCGCTCATCAGCAAGCGATGGATGCCTATTTGCGCCGAGCAGAACTGGGCGGCTGGATTGAAGAAGTCTACTTCAGCCTGCTAAGTGCAGCACGTCTAAAAGAAGTACTTGACTATGCCAGTCAGGAAGTCATTCAATCCTATCTTGCGGCACACGAACTATTACCCGCACGCTTAGAAGCATTGCATGGTGCTATTCGCTATTGTCGGCTACACGAAAAATACCAACAGGCCTATATATTGGCAAAACAGGCTATCACTCAATCCGCGCCTAAGGACGGTTTATTTTTGGAAAACTGGATTTTTGATTACGGACTACTTGATGAACTTTCTATTGTTGCGTATTGGGTTGGTAATTTTCAAGAGTGCTTTGACTGTTGCCTAAGCATTTTACAACAAGCAAAAATTCCCACTGCCTCGCGCCAACGCATTCGTGATAATGCCTGTTTAGCAATATCCAAACTGGGGCAAGCGGATTTGGCAAATTTGCTACCTCCGTAACTGAAAACAGGCTGATTTGTCAACAAATACCCAACTGATCATAAGTTTTCTATAATAGTTTTGTGATACCCCTCATAAATAATAAAACGAGTGCTTTTTTTCTAAAAATAACTGCTATATTTCTTACAACGATTTCTCTCTTTCTTACAAAAGAGGGAAATTAAGTGATTAGTTTACGCCATAATAACATTACTTAATATATGGTAATTAGCACTCAGCAAAATAGCCTTAATTTCAGATGTGTCGCTACTATCAAAAGCGATAAACACCGCATCTAATTTAATGCGAATTAACTAAAAATTTACGACCCTACCCATTAATAGTTTTCGTTGTCCGAAGCACTGATGTACAGCCTGGTACAGTTTATTTATTGCTTCCAGACAGTAATTTAATATTTTTTAGAGCGCCTGCAATTCATGAAAAACAACCAGCCAATAACTCAAAACGAAGTACATTTTTCCGCAGATGATATTATCGTCTCAATCACCGACACTCAGGGTGTTATAACCAGTGTCAGCCCTGCTTTCTGCCAAATTAGTGGTTATACTGAAGCAGAAATGCTCGGTCAAAATCACAATATGGTGCGTCATCCTGATATGCCACCGGAAGCTTTCGAATGGTTATGGCGCACGGTAAAAACGGGAAAGACCTGGAATGCACGGGTTAAAAACCGGGCAAAAAACGGCGACTTTTATTGGGTGGACGCAACCGTATTACCCCTTTTCGAAAACAATCAGATTATCGGATATAGATCATTACGGGTAAAACCAAGTCGGGCTCAGGTAGATGAAGCAAATAAACTCTACAACGACATCAATGCAAAACGGATTAAAAATCCATTTATACCTGGAAAATTTGCTCTGTTCATTAGCCAATTAAAGCTACGACAAAAGTTTATGATTTTGGTAGTGCTGGCAGTCATGATGTGTGCAATACCTACCTGTATATTAACAAAACGTATTAATGATGAACTGGATTTCTCTGCCAAAGAAACTCAAGGTATTACTTATATCCGCGAAACTATCAAGCTACTGCAACTGGTTCAACAACATCGTAACCTTGCAGTTTTAGTTTTAGCCGGCGACAGCAAAAGTGCCATCAATCTCGAAGCCAAACAGACTGAAGTTAATTTACAACTCAAAGCGCTGGACACAATAGACAGCAATATGCCAGAAATGGGTATGACTAACGCCCTAAAACCTATTCGCAGTGACTGGGAAAATATTACCACCTCATTAGAAAACCAATCAGCAACCAACAATTTGGTCAAACATGCCGCCTTGACGGATAAAATTTTCGCTTTCAATCGGACTATTGGCGATGTTTCAAATTTAGCACTCGATCCAGTACTGGATAGCTATTACTTGATTATCATCGCAAATTATCAACTGAGTGATATTGCAGAACGACTAAGTTTGTTAGCCAGCATTGGCGGACGCGCTTTGGAACAAAAAACCGTGTCACCCCAAGATATACAGGATTTACAAAAAATACTGGGCGATTTACCGGGGGCACAAGCCCTGTTGGAAGAAAATATCCGTAAAGTACAGGTATCCGATTCCCTTCGTAATGAAGTACAGAAAATTAGCCAGGATATTGCTTCAATCAGCCAATTAACCACAGATCAAATCATAAAACCAGCCAAACTGGAATTCTCCGGGCATGATTTTGTAGAAACCACACTCGATAAAACAGACTATATTTACAAAGTATCGGCAGATATTAACGATTTAGTAAATGACTTAGTTAATAGCCGGATTGCTAATACCCAAAACTCCAGATTAATCAACCTACTCGGAATACTTAGCTTATTGGCAGTTAATTTACTGTTAACCAGTTGGATAATACGTGGAATTTTACGACCCGTAACGGCAATGAGCGAAGCGCTTAATAAACTGGGTCGTGGTGAAATGCCAAGCAACGATGGACAAGATTACGGCCAGGAAATGAATCAACTTAAAGAAGGCCTGAATTTGGCAATATCCAGTGTCCGCTCTTTGATTTCTGATACCCGAATGTTAGTGCTGGATGCAACTAACGGTAAACTGTCTTCTAGGGCGGATGCTGACAAACATCAAGGCGATTACCGTAAAATTGTACAAGGTATCAATAATACCCTTGATGCAGTAATTGGTCCGCTCAATGTCGCAGCAACTTATGTAGAAAATATTTCCAAAGGCGCTATTCCAGCTAAAATTACCGATAATTACAATGGCGATTTCAACGTTATTAAAACCAATATCAATACCTGTATTGATGCAGTGAACGCGCTGGTTGCAGATGCGGTGATGCTCTCGCAAGCCGCTGTGGAAGGCAAACTGTCTACCCGTGCTGACGATACTAAACACCAGGGCGACTATCGCAAGATCGTACAAGGTGTAAACAACACACTGGATGCTGTGATTGGGCCATTGAATGTCGCAGCTGATTATGTGGACAATATTTCCAAAGGATCTATTCCAACCAAAATTACCGACACTTACAACGGCGATTTCAATACCATCAAAAACAATCTGAACAATTGTATTGATGCTATCAATAATATGGTCACCGAAGCAGCCAACCTGGAAAAAGCCGCTATTGAAGGCCATTTGGCCACCCGTGCCGATGCCAGCCAGTATCAAGGCGATTACCGTAAAATTGTACAAGGTGTCAATAACACCCTGGATGCCGTGATTGGTCCGCTCAATGTCGCTGCCGATTATGTCGATAATATTGCCAAAGGGGCTATTCCAGCTAAAATCACCGATAACTACAATGGTGATTTCAACGTCATTAAAACCAATCTCAATACCTGTATTGATGCGGTAAATGCACTGGTTGCGGATGCGGTAATGCTCTCGCAAGCCGCTGTGGAAGGCAAGCTGTCTACCCGTGCTAACGATACTAAACACCAGGGCGACTATCGCAAGATCGTACAAGGTGTGAACAACACGCTGGATGCGGTGATTGGGCCATTGAACGTGGCGGCTGATTATGTGGATAATATCTCTAAAGGTTTGATTCCAGCCATAATTACCGACACTTACAACGGCGATTTCAATACCATCAAAAACAATTTGAACAATTGTATTGATGCTATCAGTAATATGGTCACCGAAGCAGCCAACCTGGAAAAAGCCGCTATTGAAGGCCATTTGGCCACCCGTGCCGATGCCAGCCAGTATCAAGGCGATTACCGTAAAATTGTACAGGGTGTAAACAATACGCTAGATGCTGTGATTGGTCCGCTCAATGTGGCTGCCGAATATGTCGATAATATCGCCAAAGGCGCTATTCCAGCTAAAATTACCGATAATTACAATGGCGATTTCAACGTCATTAAAACCAATCTCAATACCTGTATTGATGCGGTAAATGCACTGATTGCCGATGCGGTAATGCTGTCGCAGGCAGCGGTGGAAGGCAAACTGTCTACCCGTGCCGATGACACTCAACACCAGGGTGACTATCGCAAGATTGTGCAAGGTGTAAACAGTACACTGGATGCTGTGATTGGGCCATTGAATGTCGCGGCTGATTATGTAGACAATATTTCCAAAGGATCTATTCCAGCCAAAATTACCGACACTTACAACGGCGACTTCAATACCATCAAAAACAACTTGAACAATTGTATTGATGCTATCAGCAATATGGTCACCGAAGCAGCCAGCCTGGAAAAAGCCGCTGTTGAAGGCCATTTGGCCACCCGTGCCGATGCCAGCCAGTATCAAGGCGATTACCGTAAAATTGTACAAGGTGTCAATAATACCCTGGATGCCGTAATTGGCCCTCTCAATGTGGCTGCCAATTATGTCGATAATATTGCAAAAGGGGCCATTCCGACCAAGATCACTGACTCTTACAACGGCGATTTCAACGTCATTAAAACCAATCTCAATACCTGTATTGATGCGGTAAATGCACTGGTTGCCGATACGGTGATGCTGTCACAGGCAGCGGTAGAAGGCAAACTATCTACCCGTGCTGATGACACTCAACACCAGGGCGACTATCGCAAGATTGTTCAAGGTGTGAACAACACACTGGATGCCGTGATTAGGCCATTGAATGTCGCGGCTGATTATGTGGACAATATTTCCAAAGGATCAATACCAGCCCAAATTATCGACACTTACAACGGAGATTTCAATACCATCAAAAACAATCTCAATACTTGTATAGGCGCTATCAATAACTTGGTGGCTGATGCCAATATGCTATCAATCGCCGCTGTCGAAGGCCAGCTGCAAACACGTGCTGATGCCAGCCAACACCAAGGTGATTTTCGAAAAATTGTGCAAGGTTTTAATGATACGTTGGACGGTGTTATTTTACCAGTTAACGAAGCCGTTGAAGTGTTAACGCTGGTTGAACAAGGCGATCTAACACGCATAATACGTGGAAATTACAAGGGGCAACTGGGCGACTTTAAAGACACTGTTAACAATACCATCGCCAAATTGTCGCAAACTATTTCAGAAGTCATCAGTTCCGCTGATCAATTAGGCAATGCTTCTGAACAGATCAGTGCCACCTCACAATCTTTATCGCAAGCCTCTAGCGAACAAGCGGCTAGCGTTGAACAAACCTCGGCCAGTATCGAAGAAATGGCTGCCAGTATTAACCAAAATGCTGAAAATGCCAAGGTAACCGATGGCATGGCCAGCAAAGCATCACACGAAGCCACCGAGGGAGGGGTTGCCGTAAAACAAACCGTAGATGCCATGAAAGAAATTGCCAATAAAATTGGCATTATTGACGATATCGCTTATCAAACCAATATGCTGGCCTTAAATGCCGCCATAGAGGCTGCTCGGGCTGGCGATCACGGCAAAGGTTTTGCGGTAGTGGCTTCAGAAGTACGTAAACTGGCAGAACGCAGTCAAGTAGCGGCGGCAGAAATCGGTACATTGGCAGAAACCAGCGTCAAAACGGCAGAAAGTGCGGGCAGATTACTGGACGAAATCGTACCTAGCATAGCCAAAACATCAGACTTGGTACAGGAAATTGCAGCAGCCTCGCATGAGCAATCATCAGGCGTTAGCCAAATTAACACGGCCATGAATCAAATGAGTCAAATTACCCAGCAAAATGCTTCCGCCAGTGAACAATTGGCCGCTACCGCCGAAGAGATGACCAGTCAGACCGAACAACTGCAAAGTCTGATGAGCTTCTTTAAAATTACTGGCAGCAATGTAATAGTGAGTGACAAACTCGATAGCTCTTCTACAAAAACGGTAAAAGTCAGACCCACCCTGCAACACAATCAGGAACGAAGCGATGACGAGTTTGAATTTGACTTAAGCAAATTCCAAAAATTTTAAAAAGGAGACCAATGAATAGCACTTATTTAAGATAAGAATTATTTACAAACAATACCTTATTACCGAAAAGCTTCAGAAACACCATTCCACTGTTAACAGACAGCAGTAACAGATAAACTTGAAGTGATGACCAACTTGGATTTTGTTTCGGGACTTTCCAGCGAAGGCTGGCATGGACGGAGAATTGCTTCTGCATTCTCTACATAAAGCACATATGTGTGACTAATACCATGGCAGAACCTACACAGACGTATTCTCGACGTCCTTTGCCGGAAAGCCCTGTAGCAAGATTAACATCGCTATTTAAATTCGCTGAAATCTATGGGAGCTTAAGCATATTTAAATTAATACCAATACTCACCAATAGTTTTTTTAATTGCGATTGTGATCGCATTCAAAGAACAAACGCACAAATACCTATTTTTGTGATAGCTATCGTAAATAACGCAATTAATCAGTGGTTTTTGTTAAAAAACTGCTATCTTTAATCAACATTAAGTGGAATGAAATTCTGATCCAATTTGTTTTGCTGTGGCAATGGTCACCAACCTGATCACTACGTTTAAAACAAGTTAAGACAGCTTTCAGGTACACATTTTTGTTAACTAAAATTAATAAGCGCAAATGGACATTTTTGAATATATAGCAATACTGTTCGGTATGTTGGCTGCTGGGTTTGTAGGTGCCTGGATAGGCAAAAAACCTTTACTGGCAAAACTGGCTGCACAACAAGCGATTAAAACGCCAACAATATCGATTAATGACATAGAGGACTATATTGCTGATATAGACAATCTTTGCCATAAGCTACTGCCTATTTGGGCTAATCATATTGAATTATCCAGACTACAGATGGAGCAATCTATCAGCGAGCTGTCTGCAGAATTTGCCAGCATTACGCAAAACTTGAATTCCGCACTGGATAACTCTCGTGCCGACTTACTTCAGGGTGATCATGGTATTTTTGATACCAGTAATAAGCGCTTAGGTAAAATCGTGTCTAGCCTGGATGTTGCATTTAACGAAAACATGACCATGCTGGAACAAATTAGATCACTTGCCGGCTTTGTACGAGAACTGAAAGAAATGGCAAAAGAAGTCGCGAACACGGCGGCTCAAACCAATCTGATTGCCCTTAATGCCGCCATTGAAGCAGCGCGTGCTGGCGAGGCTGGACGTGGTTTTGCAGTGGTTGCCGATGAAGTCAGAAAACTTTCCACCCTGTCAGGAACTACAGGTAAATTAATTGGCGAAAAAGTAGAGCTGGTGAGTAGCGCTATCAACCATACCTTACAAGTCGCTGAAAAAACGGCTCAGACTCAATCTGACATTATTACCAACGCCAATTCAGACATAGAAGCGGTGTTAAATGATTTACATACTGTGTTTGATAACATGAAAACCTCGTCGCAAAAACTAAGCGAAGTCACACATAATATCAAAGGTGATATCGATCAATCACTGGTGCATTTTCAATTTCAGGATCGTATTGGACAAATTCTGATACATGTAAAAGACAGCATCAATAAGGTTCCAGAGTACATGACTCTGAGTCATGCTAACGGTGTTACCTCTCTGAAACCCATCGGCACCAATGAATTATTAGCTTCGCTTAAAGGTTCTTACACTATGGTAGAAGAGCATCAGACGAACGAATCCATTCCATCTCAACAAACACCGACTGAAATTACATTTTTTTAGGAAAAACCATGGCAAAAACTATATTAATTGTAGACGATTCGGCCTCTGTAAGGCAGGTAGTCAAAATTGCTCTGACGGGTGCAGGTTACGATGTCATTGAAGGCGTCGATGGTAAAGATGCACTGAGTAAACTGACTGGACAAAAAGTTCATCTGATTATTTCTGACGTCAATATGCCCAACATGGACGGTATTACTTTTGTAAAAGAGGTCAAACAATTGGCCGCCTACAAATTTACGCCCATTATTATGTTAACGACCGAATCGCAAGAAGGCAAAAAACAGGAAGGCCAAGCGGCTGGCGCTAAAGCCTGGGTTGTTAAACCCTTTCAGCCCGCGCAAATGCTGGCAGCTGTGTCCAAGCTTATTCTGCCGTAACTATTGCTAAAACTGAACGTTTTTTGTTCACCAGGAGTCCCCCCATGCAAAGCCTTGCCATCAATGATGAATTAACCATATTCACGGCTACCGAGCAAAAAAAACATTTACTGGCTTTTTTACAAACAGACGATGAGCTTGAGGTAAACCTTGCCAATGTGTCAGAAATTGACACTGCTGGCTTACAACTATTGATTCTACTAAAGCGCGAAGCTGCACTGGCCAGTAAAAAAATAAGTTTTGTAATGCACAGCAAAGCAGTACTTGAAATATTTGAACTGGCCAACCTCACCACTTCATTTGGTGATCAGGTAGTACTTGCCAATGACTAGGAGTTGCCGATATGAGTTTTGATGAGGAAATGCGCGAAGCACTTGTGACTTTCACGATTGAAAGCATGGAGTTGTTACAAAATATGGAAGAAGGTTTGCTGAATGTTGAAGCAGATGAAGATCCTTCTGAACAAATCAATGCTATCTTTCGAGCCGCACACACGATTAAAGGCTCTTCGGGGTTGTTTGGACTTAATCACATTGTTGCCTTTACGCATGTGGTGGAAAGTGTTCTCGATTTATTACGCGATGGTAAAATCGCTATCTCATCCGAACTCATTGCTGCCCTGCTGCCTTGTTGTGATCATATCGCCTTGCTCATTGGTGGCGTTGTTGATGGCCAAGTGGCTGAAGATCCCGCCAATACAGCGGCGGGACAATTGTTGCTGGACGAATTACAACCTTTTCTTAGCGGCGAACAACATCATTCTGTTGTTACAAGCAACGACCGTCAAGAAAAAGTGGAAGCCATGGGTGGTGGTGGCGCAGTTGACAGTGGCAACTGGCATCTATCCTTACGTTTTGGTCCTGATACCTTACGAGAAGGCATGGATCCCCTGTCATTTATTCGCTATCTCAGCACCTTAGGCGATATTGTTCATCTCACCACTGTTTGCAATGGCATTCCCGCTGAAGAACACATGGATCCTGAAACCTGTTATCTCGGCTTTGAAATCGAGTTAAAAAGTGGAGCGGTTAAGGCTGATATTGAAAACGTATTCGAATTTGTCAGGGACAGCAGCACTATTCGCATTCTACCCATGGAAAGCGGCATTGATGATTTCATCGCCCTGATTAGAGATCTTCCAGAAGATGATCGCTATTTAGGTGAATTACTGGTAAACAGTGGTGCGGTAACCCGACATGAACTGGAAGAAGCCTTAACTCGCCAAAAATCCGAACAACAAAGCAACGATGCTAGTGAACACCAGATTACTCCGCGTATCGGTGAAATTCTGGTTGATCAACAGGCCGTACAGCAGCCCATCGTCAATGCTGCATTAGAAAAGCAAAAACAAAACAAGGACAAGAAAAACTCGGAAAACCAAAGTATCCGCGTAGATGCAGAGCGTCTCGATAAACTTATCGATTTGGTAGGAGAGCTGGTTATTTCTGGAGCCGGTGTCAATTTACGCTCATTAATCTCCAGCGACGATACCCTTAAAGAACAAACCAGCGATTTAATGCGGCTGATTGAAGAAGTACGTGATAGCGCCCTGCAATTACGCATGGTACCCATAGGTACTACTTTCAGTCGTTTTCAACGTGTAGTGCGTGATGTCAGTAAAGAACTGGGCAAAGAGATAGAACTGGTTATCAGTGGTGGCGACACCGAAGTTGACAAATCAATTGTCGAAAAAATCAGCGATCCGCTCATGCATTTAGTGCGCAACTCAATGGATCATGGCATCGAAGCCGCTGGAGTGCGTATTGAACGTGGCAAACCGGCACGAGGTGTTTTACGGCTAAATGCTTATCATGCCTCGGGCAGCATCGTTATTGAAGTGAGTGATGATGGCGGCGGTCTTAATCGGCAACGGATTTTGGAAAAGGCTATCGAACGAGGTCTGATCGATGCCAATGCTCAATTAAGTGATCCAGATATTTATGCACTGATTTTCGAACCCGGCTTCTCCACCGCGCAACAACTTTCCAATATATCTGGACGCGGTGTTGGCATGGATGTGGTCAAGCGCAATGTAACTGCTTTACGCGGCAGTATTGAAGTGGATAGCCAGTTGGGTGTCGGCGCTACCATGCGCATATATTTACCTTTAACATTAGCCATTATTGACGGCTTTATGATTGGTGTGGGTCAATCCACCTTTGTCATTCCATTAGACAGAATTTCAGAATGTCTGGCCTTACCCAGCGATACCAATAACCACGATTACATTGATTTACGTGGCGAAGTATTACCTCTGATACGCTTACGCTCATTATTCGAAATTAGTGGCGAAACTCCTAGCCGTGAAAACGTGGTAGTGGTTGAATACGCTGGCAATAAAACCGGATTTATTGTTGATGAGTTATTAGGCGAATTTCAGACCGTCATTAAACCCTTAAGTAAACTGTTTATCCATATTAAAGGGGTAGCAGGTTCAACCATACTCGGTACGGGCAAAGTCGCATTGATACTCGATGTGACTACATTAATAGAATTAGCCACCCGACAAAATCAGGCTTTACTGAAAAATGTAAATCCAAAACTACCTAACAATTCAAACTTTATCTCTGGAGCATTATCCTATGAGTCTACTTAACTTATTTAACATTAAAGATGCGGCTTCTGCAGCAAACAAATTTCAATCATTTCTGGATAACTCCAGCAACGGTATTATCTTTTTCGATGAGCATCTGAATGCCAGTCATGCCAGCAAAACCGCTATTAAGCTCTACACCGAGCATAAACAAACTTTCCAAGCCACAGCACCGGCATTTAATATAGCCAATATTGCTGGCGTTAATCTCAGTGCCTTTAATTTAATTCCACAGCAGGCCATTGACGACCTACCCCGAAAAAAAAGCTGGGCGCGAATGTTGAAAATGGAGGCTGAACAGGTTCACTTTACATTAACACCGTTTGTCGATGACAACAAAGGCCTTAGCGGGGCAATGCTAGAGTTCTGGTGGGCGACCGACTATCAAAAAATGGAAATCGAATCCTCTCGATCAGCTACCATCGTACAAACGACTACTTTACCAATCTTGACTTGTGATGTAAATCGATTCATCACCTCGGTTAATCCCGCAGCATTAGCGTTATTAAAGGGCTACACCAAGGAATTAAAACAACTATTTCCTGATTTCGATGCTGAAAAATTGGTTGGCAGAAATATTGACGAGTTCCATAAAAACCCTGAAATGCAAAAACGCCTTTTTACAGATACAAGTACCGTTATGCCCCATAAAGCGCGCATACAAGTACTTGAACTCTTTTTCGAACTAACGCTGTTTCCATTGAAAGATGCTAAAGAAAAAATCACTGGCTATGCTATTGAATGGTTAGATGTGACTAATGAAAACAAAACCATTGCACAAATAGACAGAATCGCGCAAAACATCATAGAAGGAAAATTAAACGAGCGCATGGACACCGCTCAATTTAGCGGTAATTTTCTCAAATTAACCCAAGACATTAACAAAATGCTGGATGCGGTGATCGAGCCTCTGAATGTGACAGCTGATTATGTGGATAATATCTCTAAAGGTTTAATTCCAGCCAAAATTACCGACACTTACAACGGCGATTTCAATACCATCAAAAATAATCTGAACAATTGTATTGATGCTATCAGCAATATGGTTACCGAAGCAACCAATCTGGAAAAAGCTGCCATTGAAGGACGCCTGTCCACCCGTGCCGATGTCAGCCAGTATCAAGGCGATTACCGTAAAATTGTACAAGGCGTCAATAATACCCTGGATGCCGTAATTGGCCCGCTCAATGTGGCTGCCGATTATGTCGATAATATTGCCAAAGGCGTCATTCCGCCTACCATTACAGATAACTATAATGGCGATTTTGATATTATCAAAAATAATCTTAACAATGTAGTAAAAATGATGAACGACCTGCTTGCGCAAACCGACATCATCATCAAGGCCGCTGCAGATGGAGATCTAGATAAACGCGCCGACGCTACGTTGTTTATGGGTGGCTGGAACAAGCTGGTATCCGGCGTTAACGACACCATTACCAATATTGTCAATCCGCTTAATGTTACCGCTGACTATGTTGATCAAATTGCTAAAGGCATTGTGCCACCAACAATTACGACCGAATACAAAGGTCAGTACAACATTATCAAAGGCAACCTAAATGCCGCCGTAAAAATGATGAACGATTTACTGGCGCAAACTGACATCATTATTAAAGCAGCAGCCGATGGCGAACTGGATAAACGCGCAGACGCCTCGCTGTTTGTGGGCGGCTGGAACCAATTGGTCTCCGGCGTTAACGACACTATTACCAATATTGTCAATCCACTGAATGTTACCGCTGACTATGTCGATCAAATTGCCAAAGGCATCGTACCTCCCACTATCACGACCGAATACAAAGGCCAGTACAACATTATCAAAGGCAATCTGAATGCCGCCGTAAAAATGATGAACGATTTGCTAGCACAAACCGACATCATCATCAAAGCAGCTGCCGATGGAGAACTGGATAAACGTGCCGATGCCACTCTGTTTGTGGGCGGTTGGAACAAACTAGTATCCGGCGTGAACGACACTATTACCAATATCGTCAATCCGCTAAATGTTACCGCTGACTATGTCGATCAAATTGCCAAAGGCATTGTGCCACCGACAATTACGACAGAATACAAAGGTCAGTACAACATTATCAAAGGCAACCTGAATGCCGCCGTAAAAATGATGAACGATTTACTGGCGCAAACTGACATCATTATTAAAGCAGCAGCCGACGGCGAACTGGATAAACGCGCTGACGCCTCGCTGTTTGTGGGTGGCTGGAACCAATTGGTATCCGGTGTTAACGACACCATTACCAATATTGTCAATCCGCTGAATGTTACCGCTGACTATGTCGATCAAATTTCCAAAGGTATCGTACCTCCGACCATCACAACCGAATACAAAGGTCAGTACAATATTATTAAAGGCAACTTGAATGCCGCTGTAAAAATGATGAACGATTTACTGGCACAAACCGATATCATCATCAAAGCGGCAGCCGAGGGCGAACTGGATAAACGTGCAGACGCCTCGCTGTTTGTAGGCGGCTGGAACCAATTGGTATCCGGCGTGAACGACACTATTACCAATATCGTCAACCCGCTGAATGTTACCGGTGACTATGTCGATCAAATTGCTAAAGGTATCGTACCTCCAACCATCACGACCGAATACAAAGGTCAATACAACATTATCAAAGGCAACCTGAATGCAGCCGTGAAAATGATGAACGATTTGTTGGCACAAACCGATATTATCATCAAGGCTGCTGCCGAAGGACAACTCGATACGCGTGCTGATGCATCACTGTTTGTAGGCGGCTGGAACCAATTGGTAACCGGCGTTAATCAAACGCTCGACGGCGTTATTCTGCCCGTCAATGAAGCGGTTGAAGTGTTAACCCTGGTTGAACAAGGCGATTTAACCTGTGCTGTCAGCGGCGATTACAAAGGTCAACTGGGCGATTTTAAAGACACGGTCAACAATACCATCGCCAAACTATCGCAAACTATATCAGAAGTCATCAGCTCCGCGGATCAATTAGGCAATGCTTCTGAACAGATCAGCGCCACCTCACAATCTTTATCGCAAGCCTCTAGCGAACAAGCGGCCAGCGTTGAACAAACCTCGGCCAGTATCGAAGAAATGGCTGCCAGTATTAACCAAAATGCTGAAAATGCTAAAGTAACGGACGGCATGGCCAGCAAAGCTTCGAACGAAGCCACCGATGGAGGGGTTGCAGTAAAACAAACCGTAGACGCCATGAAAGAGATTGCCAATAAAATCGGCATTATTGACGACATCGCCTATCAAACCAATATGTTGGCCTTAAATGCCGCCATAGAGGCTGCTCGGGCGGGCGATCATGGAAAAGGTTTTGCGGTAGTGGCAGCGGAAGTACGCAAATTGGCAGAACGCAGCCAGGTTGCAGCGGCAGAAATCGGTAAGCTAGCCGAAACCAGCGTCAAAACAGCAGAAAGTGCTGGCAGGTTACTGGATGAAATCGTGCCTAGCATCGCCAAAACGTCCGACTTGGTACAGGAAATTGCTGCAGCCTCGCATGAGCAATCATCGGGTGTTAGCCAAATTAACACGGCCATGAATCAAATGAGTCAAATTACCCAGCAAAATGCTTCCGCTAGTGAAGAATTGGCCGCTACTGCTGAAGAAATGACCAGTCAGACCGAACAACTGCAAAACTTGATGAGCTTCTTTAAAATTACGGGTGGTAAAGCTATATCATTTGCACCTGCTTCTATCAATCGCTCCAAAAAAATCGAAAGAACAAAAACAAATTCACCCGTCAACCGCAGTAATGGCGCGGGTGAGTTTGATTTAAGCAAATTCGAACAGTTTTAGGGAGCAAAACATCATGGCAGCAATTAGTAATAATTCAGTTAAACAATTACCCGCAGGCCAAGAAACCGCAACAACAGGTCAATACCTCACTTTCGTATTAGGAGGTGAGGTATATGCGTTGGGAATTTTAAATATTAAAGAAATTATCGATTATGGACACTTAACCGAAGTACCGATGATGCCCAGCTTTGTACGTGGTGTCATCAATCTTCGCGGCAGTGTGGTACCGGTTATTGATCTATCTGCGCGTTTTAGCAAAGGCAGTACGCAAATTCACAAACGCACAGGCATTGTGATTGTCGAGACCTCCAGCGACAGCGAAGATGACACACCGCAAGACTTGGGAATTATTGTCGATGCCGTAAACGAAGTGGTAGACATCAGTCATCAAGATATTGAACCACCACCCAGTTTTGGTGTCGGCATTCGTCCCGAGTTTATCAGTGGCATGGCCAAACAAAATGATCGATTTATTATTTTGCTGGATGTCAACCGGGTACTATCAATAGATGAAATGGCGACCTTAAGTCAAGTAGTAGAGCATGTTCAAGAGTAAAGACACCGTTAAGCCAGAATGGCAAACGCTTGCAAATACATCTCCCGTATTACAAAATCATGAGTTTATATGGATAAAGGACTATCTTTATAAACACGCGGGTATTGTCTTAAACGACAACAAACAAGCTATGGTCTCTGGCCGCTTAGACAAACGGTTACGGCATCTCGGTTTTTCCAGTTATACAGAATATTTTCGGTTATTTGGAAAACCGGGATTCGAACAGGAAACCTTGATGGCAATCGATTTGCTGACCACCAACGAAACCTATTTTTTTAGAGAGCCCAAGCATTTTGATTTCCTCAAAACACAGTTTTTCCCCTCACAAAACAGTGGCCGTCCCCTAAGAATCTGGAGTGCCGCCAGCTCAAGTGGCGAAGAAGCGTATACATTAGCCATGCTGGCAGCGGAATATTCCAAAACCAGCCAATGGGAAATCATAGGCACCGATATTTCCACCCGTATACTTGAAAAAGCCCGACGAGCTTTATATCCAATGAGTGCCACTGAAAAAATTCCACAACCATTTTTGAAAAAGTACTGCTTAAAAGGCAATGACGAATACGAAGACTTTTTCTTGATTAACAACAATTTACGCAGCAAGGTAAAATTTTTACATGCTAATTTGATCGAAAAACTGCCTGAATTAGGTAGTTTTGATGTGATATTTCTTCGTAACGTGATGATTTACTTCGATATAGAAACCAAACAAAAACTGTTAAAGCGTATTGAACCCTTTTTGCGTCCTGGTGGTTATTTTATCATCAGTCATTCCGAATCTCTGAATGGATTTGAGAATGGTTTGAAAATGGTTTTACCCTCCATTTATCGGAAAATGGGTGATGAGTAATGGTTTACCACAAACACCGGATTTTTGTATTGATATATTCTTACATCCAGGTGAGTTTTATTTTGGCGATAAAGAAACACGTATCCGGACATTGTTGGGATCTTGCGTAACCATCACGCTTTGGCATCCACGTTTACTGATTGGTGGTATGTGTCATTACCTACTGCCAATGAAACACAATAATAAGCAAAAGGCTCTTGATGGCCGTTATGCGGATGATGCCATAAAAATGTTTTTACAAGAAATGCATAATACAGGTACTTGGCCTGCAGATTACGAAGTCAAAATGTTTGGTGGTGGTAATCAGTTTCCCAATCAGGTTAAAAACGGGCTCAATAATATCCCCGACAACAATATCAGAGTTGGATACGCTTTATTAAACCAGCACGGCTTTAAATTAAAAACTCAACACGTGGGTGGTACTGGCCACCGCAATATAGTTTTCGATGTCTGGAGTGGACAAGTATCAGTGCAACATATAAAAAAATAACGGGAGCATTCATAGATGCCAGAAAAAAAAATCAGAGTACTTATCGTTGACGATTCTGCCGTGGTGCGTCAGGTGTTAACACAGTTATTGAGTAAAAGTGACGCCATTGAAGTCATCGGTTCAGTTTCTGACCCAATTTTTGCAATGGCGAGAATGAATCAGGATTGGCCGGATGTTATCGTACTGGATGTGGAAATGCCGCGTATGGATGGCATTACTTTTTTAAAAAAAATAATGTCGGTGCGCCCCACACCGGTAGTGATTTGTTCTACCTTAACTGAAAAAGGTGCTGAAACCACTTTACAGGCACTCTCTGCTGGCGCGGTTGGCATTGTTACCAAACCGAAAGCCGGGTTGAAAAGCTTTTTAGAAGACGATTCTGCCGATATTACTCATGCTATTAAAGCCGCAGCGCAGACAGATATGCGCCGTATGAAAGCCATGACAATGTCGCTTTCGACAGCCGGACATGCTACACCGGCAAATACTGCTCTCAAGTCAACGCTGCAACCGAGAGATCAGCAACACACCAGTAGTCTGGCGATGAGCTCGACAACAGACAGATTGATTGCCATTGGTACCTCCACGGGTGGAACTCAGGCCTTAGAGTTGGTGTTAACCAAGTTATCCAGAATTTGTGCGGGTATTGTGATTGTTCAACACATGCCTGAAAGATTTACTGCCGCGTTTGCCGCGCGCTTGAACACCCTTTGTGAAATTGAAGTGAAAGAAGCTGAATCGGGTGACCGCGTTATTCCCGGTCGTGCGCTGATAGCCCCAGGCGGTAAGCATATGTCAATCAAACGCAGTGGCGCTCAATATCATGTCGAGGTGCAAGATGGTCCCCTAGTCAATCGTCATAAGCCCTCGGTGGATGTACTGTTTCGCTCCGTTGCGAAATGGGCAGGAAAAAATGCACTGGGTATCATAATGACGGGTATGGGTGATGACGGAGCTCGCGGTCTTAAAGAAATGTTAAATGAAGGCGCACAAACACTGGGTCAGGATGAAAAAAGTTGTGTGGTTTATGGCATGCCAAAAGAGGCTGTCAAGTTAGGTGCCGTGCAACAGGAAGTACCCTTGCAAGCGATTTCCGGTCACATTGAACGATATAGCAAATAACGCCAATATGTGAGTCGTGTACTGGCTCCCTATTATTTAGAGTACGTAAAAAGTCATGCTTAGCATTTTCCGCCGTTAGTTCTGAAGCCAGTCGCAGAATCAATAGCGGAAAATAATCATTTAGGGCAATCGCCTAGAACAAGACAATTTTTCGTTCCTACTGTTGAAAAACACAAAAAATCCCCCTCACCAAAATTTATTCTGTAAAATTGCCCTATTTTAAGTCTGTTAATGGAGCAATAGCCCAATGGGTAGAGCCTATCAAAATCGTAAAGTTTCTATGGCTAAAACATCCGATGCTAAGGCTAAGGTGTACAGTAAATATGGACGCGAATTATATGTATGCGCTAAAGCTGGCGGTATAGACCCCGATGGAAACTTAGCACTGCGTGGTTTGATTGAGAGAGCCAAGAAATCCCAGGTGCCTACTCATGTCATTGAAAAAGCAATCGAAAAAGCCAAAGGTGGCGGTGGTGAAGATTTTTCCCCTGCACGTTATGAAGGTTTTGGACCCGGTGGCTGCATGGTGATTGTCGATTGCCTAACGGACAACCCTAATCGTACTTTTGGGGATGTGCGTTTGTGCTTTACCAAAACCAAAGCAAAAATTGGTACTCAGGGCGCAGTGAGCCACATGTTCGATCATGCAGCCATTTTAGCCTTTAAATACGATGATGAGGACAAAGTTCTTGAAGCCCTGTTAACTGCTGACGTTGATGTTAGTGACATCGAAAACGACGAGGGTAAATTAACTGTATTTACTCCCCAGGCCGATTACTTTAAAGCCAGACAAGCGCTGCTTGATACGCTGGGCGAACTTGATTTCGAAATGGATGAAATTCAGTTTGTACCGCGTAGCGTAACGCCGATAAGTGGTGATGATGTTGTGATGTTCGAAAAGTTTTTAGACATGCTTAACGATCTGGACGATGTGCAGAACGTTTTTCATGACGCCGAATATTAAACAATGGCTAGCTATTCCGCGTATTCTTTATAATTTAAAAGCAGCGGCGTAGAGACTGTTATAAGCACAAAAAAAAGCCTTCATCCCATTACAAGATGAAGGCTTAAAAATAAAGCAGTGCATACATTACTGCCTTAACAACCAGGAGATAACACAATAAAACTACATCAACTAAGCCCTAAATAAACTGTACGGCTTACTGATGAGCAAAATAGCGGACAATGACTAAATACTATCCATACTAAAGTCTAATTTATCATCTAACCTTAATACCCAGACTGTCGTTAAAACAGACTGTACAGATTTAGAACTTGTATCCACCACACTTTGCTATGGTTCCACTATATACCTTTTATTTAATTTTACAATAACCGTTAAACAACATAATTTGTTTCGAATTAAGAAACAATTAGCCTATAACCCAAATTAAAGATTGTGCTTAGTAACACTACTGAAGTAGTAAAGCTCAACTGACGCACGATTAGCTAACTCTCCACTACGATTTCACCTGCCATCTGTTCATGACCCGAACCACAAAAAATGTCGCAATAGAAAACTAATCGACCACTTTTGGTTGGCGTTATTTTTAAAACCACCTTCTGTCCGGGTATTACATCGACACGTACCCCGAGCTCTGGAATAGAAAAACCATGCTGACGATCAAGGGCTTCAATTTCCAATAACACCGTCTGCCCCGTTTTTACTGAAATTTGACTTGGCGTAAATACAAACCGACTGGCTTGAATGTGTAATACAGGCATGTCTGCTTCATTCGCAGCAGTTGCTGCATAGGTGTTTGAGGCGATTGCTGTCAATATAAACAACGTGGCTATTAAATATTTAATCTTCATATCAACTCTCCTGGAGCAATTGATTTCTCGTCGATAGAATAGGTTTTCTTTTGCGGATAGGATTCGATGCTTCTATAACCTAAACCTGCATAAGGTTTATTCACATTCCAGGGTATCGGCGCTCGTTTTGGCGCTAACCCAGGTGCTGGCAAAGGAAATATCAACGACTTCGCTGCATAATGGATGATATGTTCTGTGGCATACAGATGTTCTTGATGGATATGTCCATAAAACACAGCAACATTGCTAAAGGGTAACAATAAATTAATGACTGCCTGACCATCTCGGGTACTCCAATCCCACTGTGGATATAAGTCAAACAGCGGTCGATGCGTCAATACCACAATAGGCGCATCGGGATGCAACTGTTCAAGATCGGCTTTCAGCCAATCCAATTGTGCTACGCCTATCATTGCGGCTGGGTCTGAGACGTTATCAAGCGCAATGAAATGTATACCCTTGTGATCGAAACTATAATGCAAATCGCCAAAAAACTCCTGATACGCTTGCCCCTTATCCAACGATGCATCGTGCTCTCCGGGTAAAAATTTTATATTTTTTACCCGTAACTGGTTTACCAGCTCTTTAAACTCTTGCATTCGACGTCTTCTTTCTTGAGGGTCATCAGTCGTGTGTGTCAAATCTCCTGTAAAAACAATGAAATCAGGCTGCGGCTTTAGATTATTGATACTGTCTATTGCCTTAGCGAGTGTCTGATCTGCATGGGGATTTATCAGAGGCCCATTAAAGCCCCAATGCGTATCTGAAAGTTGCGCGAAGAAAAAATCCTTATAGATGGGATGCGATTTTCTACTTTTTTCAGCTGCCATTACCTCAAATCCCAACCCAGAAGCAAAAACCACCCCGCCTATTCCCGTAAACTTAATAAATGATCTTCTATCCATTTTGCCTTGCATACAATAATCTCCAGTTGATTGTTAAGTTAAAAGTACTCAACAGCCTTTACTGATAAAACGCATCATTTATTCCCGGCATCAGAAAATTATTTTTTATCTGGAATAAAAATACCGTTAAGAGTGTCATTATCGGCAGAATTTTGAATAAATCTGACAGTGTTGCTTTAACATATTGACCATTAGCGAGTTAACCCGATTTAAAATGCTCGAAGCGTGTCTAAAACTTTGTAAAAAACCACGCTAAATAGCTACAAAATTCTTTAGGTATGCAGCAAAAACAGGCGGCTAATTGACCAAGCAAAACAAGACAGAACGATTTAACCAAGTTGCACTGCAGCATATGGATGCAGCCTACAATTTGGCTAAATGGCTTACTCGAAATCCACAGGATGCAGAAGATGTATTACAGGAAAGTTTTATGAAAGCTTTTCGCCATTTGGATAACTTTAGAGGCGAAGATGGTCGGTCGTGGTTATTGGCGATAGTCAGAAATACTTGTTACACCTGGTTAAAATCTAAGCATCAGATACCGATGGATGTGTTTGATGATGAAAGCCATTATAGTGGATCACCCCCCTCTTTTTCTGACGCTTTTACAGCTAACAATCCAGAACACATTGTGCTGAAAAATCTGGATAGTGATTTGATCAACCAGGCTATTCAGCAACTGCCTATTCAATTTAGAGAAGTTTTGGTGTTAAGAGAGCAGGAAAGTTTTTCTTATTTGGAGATTGCATGCATAACTGGAGTACCTCTGGGTACTGTCATGTCTAGATTGGCTCGTGCCCGTGTTATGTTGCGTCAATTACTTATACCGCATTTCACGGAGGATTTTGGGCAATGAACTGCGAAAATATGGCAAATTTAATACACGCTTACCATGATAACCAATTGGATTTGCCAGTGGCTCTAGACATAGAAGCTCATCTGCACGAATGTGAGCATTGCCGAACGCTACTCTCACAACTAAACAGTTTGCGAAATCAAGTTCAGGCTGGCATGCATTACCAAAGAACACCTGACAATTTACGCCTAGCTCTGCAAAAAATCGGGAAAGAGCCTGATAAACAACGCTCTGCTTTGTTTAGATTTAACTGGCCGCTAAATCTCATTAAACCATTAGCCAGCTTTGCAATCTTACTGTTAGCTATCAGTATTGGTTTTCAGAGCCGTAATATGTCGCACGACGAGCTTCTGGCTGACGAAGTGGTTTCAGGACACATTCGCTCGTTGATGGTTAATCATTTAACCGATGTTGCATCGTCTGATCAACATACTGTTAAACCCTGGTTTAACGGCAAACTGGATTATTCTCCACAGGTAAAAGATTTTGTTGCACAAGATTTTCAGTTGCTAGGCGGACGTTTAGATTTTTTGGATTCACGTCCAGTCACTGCATTGGTATACAAACGCAGACAACATATCATTAATGTTTTTATCTGGCCAGACTCCATAAGCCAGCATAAAAATCAATACAATAAAGAACTGAATGGCTTCAATATTATTGCTTTTAAGGCTCACGACATGAACTATTGGCTAGTTTCTGATTTAAATCAGAACGAACTAATGGAATTAAAAAACGACTTGGATTTACCTTAGCGTAAAGCGTAACATCAATGACAGTTAGCCAGTAATGCTGAATGTCGTCAAGACTACTCAGCTCTGATTAAGACTAGACGCGTCAATTGGAATAAACTTGTGGTTCAGGACAAACCCGGTTGCGCCCCTCGGATTTGGCTTTATAAAGTGCTTGATCCGCTTCAACGAATAATTTAGATAAACTTACACATGACTGATTCAGCGTAGCAACGCCTATGGAAACGGTAAATTGGATATCAATACCTTCTTCTACCGTCACCACCGCTTGCGAAACCAGATCTCTGAACCGCTCCGCTACTTCGATAGCTTTATTTTCGGAGGTTTCTGGCAATATGATGGCAAACTCTTCACCACCCAGGCGACCAATCACATCGATATCGCGCACTGTAGCACGGGCAAGACTACCAAACATTTGCAAAACCAAATCACCCGATTGATGACCATAACGATCATTAATCAGCTTAAAATTATCCAGATCAAGCATCAATAAGGATAATTCCCCGCCATAGCGGATAATGCGGGTAAACTCTGCTTCAGCCTGTTCCATAAAGTAACGGCGATTACTTAAGCCGGTTAGATAATCAATATGCGCCAAACGTTGATATTGCGATTCGCTTTTACGTAACGAATCCTCTACGGCTTTGCGTTCAATAATTTCATTGGTCAATTGATTATTAACTTCCAATAATTTTGTCTGGGCATCCAGCATATCTCGATGCATACGAAAAAAATAAAAACCTACAATCACTGCAAATACTAATAACACCACGCCTACGAGTAGCATGGGTAATAACCAGCGCGGCCACTTTTCCTCTGCATGCGGTGCATAAATAAACCCTTGCAGGGTATTGGTATTACTGACCAAACCAGCACGTACAAAAGTGTCAGCCATGCGCTGCCAACGATCTGTATTCATATGCCCAATTTCAATTAAATCCGGATAAATAAGCGCACGCATGGTCGTTGCTTCATAGTTAAGATGCTCAATGCTTTTCGATACAGCGTATTTACTTTTCAGCAGTTCGATGATTTCTTGCGGATGATCCATCGCATATCGCCAACCTTTTAAAGTGGCTCGTTTAATGGCTGCAACCCGTTGCGGGTGGTCATGTAACTCTTTTTCCGTTGTAAACAGAATATCACTATAAAAATCAACACCGTACTGACTTGGATCGATAATATTATAAGCAATATTTTGTTGCTTCAGCAGATAAGGCTCATTGGTGATATAGGAGTTAAATGCATCAACCTTACCGGTGATTAAATCATTAATATTATAACTACTGGGAACAATATTCAGTTGATTAAGAGGTATACCTTCACGTAAAAAAACGGTCAGAAAATCAGCATCTTCCGTGACATTCATCAACATGATTTTTTTATTGCGCAAGCCATCTGCACCGGTAATACCGGATTCCTTACGTACTAACAAAATTGAAGGCGAATGCTGAAAAATAACAGCCAGTGCCACTAAAGGTTTACCCAATAAGCGCTGATAAAGTACTTCACTATTGCCTTCTGCGTAGAGAGCGTGTCCGGATAATACTTCGGTTACAGGTTGATGCTCTGGATCTCCGGCATGCAGATTAACCGTAAAGCCTTCGTCCTGATAGAAACCTTTCTCCAGAGCAGCATAATAACCCGCAAACTGAAACTGGTGATGCCAGCGCAGCTGGATATCGACACTATCGCCTGAAGGGGTTTCCGTGGCAAAGGCCAAGTTAACCCAACTAAGGCAAATTAAGATAAGTAAATAGAGATAAATATGCAGCATCATTCAATAAAAATTTTTAATGTGTGCAGAACTTAATAGATAAAACCGCATATGATCCCAAATCCCCAGATTTTTATGAGTGATTATTAAGCTATCAGCAATGTTCTAGGTTACTTTAGTGAAGAAATTGACAATCGATTTGTCGTTACCCACTTAGACTCTCAATGCATCCAACTTTTAATCAACTTTAATTTTATTGTGACAGTATCCGACAGTTTAATAAATCCGACCAAAGTACAATTCTAAACCTTAAGCGGTTAAGTTAGAATTTGATATCAAATGTATTGAACTGGGTCACAAATTACCTTAAATACGCCTATCAATCTATACAAGGCCACCACGGCGTTGTATCCTGACTTAGATACATTTATTAACAATCAAATACATTAGCTTCATAAACCAGCTAAACTTCATGTCTTAACAAATTTATTCAAAATACCTAGCATAAGATGGTTAATTTAGACTGCTTACACAAATATCGGGTCTTATATGTTGAAGACGATATTGAAACGCGCGAAGAATTGGAAATGATGCTGCGCACGAAAATTCAAAATCTTTATGTTGCCAGTAATGGCAAAGAAGGGTTAGCACTTTACAAACAGTACAAACCGGACATCGTGATTACGGATATTCAAATGCCGGTCATGAATGGGCTGTCTATGGCAGCAGATATTAAAGCCATCAATCCTGATCAGGCAATTGTGATTTTAAGCGCCTACAACGATACCGAATACTTATTTCGTGCGTTGCAAATTGGTCTGCAAGATTATATTACCAAGCCCATAAGCGTTGCGCATTTACTGGATAAACTTGTAAAAATTGTTAATCAACTATCCTTAAAATCGGAATTTGATCGCCAGCATAAACTGTTGGAACACTATAAACGCCTTATTGATGAAAAAGCTATCGTGGCTAAAATTTCAAGTAATGGATTAATCGACTATGTTAATAACAAATTTTGTCAGCTATCAGGTTATGCTGAACAGGAACTTTTGGGACAAGAGTTTTTACTTGACACTGAAATACTGAATACTGAGATTCAGCCTGAGACTCTATTTAACCTGATTACTACACAAGGTAAATGGGAAGGTTTAGTAAAAAAAAGGCATCAATGTGGTGACTTTTATGTGGTTGACCTGACCATGATTGCTATTAATACAACTGACACAGACATCAGTGACTCAGAGTTTATTGCCATGATGTTTGATAGGACTGATGTCTATAATTCCTTTAAAAATACACACAGGCTTACTACATGACGAAAACGCCCCGCTGCTACGAGATAATTTAATGTTGTCAGTTCGGTTTTATAGCCTATTATTCTCTGCTTTACTGACATTCCCCGCTTTAGCTGCGGAGGGTTTGGCACCCTTGCACAATTTAAATCTGGCTGCCTGTATCGAGTTGGCACTCAAAAATCATGCCTCATTGGCTGTTTCTGATGCCATGGTGGAAATGGCAGAAGCTCAGTATCAGCAAGCCATGTCGGCCTATTGGCCGCATGTTACGGCTAACTCGCAAGCGCAACATCTTAATCATGACGTTAATTTTACCATGCAGGGTACTACTCAATTACCCACTTCTAATGCCCTAAATGCACAATTATCTCAACTAGGCCAAACCGGCATTGCATTGGGCAAAGCCCTTGCTCAACCCATTCCAATTAATATGAACGTGAAATTATTTGATCGCGATTTGTTAATGAGCTCGGTCAACCTCACCTACCCTATTTTTACGGGCGGCAAAATTACCGCCTTAAAAAACCAGGCAGAAAAAGGCAAAAGTGTGGCACAGGAAAACCGCCGCAAAACAGAACTGGAAGTGATTAGGGATGTAAAAAAATATTATTATGGCGTGGTGTTTGCCCAGCAAATGGAACAACTGGCGAATGACACACTGGAACGCTTTAAGCTACTGGAGGAATTAACCGAGCGTTTGTTTAAATCCGGTTCCATGAAAGTAAAAAAAACCGATTATTTACGCACCAAAGTAACCACTTCTTTAACGCGCTCAATTTTACTGGAAGCTCAATATGCCAGAGATTTGGCTTTACAGGCATTGTCTAACGCCATGGGATTAAATTGGGATAATAGCTTGAGCATTAACCCTGAAAATCAAGCGCATTATCTGCCAACCGAACTTGCTCGACTGGTAGAGACTGCCCAGCAATTCAATCCTGATCTGCAACAATTGAAATTCGCTATCGAAGCCTCGGAAAGTAAAATTACAGAAGCGTATAGCGGATACTACCCGGCCATTGGTTTTCAAGGCTCTGCCTACACGGTACAAAATAGTTATCAATCCGGTTTAACCAATGCCAATAATCGGGATGGCTGGACAGTGGGCATTGGCTTACAATGGAATTTGTTTGACGGCTTTGAAACCACTAACAAAGTGTCGTATGCCAATGCCATGAAAAAACAGCTGCTTAATCAGCAAATTTTGCTGGATCAAGGCATGGCATTACAGATTAAACAACAATTTTTACGCTTAAACAGCGCCGATCAGCAAATTAAATCCAATGAAGAAGCCACTGGCTTTGCAACCGAGAATCGGATACTGAATACCCATGCTTATCAGGAAGAACTGGTAGAAACCAAAGATGTGATTGAATCGCAAATTGTAGAAACTTTTGCACAAAGTGCAGTGTATCGTTCGCGCTATGAACTGAATTTGGCTATTTCTGGGCTGGAATATCTGGTAGGTAGCAACATTCCGGAGCTGAAATAATCAGCTCTTTTCAGCTTAATTTATAGCGGAACCTCGAAAAACTACCCTTCGACAAGGCTCTCCTGAGTTGTATCGAAGCACAAACGCCAGGTTTTTCGAAGATCCCTAACCATTAAATTTGCTAAAGCTTATAGGTAAGCAAAAAATAAACGATAACAAACTGCCTATTGATACCTTTTTCCGTTAACGCCACCCACTCAAGTTAAACCAAGCCATACATTTAAAGTCACTCAGCCAATGAAAACAGGGTAAAACCTATGAAAATGTCAGCATGAAAGCAATAATACTATTGGCTATACTTTGGCTTTCTCCGTGTATTGCTGCTGATAATGATGAACAGCCACCACATTTACACAGATTAATCTTGGGGGTTTATCTGCCCGGACTGAATGATGAAGTGAATGTTTCTGATATCCGCGCAGCTATGGATTACTGGTTACAAATACTGAGTAAAGATTGGTCGGTAGACTCCAACCATACCGAATTTTTTGTCGACATTAACGAAATGGTACGTAGCTTTAACAACAAGCAATTAGATATGATTAGCGCTCCGCCCATGACCATTATCAAGCACTTCAATATGAAGGACCTATCGGATGGTTTTGCTGGCGTTATCCATACTAACGAACATGAGAATTCTCTGGTTCTACTGGTAAAAAACCATCCAGACATTACCAATCTGGAAAGTTTACGCGGCAAACGTCTGTTAATAGAAAGAGATGACGAATTAAGTGACATTTTTATTGATACACAAACGCGTAAACAATTTAATCAAAGCTATACCCAGTTTTTTAGTAGCATTATATTCCATAAAAAAAACTCGCAAATGATACTGGATTTGTTTTTTGATAAAGCCGAGGCCGCTTTAGTCTACTCAACCACTTATGATGTGATGGTAGAGTTAAATCCACAAATCAAATCCCGAACTAAAATTCTACTTAGCTATCCATTCAAAACCAAATCCTATGGTTTTTTTCATCGGGATTTTATGCTAGACAATACCTTAACCCTCACTACCTTTTTACAACAGAATTTTGATCATTTCCAGGAAGACCCAAGACTGCAGCAACTGTTGATAATGTATAAGACTGATGCATTACGAGTGGCTCGTATTGAAGAATTAGCCCCTTTTAAAACACTTTACGATGAATATTTAAAATACACATCAAGTAAGGGTAAACACAAATAAACACTCTGCATATGAATTCATGCCTTTTTTATAGCCTTATTTCGATATTCAATCAGGTTTATTGTACAAGGTACATTTCTGAAAACATGCGATATCGAGTCGAATTTTAAGGAAAATATGAGCAATCATCGTCCAAAATTGATTGTAAAAAACAAAATTCTACTCCGCGTTTTTGTTATTTTTGGCAGTTTATTGGCTTTAAACACCCTGTGGCTAACCTGGATGATTATGCCTTTACAAAAGCAGGCCTTACAAAAAATCATGTACACCCAGGCCGTGACGGTTTCTCGTTCTATCATTCAAACCAGTGCCGATGCCATGCTATCAGAAGATATGAGCTTTATTGTGGAACACAATGTAGAGGTGATTCGTAATAATCCAGGTATTCGCTATGTTTTAGTGCAACAGAAACGCGGTCATATCATAGATATCAATCAACAAGGCTGGCAACTTCTTGAAAAACTGCCTGAGCAATTTAGCCATTTTGTGGGTGATCGGGAAAGCTTTAATCTATTGATGGATGATCAAAATAACGAAATTTACCACTTTGTTTATCCAATATTGTTTTCAAATATACAATGGGGCTGGCTGCATGTGGGTTTCTCTACCGAAGATTACCGGCGCAATACGGCAGAAATGTACAGTCAGGTGGGTATTATTTCCGCTATTTCCTTGCTGGTTATTTTAAGCGCTGGTTTTATTTTTGCCCGTTGGATCACGCAACCGATATCAGCCATCAGTGCCTTGGCTTTAAAAGTGGCGGAAGGCAATTTACAGGTACAAGCGCATATTTCGCGTAACGATGAAATTGGTCAGCTATCTGAAAGTTTTAATGCCATGGTGGTGGCTCTACAAGAATCGAAACAACAATTACAGAACTATAACCAACAACTGGAAGACGATGTTGCCGAACGGACCAAGGCACTGGACGAACTTAATCAAAGCCTCGATCAACGTGTAAAAAATGAAGTGATTGTGCGTCGCCAACAAGAGCAATTATTGATTCATCAATCGCGTCTGGCTGCCATGGGGGAAATGATAGGCGCTATTGCTCATCAATGGCGACAACCTTTGAATGCACTGGGGCTGGTATTGCAAAATATTCACTATATGTATAAGCAGGACAAGCTGGACAATGATTTTATGGATCGCAGTCTGGAAAAGTCGGATCGACTGATTAACAATATGTCTGCAACCATTGATGATTTTCGTAATTTTTTCAAACCCAATAAAATAGCTGAGCAGTTTAATCTATTGGAAAGCCTGCAAACTGTTGTAGACTTGCTAGATGCCAGCTTAAAACATAACAACATTAATCTGGTTATAGATTGTGATTCTAATCTTAAAACAGTGGGTTATAAAAGTGAATTGTCGCAAGTTCTGCTAAATTTGATCAATAATGCCAAAGACGTATTAGTGGAGCGCAATATCAAAAAACCTAAAATTCTTGTTAGCGTTTCTATTGTCAACCAAAGTATATTGATTGATGTCGTCGATAACGGTGGCGGTGTAGATGCCAGTATCTCCGATCATATCTATGATCCGTACTTTACTACTAAAGCAGAGGGCAAGGGCACGGGTATTGGTCTTTATATGTCGAAAATCATTATTGAGACAAATATGCATGGAAAACTAAGCTGTAAAAATACAGATACTGGCGCTTGTTTTACTATCAATTTACCACAAAATACGGAAATAGCGGCTCAAATGAGCAATCCTGTATAATTTTCCGTATGAAACCATATTTTAAATTCTGGCCAATTTTTCTTGGGCTATTATTCGCCTCTAGCCATCTGCAAGCCGAAGAAAAATTAAATTTCTTTTATTTAAAGTCTGGTTTATCAGAATTAAATGCCTCAAATAAATTAGTAGGCTTACAAATCCTAGGCGAAGAACTTAGCCGCCATACGCATAAAGAAACACGCATAGAAGGCATCAACTCTTTTGATGATTTTATAAGCAGTATTGAGCGTAATGAAATTAATTTTGCGTTATTAAATGTGGGTGATTATCTTAATCATTACAAAAAACTCAAACCCTATCTGGCAACAGACACGTATGCGATTAAACGCACTGATGAGTTATATGAGGAGTACGTAATACTGGTCAAAAAATCCAGTGACATTGATTCATTAAACGATTTAAACCTAAAACGCTTAGCTTTATCCACTGACCACATTCTTTACGATGAATATTTAAAATATATTATCAAGCAGACCAGTGGTAAAAATGTCAAACAATTTCTGAAAACCCTACATAAAAGCCCAACGCCATCGCAGTCGATACTGGATGTGTTTTTTGGCAGCACTGATGCCTGTTTGGTTGCCAAACATATTTATAATCTAAATTCGGCGATGAATCCAGCCATTGTGCAAGATTTAAAAATTATACATAGCTCTGGCCCTATGTTTATTCCTGCGGTGCTAGTGGTGTTTGCAATCACACCCCCTGAAATTCGCACACAATTTTCGCAAGCTATTATTGAAGATCAAGTGACTGCGCGTGGTAAGCAAATGTTAGAGCTTTTTAAAGTCAGCTCGGTTACTCCGGTATCCATAGAGCAATTTCAACCTATGTTGAAAATGTATCAGTAGCAAAGTTTTTTATATCACTGAAAAACTACGGATAACATTGCTTAGACAGTATTTATTTACCTATTTTGCATTTGTCATTAAATGCGCAGGTTTAGACCTTTGATTTACAAAAGTTTGCAGGTGGCTTTCCATCAGATGTATTGGCATGGGTTTGGCAAACAGATACCCCTGATAGGCCATGCAACCATTTTGTATTAAAAATTCAAGTTGGGTTTCTGTTTCCACACCTTCTGCAATGACATTCAAATTAAAATTTTTGGCCATATCAATAATGGCTTTTACCATAATGGCATCATTAGCATCTGTAGCGATATCGCGCACAAAACTTTGATCAATTTTAATCTGATCAATAGGAAGTTGTTTCAAATAGGATAAGGAAGAGTACCCTGTACCAAAATCATCCAGAGAAAGACTGACTCCTAGCGCTTTCAGAGCGTTCATTTTTGCCACCACATCGGCAATATCATTTAATATAACGCTTTCCGTCAGCTCCAATTTCAACAGAGCAGGATCAATTTCATACTGATGCATGGCTGCCTCAACCAACTCCACAAATTCTGGCATACGAAATTGATGGGCGCTGACGTTAATCGCTAAGGTAAGATGACAATACTGTGGATGTTTGGTCCAATTCGCTAATTGCAAACAGGCATTGTGTAAAACCCAGTTACCAATATCGATTATCAGCATGCTTTCTTCAGCAATTGGAATAAATTCGGCTGGCGAAACAACACCACGTAACGGATGTATCCAACGCAATAAGGCCTCAGCCCCAATGGGTAATTGCTGACCATCAAACTGAATTTGATAATGCAATTGTAATTCATCGTTATGTAAGGCTTGTCTTAATCCTGATTCCAATCGAGCTCTTGCCTCTACTGCCAATTGCAAATCAGGATCATAAAAGCGAACTGTATTACGTCCAGAATTTTTGGCCTGATACATGGCAATATCAGCAAATTTGATTAATTCGTCAACGGCAATACTGTTACCAAAGTAAAAGCACACACCAATACTGGGAGAGCTATGATGCACATGATTGTTAAGTGTGTAGGGTGTTAGCAGTGCCGTACGAATTTTCTCGGCAATCAAAGAAGCTTTAGGCGATGCCTCCTCTACAGTTTCGCCCATATTTTCTAACAACACTACAAATTCATCACCACCAATTCTGGCAACGGTATCTACCTCTCTGACACAATATTTAATGCGTTGCGCCACTTCAATCAGCATTAAATCGCCGTAATTATGTCCATGGGTATCATTGAGCAGCTTGAATTTATCCATATCCAGGAACAATACCGCTCCATATTGTCTGCTCCGCTCTGAGACTGACAAGGCAGTTTGAAAACGTTCCAACAACATGCGCCTATTCGGCAGTTTGGTCAGCGGATCATAATAGGCCAGATTAAGAATTTTTTCTTCCGCCAGTTTGCGATCAGTAATATCAATAAAGGTAGCAATAGCACCAATGACCCGACCCGCTTTTTCAATAGGGTAAGACCAGTATTCGACTGGTAATAGACTCCCATCCTTTCGTAAAACCACTTCATCCGACATATTGATATATTGATTATTTAACCAAGCTTGCCTTAATTTGCTTTCAGCGCCCGGTTGCTGCTGACTATCGGTAGAGAGGTGATGAAAAAGTTGTTCAATATTTTTACCCAATAATTCTTCTGCTTTGCTATACCCTAACAACCTGAGCGCCGATTTATTAACAAAAGTACATTTACCTTCAGTATCAATACCATAAGCACCCTCAGCCATGGAATCCAGTAAACGCTGTAAATTGTCATGTGAATCTATCAAGGCACTTTCAGTTCGTTTGAATTGGCTAATATCATCATAAATCACCACCAGTTCGCCGGTTAACAGACGATAAACATAATTACTTCGCCACACTTCCTGTTCCGATGTATAGCAGATAACCGCATTTTCAGAATCACCCGTTAACCAGACACGTTTGATGATGTCAAATAACCCATAGGTTTTAGCGGTTGGAAAAACAATGCTCAAGCGTCTACCCAATACTTTTTCGCGGCCAACGTTCTCCAGTAGTTCTGCAGCCCGATTAAAATCCCGAACAATAAAATCTTTTCCTTTTTCAATCGCTTCTAAAACGGCAACGCCGCTACTCATATGTTCAAACAATCCCTGATAGACTTTTTTGCTGGCATTTAGATTTTCGAGTAAGCGGTAATTATTCGCAGAAGAATCACGTAAGCGCCGGTTGGCTCTCAGTAACGATCCACCCAACGCAAACAGGGTAAATACGGCAATAAAGCTAATGACTAAAGGAACTCTATAACGCGCTAATACATCAGACAGTTCAAACTGTTTAAGTTCGCTGGAATGATACTTTAAGCGCAACATCAATGTTTCGACGGGCGTGTAATCTGAAGGCGTTTTGAATCCAGCAATTTTTGCAGCCATGGCTGCCGGATCGGTATGCTTAATAGATAATAATGCAATAGCCACTTTCCGGGCCGTTTCCGCAGAAACATGGTGACTGATAACAAATGGCCATTCGGGATAGTGTTCTGTGGAATGTAAAAAAGTTAAATTATCAGCTGGATGTTGATTAATAATTTTGAGAGCGTTTAATGATAAGTGTCCTTCGGACTTCAAAGTTTCCAATATACCTGAGCGTACTAAACCCACATCGGCCTGACCGGCAAGTACTTGCTCTACCACCCTATCCTGAGGCATACCGGTGTATTGATAATGGATGTTTTGTAATCCAACCTTTGCAAACTCCCATCGTTGCATCATAAACCCGCCCAGAGACTTCTCCCCTACGGCTGCAACAGTTTTTCCTGTTATATCATAAATAGTATCGATATCACTTCGATCCGCACGGGTAAAAACAACACCCGCATATTCGGCGGCAGGACGCCCAGCATAGAATGGAATTAACGTAGCAATTGCCGAAGCACCCTCGTTATTTCTGTATAGCACAAAACATTCAGGATTTATCAACATAAAATCCAGTGTATCCATTTTGACCGCCGCTTCCAGTTCATCCAGATGCATGGGCAACAAGTCAATTTGCTGTCCTTGTAAAGCTGTTTCCAGTAACTGCGTAAGCGGCTGCCATTCGCTTCGCGTGATGTCCAGTGGTCGGAAAGACAAAACACCAAAACGTAAATGCGGTGAATTTTGCGCCTGTACCGAACCCAATTTAAAAAATAGTAGGCTTAAAAATAAAATAATTCGCATTTTAGCAGTGCTTATAGAGATAGGCTGTGACCAAGGAAAAAACACTAGCAGAGCTGGACATATAGCCAATAAAAACGACTGCGCCGCACTTAGACTCACTCAGAGTAATTATTTATACAGGGTTACTGAACTTAGCAATGTGCCAAAGTCAGGCTTTCGATGTTCTCCATTAACTTTTAGTTAACGAATTTAAGCATAGCAGATTTTGCCCGTTGCATGGCGAATGCGCGCAGAGTTTGAAAAAGGTTTAATCCGCGCATACCCAGCAACCGAAATGCATAGGTTGATTTTATGTTTTGAAATCCAGATCTGGAAAAATATCGTCCATGACTTCTAATGCACTTAAATAACGCTCGTTGATCCGATTTTTGCGAATAGCATCATGCAGGTAATTAAACCGGGCCAAATGATCGGTTATGCGTTTTTTAGCATAGTCTACCGTGGTACCTGATTTAAGAATAAATGGCCAATCAGACGCTTGTGCCAGCAATAAAGAACGCAAGGCCTGATTGATTGCTCTTTGTTGCAAAGCATTAACTACCCTGCCCTGCAAATCTGCCAAGAGTTTTTCCAGTTCATCGTTGGCTTTATGGATCAGCGGATATATCCAATCGTTGCTTTCGTTTAACCAGTACGAAGAATAACCGTTCTCCCCCCAGCTTGAGGCTGCGGGTGTTCCGGATTGAGCACCTAAGTGCAAATCCAGATAATCACTACAGGTACGGGTCTTTAATCCCTCACTGCTGTCATTCAGCAAGCGTAATACGGCTTCTAGCCAGAGCGGACCTTCAAACCACCAATGTCCAAATAATTCTGCGTCATAGGGTGCTACGATAATCGGAGTAGTCGCCAGTTCCTGACTGAGTATGTCTATCTGTGCCTGTCGCTGCCTGACAAAATCGACTGCATGTTGCTGCGCTTTGTAGCGTGCCTGCTGCGGATTGTAGGTTTGCTTGGCTAAATCGCTACCCGTCACACGATAATATTTGATACCGGTATTAACGCGCGTATCTTCATCCTGTAGATACGGTGCTAGATAATCCAGATCAAGATCGAAGCCAATATCGCGATAATATTCGCGATAATCTGCATCGCCAGGATAACCTTGCTCCGCACTCCAAACTTGTCGCGATGATGCGGGATCGCGGCCAAATGCAGCCACACCATTTTCACAAATTAGCGGTGCGTATACGCCAGGGGGTTGGTCTGTGGTTTTTGCATCCAAAATGCCATGAGTATCAACATAAAAATATTCGATACCTTCTGCCTGTAAATGTTTTTCCACACCGGGATAATAAGCGCATTCTGGTAACCAAAAACCACGTGGTTGAATGCCGGTAAAGGCTTTAAAGGTATCTATACCGATTTTAATTTGCCTGCGCACAGCGCTTTCGCTGATATTAAGCAGTGGCAAAAAACCATGCGTGGCAGCCGTGGTAATTAACTCTAGTTTACCGCTTTGCTGATGCTTGATGAAGGCTGCCAGAATGTCGCACTGATAATGATCTCGAAAATTATTCAGTGTAGTACGAAACAATTGCTGATACATCAGTGCCAAGGCATGAAAGTCGGGCTGAAGTAAAGTTCTGGCCACTTCCTGCTCTGCTAGTTCCAACTGCATTTGCAAATGTCTTAAATAACGAGTCTGCAACAGCGGATCACGCCACATGGTTAACAAGGTGGGTGACAATGATAAGGTTATCCTATAGTCAACAGCATCAAGCTGCAAGCGATCAAACAGGGCTGCTAATGGCAAATAGCAGTCTGTCATCGCCTCGAATAGCCAGTTTTCTTCAAAAAAGTGTTCGTATTCGGGGTGATGTACATAGGGCAAATGCGCATGTAAAACGATGCTAAGGTAACCTTTGTTCATCTAGGTTGTGTAGATTCTTGAGTAGTGCCAATTTTGCTGGTAGCGGATGAAGTCAGCATACTAGGTATTATAAACTGAGCGATAGCCGCTGGCAGCACATAATTAGCAGTATCTGGCTGATTTTTGGGTACTTCGGTAATATTGGATTTTAACAGCACTGTAAACGCTTGTTCAGCATCACTTTTACCTAATTCTGCATTTAAACGTGCAGGAAAAGACAAAGAAGCAGGCAATCTGATTTCCTGATGGGTTTTGCCAGCGTCTAGCAATACATCAAAACTTTCAGGGCGCTCACAACCCGTTTGGCTATTCTGGGTGGAGGATGGTTCAACATCATTCTGCTTAAAAATCCGTAAAGTTAACGGTGCTGGAGGTTCTGATTTAATATTCGGCAATACCTGATTGCGTCCAAAGCGCCAATACACATGTAAGCGTTGCGGATCAACAGGCAATAATACCAAGCTGGCAGGCTGTGGCAGCGCACGCGGTGCATATTCTTTACTGATTTCCTGACTAATGGCTAATAGTTCTTGCACGGAAAAAGCGGCCGATGGTATTTTATAAGCGTTGCGGCTACTAATATAAGGAGAAAACTCTCGACTAATAGCTTCGCTAATGTCCTGCATTTCCTGCTCAGACAGTTTTATTCGTTGAGGATGTGGTGTCTGTAAAAATACCATTATCAGGGATAACGTAGTGTCTCTGGGTTGTCACAATTCCTGCACTGTGTTGCAGGCATTATTTCCACCAAATCAGGCAGATTTTAATAGGACTCTAACCTTTGTCGATTATTTGTGCAAGTTACATGCTTATTTTCCCCGCTTTGCAGTAGAATTACTCTATAAAATTGCTACTTCTTACTCTTATCATGCCCAAAAAATATAATTTAAGATCTGGAAGTCCCTATCCGCATGGTGCCAAAGCGGTTGAAACTGGGGTTAATTTTTCCATTTCCAGTCGCCATGCCACTGAGGTGGAATTATTGCTGTTTTTAACCTCAGAGTGCCTGGAACCTTTTCAGGTTATCCCTCTGGAAAAAGAACGCAATCATACGTTTTTTTCATGGCATGTGTTTGTGCAGGAATTACCCGCCGGAACTTGGTATGCATGGCGCATTGATGGTCCTTCCCATACGCGTGAATCTGGTTTACGCTTTGACCGCGAAAAATTATTGCTCGACCCGTGGGCGCGAGCCGTTAGCGACAAGTTATGGAAACGAGCTGCCGCCTGCGTACCGGGTGATAATAGCCAGCACGCCATGCGGGCAGTGGTGGTTGATGACCGATATGATTGGGAAGGTGACACGCCGCTAGCAATCCGCAGTGAAAAATCCATCATTTATGAATTGCATGTGGGTGGCTTTACCCGCCATCCTTCATCTAAAGTAAAACATCCAGGTACTTTTGTGGGATTAATAGAAAAAATCCCCTACCTGCAAAAACTGGGTATTAGCCATGTGGAATTACTACCCGTTATGGCGTTTGACGAGCAGGATATTCCGCCACACTCGGCGGATCTGGGTTTAAAAAACTACTGGGGCTATAGCACACACAGTTTTTTCAGTCCGCACCCCGGTTATTGCGTCACCCCGGAACAGGGAACGCATATCAATGAATTTAGAGACCTAGTGAAAGCCTTGCATAAAGCAGGTATCGGTATCATCATGGATGTGGTGTTTAATCATACCTCTGAAGCCGGTATTGATGGGCCAGTTATCAATTTTAAAGGAATCACTGGCAACAGTTTTTACATTACCGATAAACATGACAAGCGCATGTTCTTGGATTACACAGGTTGTGGTAATACCGTCAATGCTAACCATCCGTTAGTCACCAACTTCATCATCAGCTGTCTGGAATATTGGGTTAGAGAGATGCATGTGGATGGATTTCGCTTTGATCTGGCCAGTGCATTGGCTCGCGGCGAAGATGGCAGTGTGTTAACTGACCCACCCTTGGTATGGGGTATTGAATTATCGGAACAACTGGCCCGTACTAAACTGATTGCAGAGGCTTGGGATGCATCTGGACTGTATCAGGTGGGCAATTTTCCCGGTTATCGCTGGGGAGAATGGAATGGTATGTATCGCGATACTATCCGCCGTTTTTTGCGTGGCGATAAAGGTATTATAAACGCCGTTGCCACACGCATCTGCGGCAGTAGTGATCTTTATCAATATCAAAATCGTTTGCCTATCAGTGGTATTAATTTTATCACCTGTCATGATGGATTTACGCTTTATGATCTGTTTAGTTACAATCATAAACATAATACTGCCAATGGCGAAAATAACCAGGATGGTTGCAATAACAGTTTAAGTTATAACTTCGGTGTTGAAGGTCCAACTAGCGATCCCAGCCTGCTGTCCTTACGACGTAAACAGATTAAAAATGCCCATGCTATTTTACTGCTCAGTCACGGCGTACCTATGTTGCTTGCCGGTAATGAATTTCTACATAGTCAACAAGGTAACAACAACTGCTATTGTCAGGATAATGAATTAAGCTGGTTAAATTGGGAACAAGCAGAAGAAAATGCCGACACCATACGTTTTTTGCAACAAATGATACAGCTACGTAAACGCCACGCCTCGTTAATGCGCCGCAATTTTCTAACAGGAAAACCTATCGCTGGCCGGGAAATACCGGATATTGTCTGGCACGGTTTAACGGTTGACCAACAGCCGCAATGGCATGACCCGGAAACACGCACTTTAGCGTTTACCTTAGGCGCAATAAGGGATGATGAGCCGGACTTACATGTCATTATGAATATGTCAGACCTAAAGTTTCCTATGCAGTTACCCAGTATACCTGGAAAAACTTGGTGTCTAGCGGTGGATACCTCATTAAAATCACCCCGCGATATAGTACCGCCGGATGATCAAAAACCGTTAAGCAAACCGTTTTATCAGGTAGACAGCCATTCAGTTGCCGTATTTGAGAATCTACCCGATGATGTTGCTAAAGCTAGAGCGCCGGGTTTGTTTAGCAAAATTACTGGGATACATTTTTAGCTAACTTACAACGTTTGCTCGGCATGGATGCCGGGCTAAAGCTACATGGATGTATTTACGGCGTCTTCTGCAAGGAACTCCAGCACTAAAAACTGAATAGCTGACCAGATGCAATAACTTAAGTGAAATTATTTGCGTCCCCTTGCCATTCTTAGCTCCCTTGCCCAAAACAGTATCAAGAGATAGAAAACTGTTGTGGTAACTCGCCCCAAGGGTTTTACTAAAAAGCCAACCTCACTATCAGGCTGGAAAAATGGTTCATTTAAGCAAGAACCAAGTGGCTAGTAATAAAGTTGTTGTAAGTAAAACCATAGCAACCCGCTATTTGGACTAAAGCGTTCAAGTATACTGAAGAAAATAGGCCAAAAAATTATTAGGCTTAGCTGCAGCCTATAAATCCACATACGCCATCAAGTCCTGCAGCTCTTTAGCATCCAGTTCGTAGAAAGAATGGGCGCGGACGCGTTCTGGCAATACCACCTCACCGTATCTTACCCGCATCAAACGGCTGACCTTTACCCCTTGCGATTCCCACAAACGTCTGACCAAACGATTACGCCCTTGTTTTACAGTTACGTAAAACCATTTGTTAGCGCCCTCACCTGCGTAAAAACGTAGTTCGTCAAAGTGTGCTGGGCCATCTTCCAGCTCTACGCCAGTGCGTAAGCGCTGCAGTATGGACTCATCCACATCGCCTAAAATACGCACTGCGTATTCACGCTCTACCTCTCGCGATGGATGCATTAAACGATTGGCCAGTTCACCATTATTGGTAACTAGTATGAGTCCAGAGGTATTGATGTCCAGCCTACCCACCGCTATCCAGCGTCCTACCGGAATACGCGGTAATTGGGTAAAGATTACCGGACGACCTTCAGGGTCCCGACGGGTAACTACTTCGCCGACGGGCTTATGGTAAACCAATACTCGGGTAGGTTGTTCCGCATATTTATCCCATTTCACCACGCGGCCATTGATGAGTAAATGATCCCCCGGTTTTAAATGGTAACCCAAGGTGATGGCTTGACCATTAACTGTTAAGCGTCCCTCTGTAATCCAACGTTCAATTTCACGTCGTGAGCCTAATCCAGCTCTAGCCAACAGCTTTTGTATGCGTTCGCCATCGCCACTCGTACCCGTGGCGGTATAACTCGTGGCTGACTTGTACCTAGCCGCCGGCCTAGCTCTAGCCGCTGGCTTAGCATTCTCGGAGCCAGACCCGGCAGATGAGCCTCTTTGCTTAGGGCTAAACTTGCCGGGCTTGGCGTCCTGCGTCTTAGAATTCTTGCTCTGCGGAGGCGTCATTTTGCGGTCTTTCACTGTTGTCCTGCTGTAGTTGCTGTGTGGGTGCCAAGTTAAAATCGATAGTAACCAGTTCTTCCATAGTTGGCAATTCGGTGACTGAGCTTAAATTAAAGTAATCTAAAAATTGTTTGGTGGTGCCAAATAAAGCGGGACGTCCGGGCACTTCTTTATGAGCAATCACCCGTATCCATTCCCGTTCCAGTAAGCTTTGAATAATACCGGAACTGACACTGACCCCTCGAATTTCTTCAATTTCACCGCGTGTTACGGGTTGACGATAAGCGATAATGGCTAAAGTTTCCAGTGCCGCCCGCGAATAACGCGCAGGTTTTTCTTCAAAAATTCGGCTTACCCAATGTGCCAAGCCTTCTTTTACCTGAAAACGATAACCGCTGGCCAGTTGCTTTAAGCCAATTGGTCGAGGGAGGTAATCTTCACTAATCGATACCAGTGCTTCTTGAATTTCCTGCATAGGCGGCTGTTCAAGTTCTGGAAACACTTGCTGAATCTGTTTGACTGTCATAGGGCGATTAGCCGCAAACAAAATAGCTTCTACGATGCGCTTAGTATTCACGCCTCCTCCAGCCTTTTGTAGGGATAATTCACCGATTTGTGAAATGTGAATTCTGAGCTGCGGCTGCCAGTGCGTTTTGCCACGCAAACCGCCCGGCAATTTTGCCATTGCATGACGTTTGTATACAGGCAATTGAGGACTATCCACTGACCAGTACGGGTTCCAGTAACGCGCCTGACGCAATTGCGCGGGTAACACCACCACTTTACGGCTGCCAATACGACTGTGCTGTACCTGACTATGCAGCGTAATAGGTTGCCAAGCTTGCGCCACACGTAGAACTGCCGGCAATTTAATAGCGGGTCGGCGTGGTTTAAGTAGTGGAGCCACCGGTTTTGGCTTACTACGTCTGGGTTTTGACTTTGCTGGTTTAGCATCAACAATTTCATCGCTTAGCGCCGTTTGTAAATCTCTATTTGCAACACTGCTTTCAGTTGGCGCTACGGGTTCTAACGCTGATTTCTGCGTAGGGTGCGGACTGGAAGATGTCGATAATTCCTTCTTTGCTGAGCTCAAGGATGGCAAGAAACGCGACAACCACGCCGTTTTTTCCTTCGCTTCCGGTAAATAGCGCTGCGAAAGAGAGGTAATCTGACCTGTTAAGTTTTTCCAAAATGGTTGCCATTCGTTCACGGACTGATAAGGGTTCTTTAGTTATTTGATGGTGGCTAAGTTGCTCGACACGTTTTAGTACATCCTGAAACGCCAGCAAAATTTCCTTTAGATGCACATCAGCTAAGACAGGCTTGCCTGTTACGCTAGACACATCTACTGAGACCTCAAAGGTGTCGCGTTCGTTTCGGGGTAATAAATCCAATTCTTCAGCGACTTTCTTAATCGCTTCATATTCTTGCAGTTTACGAATTAAAAACGCTCTGGGATCGTCCTCTTCTTCTTCGCTCTCCGGTGGCCTGGGTAATAACATACGGGATTTTATCTCCGCCAGCAAGGCTGCCATCACCAGATATTCGGCAGCCAGTTCCAGACGCAACTGCCCCATTATTTCTATATATCCCAAGTACTGGTGAGTAATTTGTGCAATAGGGATATTCAGAATATCCAGATTCTGCTTACGAATCAAATATAATAATAAATCCAGCGGTCCTTCAAACGCATCCAGAAAAACTTCCAGTGCATCGGGTGGAATGTATAAGTCATCAGGCAAGGTTGGGTAAGGTTGACCTAATACGCGTGCCAACGATACGACGGGTTCATCAACGCTCTCAGCAGACAAATTACATTCCAGCTAAACTAAAAAACAGTTGCGACAAATTAAACAACGGATAGGCCAAAATGCTATTCAAGACATTGGTAGCCAACAATACCAGTAAAATTATAAAACCATACTTTTCCAGCCGATTGAATTGCCAAGCCCAATAATGAGGTAATAAACCCGATAAGATTCGACTACCATCAAGCGGTGGTATGGGCAATAAATTCAGCAGCGCCAAAATTAAATTAATGTGGATACCCGCCGAGCCCATATAGATTAACGGCATGGAAACAAATTCGTATTCATGATACATCATTCCTATTCTGGCCAACAAAGCCCAAAATACCGCCATTAGCAGATTGGATAGAGGTCCCGCCAGTGCCACCACCATCATAGCTTTGCGAGGATCTTTAAAGTTACGCGCATCAACCGGCACGGGTTTTGCCCAACCGAATATGAAACCCGTAAAAGTTATGAGCATTAAACCAGGTAGTATGATGGTACCAAATATATCGACATGTTTGAACGGATTCAGTGTTAAGCGACCTTGTAAAAAAGCGGTTTTATCGCCAAATTGTTTGGCAACCCAACCGTGAGCCACTTCATGAACTGTAATCGCAAACACCACTGGCAACAACCAGACCACAATACGCTGCACCAACGATAAATCTTCCATCCGCTTACTCCAACATCGGTGCAATACCGATGCCTTGTCTGACAATTTCAAAAATATTATTGGTACACGCAATAACAGTAGTGGGTTGGTATTCGACAATACCACCATCGATTATTAAATCCAGCTCGTGTTCCAGTTTTTCGCGGATGTCATAAGGATCCATCATTGCTTCTTCTTCGCCGGGTAAAATTAGAGTGGAACTCAGCATGGGTTCGCCTAATTCTTCCACCAATGCTTGTGCAATGCGGTGATCCGGTATGCGTACCCCGATGGTTTTCTTTTTCGGATGCTGCAAACGCCGAGGCACTTCTCGGGTGGCATCCAATAAAAAAGTAAAGGGCCCTGGAGTCAATTTTTTAATCAGTCGATGGGCATCATTACCCATTTTGGTAAACGTCGAAACCTGAGATAAATCGGTACACAACAGGGTAAAATTATGATCGTCTTCCAGACGACGGATACGCCGAATAATGTCCATGGCCTGTTTATCACCCACTTGTGCGCCCAAAGCATAGGAAGCATCTGTAGGATAGGCAATGACACCACCACGCCGAATAATATCCACCGCTTGCTGGATTAAGCGCGGCTGTGGATTTTTAGGATGAATTTCTGAAAAAACGGCCATCGTGAAAAGTACTGCTTAAATAGTGCGCATTGTACACTGATATAGGACAGGAAAATATCGATAGTCGATATTTGACAACTAAACTACTAAAACTCATGCTTTCAATACTACCTAAAACCTCGAAATGAACAGGTTGAAGAACGTGAACACGCATGAGTTTACTGAATTTTAACCATTATTTTTTGATATAAATACCCCAAAAACCATAAAACAATAGCTCCAGCGAAGGTTGGAAACACTATAAATTGCCAGTCTGGATGTGTTAAAAAAATAATCACCGCATTTGAACCTGCTGGTGGATGAACGCTTCGAGTGATCAGCATCATAACCAAAGCCGTACTCACAGCAAGCGCCATGCACCACCAATGAGGACCAACAAAGTTAAGAAACAGTAAACCTATGGTAGAACACAATAAGTGTCCAACAAATAAGTTGCGGGGTTGAGAAAAGGCGGCCTCTGGAAAACCAAATAATAATACGCAAGATGCACCAAAAGAGCCTAATATCCAGGGGTGGCCCGAAATTTCACTTAATATGGCAATTGCACTTATTGCTAAACACGAAGCTAACCAAACGCTGATAATTTTGGTAATTGAAGGTCTTGGTGGTTGGGCTGTTACGCTATTTTTGGTTTTATTTCTAAGCGTCATAAATACTGTCCTTCCATCCAAGTCCATTCAAAGGATACCGGTGTTAACACTGGCAACCCAATTTATCAAACGCCTGCTATCAATCTTTTTTAAATTTGGCCGCTTCTTCAGAGCCGCCAGTTGCGTTGCCTTTGCTATAGGAATGTGCACCCACACCTGCTAACTGGCCACCTTGCACAACCAGGTATTCATCACGAATAGGACGTCCTTCAAAATAGCATTCCAGAATTTCGCGAGTACCTGCTGCATAACGTGTTTGCGCGGACAAACTGGTACCGGAAATATGCGGTGTCATACCATGATTTGGCATAGTACGCCAAGGATGGTCATTGGGTGCAGGTTGCGGGAACCACACATCACCGGCATAACCTGCCAATTGCCCACTTTCCAAAGCATTAACAATCGCATCGCGGTCACACAGTTTGCCACGCGCAGTATTAATCAGATAGGCACCACGTTTGAAGTTCTGCAACGATTGTTCGTTAATCATGTGCTCAGTTTCTGGATGCAATGGACAGTTCAAGGTCACCACATCACACACTTTAGTTAAACTTTCCAGACTGGAGTGATAGGTAAGATTTAGTTCTTGTTCTACAGCTTCTGGCAAACGATGGCGATCCAAATAGTGTAATTTCACATCAAACGGTTTAAGCAGGCGCAGTACTCGCAAGCCAATACGACCGGCAGCTACAGTCCCCACATTCATCGCCTCCAGATCGTATGACCTGGCCACGCAATCGGCAATATTCCAGCCACCTTTGATCACCCAGTTGTAAGAGGGGATGTAATTGCGTACCAAAGCCAAAGTCATCATAACCACATGTTCGGCAACGCTATTACTGTTGCAGTAGGTCACTTCTGCAACAGTAATACCACGATCAATGGCAGCCTGTAAATCGGTATGGTCGGAACCAATCCCTGCAGTAACAATCATTTTCAGATTTTTGGCTTTAGCAATACGTTCGGCCGTCATGTAAGCGGGCCAAAATGGCTGCGAAATGACGATTTCAGCATCATGCAGTTCACGGTCCAGAACGCTATCATCACCGTCTTTACTGGAAGTCACAACCAGTTCATGACCGTTTGCCTCCAGATATTTACGCAAACCTAGTTCGCCCGAAACACTACCCAGCAATGCACCCGGTTTAAAATCGATTGCTTTCGGAGTAGGCAATGTTTGACCGTCAGGATAGCATGCAGGTTGCGGTAGATCATCACGTGCATAAGACGTTGGATAGCCATCAATAGGATCGTCATAAAGTACACAAACAATTTTAGCCATTTTACTTTTACCTCGTTGTTGATTGGATAACTGGACACAGTCTCAAATACACCATGTCTGATTGCTCCCGGCCGGGTAATAGCATTGTTGCTTTAAAGCTTATTTGCGTCTAATCGTTTCTAAATATAGCTTAATAACTCCCAGTTATTAATGAATCAAATCTATGTTGTAAATCCAGATTTTGCGCAATATTCCAAGCGGCATCCTGTATCGGTGACAGCAAATCCTGACGACGTACAATCAAACCTACTTCTCTTGATAACTCAGGTATTAAGGGTAGAACAGTTACTTCTTGATTTAACCCAAACTGACACAGCATACTATGTGGTACCACACTGTAGAGCCCAGCACTACGCACATGGGCGTATAAAGCAAACAATGAGTCTGTCTCCAGCATAACTTTAGGCGTAGCGTTAGCCTCGCGAAATGCGGCGTCAATCAGCCGACGGTTTTGCATATTTTGGGTCAACAAACACAAAGGAAAGTCGGCAACATCGCCCCAGCTTAAATGATTTTTAACCACTTTCAGAGCTGGATTACTGGCCAGAAGCACGTATCGCTCCCGGTATAAGGGTAAAACATTGAAACCTTTTAACCTGGGATCATCCAGATAAGTTAAGCCCAAATCCAACTCAAAACTATCAAGCTGACGCATTATTTCTTCGGCAGATAGGGAAACCAATTTGATGGCTATACCTGGATATTGCGTCTGACAGGGTGCCGTTAATAGTGGAGTCACAGGCAGAGTGGTGGGTATGGCCCCTATACGTAACACACCCGTCAGTTGCTGACTATATTGCACTGCGGCCTGGCGCATCCCTTCCCAGTTTTGCGCCAAAATACGTGCCCATTGTAAAACCCTCTCACCTTCTTCGGTAAAGCCCTGAAAGCGTTGCCCTCGTTTAATAAGAGTTATGCCCAGCTCTTCTTCAAAATGTTGAATAGCTGTTGATAGTGCGGGTTGAGAAACATGACTTATTTCAGCTGCTCGACCGAAATGTTCAGTTTTTGCCAGTGCCAATAGATAATGTATTTGACGAATGTACATACAGTTTGAAAACCAGGCAGTGGAGCGTTTGGACAGAAGAGTCGCCAGTATTGACTATAGACCAGCACGAATAGCCATCTCAGAACACAACCTTGGCAAAATTAGATATGCGATGTTTTAGGCGGATAGGGTTATCAATTAACCATCAGTCTTTCCGCAATTGTATCGTTATTTCCCAAATAATAGTAACCGTCGCCATGATTGACTACTCTTTGAAATGGCAAAGCATCAAGCTCATTGATATAAACTATGGCATGTGTTTTTATCAGGCAATAGATATCATCACCCTCTAGTAGAGCCATTTCTTGACAGGCACCCGGTGTAATTTCAGCCAACAATGTACCACCGCAATCAATTTGTGCGATTATACTTTCACCACAGGGAATGAGAGTGCAAATACGGCCCTTTACCTGGTTTTGTATGGAAATACCATTGATATAACTGCGTGATAATGCAATGTCGTTAGCACGGATTGAGACTTGGGTTTGACTACCAATAGCCAGATGTGGACGTAAAGGCATCGTTAATGGCAAGCCAAAACTATCGGCAATGCTGTATCCAGCTGATTGAGAATGCTGACGTATTGTGACTGTTAAGATATTATCAATCTGGCGAATACCAAGATAGCGCAAAATACCGGGTTGTTTGGCAACATCCCTTAGGCTACCTGTTTGTAGTATTTGCCCTTGCTCCAACACAATTAACCGATCAGTTAACTCCAGAATCTCACTGAGTGACTGACTGGCATATAACACAGGCAAACCAAATTCTTCCTGTAAGCGTTTCAGTATCGGCAGTAATTGTGCACGATAGCCATTTCCAATTGCAGCAAAAGTATCGTCTAACAACAACAATTTTGGTGATTTAAGTAGCGATCTGGCCAGTGCGACGCGCTGACGTTCGCCAGCTGACAGCATATTGATGGTGTAATCCAGAATCGAACCCAATTCCAACAATCCAATCAAATAGTCTAATTTAAACAATCGGCGTTGCTTAAATGTGCGCTTGTAAACATAACTGAGATTCTCACGAACGGTTTCAGCTAAATAAGCAGAGTCGATTTGCAAAACTGCTCCAATTGGCCTTTGCTCACGCGGCATAACAATGCCTTTACCACTATCGAATAAAATTTTACCATCCAAAATGATATGACCACTCTGTGGCTGTATCGTCCCTGCAATTAAATTTAGAATGGTACTTTTACCTGCTCCCGATTTTCCGTATAAACCAACACTGGTATCGTTTAGTGAAATTTGCGTAGTCAAATCAAAATGTCCGCGACGTAGTTTGACATTCATTTCCAACAACATTTTACCCCCAACACCTAGATCACAGAAAGTTACACCTAACAGCGAGTTACGGTGACATCAAGTCAAAAATGTGTTGGGTCGCATGGATTCGCCAAACCGATTCCAAAACATTTTTTATGCTGTTTAATTTTTTGTTATTATAACGCAAACTTCGATATATACAATAGAATACTACGCAATAAACTTGAGCTATTTTAATAGAGGCACATAGAGGGGAGATTTTTTGAGCTTACAAAAGCTTTTAAACTAACGACATGTTAAATAAAGTAAATGTCTATAAAAATCCAGACTGGATAAAGGCCGAAATTACCTTAGCTGAGACTTTCGACCATCGAATGATTTCACTACTCAGAGCAATCAATCACAGTGGCTCAATTAGTCAAGCAGCAAAACAGATAGAACTTAGCTATAGATGTGCTTGGCTATTGGTCGAAAAAGCCAATACTTTTTCGTCACAACAGCTGATTAATTGTTCTAAAGGTGGAAAAAACGGTGGCGGCGCTTGCCTAACCAGTTCTGGAAAGGCGCTGTTAGCCTTGTTTAGCCGACTGGAAGAACAACATAGCTTATATTTACAACGAGTTAATCAATGTTTAAATGGTGATGCTTTTGCACAATCTCTGTTAGAACCGTTGAACATCAACACCAGAAGTTATAATAAACTATTTGCTAAAGTGATTCACTTACAACCTAACCTAGAAGATACGGACATTATTGTGCAATTATACGGGGGCGAACGAGTTGTTGCTTCTTTGAGCTTGGACGAATTTGAACCCTTAAACTTAAGTATTGGCAAAACAGTTTTACTATTGATTGGCAACGAAGATATTGATATCGCAAATGCGTTTGACACGAGTCAGTTTTCAACACGTAATTCTCTGCATAGTTCTATAGTTGGCCTGAAACTACTGGCAGGAGCTTATGAAGTAGTATTGCGTGTGATTGGCGGCGATACCCTGCGTACCATAGTAACGGCAGATAGCGTGGAAAACTTGAAGCTTAAACCCGGCATATCAATTCGCGCTTTATTTAAAAGTTGTGATGTAATACTTGCAGTTAAAGATGATGGTCGCTAAACGGTATGCATGGATAGTAATCAATAGCCTCGCAACTTGAGAGAGTGTATTTATCAGGCTCTAGGCAACACTGAATAAAAGTTGTTTGACTGTGAAAAACTTAAGATTTATACCCAAAAGCATTTTTAACAAGTTTTGAGTCTAAAAAATCTAATTAAAAGCAAATCTCTTAAAAACAGCAATAAGAAAACAGGATTTGTTGCTAAATATCGCCTAACTAAACGGGTTTCGTTCATCAAGCGGTAAGCCCATTCAAGACCATAACTCTGCATCCAGCGTGGAGCACGTTTAAGGTGTCCAGAATGAAAGTTAAATGCGGCTCCAACACCCAGTTGCACAGGTACATTTATACGATGCAAATGGGTCGCTATCCATTTTTCTTGTTTTGGCGCACCTAACCCAACCCATAAAAAATCGGGATTAGCGGCATTGATTATATCAACTAGTTGTTGATCTTCTTCTTCGGTTAAGGCTCTGAACGGCGGCGAATGCCAACCTACTATTGCAACACCCGGATAACGTTGTTGCATTGCGTCCACTAAATCGTTCAATATAGGCCCAGTACCACCCAGAAAAAAATGTGTCCAATTTTTGTTGCGTCCTTCGTCCAGACATTTCAACATCAAATCCGGCCCACACAAACGGCTTGCAGTAGAATCACCCTGTACTAGTTTGGCGTACCAAACTAACGGTAAACCATCCATAGCATTGAAAGATTTATGGTTAATATTCAGTAATTCTTTATCTTCCAGAGTGCTGACCACCGTATGCACATTAGCAAAACAAACCTGATGTGAAACTTTTGAAATAATCCACTGCTGAAATAGATTAAGTGCTTGATCATAATTCAGATTAGAAAACTTTATACCCAGAACATTGGTAGATGAACCAGGTTGTATCCAAATTGATCTTTGTGTCAAACGAGCAATCAGTAACATACCCGTTAATGCAGCACTGAATAGAAATATCGGTGAAGGCAAAGGCACAGGTGTAATGTCTAAAGCAGAAGCACTTGTAGTGTTATTTGCAGCAATCTGGCTAAATGATTGCGCATTGACCGAATAGATAAAATCTTCACAGGCAACATTAGATACGTTGAGTGCATCGGCTACACAAGGTTTGGCAGAAAAATTTGTATTCTGATTATTTATTGTATAAGAACTAAACAATAGTTCAGCACCGCTTTCTACAGACTTTACATTAACCAAACCCACAGATGTTTCGAAATAATAACTACCCTGTTGCCGTGTGGACTGATCTACAGACAAGCCCAAGTTTATGACATGACGGATGTCCGCATAACCTGGTATTAGAAAAAAAAGAGAGGAGAACAATAATAAAAACTTTAAGTCTTTGTAAAAATATGTATTTTTTCTCACTTACCCCCCCTTATTTTTATATAGTTATCAACATCATTGCATGTTTAGATACTGTTACATTTAGGTTATTAAATTACCTGAGCAACAATCTTTACCCTGCCATACATTAATTCGTTATGATTATTAAAACATATCGACTATAAAAGTCAACGCACAATTGGCAACCAGAATGTATTTTTCTGTTTATGACGCGCATCAAACATTGCGTATCTTGGTTGTGATTATAATCACATTATATGAAGATTTCATTACACAGCGTTTTTCAGGAGAAATTTTTAACAGATTCCACTCAATTTTAAAAAATGCTAAATAGCTGACAGTTGAGCATTTGATACCGAGTCATCTGGCAAAAGAAAGCAATGATTTGAATATAAATACCTTACTCTATGAGCGCAACCGATTTCACCTGCACCCAAAACTCTTTCCCAACAACAACCTGTAAATCAGCTGCGGCACGCTTAGTTAGTCGGGAGATCAAAATGCTATCACCTATCTGAATACGCAGCAATGCCAAACCAGGATGTTCATCATTTGCCATGGATTCTATGCGTCCTCGCAAAATATTCTGAATACTGCTTGGTCCAGGATGCTCTTGCGCCAAGCTAACATCTCTTGCCAACACTCGCACTCGAACTTTGCTGCCGATGGCTAGTCCATGATCTCTTATCCATAAACTGCCACCGGGAAAATCAATTTTAGCCAAACACCATTGTGTGTCGATCATGGCAATTCGAGCCGCCAGAATAGCCCCAACATCTTCACCCAAACGCAAGGGTAAATCCAGCCGCGCCAATGTTTCCAGCAAAGGACCGCTTGCTAATATTCTACCCGCCTCCAGAACCAGCAGATGATCCGCTAGACGAGCCACTTCATCCGGCGAATGACTAACATACAATATAGGAATATGCAGTTCATTATGTAATTGCTCCAGATAAGGCAAAACTTCCTGCTTTCGCTTAATATCCAAAGACGCCAAAGGTTCATCCATCAATAAAATACGTGGATTGACAGCCAATGCACGTGCAATTCCCACGCGTTGCCGCTCACCGCCGGAAAGCCGATCCGGCTTACGATCCAGCAAATGACCAATACCCAACAGCTCGACAGCTTGCTCCAATCCGACCTGATGCTGCCCAGTAATGCGTTTTATGCCATAGCGCAAGTTTCCCAGTACGGTCAGGTGCTGAAACAGACTGGCTTCTTGAAAGACATAGCCCAACTGACGTTTATGGGTCGGTATCCAAATATCCTCATCCTGCCAAACTTCCCCATTGATCGACAAAAAACCTTGCGTAGCCTGTTCCAACCCAGCAATACAACGTAGCAAGCTGGTTTTTCCTGAACCGGAACTACCAAACAAGGCAGTGATGCCATGACCGGGAATTGAAATATCAATATCTAGATTGAAGCCAGTCCAATTTAGTTGAAAGCGGGCTTTGATATCATGACTGTTTAGTCCACTTTCTGCTTCGAGCGCCATATCTGAAGTACCCATAACATCAGGAAAGAAAAAATTAACAACACGGCAGACAATTGGTGTGCTTGCGTATATTCCAAAGCCTCAACATGATTATAGATTTGTATGGATGCAACACGAGTAACCCCTGGAATATTACCCCCCAACATCAGCACCACACCGAATTCGCCAACGGTGTGAGCAAAAGTTAACACACCTGCAGTAAAGAAACCCGGTAGCGTTAAGGGTACTACAACGCTAAAAAAGGCATCTAGTGGTGAAGCGCGTAATGTGGCGGCAACTTCTAAAGGCCTGTTACCAATAGACTCGAAGGCATTCTGCAAAGGTTGCACCATGAACGGCAAAGAATAAACCACTGATGCAATAACCAACCCGCCAAAACTGAAAGGTAACATAGTCATTCCAAAAGTTTTGGTGAGATACCCAATAGGGCCATTGGGACCCATTGCCAACAACAGATAAAAACCCAATACGGAAGGAGGCAACACTAACGGTAAAGATACCAATGCGCCAATCGGACCTTTCCATCCTGTTTGGGTACGGGATAACCACCAAGCGATAGGTGTGCCAATAACAAGCAAAATCAGCGTAACTAAACTTGCCAACTGGATAGTCAGCCAAATGGCCTCCAAATCGTTATCAGTCAATATCATGGCTATTATTTCCTTATCGTAGAAGCTCAAAATAAGCGATCAGCAAGGTATTGCACAACTATACAGTTTAAATAGCCGACCTTTCAGCTTGGGTTTTAGCCACCTTATCGCGTAAATAAACCGGCAATGCCTGTTCTACATCGACAGCCTGGCCATTAGCAAAGCCATAGGCGCCCAATTGCGCTACTGCAGCAGCATGTGGATGGACTAGTGCATCGATACCTAACAAGCGCTCGCCAATATTTTGTTGCAGTATATCCGCATAGACACCCCAACCCGACCCGACGCCAAAACCAGAACGATCTGGAAAAATAATATCTGTAGCCAGAGTGACCGCTTCTTCACCAGTTAACTCGGCTAAACCCAGTGCATTTCTTTGAAAAACACCCCAAAAAATTTCGCCCATCCGTGCATCCATGGCTGTAAAAGCCAATTCGATTTTAGGTTGTTGATTAAAGAAATATTGTGCAATTGCCGCCAGAGTGGAAACAGGTACTATAGGCAAATCGGCACCCAAGGCGATACCCTGTGCCACACCCGTTGCTATGCGTACACCAGTAAATGAGCCAGGGCCACGACTCAAGGCAATAGCCTGTAATTGCTGAGGCTTTAATTGCGCATCCGCCAGCAATTCGTCAACCATAGGTAATATCAGGCGTGTATGTGCTTTGGGGGTAAGCGCAAATTTTTCTTGTATGTCGCCATCGATAAATAAAGCTGCTGAACAAGCATCAGTGGAGGTTTCCAAGGCTAGAATTTTCAAGTACCTTCCTCTTCGGTAAAAAACTGCTGTACGTCTTCTATTAAGCGACTGCGTTGCATGGCCGGTACACTATCCAAAAACAGCTGTCCATAGGTACGTTTTAGCAAGCGCGGATCACACACCATCAAAACTCCTCTATCATTGACATCGCGAATTAATCTACCGACCCCCTGCCTTAACATAATAATAGCGGTGGGTAGTTGATGCTCGAAAAAAGGGTTGCGACCTTGTTTTTCCATGGCACTTAAGCGTGCTTTCAATACCGGATCGCCTGGAGAAGCGAACGGTAATTTATCAATAATCACACAAGACAAGGTATCACCCCTAACATCCACTCCCTCCCAAAAACTGGCAGTCGCTAGCAGTACGGCATGTCCTAGTTCCTTAAATTGTTCCAGTAATACGCCCTTGGAACGAGTACCCTGTACCAGCAACGGATATTTGATCTTACCTTCCAGTAATTGTGCAGCACGTTGTAAGGCTTTGTGACTAGTAAACAGAAAAAACGCACGACCCTGGCTGGCTTCTAGTACCGGTATGACAAAATCCATTATTTTATCGGTAAACTCTGGATCGCTGGGTTGAGGCAAACCTTTGGGGTGATAAAACAACGACTGCTGTTGATAATTAAAAGGACTATCCCAGCTTTGACTGAGTGCGCCACTTAAACCCAAATTTTTGGAAAAATGGCTAAAACTATTTGCCACACTGAGGGTCGCAGAGGTAAAAATCCAGGTAGCTTTGTGGCGCTGCATAAAGCCACGAAACTCTTTGGCAATATCTAATGGTGTACGACTTAAGGTAAAAGACTTACTATAGGTTTCGTACCATTTAATCCATTGTCCATCCTGATCTTTGATTAGAGTTTCCAACTGCGCATCCAACGCTTCGCAACGATTAAAACAGGATTCCAAGCCTTTACTGCGAATGGAAGCTCGCTCCAGTTGCTCGTTAAGACGCGCCAATTGTTTTTGCAGAGACTCCAACGCACCAGAAATCTTGGGATTGGTTTCGATGTCTTGCCATTCGCCGCGCCTTAACTCCAAACCAAACGCCAGACGTAAATCTTTTACTTCCAGCTGCAAGTCTTCGCAAGCAGAACGCAAGTCTGGCATATCTTTGGCATCGGTAAAATATTCAGCCAAAGAGTCATCAGCTAACTCAACCAATTGTTTACCACTCAGCGTTACACCTAAAAAATTAGAGGCAATATCTGCCAACTGATGCGCTTCATCAATGATTACCACCTCAGCATCCGGCAATAACTCACCAAAGCCAGTTTCACGAATCGACCAGTCTGCGCAGAGTAAGTGATGATTAACCACCACAATGTCGGCTTCTTGAGCCTGTTTGCGCGCTTTAGTTAAAAAACAGTCGGCATAATCTGGACAATTTTGCCCCAGACAGTTATCGGCAGTAGACGTTGCATGAAACCAGATGGGATCACCATCGTTCACATCCGCAACCTCAGAAACATCACCGGCTTTAGTGCGTTGTGACCAAGTTTTGATTTGCGCAAGTGCAGCAGCATCAGCCTGACTGTAACCAAATGCAGCATGCATGGCTTGGTCTAAACGGTAAGTACAAAGATAATTTGCCCGACCTTTTAATAAACTGGCTTTAAAAGGTGTTTTACTCAAGGCTTTACGAATTAACGGCAGATCTTTGTTGAATAATTGATCCTGCAAATTTTTAGTGCCGGTTGAGACAATAACTTTTTTACGCGACAAAATAGCTGGAACAAGATAGGCAAAAGTTTTACCCGTACCTGTACCCGCTTCTGCGATTAGATTTTGTTGACTATCAATAGCAAAAGCAATTTTTTCTGCCATTTCAATTTGAGCGGCACGAGGGATATAGCCATTTACAATTTCGGCTAGAGAGCCATCGCAGCCAAAAAACTCAGCTAAATTACTCACTGCATTGCTTACAGATAAACAGAAAAAAACCTAAAAGCATCAGTGTCCAAAAAAGCTTTCTGCTTTGGCTAATGCTTCTTTGGCTGCTTCATAATGATGTTGCCTTTGACGTGCATCGGCAATTAATAACCAACTTTTTCGTTTGAGATCAAGATTGCTACCCGACAGCAAAGCTGCTTTACCCGCTAACTCTTCGGCAAGTTGAGGTTTCGATTGCTTAAGCCTGAGTTGCGCTAGTTTATAAGTCAGTGTCGGGTTACGTGGATCTATGCGTAATGCCCGCTCCATTCCGACTACCGCACCATCAAGATCACCCGAATTTCGAATTCGATCTGCATCGGTTACCAATGCCACAATAGCTGGAGAGCTGCCTGCAGGCATACTGGCATCTTCCAAAACAACGGGCGTGGGAGAAGATGTGGGTGGCGTTACCAAATTGGGTAAAGCGTTTAATTGCGGATTAATAACGGGTGGTACCACTAATTCTGGAGCACTGCTTCCAGACGGTTGAACTGGAGGAACAATCTGAGGTATTGAGGGTACAGCAGGCACCTGTGGAACTGTGGGTACGGGAACATCAACAGGCGCGTTTAGCAAAGGCTCTGCACGTATCGCGGGTGCAGTTGGCTCTACTTTAAAATTACCTAATCCATTATCTATAGGGAAAGTTTGCGGCCCCTGAGGAATTTTTTTAACCTGTGGTTGCAAAGGTTGTTGCGCCGGAGATTTCTTTTTTATTTGCGGCTGAGGCTTGGCTGTCGGCGGTACTACCCCATCGGGATAGGTGGTACAACCAACCATTAAGGACACAGCCAAAAAAGCCATTATGGTTTTAACATTCATTTACAACACTCTAAAAAAATTCAATATCATCATTTTTTTCGACAACAGCTTTGGTCTCGGCTTCAGCCAAAGCCAATGCTTCTTGCATGCTTTTACCCTGTAAAATGGCATCAAACATTATTTTTTCTGATTCCATTGTGTAATGGCTACGAATTTCTGTTTGAAAATTATGCCATTCTTGCGGATTGTAGAGACGTTGAGGGTTATCTATGATACCCGATAAACCTTGTAAACCTGTAGACACATGACTGAGACATTGCTGTAAGCGATCATAGAACTGAAAAGCCACTAGAGATGAATTGATTTTTTGTTGTGTGGATTCACAATAAGCCAAAGCGCTACTTCGCACTTCTGACGGAGCATCTTCTAACAGAATTTTATGAATGGCATTCATGTCTGCTACCATGCAGGCAAAGGAATCTGTTAAAACATTGACAGACTCATCGCTCAACTTCATAGTGTTTTCCATCTGAACAACAGACACAGCCAGCAACTTTATTGTTTCTCTGACTTGGCTCCAATCCAAATCAGGCAGAGCTGATACTGAAGAATTCATAACGTTATATACCCAAATAATTTAAAAAATCAAGGCCGGAATCGCGTAAAAAACAGAACAGTTGAACTTGCGCTGCATAAACTTTTTTAACTTCTAGCCTTTAAACAATCACCCCATTCTAGTGCAATTGACATTTTAATACAATCTTACGCCCCCTCCAGCAGCCTTAAGGATTTTTATTGCTCAGCACTGCTAAAATCGAAGCTAAATAATGACACGTGTGTTTAAGGAAAATACCTGCAAACACCTACGCTAAAATGATGTTATTGAACAACTAGGCGCTCTTGTTGGCGAAACAATACTCAGCATAAGTCTATACAAAATATTTCACGTGTCTTAACAAGAATAGCTATAATATAAGCTCTGCTATACCTGATAGTAACTTAGTAGCTAATTTTAGGTCAGATCGTTTAGAATGCGCTCGATTTTTTGATTGCTCATCAATAGTTATTTGACCATAAAGCTTATAAGTAGTAACTATTGTGCAGCGCGTTACCGGGTTGAAAAATAGCTACTCAATCCATATTTGTTTTTCTCAAGACCTATACGAGGCCTATTAATGGATTATTTCGATTTAATCATCGGTCAATCGCCAGCTTTGGAATCATTAATACGTAGTGCGCGTATGGTTGCGGCAACCGATGTGACAATTTTAATCCGTGGAGAAACCGGTACCGGAAAAGAAGTGCTGGCTACTGCCATTCAGAAATCAAGCCCTAGAGCGAATAAACCTTTCATTACCCTAAACTGTGCGGCGTTACCCGAAGGTTTGGTTGAATCTGAATTATTTGGTCACCGTAAAGGTGCTTTTACTGGAGCCGTAAGTAATAAAGAAGGATTATTCCAATCTGCAAATGGTGGCACCCTGTTTCTGGATGAAATAAACTCTTTACCCTTAGCAGTACAAGGCAAGTTATTACGTTTTATGGAATCTGGTGAGTGTCTGGCTGTTGGTGAAACAAAACCAGAACATGTTGATGTGCGTATCATCGCAGCAACCAACGCCGATTTAAGCATAGAAATTCTGAATGGTAATTTTCGACAGGACTTATATTTTCGATTAAACGTGATTCCTCTGGAATTACCTTCATTGGAACAACGTAGCGAAGATATTGAAGCCTTATGCAAACATTTCTTTAAAAATTACGCAGATACCCATCAACTGCCTAGTTGCGTTTTTAGTCGGCAATCCATTAAAGTTTTACGCGATTATAGCTGGCCTGGAAACATTCGGGAATTACGTAATCTTTGCGAACGCTTAAGCATTTTATTGGCTGGAAAAATCATAGAACCCGAAAACCTGCCGCGAGAATTTGTAAGGAATATTGAAACACCAACAACAGATAATTCCATTGTTCTACCCAAGGATGGTGTACAACTGGATAATCTGGAAGCTGATTTAATCTATCAAGCCTTAGCCAGAACACAAGGTAACCGAAGCAAATCTGCACGTTTGCTGGGCATATCCAGAGACGCCCTGCTCTACCGTATTCAAAAGCACGGTTTATCTACCCACTAAATGTCTTTACAGACAAATAGGCTATTCTAAGCCACTGTCCTAACTGCTTCATAGCCGGAGTCCACAGACGGTTTAGAGTTAGGCGGCAATGTTTGTTCAAAATAAGCACCCTGTACCAGCGCAAAATTGGCTATTCTGCCCAAACCTGCCGTCTTTTTATCTTCGACATTGAACAAAATACTTTGTGCCGTGATGGAATCTACCAAAGTACTGAGTTGTTGTAACTTTTCCAGTAAATGGCTATCGCGAATTCGATCCAGATTTTGCGCCGATAATCCTACAAAGTCTGGCGCAGCTCTATAAATGAGTTCCATTGATGATTTTTCTAAGCCTTGATAGTCAAATTTCAACATCAAACGGTAACCACGTCGCTGGTAATTACTTAAACCTTTCAATAGCGTTTGGTAAACTCTGGCATAGGCATTATTGACTGTCAGCGCGATAGCCACATTCTCGGTTTGCAAACCACATTTTATGATCACCTCCTCAAAGTAAGCACCATGATCTTCCTTTACACCCAAGATATGCCGGGGATCAACATCCAACACTAACATTTCATCTAAATGGGATTGTGGTAAATAGTTAAGCATATGTACAGCACGAGATAAACGATCAAAATTCACAATAGATTCGGTATGACTGATTTGATCTGGCACAATAACTGATAACTCTTCCTGCAGGGCATATTGACCGCAAGGTATTTGATTGGCCGATACCGACAACTGCGCAGCATGTCCGATAATATGTGAGGTACTTAAGGTTTTTCGTATTGGCGAAAGCACACTTCCAATTTTTACCGGACCAAACAAACCATAAACACTATTATTCTCCAGAATAAAAGGGCGAAACTGGGCATGATGTTCCTGCTCAAGACGGTCATTAAAATATTCGACTAATTGTTGCAAAGGCATAAGACTTTTCCGTGTAAGATAAATTTCGACCTCAGTGACTGCTGATCGAAACAAAAACTTTAAAGCAGTGAATTAAAAAAAGGGCGGGATTGATCCCGCCACAAATACGTCCATGTCAGCAAGGAGGAGCTTTAGCAATTTCCAAAATTCACCAACTAACAACCGGGGGGTTGGTTGTTGGATGTCATATTAATGTCATTAAAGCAATAAATAAAACGATATGTTTAGAATTTTATATCTGATAAATAGATAACATATACGGCTTAAAGGTTACAAAGCGGTTACCGTAATGGACGGCCCTCAGGAAAAAAATTAGCTGTAGCCGAACAGCACACACAGTGCTAACAAGAAGGGTATTATTTAGGATATGCCAAAGAAGTATCGCGATTGAGAGAACTCACGACAATGGCACACCCCATAAAAGCTAAGAGTTAAACTGAGTAGTTAAAATACCCGCACTACACACCCTGCCAACTCAAGTGAGTTGGCAGGGTGTAAATTAAGTTTTAGAATGATATTGTTACACTGGGACTGATATCTTCATCATAATCAATACCTTCGACACCAAAGCCAAATAATTTTAAGAAATCAGCGTTGTAGGCATTGAAATCCGTTAACTCTAACAGCGTTTCTTCGGTTACCTGCGTCCAAATAGCTTCTACGCGTGCCTGAACTTTAGTGTCGAGTTCTTTTTCATCAACCCGATAACGATTGGCACTGTCAATCCGCGGCGTATTGCTATACAAGCACTCGCTATACAGACGTTGAATCTGCTCAATGCAATGCTCATTTGTGCCATCTTCTTTCATGATTTTAATCAGAATTGACAGATATAAGGGCATTAAAGGAATGGCTGAACTGGCCTGTGTCACCAAGGCTTTTAATACAGCAACATTGGCTTGACCTTTTAAATTTTGTAATTTGCTGGCAATAACTCTGGCCGCGCGATCCAAATCTTCTTTGGCTTTACCAATAGTTGCCTGACCATAGATAGGCCAGGTTAATTTGTCGCCTAAATAGGTATAGGCGACTGTTTTTACACCGTCAGCTAATACATCGGAGGCTTTTAAAGCGTCTATCCACAACTCCCAGTCTTCACCCCCCATAACCTTGACTGTATCGGCAATTTCTTCCTCAGTGGCAGGCAATAAGGTAATTTCATTCAACTTCAGTTTATCGGTATTTAGATTTTTTGAGGTATATGCCTCACCAATGGGTTTAAGCACCGAAGAATAGACTTTACCCGTCATAGGATCGGTACGGCGAGGCGAAGCCAAACTGTAGACTATCAAATCGATTTTACCCAGATCAGCTTTAATTTTTTCAATCACCTGATTTTTTATGTCAGTGGAAAATGCATCACCATTCAGGGTATGTGCATATAATTCTGCTTGCGCAGCTGCTTCATGAAAAGCAACGGTATTGTAATAACCAGCTGAGGCGGTTTTTTCTGAAGGTGGCTGTTCAAAGCAAACACCCAAGGTTTTGGAACCATAGCCAAATGCCGCGCTTATTCTGGATGCCAAGCCGTATCCTGTGGAACAACCTATTACCAATACGTTTTTAGGCAGAGTATTATTGGCAGCTTCTTCCTGTTTTAACGTTGCTTTAATATAAGCGATTTGCTCGTTTACATTGGCTTTGCAACCAACAGGATGGGCATTTGTGCAAATAAAGCCGCGAACTTTTGGCTTAATAATCATAGATTAACCTTATATAGAATGTGATCGAAAGCGTTTGATTATGCAATCAAACCGAATGTTCAAATCCTATTATACACCAATGAAATAAATCGAATTTTGGCTAAATTGCTGTTAAGTATTTCTGAAAAAACGCTATGTCTGATGAGTCTGTATTATGCTGGAAGAGATTACTAAAAATTTACTGCAATCATTACCCCTAGCGTTTGCAATAATTTAGTGCATCACTGAACACCCTGCTATTGAGAACGCCGTATCGGATGCTCAATACAATAGCAGGTCGATACTTGCTAAATGACTAAGGTTTATGGCAATGTCAGCGTATCGGATTCTAACCAGTTTATGGTCAGGTCTAAAATGCCAGTACTCACATAATTACCGCTTGCATTTGCACCTTTTATCCAGCTGTATTGGCTGGATGCCGCAGAAACGCTACCTTGAAAATTACCACTGGAATAATCATGCGCGCCTTCCAGGGTAATATTTCTTGGTGCCGAGCCTTTCAGTTGAGCATCATCCAAAAACACAGTAATGGTTTCGGCAGCCGCGTTAAGCACCGCGCCACCTTTAGTAGTTACTCTATTAGTGGCTTGATAATAACCAACTTGCGTTGTACCTTGAAATACTTGTCCAGCATCATATTGCCATAAGCCAGCCGCATCATTCACATTTTGTAGCGTATTTCTTTTGAGTACTAGAGTAGTTGAACCCGCCATGGACTCCATACTCCATAACAGCGGAACCAAAACTGCCATAGTCAGAAAGCCTTTTTTAATTTGATTATTTAAGTTCATTATATATCTCCAAAAAGTGAACAAATTTGTCATTATTGTTTATAGGTGGTTTGATAGTTACGTAGCTATTAAATATTCTTCGACATATTTAATTGAGAGACGTAACAATCACTTCCATACTGATTGATAAAGCGTGGCGAAAAAAATGGAACAGCCTTGAAAAAGTTATAAGGTCTGTTAATTTTTAACGCATAATTAATATAAATTAATAACAAATCGAATACCGTTAACTATCCAACGATCAAACTGTGTTATTAATCACTTGTTTTTGAGAGAGTTACAGAGGGCTTAGGGCGCATTAAATGCGCGTAGAGATTAATGAGCATTGGTTTTTATCGTTCAATAGAAAAAAGAGTCGTGTTGAATTAATACCGGTATAGAGCCAAAGGAATGCCTAATGCACAACATTAATTCTATTTACGGATTCAAATGAAACATTTTTGATGATAGAATCAGGTGAAACAGAAAAAAAGCTTATCAGTGTCGTTAGAGACCGAAAGAAAAATATCTGGGCTCCTGATAACTGGGTTAATTATCCCAATCAAAATAGTTGTGTATCTCAAAACGGGTTTGTTGCCGGCTATGTATCATTGATGGACTACATATTTTCTGTTCGCCATCTACGGCTATTTCAAGGCAATCTTATATCAAATTGCTGGCTGCTACGATACGTTGCTTATGAAAGTGTCCGGTATTACTTGATCATAACGAGGAACCGAAATGAAATATCGATTTTTACCTTTACTCATTACACTGTTGTTAGGTTTATTTGCATCTGTTGCGAACGCGGATGACAAATTAGAAGTATCAACAGCTTACCGGATGGCCGAAGCTGCGAAGTGTAGTTATTACACTGAAGGATTTTTGAAAACAGAGATGAGTGTCATCAAGTGTCTTCAAAATGCTACAAATTCGCAAGAACTTTCAAGAGTAACCGACAAGGATATTTATAGCTGGACTGAGGATAAGGACGGTTACATCCTTGTCAGCACTCAAAACGAAGTCATACTTGCCATGCGCGGCACCTTACCGCCGATACCCCATGATGGAGCGGATTTCATAACCATCAAGGATTGGCTAAACGACTTTTCTGCCTTGCCGGATAATGATGGTTTCCATCGCGGATTCATCCAGTCTTGGAATCACATCAAGACGAATTTAGAACAAGAAAAGGCCAAATCGTTTTTGGAGAATGCTTTTAAGGAAAACACCAATAAAAAATTCATGGTGACCGGACATAGTAAGGCTGGAGCTTTGGCAATCATTGCAGCGATTAAGATGTCCAAAAGTCAAGGATGGACCATGCGGGAACCTGATGGAGTTTATTCCTTCGAGGGCGCACGACCTCTTACGGCAAAAGGCGCAAAACCTTATGTAGGGAAACTTTCAAAGTTATATCGTATAGAGTACAAAAACGATATTGTTCCCTTGGTGCCACCCGGAGCTTGGTTGAAAAGCAAAGAAAATAAAATCCCACCCATTTTAGCCAACGTCTTTTCTGGCGTTAAGGATGATGCTTATGATTCCTTGGGACTGGGAACGTTATATTATATCGATAATGATAATAATATAACTATCGTCAAAGATGAGCATGCGATTCTCGCTTCTCGTATTCAAAATATTGCAAGCGTCTATACTAACGCTTTATCTCCAACTGAAGCATTCAGAGCTGTGGTTGCCAAACAGTTACCAATGTGTTTACCAGTGGAGAATAATCATACCGCCCATATCGACTATCTTCAGCTCAAAGTCGAAGGCAAAGATCTAGATTCGGGCGCTTTCGTTGCATCCAGTTGGGACAAATATTGTAATCTGGATACGCTTTCCGGAGCTGTGGTAAAAGATGCCATGCAAAAACTAGGCGATTTGTGCGTTGGTCCTTGCGATTTTCTTCGCAATTTCTAGCCAGAGCGGCTTTTTTTGAGCTACATTGCCAATTGCATTCCCTTCACAGCATTGTCAACAATATTTACCCAGTAGCACAGGGCCGGATTTTACACCTAAAGGATTACCCTCTATGAACAAAGCCAACCTGAAAAGCTAAGCTTCGCAAGTACGTAAAGATTTTATTGCCGCCATTACGGCAAATAATAGGCGCAAGTATTGCCGACATCAAATCTTCACGAACGTATTCTCGGAGTCTTCAGCCACAACCCCTGCAAGAAAAGCCCGGTAGCTAACTATTACGTTAATTTAACGCAACCGCCCCGCATCCCCTACCGCTACTGTCGGCAACTGCCAACTCCCCCCCAAACTTTTATATACCGCTATCAAATTTAAAGCAGTTTGTGCTTTGGCAACCATTAGCTGATTGCGACTAGCGTTGTAGGTTCGCTCTGCATCCAGCACATCCAGATAGGAGGTTAGTCCTTGTTGGTAACGTTCATCGGCAATAGTAAAGACATGCTGGTCTGCCGCAACGGCTTTGTCCTGAGCCTGAAAATATTTCTCCTGTTCAGTATAGGCTGTGTAACTGCGCTCTACATCGGCAAGCGCACTGAGTATACTTTTCTGATAGTTTGCCAACACTTCTTGTTGTTTGGCGTCTGCGGCATCCAGATTGGCTGCCAAAACGCCATAACTTAAAATAGGCCATAACACACTCGCCCCCATTCCCCACGACTTGCTACTAACATTCAGTAAATTACCGGCATTGGTATTAAATAAGCCAATAAAACCGGATAGAGACACATCGGGGAAAAATTTGGCTACCGCAACACCTTGTTGCGCAGTGGCAGATGCCAGCTTGCGTTCGGCAATGCGTATATCCGGACGCTTGGCGATAACTTTTGCGGGTGCCTCCAGTATTAGCTGCTTATCGCTCATCGGCACCGCTATTGGTGTAGCCGTACTATTCAGCAAGGCTTGGGTCGCCCCTGGTTTTTCTCCCAACAACACATCCATGCCATAATTTGTTTGCGCCAGCAAATTACTGAAATAAGCAATTTGTGCGCGATCATGTTCCTGCTGACTTTCTGCGCGTGTGGTGTCAATGCCTGGTGCCTCCCCTATTTTTACACGTTCTTGCATCAGCGCAGTAGTTTTCTGATCGGCCGCGTAAGTAGATTGGGCAATGTCTAATTGTGCTTGATATAGACGGATATCAATATAGTTACGCGCCACCTCAGCCAGTGTGCTAATTAAAATATCTTCATGCGAAATGGCAGAGGCTTCCAACTCTGCTTGCGCAGACTCTAACTGGCGACGATGCCCACCAAATAAATCCAGCTCCCAACTGGCATCAAAACCGGTTTTAAAAATATTGAACGGCTGTTTTACCAGTGTAGATATAGCCGTAGGTCCGCCACCACCACTGGGGAAACCCAATTGATTTGCCTGACGATTAGCGCTGCCCATTAAGTCACCCGTGGGTAGTAGCGCAGCAAAAGCAGAAGCACGGGCGGCACGCTCTTCGCTAATGCGTGTTTCGGCTATTTTAAGATCTGGATTACTGTGCAGGGCTTTTTCTATTAGCTGGTCCAACAGGGCATCATTAAAACTGTGCCACCAGTTTACTTCTAAATTGGCCTTTGTCGCTTGTGGGTTGTCTGCTGATAGCCATTGTTCAGGTACATTGGCTTTGGGCGGTTGATAATCTGGCCCAACCATACATCCATCCAGCATTAGCACCAGTAGAATTAGTAACGGGAGTCGAACTCCAGACAAGTTATTAGCATTGTTAGTCATCACTCTCTCCTAATGTGCAGGTGTACTGTCTTGAGATAAGGGCTTGCCAGAACGTTGCCTGGGCATTAGAAAGGCCAGTAAGGCCAAAATCAGTGTAATTGTAGACAGCAAACGGAAAGCATCGCTATACGCCAGTATGGCTGATTGGCTTAATAACTCTTGATATAATTTGTTCATAGCTGATAAACCGGCCTGTAAGCGACTACTACCCATAGCCATAATATTCGCCGTGTAGTGTGCCAGCAGAGTTTGATAGGCGGGTTGCGTAGGTATGAAATGTTCAGTCAGGATATTTTGATGAATTTGTTCATGTCTGGACACATAACTGGACAAAATTGAGATACCCACACTGCCACCCAAATTACGCAGTAAAGCATACAGAGCCGAGGCTTTATTGCCTTTTTCGGGGGAAATATCAGAAAATGCCATGGTGCTACTGGGAATGAACAAAAATGGCAAGCCAATCACTTGCACAACGCGCATCAGCACAAAGTGGTTATAATCGCTCTGTGGGGTAACAAAACTGGTTAACCACATGCCTATGCTCACCGCCAGCATACCAAAAGCAATCAAATAGCGGGCCTGAAACTTATTCACCAATTTACCCACTAACGGCATCAAAAACACCAATACCAAACCACCCGGTGACAAAACCAGCCCGGCCAGTGTTGCATCGTAACCATATTGGGATTGCACCATGAGTGGTAATAAAGCACTTGAGCCATACAGAGTAAAGCCGATAAAAAACACCATTAAACTAGCCATACCGAAACTGCGATTGGCCAGCAATCGAATATCAATTATCGGATCCTTTTGCCGTAACAACCAGGCAACTGCAGCAGACAGCGAAATAATGCTGATTGCGGTAAAGGCCTGGATAAAATGACTGTCGAACCAATCTTCTTCCTGACCTTTATCCATAACTATCTGTAAGGCACCCAAGCCAAGTACCACCAGACTAAGCCCAATGTAATCAATTGAAATAAGTCCAGTGGCTTTGGCATGTGGTGGGTCTTGCACCAAACGTTTAACTAGTATAAAAGCCAGAATACCGACCGGAACATTCATAAAAAAAATCCAGCGCCAATTAAAACTATCCGTAATAAACCCACCTAAGGTGGGCCCCAATATCGGCGCAACGATCATGGTTAAACCCGTAATACCAAACGCTGTACCGCGTTTTTCGGGCGGAAACGCATCCATAACAATGGACATTTGTATCGGTTGCAAGCCACCACCCGCCAGACCTTGTAATAATCGAAACACGATGATCATACCCATCGAAGTGGATACACCGCATGCAAAAGAGGTGAGGGTAAAACCAACAATGCTCAGCATAAAATAATTCTTACGGCCTAAAACACCCGCCAGCCAGCCTGACAAAGGTAGTACTATGCCATTTGCGACCAGATAAGAGGTCAATACCCAAGTACTTTCATCCTGACTGGCTGCGAACGAACCACCTATATGTGATAAAGCCACATTGACGATAGTAGTATCGAGTACTTCCATAAAAGCGGCAAGACTCACCACCACGGCAATCAGGTAAGGATTGGGAACAGGCTTATTAGTAGGCAGTGTCATAAATTCTAGTGAGTGCTGGTATCGACTGTAGGTTCAACTGACATGCCTGGCCCCAAGGCCAACTCAGCATCAGGCAAGTCATCAAACACAATTTTTACGGGCACACGCTGAACTATTTTCACAAAATTGCCCGTTGCATTCTGTGGTGGAAAAGCCGAAAAAAAGGCTCCGCTACCGGCCTGAATGCTATCAACCCTGCCCTGAAAATGATTATTTGGATAGGCGTCCACCTTAATTTCCACAGATTGCCCCGCATGCATATGCTCTAACTGTGTTTCTTTGAAGTTGGCAATAACCCAAAGTTCTGTGCTAACCAAGTTGCTTAACTGCTGGCCAGGCTGTACGTAATTTCCGCGTTCTACGCCACGATTGGTGATTCGGCCATCCATAGGTGCAGTGAGCCGGGTATTGCTTAAATCGTTTTCGGCCTGGGCTAAATCGGCTTGTGCTTGTTTATATTGTGCATTTAATTGATTACTTGTGGCTTTGGCTGCAGCCATGGTTTTTGGTGCAATATCTGCGCTACGCAGTTTAGCCTGCGCCTCATAATAGGCTGATTTTGCAGAAGTCTCGGCGGCAATAGCCTGATCCAGCTGCCCTTGGCTTCGTGCTTCGTTACTTAATTGCTGCATACGGTTAAGATCTTTTACAGCTTTGTCCCATAACGCTTTAGTAGAATCAACTTGTGCTTGTGCAGCATCACGATTGGAAGGCGCGGAAATATTAGTGGATTCCATATTATTTTGTGAAGCCAATGCGGCTGCCCGCGCAGCTTCAAAAGTCGCTCTGGCCTTATCTCGGCGGATAATATAATCAGTGTCGTCTATTTCCAGCAACACATCACCCGCTTTGACTAACTGGTTATCATTAACATACAAGGCTTTAACATAACCGGAAACTTTAGGACTCAGTGTGACGGTACGTCCGCCAATAGTAGCATCATCGGTAGATTGTTCTGCGCGATGCAAGTATTCATAAACCCCACCCGCTATTCCTAAAATAATCAGTACACTGATCAATACCAGTTTAGACGCATTTGTTTTCATACTAAACCTGCTACATTCTTTGTTTGATAACCCGCCAAAAACAGCCTTACACAGGCCTGTACATGCGTATCCAGTTCTTGAGTAGTCAGTTTTTCTGTCAGGGACAACATGGTTTTAACATGTAGCTCACCCTTCAGCAGGCTAAAAAATTGCTCAGTCGCCAATGGAATATCTGCCACTTGCAGCTGGCCCTGATGCGCCCAATCCTTTAATAGCTCACCAAACGCGGCTTTAACGCGCTGAGGGGCTGCTTCATAAAATATTTTAACTATGTCGGGATGATGCGTGGCTTCAGCATGCAAAATACGTAGCAAACGAATAGAGTCAGAATCGAACACCAAAGTGACCAACATATTCCCTAACTGTAACAAGCCCTCTGCAACTGGCAGTTTCGCGTATTGATTAAAAGTTGCGGGTGCCAATTGACGATCACAACGTTGCTGAATACTTTCTTTAAATAAATCAGCTTTATTGGCAAAGTGACTATAGATGGTCAATTTCGAGACATCTGCCGATTTTGCAACCGCGGCCATACTGGTTAGCTCATAACCTTTTTCTACAAAATGTATTGCCGCCGCCACTAATATCTGCTCTCGTTTTTCATTACTTTTAGGCCGACCGGATCTAGAACGGGCTTTTTCGGGAACAAGGTCTTTTACACTCATATACTATACCGTCTGGTTCAATATTTAAATTACTGTACCACGCAGTTTAATAAATGCAAGAACAATTTGATAATGACTCATCCTATGGGTAAGCTACTCAGCTTTAAAAGTCAAAATTGCCAGCAATTTAGCGCCTTTAAAATACAGAGAGATTGCTGACTAATTTTCAAAGCATACTAATCAACTCAGCAAGGAAAATACCCCTTATAATGAGCGCACTTTTCAATCACAGGAGAATTTATGTCTATTAAAAGAATGGTCGATCTGGATTTAGCGGGCAAACGCGTATTAATTCGTCAAGATTTAAACGTTCCGGTTAAAGATGGCAAAGTGACCAGCGATTTACGCATTCAGGCCAGTGTACCCACTGTAGAAGCGGCTTTAGCCGGTGGCGCTGCTGTGATTTTAATGTCACATTTAGGTCGCCCTACCGAAGGTGAGTACGATGCCGATTCCAGTTTGCAACCCGTTGCTGAACGGTATACCCAATTACTGGGTCAACCTGTGCGCTTGGTAAAAGACTGGCTGGATGGCGTTGATGTAAAACGCGGCGAAGTCGTATTATGCGAAAACGTGCGATTCAATAAAGGTGAGAAGAAAAACAGCCCCGAATTAGGCAAAAAAATGGCTGCTTTATGTGATATTTTCGTCATGGATGCCTTTGGTACTGCACACCGGGCTGAAGCATCTACGCACAGCGTTGCTGAGCATGCTGCTATTGCCTGTGCCGGCCCATTACTTGCTGCTGAACTGGATGCGTTAGGCAAAGCGTTGGAACATCCACAACACCCACTGGTTGCAGTGGTGGGTGGTTCTAAAGTGTCTACCAAACTGACTGTATTAGAGTCATTGTCCAGCAAAGTTGATCAATTGATAGTCGGTGGCGGCATTGCCAATACCTTTATTGCTGCTGCGGGTTATCCGGTGGGTAAATCGCTGTATGAAGCTGATTTATTGCCTGAAGCCAAGCGTCTGATTGCAGCCGCCAAACAACGTGGTGCCGACATTCCCATTCCAGTGGATGTGGTCTGTGCAAAAGAATTTTCAGAATCCGCTGTAGCAACCATCAAAAATGTTGCCGATGTGTCTGACGATGATTTGATACTGGATATTGGTCCACAAACCTCTAAAATCTACGCCGACATTCTGGCAACAGCCGGTACTATTGTCTGGAATGGCCCAGTTGGCGTGTTTGAAATCGACCAGTTTGGTGAAGGTACTAAAGCAATCTCTCTGGCAATTGCCAACAGTCCAGCATTTTCAATTGCTGGCGGTGGCGACACACTAGCTGCTATCGATAAATATAATATTTCCGATAAAGTATCTTACACCTCTACGGGTGGCGGTGCATTTCTTGAGTTTCTTGAAGGAAAAGAATTACCGGCTGTGGCGGTTTTGCAATCACGCGCATAAACTATCGAGTTTCACTGTTGATAGATTTGAGCGCATTAACTGTTCTAACTTAGCAGTTTATCTTCATCGGGTGCATACGTTATCGTCTTGCGCCCGATCATTTATGCCTTATTTAACAAATCTAGTGAAAAAACAACGATAAAACTATAATGCTACTTTAAATTTACTCACTACTTGTTTCAGGTCACTCGCCAGCTCAACTAATACTTTTGCCGCCAAACTGGTATTGTGAGCATTAATGGAATCAGAATGTACCACAGAGGATATTTTACTCATGCTGTTACTGATTTCTTGAGTGGTTGCGGTTTGTTGTTCTGCAGCTGTGGCAATCTGGTGAGTTTGAGAGTTCAATATATCAATTTGTTCTACGATGGCTTTAAGAGCTTGATCAGACCTCGCCGCCTCATTTGAACTTCGCTCAACCTCACGACTGCCCTCCTCCATCACTTTGACAGCCATATTTGTTTCAGCTTGAATCGCGGTGATCATATGACTAATTTCCTGTGTAGCTATACTCGTGCGCCCAGCCAAAGCTCGCACCTCATCAGCTACCACAGCAAAACCTCTACCTTGCTCTCCGGCACGGGCTGCTTCAATAGCTGCATTAAGTGCCAATAAGTTGGTTTGACTGGCAATATTTTCTATCGTCCCCACTATTTGACCTATTTGATTGGAACGCACACCCAGTTCACGCACGGTATTTGCAGCTGTAGTCACATGCGTTGCAATCGACTGCATAGATGCTATTGCATCCTGCACCACAGTAGAACCCTCATCGACAGACTGACTGGCTTTTTGAGCACTGATTGCAGCATAAGCACAGTTTTTGGCAATTTCGTTAGAGGTGGCAGCCATTTCTTCGTCTGCACTGGCAACGGCATTCGTTTGATCTGCTACTGCCTTTGCTCCTTCCGCTAACTGTAATGACGTTTGCAACATTTCCTCCGCTGAGACAGCAACTCTTTGCGCATTTCTTACCGTCACAATAATAATATCATGAAATTTTTGAGTAAAATCATTAAAGTGTAGGCAGATTTCTCCTAATTCATCCTGGCTGGCATGCTGAATACGATGCGTCAAATCGCCGTTCGCTATGATTTTAATAGCATCAATAATTTTGCCAACTGGAGCAGTTATGCTATGTGTAAACCAAATTGTCATCAATGAGATTAACCCAATGACAATTACTGAAAACCATACGATAAGCGATTGAGTTTGCTTACGAACCGATTGAATGTGGCTTTTATTGTCTATCATCAACTCTTTAACATTTTCCACCAGTTTATTAGTCGATTCATCCGCAGTATGTATGGCTTTTTTAAAGGGTATTAATGCCTTGTTTGCTTGTTGAGTGGTCGTTAAAGTTCCAGACTGTATCTCACTCACAACAGATTCAACACCAATAAAATAATTTTGTAGATTCTGGCTAATTTCATTGGTCAAGTATTCTTGTTCAGGCGTTTTAACCCGTTTACTCAACTCTTCGAGTCTTGACTTGGCTTGTTGTTGAGCGTTACGCCATTTTGTAAGGTAGCTTGTTTGTTCCGCAGAATCATCAATATTGATAAACATATCTTTTTCGAAGCGGCGTAATTGTAAAAAGTTGATTTCGGCTTGATAAGCTAGCTCCATAATGCCTTCATCTTCTAAAATAATAGACTCAGCTGCTTTAGAAATAGTGGTTAGGCCGTAATAACCCATAAAACTGACAAAAATCAGAAACAGCACCGAAATACCAAATCCCCCACCCAGCCTTACACCTACTTTGAAATCATCCAATCTCATTACTTTCTCCAAATTTGACATCACCACCTGCATTGACGGTAATTTAATTACAAAATTTAAGTAACTTTATTTACCCGATTGGCAAACAACTCAATTGAGTTCTGTACTTGGCTCATTCACTTTTTGCAACTAGTTCAGTCGGTAAACACACTGCACAGCCTACATGTACCAGATCACCAATATGCTGATGGCGGATGGGACGGTACATACCGTCTTCATGATTCATCTCTGTATAAAGCTGGTTTTCCCGATCAATCACTTCCCGTTCATGCTCAAAAGGATATAAGGTTTGCAACATCCCACCACCCTCGATAAAGTGCTGACTTTCCAACAGCATTAATTTGGCATGCAATAACTCGTGTAACAAGGCATCGGCAGGCGCAATGGAGCAAGCCGGGTTAGCATTGCAGTTAGCATCATTTAGCAGCCTTTCTGCACCTATACGGGTATCGAAATACACAGTAACGCTGTTTACCTGATTTTCTGTACCCCAGGCTTGCGTCTGCCAGTTGTTCGCCTTGAATTTAAGTATTACTTTTTTTTCTTGAAACTGCTCCAGCAATTGAATCACTGCCGGGTATTCAGCATAGTAATGAGCAATTTCTGTTAAATCTTGGTCAATATAGGTGGGATCATTGGCTTCTGCTTGATAACTGCCTATGAGAAAGTTTTTGATTACGCGCTCGGCCTGTGGATCAGATTGCATGGTCATTTTGTCTTTTTCATAAACTTCCAGCACCTGTTGTGCGGTGGGTAATGCAGCATGCCGTAAACTAATTACGGCTTTACCATCACTACCTATCGCATTAACTAATTGCATGGATGAATTAGTACTACTTGAATAAGCAGCAACCATGGTGTGCGTAACCAATTCATCAGCAGTCACCAGTCTGGAAGTCGCCAACAGATTCATGCAAAAAGTCAGTACGATGAGCTTTTTGTTCCGTCTGTCATAGCCACCATGATCTATCTGTTGACTACGTCGACTTTCCTTGAGATATATCTGATATTGTGCAGCAATTGCATGTAGCTCTGCATAGGCGTGCGGCGCAATGACACTTAAATTTTGTTGACAAACCAGTGCAGCCCGACCTTCAATTACACAAGGATGCAGGTAATTTTGTTTGGGATAAGCAGCATACCAAGCACTAAGAGCATTGCTCAGTTCTGATATACCAGAAACTGGGATTTCAACACTTTGATAAATTTCTTGGATGCGCAATATTTCTGTCATATTGGTTACTCTCAGTTGATCTTTTCAGTAACAAGATTGCTTTCAAGCTTAGCTCTAATACAAAAGACTGTTATGTTGTTGGTATTCTGCCAATCTTGCTTGGCTTGATCACTCGTTGCCTGTGATTGGTGTAAATTAACCAGCAACGGATAAACTCTAATCTAATTGACTAGATAAATTGAATAAGTGAATACAATAATACTTATCAATATAAAAAACTTTGATTTAATCAACAAAATGGCTATATATCTTTAGTGTTAAAATATCGCTTATTGCAGATACTTACTAAATTGACATGAAAAAAGTCGAACTTCTTTCGCCTGCTGGTACCCTACGTAATATGCGTTATGCGTTTGCTTTTGGTGCGGATGCGGTGTACGCAGGACAGCCACGTTACAGTTTACGTGTGCGTAACAATGATTTTTTAGCCGATAATTTGGCGAAAGGCATTGCCGAAGCCCACCAACTGGGTAAAAAGTTTTTTCTGGCTGCCAACGTTATACCCCACAATGCCAAAATCAAAACTTTTATCAAGGATTTAACCCCTATTATCGCCATGGGGCCGGATGCACTGATTATGGCTGATCCTGGCCTGATTATGCTTACTCGTGAGCAGTGGCCTGACATGCCCATTCATTTGTCTGTGCAAGCAAATACCGTCAATTATGCCAGCGTTAAATTCTGGCAAAAAATGGGGGTAGAACGCATTATTTTATCCCGAGAATTATCTCTGGATGAAATAGCGGAAATTCGTCAGCAATGTCCAGACATGGAGCTGGAAGTTTTTGTGCATGGCGCTTTATGTATTGCTTATTCAGGGCGCTGCCTGTTGTCGGGATATTTTAATCATCGCGATCCTAATCAGGGAACCTGTACCAATTCCTGTCGTTGGAAATACGATACCGTTCCTGCTGAGGTCAATGCAGAGGGTGATTATGTACCGGCTCAGCAGTCGGTGCTATCCATGAACGACATTAATGAAGTGGCTAACACCGCCAGTTGCGGTGGCGCTGAACGTCACCCCTTAGCGGATAACATTTACTTTTTGGAAGAAGAAGGCCGGAAAGGCGAATTGTTGCCCATTATGGAAGACGAAAACGGCACCTATATTATGAACTCCAAGGATTTGCGCGCTATTGAGCATATCCAGCGCCTGGTGGAAATTGGTGTGGACAGTTTAAAAATAGAAGGTCGTACCAAATCCCATTTTTATGTGGCACGCACTGCGCAATCTTATCGACAGGCCATTGATGATGCTTTAGCAGGTCGGCCTTTTCAACCAGAGCTACTGGGCATTTTAGATAATCTGGCAAATCGCGGTTATACCGATGGTTTTTATCAGCGCCATCACACCCAGGAACATCAAAATTATCTTACCGGTTACTCTAAAAGCCACCAACAACAATTTTGTGGTGAAATTACTCACATAGATACTGACACTGGATTGGCTGAAATTAGCGTTAAAAACAAATTTGCAGTGGGTGATAAACTGGAATTAATTTTACCCAGCGGCAATCAGGACATTGTGGTAGAACAAATGCAGGATAAATGGGGCAATGCCATGCAGGAAGCGCCAGGGGGCGGCTATGAAGTACGCGTGCCATTGCCTACCACTGACTGTAAATACGGTTTATTAGCGCGATACTTTTAAATCTTAGTCACTTAAAACAGTACGCAAAAGGGGCTTACGACAGGAAGCCCCATAATATTAAAGCCAAGAATAATGACAGAAAATATTGGCGAAGCTGTCAATTATCAGATGATGCTATTTTCGACAAGCCAACCATGAACAGTTAAACTACAGAGCCATAGAAGCCACTGCCGTTGTAAGCAGGACAAAACACGATTTTTTGAGGTTTCAAAACTTATCAGGAGACAGGCATGTCATTTACCACCGCCAATCTGTGTAATCAGTTTGCTACGCAGGCCAATTTCCAAATTGCCGAATCAATATTCACTTTATTTGGCAAAAATCGGCGTTTTTGTGGCAAAATTTCAACACTAAAAGTGTTTGAAGATAATAGCTTGGTAAAAACCACGCTGTCACAAGATGGCAAAGACCGAGTACTGGTTATTGATGGTGGGGGTTCGCGGCGTTGCGCCTTACTTGGCGAAAAACTTGCCAGTTTGGCACTGGCAAATGCCTGGGAGGGCATAGTCATTTACGGGTGTATTCGTGACGCCGAGCTGCTTGCAGAACTACCTATCGGCATTATGGCTTTAAACACTCACCCCATGCCCAGCCGCAAACATGGGCAAGGAAATACGGACGTTGTGGTAACCTTTGCCGGGGTTAATTTTAAAAAAGATCATTATTTATACGCTGATAGTGACGGAATTATCGTCGCCGAAGCAAAATTAGATTAAAATGCTCACATCATAACCAAGTAAAACAGTCAAGATTATGCATATAGTACTCGCCAACCCCCGTGGATTCTGTGCCGGTGTAGACCGGGCCATTGAAATTGTTGATCAAGCACTGGATACTTTCGGCGCACCGATTTATGTACGACATGAAGTTGTACACAATCGCACAGTGGTCGATGGCTTAAAAGATAAAGGTGCTATTTTTATTGAAGACCTAACCGATGTACCCATTGGTTCTTATCTGATTTTTAGTGCGCACGGCGTCTCTAAACAGGTACAAAAAGAAGCCGAACAACGTAAACTGACGGTTTTCGATGCCACCTGCCCTTTGGTAACTAAAGTACACATGCAGGTTGCCAAACATGCCAAACAGGATAGAGAAGTCATACTAATCGGTCACGCCGGTCACCCAGAAGTTGAAGGCACCATGGGGCAGTATGATAAATGCACGCAAAATGGCAACATTTATCTGGTTGAAACCCCGGAAGATGTTAAAAACCTGATAGTCAATAACCCCGACAATCTGGCCTATGTTACGCAAACCACCTTATCTATGACTGATACCAAAATCATGGTAGATGCCTTGCGCGCCCAGTTTCCATCCATCAAAGAACAAAAGAAAGACGACATTTGCTACGCCACGCAAAACCGTCAGGATGCGGTACACGATTTGGCAGGCATTGCCGATCTCATTCTGGTGGTTGGCTCACCCAATAGCTCAAATTCAAATCGTTTACGCGAAATTGCCGAACAATTGGGTAAACCTGCTTATTTGATTGATACCTTTAAAGATCTGGATAGACAATGGATAGAAGGTGTTGGCGTGGTGGGAGTCAGTGCTGGGGCTTCTGCACCGGAAATTCTGGTTCAGGAAGTCATCAACCAACTGAAAGAATGGGGCGGCTCTAACACCACCATTACCGAAAACACCGGTATTGAAGAAAAAGTGGTGTTTTCTATCCCTAAAGAATTGAAAAAACACGTTACCGCTTAAAATTTTGGCAGAATTTTCTGTATTGACAAAAAAACGATAACTGCAATTCAGCATCACTTTTTTAGTTTATACCAATGGGCTGTCGGATGTGCTGAACAAAGTGAGGCGCATTTGTCGTGTTTTTTGCGCCTCATTGCTGACATTGAATAAGCTTGACCCGTTGGCTGACTAGAAAATCTAAACCAGCCAACGGCAGCAATGACATGACGAAAAATCATTGAAAACACTATCCAATACTGCAAAACACAGTTCAAACTTAACATTCTCTAAGTATTTACAACATTTATTCAACACTGCGTTTAATGCAAGCGCTGGTTTATAGTACAATTTTAAGCATGGCGGCTGGAAACCACTAGCCCAACGACAAATATCAAAGATAAACAGACAGGTTCATATGATGAAAACAATGGATGACAGAGATGGTTGGATATGGCTGGATGGAAAATGGGTTGAATGGCGAGAAGCAAAAGTCCATGTTTTAACACATACTTTACATTACGGCGCAGGTGTATTTGAAGGATTACGCGCCTATCAAGGTACACAAGGTACCGCCATTTTTAAATTGCAGGAGCATACTGATCGCTTGTTCCGTTCTGCGCATATCATGAATATGAAAATGCCTTATAGCAAAGCAGAAATTAATCAGGCTCACCGTGACGCGGTGGCTAAAAACAATCTGGATAGTGCCTATATTCGCAGCATGTGCTTCTTCGGCTCTGAAGGTATGGGTTTGCGTGCCGATAATCTAAAAGTGCATATCATGATAGCCGCCTGGACTTGGGGTGCCTATCTGGGTGCAGAGAATATGGAAAAAGGTATTCGTATCCGCACCTCGTCTTATACGCGTAACCATGTTAACAGTACCATGTGCAAAGCCAAAGCCAATGGTAACTACATCAACTCTATTCTGGCTTTACAAGAAGCACTGGCAACGGGTTACGATGAAGCCTTATTGTTGGATCACGAGGGATATGCCGCAGAAGGCAGTGGTGAAAATCTGTTTATTGTGCGGAATGGCAAACTTTACACCCCAGAAACTACTTCTGCGTTGGAAGGTATTACGCGTGAAACCTTGATCACCATTGCTCGTGAACAAGGCTATGAAGTGATTGAAAAACGCATTACCCGCGACGAAGTTTATATTGCTGATGAAGCCTTCTTTACGGGTTCAGCCGCTGAGGTCACACCTATCCGTGAATACGATGGTCGTGCAATTGGTAGCGGCAGCCGTGGCCCTATTACCGAAAAACTACAAGCCTTATACTTTGACTATGTAAACGGACGTCGTGACGATCATCGGGAATGGTTAAGTCTCGTTCGTTAAAGTGAAAGATGAACCGTTAAAAATCCTGATCATCGGCCCATCATGGGTCGGTGATATGGTGATGGCGCAAAGCCTGTTTATCGTACTGAAGCAGCAACACCCACATAGCCAGATCGACGTATTAGCTCCGCCCTGGTCATTGCCGCTATTGCAACGCATGCCAGAAGTACATCAAGCCTTAGGTTTGCCGCTGGGTCATGGTCAATTTGGTTTATTGACGCGCTTTAAAATCGGTCGAAAATTAAAACACCACGGTTATGATCAGGCCATTGTATTACCCAATTCATGGAAATCGGCCCTGATTCCCTTTTTTGCTGGAATTCCACGCCGCACGGGTTATCTGGGAGAATTGCGCAGGGGTCTGTTAAATGATTTGCATAGTTTGGAGAAAACACGTCTAACTATGACGGTACAGCGCTTTGTAGCCTTGGCTTTTGCAAAATCTGCACTATCGGCACCCACCTACCCTTATCCGCAACTAACTACAAGTCTGGAATTACAAACTTTAGTCTCTGCTAAGTTTGGTTTAGCTGACAAACCATTACTCGCACTCTGCCCCGGTGCAGAATACGGCCCTGCCAAACGCTGGCCGGTGGCACACTTCGCGGAAGTGGCTCGGCAAAAACAAAGTGAAGGTTGGCAAATAGGTTTATTTGGCTCCGAAAAAGATCGTGCTGTTTGCACAGAAATTAACTCTTTGAGTGGCGATAGTTGTCACAATTTTGCGGGTAAAACCCAGTTGCATGAAGCCTTGGATTTATTGTCAATAGCTACGGTAGTGGTGAGTAATGATTCCGGTTTAATGCATATTGCAGCAGCTGTGGACACAAAACTAATTGCCATTTATGGCTCTTCCGACCCTGGCTTTACACCACCGCTACATAGCAAAGCCACTATTTTGCAACTGCATTTGCCCTGCTCGCCCTGTTTTAAACGTGTGTGTCCTTTGCAGCATACGCATTGTTTAACAGAACTGAGCCCCGCAACTGTACTCGCGGCAATCGAAGCCTAAACAAAACCCATGAAAATTGCCATCGTCAAACTCTCGGCTTTGGGCGATATTGTACATGCCATGGTCGCTTTACAATTTATTAAAGCGGCTTACCCTGACGCACAAATTGACTGGGTAGTTGAACAGGGGTTTGCCGGGGTATTGGCTGATAATCCTGACATTAACCAAATTTTGACAGTCAATTTAAAAGCCGTTAAAACAAATAAACGCAGACTTTTATCTGAGATAGCCAACATTCAAGCGTATTCCGCACAGCATTATGATTGGGTAATTGATGCACAAGGTTTAATTAAATCGGCGCTGGTGGCACGTTTATTATCTAAACAATGCGTAGGCTTTGATAAACACTCTATCCGTGAAAGTCTGGCTGCCAGATTTTACAAAGACACAGTAGCCTGTGCCTATGATGCCAATACCATAGACCGCAATGTGGCCGTGCTAACCCGTCCGTTGGGTCTGAACATCAGTAGCGCTCAAATTTTAGAAAAACGAACATTTTTGTATTTTCAGCCATCGCAACTGAATTTGCCAGGTTATGGACAAACCGGCTTACCTAGCGTCTTACTGGTAACGGGCTCTACTTGGCCAAGTCGCAACTACCCCAAAGAAAATTATCTTAAAGTGGTGCAAGGCTTAAATGCTAACTGTCTATTACTTTGGGGAAATAGCCAGGAGCATGAGTCCGCAAAATGGATTGCAGAGCGCAGTAACGCAAAAGTGCTGCCACGTATGACTCTTAATGATCTAAAAGCACAGATTGCCAGCGCTGATCTGATTATTGGCAATGATACCGGCCCAACACATATGGCTTGGGGTCTTAATCGCCCATCCATCACCCTGTTTGGCCCCACACCTATTAGCCGGGTTTATCAGACAGACATTAATAAAGTATTGAAATCACCCTCGGTAGTTAATCCCTATAAACTGGATAAAAACGATTTTTCGATAGCTGAAATTGCTGAAACTGAAATCATACGTTTAGCCGAAGAACTGTTATAAAGTAAGCTTCCAAGAAACTTTTTTGTTTGGCGCGATTCTGATTGAGGTTGATTATCAGTCCACTCAACGTAAAGCCAAGTGTTAATCGTATGAGCCTACATAAAAAGGTGCACCAATCTCGACAAATGCACTTCACTTCGTTTAGCCCTTCCTACAGCCCAGCTTACTCAAGTAGATAGTTAGAATTTGTAGGGTTATTCTCCGCTTTCATCTAACGGAAATAATTAGTGTATATTATCTACATACAGAACAGAAAAAATTATCAATGTAATTCCACCTATATGTATTGAACGGACTTTCCATAGTTTATTTATGAGAACACGATGAACTCAATTAAATATTTAAGCAACAATACCGCATTACTCCGTTACGTCGTATTAGTCGTGCTGACCTTGCAGACTGGCTCTATTTTCGCGCAAGACAGCGACGCTCTTGACAAAATACAACCGCATACGCGCATAGTTAAACACATTGATGAAACGGACCGTATCACACTAAAGGGAAACCGTGTTTCGCAACTGGACAATAGTGTTGATACCGGGCGGATAGACGATAATCTGCGTCTGAACCGGATGATACTTAATTTAAAATCCTCTCCAGCACAACAGGCAGCATTGGATGCATTTACCCAGGCCCAGCAAACCCCCGGCTCACCTGACTACCATCATTGGCTAACGCCAGCAGAATTTGCCAGCCATTTTGGTGTTGCAGAGCAAGATATCAGCGCTATTAAAAATTTCCTGACCAGCAGGGGTTTCCAAATAGACGAAGTGGCCGCCGGTGGGCGTAGCATCCAGTTCAGCGGGACCAGTGCGCAAGTCCGAAATGCTTTCCACACCGAAATGCATCAATATATTTGGCAAGGAGAACAACATATTGCCAACGCGAGTAACCCACAAATCCCTGCTGCCTTGGCGAATGTGGTTGACGGCTTGGTTAATCTGCACGATTTCCGTAGCCATGCACGCAAGCAACAGGCTCAAACTAATGCAGCAACACCTCTGGCTAAACCAATATCAGCAAACCAAACCCAGCAATCTGAAATTTTACCCGTTTCAGAAATAGTAATTGGCACCACTAATTACCTGACTCCGGCAGATTATGGCGTGATTTATGATGTTAACCCACTATATACCTCGGCGATAAATGGCAGCGGCGTTAAAATTGCGGTTTTGGGCCGCAGCAATATTTTAAACAGTGATATTACCAGTTTTCAAAGCTTTAGCGGCTTAACGGCCAATCCGCCACAAACCATCATCACTAATACCGATCCAGGTATAGTCAGTGGCGACCAAACCGAATCCACTCTGGATGTAGAATGGGCGGGAGGTATTGCACCAGGCGCTACGGTGATATTCATCACCTCGTCCTCTACCGTAATAGGTGACGGTATTGCCTACTCTGCCAGTTATGCGGTTAATTCTAACGTGGGAGATATTATCAGCTTAAGCTACGGTGCTTGCGAACAATACATGGCGCAAGCCGAAACCAATGCTTGGAGTAATCTATGGCAACAGGCACAAAGTCAGGGACAAACAGTGCTGGTGTCTTCTGGAGACAGTGGCGCTGCAGGTTGCGATGCATCCAATAGCAGCACTGCTGTCAGTAGCACAGGCGTTAACGGGCTGTGCAGTTCGCAATTCAGCACCTGCGTGGGCGGTACAGAATTTAAAGATACCAGTAACCCCTCCAGCTATTGGCTGACAAGTAACCGTAGTGGTAGCACCGCAAATGCCTTAAGTTATATTCCTGAATCGGTGTGGAATGAAAGTGCTTCGGTATCAGGTGGTAGTGGCTTATATGCTTCCGGTGGTGGTAAAAGTATCTACTTCTCAAAACCCGCCTGGCAAGTGTCACCGGGCGTTCCCGCAGATGGCCAGCGTGATGTACCTGATATTTCCCTGGCGGCTGCCAAGCATGACGGTTATATCATTAACTTGAATGGCAATCAGTGGTCTGTCGGTGGCACCTCAGCGGCTACGCCTTCATTTGCAGGCATACTCGCTTTATTGGAACAATATAATGGCGGACGGCAAGGTAATATCAATGCAAACCTGTATGGACTTTACCAACTACAGGCCAAGAGTGGAAATAAATATTTCCACCCAACCCTATCAGGTAACAACTCTGTGCCAGGTCAAGCTGGCTTTTCCGCAACGGGAGCGGGTTATAATTTGGCAACCGGCTTAGGCTCGGTTGATGCTAATGTGCTGGTTAAACAATGGCACAATGTCAATCCTGTCAGTTCCAGTGTTGCTTTGACTAGTTCTGCGTCTAATTTTGTCAGCGGTAATCCGATCACAGTCACCGCAACAGTTAGCGGTGCTTACCCAACAGGTAGCGTACAATTTAAGAATAACGGTGTGGCACTGGGCACCCCTATCACTATAAATAACAATGTAGCCAGCCTAACTACCAGCGCCTTAACCACACCGGGACTTACCCCGATTACGGCAGTCTATTCTGGGGATGGAAATAACTTATCCAGCTCTTCAGCAGCACTAAACGAAACGGTCATGGCAATTGCCACCATCACTGTGACGGTTTCCGCTCCTACCATAACAGCAGGGCAAAATATCACGCTAACAGCAACAGTGACTGGAGATACGCCCACAGGTACTGTACAGTTTTATAGCAATGCTGTAAAACTGGGGTCGCCAGTTAGCTTAGTCAATGGCGTTGCGGTACTCACCACAAATGCACTCACCACAACTGGATTGGATAATATTACCGCCACCTATTCCGGTGATAGCTTAAATACCGGCAATACATCGATTGCTGTTAGTGAAACTGTATTGGCGGCTAAAGCGCAAAGCGTACCTGCATTGGCTGTTTGGCAGGAAATACTATTGGGATTATTGCTGTTTACTACGCTACTGAGGGTGCAAAGAGTTAGGGCTGGCTAGGGAGTTTAATTCAGCTACAGGGTTGTCAATACTCTTTTAAACTCCCTTTAAATTCTGAGAAGTTGCTAACAATACCTTGAGTGGATCGCTGTGTTGCTTCGCCCTCCCAAATACCTACGAATAAAGTAAGGGATGGCGTTCACTGCATGGTACGAAATCTGATTATTAGTCAATAGCAAAAAAATGAATTCAGAGCAGATTTGGCGTAATTCTGGTGGAAAGTTTATCGAATATCTTGTGGGTCTTCTATAATCTGGCCGATAACGAACATCGAAAAACGCCTATATTGTAAGCAATTTGTAGATTGAATATGCGACACATCTTCTAGTTAATCCTAAAAATTATGAAATGATCAAGTACACTCTTTATTGATACTCTAAGACACTACTAAACTAAATACGTAACCGGCATTAAACGCACGCCTTTGCGCTGCGTAAAACCAATTACCGGAGTAAAGCCATTTGCCAGCAATGCATTTGCCTGCATTTCGGTTAACACTGTTTCTGTTCCGGCTTGCAAGCGCTGTTCGCCATCTTGTGGATAGCTAAAAGCAGGGATATCCTGAAAATATGCCGCATCATTATTTGCCTGACCACCACTGGTTCGAACCAGCAGACGCGCGCATAAAAAAGCCGGATTTGCCCAGAGTAGCTCTTGAGTATTTGGAACCACTCCGGCTTCCTCCAGTACAAAAGATTCAACAGGCTCACGCTTTGCGCCATAGGGCATACGAATTAAATAGCGTGGATAAGCTAATACCACCTGTTCTGCGTCTATTTCTTGTAGCAATTTAGGCCAGACTTGCTGACTTTCGGAGGTAAATAAGGCACTTGCAGCTGCGGCAATAAAAGTAGCCTGACAACTGGCTGCAAGACCACTTAAAAACTTTAATAAGCCCAGATCTTCAGTTTGTACCGAAAAATAATAATCGCTGATCAATAAAACATCTTGTTCTGTATCACCCGATTGCATATGCTCAAACAATTTTTGCGTAAATGCATGTCCTCCCTGAGCAAGTTCTTCACTTAATTCAGCCTGACTAATATCGACCAGGAAGAAATTTTGCTCATCACTGTTTTCTTCATTGATCAGCGCACAACTGGCCAGCCAGAGTGCTTCCAGCTTCTGGAAGTTACTGTCATGCAAAATGCTGCGTATAAATTCGCTGCATAACCCGTCTACACCAGCCACCAAAACCGCCTGATTTGGATTTGCCAGTGGTTGCACATGCGGAGCAACTATCTGTTTGAGTAACTGATCAACTGTACTGGTAGGTGTAACCGTTTTTTCGGGGGCTTTTCCTAATAGACGCTCTAACATGTCGTCCTGACTTTCGGTTTCCTGTTGTATTGGAGTTGTAATAGGCTGGGGATTTAATTCGCCCAGACTGAGGGCTTGAATTTTTGCCGCAGCTTCAGCAACTGTATTGGGATTAAGCAATTGTTTCTTTAAGCTTTGTAGGTCGGCCAATACCGGCAGTTTTGTCAACCAGTGATCAGGATGAAAATCGTCCAACGATTCGAAAAATAAGCTTACGCCGTTTTTGATTTGCACACTGGGTTTGATTTTAGCCAGTATTTGCTCAAAGTTATCAACATTGATACGAGTAATCTGCCGTTGCTGCCAAGCAGTATCTGTATTACCAGAAAAATTTCCCAACAGGTAAATGCTATAGCCATTTGTACTAACGGATTTTTTACCGGTACGCTGGGAATTGAAATCCATTGAAAAATCGATTCTGCCTGACATGCTGACCTCTTTGCATAGGAATTTGTATCTTTAGACTCTAACAGACTCTGATCTAAGCAACAAGTAACGATGCAGTAACTGTAAGCTCTGCACGCACATCACTGTTTAGATGCATTGGGAATTTGACTCTACGTTTTTGTATTTATTCATTTTTTCTATCATCATATTACATACCACCCACGACTCGTTTTCGGTCATCCCCCAATACAATATAATGCCGTTTAAATTTTCGCCAGGCTGCTTAATATGTAGGTAATGGGTACGCGATGGTTGTTGATCCAACATGTCTTGATACTTATCATCGACATTTGTTTTGCATTCATACTTATTATTTTCATAACAGATTTTCTCATTACTACACACTGCATCAATCTGTCTGTATACTAAATCACGCATTTCCAGACAGTCTTCCATCCCAATGCGTTGCCCAATAGTCACTAGCTGAATTTCGCGTCCAGGAACTTGAAAAGTAAAACGTGATTCGCCGTAGACTATGGGTTTAATCTGTTGAGTCAGATCAAGATAAATGTAACTACCTAGCACGATAACGATGACAAAGAGGTAAAGTTTATTCATGATTTTCTTTTGTTAACCACTGCAATGAGTTGACCTTACTTGCATTATAGCCAAACTCAATCGGGCAAGTCTAATGCTAGTAAACCCAATTCTTAGAGCATCTCGGAAAAACCTAACACCGGTCATTCAACAAAAATAGAATTGATTGCAATCGATTATTGATTCCACAGTAGACGTTGACTTATTACCTAACAAACTCAACGTTCAAGTGTTTGGTAGTTTAGCCAACTGCTGTTTCCAACCCTGCACAAAAGATTCAACTAACAGACGAACAGCTATGGCGCTACTTGCAATACCTGCCTGACCTAAATTGCCATTTAACGCCAATAAGCAAACCCCATGCACACCACACAACAGAGTTCTAGCCGCCTGAGCTTGCTGCTCAAAACTGCTATTCGGGTTTAATTGCTTAAATACCGCTTCTACAGGTACAAACAGAGACTCAACTTTTTCTCGATACCAGCTTGGGATTTCGTCCTTAACAGGTGAATCGGTATTAAAAATGATGCTCCAACGATTAAAGTTTTCGGTAGCAAATTGATGGTAATTTTCGGCCATCACTAAAATTTTCTGTTCCATGCTCAATTCAGCAGAGACATTGTGTAATTGAGCAGTTATTTCTTCTAAGGTACTAGCTTTGATATGCATGACTAACTCTTGCATATTCGCAAAAACCATATAAACACTTCCCACTGTATAACCCACATCCAGGGCAATTTTTCGTACAGTTAAGGCATGAATGCCCTGCTCATTAACAATGTTCCTAGCAGTATCGAGTATCATTTCCTGAATCTGCTCTAAACTATGATCACCTCTTCTGGCCATATTTCCCTCTTAGCGTTGTAAAAAAGCTACCATACCTGTTTTTTTCAAGTGGAACGTAAATAGTATGCATAATGAATATCTCGTTGTTGTTGACCTAAATGATCAGGTTATAGGGCTGCGCCCACGCCACGAAATACATACCTTAGGTCTATTACACAGAGCTGTGCATATTTTAGTCTTTAATCAGCAAGGACATTTGTTTTTACAAAAGCGTTCCATGCTAAAGGACTTAAATAAAGGATTATGGGATAGCTCTGCCGCAGGCCATGTTGATAATAACGAAAGCTACGATGCTAGTGCCCAGCGTGAATTATACGAAGAATTAGGCATTAAAGCAGCTCTTAAACCATTATTTAAGCTTGAAGCTAGTGTTGATCTAGGTATGGAGTTTATTCAGGTATATCAGTGCCAACATAATGGCCCGTTTAATCTGGCGGCCGATGAAATTGATGAAGGAACTTGGTTGCCATTAACAGAAATAAATAACCGGGTAATGGCCGATGATACGACATTAACACTGACTTTTAAAATTATCTGGAAAACTTATCAGCCATACTTGCTTGCTGCTAATTAGCGATAAATTAATACAACAGAAATCACTCCAAGTATTTATTGACTATTTATCTTATAATAACCATTCGATCGCTGCGTCAATTTAGGTGACGTTATTTTTGATCCTATGCACCTTAGTATCGAAAACCACACAATTTGTTCTAATCAATAAAATAAACTTGTCTTATGAAAATTAAAATAAATAAAATCATAACGTTAACTTGTGTAGCTACAGTTTCTATACTGACTGGTTGCGCAGCCGGCGGCGGTTATGCGAATAATAATATGGCAGGAGTCGCCGCGCAAAGCGTTCTAGGCGGCAACCCTCTTACCGCGATGGAAAACAATCTGGCCAATTCATTGACACAAAATCTGGCGAGTAGCGTTCTTAATGGTCAAATTGGCTCGCAAGTGACATCAGCTGATCAAAACTTTCGCGTTCAGCAATTGGGTAGCCTGATTCAATCTGGCAATATTTCCCAGTCGCAACAATGGGTTAACCCACAAACGGGCAGTGCTATGGCAATTAACCCTGTCGGCCAAACTTCGATGAACCCACAAACTCGGCAAGTGTGCCAAAATTTGCAAGAAGTAGTAACTATGCCTAATGGTCAATCACTCACCGAAAGCCGTTTGGCCTGCCAAAATCCACAAACCGGTCAATGGAGTTTGGTTCAATAAGCTTTAGCAAGCGTTTGTGACGCATTAGATGGTAACCTAATGCGTCCACCGAATTTAGTTTCCCGTTGTACCTCTACTCAATTGATTTTTGGTATTAGCGTTATCAGCACAATTTATTTCGGTCACCGATTCAACTAAGCTACAGTCTTATTTACCAGGATTAACCGGTAATTGCATGTGTTGCTCCTGATGTTCAAAATTACGCGAATTATGCGGAAAAGGTTGTGGCTGAATGACTGGTTCCGAGCTTTGGTTACCCTGCATTTGCATCGATTCATGCTGATGATGATTTAAAACTTCAGGACTAACAGTGGATGGAACACGCGACTCCTGCTGTTCTACATTCGCTTGCGGAAACGCATGTTGTTGAGGCTGTATAGAATGCTCATGGTGTTGAGTGGCCTGCATTTGCAATTTTTCCTGCTCCTGAATACGTCGAAACACCTCCGAACTAGCTGGCGATTGTAATTGCTGATCATGCGATTCAACTGGGTGTTGATTAGCTGGAAATTGCTTAGCCTCTAAAGAATGTTCATGTTCTTGTTCCTGTCTATACCAGCGTTCCTGTCTTTCATTATGTTCAGATTGCTCTGCATTAGGTAAATAACCAGCGGGTGGCATTCTTTCGTTTCTTTCATCCCTATCAGGATCAGCATTATTTCTAATAGCTCCCCCTCTATGACCCGCAACAATATATTGTTTTTGATTGTAATATACTTGTTGCTGAAAATTGTTTAATACATAAAATCCTGGATAAGAATAACCACCCGACCAAAATGGATAGGGAACCCAAGAATAATAGTTATTATATTGATCAGGTGGCTGATAATAGGTAATTACTGGTGGCCCTTGATTTTGATAGTACCCTGCCAAAGTCTCAGGATCTACTGTAGGTTTTGCCTGGGGCAGAGATGTTGTTGGCGGTGGCAATACGGGAGTACTGGTCGGTATAACTGGAGCTATGCTGGGCGTCACAGAAGACTGACTTATAATTTTAGCTTGCGCTCTTAAAGTCGGCGGAATAGAGTTATAGTCATCCGTAAACATTTTACTGCCCTTACTATCAATGTAGGTATAGATGGTATGGATTTGTGGAGACGCTGTAACAGTTTGCGGGCTGGGGCTGATACCAATATCTAAGCCTAACTTTACTTTAAGCTCACCCACCTGTTTTAGCGCCTGACTCTTAGCTAAGGGAATTTTGCCTTGCTCAGCCGCTATGCCAATAGTCGTGTCCAACTCACCCAAAACCGCAGGGGTAATCGGATAATCTGAAATCCAGCCGTTTTTGGGTGCAATGCCGAGTTTAATCAAAATCGCTTCAGCCTGTGCATCATTAGTGGTGGCATTTTGCTGTAAAACCGGCAGTAATTGTATAGCGTACACCCCCTCAGGTACCAAAGCTTGGGCAACGGGTGCCGATTTTAGTGCTGGTGCCGGTAAATTTTGGGGTGCATTTACCGAAGTTTGTGCCATCACATTGCCTGTAAAACAGCACCCAACAGCAATAACACGTGAAAAATAGCTAAGATAAGAAATAGGCATTACTCAGTTTTCCTAAGAATAACAGCATTAAAAAACTTTAAAACTCTATACTGCTACCTGATTACCCATAAAAAAATAAGGGCGGTCAGAAATTCTGACTTTGCTACTAGAATACAGTAAATCGTTTTAGACTAAATTAAAAATACCCACGCATATGGTCGTTTCTCAGCCTACTTAAAGCGTATGTTCAACGCTAGATGCCATGAACATTTGCTTTTGTAAGTATACCGATCTAGTGATGACCACCTCTACCGCCCCCCATATGCCCAGCACCAGCGGCGAAACCTCCACCACCAGCAAATCCGCCACCGCCATTAAAGCCGTGATGAAATCCCCCACCGAAATCCTGATGGTTAATAAATTCATGTTGTTGAAAAACTGGGGCAGGCATTTCGTAATGCGGCACTTGTTGTACGAAATGTCCCTGATGCACAGGCACCTGTGCGACATAACCCGGCTGATTATACGGAGCGTTCTCTAGAGTATTTCGTACCGCACGGTTATTTGTAAAAATATTCGCATTAACCGATGGCTGAAATGGCCTATGACCTTGGAATACAGGCGGCGCCATAGGCCGGCCTAGCTGATTAGACATGATGGCTCTTGCCCCCAACACAGCATTACCCGCAGGATACCAATTGCCATTAGCTCCCTGTAGACTAGAGAAATGATGAGCAGGCCCGGCATGGCGACTAACGACATAAGAGTGTCGGCCATAATTCACTTGCTGATAAAAATTATTTAGCATGAAATACCCAGAAAAATAACTTCCCCCAATCCAAAATGGATAAGCTACCCAGGAATAAAGATAATAATATTCTGCTGGCGGCGCATAATAGGTCAATATAGGTGGCCCCTGATCCTGATAATAGTTATTTAAAACATTTGGATCGATAGCGGGTTGACTATACGGTGATTGAGGTGCATTAACAGGTACAGAATTAGGGTTAGCGGTGTACTGACTGACTATCGTCGCTTGACTCTGATACTGTGAAGGAATGGTATTAAAATCATCAGTATAAAATTTACTGCCGTTACTATCAGTATAGGCATAAATGCTATGTGTAATCGGTTCTGAATTCTGATTAACGGTAGGAACAGGCTTTGTACTTTCTTTAATATTAAGGCCCAATGTAGCTTTCAGCTCATTAACCTGTTTGACTGCTTGTTCTTTACTAAGAGCTATTTTCCCTTGCTGAATTGCCAGCTCAATATCACTATCCAACTCACCCAACACCATGGGTGTAACCGGGTATTCAGAAATCCAGCCGCTTTTAGGTTGAATGCCCAATTGACTAAGAGTTGCTTCAGCCTGAACATCGTCCTGTGTAGTGCCTAGGTGCAAAGCATCAAGAAGTTGGACGGCATAAACCGCCTCAGGCACCAAAATTTGCGCCACTTGCATTTGACTTTCGGGAAGACTCGCATTAGGAATCGTTGCGGCATAGCAATGGCTAAAAAAGCCAAGCATACCGATTAAATAAACACGTAAACGTAAAAAGCCGAAGATAGACATCGCAAACCTTCCTTTTTTATGGCTACCACTTAAGACAGAAGCTCAACCATTGATTCTGAGCCATTCAATCAAACTCAGAAAAACTTTGTTGGGAAACATCTAAACTGCGCATGGCACTAAAGGCACACACCACGAACGGTTTATTCCTGATTCACCAAGCACCGCTTAATCTTAAGCGGTGCTGTCTTTAATGTGTATTAGCCTTTTTATTAAAACTTTATTCGAATACTATTCCTCTACCTGTAACAGTTTCTTCAACGCAGATTGATCAGTAATGGTAATAAAGCGGTTTTGTACCAAAATTAATTGCTCATCCTGAAATTTTTTCAGCAAGCGGCTTACCGTTTCCAAAGCCAACCCCAAATGATTACCAATTTCCTGCCGGGTTAAGGATAACTTGAACTCAGAAGCAGAAAAACCACGTCGTTTCAAACGCTCTGACAAACTAATTAAAAAGTAGGCCAGACGTTCTTCAGCGGGTCTTTTGCTCAGTATCAACTGATTTTTATCTTCGGTCATTTTTTCGCCAGTATGTCGAAAAATTTCACGAGTTAGACTGGGTACATTCTGAAATAGTTCATTCATACTTTCAGCCGGTAATACACAAAAACTGGTGGTTTCCAGTGCTATAGCGGCACAGGAGTGCTTTTCCTCGGCCAAACCATCAAAACCTAATAGTTCACCAGGTAATAAAATATTCAGGATATGTTCATTACCATGCTGATCGTTGGCAACTAATTTGGCACTACCGGATTTAATAGCCAGCAAACCTTTGAAATTATCCCCTTCGTGATAGATAAACTCACCTCGTTGTAATACTTTCCGAGCCTTGATCACTTCACTGATATCATTGATTTCAGTCTGAGACAATCCCCTAGGCAAACAAATATTATCCAAACTACAATTATTACAATTTACCTGATTATTTTTTACTGGCTGTTTTATAAGATAAACGGAAGCAGGGTTGCGCAACATATCAATTTCCAGCTGAATCGTGCTGACGATGATAACTAATTACGCGTTCCACTTCATTTTTAGATCCAAAGATAAAAGGCACTCGTTGATGAATATTTTTAGGTTTAATATCCAGTATCGATTCGCGGCCGGTGGTACAGACACCTCCCGCCTGCTCTATAATAAAAGCCATTGGATTTGCTTCATACATTAGCCTTAATTTGCCTGGCCTGGAAGGATCGCGTAAATCGTAAGGATAAAGAAAAACACCACCCCGATTTAGAATACGATAAACATCAGCAACTAATGAGGCAACCCAACGCATATTGAAATTTTTACCGCGTGGCCCATCCTCACCGGCCACACATTCATCAATATATTGTTTTACAGGTGCTTCCCAAAAACGTTGATTGGACATATTGATAGCAAATTCAGTATTGTCTTCAGGAATTTTCATATTGCAATGCGTCAGGATAAACTCACCTATATCCTGATCCAAAGTAAAACCGTTGACTCCATTACCCGTGGTTAACACCAGCATGGTAGATGGGCCATACAGAACAAAGCCCGCGCAAACCTGCTCGTTACCTTTACGTAAAAAATCCTCTGTTTCTGGAGCAACCCCTTCCCTGCCACGCAAAATGGAAAAGATGGTTCCAACAGTCAGATTAATATCAATATTTGAAGAGCCATCCAACGGATCAAACAAAACCAGATATTTGCCTTTTGGGTATTGTTTCGGAATTTGAATAGGGTCATCAATTTCTTCAGATGCCATGCCACCGACATGCCCACTCCAATCCAGGGCTTTAACCATAATTTCGTGGGTAATAATGTCCAGTTTTTTTTGCACTTCGCCCTGAACATTTTCAGTTTCAGCACTACCTAATACACCGATTAATGCACCACGGTTTACCCGATGCGATATTTGTTTACAAGCGGTAACCAGATTATTGAGCAACAGGGTAAAAGTACCTGAAGCATCTGGCAGACCACGTTGTTGTTCAATAATAAACTGGGTAAGGGTTACTTGCTCAGACATGCGATATTTCTCCGTGAGAATAGCTTTTGATAATGCATTCAGACTTTTTCGTTTAACAGATTAGCGAGTGATTTAATTGATACATCTTGTTTAGCAGGTTTTCCTTGATGTGCTTCCATAAAACCGGTTTTTAATCCTTTCTGCTCTAATTGTTGTTGCAAATAGTTGAGGTGGGAATTGATCTTTTCCACAATCTCTGGAGCATGACTCCAAAAACGGGTATTGATGACGCCATCGTAACAGGAAATGTTGCAATATATTGTACCAAGTTCAGGCGGAGTTATGGTAATGCTGACTGCCCAATTTTTTTGTTTAGCTGGCTCATCACCGTTATTACTCCGCTGTTTATCCTGTTGGATTTCGATGTGTAAACTATGAGCTGTATGTTGATAAAAATAAGGCAATTCCAGTGACCAAGCTTGTTTGGGACTATCCTCGACAACGTTTATAGCATTAAACTGATCCAGAGTAATTTTTGCCAGACCGGCATTGGTTTTTTGTAATAACTCGTTGAGTAAATTATGCGTATCCAGCGTGAGAGTATCAACCGAAAGCTGAAGGTTGAGTGCTTGTGAAAATTTAAGCAGATTAGCCTTAAGATCCGCCGTTAAGTTGCTATTATTACTAGAAGCCAATAAATTCGCGAGTTTACTTTCCAGAAACAACCCAGACTGCCTGATACTGTCATGCAGTTTTTCGGGCTGTTGCAGTTGAGATTGCTCAGGAATATGTGCCAATATTTGCTCAGCCAATTGTGTTAAAGCTTCCGCAACACTGGGGTTAAGTTTTAGGATAGCGAGTGTTTGTCCTAAAAAAGTTAACAATTCTGTTGGAGAATTTTGGATAGGCAATAAATTTTTTAAGAGTGTGTTAACTTTTTCTGGGCTAAGTCCTTCCTGGTTTTCTGGCAAAGAAATGGCAAATACCGGCAATTTTCCGGCTGATAACAGTTGCAAATCAATTTGAGTTCCGGGTTTGAGCAGATTAGCTAAGGTATTATTTGCATGAGTAACACCATCCCCGATTAATTTCAATTGCCGACTATCAAGCGTTACGCGTAGATCTGTGGGTTTAGCCAATCCGTCCACCGTCTGTTGTCCATTAATTTGCAAGGTAATCTGGTTACCCGCCCGAGTCACGACCATGGCAGATAATTTTTGATCAGCAACCAAGCCATTCATGCCCTGAAGACTAACAGGAACTTCTAATAATTTAACGGGCTGGGTATTAGATTGTTGTGCTGTAGAAGTATTACCCACCGGAGTAAGCAAATTAAACTCTGGCTGCGGCTGCAATTTAACCACCTGCAACTGTAAAGTTTGCCCAGGTTGCATCGTTAAATTAGGCGGAAGTTGCACCTGTATGCCTTTTCCGCCATTCAAGTTCAAGGTTGCCATAGTACCTGACCCCGAAGTATTGAGGACGGTGGCATCTATGATCTGATTAAGCTGCAATCCCGATTGATTAAGAGCTTGTGTACCTTGACTAGTGGTAAGCAAACTTTCAGACAGACTTTGTACTGACGGCGGAATCACATTGGTAAGGGTTAACGTAACTGCATCTGTTTGAGAGAGCGATAGTTGAGAAGCGGAGCCAGAGCCACTAGCCAAAATAGTAAATTCTGGAAGAGGTGACAATTTGACCACTTGTAATTGTAACGACTGACCGACTTGCAGGTTAACGGCTTGTTGCGACTGCACTTGCAAAGTATTACCTGCAACACTTAAACTAAAACTATTCAGTGCTAGCTGAGTTTCCACCACTTGCGCATTAAAGACTTGATTAACTTGCAATCCAAGGGAATTGCTGGCCGCAGTCAAGCCGGTAGACAACTGGTTAAGATTTAGCTGTAAGCTAATATCCATGCCTTAACTCTTATGAATGCAAAAAAAATTACTGACGCTAAGGAAAGTAATGCCAAATAGTTAAAGGTGTAAAAACAATCCGCTCAAAACTAAAAAAACACCCTTATGTATCACTTTAACAGTCAATTTGGTTCTTACAAAATTTGCAGTTCCAGCTCGGGACCATCCGCCCAAAATAGTAAAGCGACGATCTGAAAGCAATCGGCGCAAATTGACGGAAACCTCCCCTAGCCGATTGAAAACAACAATTTTTTCATCGCAGCGTAGGGATTAGTGCATTATATTTTGCGCAGAAAACAAACAGATGACTTGCTATTTAATTTTTTGAATTGAGTTGTCCGCATGCAGCCAATACATCATCGCCTTTAGTACCTCTTATTAAAGTCGGGATTTTAAAAGTATCTAAAATTTCTTTAAACTTTTCAATTTTATCCCAATCTGGACTGTTGTAATGTGATCCTGGGAATGCGTTAAAAGGTATTAAGTTGATATAAGCACTTTTACCAGCCAATATCGTGCCCAATTTTTCAGCATCTTCTGCTGTATCATTAAAATCTTTTATCAGAATATATTCATACGTAATAAATTGTTTTTTATTTAAAGGTATCTTGTCAATATATGCCAACACTTCATCTAGCGGGTATTTTTTATTAATGGGAATAAGTTCATTTCTCTTCTCTTCAAAAGGAGAATGAAGAGATAACGCAAGGTTTACGCTAGGCGTTTCCAAGCTCCATCTTTTCAGTCCTGGAATATACCCAGCCGTAGAAATAGTTATTTTTTGAACACCAATAGAAGTACCGTGTTTTGATAAAAATATTTCGCATGCTTTTTTAACGGCATCAAAATTATGTAAAGGTTCGCCTTGTCCCATAAAAACAATATTTAAAATCCTCTCTTCCCCCGGCCTATTGGTTGCCAACCAACGCCACGCTTGTAGAAATTGGCCCACTATTTCACTTGTGGTCAAATTTCTTTTAAGCCCTTGTTTTCCGGTAAAACAAAAAGAGCAATTCATGGCACAGCCAACCTGCGATGAAAGGCAAATTGAATATTTATTATTAAACGGAATAAGAACGGTTTCTACTTTATGACTGTCATTAAGTTTAAAAAGAAACTTAACTGTTCGATCTTTTTTTGACTCATAAACTGTATCGATTTCGGGCAGAGAAAAGTCGAAATTATTTTGAAAAAAGGCCAACGCACATTTAGCAATATTTTCAACACATTGAGCAATTTCTTTTTTCTTATAATGCCAATTAAATAGAATTGCCGCAGCTGAATGGTTTAAATTATTCTGATTTAAAACCGCTTCTAAATCAGAATAATTTAAGTCATAAAAAGATTGTTTCAAAAATTTTCTCCATGTTATATCAGTATTTTCCAATACCAATGGATTTGAAATAGGGGAAGCTGCGATTAAAAAAACGGACATCTAACCCTGTGTGCCATTGGCTGATCAAGTTCAAATGCTTTGCTAAATGTTTACACCTATGAGTCATTCTGCAATACATTTCTGTGCATAGCTTTTAGCACTAAGCCAGTGCAGCCCAATAGTCAGATCGATCCGTTCTCCCCGAACGGATTAAGCGAGGCGGCACATAATGACTTTTTTTTAATCAGCTTATGCAAAAAACTTTAAAACCCCTGAAAAAAAACTCACTATTAAACCAAGCAATTTCTAATTTACTACTACAATACAAGTTTAAATGCTGGTAACCCAATTTCCAAACAATGATTTCTACTGATTTAACTAAACAGCCAAAATCTATTGAAGAATGGACGGAAACACTTCTCGCCCAGGAGTTACCCATTTTCTCTAACACCGCACAAAAGATTTATAGATCGCTTAACGATACTAAAAAAGGCGCGTTAGACCTTGCTGCCATCATCATGCAAGACCCTAATTTGACAGCTAAATTGCTAAAAATTGGCAATAGTAGCTACTACAACCCGTCCAGGCAGAAAATGAGCACAGTCACTCGCGCCATCATACTGTTGGGAGCCGAGTGTATACGCGAATTAACTATCGCCTGTTCGTTTATTGAGTCGATACTTAATTCAAGCAATAAGTTACGCGCGAATCAAGAAATTGCCCAAGCTATACATGCAGCTGTACAAGCCAGAGAATTTGCTATAGCCATGCATGACGAACTACCCGAAGAAGTTTTTGTTGCCGCCCTACTGCATAATATTGCGCACATTGCTTTCTGGTGCTCTAACCACCCACAAACCGAGCAAATTAATTATCTGCTAGAAACCCGAAAAATTTCAGTACAGGATGCTGAAAAACAAATACTGGGTTTTAGCCTGCGTGAGTTGAGCAAAAAACTTTGTAAATCCTGGCATCTAGGCGGTTTGATTGAAGAAAGCATCTGTAGACCTGAATCAACACATCCTCGTATTAAACTGGTACTGATGGGTAGCGAGATTAGCGCTGCCCTTAAATTAGGCTGGGAATCCACCGCAATGCAAAATTGCCTGCACAAACTTGAAAAATTAACCGGCGACACACCAGAGGCTATTATTGTTAAAATCAAAAACAATACGCAGTCGGCCATAAAAGTTGCGAAGCAATTTGGTGCAGAGGATGCTTCAAAATTTATCTCCAGCGAAGTTTTAGAGCTAGCAGAAGATGAAATAGATACGCATGAATTTGATAAAAAACAAATTCAGTTTCAAGTATTACAGGATATTAGTAACCATATCAGTGGACAAATCAATCTTAACCAGCTGTTCGAAATGGTTTTAGAAGGCATACACCGTGGCATAGAAATGGACAGAACCTTGTTTGTCTTACTTAGCCCAGACAAACAAACACTGAATGAAAAATTGGCTCTGGGTTGGATAAAACAAAATAGGTCAGAAAAAATTCTGATTCAGAATCAGGAAACTGAAGGCAATTTGTTTTTCTACGCACTTCACCAGCAAGAGGGGCTGTGGATTGAACACAACCATTACCAGCATTTGTATACCAAGCAAATTATCAATATTTTTGGTAAAAACGATAGCTTTATATTTCCGGTTCATATCGATCACAAAGCAATTGGGCTAATTTACTGTGATCGTTCCATTAACAAAGCTCCTCTCACCCAAAGCGATTTTACGACAGCTAAACATTTTGCCAGACAGGTGAATATTGGCTTGACGTTATATCACATCAAAAAGCATTAATGATCACTCATCATGCCAATTATGTTGCAAACATCTGTTGAAACTCTTTCGCTGCGATTTCCGGATCTTGCTTATCAAACACACCACCAATCACCGCCAGTAAATCGGCACCTGCTGCCAGCAAACCCCCTGCATTTTCTGGCAGGATACCGCCAATGGCGACAATGGGAATGTATAGGGTTTGTTTTGCCTTTTGCAGTGTTTCAATTTGCGCCGGAGCTGCCAAAGGTTTGGAATTGGAAGGGAAAAAGCGACCAAAGGCCACGTAATCAGCACCCAGGGCTTGCATAGACAAGGCGCGCTCGACATCGTTATAACAAGAAATACCAATAATGGCATTGGGTCCCAGCTTGGTGCGGGCAATGGCTATGTCGCCATCGTCTCTACCCAGATGCACGCCATCTGCACCCACCTGCAGCGCCAGCTCGATATCGTCGTTAATTAACAAAGGCACTTGATAGGCATGACAAAGCTTGAGCAATAAACTGGCTAGTGTATTTTTATTCGTTGACTCTTTATCCCTGTATTGTAAAACCACTGCCCCACCCTTTAAAACCGCTTCTACTTCTAACAAAATCTGCTGAATAGATTTATCGGCGGTTTGGGTAATGGCATATAAACCTTGTTGTGGAAACTTCATGCATCCACCCAAAACAAGCGTTGTGGATTATATTGCCCCTGACCGGGTCGATAGGCATTTTGCAAAGATTGCCAAGTGTAATCCTGAGCTTCATGAATGGCGGTAAAGGCATCCAAACCTTGTGCCATTATGGCGGCAATGGCACTAGCCAGCGTACAACCTGAACCGTGATAACTGTGGGGTAAGCGTTCCCAGTTAAAAATCTGTGACAGACCCTCAGGCATAGTCAACTGGTTATGTACAATGTCAGAAGTTTCGTGCGTACCGGTAATTAACACATATGTAGCGCCCAGCTCTTGTAATCTAAGCCCACACGCAGCCAGCTCATCCAGTTGAGCCAGTTGTCTGGCTTCCAGGCTATTAGGCGTTAGCACCTGTGTATAAGGCAATAATAAATCGATCATTGCTGTTTGCAAGTCTTGGCTTGCCAATGGAGTCCCGCCCCCGGCTGCCAATATAGGATCAAGAATGACAGGTATCTGTGGATAGGCCTGTAATACTTCGTGAATCACATAAGCAGTTTCAACATGTCCGATTAAACCAATTTTAATAGCTGCAATAGGTAAATCGGCTAACAGGGTCTGTACCTGCTGACGAATATCATCCGGCCGTTGAGGGATGATGCGTTTAACATTACGACTATCTTGTTCGGTTAAGGCTGTAATCACGCTACAGCAATGTCCTTGCAAACTAATAATGGTCTCAATGTCAGCTTGTATACCGGCCCCCCCACTGGGGTCGTGTCCGGAAAAACACAATACATTGGCACGCTGTTGTTTGTTCAATGGCTAATCTCACTTGACAGAAGTTGCAAAAAATCTTGTTCAGAAATTATCTGTACGCCTTTTTCAGTAGCCGCTTGCAATTTGTTTGCACCGACATTTTCCCCGATTACCAGATAATCTGTTTTGGCTGACACCGAGCTCCCCACTTTGGCACCACATGCTTTAGCCTGCTTGGTCAACTCATCGCGTGTACCCGATTGCAGGGTACCGGTAAACACCAGAGTTTTACCCGCTAATACATGCGCGTTTTCTATGCGCAGGTTTTGCGTACTTTGCAGAGTAAAACCTAAAGCCATTAAGCTATCAAATAACGGTTTAATAGCGGCAAAACCTTCAGTTATGACAGCGGCCGTTTTTTCCGCAAAGCCTTCCAGACGAATAATATCCGCTTCGTTCAGACTAAAAATATCAGTTAAAGCATAATGACTCAGCAGTTTTTCACAATTCCCCAGCCCCATACGGAACACGCCAAATGCAGCCAGAAAGCGCCAGTCTTCAACGGACTCACTACGACTACGCACTAATTGCTCGACAAGATTGGACGATTGCTTGGGCCCAAAACCCATGCTTTCAAACTGTTCGGCGGTAAGTTGATAAATCTCATCAACACGACGAATACCGTATTCGTAAAGCTTTTTTATGGTTGCTGCACCAAAACCATCGTTGTTTTTCAAAATTCGAAAAAAGTGTTCCATAGTATTGCTGATTTGTGCCGGACAACTCAGGGTATTAGGACATAACAGATAATCACTATCCCAGACTAATTCGTGCGCACAACTTGGGCAATGATTGGGTATTTGCGGTTCTGCCGGACGAAGTACTGCTTCAATTTTTGGAATCACTTCGCCGGAACGGGCTAAACGAATAAGTGCGCCAGGTCCTATCCCCTTATCCAATACCATTCGGTAATGATGAGCCGTAGCTCTGGATAACAATGCACCGCTTAGTCTGACAGGTTCAAGCTCTGCAACTGGCGTAATACGGCCCGAGCGTGAAGTTTGCGGGGTAATAGCAAAGACGACTACTTCAGCGGTATCCAGATTTTTCTTGTACGCCAATTGCCAGCGATGATGATGACGGGTAGCGCCCATATAGGCTTTAATTTCTGCATCGACAATTTCCAGCACCACGCCATCAATATCGTAATCAAAATCCGCCCAATCGTTAATATCTATACTTTCATACACCTGCAACAATGTCTGTTTATCGCCCTCCCAGCTGGGTAAGGAGGCAAAAGGATAAAAAATGGCGGCCTGTTCTGTAATCGCTAATTGTGCATGTGTATCCAGATCTTTTTCCTTGATAACACTGGCTACAAAATTACGCGGATTATCAAAACTGTCTGCCAAATGTTGATTGAAATAGCTGCGTTTGACTACAATTTCACCTGGGCCTGCAATACGTTGCTGTTGATTAGCCAACTGCAATCCACGCGCAAAGACTCTACTGATATCAGTACCCTTACGACCATCACCCCGAGTATAGAATCTCTGCGTATCATCATAGGCAGCAAAGCCATCAAGCTTAGGCGTAATCCTATACCTTATCTCATCTGCTGATTTATTTAGCTCAATTGCTGCTTTTTCAATACGCTCTATCCAGCGTTCTACCTCATCACGACTATACGCTTTTTCTGTGGATAACATCCTTTGCGGCAAATCAACCGTTTTTCCGGCAATCAGTGGCTCAGGCTCCACAGAAAATAAATATTCATGTTCGGGATTACGTCGTTTTAATTCTGCCAAATACACGCCATCATAATCAGCATCGCTAATAATAGGCTCACCACCCCGATACAAGGCATTGACTATCTGTAAAAACTTCACTAATTCTGCATCGGAATAAGCACTCAACAGCTGTTGACTATCGATAAGTGAATAAAAACGCTCAGTACTAAGCTGATCAAAAGTTAGATTCGCTTGCTGAATGAGTTGGTGCTGACTGGCTGTAAGCATGATTAGACAATTTGCTGATAACAGTTGATTATAATGGCACGCCAGCCAAAATCAAAAAAAAGGCGGGAGAGTACAACTGTCCCGCCAAGCAAATATCTTTCAAGAGGATTATGTCAATGGTAGGAATGCAATGACATGGTGTTTATTCTAGAATGCTCCAGCAATTTAATATTGATACATATCAACATTTATAAAGTTAATTTCACTTTTTTCGCATCCAAGTTAACTCTTTGTTAAAAAGAAAAAGTAACCAGCGTGCATTATTTTTACAAACCTTACAGCATTTTCCACTCATCTGATCACAAAAAATGATACATTGTAGTTTAAATTTAGTGCCTCCAACTATTGAATCATGTATGCAATGCTTTAACCTAGAATTGGCTGCTATCCATACCCTCAAGTATGTAGGCGCCTAAACCTGTAGGTGACAAGTGTTAGCCCGTTAGTTAATTGATTCAAAAGGCTTTAGTTCGCTGACGAAGTGATCAACTGCCGATATGGGTTTAAGGTTGTAATGTAGCAAAAGCCGTAAGTGCTGCAAATTTTATGGGTGGGACTAATGAATAGGCATACATTTCTGATATATGCTGTGTTTTGGTTAGCAATAATCTCGACGATTTATTACCAACAAACACTGGAAATAAAAAGTTCGTCGCAAGATTTAATAGCCAAACAAACCGATATGCTGGTCAATCATCTTATCAAACTTCAGCAAGAGGTTGACCAGTATGGGATGCTGTACGCGCTGGTTAATGAACAGGGACAACCTAATGCCTTAATGCCAATTCCTGAAAGTGATTTGCAAACCACCAACGGACAGATTCTAACTAGGGTAGTACCCGTTTGTCTCAGCCATAAACTTAGCAGTGTTAACGCAGAAACCTCTCACATACAATATCATTTGGTTAGCCTTAACCCATTAGATAGTAACCAAAAGCCCGATGACTGGGAATCCGCCACTCTGCTTGATTTTGAAAAGGGCGAAACCAATAAAAAAACTATTTCAAACAAAGAAGGTACCTCTTATTTCCGCTACATGTTGGCTTTACCCGTCGATGTCAGTTGCATAAAATGCCACACCCAACAAAACCTAAACGATAAAACGCCTATAATTGCGCTCAGCATGTCCATGCCTAGTTCCGATTTAGACGCATCTATTGCCACACACTTAAAAAAACAGCAATTGTTCTACTTTATCATTACTGTTTTTGGTTTAGTGGTTATATTAATATCTTTGCTAAACCATCAAAAATTAAATCGTCGTCTGGTTAAAGCCAAACAACATTTAAAGTTAGCGTATATGGATGTCTTAACCCAACTTCCTAATCGCCGTTATTATGATTATTTTGTTAAGCGCGAATGGAAGCGTGCCGTGCGCCAAAGTTATCCGTTGTCCTTGATCATGGTCGATATTGATTATTTTAAGAATTACAATGACCACTTTGGTCATATTCAAGGCGATCATTGTTTACAAGAGGTTGCTAAAACATTGCGCCACTATTTTAGACGTGCTGGGGATTTGATTGCTCGTTATGGTGGAGAAGAATTTTGTGTGGTAGCAGCTTGTGATGCCGATCAGGCCAAACTATTAGCAGAAACGCTACGCATTGCTGTAGAAAGTTTGCAACTACCGCATCCAGGCTCTAAGGTGTCCGCATTCGTATCCATTAGTCTTGGCACTGCCACGGTCATACCTAACGAAAAGATGTCTTACGAAGACTTGTTACAACAAGCAGATCAATGTTTGTATCTTGCCAAACAAAATGGCAGAAATAGGGTAGAAACTTTTAAAATGGAAGCAAACTAACCCTGCTTACCTATCTCTTTCACCGTTATCGTCTATTAGGGTAACCAAAGTTTTTCCTTTACCCAGCTGACTGGCAACCTGAAGTGCTGCACACACATTTGCAGCAGATGACATACCAGCAATGATACCTTCCTCACGAATCAGACGTTCACGCATACCAGCAGCTTCCTCACTACTGACCTGCTCTACGCCGTCTAGTAAATCAATATCCAGATTTTTGGGAATAAATCCCAAGCCTATACCATAAATACTGTGCGGGGTATGTGATCCACCCGAAAGCACAGGAGATTCAACAGGTTCAACTGCGAATACTTTAAAGTTCGGGTTACGATTTTTCATAACATCTGCAACACCCGTCAGAGTACCCCCGGTAGCCACACCGCAGACAAAAGCATCTACATTACCATTGGTTGCCGACCATATTTCCTGTGCAGTAGTTTGCCGATGGATTTCAGGATTAGCCGGATTTTCAAATTGTTGCAGCATCAAGGCACCGGAAATTTCACAGACAATAGCTCTGGCTTTGTCTATTGCGCCTTGCTGTCCATCAATTTCGGGTGTCAGCACTACTTCTGCACCATAGCGTTTCAGTAATTGCTGCCAATAGACTGTGGTGTTTTCTGGCATGGTCAAAATACATTGATAACCTCGAGCAGAAGCGACCATTGCCAAAGCAACACCGGCATTTCCGGCAGTAGGTTCGACAATAGTACCCCCCGCTTTTAATAAACCGGCTTTCTCTGCTGACTGGATCATGGCTAAGGCAATTCGATCCTTGCCAGAGCCGCCCGGATTTCTGGATTCGAGTTTTACCAGAACCGTAGCGGCGTTTTCGGGCAAAATACGCTGGAGTTTAACTAATGGTGTATTTCCAATTAATTGTGTAATGAAACTTGCACTAGCCATCACTACTCCCAGTTTATTTATCTAACTTAAATGCCAAAAATATAGGATTACCGTTACGTTGCACCAATACTGCTATGGATTTACCAGTAGGCAGCTTAGTAAGAATTTTATTGAATTCGTTACTATCACGAATCACATTATTTTGAATTCTTAAAATAATATCGCCAGGTTGTATACCAATATCCTGAGCAATACCTTTTCCGACTCTTTGCACAAATACGCCATTTTTTTCAATTTGTAGCTCTTGACGTTGCTCAGCATTTAAATCGGTAACCACTAGACCCAGACGATTTGCATGAATTTCTTCTGCGTTTGGATCACTTTTTTGTGCAACTTGCTGAGAAGGCAACAAACCTATTTTGACTGAAAGTTCCTGTTTTTCACCTTGGCGAATAATTTTCAACTTGGCAGGCTCATCAATCGGTGTTACCCCTACACGTGGCGGCAGTTCACCTGATGTTTCTACGATTTGACCATTAAATTCGACAATAATATCGCCAATTTGCAAACCCGCTTTTTCAGCTGGTCCACCTGGAACAATTTTGGCCACCAACGCACCATGCGGACGATCCATGCCAAACGATTCTGCTAATTGACGGGTAACATCCTGAATCTGCACACCTAACCAACCGCGTGAAACTTTGCCTTTGCTTTTAAGCTGATCTACCACATTCATTGCTAAATCAATGGGTATAGCAAAGGATAAGCCCATATAGCCTCCAGAACGGCTATAAATTTGCGAGTTTATACCAACAACTTTACCTTGCATATTGAATAAAGGCCCCCCGGAATTTCCAGGATTTATCGCTACATCAGTTTGAATAAAAGGAACGTAATTACCATCGGGTAAACTACGACCTTTGGCGCTGACTATACCCGCCGTAACTGACTGATCGAAGCCAAAAGGTGTACCAATTGCCAATACCCATTCGCCCACTTGCAACTGGTCTGGAGAACCTATTTCCACTACGGGTAAATCTTTAGCTTCCACTTTTAGTAGGGCAACATCAGAACTCTCGTCAGAACCAATCAATTTTGCTATTAGCTCACGTCTGTCTTTGAGCTTAACAACAATTTCACTGGCATTATTCACCACATGATTATTGGTCAACACATAACCGTCTTTGGAAATAATGAAACCAGAGCCCAAAGAATTAGTTTCTTTAGGAGCCATACCCCGACCCGGACCTTGAAAATAATGCCGGAAAAACTCTTCCATTTCTGGTGGAATATCTTGAGGTAACTGCTGCTGATCGCCAGAATCGGCAGCTTGAGTCTCAGTATTTTTTTGTATAGTGCTAATATTAACCACTGCATTACCATTATTTTTTACCATTTCGGTAAAGTCCGGCAATTGCGCATAACTCAGGTTGCTTAACAACAAATATACGCAAGCTCCGTAAAACAGCTTTTTAAGCATGAAATCCTCTCTCAAAATTTGATAATATTTAAAATTGACTATCTATTAACGTAATGTAATGCCAGTTGCGATAAATTCAACCGTCTGGGCAGGTACTTCACCTAAAACGGTGATTTGGTAGGTATCTAATACTTTGCTATAGGAATTGACGGAACCCAAACTGTGTAGTCCCTCTACACCCTGCGCTTCTTTAGGCTCCATATAGATAGATACCGAAGAAAAGCCATCGCTAATGAGTAAATGTTCAACCGCTTTTTGAGCTTGCTGCATTGAATTACGAATGAAAAATAAGGTTTTAAAACCCGCAGGCCAATTTTTTAATACAAACGGCGCATTTTCATAAGGCTCTGCCTGACTGGCATGTAAATGCTTAACCTGTAGTGTCGTTTCGTTAGTTTCAACAACAGGATTGGGGTCATTAATACCTTCCACTTTTAGATCGGTAAACACTAGCTGCTCAAGTATCATACCGTTAAGATCGTAAACTTCGACTTTCAAGGGCAAAAAATACTGGCTTTCTATCCAAACTTTGCGGCTATAACGCAATTGGTCTTTGGGTTGAATGGTAATAATTTCGGCAGGTAGCATGGCAATTGATTCCTTTCCTTGTTTTGCCAAACTGTAAAGTGCATCAATTTGGCTACTGTCTTCTGGCAAATTGATAATGAAAGAGCTATCTACTGGATGATGATTGATGACTTTTTGACTGGTTTCCTTAAAAAGACAACTGACTTCGCTGGCTTTACGTGTAACTTCCCGCAACGGTGAATTCAATGAAGATAAGCGTTCCTGCTCAACACCTTCCACCACACTGTGTTTATATCGCATGGTATCGAGTTGTCCATTTTTCATCAGTACCACAGTACCCTGATAATTTAATGATTTAAGCGCATGTTTCATATTCTCAAATAACTGAGGAGCACTTAGCAATTTATCCTCGGCATGAGCAACTGAAACAAACAAAATTGCAGTGATCAAAAATACAAAAACATATCTGATAGCCTGAGAAACTTTGTACATTTTGGATGCCAAATCAGATACTTGATAATTTAGTCTGCGTTGCAAACTTGTTCCAAAAGGATAGGAAGTCTGTGCGCACATGATTACTTGTAAACCAGTTGAACTGCAGATTAACTCACTCATTGCTCTTGATAACCCACCACTCGGGCATAAGGTTGGGTGCGGTAAACATCGCTACTGTATACGGCATTGTCATGAGCTTGCAGATAATCGTTAAAATGCGGATTAAGTGGCACCAGTGTATTGGGCTGCTGCATATTGATGGCCATTGCAGGCTGTAAAGTATAAGGATTTTTTTGAGTATCGACTTTATACGCCACCCACACCACAGCCAAAGTAATGGAAGCGGCCAGTGCTAATCCAGCTTTCTGCCAATTGAAGCTGATAAGGCTCGATTTTTTGCGTGGCAGCATAAAAGTGGGCTCGTAACTGATCTGTTGATGAATTTTGTCTGCAAAATGCTTATCAAGCACATAACAGCTGTCGTTTTTTAAAACTTGACTAATCAACTGATAGCGTTGCAATCGCTGCTTTAAAGCATCATCCTGCCCCAAAGTTCGCAATAGCGATAAAGCCTTATCACTCTGTAGCTCATCATCGATGAGTAATGAAATTTTTTCGTTTACTTGTTCTTGCATCAAAACACCTTATGTTCTGTTAATTCAGCAATGGCTGCAATTTTTCATCAATAGCTTCTCGAGCGCGAAAAATTCTAGATCGCACTGTGCCAATGGGGCAATCCATAGCCTCGGCAATTTCCTCATAACTCATGCCTTCAAATTCTCTTAATGTAATGGCTATACGCATTTCCTCAGGTAGGTTTTCTATCGCCAATTTGATCACTTCAACGATTTGTTCATTCATCAACTGATCTTCAGGTGTGTGCATATCTTTTAACTGAAGTGCATTCTCTACTTGTTCAGCATCCTGCATTTCCAATTCAAATTCAGAATGGCGGCGGGTACGCGACAATAAATAATTTTTTGCCGTATTAATGGCAATACGATATAACCAGGTATAGAAAGCACTTTCGCCTCTGAAGTCGGCTAATGCACGATAAGCTTTAATAAACGTATCCTGTGCAACATCCTGAGCCTCATGCGGATCTTTCACATACCGATTTACCAGATGCACAATTCTATGCTGATATTTAATCACCAAAAGATCAAAAGCAGATTTATCACCCTGTTGTACACGGCGCACCAAATCCTGATCTAAATCTTCACTATGGTTAGTCTGTTCGTTCACTTCATCGTTTATCTATAATTAACAAGACAGAATTAAACCGCATTAGTTCTGCTAATACAAAAAAAATTGTGTTTAGGGAGCAAAACTGTTATTTCACTAAACCTTTTCTAGGCGATTTAAATAAAGTTGCTTAGCCATTCTACAAGAAAAAACACCCAATGCTTGCCTTGTATGATGGGTCGTAAAATGCCTATCCTACCTGAGCAAAAAACTAAATTGCAAATCTGCTCTATTGAATTTTCCAAGGAGTCACAGTTTAATCATACTGAACACGCTATACATAAAGAATACACTATAAAATTGTTACAAATACGTTATCATCTTTAAAATTTTTTTTATCTTTTTTGAATTAATACTCAACTTTGAATAACAGTTACTCCTCATCAACACAAGATTACTATGACATAGTTATTGCCGGTAGTGGTGGCGCAGGGCTTAGTTTGGCTCTGCATCTGGCTGACTCTTTCAAAATAGCCGTACTAGCCAAATTTGCCCTGACAGAATGCAGTACTTATTATGCTCAAGGCGGAATTTCTGCGGTTTACGACGAAAAACATGATTCTATCGAATCACATATTGAAGATACCTTAATTGCTGGCTCTGGTTTATGTGATCCAGAAATTGTGCGCCTAACTGTCGGCCAGGGTCGTAAAAGCATTGAATGGTTACGCGAACAAGGGGTAAATTTTACTCAAGAACATAGTTCCAGCGGCAAATTACGCTTACATCTTAACCGCGAGGGCGGACATTCCCACCGTCGTATTGTGCATACTGACGATGCAACCGGCAAAGCGGTGTCTTTGTCTTTGATTGAAAGAGCGCGTGCACACGCCAATATTACCCTGCTGGAATATCACAATGTAGTGGAACTAATCACCGCCAAAAATCTGGGTGAAAAAACGCAGGGTATTCGTGGTGCATATGTTCTAAATAGCTTAACGGGCAAAATTACCAGTATTGCTTGCAAAATTTTGGTATTAGCTACTGGTGGTGCCAATAAAGTTTATTTATATTCGACTAATCCGCACACCTCTTCCGGGGATGGAATTGCATTGGCATGGCGAGCAGGTTGCCGTATTAGCAATATGGAATTTATGCAATTTCATCCTACCTGTCTATATCATCCCAGCGCACATTCGTTTTTGATTAGCGAAGCAGTGCGTGGTGAAGGCGGGCATTTACTGCTACCCAACGGCAAACGCTTTATGCAACAGTATGACAGCCGAATGGAACTGGCTCCACGCGACATTGTGGCGCGCGCTATAGACAGCGAAATAAAAAAACATGGCATAGACTGCGTTTATCTGGATATCAGCCATCAATCACGCGATTTTATTCAAAAGCATTTCCCGACCATTTATATGCAATGTCTGGAACTGGATATTGATATCTGTCAACAACCCATTCCAGTGGTGCCTGCTGCACATTACACCTGTGGGGGCATATTAACCGACAGTCATGCCAGAACCGATATACCAGGTTTATATGCTATTGGCGAGGTCGCTTGTACTGGTTTACACGGTGCAAATCGCATGGCCAGCAATTCATTACTGGAATGTCTGGTATTTGCCGAACAAGCCAATCTCGATATTCGTCATCATATAGTTAATATTCCTAAACCGGGGATTTTGCCAAATTGGGACGAATCAAAAGTATCTGACTCAGATGAAGAAGTCTTGATTAGTCATAATTGGGATGAACTGCGCCGCTCTATGTGGGATTATGTTGGAATTGTTCGGACCAATAAACGTTTGGAACGTGCTATGAATCGCGTCATTTTACTGCAAGAGGAAATTTCGGAATACTATGGTCAATTTCGCATCAGCAGTGATTTGTTAGAATTACGCAATCTGGTGATTGTTGCAGAATTAATCATCCGCTGCGCTCAAATGCGTAAAGAAAGTCGAGGCTTACATTTTACCCAGGATTATCCACATACTGATAACAGTAAGGCTCCACAAAACACTATTTTAATCCCCAAAAATTATGGTAATAATTAGCTATATCCCGCTAAGCCTAATTTCAGGTTTTATGTGATTACTGCAATCGCTAAATGGATATTTGTTTTATGGCATAATGCTTAGCTATCAAGCACATCCGCTAAAAAACAACATACAAATGGATAGATTTACAATAGTAGATTCTTTCAGCTTTAGCAAATTCAGATCAGATATCTCTGAAACGTGTATAACACTCCATGCTCATGACCACTAACCCCGCATTGCAAACCCTACGCTCAGTATTTGGCTACAACAGCTTTCGTGGGCAACAACAAGACATTATTGGTCAATTGTGCAGTGGACGTGATGTACTGGTATTGATGCCTACAGGTGGCGGCAAATCTCTGTGTTATCAAATTCCGTCCATTATTATGGATGGCGTTGGTATTGTCATATCACCGCTAATTGCGTTAATGCAGGACCAAGTGACCGCCTTACATTTATTAGGAGTTAAAGCTGCGTTTCTTAATTCAACCTTGTCATTAGATGAAGTCCGTCATATTGAACAGCAACTCATCAGCAATCAGTTGGATTTGCTTTATATAGCTCCGGAACGGCTTAGTAATACCCGCACACAATCCTTACTAAAACGCTGCAAAATCGCTTTGTTTGCCATTGATGAAGCGCATTGCGTCTCACAATGGGGGCATGACTTTCGCTCTGATTATTTACAGCTCTCGGTTTTACACCAACTATTCCCAAGCGTCCCACGCATAGCTCTCACGGCTACTGCAGACGAACGTACCCGCGAAGAAATTATCCAGCGTCTGGCATTGGAACAATCTGAGGTATTCATTAGCGGTTTTGACCGTCCTAATATTCGTTACCGTATTATCCAGAAACAAAATGCGCGTCAGCAATTGCTTAACTTCATTAACGCTGAACATAATGGTGACACTGGCATTGTCTATTGCCTATCCCGAAAAAAAGTTGAAGATACTGCGGAATGGCTCAATCAAAAAGGCTTACGAGCCCTCCCCTATCATGCGGGTATGCCAGCCGATATTCGACAAAAAAACCAACATCAGTTTTTGATGGAGGATGGCTTGATTATCGTTGCCACTATCGCTTTTGGCATGGGTATAGACAAGCCTAATGTGCGCTTTGTGGCACACTTGGATTTACCCAAAAGTATTGAAGCCTATTACCAGGAAACCGGGCGTGCTGGTCGTGATGGTAATGCTGCAAATGCCTGGATGGCCTATGGTTTACAGGATGTAATTACCTTGAGACAAATGCTAGCCTCGTCTACCGCAGATGAAACGCATAAACGTATCGAATACCATAAACTGGATGCCATGCTAGCGTTGTGCGAATCTGTTAGCTGTCGTCGTCAGATTTTACTTTCTTATTTTGGTGATATTCTGGATCACAACTGTGGCAATTGCGATACCTGCCTGGAACCAGTAAAGACCTGGGATGGTACCCTACCCGCTCAACAGGCTTTATCTGCTATTTACCGTACCGGACAACGTTTTGGAGTCACCTATCTGATCGATGTACTACGCGGCAAAGAAGACGCCCGCATCCAGCAATTTGGACACGCTCATCAGTCCACCTTCGGCATTGGTAAAGCACTCGATGAAAACCAATGGCGCTCAGTGTTTCGGCAACTGGTAGCCAGAGCGCTGGTGGAAGTTGACCTTGAAGGTCATGGCAGCCTGAAACTGACCGATGCCTGTCGCCCAATCTTGCGTGGCGAGCAGACATTGATGTTACGACAGGATGTAGCCATTGAAAAACTGAGAAGGGATAAATCCGACAAACCACAGCCCGATAGCGCTTTGTGGAATGCTTTACGTGCCAAACGCCGCGAACTGGCTGATTTGCAAGATGTCCCCCCTTATGTGATTTTTCACGATGCCACACTAATGGCCATGCTGGAAAATCGACCAAGCAACAAACAGCAAATGGCTTTAATTAGTGGCGTGGGGGAGCGTAAATTGGCTTTATATGGCGATGAATTTCTAGCAGTATTAGCCCAGTTTAGCTCGCTTGAAATCAAAGCCATCAGTAGTGACACTGCTAACGAGACTTTGGACCTATTCAGACTGGGATTAAACGTCGAACAAATTGCAGCTAAACGCAATCTAAAAACCGACACAGTTTACAATCACCTTTCAAAAAACCTGGAAACCGGACTGATAGATCTACATGAAGTTGTCAATCTTTCCAATGCTGACATTACCGCTATTGAAGATCAATTCCTGCATCTGCCTGATCAACAGAAAAATGCGCTTAAACCTGTTTACGAACACTTTGCGGGCGAATACAGTTACGAAGTATTACGTTGCGTAAGAGCTTCTTTACAATGGCGTTTACGATAACCCCTATTGCTTTTGTATTTCTCCACGCTGACGTTGATACTCATCATAATTTGGTCTGGCATTGCACTCGGAGACCATGTTTTTTTGACATTGATAGGCACCAAAATTCTGCACAGCAAAATAACCTAATTGCTGAAAACTAGCTGTGGAACAGCCGCTGCTAGTTATCGAAATAATAAATGCCATCAATAAGTGCTTATCTCTTTTCATTCTTAGGCCTCTAACTGAGCAAATACCAGATAAGCACTTACTTGGTTTATTCTGGCTAATCATCATTTACGCTTAAAACGTCCGAACAGGCTTTTAATTTGCCCGGCGTTTTCTGCTGGCGCGGCAACTTCTGCAACCACTGGTTCTGGTTCGGGTTGAGAGGCCTCGACACTTATCGTTTCAGGAATAGTTTTAGATTTTCCTCCACCCAATAAGCCTTTAAATTTTCCACCCAATCCAGATGATTCTGGTTTAGCCGAGGTAACAGCTTGATCAACTGGCAACTCTGTAGCTTGCTCTTCAACAGAAGACTCAAGCTGCACATTTTTAGATTTAGAAGAACCAAACATGTTTTTGAATTTACCGCCTAGGCCACCGCTGGTATTTTTTTCTACAACCACCAGGGGGTCTACCAAAGAAACAGTTTCGGGTTGTTCCGTTAGTGTTTCCTCTGGCTTATCTAGCCCTAATTCAGCGTCATCTATATCTTGCGGTAACGGCGTACGTTGTCCAAGTTTTTCATCGAGTTTATCAATTTTATGTTTGGCATTGCCTAACAAAGATTTAAATCGGCTGCCAAAACCTTGATTTTCTGTATGTTCAGCAACGTTTTCTGTACCTTTAAGTTCTAAGATAGGCTGGCTTTCCAAGGCAATTTGCGGTTCTTTTTGCTGAACGGTCTGACGAGGCTCTACCTTAACGTTTGAAGGAATGGAGGTAGTTTCTAGCGCCGCTTTAATTTCAATCGGTTTAATCGACTCTACAGGTTGCGCCTTGACGGCTTGATTCTGAAATTTTATCTGCAAATCTGCAAATTGCTTTTCAACGTTAGTCAGTCTGTTAATATCCGCCTGATATTTAGCTTCTGATTCCAATATGCGTTGTTCAGCACTTTGCTGCTGCTCTTCAACTAAACGCGTTTGTTCCTGCAAAGCCAGTTCCAGTTTCACTACCTGCTGTTTTAAACTGTCAGAACTCAGTAGCGCAGATTGTAGTTGTTGCTCCATTTCGGCAATTTTTTCAGTACCGACCTGATTATCCTGTTCTAAGTGACTAATTGTGTCAACTTGCGTTTGCAGACGTTCACAGATTTGATTTACAGCGCCGTTATAGCGTTGCCATAATTGTTCTGGTGACAGCCCCTCTCTGACAGTCAAGCCTTGCTGACCCAAACTGGAATCGGCAGCTAAAGCCACAATATTTTCTGTAATCTGCGAACCAAGTTCATGCAGTTGGCTGCGTAAAGCTTCAGCCTGTTGCTTTTCATGTTCAACCTGCATTTCAATGTCAATGACATCTTGCTGCAACAATTTAATTTGCTCTTGAGCAGCATTCAGACTGTTTTGCGTCTCTTCGATGGTTTTGAGATGAATTCGAATTTTTCTGTTCAGCGCATAAATACTTAAGCTGTATAGTATGCAGGTGAATAGCCAGACTACTAACGCCAGACAAATAGCATATACCGGGTTATCAAGCGTAAACTGGTAATAAGTAAAAAACAGGTCTTTTAAAAAAGAAAGTGTGTCTTGCGCTTGCATACTAAGAATCCTAGTTAATTATAATTATTTTAATTATTCAGCCATAAAAGCCGCTTGGCTAACTTACGCTGTGAATATACACATTGCTGCCAACATCGTCAAAATTTGCGTGGGATTTTAAATTTACAACTCACTCCTGCTAAGGATTTTGGCATAAACAACAGAAGGTTCGAACAATATCTGTATTTTAGGTATTATGCTAGTTTACCTGCAAATACCGGAAATTGCTCATGCCGCTACTGCCTTTACTGTCTGATCAAATACAGCAACTACCGAAAAACTTGCAAGTAATTGCTATCAATTTCTGCACTCAATTAACTGACAACACACGCCCGGATCAGTTGCCCAGTTTTGAAAATACTGCTTTCGTTAACTCGATAATAAAAGCATGTGTTTGCAGTAATTTTATTCGTGAAAACTGGTTGCGTAAACCAGAGTTATTAACCGATCTTATCAATTCTGGAGATCTGTTTTCTAACACGCGGCGAGATCATTATGCCACCACTTTGCAAAACTTTATGATCGACTCTGAGGCCAGTCTGTCCAGTCATCTACGCCAATTTCGGCGCCGTGAAATGCTGCGTATTGCCTGGCGTGATCTGGCTGGCTGGTCGAATCTGGATGAAACTCTCGGCGATTTAACCCGGCTGGCAGAAACCTGTATTGAAACAGCTCTGAACTTTCTTTATCTGCAAGCTTGCCAACGTTGGGGAACACCACGTCTGGCAGACGGCACTCCCTTTAATCTGGTAGTGTTAGGTATGGGCAAGCTGGGTGCTTGGGAGTTGAATTTTTCATCAGATATTGATTTGATATTCGCCTTTGCAGAAGAAGGTATCCTTAACGAAAAAAAAGAAATCAGTTACGGTGAATTCTTTACCCGTATTTGTCAAGCACTGGTTAAAGCATTGGACGTAATCACGGCTGATGGCTTTGTGTTCCGAACCGATATTCGTCTCCGCCCTTTTGGCGACAGCGGCCCATTGCTGATGACTTTTGACGGCATGGAAAACTATTATCTGACCCAAGCTCGTGAATGGGAACGCTATGCCATGATTAAGGCCCGTCAGGTGGCGGGTGATTTTGCTACCGGCAAACAGCTGGCTACGATGATTAAACCGTTTGTATATCGCCACTATTTGGATTACGGCGCGTTTGATGCGCTGCGGGATGTTAAAGCGCAAATTACACAAGAGTTAAAGCGTAAAGACCGCCTTGATAACATCAAATTGGGTCCGGGCGGCATTCGTGAAATCGAATTTATTGGTCAGGCGTTTCAATTAATTCGCGGCGGTAAAGATGCAGCATTACAACAGCGTGAAATTCAAGTGGTGTTGGATGTATTGGTTGAGCTGGAATTAATGACACTAGAAGACTCTGCTTCACTAAAATTTGCTTATCGATTTTTACGCAGAGTCGAAAATCATATTCAACAATATCAGGATAAACAAACTCACGATCTACCTATTGATACCACAGTGCAAGACATTCTGGCTTATTCTATGGATTTTATGAATTGGGCAAGCTTTAAACAGGAACTCGATCTAATCAGAGCCCAGGTTCATACCCTGTTCGAAGAGGTGTTCTCCTTAAACGAACAGGATAACCCACGTCAAAACTCGCAACTGATTTGGGCCAGCAACACAGAAGACGAGCAAGCATTAGAAGCACTGGCTGAGATGGGTTGCACTGAGCCTGATAAAATATTGAACATTATCATTGAGTTTAAAGATTCTTATGCCTTAAAACGATTATCCACCAAAGGCTTGCTGGTTATCCAACGCTTACTGCCAACTTTACTTTCTGAGCTGGTAAAAATCACAGATAATCAAACTGTCACCTTAAAGCGTATTCTGGACTTATTTGCAGAAGTAGCGGGTCGCAATGTCTATCTATCACTATTAGCTGAAAACCCGCAATCACTCACACAACTAATAACGCTGAGTTCAGCCAGTTTATGGATTTGTGAACATTTGGCCCAATATCCCATTTTGTTTGATGAGTTAATGTATGTGCGCTCATTATACGAACCCTTACAACAATCAGCCTTGCGTAAAGAATTACAGTACGAACTCAATAAACGCGATTTAATTGATACAGAACAACTAATGATCGCCTTACGTCAATTTAAAAATTTAAACGTACTACGAGTGGCGGCAGCCGATATTGCAGGAAACATTCCATTAATGACAGTGAGCGATTATCTAACATGGATAGCAGAGATAATTCTGGAGCAAACATTAATCAAGGCCTGGCAAATACTAGGAAATAAACATGGTTATCCACCTAATTGCCAGGAAACACCACAGTATTTCGCCATCATCGGCTACGGCAAATTGGGCGGAGTAGAAATGGGTTACGCCTCCGATCTGGATCTGGTGTTCTTATGCAGTTATCCTGACGCAACTGCAAACACCACGGGTAGCAAGCCGATTAGCTGCGATCTATTTTATTTGCGTTTGGCTCGTACTATCTGTCAGATTCTGAATACTAAAATGCTGTCCGGCATAGTGTATGAAGTAGATTTACGCCTGCGGCCTAATGGCGATTCTGGATTGGTATTCAGCTATATTGATCGTTTTGAGGATTACCTTAAAAACCAGGCCTGGACATGGGAACATCAGGCATTAGTACGCGCACGCTTTATCACGGGCGATGCAGACATACAAAGCCGCTACCAAGATATTCGCCACCGAATCTTATCTCTACCCAGAGATTATAGTCAGTTAAAATCTGAAGTTCGGGAAATGCGCGAAAAAATGCGTTTACAATTTATGAAAAAAGGCACCCGTCTTTTTGACTTAAAACAAAGCAAAGGAGGTATAGCCGATATTGAATTTCTGGTGCAATTTGGGATTTTAGCTGAAGCAGCTAGCTACCCGGCACTCACCACTTTTACTGGCTCTATACGTTCACTTGGCCTGCTTGAAAAGTATGGTTTTATTACTCATGAAGATGGAGATCTACTTAAACAGGCCTATTGTTGTTTCCGGGGATATGGTCATCATCAGGTTCTAAAAGGCGAAGATGCAACTGCAGAAATGGATACTTTTGCGGATCTACGCCTAGAAGTCGAGCGAATTTGGGATGCATTTATGGGGTAAGCGGAAATTCAACCTAAAGCATGAAGAACCTTGCACACTAACCCCATATATTGCATTTACCAACCAGAAACTTAGCTTAATGCTTTAATTTTTTCCAATACGGCCTGAGCATGACCCGCATGATTTACACCATATTCAACATCTACCAACTGACCTTGTGGATTGATAATAAAAGTTGAGCGTACAATTTTCCATTTTTTAACGCCGTCTTTTTCAACTTCCTGCCACACACCATAACTGTCGCAGAGTTCACCACTGGTATCGGCAAGTAGTTGCACGGTTAAACCATATTTTTCGATAAAAGCACGGTGACTGGCACAATCGTCTTTACTGACACCGATAATGACAGTTTGTAAGGCAGAAAAATCGGCTGCCAAGGCGGTAAAATCGTTAGCCTCTATAGTGCAGCCTGGGGTGTCATCCTTAGGATAAAAATAAAGTACAACATAGTTTTTGCCATGGTAATCGGCAAGTGATATCAATTGATCGTTCTCATTCAGGGTACTGAAACTAGGTGCGGGTTGGTTGTTTTCTAAAAGCGTAGACATGTTACTCTCCTGTGAAAAATTATAGATTTTGACTATTTTCGGCCCATTGCTCTTGCACCAGTCCATTTACAGCGCAAAAGACAGCGCTTGTTAAACCAGTAAAGATGCCGTGCTCAGCAATACCGGGTATGGCATTTAACTGTGTATTAAGTTTTTGAGTGTCTACATCAGCAGGAAATGTTGCGTCCAGAACCAGACTGCCATAAGAAGTAACCGCCAAACCGTCACCACTGGCTGTGGCTCTAAGTTGTGCAGTGCCACCCAGTTTTGTGATGTTTTTCTGTACCAGTTGCCAGGCAAAAGGCATCACTTCCAGCGGAATAGGGTAATTTTGTCCAATACGGGTTACGCGCTTGCTGGGATCGATTAATACCCAAAAGGCCAGACTAGCCTTAGCCAGCAACTTTTCTCTGACCAGATCAGCACCACGCCCTTTTAACAAAGATAAGTCCGGACTAACTTCGTCGGCACCATCGACATATACGTCTAATTGATTGATATTTTCCAATGCAAGCAGGGACAAACCCAAACTTTGAGCTTTAATAGCACTGACGACCGAACTGGCAACCACTTGCACCTGCAAGCCTTCGCTGACTTGTCGCTGCGCGAGTGCTGCTATAAAGAAGTTGGCAGTCGATCCAGTTCCCAGACCCACCACCATACCATCTTGTATCTGCCCAGCAGCATACTCGGCTACTAATTGCTTATCATTCATATTAGAACCCCCATATACATAGGATATAAAACAACCTATAAAAACCGGAATTACATCTGCTCAGTGCTAATGGTGGACTGTATAAATCAATAACGACACATTTGCACTGAAAATACCTGACTATAATACTCAGTTTTTATGGAGATTCCAATAATGTTATTGAAGTTAAGCTTTATTCTTCCAAATGCTTAACCCTGCTTTCCAGGCTTTTAAATTTTTGCAACAGTTCCGGTAACTTACTAAGCGCGGCCAACTCCCGCCAAGCCACCTTGCGATCCTTAGCTGGACTACCAAACACCTGAGCGCCCGGCTCTACGTCCGCAGAGATGCCGCTACGTGCCATAACGACTGCTCTTGAGCCAATATTGACATGATCTGCCACACCGGCACTACCCGCTAATATTGCGCCATCACCGATAGTACAGGAACCGGAAATACCCGATTGACCGCAAATAATAACGTTACGCCCCACCACATTGTTATGTCCAAGCTGTACCAAGTTATCAATTTTGCTGCCCATACCAATACGCGTAGCCCCTAGCGCCCCGCGATCAATACAGGTATTTGCACCAATTTCCACATGATCGGCAATTTCAACATGACCCACATGCGGGACCTTAATATGCTGATTATCACGAAACTTGTAGCCAAAACCATCTGCACCAATAATTGCACCAGCGTGAATAATGACGTTATTACCAATGACGGAATGATCATAAATGACTACATTGGGGTGAATTCGGCAGTTTTTACCAATGGTCACATGATTACCAATCCGCACACCGGCTTCTATGGTAGAGCTATCGCCTACGCTACTATATTGACCAATACTCACAAAAGGACCAACATGCACATCGTAGGCCAAGGTTGTAGTATCTGCCAATACTGCATGTTCCGAAACACTACGCTTAAAAGCAGGCTCTGGATGTAATAATTTAACCGCATTTAAAAAGCTAATTTCTGGATCACTACAAACTAAGAGCACCAAACCCTCAGGAATTTCGTCATCTGCCTGTGACTCATGGATAAAACAGGCAGTCGCCTTAGAGTCTTTTAAATATTTTTTGTATTTACTATCGCTTAACACTGTCACTTGCAGAGCTTGGGCGGACATAATATCTGCCGCGGCATTGATAGCCTGTGTAGCATCCCCGCCTTTAGGGATAGCATTACAGTGTTGAGCAAGTTCCGTAATGAGCATACTTTTTCCTATTTCCAAATACCAATAATGTGAGTAAAGTCGTCTGTCCAAGGTTCCAGACCAAACGACAGTGGCAGTTTTTGCCAATGTCCTAATCGGCTTTGCTGCAAGAGCTGCAAACGTTCCTGATGTTTACTGATCACCACCCAATCGGTAGCGACCACCAATGGGACATCAACCTCCGGTTTAAATTCCTGTAATAATGCTGCTAAATGTAATTGTTCAACATGATCTGCCAGTACTTTTTTTAAGGCTAAATGCCGATTGGTAATGTGAAATGCTAACAAACCATCGTCTTTTAGCTTGCTAAAATATAGTTGAAAGGCTTCGCGCGTCAATAAATGCATGGGTACTGCATCAGAACTGAATGCATCCATAATCAGTAAATCAAAACTATGATCTGGTTCCTTTTGTAAGGACAGTCTGGCATCACCTACAATCATGTCTGCCTGATTATTACAACGATTCAGATAGTTAAACCATTTTGGATTTTTGGCAACTTCCACCACCATCGGATCAATTTCATAAAACCGCCAGTGCTGATGCTCTTTGCTATAACAAGCCAGCGCCCCAGCTCCCAAACCGACCGCACCAATAGTCCAATTTTCATTCTCGCCACTGTATTCATTGAATAACTGGCCAATGGGACCCGGTCGACTATAGTAGGTTAATGGCGTGGTAATATTGGCAGCAGTTAGACGCTCTGCTCCATGTTTAGTGGTACCATGATAGAGTTCACGCACTTTTTCAGGATGCTGATTTTCATCGGCTATGACCGTTTCCCGCACTGATAGTACCCCGAAAAAACTGCGTTGTTGAAACAGGGTATTCGATGCCAGACCATGCAAGCCCATTGCAAATATAAGAATTACAGCGGTCAATAAACCCAAAGCCAACGGTGATTGTCGCAATGAATAACTCAAGCCTGCCAGTAAAATTAAAACTCCACCTATCACATCCAGATAATCGAATAATTGATCAACACTGTAATAAATGATCAATCCAAGCCCAAAAACCAGTAATGGAAAAATACTTTTGAAATACCATTTTCCAGTAAAAAAACCAGGCCGTAAAAACAGTGCACTGACAATCATCAGCGGGTATTCATACACTGCATTGAAAATAAACGGCGCTACAAAGGTATTGAATAGGCCACCCAGCATACCGCCGAACGACATCACTAAATAAAAACGGGTTAAATACCGAGTATTTGGACGATGTTTTGCCAACTCACCATGACAGACCATCACTGCCAGAAAAAACGCCAGCGCATGTAGGATTAAATCCAACCAATAGGGTAACAAGGCTGGATCGATGAACGAATAGGTAATGAATACCACCAGCACTGCTGGCTGCGCAATTAACATCAAGTTATGGATAATTTTTGCCCATTTGCAAAACACCAATATAAAACTGAGTAAATATAACGTGAGCGGCACTATCCACAATAAAGGCACTGATGCAATATCGGTACTGATGAATTGGGTAAAACCCAGCAACAAACTGGAGGGAACAAAAGCTAAAACCAGCCAGTGTAATTGCCGCTGAACGGGTAGTTGAACATCTGTGGCTGCTTCGGATACATCGATGGCTGATTCTTCAATTTGACCCACGGTGCGCCACAACCTCAGCGCACATAAAATAATCAATACCTCTAATAAACCAAAGCCCACACTCCATATCACGCGTTGCTGAGCCAGACCAATATGCGGTTCGATGAAAAACGGATAACTGAGCAAAGCCAGCAAACTACCGGCATTACTGGCTGCATACAAAAAATAGGGATCATGACTATTACGATGTCCGCATTGCGAAAACCATTTTTGCAGCAGCGGCGCGGTGGTTGACACCACAAAAAACGGCAAACCAATTGCCAATAACAGGGTCCAGATCAACCAAAACGTAGGATTACTATCCGTTGGCGGAGTAACCTCTGCAGGCAGGGCTACGGGCAAAGCAATCATGCTGATAATCAACACTGCTGTATGTATCTGGATTTGGCGCTGACTGGTATGTTTACCAGTCAGCCAGTGCGCATACAGATACCCCAAAAACAACAAGGTCTGATAAAACACCATACATGTGTTCCATACAGCGGGAGTTCCCCCCAATAGCGGCAACAGAATTTTGCCAAACATGGGCTGCAACACAAACATTAAAGTCGCGCTGATAAATAAAGTTCCGGCAAACAATAATACCGGAGAAAAGGCTGGAGACTGAGAGGTTTGCGGCTGACTATTCATTATTATATTTATTGCTAGCGTATCTATAGCAATGATAAAACATTTAGCAAGGTTTGTGGCATGAATTGCTGGCAATGCAGATGCTTATTGAAGATTAGCACAACGACACAATCTAAGTTTTATAACTATTATGTTTAAAAACTCACAATTAAGCCTAGTTTCGGCAAACTATTTCCAATTCTTTGCACTGCATCACACCTACCGTCATCTAACTGTCACATTCTAGATTTACAGTGATAATCATCCCATTTAGAGAATACATACTGAAGAGAATAGATATTTGGCTACTAATCTGGGCTGCTAAGCAAGTAACAGTATATTTCTGCATTTCCAGCCGTTAACAACTTCCAATCAAGTTGTTTTATCCATCGCCACTCAACTTTAATTAGCGCATGAAAATCAAAAATATAACGAAGCTGGCCAGCATAATTCTGGTGATTACGATTATGAGTTTTGGATCAACTGTCATATGGGCATTACAACATTTGAATCGAGCCTTTGCCTCAGTTGAATTTTACGGACAACAAAAAGACCGGATTTTTACTCATATCAGTCAACCCATTTTTAATTATTTAGCCAGTGGCGATCTAACTATCGTTGCAGACATTCAAAAAAATCTCAAAGAAATTAAAACTGAGGTGAGTGATCATTCAGGTATTTCATTAAATTTACAACCTAAATTTATTGCTCTTCTCACCGAATTCGAACAGTCTACCGCGCAAGAGCTTATCTCTGTGGGTAAACTGCCTGACCCTCAAACGCTGTTGTATGCTAGTGAACAACAGCAATTAAGACATTTGCAAACCTTAGCTGAGTATGTGGACAAGGCGCAAGCTGCCTCTCAAACTGAAAGACTACATTTTTTGCAACTCATTACTAAAACCCAATTTGCGCTTAACAACTTGGCAAAAAGCCGGAAAAGTTTTTTTAGTTCTAGCAACGCCCAATCGCTAGAACAAATAAATCGCTATTTACAAGAAATAAACGCGACTATATCAGCTTTGCAAGACTTACCCTTACTCGGTGTGATGAAAGCAACCACCCGTAATGACAATGAGTTTAGCCTGGGTGATAGCCCTAAAGTCGAAGTAACCGAGGATATGGCTGAAACACCACGACATGAACTAACGTCTTTATTGCAGCGTTATGGGAAAGAGCTTGATAACGCACTACAGCTGACTAAAAATAAAATCGATAGCAAACAGAAAATAAATCAGCAAATCATGAATCTTGAACAACAGTTACTAGATTTGCAAACAGAAACTACTCAGGAGTATCAATATTTTGAGCGGCTATGTTATTTGATTATTACGCTGTTTACCTTATTAATGCTGATTGTCAGTATTTTAATGATCTTTCTGCAACGGCATTTGTCCACCATAATCAGCCAAATCAGTACCTATATTGATTCTCTGGCAAAAGGCGATTTACGTCTATCCTTTTTAACCCACAGTACCGTTACCGAAATCAAGCATTTAAAAGTGTCATTAGATACCTTACAAAACTATTTTAATACGTTGATTAGTCGCATCAATCAGGAGTCTAACACCCTCAGTAGTTATGGTGACAACATTCTGCATGTAGCCCAAAATCTGGAAATTATTATCGCAGACCAACAACAAGCCACGGAACTGGCTGCGCATCAAATGCGCCAACTAAGTTCGTCATTTAAAGCAGTAGCAAGCAACGCCGCCGAATCGCAAACAGTAACTTCCTCAGCGCAACACATTGTCAAGGAGGGTATGCACGAAATTGATCAAACCTCGCAGAGATTTGAGAGTTTAGAACAAATTATTGACCATAGCGCAAGCGCCTTACAATCCCTGCAAAATGACGCAAAAGCAATTGAAGGAGTACTTGGTGTTATTCAAGGGTTTACCGAGCAAACCAATTTACTGGCTTTGAATGCGGCGATTGAAGCTGCCCGAGCAGGTGAGCATGGACGTGGATTTGCAGTAGTTGCGGATGAAGTGCGCAAACTAGCTACCAATACAGCAACTTCCGCTCGGCAAATCCATAGCATGATAGAAAGGCTTAATCAAGCAACCCAAACCACAGTTAGCCTAATGAATAACCAGCAGACAGCAATAAAGCAAACCAAAATCGCCATGCAACAGGTGAATCAAGCTTTTAGCAGCATTCAAAACGCCATTAGCAATATCAACGACAAAACCATACTGATAGCCAGCGCCGCCGTTCAACAAGCAGAGAGTACCGAATTGATAACAGCAAATTTTAATCAAAACGCAGATTTGGCCAGAGAAACCAGCAGAGAAGCGCAAAACAATAAAATAAATGCTTCTGGCTTAGCAGGTATCAGTGGCAATTTACGTGAGTTAATTGTGCAATTTAAGGTGGTTTAGTTTAGTTTGATAAATAGAAAAATTTCTTATCCTACAAAATGCTTAAGAATACCCAATTTAGAATTTTCGATCAAAACCTATGGGCATAACGAATACTTATGTAGTGTATAGGTGTTTTTACGAATTGGCATGAAAGTCATAGCAAAGAATAATATCAGCTAACATTTAATACATAAATAAAACTGATCATTTCTAATGAAACTCTGGTTTTAATTATCAATAGTTCTCTCATAACTCTAGGTATTAAAGTAAAAATTTAATTTAACATTTAGGAGTATTTCATTATGAATAACCACGCACTAAACCGTATTGCCCTTTTGCTGCCTTTGGTTCTAATCTTAGGACTAAGTTCTCAAATAGTTTTGGCGAATGTAGTACCTGCACCCGAACAACCTGCTCAACATACTATCGTTGCAAACACGCCTGAAGATCATGCCGCAGCAGCAGAACATCATAAAAAAACGGCTGAATATCATAAAGGTATGGCTGAGCATCACCATTCAATGGCAAGCGAACATAAAAAACAAGGTCATCATAAATTAAGCAAGCATCATGCAAAACTGGCTAAATACCATACCGCACTGGCTAAAGAACATACTGCCACAGCTAAAACACACGAAGAACATGCCGCGGGTAAGTAATCCTCTGTATTACAGGGTTGTTTCTGTCGTCTTTCAATTAATCTGATAAACAAAAAACGGGCATTTAGTATTAATGCTCGCATTAACTCGACTTGATTTGTAACAAAGTATTACCTGATTACCTACAAGCTTCGGCAACACCGCCCCCCGGTCATCAGATAGAAGTAGCTGATAAACTTTAAGTGATGTCAAACTTGGCTGACCACCCCTATGTTTACTGGTGCTGGGGCTTAAGGATAATCAGGAATTATTATACAAAGATTCAGTTCTTAAAATATGTAGCTACGGCTTATTAAATTAGTGTTTAGTACTTAGCAATAGGTCAGTAGATAAATCAGATGTTTAATCGCTCAGTCCATTCATGATTACTTCAATCTCAGTTTGAACGGACAGTGCTGTGTTGCGGAGAATGACTTTTCGAGATCCTTTTGGTTTTCCGAAAAAATAAGTTATTTCTATGACAATCCCGCCGTTATGGCTTTAACGAAAGAGAAAAATTATGTTAGTAGAAGGCAAAGTTAAATGGTTCAACAATGACAAAGGCTTCGGTTTCATTCAACAAGAGGGTGGAACAGATGTATTTGTACATTTTAGCTCCATAATTAGTGATGGTCGTAAATCTTTAAAAGATGGCCAACGTGTAACTATGGAAGTGACTAGTGGCACTAGAGGTCTACAAGCAGTTAAAGTTACACCACTATAATGGTCCAATCAAAGTTTTTTTAACATTCACCTAGCTAAAAAACCGGCCTATTACGGCAACAAGCTTGGATAGTGCTTAAACCTAGTAACTTTCAGTATCCAGAAAATACGTTAGAGTTAGTATGATTCCACAAACTCACTACATGACAGCATTTTCGAATATTGCTGAAAACATTTTTGATTAGTTCCTGATTACAAAATTCAAAATGAAACATTCATCCTTTTTTGGATAAAAGTTACGCAAAAAAGCTCTCAAGGAACAACATCCACCATAATTTCATCACCCTCATGCAAACCGGATAGCACTTCCAATTGATCGCCGTAACGTTTACCGATGCGAATATGATGAATATGCGTTTGATCGCCATCGACTATTTTGACCGCTTGCAATTGACCAAATTCCAGCAACGCAGAAATAGGGATCAATAAAGCTTGCTGAGTGGCCTGACAACTCAATTCTAAAGAACCTATTTGCCCTTGTTGCAATCCAGAGGTTATAGGTAAACTGATTTTAATGGGCTGGGTATGTGTTTCCGGATTAACTTCTGTAGAGATCTCGTCTACCGTTCCCGTGAGGGTTTGCAATATTGATTCTATCCTGACAGGCACTTGCATACCTTTACTAACCAATGCCACACAATGATCGGCGATTGCAACTTCCAAGCGTAATTGTTCAGGATTATGAAACGTAACAATGGCTTGCGTTGGGGAGGCTAAATCACCCACATTTTGCAATCGTTGACTGACAACACCGTCAAAAGGTGCATACAAAACATTTTCACCCTGAATTGATCTGGCTTGCAGAGCATCACTAGCAGCCTTTTGCACCAAAGCCTGTGCAGTTTGCGCCTGAGCCAGTGCGGCATCATAACTTTCCTTGCTTGCTGTTTGCTTGTGGTAAGCATCAATGACGCGCTCTTCGTCGGCCCTAGCTTTGGCAGCTTCCGCCTGAGCAATATTTTGCGCTGTCAGTGCTGCGTTTAGGCTAGCTTGCAACTCTCTGTCATCCAAGCGGGCAATAATCGCACCTTTTTTTAGTTTATCGCCAGGCTGTACCCTAATTTCAACGATACGTGCATTAATTTTAGGATTAATATCTACCGCTAATTTGGAACGCACTTCCCCTTCCCATTTAAGAGTATTACTAATTGCCTGGGTACTGACTTTAAGCGTGTGGGCATTTTCGGGTATTGCTTGCCCACTACTCTCTTCGTTCTCTGATTCAGCATTATGGGCTTTAAAAGCCCCTGTAACCCATAAAACCAACACCAACAAGCCACCAATAGCCAGTGCCGACACTATCCATTTAAGACGATTTAAAAAGTTTGTTTGTTCAATCATTTGCGCCTGATTCTGTAAAAAGGATTCTTGCCAAAAAGTAATGTAGGCTGGTCTAATATTCTAGGTTATGCTTTACCACACTAAAGTATTTTTGCTGAAATTTCTATACTGTAGGACAATTTTGCTGGTCGGGGGTAAAAATTTTAAATGAAAGCTTGAAATGTTTGTACAGCATGGTAACTTTACCCTTTATCTTTATACATAATAATAATTAATTTTTAAGAGGAAACATCAAATGAGTATTGAAAACTCTAATGACAACGATACAAACATCGATGAAAACGTTGAGCCAGCCGCAGCACCCAAGCAATCAACCAGCAATATCAATGCTGATGCTGCTAAAGAAGCCGCTGGTAATTTGCTAGGAAATTTTCTGGCTCTTAAAGAATCGAATCCAAAAGTATTTTTTGGTGCTATTGGCGGTGCCTTAGCCCTAGTGATATTGTTAGTGGTCAGTGGTGGCTCTGAGCCAAAACTACCAGTTCACCAAAGCAAACCTGTGGTTATTGGGCAAAGCTATGTACTTAAAGGTGCCAATGCTTATGATCCACAAGCAACTATTCGTTTGGTTGCTGTTCCTGGCTCTATGGCTGCTTATGATGATACCGAAGAAGCCGACCGCGATGGTGGCTGTAAACATATTAAAGAAGGTACACCCGTTAAAGTAACGCAATCTCAAGATGCGTATGGTAAAAAAGATGTATTTGTTGAAGTTGAAATGTTAAACGGCGAATGCGAAGGTAAAAAAGGCTGGGCGCTGGCAGTTAACTTGCAATAAAAATGTTGACAGTTTAAATTCTGACTGTATAATAGTCAGAATAAATTGCAACGCGGGAATAGCTCAGTGGTAGAGCACAACCTTGCCAAGGTTGGGGTCGCGAGTTCGAGCCTCGTTTCCCGCTCCAAAATTTAAAAAAGCCGCGCAAATTCGCGGCTTTTTTATTTAAGCCTGTTGGCTGCGTAGCAAAATGGTTATGCAGCGGCCTGCAAAGCCGTATACATCGGTTCGATTCCGATCGCAGCCTCCATTTAAAGCACGTTAAAAACAACCGCTTACCATAGCGGTTTTTTTATGCCCGAATCTTTTAGGCTAATTGACCAGTTGCAGGGCTTACCTATCAATATCTTGCTCGGTCAAAATTCATTATAAAGAGATTAGTCGCTCTAGCTTAATTCAACTTGCAACAATTAAAGCCTTATAGATGTTTAATGTTGAATGAGAGCATTTAGGATCAGTGGGGATTAGAGATCTACCCGAAGGGGTTAAATACTAAAAAATAATAATACGCACTGCATATACGTACAGTGTTTTATTTATTACTCTGACTAACAACAAAAAACTCTCCGCTTTTTTGACATAGACTTTAAAAAAAAATCCGGCGCAAACGGGGGAGATTGGCCGGATTCCAGGTTAACATCGGCACTATGCATACAAGTGTCGAGGGTTAGAGTATCAAGATTTGCTGAGGCTTTAAATGTGACCAATTGTCGCATAGCTACCCGCCATTTCTTTTACTATAATCCTGTTCAATTTTATTACTCTATACAGTCAAAATTGCATTACAAAGGTTGTTTTCCTATTGCTTCAACTCAATTTTGAAGATTACACCTATAACAACTTGGTATGACTCGATTCAAAGTATAAACTTTGCAGACAGCTGTCAGCATTCGTGTAATCAACATTTATTGCTTAGCGCTTTACCCACACCAAACGCTAATTTTGCCTAAAGAATTTGCTAATCTGATAACCGTCACAAAAGAAAAAAACTTAAACTTTTTAATTTTAGCTTTAAGGCGATGGGCACACTGTGTGAATTGCAACTGTTTAGTGAACACCCTGGTAGAGCTAATCGACTAGGTAAACGCATAATAGCTGATGTACTAAGACTAGAAGCCAAATATTCCCGATATCGCGAAGATAGCCTACTCAGCAAATTAATTGGGTTGCCAAGCAAGGGGGTAGTATTAGCGTGGATGATGAAACGGGTTATCTGCTGAATTATGCAGACACCTGCTATCAGCAAAGCGATGGTTTATTTCATATTACCTCTGGCGTTTTACGTTACACATGGCGCTTCCATACGAACACGCTGCCAAGTCAGGACGAAATTGATCCTTTACTGGAAAAAGTAGGCTGGCACAAATTAAACTGGCATAAACCGTCTTTAGAGTACACTCAACCCGGCATGGAACTGGATTTTGGCGGTATAGTTAAAGAATATGCGGTTGACCGGGCAGCAACCCTGTGCCGCGAAGCAGAAATCACCCATGCATTGATCAATTTGGGTGCGACATACGCTTGGTGGGGCCGCGCGGCAATGGTGATCCCTGGATTGTCGGTATTAGCCATCCACATAAGCCGGTTACACTATTGTTAAATTTATCAGTAACTAAAGGCACCTTGGCTTCCAGCGGTGACTATGAACGCTGTATCGTGATAGACGGTGTCCGCTATGCTCATATTTTAAATCCAAAAACAGGCTGGCCAGTACGCCATCTGGCTTCAGTTAGTGTAATGAGTGAGTTCTGCGTAATAGGCGGCAGCGGCAGCGCCATTGCCATGCTGAAGGAGGAACAAGGCCCCTCCTGGCTGGTTGAGCTGGGATTACCGCATTTATGGATGGATGTTAATGGCAGACAAGGAGGGGATTTGTGACAATACCATACAGTGACTATCTGCTGCGCATACTGCGCAACTTTCATTACTCTTACATTAATTACTAATATAAAGTGTGTGATATCACTTATAATTTATTTCCATTTTACGTTAAATAACATAGTTTAATTAAGCATCAACTAGGCATAACGAGAATAATAAAGCATTTTTGCTATAAATCATCATGTGTTTTTTCTTTATCATTTTTAAGCTCACGCCATACACACCACGCTTTTTAGCTTTAAGTACCTGTTAATTTTATTGATTAGAACCTAACACCTAAAATTAATGGCACAAATAATGCTTTTTAAAGTTTGGCTGTATTTACTGGGTTGTTATTCCCCCCTACCTTTCTAGTAAATATTACCTCCCGGTATGAATACTCATACCGGGATTTTTATCTTTACCTATAACCACTATGTCACATAAATTCTTAAATTTATTTAGTTTATTCCTAATAACACTGGTTAGTCTTGAAGCAGTTGCCACTGAAAATGTTAATCGACCAGCTCCGAATTGCACCTTAAGCAATCTGGAAGTTAGCGATAAATATGATCTACAACGTTTTAAAGGCCAGGTGGTGTATGTAGATTTTTGGGCTTCATGGTGCGGACCCTGTGTACAGTCTTTTCCGTACATGAACACTCTGAATCGCGACTTAAAAGAACAGGGTTTACAGGTGTTAGGCGTTAATCTAGATGAAAACGCTGAAGATGCCAAAAATTTTGTTAGCCATACTCCACCGCAATTTTTAGTTGCCACCGATACTAACGGTACCTGTGCAAAAGAGTTTGGCGTTAAGGCTATGCCCTCTACTTTTTTGGTAGACCGTAAAGGTATGATTAGAGAAATCCATTACGGCTTTAGACCGGGCGAGGCAAACGAATTTAGAAGTAAAGTTGAGCAATTACTGGCCGAACCGATTAATTAACCCCTATATCTACTCAATTAAGCATGCTATTAAGGGAAAATCATGGAAAATAAAGATAATAAAAAAAAATTTGATAGGTCAGCTAATGTTGCTAGCTATCCGTCAGCACGATATTTTCAGCTTTATTTTGACATTTTACATGAAGAGCTAAATGAGAATAAACGCATAATGGAAAACCTGCAAAAACAATTATCGGATTTATTGATTCATGTATCTAAACCACAGAGTTAATCACATTTTGTGCAGCCCATTAAATCGTAACGGGATTTCTATAACAAATGACGAAAAATGAATTGATTACCGCTTTAGCTGCCCAAAAACCGGAATTATCAAAACGTGACGTGAACTTGGCTGTCAAAAATATTATTACGCTTCTATATAAAACGGTATGCAGCGGTAAACGCATAGAAATTAGAAACTTTGGCAGTTTTTCCATAAAAATCCGATCCGCTCAAGATAAGCGCAACCCTAAAACCGGGGAAAAAATCCGAGTTCCAGATCGAAATGTGTTGCGTTTTAAACCGAGTCGTAAATTGGGTGCGCAGGTAAAAACTTTTCAGCAACATTAAAAAAAAACAACATTATTCAACTACCATTCCGTCATACTAGCTAAGCATAGAATTAACTTATGCCCCCACTATAAACAATACCTTTGAACAGATCGACTCGTTGCTTGAAACGGGCCGATATGTTTATCCACTTCAGAACCAACTTATCCTGGCTGGCATGAGATATACGTGCATCCTCGACGTTAATTGATTTTTTTAGCCATCTCAACACTGAATTCGATACCCTTTAGCGAGTTATTGATTATCATACCTGCAATAGTTACTGGAACAATGGATGGAGTCGCTTCGATCATAAAGATACCCTACTCCAATTTGAACGTACACGTTTGATCACTACTCAACAAGTGATTAATATGCTGGAACCACTTATCAAATCAACAATGGTATGAAACAAACTGCACAAGTCGCTAATCTACGGGACGCTTTGCAACAATCTAAACAATCATTTATGGTTGCTGGCGTTCTCAGTTTTTTTATTAACATTCTGATATTAGCCCCTATGATTTACATGATGCAAATCTATGATCGCGTCATGGTGAGTAGTAGTATTTCCACTTTGGGTATGCTGACTATCCTGTTAATGTTTTTATTAGCCTTAATGGGCGGACTGGAATGGGTGCGCAGCCGGATTTTGGTATTAACTAGTAACCGTCTCGATCAATTACTGAATATCCGGGTTTTTGATGCGTTATTTATCCATGCCTCCAACAATGCAGGGCGCAATGCCACAGTCCAACCCTTAAACGACTTATTACAAATCCGCCAGTTTCTAACTGGCTCGGGCTTATTTGCTTTTTTTGATGCACCTTGGCTTCCGGTTAACATTTTGGTGATGTGGTGGTTTCATTGGAGCTATGGTGTGGTTGCCCTATGCTCGGCATTGATATTGATGAGTCTTAATGTCTGGAATGAATTTGCCACGCGTGATTTACTTAAAAAGGCTAACGACGAAGCATTGGAAGCAACCCAATATACGCAACGCAACCTGCGAAATATTGAAGTCATTGACGCCATGGGCATGTTACCGCGTTTGCGTATGCGCTGGTTACGTAAACAAAATACCATGTTGGTTAAACAAAGTAAGGCGAGTGGAAAGGCGGGCCTAATAGCAGCTATTTCCAAGCTTTTCCGCACTATGATTCAATCCTTGATTCTGGCGTTGGGCGCTTATCTGGCCATAGAAAAACAGATCTCACCAGGGGCAATGATCGCAGGTTCTATGCTATTGGGGCGTGCGCTAGCTCCATTGGATATATTAATTGGCAGCTGGAAAGGTTTTATCGGTACGCGTGATGCGTATGCTCGCCTGGACAAACTGCTAAACAGTGTGCCGTTGCGGGAAACCCCCATGCCTTTGCCTACCCCGTTAGGTCAAATTCGCATGGAAAACGTTGCCATCCAACCACCCGGCTGTCAGAAACCGGTGCTTGTCGGCATTAATTTAATCATTGAGGCGGGACAACAAGTCGCTATCATTGGTGCCAGCGCTGCAGGTAAATCGACTTTGGTTAGAGCCATGCTGGGATTGTACAAACCCGCTACAGGTCAAGTACGATTGGATGGTGCCGACATTAAGCAATGGAATCGCGAAATATTGGGAAACTTTATTGGTTATCTGCCGCAGGATGTGGAGTTATTGGATGGCAGTATTAGTGAGAATATTGCACGCTTTGGTGTAATTGATGCGGAACAGGTGATTGAAGCTGCACGAATGGCGGGTATACACGACATGATATTAAGCTTACCAGAAGGTTACGATACGATAATTCAGGGACAAAGCAACGTTTTATCTGCAGGACAACGGCAACGGATTGGTTTAGCACGAGCCTTATACGCTTCTCCGCGGCTGATAATTCTGGATGAACCTAACTCTAATCTGGATCTGGATGGCGAAACTGCGTTGGCGACAGCTCTTAACAAGTTACGTGAGCAGAGTTGCACGGTGGTGGTAGTCACTCATCGACCCAATATACTTGGGCAAGTGGATAGTATTATTATTATGCGTGAAGGGCAAGTGGCGGCTTATGGCCCCCGCGATGAAGTTCTAATTGCTTTACAGCGCGCCAGTGCTGCAACTGGCTCTGTCAATAACGCAACAACTGTTCCGGTGGGTAAATGAGTAAGGCCTTTATAAACGATAATACCGATGAGGAAATTCCACCCACTGACGATAGCTCCACACGCCTTCTTGGTCTATTTCTGGTTATCTTTTTATTTGGCGGCTTTGGCGTTTGGGCTGCATTGGCACCACTGAGCAGTGCCGCCCATGCTCCAGGTCAAATTACTGTGGAAAACTATCGAAAAACCATACAACATCTGGAGGGAGGCATTATAGAGTCTATTCGCGTGCACGATGGTGATTGGGTCGAAAAAGGCCAAATATTGGTTAGTTTGGATGATACTCAATCCCGTTCGCAACTGGAGGTTTTTCGTGGTCAATATTTCATCGCATTAGCCCGTGAAGCTCGGTTGAGTGCTTTACGTGACAATAAACCACAAATCGTTTATCCTCAGGAATTATTAGCAGCCAAAGGCGATGCACGCGCTGATGAGGCCATGCAGGTGCAAAGCCAAACCTTTCGGGCGCGGAGACTTTCGCAGGAAAATGAAAAACATTTATATCAAAAGCAAATTGCACAATTGCATGCCAAAGAACAAGGACTAACAGCACAGTTGAGCAGCAAAGACAAATCCACGCGCTCCTATGCCAGTGAATTGAAAGTGTACCAGCTGTTATTAAAAGAAGGTTATAGCGACAACAAAATTGTTAACGAATTGGATCGCAAATTAACTGATAGCCAGGCACAAAGTGCTGAACTGCAATCAAATATAGCATCTGCTGGTTTACAAATCAGCGAAACGGAACTTAAGGTCTTACAGCTAGAAAAAGAGTTACAGAGCGAAGTAATAAAAGAATTGGCCGACGTGCAATCCACCCTGTTTGATCTGCGCCAGAAAATTCACGCGCTGGAACAAACCGTAGAAAGAGGCATAATCAAAGCCCCTAATGCAGGCAAAGTGCTGGGTTTAGCCGTGCATACTCAAGGTGGTGTTATTGCTCCGGGTTCGCCTATTTTGGAAATCGTACCGCAAAACGAGAAATTGCTAATAGAAGCCAAAGTGTCACCGTTGGATATTGATAATGTCAAAATTGGTCAGAGTGCCGAAATTCGCTTCAGCGCCTTTAAAAGCAAAGAACTGCCTCGAATTGAAGGTAAGGTCATTGCTCTATCTGCCGATAGCCTGACCACAGATGATGCCCAACATATGCCCTACTATCTAACTCGTGTTGAGCTTAATCCCGAAGGTTTAGCCATTTTCCATAAGTTAAATCTGGAGTTAGTACCGGGCATGCCGACCGAAGTATTAATCCACACTGGCACCCGTTCACTTTTACAATATTTGTCAGATCCTTTGAGCGATTCGTTTTCTCGCGCCATGATAGAAGAGTAGTAATGAGCCCCTACCAATTACTCATATGTTTTGTACTCTTCCTGCTAACATTGACATCAGCTAATGCAGAAAGCCTGTTACAGTTATGGGCACAAGTGGTCGAAAATAATCCAACCCTAAAAGGCTCAGAATATGCGGTTGAAGAGGCACGCGCCCAACAGGATCAGGCCTTAGCCAAATTGCTGCCCAACGTTAGTATCAATAGTTATTATTCTTTCAATAATTACAATCCAAATGCTATGGCAACAGGTTTTCAACCGTTTGGTGGAGGTAAAACGGTCGATTATACGGGTTATCGAGGCATATTACAGATTAGCCAGCCCATCTTTGATTTGCCATCTTATCTACGCTTGGAAAGCGCCAAAAGCCAGTCCAAACAAAGCGAACAACAGGCACTCGCTCAACGTATGCAGCTAGCTTACAATTTAGTTGATCAATATTTAACTGTTTTGGAAGCGAACGACTCGCTCTTACAATTAGAGGCAGAACTAGCCGCTACCCAGGCACAGCTAAAAAGTATGCGCATGATGCGCGAACATGAACTGGCAAGTAGTACTGATTTGTACGAAATCGAAGCCTATGCCGAATCCTTAAATAGTACCCAGTTGGAAGCTCAGCATCAAAAAGCCATAGCAACCGAAAAAATCCGCAAATTAACCGGCACGGTAATGCAAACAGCCGACCCGCTGACGCAAAACGAGTTTCCAGAAGTTAAACGCAGTGTAGATGAATGGGTTCAGGAAGCGTTAAGCGCCAATCCGCAATTATTAGCGCTGCAATATGCCACTGAATCTGCGCAATCAATGCGAGGCAGTGCTCTTGCCGGGCATTTGCCTACGGCTTCAATTAGTGCCAATGAAATTTATGCCAATACCAGCTATAACAATTTACAAAGTTCTTCCACTTACAATGTAGGCTCTTTGTACCTGAATTTAAATATCCCTATTTATGCGGGCGGCGGCATTGAAGCCGGTGAACGTGAAGCGGCCAGCAAATTCCAGATGTCGCGAGAAAAGATTGAAGAAACTCGTCGCAGTATAGAGGAAGACACTAGAACAGCGTGGCTAAACGTGGTTTCCGGACATACCCGCATTGCCTCCAGTAAAAAAGAAGCGGTTTTTCGAGAACAGGCCAAAATCGGCAAAGAACGCAGTTATCAGCTGGGTGTAAGCACCATTATTGATGTGCTGGATGCACAAAAGCGTTTATTGAAAGCCAGAACCGATTATTTTAAAGCACGCTATGAGTTTATCCGCAATTTGATCCGCTTGCGTCTCAACGCAGGTTCTTTTGCCGATCTTGATCTGGAATCCATCGCACCCTGGTTTGGTAATCCCATAAAATTGGAAGAATAAGTAAGCAGTCATTATGCTCAGCGCCGTTGAATCAGTAGAACCATGTACAGACTAAATTCTCCCACTTAGGATTTGCATACACCAAGTAATCTCACTTAGTTATTATTAGTTTACTGCTTATATTTAATAATATTAAGTTGAAAGAAACATCAGCATTCTTCATTTATTAATTAAACTATGTTATTTAACCTATTTTTTTATAATTTATAGGTCATATGCCGCAATTTTACCTAGGTGATTAACTTACTTTAATCATCGTCATTAAAACTCAAGCTGATTAGTTACTTACCTCATTAATTTTCTTTGTGACAATTTGTCGCGCGACAATTAACCACATTTTCATTATTCGATTATTTTGTTAGATTATGCTCCATCTCATCCTTATTAGACATGAGATATAAGATATAACATTTAATCTTGTAAACGGACGTAAGGAATTACTTATGAATAAATATGCTACTATCGCCATCTCAGTTACTTTAGTTTTAGCACTGACTGCTTTTAATGCGACTATCGCTGGCGAATCGAATGATGATACTAAATCAGTTGCTTGGTATGTTGCCAACGTCAAAGCAGCGAAAATGCAAAATCAACAATGTCACGATAATCCCAGCTTACAATCGACACCTAATTGCGAAAACTCACTTCATGCGTTGCAAATTATGTTTAAAGGCGGCAATTGAGCTAAAGGGAACTTTGAAAATCATCTATCGAAAAGCACAATGCAAACGGCTAGTTTTTTGATTATCACTCAACTATCTGCAAGCATTATGCTTTTCGATTTATCTTATTGATACTTTTAACACCTCTAAATTCATAAGCAGCTTTTGAACAGATAATCATTTATAAATATAAGTCTACGTCCCTATTACTTAAAAAATAATCTGAATAAATGGGAATATATGGACTTAACTGTTAAAGGGCTGTGCGGGTTTCATCATTAGTTATCTTTTCATCTATTATTACTGTTATAACAATAATATGATGGTGAGAAAGCAATAGTTTCAGAACGCTTTAAAGGGCAGGATAATTATGAAACGATCTAGTCAGCCTAATACCTTACATACCTCCATTGAAACAGAAATAGCACAACGCGCTGCTTTTCATGAAGCAGGACATGCTGCGGCCATTTATCTGGAAAACAATCGCAAAAATTTGCCCTCACTTTATTTTCAGATACATATTCAAAAGCAAACCCGATTATCTTCGACTTTCTCTACGCAAATATGCGGTGGAAGACAGATAGATGATTTATTTTTATTACATTATGACGCAGAGCAAAAAGAGGAATATACCTATCAAACGGCCTACGAGGCCGATATAGTCAATTTCCTTGCAGGATCGCTTGCAGAAGCAAAATATGTTGCCCTACGCGATAACGAAATCTTCAACATTAATTTACTTAAACCTGATGCTCTAATTAACTACGGTGGCAGGGCAGACTTACAAGAAGTTAAATTTTATTTGGAGTTTTTTATACCCTTTCCAGAGAAGCGTATAACAACACTTAACGCGTTATTTGTTGAAGCATTCACTTTTGTTGATCACTTTGAAAATTGGCAGACTATTTCCGCATTAGCCAAACATATCCTTAATAGTGATGAAGAATATATTCGCTTTGAACAAGTAAAAGAGGTGCTCGACAAGCCCTATCAATACCATGATATTAATTGTTTATAAATGGGAAATATTGCCACAGTGAGTAGCAAATCGTTATCGTTGACACTCTAGGGAATTTCGAAAAACCTGGCTTTTGTGCTTCGACAGGCTAAGCACAAACAATAAGCCATTGATATATAAAACAACCGCTTGCCCTGAGCCCTTCGACTATGCTCAGGAAAGCCTTGTCGAAGGATGATTTTTCGAAGTTCCCTCTACTGAAAATAAGTGAATTAGAAGCTCTGTAAGCTACAACCAGTTTATTGGAATAATACTCTAAAAATCCACGTGAAAACGTAAACCCAGCACACTCATAGGACCACGGTCGGCGTTATAACCGGGATGATTGATAAACTGATAATCGGCGGTAGCGAAGGCGGAACTGATTAAATTATATTTATAATACACATCCAGAACTTGCTCGGGACGGTAAGTAAGATAACCATCACCAATGAATTGATCAATACCGCCCATTTGCAAATATTTTACATGCACCGCAGATAACATGTTTTGTGCAAGCCCTACACCAAGCGCATCTTTGTGCCTGCCCCATAATTTGCCATGAAACACCGTACCTAGAGAGATAGAGCGATCAGTAGAGGTGTAGTTGTAAACTTCGGTTCTGCCATCGTTGTACATGCCGCGAAAGAAAAAGCCAATGTCTTCGCTAATATGTTGTTCCAGATTGATACCGATACCGTATTTGTCATCGGTACGACGCGCCCAGCAGACATCCGGTGCACTAGTGTTATTTGAGCCATAATTCCAACCAAGGCAGTTAGCCGCATTTTTGCCCGAATCAGCTTGATAAGCGGAAATAGCGCCGGCAAAGCTACCCGTATCTTCATGATTATGAAACCCCAGAATTCTGACAGCCCCCTCTTGACCAAAAACAGTGTGTTTATGTTCCACTTCAATTTGGTCGCCATAATATTTAAAGGCTCTAAAATCGATGGACAGGTCATTCGGGTTTTTAGGAGGCAGAAAGCGACCAATACGGTAGGTCCAGTTATCGTAGTACAGTTCGGCAGCCAATCCAACAGTATATCCGCGCGAGTCTGCGGCAAAGTCGTAAGCACCATAGGTCATAAAGGACATGTTGAAGAATTGCTGGCGTAAATCACCAGAAAAGGTGTTTTTATCAAATATATCCAGTACACTCATATCACCAAACGAGACCACCACGCGATGATTATCAACATCTTGTGCCAATTGTAGTGGCCCTGAATCAAGATGAGTGCTTTGCCCACCCAAATTAAAAGTTTGTTTTACATAAGCACGTGAGCGATACCAAGTAGGTTGTACCGTTCCCGATTTTTGGAATTCAAAATCCTGTATGGAGCCACCCAAGCCTTTTAAATTAGAAAAAGGATCTTCAGAGATCATTTCTGGAGCGCCATACAGCTCGGTGCCTTCCCAAAGTTTTAAGCCACCGTATAAGGTGACAGTACCGGTAAAAGCATTTTGTGCTTGCGGCAACAAAGAATTGCGTGAACCATTAACATTGGTATAGGCGGCTGGAAATGCCGGGTGCCATTGCGATATAAAAGTCCCCTGCCCGTATAAATTCCAGCGTTCGTTTTGTAAATCGTGCAAGCCATTTTCGGCGAGTGTACGCATAAAGGAAAAACCGGGTACATCATCAATTGGAAACTCTTCTTTCTGGGGTGCGCGTTCATCAGCAAAAGCATTTAGCTTAAAACTTAACAGCATCACTGCTAATAAACAGCTGTTGTGCCTAAAAAAACTGATTTTTGTTATACCTATGCAATTTTTAAAAATGGTAGTAATGGTTAATTCTCTGTAAATTGTTATTCTGCTGTTTAGCATTTATTTGACCAAGCGCAATAGTACTTATTACTGAATATATTGCCTATCATGTTTAAACCGTATTGCAATTAAACTGACCCTAGCAAGTGAACGCAAAAGACTGATCTTGCCTGCAACGTTTAATGGTTACCGTTCCTTTATGTAAAAAGGATAAGTTAGACCTATCATGATAACCTTAGTTGATCTTACAAATATATCAATGCAGAGTTTGTAAATATGAATAACAATAATTATCAATACTGAAGTGAGTAGACAAGCAAAGTAGCTAAAATGGCAAGAATCACGATTGCAGTCAACAAAGAAGGTTGAGAATTGCTAGCGCATCGTGGCTTCTGCACTCTTTTTTTGACCAAGTGCAAGAAGACTCACAAAATACAATTTGAGCTTAGTTTGAAAGGGTAAGTAGTGCTTAGTGCTTTACGATTTTGTACAATAATTTAGCATTGCGTTGATAGTTGTAGTTACTTTGCAGTATTTCTGGTAAATCGGCAATACTACACGGTATAAAACCACGTTCAATAAACCAGTGTATGGTTTGTGTGGTACGCACATACAAGCGACTAATGCCTTGTCTGGCCGCTTTTTCGGTTAAATAATCCAGCAAGGTATTGCCACGCTCACCTTTTTGATAGTCTGGATGCACCGCTAGACAGGCTATTTCGGCACTATTATCGCCATTAATAACATGAAAAGCGGTACAACCCAGTATCAGCCCATCGCGCTCAATGACAACGTAATCACTAATTTCCATTTCCAATTTTTCGCGTGAACGTTTAACCAAAATACCTTGTTGTTCTAATGGCTTGATCAAATCCATGATACCGCCAATGTCTTCTAATCCAGCTTGACGGATTGATTCAAAGGCATTGGCACTCACCAGAGTACCAATGCCGTCACGTGTAAACAATTCCAGCAACAGACTACCATCAAGCTGACGATTGATTAAATGTGCACGCTGTACACCCTGTAAACAACTTTGCATAGCAGCTTGTAATGATCGCGCCAGTTCGGCTGGCAAACCAGGTTTTTGTTGCAGTAACACTTCAGCCTGATGGATAGTCAGTTGCTGAATGGGGGTTTCATCCTCGGGTACTACACAGTTTTGCTCGGTCAGTAGTATCAGCTTATCTGCTTGCAAGGCAATAGCCACTTCGGTGGCCACTTCTTCCGCTGACAGATTAAACACTTCGCCACTGGGGGAATAGCCTATTGGCGAAATGAGCACCACATTTTGATTGTCCAATTGCTGATGAATAGCTTGGCTATCTATACGCCTTACTGTACCCGTATATCCATAATCTATGCCATCCAGGACACCCAATGGCCTGGCGGTGACATAATTACCTGAAGCCACCCTAATTTTGGCACCCGCCATGGGTGAGCCAGAAATCCCCATGGATAATAGTGCTTCGATTTCTACCCTGACTAAACCTGTCGCCTGTTTTACATACTGCAGTGTACTAGCATTAGTAATGCGCAAGTGGTGATGAAATTGTGCAGTATCGCCCAGTGGTAATTGCGCATCAATTTGCTGACGAATACCATGCACCAGTACCAATCGCACCCCCAGACTTTTTAACAGGGCAAAATCGTGGATTAGATTATCAAAATTTGCTTCGGTGACAGCCTGCCCACTAAAAAAAATGACAAAAGTACTGTTGCGATGCGCATGTATATAGGGCGATGACGCCCGGAACCAATTAACGAATTCGTTTTGTAATAGCATGGTAATCTTTAAACAATCAAAGCATAAAACGGGCTTTTAAATACAAAGCCGCCAAAATCAGATAGGCAATAAAACTCAGCCCCAACAACCAGGGTTGCCCTTTCGGCCTGGCCCAAGCTGGCAAGTGAGGGGGTAACATATGATAATTCATCAGATAAAGGGCTACGGGAAACAGGATGGTACCAATAAAACCGATTAAAGCACTGATCAATATCAAAGGACCAGGCGCATCTAATTGCATGGTGAATGACGTAATAACCGTCAATAGTGCCAGAAAAATATAATACCAGCGCCGCGCAGACCACTGCCGGGATTTAGGAAACAGAGTTAACACAATATCTGCCTGGATACGGCTAACGGCATCAGCCGTAGCCAACCAGGTATCGGTTAAAAACGCCGCGGCAACGACTAAAAATAATAGCCGACCTATTTCGCCCCAGGTTACCGCAAAAAACTGGCTCTGTACCACCGCCAGTTCGTATTCTTGTGGCAATAGCCCTTTGGGTAATAACAATGCATAGGCTAACAGACAGGTCATTAAGGTGGTAAACAGGTTTCCCAAAATACCAACCAGAATATCCACCTTTAAAAAACGTCGCCAAATTTGCCAGCGAACAGCGCTCTTACTTTCATCTGTCGGTAAAAACCCCTCACAAAGCACGGCTTCTTCAGCACCGCCTAGTCCCGTTATGCGCCCCACTAGACCAGCCATCCCTGCACCTTTGTCGCGCAACCAGTAGGAATAAAATAAAATCCAGAAGCCACCTAAACCAGCAAAAGTAATGGCTGTGAGTAACTTACTGGCATCTTGACTATCCCAGGGTTGTGGCATAGGTCCTACTGGACCTAATAAGCCTTGCATAAAACTGGGAATAGCAGCCTGGACTTCAGTTTGCAGACAGGCACACAGCAAGCCAACGACAGTGACAACGGCAACCAGTTTCATAAAGCGTTCAATTAAGGTATATACCACACCACTGGCTAAAATAGCGCTAATAAATACGGCTATTGAGGCATAACCCCAAAACAGACTTTGCCCGCGTTGGCTCCAGCCTTGCGGCCAATGTGTCAGCTCAGCCAATGCGGTGCCGCCAGCAGAAGCAAAAGCACCAAACCATAAAAAAGACACCGTCATTAACAACCACAGAAAAATACCGAAACCGCGATGCAGACGGATAAAGCCATGAAAAATACTTTCCCCTGTTAGCAGTGTGTAGCGTCCTATTTCCAAATTCAGTGGATATTGTAATAAACAGGCAGGGATTAACAACCACAAAAAAGTTAAACCATATTTAGCGACCATATAGGGCCACCAGATTAATTCGCCACTTCCCTGAGCAAGAGCCATCCAGACAACGCCGGGGCCAAGTGCCGCCAACCAACCGGGGAAACGCGGCATAGTTTGGCGCGGCAACTGTTGTAAATTTGAATTATTCATGGTCAATCTGTGTAAGCGATAGTGGAATGCAAAAAACTACACGTACGTGAGTGCAGTATTGCAATGGTGTCTGTAAAAATAGTGTACCCGTTCACCCAAATCCTGTCGAAAAACATGCAATTCTAATCGGCAAAAATCAGGGTTTTTGATGTATACACGTATAAAAACCGCTTATTTCCGCAAATTTCATACTTTTTAGCAAATTTTATGTACTTTTAGCATAGTAAATGATTATTGTCCGTAGCATAGAGGGAGAGCTTTTCGTCCCATTTGCTAACTTCCTTCTGGGCCAGCATTGTGCTAACGTGGGCGTTTTTTTCGCTAGGAATTGCTATGAAGCCATTTAGTCCCTTCTGTCTTGCCCTAACTATTGCCTGTTTTTCGACAGGTTTATTCCAACCCGTTAGCGCGTCTACCACGCCTATGGGTCAGGATAAATTGCGCATTCATACCAGCACACCGAAAAGAAACAAGGATTCTTTATTTTCTTATACTGTCGAATGGCGAATTGATAACGCCGAATTATTTCGCTCTTACGCGCTGAGCTTTCTGAATGGCAAAAAACAGGAAGGAGATGGCTCTGGCGTAATGGTTGCCAAAAAATTGGTAACCGCGATGAAAGATGGTTTGATCCAGCTTGACCCAAACTGGCGCGGTATTACAGTGGAACAAACACCTGACAGACCGGCATTTACTATTGTCAACAAAGCGGGTTACTCTTTAACCAATATTACTATCCGCGATTACAGCGACCAGGCTCTGAGTTTTGATTTGGTAGATAAGTCATTTACAGAAGCCGGAGTACAAGTGGCTTTTGATCTGGTTTACACCGCTAACGTAGAATACATAGACGACTTTTCAACCCGAACCGCTCAAACGGCTTCAACCGGTGAAATCATTATCAAAATTGAGAATGAAAATCCTATTCATATCAAAACTGACGGCAAAACGACTGCGGCACTGGAAGCAGAAATTGCTGAACACCTTGGTTCTGCTCATTTAAGCAAAACACCACTATTTCCAGTATTACCCAGCTCGGACACTCGCAATATCAAACCTTTTGATGACAGCGAAGTACAATTTTTAAACTTGGAAGGCAAATCTATTAGTATTGATGTGACTGATCCAGAACTCGGGGTCATCAGTAAATTTAAATACCTGGATAACAATGGGGCCATACATTTATTAGAACCGCGCTTCATGATGGGGCTACTGGCTGTAGTTAGCTTTGTTACTGTTGGTTTTTTATGGTTTCGAAACAAAAATAAACCCGCTTAACGGGTACTCTTGGATACTATTATGACAACCACATACGCCAGAAAAGCAATTCTTTAATCCATTTGAATAGAGTAGCGTGCTGGGTAAAGCCAATAGCCGAAACCCAGCATTGACAGATGACAAGCTGTGTAATGAATTAGCGACTATCTTCATTGTTAGACGATAAGAGTCGTTGTTATAATGCTAAAAAATATCATCACTACTCAACAACCATGAGCGGATTGCAAAACCGTAATTATTATTGGCAACGCGTTAAAGCAACCTGCTCTAAGTGTAGCGTAGGCCGTTGTGCCTCCGGTTTTACTTCTCTGTTGCAACCCTATTTATGCAGGGTATCCATGCGGATTTTGCTGCGCACATTCTCTGTTTGTTATCCACTCATTGGCTTTATGTTATTGTGGTGGGGGCCCAATTTATTTTCCCACAAACCATTGGCTGGCGAATTTGCTTTTGCTGCTTTACCTGAACTCTCGGCAAACCAACCTGAAACCAGTGTAAAAGAACTGCCATTATTAAATGCAGGATTACTTGTTTTAAAAGCAGATAAACAAGGTCACTTTCGTGGCAGAGCATTAATTAACAATATACCCATGCCATATCTTATCGACACAGGTGCGACCAAAACATCTATACCTTATGATTTGGCAGTTTCTGCAGGTTTAACTTTGGGACAAGCTATTGACACGATTACTGCGGGCGGAAGAGTGACCGATCATCTGACAAAAATAAAAAGCTTAAAAATGGGTAATGCTGAAATTAAAAATCTGGATGCCATTATTAATCAACATTTAAATGAAGTTTTAATCGGCATGAATACGCTTAAATTATTTAACCTAACGCAAACTGGCGATACCTTAACATTGTCAGCCAACACGCAGACCAATATTAATTCTACTCAAATATCGATCCTTGATACTAATAACACCACCATTGACAACTTGCTATCTGAAAAGCAGCTTAAAAAAAATCATACTATGAAGAAAACAGTCAGTTGTGATGAATTTAAAACCTGTAAAACCATCTATAGCGATCATTGATTTCTTCGCCGTACAGTTTTAATACCCCTACCCTAGCTTTTCTTTTTTACCCTTAGGTCACCATGCAACCATCTAGCATATTGAACTCGGCTTTTATAAAATTGTTATGTTTTAGAGTTTTAATTGTGCTTGCGTATCAGATTATTGCTATCGTAGTCGGTTGGCACATCTATGAACTGACTCACGACCCACTGGCATTGGGCTTAATTGGACTGGCGGAAGTAATTCCTTACTTTAGCTGTGCCTTATTTGCGGGCTATTTAGTTGATCATTATTCACGGCGTTGGTTTGGTATTTTTGCTTGTTTATTAATGAGCATTATTGCCTTGTGTTTACAATCGATTGCCAATAATACTATTAGTGGCGATCCCAGCGTCTGGATTTATACACTCATTGCCTTTACCGGAATGGCAAGAGCTTTTTTCGGTCCGTCATACAGCGCCCTGTTTGCGCTGGTATTACCACGAGATTTATACAGCAAAGCCGCGGGCATGGGCAGTTCGGTTTTTCAACTCGGACTGGTCACTGGCCCAGCCTTAGGTGGGTTTCTGGTGGCCTGGTGTGGAAAATCCGGTGCCTATAGCATTGCTGCCGTGTTGTGTTTAGCGGCTACCGTTGCCTTGTTAGCATTACGCATCCCACAACCACCCTCTGCAGAACGAAGCTCCTTGTTTACCAGCATTGGTGAAGGTTTGCGTTTTGTATTTAGTCAGCAAATCATTTTGGGGGCTCAGTGTCTGGATATGTTTGCTGTGTTATTTGGTGGTGCCGTTGCCATGCTGCCGGCTTTCATACATGATATTTTTCATTATGGGCCTGAGGGTCTGGGTATACTTCGCGCAGCACCGGCGGTGGGAGCGGTGCTGACCGGCCTTATGCTGGCGCGCCATCCGCTTAATTTACATGCGGGGCGTTGGTTGCTAGCTGCAGTCGCAGGCTTCGGTTTGTGTATTATCGGCTTTGCCTTGTCCAGCAATTTTTGGCTTGCCGCCTTATTTTTAATGATCTCGGGCAGCTGTGATGGCGTCTCGGTGGTGATGCGTACCACCATCATGCAATTAATAACCCCAGATAATCTGCGCGGTCGAGTGGCCGCTATTAATGGTATTTTTATAGGTTCATCTAATGAATTGGGCGCTTTTGAGTCGGGACTGGCGGCAAGCCTGTTAGGCTTGGTACCTTCAGTCCTGTTTGGCGGGGTTATGACTTTGTTGGTGGTGGGTGCAACGGCAAAACTGGCACCGAAATTACGTCGTTTGGAATTAAGTCAATTAGAATGATCCTTACAGTGTTACGCTACATTAAGGTAGCGCAACACTGATCATTAGGCTAGCGTTTTACCAAACCAAATGGCATTAACTCAATTAATAAAACCATTCACAATCATTTCAACCCCACCGCCATGCAGAGTGGTTGTTACTTCAACAGCCACACAGGCTGTACCCGTTGCTGAGCTGAAAACCAGTGGGCTAGGATAAGTTAAATGCAAAGTGGAAAAGGGTTGCACATACACAGTCATTTGCGGAGTACCACCACCAATAATGGATCCAGAACACGTTGTACTATTAGAAAAAACAGGTGCAAAAACAAATACTTGCTGCGCAGATGAATCGAAATTAGTCAGAGTAATACTGGTTACACCCAGTATCCCCGTTCCAGGACCCACTGCAGCTGCTGAATTCAAAACCTGTACTGTACCCGAGAATGGTTTTGAAGGCGATACCGTTTCTACATAAGCCGCTTTAACGCCGCTCGCTGCTAAAGCATTACTTACATTGAAACCTAAACCTATAGCCATTACTGTAAATAAGACAGTGGTTTTTAATTGTTTGGCTGACATTTTTAACATTTAACGCTCCTGTTTATTTTTATTAAGATTTATAGTGGCCAACGAAAAGCCATTTTTTTATTTATGTGGACAATTAACTACGAAGTTTTCTAGTTGCTATACCCAACAAACCGAAGCCAAATAGCAGCAGACTGCTTGGTTCTGGCACGGTAAAAACATCGCCAGTGACAGCCAGTTGATAATAATAAGGATTAGTCGTTCCTGAATCGCTACCAAGACCGGTAAATCCATCTTGCAGCGTACCCGTAGTAGGATTATTTTCTGCAAACGACATATTGGCAAAAGAACTTAAAGCAAGCTCATAATGCCCTGCTGCCAATGAATAAGACAGTGAAAAATCACCTCCGGTACTAAAAGCCTGAGTATAGTTGGATTGATTATTGAACACAGCAGAGTTGCCAGTACCTTCAAACAAGGTGAAATAAGGATCGATACCACCCAACGCAAAGCCTTGACTTTCAAAAGTCACTGTTCCAGCAGTCAACACTGTAAAATCGTATATAGCTACGTTGTTGACCATGTCAGCAGGCGTGTCAAATAATGCTGTAGTGAGATCACTGGCAACTAATGCCGAATTACCTGCATCATTTAGATAACCACTAAACGTATCGGTAGTCGCATTGGCCGTGTTAACCAACCCCAAAAATAAACTCAATAAATAAAAGCGACGTATTAACATAATTTACCTTGCAGCGGATATACCGGTATTTTAAAAAATTTGATGATGGTTTTATAACCACCGTTACTCACTTGAAAAAACTGTAATCTCTATTAGAATTTCACATCGGTGTAACAGATAAAGTAAATATTATGCTTTGATGCCGATAGACACAACTTTCAAAACAGAAACTTATCCTTATCATGATTAAACAAAAAAAACTGTGCGCTTGGTCATGTTATCTATTTAACAAAAATTGTCAATAATTTTTGAATAGCACCTTCATTTAGCTAAATAAAAACCTGGAAAAATACCTAAAAAACAAAAGACTATAAAATAAAAACAATATTTTTCAAAAACTTAATATTTTTATTCCAAAAAATCCATTAACAAAGAATACCAAAAAAAATCCACAAAATCACATTGACGATATCTTTAGAGGGAAAGTTCTGCAAAAAACCAGAATGACGCACTCTCTAGCTGAAAATTGGCCAAAGCTAAAGTTAAAGCCGCCCTCATCAACAGCCTTTGAAACCGACTATTATTTCCAAACCTTACTATTAAGCGAAAATTTCGTGCAAGAAATTCTGCATCGCTAGCCAGGAGCGCTGATCCGCTTTGATATTATAGACCGTGCCAAAATCAGGGTTATTGGCTACTGGATTAGTAAAGGCATGCAGGGTTTGACCATAACTATGCACTTGCCAATCGGCATTTGCGTCACTCAGTTCTCTCTGTAAGTCAGACACTTGAGCGGGTGGCGCCATGGGATCATCATAACCATGTAACACCAGCACTTTGGCCTTGATAATGGGATTAGGAATGTTTTCAGGTGGTGACAATAAACCATGAAACGATACCACTCCACTTAACTCAACTCCAGTACGCGCTAAATCCAACGCACACAAACCACCAAAACAAAAACCGATGGCTGCAATGCGCCGATTATCCGCCCATGGCAATAATTTAACAGCTGCCAAGCTGGCGAGCAGACGTTTTTGTAATAATGTGCGATTTTGCATAAAAGGCTGCATCAGCCTGGTACATTCCTCTGGCGTAGAGCCTAAAATACCTTTCCCATACATATCGGTTGCAAATGCCAAATAGCCCAATTCGGCCAGTTTTTTTGCCTTGTCTGCAACAAACTCGTCACGCCCACACCAAGCATGATGAATCAGCACGACTGGACGCTGTCCGGAAAAACTATCGTCGTATGCAAAAAAACCTTCCAACACTACTTCATCATGCAAATAGGCAACTGAATTACTGATAATAGTCATGTTAATGCTCCGGATTCTTTTAAAGCCACTAAAATACCTGCCGATGCCGCTTCAGCCATATCCAGCACTCTTTCAAACCCATACGCTCCTCCATAGTATGGATCAGGTACTTCGCGCACCTTTAATTCAGGAGCAAAATCCAAAAAATATGCAACTTTATGCTTGTACTCTACTGGACAACTTTGTTCGACACTGGCAAAGTTTTCGTCATCCATCACCAGAATATGATCGAACAGCACAAAATCATTATGATTAATTTTTCTGGCTCGAATGGTTTGCAACTCAATTCCACGATCACGCGCTGCTTTTTGTGCGCGCAAATCGGGAGCATCTCCAACATGATAAGCATGGGTACCTGCCGAATCAATGTGAAAGCGCTCAGTTAGATTATTTTTTACTACCAAATCGGCAAAAACACCTTCTGCCGTTGGGGAACGACAAATATTGCCCATACAAACAAATAATATCTTTATTTTGTGCATAACTTAGAGTTTTTTTAATAGAAGTCCAAGAATTGTAAGCTATACTTTGGACACTGTCTTTAAGTGCTTTAAATCGGGATTAGATACGGGCCTGGCAAGGGGGGATCTTAATGCAAATGCAGCACCTCTTTAACATCGTTATCTAAAATAAATCCTAGATTACTAAAACCTGAACGTAAAAGGGCAAAGCTCGCAAAGAGTACTTAAATTTATAAAAAAACTCAGGAGATTTGTATGAGACTGATGAATTTACATTCAGTGGGTGTAAAAGTTGTCGCTATTACCATGGTAGCGTTATGTATTTTGGGGATTGGTTTACTAATCTTATTCTCAGTTGTAGAAAAAAATAAACTTATTGATCGAAAAATAGAAAGCTCACGGCAATTACTACTCATTTCCGAATCTATCCGTGATCAAACCGTGGCAAAATGGGAAAATGGTTTATTTTCTCCAGAACAGTTAATACAATTTGTTGCGGAAAAACCCAATAAACGCGAACTAATAATGGCAACGGTTCCGACTGCAAATGCCTGGAATGTAATTGAATCTAAAGCTAAAGAGGGTGGATTTCGCTTTAAGGCACCCGCATTAAATCCTCGCGATGTATCCAGAAATCAACCCGACGACTTAGAGCGTCAGGTACTTGATAAGTTTAAAGCAGATAACACCCTGAAAGAATATAGTTATATTGACGAAGAAAAACTGGAAATTCGCTATTTTAGACCTGTAAAACTGGTTAAATCCTGCGAAAACTGCCATGGTGATCCAAGCACTTCTCTGGCTTTATGGGGAAATGATAAGGGTCAGGATTTACTGGGATACCCCATGGAAAATCACCACGCCGGTGACTTACATGGCGCTTTTGAAATCATTTCACCCTATAGTTCAGATTACAGCCAATATAAACTCACTATAGTGTATGCAATCATCGCTTTATTGCTGGGCTTACTCATTGTTGGTATCACTGGCTATTTTGTGATGAACAGCATCATCATTAGCCCCTTAACCAAACTGGCTCTTAACTTACAAGCCATCGGCAGTGGTGATGGCGATTTACGTGCACGCCTGGATGCATCTGGAAAATCTGAGCTTGCCTGGGTAGCCTCAAGCTTTAATTCTTTTGTGAAAAAAATCAGTCGAACCATTGAGTCTATCAACCATACCAGTGAACAACTGGCCACGGCTTCCAATAAATTAGCTACGATTACCCAATCCACTCAATCTGGCGTGGATCGTCAATTGCAAGAAACCACCATGGTTGCCAATGCCATGAAACAAATGACAAGCACTGTACAGGAAGTGGCGCGTAATGCGGTTAAAGCATCTGAAGCGGCTGAAACAGCTGACAGAGAAGCCACTGCCGGTAAAAATATTGTTAATGAAGCGGTAAAAGGTATCAACAGTTTGGCCACGGAAGTAGAAAATGCTGCAAACGTTATTCATGAACTTGAAAACGATAGCAATAGTATTGGCGAAGTATTAGGGGTTATTCAAGGTATTGCAGAACAAACTAATTTATTGGCATTAAATGCTGCTATCGAAGCCGCCAGAGCTGGAGAGCAAGGTCGAGGCTTTGCGGTGGTTGCCGATGAAGTGAGAACCCTGGCCAGCCGCACGCAAAATTCAACACTGGAAATTCAACAAACCATCGAACGTTTGCAGGGACGCGCCAAACAAGCTGTTTCCGTGATGGAAAATGGTCGAAAACGTGCATCATCCAGTGTTGATCAAGCTGCATCAGCAGGTGGATCTATTACCTCTATCAGCCAAAGAATAGATATGATCAATGACATGAATAATCAGATCGCGAGTGCTGCTGAAGAACAAACCGCTGTAGCTGAAGAAATCAATCGAAATATCAGCAATATTAGCCACGTTTCGGAGGAGACCTCTACTGGCGCTAAAAAAACAGCGGAAGCCTGTAAAGAACTTTTGGAGCTGGCAAATCAATTGCGTGCCACTATAGGCAGTTTTAAAATATAAACCTCTGCTGGCCGACTAGCAAAGGTATAACACTAATAACCGGAAGCCTAAAGGCTTCCGGCTCGGTTACAAACGACATAACGACATAGGGATAGGACGATGAGTACCGATATCAACCAATTGTTAAACCAAATTCATAACCTTCCGCAAATTCCAGAAATAGTTAATAGTATTATCAATCAACTTGGCAATCCTAATTCGGACATTCTTGATATTGCCAAGAATGTCGAAAAAGAACAAATGATTGCTTTAAAAGTACTGCGCTTGGTAAATTCTGCGCATTTTGGATTGACTCGAAAAGTGAATTCAATAGAAGAAGCGACATTAATAATTGGTATATCGCAGTTGAAAACACTGGTGATTGCTTCCAGCCTAGTGCACAGCGTTCCAAGTATCCCTAATTTCGATGTTAAGCAATTCTGGAACACTACATTTTTAAGTGCCTCATATGCAAAATGGTTTGCAGATAAAGCGCAACTACAGGCAGAAGTGGCTTATACAGCTGGCCTGCTTAGCGGATTAGGTAACATTCTTCTACATTTAGGCGCCTCTAAAGAAGCTAACGAAATTGATCAGCGTGCCAAAGCGGGCAGTTTTCGTCCTGACGTTGAAAAAAAACGGCTAGGTTTTACTAATCAAGCTGTTTGTGCCGAATTATTACGTCGCTGGAAACTGGGTGATGAATTAATTACGGCCATTGAACAATCAGCAGAGCCTTTATCTGTAGCGACACCGAATCAATTAGCTTGTGCTGTCTTTTTAGGCAATTATATTTCCCAATCTCTGGCAAGCGATCAGTCCGCCGCAAATATTCTGAGTGATTTCCCCTTCGCAGTGACTGAGAAAATTGGCTTGGGTGCTGATGTGATTGAAGCCAATATTAATGAAATTCTTGCCATCAACTCTAACTTAGAAGGTTTAACCGATTAATTCCAAAAATCTAAGCACGCCGACGAAACTGAATTAACCCGTTACTCTTGATTCAACGACTGCTGCTGTTCTTTTTCATCACGACATAGCACTGCATTGGTAGCAATAGGGTCTAGCGAGTCCTGGTAATGATTTTCTTCAGGAGGAAGATCTGCCATTAATCCTGAAAAAAGGGGTGTGTAGGCTTGTACAGTATGGTTAATCGCCTGAACTACCGCTTGGTAACTCTCTAGCACTTGCAAACCCAGCGGAGTAAGCGTGGCTCCACCACCATCTTTTCCACCCTTCGCAGTCAGTACCAAGGGCTCTTTAAAACAACGGTTCATCACATCCACCAGCATCCAGGCGCGTCGATAACTCATTTGCATGGATTTTCCAGCAGCGGAAATAGAGCCTGTCTGCAAAATTGCCAATAATAACTCAGCTTTACCCGGCCCCATGGCAATTTCACCGTGATGCATTAATCGGAAAGTAAGCTTGGTTTTTGGTGACAAGACTTCAGTATTTGCTTGTTTAGAATTCATACTTCGAATAAAGGTTGCAGAGTATCAAAAATTGGCATCATATACTTACTCTCTAGACATATACAGTTAATTTATTGAAACCCTCAGGTTGGGGTAAACCCAACTAAGAAAAATTATTCTCATTCATCGTAACCTCTGTAGATTTTAGCTGACATTGATTACTTAAAAACCCCTTGGCGAAACTCGTTACACTTATGCAATGCACTTTGTCATCAGTAATTGCAATCAATATGCTTAGTGATTGCCGAGAATGTTATAAATATCCGCTATATTCATGGTAGAATAGTACGTTTTAAATATAGGACTTAAATTATGGCAAAAGAAGATCAGATTGAAATGGATGGTAAGGTAATCGACACCCTGCCTAACACCATGTTTCGAGTCGAACTGGAAAATGGGCACGTTGTCACAGCACATATCTCCGGAAAAATGCGTAAGCATTACATCCGCATCCTCACTGGCGACAAAGTCAGAGTTGAAATGACGCCTTACGATCTAACCAAAGGCCGCATCACTTTCCGCAATCGCTAATCCCGTTATTACACGGGATTAGATAACTGCTCCTCTAGACCAATTGATTTAATTCCGAATCGGCAAACTGATTACTTTCAATACCGAAAGCCAGCTCACCATTCTCGACATAAATGCGCACATGACCACCATTGGCTAAACGGCCAAAAAGCAAATCTTCTGCCAAGGGCTTTTTAATTTTTTCCTGTATCAGGCGCGCCATTGGTCTGGCCCCCATTTTTACATCGTAGCCATGCTCCGCCAGCCAATTACGTGCAGTCACTTCCAGAGTCAAGGTAACATTTTTATCTACAAGAATAGCTTCCAGTTCAAAGATAAACTTATCGACCACACTGGTAACCACACTCATATCCAGTGGTTTAAACTGTACTATGGCATCCAAACGATTTCTAAATTCGGGCGATAATGCACGCTCCACCGCTTTCATACTATCCGAAGCGTGATCTTGATGAGTAAAACCTATTGAGGCTCTACTACCCTCTTCTGCCCCTGCATTGGTTGTCATAATTAGAATAATATTATGAAAATCAGCTTGTCGACCATTATTATCTGTCAGTGTACCGTGATCCATTACCTGCAATAACAGATTAAATACATCTGGATGCGCTTTTTCTAATTCATCCAATAATAATACTGCATGCGGATGCTTGGTAACCGCCTCAGTCAACAAACCGCCCTTATCGTAACCGACGTAACCAGGGGGTGCGCCAATCAAACGCGAAACCGTGTGACGCTCCATATATTCTGACATGTCAAAGCGTATTAATTCTATACCCAATACTTTTGCTAATTGACGAGATACCTCGGTTTTACCTACCCCGGTTGGTCCGGAAAATAAAAACGAACCAATGGTTTTGGTGGTATCACGTAAACCCGCTCGAGTTAATTTAATCGCCGAAGCCAATTCACCAATGGCCTCATCCTGCCCAAACACCAGCATTTTCAGGTTTTTCTCCAGATTTGACAGTTTGTCTTTATCGTTAGCAGACACTGATTGCGCAGGTACTCTGGCAATTTTGGAGACAATTTCTTCTATTTCGGCAGTATCAATAGTGTATTTGCGATCTGGATCCGTAAACAAGCGCTGCCTAGCACCCGCTTCATCAATCACATCTATCGCTTTATCAGGCAAATGACGATCAGTAATATAGCGTACCGATAATTCAACCGCCAGCTGCAAGGCTTCGTGCGTATATTTAAGACCGTGATGCTCTTCAAATCGGGTTTTAAGCCCTTTAAGAATTTTTACCGTATCTTCGATAGTGGGTTCTACAACATCAATTTTCTGGAAGCGCCGCGCTAATGCATGATCTTTTTCGAAAATGCCGCGAAATTCCTGATAGGTAGTGGAACCTATACAGCGCAATTCTCCAGAAGCCAGTACCGGCTTGATTAGATTGGAAGCATCCATCACACCGCCGGACGCAGAACCCGCACCAATAATGGTATGGATTTCATCAATAAATAAAATACTATTGGGCTGGCGTTTTAATTGACTGATTAAGGCTTTCAAGCGTTTTTCAAAATCACCCCGATACTTAGTACCAGCCACCAAAGCCCCCATATCCAGCGAATAAATAACATTATTCAACAAAACATCGGGTACCTGTTCTTCAACAATACGTTTGGCCAAACCTTCAACAATGGCGGTTTTGCCAACGCCGGCTTCGCCAACCAATAATGGATTGTTTTTTCGACGTCTACATAAAATCTGGATAGTCCGCTCAACTTCCATTTCCCGACCAATTAACGGATCGATATTACCTTTAAGCGCTTCTTCGTTAAGATTGGTGGCAAATTTTTCCAGCGGGCTCGACAAGGCATCATTGCCAGCACGATCAGTATCCACCTCATCGACGGATTCCTTACGCTCTTGTTTTTCAATTTTTGAGACACCATGCGCCAGATAATTCACCACATCTAAACGACTAATATCTTGTTTATTCAGTAAATAGACAGCATGAGACTCCTGCTCACTAAATAAAGCAACAAACAGATTGGCACCCGTTACTTCTTTTTTATCGGAGGCCTGGGCATGAAACACCGCCCGTTGCAACACGCGTTGAAAACCCAGCGTAGGCTGTGTTTCTCGATGTGTTCCTTCCGGAATCAACGAAATAGTGTCATCAATAAAATGCGTTAACTCTGCTCGCAGGGAACTGACATTACAGCCACACGCAATTAATATGGGTATGGTGGTAATGTTTTCCAATAAAGCCAGTAACAAATGCTCCACGGTTATAAACTCATGGCGTTTAGCATGAGCTACAGTAAATGCAGCATTCAGTGTCACTTCAAGTTCTTTACTTAGCATAGTTTACCTCTTACGCCTCTTCCATGGCACACATCAAAGGATGATGGTGCTCACGGGAATAATTATTGACGATATGTACTTTGGTTTCTGCGACATCTTTTGAGTATGTTCCGCAAACCCCCACACCTTGTGTATGTACCTGTAACATCACTTGCGTTGCACGCTCCTGACTCATGTTAAAAAAATCCGTAAGCACTTCTACAACAAAATCCATAGGTGTAAAGTCGTCATTCAAAAGAATAACTTTATACAAAGGTGGTTTTTTTAACTGCGGTTTGGCTTCCTGAACCGCAGTATTACCATCAGAGTCTTTAAAAGGATCGAAATCAGGCATATTTCATGTTTTTGAGTTTATCAGGTAATTAACATAGTGATTAAATCAGTAAATTTCAATCTTTACACAGATAATAATCATTTCAAGTAAAATGCGCACCTTTTCATTACGCCCTAAAAGTCATGACCTGGAAACCTCACGTTACTGTCGCCGCTGTCATCGAAAAAAATAAACGTTTTTTATTGGTTGAAGAAACCACATCACAGGGTCTGGCTTTCAATCAACCCGCTGGCCATTTGGAAGCGGGTGAAAATCTGCTCGACGCTGTAAAACGAGAAGTCTTTGAGGAAACTGCCTGGCTATTTGAACCACAGGCACTCGTCGCCATACAATTATGGCGAAAAACCCCCGACTTCCCCAGCTTTCTGCGCTTTTGTTTCTGTGGAGAAGTACATTCCCACCATCCACAACAAAAACTGGACGACGGCATTATACAAACCCACTGGCTAAGCCACGCTGATATTATCGCACGTAGTAGACAATTAAGAAGCCCATTGGTTCTTGAAAGTATAGACCAATTTTTACAAGGTCAGCGTTATCCTTTGTCTATATTACATTCTTTTCTGGATTGTGTATGAGTAAACACATTATTGTTGGTATGTCCGGCGGCGTAGATTCTTCTGTAACGGCTTTAAGCCTGCTGCAGGAAGGCCATAAGGTAACCGGTCTGTTTATGAAAAACTGGGAAGAAGACGATGGCACAGAGTATTGTACTGCCATGCAGGATCTGGCCGACGCTCAACAGGTTTGCGATACACTGGGCATTGAATTAAAAACCGTAAATTTTGCTGCCGAATATTGGGATGAAGTGTTTGAGGTGTTTTTAGCCGAATTTAAAGCTGGACGCACCCCAAACCCTGACATACTTTGCAATAAGCATGTTAAATTTAAAGCTTTTTTGCATTATGCCATAGAAGATTTGGGCGCTGAATACATCGCCACTGGCCATTACGCCCGCGTGGAAAACACTGGCAAAGCGCAGCTATTAAAAGGTTTAGACCCGAATAAAGAGCAAAGCTATTTTCTGTATGCCATGGGACAGGAAGCCCTGTCGCAAACCTTGTTTCCCATCGGTCATTTACATAAACCACAAATCCGGGCCATGGCTGATAAAGCTGGCTTTGCTAATAGCCGCAAAAAAGATAGTACAGGTATCTGTTTTATAGGTGAGCGCAAATTCAAGGAATTTTTACAACGCTATCTGCCCAGTCAACCGGGTGAGATCCGCACCCCTGAAGGCCAGTACATTGGCAAACACCACGGTTTAATGTATTACACCTTGGGACAACGCCAGGGACTAGGCATCGGCGGTGTTAAAAACGCACCAGATGAGCCCTGGTTTGTATTGGATAAGGACTTGGACAATAATATTTTATTAGTCGGACAAGGCCATGAACATCCACTACTGTTACATAATAGCCTGGAAGCTGGTCAACTGGACTGGTGTAGCGGTGAGCCGTTAACTGACGCTATAGATTGCGCCGCCAAAACCCGCTATCGACAGCCGGATCAAACCTGCCGGGTTGAACCTTTACCAGAGGGTCGAATTAAAGTACGCTTTGCCGAACCACAACGCGCCATTACACCGGGGCAATCGGTGGTATTTTACACAGGAGAAGTGTGTTTGGGTGGTGGGATTATTGAGTCTAAAGCGAATATATAAATATTGGTGACTGAGTTTAGTATTCATTCAGCAAGACCAGGAACAGCAAACCAAACAAAAAACGGGGTAAGAAAAACAGCCCTCAAATACCACTTTACATGATATTTTTCTGGATACCAAAACCCAAATATACTTCGAACTACGGTAATAGCTGTAACCAGCAAACCTATATACAACATCTCAATGAAATTAGATAAGGACTTTCCACTCCAGTGCGGTGCAAACATTGTAAGCAGAAACCAAATTAGCAAAGGTGCATACAGGACATTCCATTCAAAGCCTTTTATTTTCGCAGCAGAATTTCGTAAGATAAACATTGCTCCACAAATAGATAAGGTGACCGGAATAATATAAAGACCTCCGAATAAAGCAATAAAGCCGAAAATATGCGAATTGAACATTAGAAACTTACCTGTTTACATAAAAGATTAGCCACACAACTCTAAATTACCTGTTCTCATGTAATTAAAGAATTAGCTAATCAACTTGAAGTGATGACCAACCTGGATTTTGCTGCGTGGCTTTCCGGCAAAGGCTTGCATGGCATGGACGCCATGCCAGAGCCTACACGGATGTATTCACGGCGTCCTTTGCTGGAAAGCCACGCAGCAAAATCTGAATGGTTGACCACTCATAGGTTTTAACGATCTAGAGCTTATAGGTAATCAAGAAAACTTACACCACGGCTTCCAAACACTGCTTAGCCTGTATAGCAATTTCCAATTCTTCATCCGTTTTTATTACCAGCACAGCCACCCGACTAGCACTAATATCGGCACAAGGCCGTAACGGCGTTTGGTTCTTTTCGTGGTCAATATCAATACCCAGCGCAGAGAGATTCGCGCAGCACGTTTCCCGCAGCCAGGCATCGTTTTCGCCTATACCGCCCGTAAAAACCAGCGCATCCACCCGGTTAAGCACGGCGAAATAAGCGCCGATATATTTTTTTAAGCGATAGGCATACATAGCTAATGCCAGTTTTGCCTCCAGATTATCCGACTCCGCCAATTTGTGTATGCTACGCATATCGTTCTCGCCGCACACGCCTTTACAGCCACTGTTTTTATTCAGCAGCGTTTCAATAGCATCGTTGGAAATATTCAAGGTGCGACCCAAATAAAAAATAATAGCCGGATCGATGTCACCACAACGAGTACCCATCATGACACCTTCCAGAGGGGTCAAACCCATGGAGGTATCCACACTTTTACCGTTCTCAATAGCAGTTACACTGGCGCCATTCCCCAAATGTAGTGTAATCAAATTGGTTTCCGCCAGTGGTTTGCCCAAAAACTGGGCAGCCAGCTTGGCGACATAACCATGCGAAGTACCATGAAATCCGTAACGGCGTACACGCTGTTCGCGATAAAACTCGGCAGGCAACGCATAGCGATAAGCGTAATCAGGCATCGTATGATGAAAAGCCGTATCAAATACTGCCACTTGCGGCACTATTGGCATTTGCTTAATTGCTTCTTGAATACCGAGTAAATTGGCAGGATTATGCAAGGGTGCCAAGGGAATAGTGGCCGTAATTTGTGCCAACACTTGCGGGGTAATTAAGGCGGGTTGCCAAAAGTGTTCGCCACCATGCACCACCCGATGACCAATACAAGCCAAATCACGACTATCAGCCAATAACCCAGATGCAGAAAGGATTCTGAACAGCTCTTGCAACGCCGCCTGATGATTGGCAATTTCCATTTCCAGCATTTGTTGAGCTGCCCCGGCGGCGTTAAACCGATGCACGGCTTGTTTTTCACCTATACGCTCAATGAGACCAGCGACCAAAACACTGTGATTGTGCATGGCAAATAAACTGTATTTTACCGAGGAACTTCCCGCATTTAACACCAAAATTTTCATTTTATAGTTACCGCCTGCATGGAAGTTAAGCGATTAGGTGCGGGCGGCGTATAACGCTGCTCAAGTACTTTATCCATTTTAACAGCCAAACTTTCTACGGCTTTTTGGGTTAACTTAATGTCACCCCCTTTGGATTCAGTAATGAAATTACCCAACCAAACACCTGTATGGGTATTCACCAAGTTTCCCATTAAATACACGAATAAAAAACTGGGCTTATGCAAACGACCTACCAATAAATAATCAGCGCCATACTCTTTACCTAATTTTGCCGCACTATCCGCATGATCAAACAGATAACCAACACCACTATTAGCGGCTTGTTGTGCAGCAAGGGGGATGCTAATCAGCTGGTAACCCGCTGACTTTAACGCGTTCTCCAACAAAGGCTTTACGCTGGCCGTACGTTCTCTTTCTGCGGAAATTCCGGGGGCTAAGGTCATATCTTTTAATTCAAAATCCAGAATAGCGATACGGGGCATTGCAGACACATTTAAACTGTGCAAACTAAACAATAAAAAAACCAAGAGGCGCATATTATTTACATTCCTGTGCCTGAATAGCGGTAATGATGACAGTATTAACAATATCGGTAATTGTGCAACCGCGACTTAAATCGTTTACTGGCTTGTTCAATCCCTGCAAAATAGGACCAATGGCAATGGCACCGGAAGAGCGCTGCACCGCTTTGTAGGTGTTATTTCCCGTATTCAGATCGGGAAAAATAAATACATTAGCCTGACCAGCAACTTCACTACCCGGCAATTTTGTTTTAGCCACTTCTGCATCAACAGCCGCATCATACTGCATTGGCCCTTCCAGCTTTAAATCCGGACGGAGCTGTTTAGCAATTTTAACCGCCTCACGCACTTTATCAACAGCTTCGCCTTTACCCGAATCACCAGTTGAATAAGAGAGCATGGCCACTTTGGGAATAATATTGAAATTGAGTGCAGTATCGGCAGCACTCACAGCAATATCCGCTAATTCATGTGCGTTTGGATTTGGATTGATTGCACAGTCGCCGTAAACTAATACTCTATCTTCCAGGCACATGAAAAATACGCTAGAAACAATAGTCGCCCCTGGTTTGGTTTTAATAATCTCAAAGGCTGGACGTATCGTATGCTGAGTGGAGTGAACAGCGCCTGAAACCATACCGTCGGCATAGCCAAGATGTATCATTAATGTGCCGAAATAACTCACATCCGCCATCAAGTCATACGCTGTATCATAAACGACATTTTTATGCTTGCGGGCTTGATAATATGTTTCAGCAAATAATGCGCGCAAGGGTGAGTCCAGTGGATCTATGATTTCAACATCTGATAATTTTAATGCCAACGCCTGAATTTTTTTGTGGATAGTGTCCTTGTCACCCAACAGGGTAATTTTAACTACATCACGTAACAACAATATTTCCGCCGCTCTTAAAATACGCTCTTCTGTACCTTCGGGCAAAACGATATGTTGCTTCTTGGCCTTAGCTCGTTGCACTAGATTGTACTCGAACATTAGCGGTGTCATTTTTGTAGTAGTTTGCGCGCATAAGCACTTTGTGAGCTCTATCATATTGATATTGCTCTCTACAAACCCCAAGGCTTTAGCAATTTTACGTTGATTTTTCGAGTTTAACCGCTCACGTACTTGACTGACTTTTATAGCCGCATTAAACGTATCATATTCGACACTGAGCATGGCAAACGGAATATCGCCCTGACTATTAGCCAACAAGTCTTTAACTTGGCGAGGCGGTTCCTGATGCCCGGTAAGCAATATGCCCGCAATTTGCGGATAGTTTTTTGAGTAGTAAGTCAGAAGACTGGCGAGAATAATGTCTGACCGATCACCGGGTGTAATAATTAAATCGCCATCTTCCACATACTCCAAAAAATCTGGCACCAGCATAGCCGCGACTTTGTAGTGCTGAACTTCACGACTCAGGGCATCACTATTTCCAGAAAACACCTTTGCCCCTAACGCATCCGCTATGTTACCAACCGTTGGCTTTTCTAAAGACGGTTCGCAAGGAATCACATAACTTAGAAAATCTGGGATAGCACTAATACTTTTACGCAAGCTTTCAACCTGCTCTATGGCAACACTATTAACCACTGCAGCAAGAAAACCGCTACTATGTTCGTGCAACGCATGTTTTAAGCTGGCTAATTGATCTAAAATTTCTTCGTTACTTTTTTCGGCTGCTTGTAACAATGGCATTAAAACGCAACCCAAATTATTGGCTACGTCAGCGTTAAAGTCGAATTCGGAAACAAAATCGCCGTGGCTATACTCTGCCCCCACACACAGCACCTGCTCACATTGAACTTTAAGCGCCATGTATTTCGCCAAAATTATTTTTAATAATTCATCGTATTGTTCATCTGCCAACAATTTACTGGCTTGTTCGCTACTGCAACCGTAAAGAGCTGTATAAGGCTGTGTTAATGAATAACGATCACGAATTAACTGAATTAATTGATCTTGTTCAGCACTGCTGTGTATGATGGGCCTAAATATGCAAGTATTGCCAGCATAACCTGACAACATTTCCATCATAGCAAGTATAATTGCAGTACTACCACTACACTCATCTGCACCACTAATATAGATGTTTTGAGAAATACAGCTTATCAAACCCGAGTGTTTGTTTATCATAGTTGCAGACGCAAAAAACAAGATTCTACTTTAGAAACGGCGTGTCAAGGGAGGTTTTTTTTGCCACCTCACAAACTGCACTTTCTGGCTGGTATTTGCTATAGTATTAATGCAAAAAATTTAAATCTGGGTAGACTGGAAAGTAACCTCAGCATCTGAACGATATCAACAACGTTAGGGCTAATTATAAATTAAAGATGGCAAAATTTAGCGTTTATTACAAAGACAAACTTATACAAGCCAGTGTTTTCTCATCAGGTATTATTCATATTGGTCGAGATGAGAGTAATGATTTAGTGATCGACAGTTTAGCAGTGGCTCCAGCCCATGCTGTTGCCGTTATTAAAGACGGTATATGCATTTTAAAACAGATGAATGAAAAATATCCTCTGTTGATTAATCACATGCCCATGAAAGAATGTTGCCTGGATAATGAAGATGTTATCAATATTGGCAAACATAATATCGTCTACACCAAACCCTATTTCCTGACCACAGCTAACAATGTTTCCAAAAACCGAAGTTTTCAAGGCTTTGCAGAGGAAATGATAGACAGCGACCGCTTGCCGGACGCTCATCTGCAATATTTAGACGGCGAATACATTGGTCGAATTTTGCCCCTAAAAAATGCTTTAACCAGTTTAGGGCATCAAGATGAAGGTGTGGTGATTATTGCCCGCCGAAAATTAGGTTATTATATTTCCGCACTGGAAGAACACCCCGATATTGCTGTAAACGACCATCCCTTAGGCGACAGAATTATAAAACTGCATAATAATGATGTGCTTTTGGTTGATAATACCCCCCTGCAATTCTTTCTGGATTAGTTATGACTATTGAAAAAACCGAAGAAAAACGCCGTTTTCATCGCGCCTTGTATAACGCAGAAGCCGTTCTAATCAGTACCAATATTTCCATACCCTGCAAAATAATTGACATTTCCCTAAAAGGTTGTTTGTTGGCGTTTGCTGAACCTTTGAATATACAAAAGGGTATGCTTAATACCTTAAACATCACCCTAAGCGATGATGAAAGTATTATTATGGATATCAGTGCTGTACATGAAACGGGTAATCATATAGGTTTTATTTGCCAACATATTGATATTGACAGCATTACCAATTTACGAAGACTAGTGGAACTGAATTTAGGTAATAGTGAGATTTTGGATCGAGAGCTAATCGCTTTAAACGACTTTAATCACTCACAATAAACCCTTATTGTGACAAGATAAACCCAAGTCTACGGCTTATACATACAGCGATGTGTGATTGTTTAAGCCTTGGGTATCTATCGAACTTACCGACACGCCGTATTTCTAGTTTTGGCAGTGTTTGTGCATAAAGCCCATAATTTTTTGCTTATGTTGCTTTGACCGCTTTAGTTTGCCACCCTCGGTTTTTATCTACCCATTTGACGCTAAACCAATACCAAATATTCATCGGTGCTGACATCAAAAACCATTCCCAATCTTCGATCAAAAATAGCTGAGTCACCCATTCAACACTCGGATATAAAGCCACCCAAGGTACACAATAAGCACTAAACAACACATTACTAAAAATTAATAGCATTGCCCCTTTACGTGTTTCTATACTGGAAAGGGCTAGAAACACCCACATAGGTATATCATCAGTTTTTTGCATAAAATTGTCTTTTCTCTAAAAATAATCCATGACACTTTGTCATTTTGGGCTGATTGACATAAAAAAGCAGATCGATTTTAAAGTTATAAGATTACTAGTCGTCTATCTTTAAACTAAACATTACGCGTATTTTATCAGGCCATTTTACTTAATTATTGTAACAAATATGTGTCATTTTTCTTATCTATGTCAATTTAACAATCATTAATAAATGTTTAACAATCAAAAACCTTAAATAAAACTGTAATATTTGGCTCACTCGCCATGTCATGCGACAATAAACTTTTATAACATTAAAGGGAGTTCACTTCTTCATGAAACTGAAAGAAGTGTTGTATTTTACCGTCGCTTTTGGCTTTTTCGCTTGGTGTGTGGTAGTTTTTAGGAATGATATAGCACAAATCAAAATTGCACCGATTTATGCTGCCTGGGATGCAGTCCTGCTAGCTGCAGTACTGTCGTTATTAAATTACTTGTTGCGTATCATACGCTGGACGGTGTATTTATCTCGCTTGGGACATACACTTAAATTCAACTACTCAGCCTTAACTTACATTGCCGGTTTTGCTTTTACCTTATCGCCCGGTAAAGTCGGTGAAATGGTCCGAGGTCGGTATCTGCAAAATTCCGGTGTTTCCATGTCCAACACGGCAGCGGCATTTTTTGTTGAGCGTTTAATGGATTTACTGGCCATGATTGCATTGGCCTCGCTTGCAGCCGCCTCATCAACTTATCAAGGTTTAATTTGGGGTGCCGTGACTGTTATCGTTGTCATCATGCTGATGTTGACGCTAGCTCCGTGGCAACGCATTGCCCTGTACACCAATACCCTGCACCGAATTCCCGCACCTATACAAAAAGTTTTGCAAACGGTGGTACGCACTCTATTATCAGCCAAACAACTGCTGCAACCAGGCATATTGAGTTTTGGTTTTGCTATTGGTTTACTCGCTTGGGGTTGTGAAGGTTTAGGGCTAATGGTCATTGGTCATATTACACCAGCGGTGAGTATGGATATGCCCACCGCCATTGGTATCTATTCCATCGCGGTGATTGTTGGAGCATTGTCTTTTTTACCGGGCGGCTTAGGCGGGACAGAAGCGGTAATGATTGCTCTGCTCACTGCCCACGGCTATCCACTACCCGATGCGTTATTATTGACACTGATTTGTCGCTTGTTAACCTTATGGCTAGCCGTTGCAATTGGCTGGCTGGCTGTTTTTGCTCTACGTCCCAAACCTAACCGTGAGATTTATTTTTCAATGACTCAGACAACCGCGCAAACACCCCTATGTGTCGATCTGGATGGCACACTTATACATAGTGATTTATTACTGGAAAGTTTATTGCTATTACTTAAACGCAATCCACTCTATGTTTTTTTGCTGCCATTGTGGCTTAGTAAAGGTAAAGCCGCATTAAAAGCGCAAATAGCTCAGCGCGTTGTCTTGAATGCTGCCGCTCTACCTTACAACCAAGCTTTTTTGGCTTGGTTAGAAACTGAACATCAATCAGGTCGAGAATTATGGTTATGTACAGCATCAAACCATCGGCTAGCCGATTTAGTCGCCACCCATATTCCAATTTTTACCGGGGTGTTGGCCAGCAGTGATGAATTAAACCTGTCAGGACAACGTAAAGCAGCTCAACTGGTGGAAAAGTTTGGTGAAAAAGGTTTTGATTACTGTGGCAATGCGCATATCGACTTGAAAGTTTGGCAACACAGCCAAGCGGCAATCGCCGTTAATTGTAAAGAATCCCTCAGTCAAGAAGCGGGCAAACTTACCGAACTCCGAGCAGTTTTTCCGAAAACAAACGGTTTCTTTAAACCTGCAATCAAAGCTTTACGCCCTCATCAGTGGGCAAAAAATGTGCTAATTTTTATCCCACTGGCTGCCGCACATAAATTAACCAATAATGGCGCTATTGAACAAGCTTTACTGGCATTTTTAGCTTTTGGGCTATGTGCATCTTCCGTCTACCTGCTAAATGACATGCTTGATCTGGAAGTTGACCGTCAACACCCCAGAAAATGTAAACGTCCATTCGCCTCGGGTAATTTATCGTTGATAGCTGGATTTTTTCTGGTACCCCTGCTATTGATTGCAGCTTTGTTGATCGCCAGCCAATTACCTGTGCGCTTTTGCGAAGTACTGGGAGCTTATTACACACTGACACTGGCTTACTCTTTCGGCTTGAAACGTATTGTACTGATCGACACTATCACGCTGGCTGGCTTATATACCGCCCGCATCATCGCTGGTGCTACGGCTATTGCAGTTCCTCTATCGTTTTGGCTATTACTGTTTTCGGTATTTTTATTCTTTAGCCTGGCATTAGTTAAACGTTATGCCGAACTGGATGCCATGCAACGCCAAGGTAAACTAAAAGCGGCAGGACGCGGTTATCATATTGAGGACTTACCTATTCTACATAGTTTGGGGACAGCGTCCGGTAATTTATGTGTACTGGTATTGGCACTGTATATTAACTCTCCAGAAGTACAATCTCTCTATCATCACCCCCAGGCCATCTGGATGTTATGCGTATTACTGTTGTACTGGATAAGTCGCGTCTGGCTGAAAGCCCACCGCGGCAAAATGCATGACGATCCTGTAGTGTTTGCCATGAAAGACCGCATCAGTCTGGCTGTGGGCGCTCTGGCAGCGATTGCGGTCACATTGGCGGTATAAAAACATGACTCAGCAAGCGCTTAGTTCCTGGGGACGTGTACTAACAAGTGAACAGTCCCTTATCAGCCTGACTGACCGTTCTAACAATCTGCCGAATTTGCCTGAAATGGCTGAAAACTTTTTACCTTACGGCAACGGGCGCAGTTATGGTGACAGCTGTCTAAACTCCGGTGGAGCGGCTTTACTTTGCCGCAGCCTGAACCGTTTCATTAATTTCGATACAGTTAACGGTGTATTAAGCTGCGAAGCAGGTGTATTACTAGCCGAAATTTTAACCTTAGTAGTGCCACAAGGCTGGTTTTTACCCGTCACACCGGGTACACGCTTTGTGACTGTGGGTGGAGCCATTGCCAATGATGTACACGGCAAAAATCATCACCGTACCGGCACTTTTGGCCGTCATATACTGGGACTGGAATTATTACGTTCGGATGGCCAGCGCTTATTTTGCGCGCCAGACCAGAATCAAGCCTACTTTGCTGCCACTATTGGCGGATTAGGCTTAACGGGCGTGATTAGCTATGCCCAATTACAACTGCAACGCATTCGTAGCCCCTGGGTAAGCACCGAAACTATACGCTACGATAATCTCGATGACTTTTTTGAACTATGTGATGCCTCTGATCAAGATTATGAATATACTGTATCCTGGGTGGATTGTGCTGGCACAGGCAAACGTTTAGGACGCGGTTTATTTATGCGTGGCAACCACGCGCCAGCGGGTGAATTGAAAAATTATCAGTCTAAAACGCGAACTTTTCCATTGGTCCCGCCTATTTCCATGATTAACGCCTTGACACTAAAAGCGTTTAATACGGCTTATTACTACAAACAAATTCCCCGCCAATCTCGACAGATTCAACATTACGAACCCTTTTTCTATCCGCTGGACGGCTTACTGGAATGGAATCGCATGTATGGTCCTCGCGGATTTTACCAATACCAGTGCGTAATACCTACGGCTACCGGCAAAGCTGCCATTACCGACTTATTAACAGCTATTGCTAACAGCGGCATGGGGTCTTTTCTAGCTGTGCTTAAACTGTGTGGTGATGTCAAATCGCCCGGTATGTTGTCTTTTCCGCTACCCGGTGTCAGCCTGGCCCTGGATTTCCCAAACCGAGGCGCAAAACTGCATCAACTTTTCGAGCGTTTGGACACTATTGTCAGTCAAGCAGGTGGTCGATTGTATCCGGCTAAAGACGGGCGCATGCCCGGCAGTCTGTTTCGGAGCGGTTATCAAAACTGGCAAGCATTTAGTACTTATATAGACCCACAATTTTCCTCGTCGTTCTGGCGGCGGGTGATGGAGGATAAATGAAAAAAATATTAATTATCGGCGCAACGTCAGCCATCGCAGAAGCCGCAGCCCGAAACTGGGCACAAACCGGCGATCAATTATTTCTGGTGGCACGTAGCACCAGCAAACTGGTCAATCTCGCCGCCGACTTGGAAGTTCGAGGCAGCACTAAAGTGGGACTATTGAGTCTGGATGTCAATGACTTCGCCGCACACACGGCCATGTTGGATACCGCAGAAGAAACCCTGCAAGGCTTGGATACAGTCCTTATTGCTCACGGCACCCTCTCTGATCAAGCCGCCTGCCAGCAATCTGTTGATCTTACCTTACAAGAAATACAAACTAACGCTTTGTCGGTCGTTGCTTTATTAACACAAATTGCCAACCGCTTTGAAGCGCGTAAATCCGGCACCATTATTGTTATCTCCTCGGTAGCAGGCGATAGAGGTCGGCAAAGTAATTATGTGTATGGCAGCGCAAAGGCCTTAGTGACTGCCTTTACCTCGGGTTTACGGCAGCGTTTACAAAAATCAGGAATCACTGTACTGACCATTAAGCCTGGTTTTGTAGATACCCCCATGACTGCAGATTTTAAAAAGGGTCCACTATGGGCTTCAGCGGAAAAAGTGGCAAAAGATATTGTCAATGCAGCCAACGGTAAAAACGGTATCTTTTATACCCCCTGGTTTTGGCTGTGGATTATGCTGATCATTAAACATATTCCCGAATTTGTGTTTGTTAAGCTTAAATTATAGGTCTCGACGCAAGAGAATATATTCCGCATACCTGATGTTAAGGGGTGTTCCAGATTTTCATACGGGCAGTATGATGGGTGGATTTATAAAAAATTTTACTTCTTCATACTGATCGTATCGTACTAGGCACCCTAAGTTTTTTCGACTTATCTGCGTAGCTATCAACCTTTGTATGCCCAGCTATATCATAAATTAACACTTCTTTATGGTTGACTTCGTGTATTAGTAAAATACTATCCATGCAGTTTTAAAAACTAGAAAATCCTGCAAATAAAAACGATCCACTTTCTTAAAAATGCTAAGTTAATTTTGCTGAATATAAAAACCTGACTATACAGCGATGTCAAACTCAAACTTGGATAGATTTAGAGTCACTAGTATGCAACTTACATTTTCACACTACACTTGTTGAAATGCACACCGCAGCCGGTTTATTTCAACCACTCATGAGTCATTTAATTTAACTACTTACACAAAAAATACTCAAGCTATTGAATTAAAATAATTTATACTTAATGGCACGATACTGGCTTTAAATTAAATACGTATAAAGTCTTTATTTAAGCGCAAAAGAACCTGACACATAATTGAATAAAAAATCCAGTAATTACTTATTTTTTAAGCTATGTCTCAGTTTTAGACGTATCAATTGCGTAAACTTTATATGGTTTAAGTTGTAATGCAGGTGATTATGCCACCTGTATTATTAGGTTTTCTCCTCAGCAGAGGAAATTTTTACTGGTAATATCGTCTCTACAGGACCTCAGGTAGAGTCTTTAGGTTATATCGGCGCAGTAATGGCAACGATCACCCGCTTTAAGGGAAGTTTGCAGACTGCAAAACAGTTTTAAGGGAATATTATGACAACGCAAACATTTGAAATGACGAATAGATTAGTAAGAAACAAAACGTGTAATCACGAATCACTTATTCAGGAATTTGCCTATGGTGCAGCAACAGGCAATTATATCTGTATACATTGTGAATGCTTGATTCCTGCCAAGGTATTAAGCGAACAGCAGGATAAAATACCTGTCATGCAATTTCAAAAAACCAACAGCTATTCGAGCTATATCATTGGCGGCATATGAAGCTGGGCATAGATAAGACTAGCTGAGTCATATCCAGTCTCTACCTTAAATAATACGCTTTTTTAACTAAACCTGCCTACCAATGTCAGCAGGCATAGCGGTATAGACAAGCTAATTTAAGACGTAAAGACTGGATAACATGACAACGCAAACTATGGCAATTTTGCAGAGTTGTTTAGCTATGCTTTAATACCAGCGCTGTCACTCCGCTTATTATAAATGAAAATAATACTGCTATTATTTGTGCTGTTACCCGTATTGGCCTATGCAAAAGGTCAGCGTAAAATTGATACCACACCCAACGCTGGCGAGGGGGAGTGGACATTCCAGGTAGAACAAAACTATTACCATAATCCCAATCAAACATCACCGGCAGGGAATGCCTTGCCAGTGGACACCTACTACATCAATGCTAGCTTGGATTATTCCTTTGAAAATGGCAGCGATATACAAATTGCCACTTATAACTGTCCAGTGGCGGGTGGTGGCGCACAAAATTATCAGTGCGATAGCTACATCAATTTATCACAAACTCTTGATATTACGGATGACTGGCAGGCGCTTATTGGTAGCCAAAACGGTACCGTATTTAGTGGCCCCATGAAGTGGCACAACGCTGATTATGCCCTGGCTGTGTACCAGCCAGATGATACACTTAATCTGCATGCTGGGCCTTATTTTGTGGATAAGGATTTAGCCACAACCACCAATACGGTTGGCTATACGGGTGGATTATTAATTAAATACCTTGAATCATGGCAACTACAAGCCGATTATTTTTCTGGCCATAATAATATTTCCGGTGCCAATATCAACGTATTTTGGAAACAGTACTATGTAGGGGTGGGTGTACCTGAGCATAATTCCGGAAATGAGTTTTACGGCATTGTTGGATTTAAAGCGATTTTTAAATAACAGACTCTATCATCGACAATCAAACTGCTTAGGCCAATCCTGATAATTAAACACCTGCCCAATGTCTCTAACCTGAGTGATAGCCGCAAAATCCAGATCAGCATATACCCATTGCACCTGATTTAATTCTCCAATTGCCTGTATGCCAGTATCAGGAAAGCCTCTGTCGACTGGCGTATAGATGGCAGCGGCCCCACAATTGACATCCACAGCCTCTGACCAGTCGGCATTTCCGACCAGCGAAGCCTGCACCACATAGCACTGGTTTTCTAGCGCTCGAGCCTGGCAACCAATACGCACTCGGTAATAACCAGCTAGTGCATCGGTACAACTGGGTACTAAAATCAGTACAGCCCCGTGCTCTGCCTGTCGGCGGGCATAGTGTGGGAACTCACTATCGTAGCAAATGTTAATAGCTATTTTGCCAAATTGCGTATCGAACACTTTAATCTCAAAACCTCTGGAAATATGCCATTGTTCGTTTTCAAAACGTGTCATGGTTAATTTTTCCTGAAAGTCTACCTCTCCTTGGGGCGTAAAAAAATAGGCATGATTACGAAACTCGCCATTCTCATGCTGTACCGGAAAGGTACCCGCCTGAATATAGACACCATATTCAGTAGCCAGTGTTTTAAATAAGTGTAGATAATCCGGTAACAAGGTTTGCAAAGCAGTTAGCTGTCCAGCTAATGACGCATAGACGGCTTGTGGAAACAATGAAGCCAGTTCCATGCAGGCATATTCTGGAAACAGCAGGATATCCGCTTTCTGATTAGCAGCTTCTGACACCCAACGCCGAATTTTTGCTTCGTAATTCGGCCAAGTTTCCAAAAAACTGATGTCATATTGAGCAGTGGCAATTTTAGGCATGTTCTTCTCGCAACCAAAAAGTCATGGGTTTTGCACTGGCATTAGTTTCATCCAAATCTTTCCAGGTGTAGGTGGTTTGCAGTTCTGGATGTTTTACATAGCCACGCTTGTTCCAGAATGCATCCAAGGGTACATAGTCAGTTGGGCGACGGGGATGATCGACAGGGCGTTCAACACAACAGAAAGTAATGTGTTTAAAGCCACCCAAATCGGCAGCATGCGCTTCGCGCTGTTCGAAAAAGCGTACACCTATTCCCAAACCCCTATAGGCTTTATTCAATACAGACTCTCCGCAGTAAAAAATATCCTCAGGCTGATAGCCTAGATCGATAAAAGGTTTTTGCACTTCCTCTGTTTCATATTTCAACGGTATCGCAGTCGATGCACCAATAATGGCATCCGCATCAAACGCGAGTACAATGACACTTTCAGGACAATTGATATAAGTCTGTAGATAATTTTTTTCATATTCATAATCCCCGTCATATAAATAGGGAAAATCGCGAAATACTTCGATACGCAACCGTGCCAATTCAGGAATATAATGGCGTAGCGCTTCGCCACTCAGGCGTTGAATGCGGATATTGTTACTCATAATCTTATTAATTTTCTTAGCTTCAACACATCAGTAAGCTAAGCTTTACTGATGAATAAGGATAATAACGTCTATCTCTAACGCTTGGTTTTAAGCAAAACTCTAAATGCGTAGATGAACTAATACAGTGGCTTTACCCTCTTATAAAGATACCAGATTGCAGCATCAAAGTAAGTAGAAAATTCATCAGACTCCAAATTTCTAGCAGGATAATATGTTTAAAATTTATAAAAAAGTAGTGGTTGTTAACGCCTCCGACCCTAATAAACGCTTGGAAGCAAATGCACATGGCATAACGCCAGAAACAGGTACTTTTAGTCTTTCCAATTTACTGACCATTCCAGCGATGATCATTGGCGGTTTAGTTTCCATCATATTTTTTTCAGCCTTTTTTGTCTTATTGTTAATTCCAGCTGGCATTTTGAGTTACAAAGCTTGGCGACTTTTCAAAAATGCACAGCAGACAAAGGTTGCGGATAGTCTTGAAGCTGAATATACGGTCATTAAAGATGAGACAGATAAATACTAGCGCAATTGGCTAGCTATCGCGACTAACTTTAGATATACAGAAACACACAATTAAGACCAAACAACTTAACAATCTAAGGACAATGACAACGACCCCGTGCTGTCAATTAACTGTCATATTTCAAGCCAAGCTGCAGCGTTATACTATGCAGCTAATCTCGTACTCTCAATGAGGATGAGTCACGCCAAACACTGTTGGACAGCTTGATGAAAAAACTCTGTATTTTATTATTTACCGTTTTAGCCTCTCCATTTTGTATGGCAGACACCCATACTGAAACTAAACTGGTCATTGGGGAATTTAGCAACAAACAAATGGAAGGTTGGGATCGAAAAATTGCCTTGGGTGAAACGCAATACCAATTGGATACACTGGGTGATGTCACCGTCCTTAAAGCGAATAGTAAAAACTCTGCATCGGGATTATTTAAAGAACAACGCGTTGATCTTGATGAAACCCCCATTCTAAACTGGTCGTGGCGCATTACTAATCGTCTAAACGGGCTGATAGAACAAACCAAAGAAGGTGATGATTATGCTGCCAGATTGTACGTTATCGTCAATGGTGGTGTGGCATTCTGGGAATCCAAAGCGATCAATTATGTTTGGTCGAGTTCAGCGAACAAAGAAACAGTTTGGCCAAATGCTTATTCTGGCAAACAGTTAATGATGCTGGCTTTGCGCGGCCCAGAAGCCGAACCGAATATTTGGCTTAACGAAAAACGCAATGTACGTGCCGATCTGAAAAAGCTTTACGGGGAAGATATACGCTACATTGATGCGGTTGCGGTAATGTCAGACAGTGACGACAGCCATAGTCAGGTAACCGCCTATTATGGGGATATCTGGTTTTCAAAGCATTAGCTTATAGTGGGGTCCCCACGCAATCTATCCGCTACTTAATTGCCGGTACAATTGGCGTTTGCGGCTTTAGGCCATAGTAATTAGACAACACAGTGTAAGCCCCTTTTATACCCGCTGCTATGGTTGGTTTAAGCCCTTGACAACTGCTACTCCACTGCTTGATTTTACCGTCAAAATAAAATGCCCATTCGCTCTGCCAGCAATCGGCTTTTTTTAACAATCTGCCAGCCATTACTGCCGGTGCCTCGTAACGACTAGAAGCAGATAACAAATTTCTGGAATCGGTACCTAGCACATCATTTACAGAAATTTTCTGTTGTTCTTCAATATCCAACAGCGGGTAAATGATGGGCACACCTTTGATTTTAGCCGAAAAGGTCAAAGCACTTTCAATATCCGGCATGGCATCCGCATTATAAAACTGCCGGGAGCCATCGGCATCAACCACTAGCCATAACAAGGTTTCTGGCCTTATTTCACTCCAAATACCTACCTGGGTTTTACTTAACATTTGTAATACCTGATCTTCATCAAATTGAACCCGGTATAGACGCGCCCCGGTATCCGCATACTCATCGGCAGGTAATAAAGAATATTGTGATTGCTTGACATAATGCTGGGCAGCTAGCAGCATTTCCTGAACCACCGGAATTTTGGAAATATCCTCAGAAATTAAAATACGGTCTAAAACTGCATATAAAGCCTGCTTTATGGCCTGATCCCGATCTTCTGTCGATTCGCTACGTGCAACCAGCTCAACCTCGAATAAGCCTTTAACTTCCAGTGCTGCCAGTGGATTGCAAAATAATAAAATCCCAACCAATAATGTATGTCGCCAAAATCTCTTATTCATAAAATCCTTTATACACAGCCTACCTACCAATTTAATTATAGAGTTATAGTACAATATCGGTAATTTTATTTTAAACTTTAACAAGAGGCCCTCCTTTGAGTGAACAACAGCAAGATCGCCTAAATTATAAGAGCGCCGGTGTCGATATTGAAGCAGGTAATGCTTTAGTAGAGCGTATCAAACCGATTGCAGCAAAAACCCGTAATGCAGGCGTAATGGCAGGATTGGGTGGTTTTGGCTCCCTCTTTGAACTGCCGTTAGATCGGTATCAGAATCCAGTACTAGTTTCGGGTACTGACGGCGTGGGTACTAAATTGAAACTGGCTTTAGATCTTAACCAGCATAACACGGTCGGTATCGACTTGGTTGCCATGTGTGTAAACGATATTATAGTACAAGGCGCAGAGCCATTATTCTTTTTGGACTATTTTGCCACCGGCAAGCTGGATGTTGACACTGCAGCAGCCGTAATTGAAGGCATAGGGGCTGGATGCGAACTGGCTGGAGCTGCGTTAGTAGGTGGTGAAACCGCAGAAATGCCGGGCATGTACGCTGATGGTGATTATGACTTGGCAGGCTTTTGCGTAGGTATTGTTGAAAAACAACAGATTATTGATGGCAGTAAAGTTAAAGCGGGCGACAAATTAATTGGTATCGCCTCTTCTGGTCCTCATTCCAACGGTTACTCACTGATACGCAAAATTATTGAACACAGTGGTATGTCTCTCCATGACACCGTGCATGGCAAACCTTTAGGCACGACTTTATTGGAACCCACGCGTATTTATGTCAAAACCCTGCTGACTTTATTAAAAACCATACCGGTACACGCTATGGCTCATATCACTGGCGGCGGCATTACAGAAAATCTACCCAGAGTTTTACCTGACAGTTTGTGTGCAAACATCTCACTATCAGCCTGGGAGTTTCCGGCAATTTTTACTTGGCTGCAACAACAGGGCAACGTCAGTTTAGCGGATATGCTGGTTACTTTTAACTGTGGGATTGGCATGATAGTTTGTGTGGACCATGAAGATGAAGCAGCCACCTTGCAAATTTTGGCTGAACAGGGTGAAACGGCCTTTTCTTTAGGTGAAATTGGCGTAAAAGCAGCCGATGCGCAACGCGTTAATTATCTAAGTTAAGCCAGCATGCAAAAACTGTCTGGTAGTTATGCACAAAAGGGATAATTTATAATTTTCCAGGTTTTTCGTAACCTGGAAACATCAATAGGCATAATCTATATAACTGATATAGAAATCAAAAATATAGTACCTGCTTATTAATTTCGCCCAAAAAGTGTATTAATTAACCACGTCAAACAGATATTTATGCAAGATACCCACAAAGTTATCCACATCTTGCTGTATCACTTTATAGTGAATTTTTGCAGGCTGCAGAGCTAATGGCTAGCAACGTCCCTATTACAGAGCGCCAAACATAGACAAATTTCTGCCTATGTTTAGCGCGAGTAAATCCAACCGACTTTCCACCATTTCATCCTATGAAAAAAAGCGATTTTTTTTATCACCTGCCAGATGCTTTAATAGCACAAAAACCCTTGCCGCAACGCAACGCAAGTCGCTTACTGAAACTGGATAAACACTCTGGAGCCGTAACAGATAGTCGTTTTACAGACTTTCTGGATATGCTAGAGGAACGAGATTTAGTAGTGTTTAATGATACCAAGGTCATTCCTGCTCGTTTATATGCCCACAAAAGCAGCGGTGGTAAGGTAGAAATATTGATTGAGCGCATAGAAAATGCTTATCAGGCGTTGGCACATATTAAAGCTAGCAAGGCCCCCAAAGCGAATGGCGAATTGATTTTGGATAATGGCAAAGTTTGTCGCGTCATTGAGCGTGAACAGGATTTATTTCGATTAAACTTCGGTACCGACTGCAACTTGCTAGAACTATTAACAGACATTGGTCATATACCCTTACCACCTTATATCAATAGAGCTGACGATGTTGATGATCTGGATAGGTATCAAACCCTATTTGCCAAACATGCCGGCGCGGTTGCCGCTCCCACGGCCGGATTACATTTTGATCAAGCTGCACTTGAGTATCTGGACAAAAGAGGCATCGCCAAAGCCTATGTCACTCTGCACGTTGGCAGCGGTACATTTCAGCCTGTGCGGGTGGAGGATTTAGCTCAACATGTCATGCATAAAGAATATTTCAATGTTACAGAGAAAACTATTGCAGATATTCTTCACACCAAAGCACAAGGAGGTCGGGTAGTGGCTATTGGAACAACTGCGGTACGTGCATTGGAATCGGCTGCAGCTAGTGGCAAGTTACAGGCTGGATACGGTGACACTAATTTATTTATCACTCCTGGCTATCAATTTAAAGTAGTTGATGCCATGTTGACGAATTTTCATTTGCCCGAATCGACTCTACTGATGCTGATCTCGGCATTTGCGGGTTATGAGGTAATTATGCAAGCCTATCAGCATGCCATCAAAAACGAGTATCGGTTTTTTAGCTATGGCGATGCGATGTGTATTTTTTAAAGCTTACTACCCAATGTGTCCGAAGGGTAAAGGGGTATGTCTACAACCAATGGCACAATATAAATAGATGTTAGGTAAAAGTCGTTAAGCCACTTGCAGTTAATTTGTATGAATACAAATTTCTGAAAAGCCTCTTAACCTGTATTGGGAGAAAACTCTATGCATAACAAGTATATACTTCTCGTCAGCCTATTAATGGGATTACCTACAGTATTAGCAGATAATAGCGATAATGTTTATAGTGGCTGGCAAGGACAACGCTTAAATCGATTAAGCATCGAATTATCATTAACACCGGAGCAAAAATATAAACTGGAAAGCATTTTAAATGAGCAATCCGAAGAAATTCGGGCTGTCCATGAAGAGTCTCATAAAGAAATTATGGAAGTATTAAGTGCTGACCAATTTGCAAAGTGGGAAAGCATTAACAAACAACGTAAGGAAAACCGGGTTAAACGTTGGAATGATGAGCAAAAATAGTTTTGATGCACAGCACCGATGATAACTGGCGAATTTCGGCCAAAAGTTGATTGTCACACTTTTGAAACCAACGGTAAGTGGGTAACTAAGTGACGGCAACGCCGCCACGAAACTTTAAAAAACTAGAAACTTAGCTTGCTTGTCTTGTTAAGTCGACACCTGTCTATGCGATTTGACACGGGGGCAAAATTACCACGGATAGCTTATCTGGCTATTGAGCGCAGTAATATTCATCCAATTAACTGGCGCATTTGGAACGACACCCCCACCTATCATCCCAGGAGCATATCTGCCACTCGGCCCAGTACCGCCAGCAACCCAGGCGATGTTGTTATTCACTTCGTACTTCACACTCACTCCAAAGCCCCCCACACCCGCAACCAGACGACTTACCTGTACCGCCGCAGCGTTAGCCGCGTTATTCAGCCCGGCTCCAGTCAGCCGGTAAAGTGTACTCGTATTTACATTGAGGGCACCTATTAGTGGCCGCAACTCATTAACAACGTCTGATCTTTGCGGACTGTTACAGAACACAAGGATATCGCCCCGCACAGTTGGAGATTCAGTTTGCGCAATGAACATCCCAAAAGCCCTTTGTGCATCGGCATACCGTGCGGGTGTTTGGGGAATGTGTATGGCGTATAACTGCTGGTTCGTTACGAACACGACACCGATACATGTGACAAATCCGGTAACGCCGACCGTAGTGTTGTGTACGCCGTACTCGTACATATTGGAATAATACATTCTATGTCCTCTTTATGTTAATCACCGTATTCAAGACATCAGAAGCGTTCGACGAAGCCGCGAGAGTCTAAGCAATCAGCGAGTTTCATTGTGCCAGATAACTTGCCCTTAGGCTGGATTGAACAACCTGAAACTCAGAAAATGCATTTAAATAACCGAGTTTCTTTACATTCAAACTATCCTTTGTGCTTTAAAGCTTATCCGCTTTAATGTTTGATTTCATTATCATTCAACCCTACCTACTACAGACGTTGAGCCAGACTAAACCTTCTGGCTCAAAAATTTCAACTGACTAAGTAAGAATCGCAGTGCTTAATATTGATCTTTGCCTTGCACAACGCCTTTTTCGGTTAACGAAACTTTCCAATTAACCGCACCAACCTGTATATACACTTCGTATTCTTCACCCACCCCATTAGGGTTAGCAATCATTTCTGATTTTATTACTTTATAACCTGGAAATTCTTTTTCCAAAGTCGTTTTAACTTCAGATGGTGCTTCGCTTAAATCATCCAGTAATAATTCATTGGCAAACAAATGACTGTCTTCTCTGAACAATTCTAAAATAAGATCATTACTACCTTCTTCCTTAAAACTGACTTCCAATAATTTTTTTTGGAAATGAATTTCATGACTTGCTTGTAATTCGATAGCTTTGGGATGTCTTTTAAGAATATCTGCCTTTACTTTATCTGGAATATTGATTTGTCCAAGTGTTTCAGCATGTAAGGTTGCAGAAAGTGTAGCCAGCACCATGACGCTTAAGGTTGTTGCAATTAGTTGACGCATTTCTTCTAGTTCCTAAATCGTTAATGTAAAACAGGTTGCCAGGCTTGCGCCCGACTTTGTGCATCGGCAATCTGTTTTGCCGATAATTCAGTTTCGAGGGTATCCAGTAAATCGTGTGCATTCGGTACGCGTTGAGCGGCCGCTAAAGATAGCCAAACATAAGCCTCCTGAAGATCTTTGCTAACCCCGGTGCCTTCGGAGTAGCATAAGCCCAGATGATATTGCGCCAATGCATCACCTTGTTCAGCGGCAAGGGTAAACCAGTGCACAGCTTGCTCTTCATTGACAACCTGGCCTTCCCCTCGCATATACATTAAGCCCAAATTTAACTGGGCTGTTGGATGGCCTTTATCGGCTGCCAACTGAAACCACTTAGCAGCTTGATCATAGTGTCTGGGTAAACCATCACCATCAGCATACATTAGACCCAACGTAAATTGTGCAGGTACATCTCCACGTTCTGCTGCTTTTAAAAACCACTTGGCAGCTTCTTTTAAATTAATAGGCACACCTTCACCGTGTGCATACATTAAGCCAATATTATATTCAGCCAAAGCATTGCCTTGATCTGCCGCAGCCTTGAACCATTTTTCAGCCATATGAAAATCTCTAGGCACCCCATTACCTTCTGCATAACGGGTCCCCAACTCAGTTTGAGCAGCGGAAACACCCTTTTCAGCTTGATGGATTAACTCATCAAGTGTTTCTGCCCATAACGTAGGTGAATAGCTTAAAAAAAACACCAATGCTACTTTTATCCATTTGATTTGCATCTACTTAAACTCCAAAAATGGAAAAATCGTTTTGTTTGACAAACTACTGACAAATTGTTCAATACAGCAATTCGCCTAAATTCATATAAAGTATTATGCGAGTTATTCGTAGATAAAACGCTAAAGTCTATGTCGAAACGGATTATCTTTCGTGTTCTTGATGCTCATGTTCACCACGTTCACCACGCATATGGCCGCGCCACTCATTTTCGCCGCGCCTAAAACCACCACCGCCAAACTCTCTTTCATTTGAACGATATCCACCATAAACTCTGGGTGCGGGAGCCGGGCCACTTATATTGAAACCATTATTATATCCACTATATCCACCATAAGGAATAATAGGAGAATAAGGCTGATTTGAGTATCGAGAGTAACCCTGCTGGGGAACATAACCCACACAGCCACTGATAAACACGAGACTACTGACTGCAACTATTGAACGAAAATATTGAATAATCATGATTTATCCTAATCAATTTTTTATGATGTCTTTATTATGGATTGCTGAGGTTGCACAGGTAATGGCTTAAAATCCGTACCAAGCTGATTTCTATTACTTTGACTACCAGAAATATCACCGCTAATTGGTCACATATCAGATAGGGTAACGAGTATTTCATGTTGATCTGTACACCCCTAACGACAGAAACAACATAATATCTGTATAATGTATAGTTACATTCTACACGTCAGACAGGTAGATACATATTTTTACCCATCCCAACAACCAATATCCCAATCTTTATCTGCACTGGCCACTTAAAATCAGCGTAACGCCTTGTAGATTACCGTAAAATAGATGTACAGCATGCTTACACTCAAGTTAGAATTATTGGCACATACACGTATAATCTGCTTGTTTATGTTATGCTATTATTATTAAATACAGCAACACAAACTGAATTGAAAGGGTGGATTCTGACCGACTGACAGCTAGCTCTTTTTTGTTGGTAGGATTGTAACTTTATCCTTTAAAAATAGTTTGTGACGCTTGATTTTTTCTAATAATCATTGCAAGACACAGTATATTCTGCAATATATTCCCTTTTAATGAGCCCTTAACCGAGGATAACAACGATGCGGAAATCCAGCCGTTTCACTTATAGCATACCCACTTTTTGTTCAGCCCTGCTAATCACTGCTTGCAGTTCTCAGCCAGTGCAACCACCGCCAGCGCCAGCGCCTGTAGCACCTAAAGTGTTTTCCGGCGACCAAATGTTACGTGACAGCCAAGGCATTGCCCAACTCGGCAGTCGTTGGCAAGAAGGAAAACAAAAGGTGGATAAAGGTCAGACTTTACAACGTCAAGGTCAGGCACAAATTGATGAAGGCCAGTTATTGATAGACGAAGGCCAAAAAATTATGCGTGAAAGTGAAGAAGGTTACAAAACTTTAAAACAATAAACATCCTGCGAACTTACAGGGTGTTTTTTAATTCTGTTAACTGCAAAGCCATTAAATAATAGCTTTGCAGTTAACTTTAAATCACAAACTCAGTTGTCCTGATATATATTTAGAATATATTGTAACTCATCATCGGTTAACTCACTTGATATGGAAGGGTTATCCACTCTGGCTTTTAAGTTAGCCATTCTTGCATTTGATAATCTTTTACGCCTATCCAATCTGCGTCTATCAAGCTCAGCTTTATCTGCTTTTCGCCTATCTTGTTTAGGCCATAACATAAAATTCTCACTCATTACGGCTATCCATTCTGGCGAATTGAAGGCATAAGGATTCTCTCGTCGCTCCTGTGTACGACGATCATTAGGGTGCCGACCATTTGACGCAGTTTTTGCCATAATTAATACAAAGTATTTCAGTTAAATCCAGCTTAAATATGCAAGTTTTAGGTTAATATTTCCAATATAACTCTTATAGTATAAAAAGTACAAAAGATGTCAAGTTATATTTAACTATTTGATACACAACAAATAACATAATAAAAATAAGAAAATACATTACATACTTTTTAGTTATACATTCAATTAACAAATTTCAATATTACTGCAGTAACCCAAACCATATTTAACAGCATAATATGATTGCCATACAATACGCTATTGCACTAATGACCAATAGACTATTCATTCATGATGTAAATATCCACACGTATTTATACTTTTAAATAGACTTAGCATTGACAACGATTGATCAACATTTGTTTAACTGCTTTCTGAATTTTTCTGACTGCGTCGCGGCGATATTGCCACTTATCATCCGCTTCTGGCATGGGAACAACCATAGTCGCATTCGCTTCAAACAATAACACCTCACCACTCGCAGTTAACGCAAAATCAATACCGGCATAGTCAAGACCCAACATCTGCCCTATACACGTTAGCGCATTGATAGCCTTATCACCCAAAACAGATGTCATATCTTCTAAAAAATTCTTTTCCTTTTGCCTGGAAACAGATTGATCATGCATATTTGCACTAAAGTAATGCACTTTCCAATGCCTAGATATCGCTAAATGAAGCGGATACAACACCCCGTCTATAATCATAACCCGATATTTATGGTATTCACCCTGCTCGTTACTGGCGTTTAGCATTTGTATCACTAATAAATCTTCACCAGGTAATGCCTTGACTGCAGCATAAAAAACATCGAAACACTCCACACTCAAAAAATATTGACCAGTATGGAATCCAGGACTACGTAGTAACAACGGAAAAGTAATGCCATAATTAGCTATTAATTCTGCAATAGCAGAACTGAGCAATTCGACTTTGCTAAGCTGCACCATCTTTGGGGTAACTACATCCGGCAATGACGAGAAACGAACTACATTTTGCAAACGACCACTTTTTTTAACCCAAGCAGGCGCGTTTATAATTGGACTATGGCAGTCAAGCAATAGTGTCTCGGCTGCATCAAGGCCTGAGTGACACAAATCAGCATCGCCAATTGCATTTATAATCAAGCGATGAGGTGGCAAGCTAATGTTTGTATCAAAATATTCGGTAAACAATAGAGTTATTGCAAAAAGCTGTTCATCCAGCAAATGTTTAAATGCAATATTACCCCCCATGGCAGAACAGAAAATCAAAATGGGTATGGCTGTCTGTACACCGCGATAAGGATAGATCTGTATCGAATGCCCATGAAATCCTTGCTCTCTATGCTTAGCTGCCAGAGTATTGTCACCAAGCGCCTGAAGTGCATAAGATAAGCCCTGATGCGCTTCTGCAAGTTGAGGAGCAATACGTAAGGCATACTCGTAATGTAATTTAGCCGTTTCATACTCTGCTTCAGATAACAGTAGATTGGCTAAATTAACATGGCCCATGGTTTCCTGGTTATGCAAGCTTACTGCTTGCTGATAAAGAGAACGAGCTGCAGTTCTATAACTATTACTGAGTAGTAAATTTCCAAAATCGATCAATGTACCGTAATGTGTGGGGTCTTGACTCAGTACCGACATAAATTCAGCCTGAGCTTCAGCATTACGGCCAAGGTTAGTCAAAACCACTGCACGATGGTAACGGTGTTGGGTTTCCTGTGGGTCTTTAGCTATTAAGCATTCCAATTTAGCCAAAATTAATTCGGTATCCAGTTTTTGCAATATATGCAAATAGTGCAACTCTGCTTCATCTGGTTGTCTACTCACAGATAAATTGTTCAATACCTTGAGTAGTTGATCACGCTCTGCTATCAATTGGGTTTTATCTAATTCTAACTGGGTAATCTGATTCAATTCAGGTATACACCATAATTTAGCTTCGTGTTTGAAAACTAAAATCAACTTTTCAGTCAGTTGAATAGCGGCTTCTATCTGAACGCTTAAGGAAGTTAACAGAGTCATATGCGTAATTTTCAGTTAGAAGGAGTTAATGCAAACATGAAAAAATTGATTATACAGCTTACGATCGATATCCGTTAAAAATGCTAAGGAATCAGGGAGGTGGCTGAATATAGTCATATTAATGACATCTGGTAGCCCGTATGAAATGCAATGTATTGTGGGGGTAACGGCTGCGATATTGATTACATCTGCTTGGAACGGCAAGCGGTTGTACGGTGATTGTTAATTGAACACTCACCCCATCGCTCTTATAGCCATCATCGATTGGGCTAAAGCCTTTCGGCTTCACCTCCCGGATTACATTGCATTTCATCCAGGTTCCATCGACAGGCATAAAAAAAGCCCTGATACTTATGGGTATCAGGGCTCTTAATTTAAGAGCTTGGCGATGACCTACTTTCACATGGCAAACTGCCACACTATCATCGGCGCTAAGCGGTTTCACTTCCGAGTTCGGGATGGGATCGGGTGGTTCACGCTTGCTATGTTCACCAAGCAAACTGGTTTGACCTTACGGTCGTCATTCAGTAGCTTTACACTACCTGCATGGAAATCTGTACTCTAAACTCTTCGCATTTTTCAATACTGTCATATTATTCTCAATACGTCAGTCTCTGTCTCAGCGTCTTCGGTGTCTTTCAACACCCATCAACCTCACCCAAATGCATTGGGTGTTATATGGTCAAGCCTCACGGGCAATTAGTATACGTTAGCTTCACACATTACTGCGCTTCCACACCGTACCTATCAACGTCGTAGTCTTCAACGGCCCTTTAGGGGACTTATAGTCCCAGTGAGATCTCATCTTGGGAGGGGCTTCCCGCTTAGATGCTTTCAGCGGTTATCCTGTCCGAACGTGGCTACCCGGCAATGCCATTGGCATGACAACCGGAACACCAGAGGTTCGTCCACTCCGGTCCTCTCGTACTAGGAGCAGCTTCCCTCAAATCTCAAACGCCCACGGCAGATAGGGACCGAACTGTCTCACGACGTTCTGAACCCAGCTCGCGTACCACTTTAAATGGCGAACAGCCATACCCTTGGGACCTGCTTCAGCCCCAGGATGTGATGAGCCGACATCGAGGTGCCAAACACCGCCGTCGATATGAACTCTTGGGCGGTATCAGCCTGTTATCCCCGGCGTACCTTTTATCCGTTGAGCGATGGCCCTTCCATACAGAACCACCGGATCACTAAGACCTACTTTCGTACCTGCTCGACTTGTCCGTCTCGCAGTCAAGCACCCTTATGCCTTTGCACTCATTGCCTGATTTCCGACCAGGCTGAGGGTACCTTCGTGCTCCTCCGTTACTCTTTAGGAGGAGACCGCCCCAGTCAAACTACCCACCAGACACTGTCCCCAATCCAGATAATGGACCTAGGTTAGAACTCCAAACATACCAGGGTGGTATTTCAAGGTTGGCTCCACGAGAACTGGCGTCCTCGCTTCAATGCCTCCCACCTATCCTACACAAGTAGGTTCAAAGTCCAGTGTCAAGCTATAGTAAAGGTGCACGGGGTCTTTCCGTCTAGCCGCGGGTACACTGCATCTTCACAGCGATTTCAATTTCACTGAGTCCCGGGTGGAGACAGTGTGGCCATCGTTACGCCATTCGTGCAGGTCGGAACTTACCCGACAAGGAATTTCGCTACCTTAGGACCGTTATAGTTACGGCCGCCGTTTACTGGGGCTTCGATCAAGAGCTTCTCCGAAGATAACCCCATCAATTAACCTTCCAGCACCGGGCAGGCGTCACACCCTATACGTCCACTTTCGTGTTTGCAGAGTGCTATGTTTTTGCTAAACAGTCGCAGCCACCGATTTTTTGCAACCGCCTTACGCTACATCCGCGAGGGATTTCACTTATCAACGGCATACCTTCTCCCGAAGTTACGGTATCATTTTGCCTAGTTCCTTCACCCGGGTTCTCTCAAGCGCCTTAGAATTTTCATCCCACCCACCTGTGTCGGTTTAGGGTACGGCCACTGATAACCTGAAGCTTAGAGGTTTTTCTTGGAAGCAGGGCATTTATCACTTCGCGTTTATCGCTAAACACTCGTCATCACGTCTCAGAATTGCAGTCCCGGATTTGCCTAAGACTACTCCCTACACGCTTAAACTGCCACTTCCAACCGACAGCTGATATAGCCTTCTCCGTCACCCCATCGCAGTTACCACTGGTACAGGAATATTAACCTGTTTTCCATCGATTACGCCTTTCGGCCTCACCTTAGGTGCCGACTAACCCTGCGTCGATTAACGTTGCGCAGGAAACCTTGGGTTTTCGGCGAGAGGGTTTTTCACCCTCTTTATCGTTACTTATGTCAGCATTCGCACTTCCGATACCTCCAGCCAACTTCTCAATTGACCTTCGCAGGCGTACGGAACGCTCCTCTACCACTCACGCTTAACGCGTAAATCCGTAGCTTCGGTACTATGCTTAGCCCCGGTAAATCTTCCGCGCAGACCGACTCGACCAGTGAGCTATTACGCTTTCTTTAAAGGATGGCTGCTTCTAAGCCAACCTCCTGGCTGTCTGTGCCTTTCCACATCGTTTCCCACTGAGCATAGATTTGGGGACCTTAGCTGACGGTCTGGGCTGTTTCCCTTTTCACGACGGACCTTATCACCCGCCGTGTGTCTCCCGTGCTTGCACTTCTTGGTATTCGGAGTTTGCATCGGGTTGGTAAGTCGGGATGACCCCCTAGCCGAAACAGTGCTCTACCCCCAAGAGTGATACACGAGGCGCTACCTAAATAGCTTTCGAGGAGAACCAGCTATCTCCGAGCTTGATTAGCCTTTCACTCCGATCCACAGCTCATCCCCGTCTTTTTCAACAGACGTGGGTTCGGCCCTCCAGTCAGTATTACCTGACCTTCAGCCTGGCCATGGATAGATCGCCCGGTTTCGGGTCTACACCTTGCGACTGAACGCCCTATTAAGACTCGCTTTCGCTACGCCTCCCTTATTCAGTTAAGCTTGCCACAAAATGTAAGTCGCTGACCCATTATACAAAAGGTACGCAGTCACCCCACGAAGGGGCTCCCACTGCTTGTACGCATACGGTTTCAGGTTCTATTTCACTCCCCTCTCCGGGGTTCTTTTCGCCTTTCCCTCACGGTACTAGTTCACTATCGGTCAGTAAGGAGTATTTAGCCTTGGAGGATGGTCCCCCCATGTTCAATCAGCGTTTCACGTGCGCCGACCTACTCGTTTTCACTAAAATGAAGTTTTCGTGTACGGGGCTATCACCCTGTATCGCCGGACTTTCCAGACCGTTCCACTAACTTTATTCTAGCTTAAGGGCTAGTCCCCGTTCGCTCGCCACTACTTAGGGAATCTCGGTTGATTTCTTTTCCTCCGGGTACTTAGATGTTTCAGTTCTCCGGGTTCGCTTCCAGCAGCTATGTATTCACTGCAGGATGACGAGGTTTTCCTCGCCGGGTTTCCCCATTCGGACATCTCTGGATCACAGTTTGTTTGCAAACTCCCCAAAGCTTTTCGCATGCTACAACGTCCTTCATCGCCTCTTACTGCCTAGGCATCCACCGTATGCGCTTATTCACTTGACCATATAACCCCAATACATCTGTCCTCGCGGACGGCGTACTTAAAAACACTCGCGGTTAATGAAGAGTGAATTGGATTTCTCAGTCGTTACTGAGTACGCCTTTTCAGTCATCTTTAGCCAACGTTTGCTTTCTTCGTTGCCTGATCTATTTTGGTTATCTGTTCAGCTGACATTTTCGCTGATTTTTGCTAGAGTGATGTGTTGTTCCGTTTCTTTCGATTCAGTTCTTCACATCAGTTTTGATCATTGCTGATCACTACTATAGTTGTTACAGATTTCCACATTGTTAAAGAGCTATTGGTTTAACACCAATTCTATAAAGTCTTTATCAATACCCTGCCTTGCGGCGGTATCGTTAAAACCGTATAGAGTTGTTGTTGACTGTTTGTTTTACTTCTTTGGTACTGCCTTTACTGCTTTTATTCTTTCTTTATTTGTTACATTGCTTTGTTTTTACTACTCAGTTTGCGAAAGACAATGGTGGAGCCAAGGAGGATCGAACTCCTGACCTCCTGCGTGCAAGGCAGGCGCTCTCCCAGCTGAGCTATGGCCCCATGTCAGCATAAGCGTTAACTGAAGACTTAAACAATTTAGATTCTGTTAGACCTTCAGCCTACCATAACCTCTCATCGTCGTCGTCTTTAGTTGGTGGGTCTGGGAGGATTTGAACCTCCGACCTCACCCTTATCAGGGGTGCGCTCTAACCAACTGAGCTACAGACCCAGGTGTGTCTTTCAATCGAAATAATTTGTTGTGAGTACGCATGACAGTTACTCTGTCTTTGTAAGGAGGTGATCCAGCCCCAGGTTCCCCTAGGGCTACCTTGTTACGACTTCACCCCAGTCATGAATCACAAAGTGGTAAGCGCCCTCCCGAAGGTTAAACTACCTACTTCTTTTGCAACCCACTCCCATGGTGTGACGGGCGGTGTGTACAAGGCCCGGGAACGTATTCACCGCGGCATTCTGATCCGCGATTACTAGCGATTCCGACTTCATGCAGTCGAGTTGCAGACTGCAATCCGGACTAAGACCGGCTTTTTGGGATTAGCTCACTCTCGCGAGTTGGCAACCCTCTGTACCGGCCATTGTAGCACGTGTGTAGCCCTACCCATAAGGGCCATGATGACTTGACGTCGTCCCCACCTTCCTCCGGTTTATCACCGGCAGTCTCCCTAGAGTTCCCAGCCGAACTGTTGGCAACTAAGGATAAGGGTTGCGCTCGTTACGGGACTTAACCCAACATCTCACGACACGAGCTGACGACAGCCATGCAGCACCTGTCTCAGAGCTCCCGAAGGCACTCTACTATCTCTAACAGATTCTCTGGATGTCAAGGGTAGGTAAGGTTCTTCGCGTTGCATCGAATTAAACCACATGCTCCACCGCTTGTGCGGGCCCCCGTCAATTCATTTGAGTTTTAGCCTTGCGGCCGTACTCCCCAGGCGGTCAACTTAATACGTTAGCTCCACCACTAAGTTCTTTAAGAACCCAACGGTTAGTTGACATCGTTTACGGCGTGGACTACCAGGGTATCTAATCCTGTTTGCTACCCACGCTTTCGTACCTCAGCGTCAGTTTGAGTCCAGAGAGCCGCCTTCGCCACTGGTGTTCCTTCAGATCTCTACGCATTTCACCGCTACACCTGAAATTCCACTCTCCTCTACTCAACTCTAGTTCGCCAGTATCAAATGCAGTTCCCAGGTTGAGCCCAGGGCTTTCACATCTGACTTAACGAACCGCCTACGCACGCTTTACGCCCAGTAATTCCGATTAACGCTTGCACCCTCCGTATTACCGCGGCTGCTGGCACGGAGTTAGCCGGTGCTTCTTGTATGGGTAATGTCAGTCTACCGGGTATTCGCCGATAGGTATTCCTTCCCATTGAAAGTGCTTTACAACCCTCAGGCCTTCTTCACACACGCGGTATTGCTGGATCAGGCTTTCGCCCATTGTCCAATATTCCCCACTGCTGCCTCCCGTAGGAGTCTGGGCCGTGTCTCAGTCCCAGTGTGGCTGATCATCCTCTCAGACCAGCTATGGATCGTCGCCTTGGTAGGCCTTTACCCTACCAACTAGCTAATCCAACATAGGCTCATCTTATAGCGAGAGGTCCGAAGAGCCCCCCCTTTCACCCGTAGGTCGTATGCGGTATTAGCGTGAGTTTCCCCACGTTATCCCCCACTATAAGGCAGATTCCTATGCATTACTCACCCGTCCGCCACTCGTCAGCGCCCGAAGGCCTGCTACCGTTCGACTTGCATGTGTTAAGCATACCGCCAGCGTTCAATCTGAGCCATGATCAAACTCTTCAGTTTAATATCATTTTGTCACTGATAGATCAGTAACCAATCTTGGCTCGACAACATAAGCGTCTTTTTTATTACAAATTGACGTGGTTTATGTGTCGACTATCTCTTAAACAAGAGCATTGCCGCCACGCATACCCACACAAATTATTTCGATTCAAACTGTTAAAGAGCCAGTCACTTTCGTCACTGTTGAGCCGATACATTCTACAGCATTTTAAATTCTTGTCAAACTTATTTTTTCTCAGTAGCGCCGCATCCAAACTCAACACGATCACAAACTTACAAAACATAATCAAGCGCTTAAAACACTTTACAACCTACCAACCTTTCAGAAGTTACCGCTTTGCAATCACCCCTGAAGAGCCGACCATTATACAGCCCCAGGATTATTCGTCAAGAATTAATTTAATTCGAGCGAATTTAAGTTTGCCTACTTGATAAACACTGTGATTATTCAAAGCTATAACTAATTTTGGATCATCCAATTTTTCGCCCGATATTTTAACTGCCCCCTGCTTAATAAGACGCATAGCCTCGGATGTTGAAGCAACTAACCCCGCTTCTTTTAAAATATTAGCAATCGGCAAACCCTCAGCACTTACTTTTATTTCTAGCTCCTGTATATCATCAGGTATCGCACCACGCTGAAAACGTGCTTCAAAATTTTCCAATACTTTTTTTCCAGCCTGCTCACCATGAAATCTGGCCACAATCTCTTGACCCAACGCCACTTTATAGTTGCGTGGGTTTGCACCTTCTTGACAAGCTTGCTGCCAAGCCTCGATTTCGTGTCGCGGTTTAAAACTCAGTAACTGATAATATCGCCACATTAATTCATCGGAAATTGACATTATTTTGCCAAACATATCATCCGGCTCATCAGCAATCCCAATGTAATTGTTAAGTGATTTGGACATTTTCTGAACACCATCCAAACCTTCCAGAATAGGCATAGTTAAAACCACTTGTGGTTTTTGTCCATAAATCTCCTGCAAATGACGCCCCATCAGCAAATTAAATTTTTGATCAGTTCCGCCTAATTCCACATCCGCTTGCATGACAACTGAATCATAGCCCTGTATTAATGGATAGAGAAACTCATGTATAGCAATAGGCTGCCCGCCTTTATAACGCTTATGGAAATCATCTCTTTCCAACATCCTAGCCACGGTATGTTTGGCTGCCAATTGAATTAGCTCAGCACTACTCATCGCCCCCATCCAGGTGGAGTTAAACTTAACCAGGGTTTTTTCTGGATCCAGAATCTTGAATACCTGCGCTTGATATGTCTTCGCATTTTCCAACACAGCTTCGCGGCTTAAGGGTTTGCGCGTAACATTTTTACCGGTTGGATCTCCGATCATGGCGGTAAAATCGCCAATTAAAAACTGCACCTGATGCCCTGCATCCTGAAACTGCTTAAGTTTATTAATAAGCACAGTGTGACCCAAGTGCAAATCGGGTGCAGTGGGATCGAAACCCGCTTTAACGATTAAAGGCCGATTTTCTGCCAGTTTTTTGATTAATTCCGCTTCAAGCAGTAACTCATCTGCACCGTAACGCAATTGAGCCAAGGTTTGTTCTATCAATTTAGCCTCCATAAAACTTTGGGTTATGTCACATTATAAGTGAAAGACCAACTTGATTTAGGATAAAAAACGTCATTTTATTCGCCTTATTGATAAAAATTGCCTACAATCACAGTTCGAAAAACGATGAAGTGTGATTACTGTGAAGAACAGACTACTTAAAACTGCGCTTTTTGGCGCATGCACCGTTGCCGCAGCAAGCGCAAGTTACGGCCTTATCCCACATAAATCCTTTGAAGACTCCAAAAGACTTGAGCAAGACCGCTTAATCTCAGCCAAAATTAATCAATATACTAATTATATTGAACCGGCACCTAAGGTAGAGACCGAAAATATTTCCGAAGAACTGGAACACACTGTTAAATCCGGCGAAAATTTATCCAGCATTTTCTCGCAACTTGATTTAAGCAGAGAAGACTTGCACAAAATTACCCATGCAAATGCCACCGGTAAAATGTTTGCGGACGTGGAACCCGGTCGCGATGTTGTCGCCACAGTAAATGCTTCTGGTGAACTAGAGGAATTAACCTACACAAAGAACCCGTTTGAAACTTTAATTGCCACCCGGCATGATAATGATTTTGACGTAAAACTACTCAGCAAGAAAGTCGAGGCTCAAACTGCAGTTGCAAAAGGCACCATAACATCCTCTTTATTTGAAGATGCTAAACAAGCCGGACTCCCGGTTAAACTAATTATGAAAATGGCTGATATTTTTGCCTGGGACATTGATTTTGCTTTAAATCTGAAAGATGGCGATCAATTTACCGTGGTGTATGAAAAACTACTGGTCGAAGGTAAAGAATTTGATACCGGTGACATTCTGTCGGTCGAATTTGTTAATCAAGGCAAAGCATATACCGCTGTTCGCTTTGAGGACAACCAAGGAAAAAGCAGCTACTACACACCTGATGGCAATGGGCTACGCAAAGCTTTTCTGCAAACACCCATGGATTTTGCCGTTATCAGCTCCAACTTTGACTTACATCGCATGCACCCGATTCTAAATACTATCCGCGCTCACAAGGGCGTTGATTATTCAGCACCAGTTGGCACACCCGTTAAAACCACTGGTGATGGCAAAATAGTGTTTCGTGGCGAAAAAAATGGCTATGGTAATGTAGTGGAAATCAATCATGGTCAAAATTATTCAACCCTTTACGCACACCTATCCGGCTTTAAATCCGGTCAAAAATTAGGCAGCACTATTAAACAGGGTGATGTGATTGGTTATGTGGGTAGAACAGGCTTGGCAACCGGCCCCCACTTGCATTATGAATTCCGTATAGCAGGGGAACACGTTAACCCTGTTACCGCCAAGTTTCCGCGATCCATGCCCATGGACAATGGCTTGTTGGCTAAATTTAAAGCACAAACCCAACCGCTTGTCGCACTACTCAAACAAGCCAAGGACGAGTCACAAGTCGCCAAAAACTAAACCAGTGGCTGAACTTTATATAGGCTTAATGTCGGGTACCAGTCTGGATGGTATAGATGCAGCCCTAGTTGACCTTAGTAATAGCCAAGTACGCCTGCTAGATTTTCACTATCAGGCTTTCCCCACTGAAATCCGCCAAAATATTATGGCCATCAGCCATGCTGATCAAGCCGTTTTACTCAAGAATTACGGCTGTTTGGATAGCCAACTTGGCTGCCTGTTCGCAGAGGCAGCACAAGCCTTACTTGCAAAAGCAGCCACACCAACCGATAACATCTTAGCCATCGGCAGCCATGGACAAACCGTCTATCACGCCCCCGAGGGTAAATTTGGCTTTTCTCTACAGATCGGCGACCCAAACCGCATTGCTGAAATTACCGGTATCACAACTGTCAGTGATTTTCGCCGTCGTGATATTGCTGCGGGTGGACAAGGTGCTCCTTTGGTACCGGCTTTCCATGAAAAGGTATTTGCCGACGTACAGCATGCCCGCACCGTAGTAAATATTGGCGGCATTGCCAATATCACCGTACTGGATAATAAACAAATCTTGGGCTTTGATACAGGACCCGGTAACACACTGTTAGATTTATGGTGTCAACAACATTGCCAGCAACCTATTGACTACAATGGTGACTGGGCAAAGCAGGGTGAAGTACATCCTGACTTGTTAAAAGTTTTATTAGACGACAGTTTTTTTCACCTCCCTCCCCCAAAAAGCACCGGCAAAGAATACTTTTCTATTGAGTGGTTGCAAGAAAAACTCGGTTACTTCGCAACCATTAAGCCAGTGGATATTCAAGCTACGCTAGTCAAACTGAGCGCTGACAGCATCAGCACAGCCATCAAGCAATATGCACCACAAACAACAATGACTCTCGTTTGTGGCGGCGGCGTACACAATAAATTACTGATGCAAAATTTATCGGATAACCTAACTTGTCCAGTCTATTCAACTGCACAGTTTGGTATCGATCCAGATCATGTCGAAGCCATTGCTTTTGCTTGGCTGGCCAAACAAACGCTGCTACATTTGCCAGGCAATATCACTTCTGTTACAGGTGCAAACAAACCCGTAGTAATGGGTGGTGTTTATTTTGGGAGCACGCAAGCTTAAAAAGTCAGTTTAGATAGGTATGAACGAGATACTTATCTAAACCCAACAGTGCTATTAAGCTGAAAAGGATGAACCGCAACCGCAAGTTGTTGTGGCATTGGGATTACGAATAACAAACTGTGCCCCGGTGACATCTTCTTTATAATCTATCTGTGCGCCATTAAGATATTGAATACTCATAGAGTCAATCAATACCGTGACCCCGCCGTTTTCAATCTGCGTGTCGTCGTCGTTTATTTCTTCATCAAAGGTAAACCCGTATTGAAACCCTGAGCAACCACCACCGCTAATATAGACGCGTAGTTTTAGGTTATCGTTACCCTCTTCCTGAATTAAACTGGACACTTTTTGCGCGGCATTATCAGTAAATACAATAGGTTCTGACATATAGGACTCTTAAATTGCAATAAATCGTTAATTAATTATGACTAAACCTAGTAATTTAGTCAAGAATTGTTCTAACCCTATTTTATGACAAAAATAGTGGCAAATGGAAGTTGTCGCTATTATGACTTGCGATTTGGTTGCTTCACTAATTTAAAGTAACGCAATGTTCTGCATCTGACCCGAACAAACCAGTTTCTATTTACTTCAGCTTTCGATTAATATCGATGCTAATTAGTTCATGATAGAAGAGAAATTATAAACATAAGCGTCCGATTGGCTCAAAAACGAATAGTTTTTTCAACTTTAACCTAATTTTCCCCGAGGGTGCAAAAGTGGATTCTTCTGCGAATGTAAAACCAATTTTGGCCGACACTTTAGATAATCTTTCGGATTTTGACCATACTCTAAAAGCACTGCTTAATGCTTATCAACAGTTAGCAGATAGCACAGTAAAGATTGCCTTTTTTTCTTTACGCCCATTAATTACGCTTTACTGGCAAATCCTGCTTTGGGAGCTTTGCCTTTGTTTTTCTCCCTTTGTATTGATAGTGCACTTGATACGCACCATTACAGCCCGTTTATTTGGATTGCATTTAAAGCAGCGTTGGGGCTGGAGGATATGTCTTAAGGTGGCCGCACCGTTTATAGCTGTTCACCACGGCAATGTAAACATCTGCAAAATTTTAACCATGCGCAGTTTAGTCAGACTTTTTATATATCATCATATTCGCGCCAACCTTAGCTTGTTGATTTTAAACTTACAGGAATTAAAAGTTCAACATTTTCTGCAATGTGAAAACACATTATTCGATCCAAAATGGTTTGACGAACGAATTTCGTTATTAAAAGATTACCAGGAAAGTGCCGCTCAAAAACTTGGTTATGCGCTATTAAGTTCTGTGGTTAGCAGCGCAGGGATGTTCGGTATTTTTAAGACTGCATTTGAAATGCTTCCAGAGCCGACAAAACTTCAACTAATCAATGTATTAAATAAATTAATGCAACCCTTACTAGCAAGCTCAATGACCAATGTAGCAAATAATGCCACAACTGAGACCGAAATATTTGTTTTGATTGGCACAACAACCATCTATTTGCTGTTTGCCATCGTCACTAATTTCATTATTAAACAATCTGTAATGAACACCACCCCTGTTTTTGAAGTGGAAACCCACCTATTTAAAAGTTTGGGACAAAAATCTTTAACAACATTTCCAGTTGATATTGTTGGACTGATCTTAACAACCATCGGCCTATTTTTCGTTAAGTCTATTAGCGATGCGAATGGGATACCAAACTTATCCACAATAAACCACGACGATTTGACCACCTATAGCGCATTGTCTTTAATTTTGTTTTATACACTACTGCGACGTTTTTGGTTAAATCGTCAACGTATAGATTAAAGCGCAATGGATTCAGTGTGAATTATAAAATCTAATCTGAATTTACACTGATTGGGATAGCTCGGTTAATTATGCTATAGTTTGAAAGGTTTTTTCCGCTAACGCTACTTTCTTCAATGTCTAAAGAAAATAGTCCACTAACCCAATCTAAATCATCAACAGACTGACTCTTAAATCCCTCCAACTAAGCATTTTTATCCTTGGGAAATGCTAAAAAGTGCAATCATGAAAAAATATATAATTATCATTATGCTGTTAACTTTATCCCAAACCGTTAAGGCATTGCCCAGTTTTACCAGACAAACTGGCGAAGCCTGCACTGCCTGCCATACACAGGCGTTTGGCCCCAACCTTAACCCATATGGACGTGAATTTAAACTGCACGGCTATACTGCTGGCTCTGGCGAATCTTTGTTAAGTCGCTTCAGTGGCATGGCAGAAGGCTCAATAAGCAACCTAAAACGTGATGACAACCCATCACCTCCAGGCCTAGGAAACAACAATTTGGTACTGGATCAGGCTTCTGTATTTTTTGGTGGTCGTATCATCGACAAATTGGGGCTTTTGTACAAACTTCTTATAACGGCGTTGCGAATCGATTTTATATTGATAATACCGATATTCGTCTAGCCGATGAAAACGAGTTTTTTGGACAGGAATTTGAATATGGCATCTCATTCAATAACAACCCTACCAGTCAAGACTTATGGAACACCACACCTGGTTGGGGTTTTCCTTATGCTAGTTCGCCAGTGACCAATAATCCAGGTGCCAAACCCATACTGGCCAGTTTGGGCGGACAGGTCGGCGGTGCCACTCTATATAATATGTTTGCGAATATTCTGTATCTGGAAGCCGGTGCGTACACCAGTTTTGCCAAGTATGCACAAAAAGGCATGGGACAATGGGATAACACATCAACAACAAACAATAGCGGAGCCGTTAAATTAAATGGTGGCGCACCGTATTGGCGTATAGCGTTACAAAAAGAATGGGCGGGACATTATTTTAGTATTGGACATTTTGGCTTTAATGCCAGCATACAACCCAATGTTAGCGCTGCCGGTTATGATAAATATACCGATCTGGGTACAGATTTTAATTATCAATATCTGGCCAATCCAAAACATATATATGAAGTAAAAGCCTCTTACATACGCGAACATCAACAATTGGTTACCACCAATGCTACTGGCGGTGCCGCACAACCTAATCAGCAACTTGGCTTTCTAGGTCTGAATGGTATGTATACCTATGATCAAACTTATAGCGCTGCGTTAGGTTTTAATCATATCTATGGCAATCAAGATAGTGTTATCTACTCGACTTCGCCTACCCTGAAACCAAACAGTGAATATTTTACTTTCGAAGTTGATTATATTCCGTTCGGAAAAACGGCAGGATCAGGACTGAGTTCGTATATGAATCTTAAGTTTGCAGCTCAATATATTGCTTACACTCTGTTTGATGGCGCGGTTAAAAACTACGATGGCTCAGGTCGTAATGCCAGCGATAACAACACACTGTACTTTAACAGTTGGTTGTCGTTTTAAAAAAAAGTAGCTAGTAACTACTCACACAACTTTTAAAAACCGCTAAACTGCTGATAATCTTGGACTTTGGAACCGGGATTATTGGCAGAGGTATTGCCAGCATGGATATATTCACGGCGTCCTCTATCAGCAATCCCGGCATCAATCACCGGGTAGCAAAAACTGGGTGAGTAGCGAAAACATTCAGCACCCTGCATTGAGTACTAGGTATAACCCAACAGATCAACTTTGTAATAGATGACGCTTCGATTATTGAGTTACGCTCTGTCGAGCAAACACAAGCTACGCGAGTTACATTAAGCGAACTCAAATACCTAGCCTGGCGGCCAAGTCATTTGTCTGCCTGCCAGCAGATGCATATGTAAATGAAACACAGTTTGTCCACCATCGCCATTACAGTTAAATACGGTACGGTAGCCACTTTCAGCAAAGCCATGCTCTGTAGCAAGTTGTGCCGCAGTCCTTAATAGATAACCACCCAATTCAAGATTGTGTAGCTCGTTCAGATTCGCGATGTGTTGCTTGGGAATAAGCAACACATGCCACGGTGCTTGCGGATGTATATCGCGAAAAGCCAACACTTTATCGTCCTGATAAACTACATCGGCTTTAATATCACCAGACACCATTTTACAAAATAAACAATCACTCATCAGTCTAGTCTCCTCTGCTTAAATTTGAAACCACGTATATTCAGCAACGTAGACGAATTTACACTAGATGCGCCCACAAGTCATATTCATCGGCTTCTTCAATTTCCACTTCAACAAATTGACCCACTTGTAAATGGGTGGCCCCATCAATAAATACCTGACCGTCAATTTCTGGCGCGTCGCTTTTACTGCGTGCAACTGCGCCTTCTTCCACTACTTCATCAATTAACACAGTTTCGATACGCCCTACCCGACGCTGTAAGCGATCCGCACTAATAGCAGCCTGATGCTCCATAAACCGCGCCAGACGTTCCTGTTTAACTGCTTCTGGCACTGGATCAGCCAAAGCATTTGCAGCGGCACCTTTAACAGGGGAATAGGCAAAGCACCCCACCCTATCCATCTGCGCTTCACTCAGAAAATCCAGTAATTCGTTGAATTCTTGCTCAGTTTCGCCAGGAAAACCAACAATAAAGGTACTGCGGATAGTTAGATCTGGACAAATACTTCGCCAAGCACGAATACGTTCCAAGTTATTCTCACTCGCTGCAGGGCGTTTCATCAGCTTTAAAATACGACTACTAGCATGTTGAAAAGGTATATCCAGATAAGGCAGAATTTTTCCTGCAGCCATTAAAGGCAGAACTTCATCCACATGCGGATAGGGATAGACATAATGCATACGCACCCAGATACCCAAATCACCCAAAGCCTCGGCTAAATCATAAAAACGGGTTTTAATATGCCGATCTTGCCAAGGCCGAGTTTGATAATGCAAATCCACCCCATAGGCACTGGTATCTTGTGAGACTACCAGCAATTCTTTTACACCTGCAGCAGCTAACCGCTCCGCTTCCAGCAAAACCTCATCCACTGGTCGGCTAACTAAATCCCCTCGCATGGACGGAATAATGCAGAACGTACAGCGATGATTACAGCCTTCGGAGATTTTTAAATAAGCATAATGATCTGGCGTCAGTTTAATGCCTTGTGGCGGTAGTATATCCAGAAACGGATTATGCGCAGGTGGCAGATGTTCGTGAACAGCGGCCAGTACTTCATCAGTAGCATGTGCGCCAGTAATCTTTAATACTTGTGGATGGCGAGCCAGAATTTCGTCTTGCCGAGCCCCCAGACAACCAGTAACGATAACGCGACCATTTTCCGCCAACGCCTCACCAATACTATCCAAAGATTCTTCAACAGCGGAATCAATAAAACCACAGGTATTTACAATGACCAGATCAGAATCCTGATAATTTGGGGCGATATGATAACCTTCTGAGCGTAAACGCGTCAGAATCTGTTCACTATCGACTAGGGCTTTAGGACAACCTAGACTTATAAAACCTACACGGGGGTTACTCATTAATATCTCTCGACAAAATCACAAACAGGTGGGCGGCTTAGGTAAGCCAGCAATTTTACAGGCGTATTTTAACGGACCTGGTGGAAATAGTTTTTGCAGATAACGACTGTTACCTTTTTCTTCGCCCAATTGTTTACGTATGGCGGTTACAAACATACGCGCATTGGGCAAATGTTTAAATTTTTGATAGTAATCACGAATAAAGAGCAGAATTTCCCAATGCGCATCACTGAGTTCGATGTCTTCCATTGCAGCCAAATGTAAAGCTATGTGCCGATTCCATAAACTGGCATCGCGCAAAAACCCATCGTTGGTAGTTTCTAGCGTGAGGCCTGCAACAGTCAGCACCATGTATGTATCACCGGATTTTTAACAGCTAAATCCACAAAGCCTGCATAATCAATAATTTGAACACCAGCCAAAATATTACTAGTACAGATACCTTGTACGCTTAACATTTCGCGCAACACATACACTTGGCTATTTCTATCCAACAATTGTAAAAGCCAACTATTGTCATGATGACCCAGCCTAGCGCACCAGACCAAACCCTGCTGCAAAAGCACATCATCGCCCGGAGCGATACGTTCCAATATTTCCGGTGGTATTACAGGCAAAGAAAGCAAGTGTAACATTACTCAATATGAGTCATTTTCAGACCCACAATACCAATAATGATAAATAAAATGGAGGTTAATCTTATCCAATCAGCAGATTCTTTGAACAGAATAATACCCAAAACTGCAGCGCCCACAGCGCCTATACCTGTCCAAACAGCATAAGCAGTTCCCAATGGCAGAGTTTTAATGGCCACCATCAACAGATAAAAACTGGCTATCCCAGTAATGCCCGTTATCACACTAGGCCACAATTTTGTAAATCCTTCGTTATACTTAAGACTGACGGCGAAAACAATTTCGGCACAGCCTGCAGCAAACAATATTAGCCAACCCATGGGAATATCCATACTTATGCACAGTAAAATCATATATTTTACAATAGCTACCTGTTTAATTAGTAAAATTTAAGCATCGGTATGGAAACGGACAACGATTATCTCGTCAAAAACCCAAAAGTCATCGTAAATCACCTGACAGATATTTACAAAAACCGATGCATTATTTCTGCGCATTTTGGCGAAGAGAATAGCTCTTTTCTTACCTTGATTACCGACTACCAACCTAAGAAAAACAGTTTAATCATTGATGGCGCTCCCACAGATGATTTGAATATACAGCTGTTGAATTCAGCCAACGTGATATTTCGCACGCAATTAAATGGCGTTAAAGCCTCGTTTGTTGGCAAGCGCATCAAAAAAATAAGTCATGGCGATAGAATCAGTTTTGCCATGGAGCTACCCAATTCGGTTTTTTGGTTACAACGCCGCCAGTATTACCGGGTAAAAATCCCACTTTCCCATACTCAAAGCTTTTGCGAAATGAGTAGTGGTAAAAGCATCGCACAACTGGCAAATCCGTTGGATGACACTATCATTTTGCGCCTGACTGATCTCAGCATTAATGGCTTTGCCAGCATTAATGCCACCTACGATTTAAATAATCTATTTGTGGAAGATAAAGAATTTATCGGTTGTCAATTACATCTGAACGACGGCAAACAAGACAAAGTTAGTTTTGTAGTGAAAGAAATAACTGAGATTAAATTGAATAACAACACCCAAGAACAGCGCATAGGCTGTCTATTTACAGATGTATCACCGTCTTTCGAATCCAACATTCAACTATATATGCAGTTTATTGAATTGCAAAAGCGTAAATTAGGCATGTATTGAGAAGTATAACTATGCAAAAATCAATATAATGTTTGTTTTAATACCCTATTCGTTCCAAATCATCTGATGTCTGAAGATTTCTATTTTAGTCCCGACCGCGCTGTTGAATCACTAAAAGTACCCCCTAATTCCATCCAAGCTGAACAGTCTGTGCTTGGTGGCCTAATGCTGGACAACCAAACCTGGGACTCTGTAGCCGATAAGGTGGTGGAAGAAGACTTTTACAGACGTGATCATAAACTGATTTTTCGCACCATTAGCCAACTAGCTGAGAAACAAGAACCTTTTGATGTTATTACTTTATCAGAGAAACTGGAAGCCGTCGGTGAGCTACAAAACGCGGGTGGATTAGCCTATTTAGGCACACTGGTTAAAGATACACCCAGCGCAGCCAATATTGTTGCTTATGCGAATATTGTGCGTGACCGCTCGGTATTACGCCAACTGATTCATGTCGGCACCGACATTTCCGATTCAGCATTCAATACCGAAGGCCGAGAAACAGCTGACTTACTGGAAAACGCAGAACGCCGCGTATTCGAGATTGCTGAGCAGCGGCAGCGTGGACAAGGTGGATTTATCCCGATTAAATCCCTGCTTGCAAAAGCCGTGGATAAAATTGAAACCCTATACGAACTGGATGGCAATATCACGGGTGCCAGTACCGGATTTACCGATTTGGACGAAAAAACCTCAGGATTACAGCCCGCCGATTTAATTATTGTTGCAGGTCGTCCGTCAATGGGTAAAACCACTATCGCTATGAATATGGCCGAAAATGTCGCCGTCAAAACCGGCAACCCGGTTGCTGTATTTAGTATGGAGATGCCGGGCGAAGCGTTAGCTATGCGGATGATGTCTTCATTAGGCCGGATTGATCAGCACAAAGTACGTACCGGCAAATTAGACGACGACGACTGGCCGCGCCTAACATCAGCCATTAACTTACTGGCTGAAACTAAACTTTTTATTGATGATACTCCAGCCTTAACACCGACCGAAGTACGTTCACGTGCCCGCCGCTTAACCCGCGAACACGGACAATTAGGTTTAATTGTGTTGGATTATTTACAGTTAATGCAATCGCCTTCCAGCGGTGATAATCGAGTACAACAAATATCAGACATTTCGCGCGGTCTTAAAGCTCTAGCCAAAGAGCTAAACGTACCGGTCATGGCTTTATCGCAGCTCAACCGTAACCTGGAACAACGACCTAACAAACGCCCGGTGATGTCAGATTTGCGTGAATCGGGAGCCATTGAGCAGGATGCGGATTTAATCATTTTTGTGTATCGGGACGAAGTATATAACGAAGACAGCCCAGATAAAGGTATTGCCGAAATCATTATCGGCAAACAACGTAACGGCCCTTTGGGTACAGTACGCCTGACATTTTTGGGTCAATACACGCGTTTTGAAAACTTTGCCGGCACCTATAGCACAGAGGATTACGAATGACCCCTGCCGCTTATGTGCATCTGGATTTAGCCGCCGCCCGACATAATTTGGCTCAAGTGAAACGCTATGCGCCTGAACATAAAATCATGGCGGTCATTAAAGCCAATGCTTACGGGCATGGCATTATTCGCATAGCCAAAGCACTGGCAGCCAGTGATGGTTTTGCCGTAGCGCGCATAGATGAAGGTATCAAACTTAGAGCGGCAGGTTTGTTGCAACCGATCACTGTATTACAAGGCTTTGTCTGTCAGGAAGAATTACAACTACTATTACAACATCAGTTAGATACCATTATCCATTCACCGCAACAAATCAGCATTTTACTGGACAATCCCAGCGTTACTGGACAAATGACCGTATGGTTAAAGATGGATACGGGCATGAATCGACTGGGTTTTAAAGGTTCCGATTTTCAGGCTGCCTACCAACAATTATTACGCTGCACGCAAATAAAACAACCGATCAACTTAATCACACACTTTGCCAATGCCGATGATTTGTTAGATAACAAAACTCTGCAACAAATAGAAGTGTTTCAACAAGCAATCAAAGCGTATCCAGGCGAAAGTAGTCTGGCTAATTCGGCAGGCATTATCGGTTGGCCAAATATGGTCAGCAATTGGGTACGTCCTGGCTTGATGCTGTACGGCTGTTCACCCTTTGCGGGCAAATCCGGCCATGATTTTGGTTTAAAACCGGTGATGAGCTTACATTCGAGACTCATCGCCGTTAAACATGTTGCCGCAGGTGAAACCGTTGGTTATAGCGGTGTCTGGCAATGTCAGACACCTACCAGACTAGGAGTGATTTCCATAGGGTATGGCGATGGCTATCATCGCCATACCCTAAGTGGCGCTCCTGTTTTGGTAAATCAACAACGCGTACCCTTAATTGGCAGAGTGTCCATGGACATGATTACCGTTGACTTAAACAGCCAGCCACATGCCCTGCCAGGCGACCCGGTAACCTTATGGGGCGAAAACCTGCCTGTTGAAGAGATTGCCCGACATGCCGACACCATTCCTTATACCCTGCTATGCGGCATCACCCAACGCGTAGAAATATTGGAACGCCCCAGCCTTACGGTATAACTATGGCAAAAAAATCAAAATTAGCATTTGTGTGTACCGATTGTGGCGCAGACTATCCAGGTTGGTCTGGACAATGTAATCAATGCGGTGCCTGGAATACCATTAAAGAAATCCACCTGAACCCTTCCAAACATAGTCGAGATAACAGTGGTTATGCCGGTTCGCATAGCGAAGTTCACTTATTATCTGACGTTAATCTGACTAAAACAGAGCGCATATCCACAGGTTTAGCCGAGTTTGATCGGGTACTGGGGGGAGGCATGACCAAAGGCAGTGTAGTATTAATCGGTGGCGCTCCCGGCGCAGGTAAAAGCACCATTTTACTGCAGGCCATAGCGCATATGGCCATACAGCAGGCTGTACTATATGTGTCTGGCGAAGAATCTTTACAACAAATTGCTGAACGAGCCCATCGTCTGGGATTAAACACAGCAGCAATTAAAATGCTGGCCGAAACGTCTGTGCAGCGCATTTGTCAAGTTCTGGAAACTGAGCAACCACAAGTAGTGATTATTGACTCCATACAGGTCATGTATACGGCCGATAGCGATTCTGCACCGGGTTCGGTATCGCAAGTGAGAGAAACTGCCAGTTATTTAACTCAATTTGCAAAACGCAGTGGCGTATCATTTTTTCTGGTGGGGCATGTCACTAAAGACCAGTCTCTGGCAGGGCCTATGACGCTGAGCCATATTGTCGATGCGCAAGTTGTACTGTCTGCCACAGATGACTCGCGATTTCGGGTACTACGTGCAGATAAAAACCGTTTTGGTAGTGTAGGAGAACTGGGTTTTTTTGCCATGGAAAGCGGTGGCCTTAAAGAAGTTAAAAACCCGTCAGCCATGTTTTTATCGCGTGCAGAGAAACCCTCGCCCGGCAGTGTGGTCACCGTACTGTGGGAAGGCACCCGGCCATTATTAGTGGAAATTCAGGCCCTGGTTACCGAAAGCCAATACGGTAATCCCCGTCGTCTGGCCGTTGGTTTAGATCAAAATCGTTTAGCAATGCTGTTAGCAGTATTATCTAGACATGGCGGTGTATTTACCGGCACCGACGAAATTTATACGAATGTGGTGGGTGGCATTAAGGTTACCGAAACCAGTAGCGATCTAGCCATTGTGATTGGCGTGGTATCCAGTTTGCGGGATCGCATTATCCCTTACGACACGGTATTTTTTGGCGAATTAGGACTAAATGGTGAAATCCGCCCAGTTGCTAATGGTCATGCACGTTTAAATGAAGCAGCCAAACACGGTTTTAAACGCGCAGTCATCCCAAAAAGTAACAAACCTAAGGAAAGCATAAAAAATTTGCAAATCTACCCAGTCAGCAATATTCAAGAAGCGCTAGGCATATTGGCCGATTTGTAAGATGGCGACAGCGAGGCAAAATTACCATTAGCATGTTTGTGTAGGTAGACTGACATTTTGACAACACGTTTTTTTACGTTACCCTAAGACACCGAATTTTATGGAGTATGTGTTTTGAAAAAGATCATAATATTAGCCATGCTTCTGGCATGCACCCCCTCTGCACACAGCGCGGAAAGTCAAGTGCCAGGCATTTACTTCTTCGACATTGTGTTCTATAGACCTGCTGGTTTTGTGGCAACCATTGCCGGTTCGGCCTTGTTTGTCGGTATGATGCCACTGACAGCCGTCGCCGCTATCTCGCCACCTCATGATGCATTCGATAAAGTGGCCAATACGCTGGTTATGCCACCCGTCAATTTTACCTTTAACCGACCACTAGGCGTGGTCAGTAAAGATTACGATGGTGTTTATAGGCAATAAAAATTAACAGCTGCATGGGGAGTACGCATAGATCAAAACAAAAACTCCCCATTCATCTGTATTTATCACAGCCCTACAAATGGCTAATGCGGTATAGATCAATTATCTTTCAGACGAACAACGATAATAACCAGTCTGACTTGCTAGCCACACAAAATCAGAAAAAACCATTAAAAGAGTTAAGCCATGACAGAAATTGGAACTTTATTGTTCCAAAAAAGAATTATAAAATATGTGATGAACATCAATAAAAATTTGTGATTTTACTCACCAAATGTTAAGCTGAACCTACATGTTATTTCTTTGGTTGTAAATGTCTTCTTTATGGTTAAGTTCCGTACTCACTACGATAATCTGAAAGTTGCCAGGAATGCACCCGATGCAGTCATCCGTGCTGCTTATAAAACCCTGATGCAACAATACCACCCCGACAAATATGATGGCCATACTAATGAGGCTTTACGCATCGTAAAAATTATCAAAAATTCGTATGAAATTTTGATAGATCCTGTTAAACGTGAACAACATAATCAATGGATAGAAGCACAATCCCAAAAAAAGAACGAGCAAAAAACAACATATTCCGATAGTAGCCACTTTCACTTTAATAGCCGTGAAAATGATCTAAGGAAGCAAAAAATTTTGACTGAAACCGAACTCTACGAAATGGTTGCGGAGGAACTGGACGCGGGCAAAACCAAAAAAGGAGTAATGGCCAGAGCTTTTGTAGAATCTGAAGGGGATATGCAAAGATCAACTGCTCGCTATATTAAAATGCGGGTTGAATCGTTAAAAGAAGAACAAATAAAGCTTCAAAAATCCAAAAAGAAACAAGAAGAGATGGAAGAGTTTTATATTTTGGAACTTAAAAAAATGGGGTTTAGAGTCTCGCCTATCAGCACGACTACGGGCATAACTGAAAAATGGATGGTGGTTACTCAACGTGGTGAAAAATACGAACTTTATCAACTAAAAGATTTTAAAGAGCTTTATCAGCTGCATAAAAATAACTCACAACGCCTACTAGCAAACATTCCCTTCAAAACACACGAATATCTGATAATGATAGTCGTAGTATTAGTCTCAGTCGGGATTAATGTTTTATTTTATTAAGCGCCCAATTGGTATTACGCAACTGACCTACAGTGACTGCATTAAATTAAATTAATTTAGACAAGTTGCATTACCTTTAGCCTACTTCTATCATGCTCCAACTTTGCTGCCCCCTTATTTATATCTGATTTTTAGATTAAAAATCAAATTATAAGCTTGGCTCAAAAAAAACCTTTCTTCATATCTGACACCCTTAATTATATTTATTAATATTCAACAGCTTACACAAGCTTCCCTCCAGATAGTATATCTATAAAATAGATTTTTATTTCTATTTTTATCACTTTTAATCGAATTTTGTCTTCTTTATACTACTAAACAACCTGATATCGACCTTAATTGACAAGCATGAGTTCATTAAACTGAAAACTCTTTATGCAATTAAGGAATATAGCCGTTCGTTAAGTTGCATTGAACGCCAACACATAAAAAGCGACAACTTAAAGCTAATTATTTATCTACCGGACAACCGGAGAGTAAACACTCAAATTTTGAAACAGGCTGACCGGATCGCCGGAGGTTTTGCTAACAGGAATTACAATGATACATTTCCGACGCCATGTTTTGGTTAGTGCAATTGCCTTGGCTCTGATAGACATTCCGACAACTTTTGCGGCCAATAATGAAGCTTTAGAGCAACGTATACGCGAACTTGAAAGCCGACTGGAGAAGTTCGAAAAAGCTACCAGCAAGGAAGCGGTCACCACCCAGCCCAACCCTGAAGTTGAAAAACTCAACACTAAAGTCAACACCCTGGAACGTAAATTAGAAGTTGAAAAAGAGGTAGCAACGGCTAACGCCAGCAACTCACCTAAAGTTGAGGCGGGTCCAGAAGGGTTTAGAATTTCGTCACAGGATGGTAAGCACCAACTCAGGATACGTGGAGCCGTGCAAACCGATGGCCGATTTTGGATAAACGATCATGGTGGCGCTAATGGACCCGTAAATTATACAACTGGTAGCGGCATACCCGATTCGTTCCAACTAAGACAGGCCAGAATTTGGCTAGAGGGTAAGCTTTGGAATAGCCTGTATTTTAAAATCATGCCGGATTTTGCAAGTAGTTCCAATATACTACCAGATGCCTACCTAGATTACGCCTACGTACCTTTTGCCAGTTTTACCGCTGGTAAGCAGAAAACCCCGCTGAGTTTAGAACGTTTGCAAGGCGACTCAGAAACCATGTTTTTAGAACGCGCTTATCCAACTTATTTAGCCAATAACCGTGATGTTGGCATTATGCTGCATGGGGAGTTTGCAAAACCCGGTTATAAAACCGAATATGGTGGCCCTGTTGACTTTAAAAACTTTATTAGCTATCAATTAGGCGTTTTCAATGGTTCTGGCGATAACGGGAGCTCAAACTACAATGCTCCGGCTACCTTTGATGATAAAGAGTTTGATGGCCGCATTTGGGCACATCCGTTTCAACATGCTGGGATAGCTTGGTTGGAAGGTTTGGGGTTAGGGGTAGCAGGCAGCTGGTCGCATCCTAATCAGCTGGCTCTGAATAAGTTGGTGAGTGCTTTGGGACAGTCAACCTTTCTTGATTATTCACAAAATAGAGCGGGAGCAACTGCACCTATTGCTGAAGGTATACACACGCGTATTTATCCTCAGGCTTATTGGTATAACGGACCGTTTGGCTTGCAAGGTGAGTATGTTGTTTCCAATCAGCAATTAACGGGTAATTACAACAGTAAATTAACCCAAATATCGCAAAGTAACTCGGCTTGGCAAGTGCAAGCATCTTATGTGTTAACAGGTGAAGACAATACTTTTCAAAGCGTTAAGCCATTTAAGCCATTCGATCCGTTAGCTGGAAATTGGGGTGCGTTACAAATTGCCGGACGCTATAGTGAGTTGAATGTGGATACCACCACTTTTAAATTTATTGATCCAACTAGAGGTGCCAGAGATGCAGCATCCTGGACAATAGGCTTTAACTGGTTCCTGAATCGAAATGCTTTAATTCGGGCTGATTACGAAGAAACCAATTATTTAGGTGGTGCTGGTTCGATTCTCAGCGGCACTGGTGTTAACACTAAATACGCTATTGCAAATCGTCCCACAGAACGCGTATTTGCTACTCGATTCCAATTGTCATTTTAAGCATGCAATCTATTTTTGATTACGCTCTTTTTAGTTGTCAGTTAAACAATAGATTCCATAGAAACGCGAATTACACAACTAAACAAATATAAACATTTTTTTAACTTAAGAGATTTTCATGAAAAAAAACATACTCACACTTTTGGTTGCAACCTTGCTAGGATTTTCGGCAATGACGCAAACTTTAGCAGCAGATATTAATTTGCTTAACGTATCTTACGATCCAACCCGCGAGTTATATAAAGAATATAATGAAGTATTTGCCAAATACTGGAAAACTAAAACAGGAGATACTGTTACTTTCAACCAATCCCATGGCGGCAGTGGCAAGCAAGCAAGGGCGGTAATAGATGGTTTGGAAGCCGATGTAGTGACACTGGCTCTAGCGTATGATATCGATCAGCTTTACAGTAGAGCAAAATTAATTCCAGAAAACTGGCAAAGCCAATTACCGAATAACAGTACGCCTTACACTTCTACCATTGTGTTTCTGGTACGCAAAGGCAACCCGAAAAACATTAAAGATTGGAGCGACTTGATCAAGGCAGATGTGGGCGTAGTAACTCCTAACCCAAAAACATCAGGCGGTGCGCGTTGGAACTATTTAGCTGCCTGGGCTTACGCTCTGAAGAATAACAACAATAGTGAAGATGCTGCTAAAGCATTTTTGACCAAACTGTTTAAAAATACTTCGGTGCTGGATACGGGGGCTCGTGGCTCAACGACCACATTTGCTGAACGCGGTATCGGCGATGTGTTAATCACATGGGAAAACGATGCCTATTTAGTGCTTAAAGATTTTGGTGCCGACAAATATGAAGTCATTACTCCCAGTTTCAGCATCCTAGCCGAGCCACCGGTAGCAGTGGTAGAAGATGTAGCTCGTAAGCATGGAACCACTGAAGTTGCTACCGAATATTTAAAGTATTTATATAGCAAAGAAGGTCAGGAAATTATTGCTAAAAACTTTTATCGTCCTATTGATAAAGAAATAGCGGCTAAATATACTAAACAGTTTCCAGCCATAGAATTGACCACCATTGCCCAATTAGGCGGCTGGACTGAGGTGCAAACCAAACATTTCAGTGATGATGGTGTATTTGATAAAATTTACGGTCGATAAACAATAATCGGACTATTTGCATCACTAAAAATCAACATAACTCAGCAAACAACGCTAATTTTTCTAGACATTGGCGTTGTTTGTTAACTAAGTTAAAAATTCTTGCTCCTCTGGATACAATGAGAAGCACATTAAAAAACCGTTATGCTGGTAGTACCGAGTTATGCTAAGTCAGTACTCCCCATAAGCCAAAACTAGAAACGATTACCAAACCGCCACCCACCCAGCGTTTAAATAACAATTCATTTTGGGTAATCTTATTATGTGCTTTTAACCCCAGCACATGTCCAATAGCGGCAATCGGTATCAGCATCAATGCTTCTAAAAAATGCAAATCAACCGATAAGACAATGAACGTTGTCATTTTGATACTGACCAGTACAAACCATAAGACAAACAATGTATCGCGCAATTTCTCCTTACTAACATGGCGCATATACACGGCTACCATCAATGGAGCCCCCGTCAACGATGTTCCGGCCACATAACCGCCTAAAACCAATAGCAATTTATCAACCCAATTCTGACGACTTTCTATTGCTTTATTGAACAACCAAACCAATCCATAAAACAAAGTAACTGCATAGATAAACACATTTAACCAAAATATAGGCAAATTAACCAAACCAAACACCCCAATAATAGCGGGTGGAAATATGAAAATTGACGATTTTCGCAAATAGTGCCAATCAACGTTATTCAAACGGGTTAGCAAGGTTAAACCAGAAAAAAACAATAAATGGGTGCTGATGATAGGCAACCATAACCGCGGGTCATTATGGATAAATAGCATCAATGGCAAACCTAATGCTGCACCACCAAAGCCAAGACCAGTTCGCACAAAGCCAGCCCAAACAAATATTAAGGCAACGATTAGGGTTTCGTTAAAAGAAAAATTGAGTAGCATTATTTTTATAACTGACTATATGTGATATTTAGAGCTTATTGTCTTTTTTAGGTCATTATATGGGAATGCCGCCCAATCTTGCTGAGGTATTCGCTGAAAAAACATTCTGTCTTGGCGACAGCTCTCTATTTGAATATCTATAGTATATGCAGGATACTGCTATTAATCTGCGGGCGCTGCCCGAACAGAGAGAACTCATTGATCACACAACAAGTCTGTTGGTTATTGCAGATGCGGAGATAACCGCGTCTTATAACGATCACCAATCCCGCATGATTTCATCCCAATCAAAACCCTTTTGATGAGCTAATCAGGACCAAAGAAATTTTCTTCTGGCAGTTAATGAATATGGAGCTGCTGTTGGAAAAGTGCATAGTTAATACCACGAATAAACACTATTTTGAACAATCCTCCATAACTTCGGGCTTGAATTGCTCGATAAGCGCCATTTTCAATGTTTCAACTGGAGTCGCTAAGTAATCGATTCCAACAGCATCAGCTGTGTCAATTGGTTGAGCCTATATCTCAGCTATCACTTATTGCTCAATCATTTATATATTTGCAACCATATGCGTCAAGTAAAAAACGTTAAAAATAGGCTTATATTCTTTCTGTATCAATAACCTACTACTGATAAACATCAAGATTATTTTGCTATTTCCATTATCACTATTCCTTGTTGCATTTCGTCTATTCCTTCTTGCAGATCACCTGCTTTAGCTGCCTTTAAAGCCACTTTAATTTTGTTGCTAGCTCGTTGTAGACGGATTGAGCTTCCTTTCTCGTCTTGAACTTTTAATGCCACAAGAGTTGAATTGGCTTTTTCGATGAATGCTTGGGTATCACCTTGCTTACCTGCCTCAACTGCGTTATTTGACAACGCAATCAAATTAGTAAAATTTTCGTTCAAAGGGCTACCCGCGGCAAAAGCACCCATTGATAAAATAGATAAAAGCAACGCCACTAAATAATATTTTGGTTTCATAAATTATCCCCAGATAATTGTTGATAAGATAAAGGGGGAATGCAAATGATGAGGGCTTCTAAAAGCGACTACTATGTTACTTGAAAAACGTTAACTGTATTTCTTTACATTAGTTATTCATTATTAAGCATGGATAACATCCTATTAAAGTTCGACGTTTTTCAAGTATCACGGGAGTAACCAAGTGACATTTACCTAGTTCGCTATTAAATCGTCATCATTAAACAAAAACAGATTTAACACTAACAAACTACCCGTTCATTTCCATTCTTGGTAGTAAAGTGATTTTCACTAAACTGTATTTAAAATACCAGACTTATTACTTAAGATCTGTACGCTATCACACTTACATAACTACACGTAGTTTAAAATCCAAATAAAATACAATTTGAGTTATCCAATTTATTTCCCAAGTAATGCATTGTGATACTGCTGTTCTGAAAATCGTAGCCTAAATCAATACCAATTCGTTTAATAGCCATCTCTAACGCTATCTTAGTGCATTGTAAATGCTTACGTTGCACCGCTTTTCGCGCAGGTCGTCTAGAACAGTGTTAGGCTAAATTTCCTCCGGGTCAAAAAAATCATTATCGATAATTTTTACTTCGTAATAGCTTTTAGTCTGCACACCAACATTGTACTTATGCATCAGATCAACAAGCTTAGAACCATCCACTAAGATTATTTTGTGATGTGCATCTCTGGCTTTTGCTTTTGCCTTTTCATCAAAAGTTGAAGTAGTCACAAAGATACCTTTCCGGGTATCGCCACTCATAGCTCCGATAAAATTGCGTATATCAGTTTCACGGACTTTATTTTCGCTATACCGCTTGGCTTGAATATATATTTTGTCAAGCCCAAGCTGATCTTCGTTAATAATGCCATCAATCCCGCCATCACCGGACTTGGCTGTTTCTATAAAGTCGCCATACCCCATTTTTTTAAGCAAAATCAAAATTATCTTTTCAAACGCATACGGATCAACCTCTTTAAGCTTTGAAAGTAGCTCATCTTTTACTTCTCGCTCGATCTTCTCAAACCCAGAATCAATTAAATCCTGTGGACTTGCGTTTACTACGATTGTTTGATCTGATGCAGACTTACTTTCTGGTTCATAAAAAGTAATGACATTCGATTGAATGTCATTGATAGATACATTTTCTGACTTGGTAGATTTCCCCTTCTCGGTAATCTGAACGTAGCCTCGTTGTGGATAGTGAACTAACCCGCCTTTCTTCAGATAGGACTTTCCCCAATTAATTCGATTTTCGATTAAACGATCCCCACTTTTGGTAATCACCTCCAGCAGTTCCTGTGGTAAGTTAGAATAAAAACGATCCACTACAAGCCGAACCAAATCACGACCCTTTATGATTTCACCATCTTTAAGCACTTCCAAAATTGGTAGAAAGGTTTCATTAAACTTCGGTAATTCCATTAATTTTCCGTTCTTGCAGTTTGATATGTAAAATTAAATGCATAAAGGTCTGTTGGTCCGCTATGCAACCTTTGTCAATCGGTTATTTGAACATTATACGCAAATGGGTAGTATCGAAAATGGCGAATATTTGGAACATTCCAGTTTGGCTAGAGACGGAAGTTAGGAAAAGAGACAAGGTTTGTGTTTATTGTGGGCTTGATTTTACGCCTGCCAAAGTATCCAGGAGGTCAGCAGCTAGCTGGGAGCACATCATTAACGATGCAAAAATTATCACTAGAGAAAATATTGTTCTTTGTTGTTGCGGGTGCAATGCCAGCAAGGGACAAAAGCAGCTCTCTGTATGGTTGCAATCAAAATACTGCAAAGATCGAGGTATTACCCCTGGTTCAGTCGCCCCAATAATCAAACAGGCAATCTCAAATGGTCAATAAGACGCGCATGCCGGTGTTTTTTTCGGATTCATAAGTGAAATTCTATCAATTAGAATATGCTAATAAACAAGTCTGCATATTGCTTGACTAATTCAGCATGATTTTCACCTTTTGGAATAGGTTCCAACTCTATAGGACATTGCGCCATTTTCCTTACTTACTGCCTGATCGTTAACGTTTATCATCGGCTAACTTTAAAGCCTTATTAGGATTGGGCTTAGATGCTTTGATGGTGGTATCAGATAGCGCCATTGGGGGTATCTCCTGGGGGTATATTTGGTGTTTTTGGGGGTGTTTTTTAAATATACCCCGTTTTATACCCCCAGTTTTTGCGGATGTCAACGCACCTTGGCACACATCATTGGACGAAAAAAGGCAATAAAAAACCCGCTAAGCCTAATGACTTGCGGGTTTTAATATGTTCTTGGACTTCTTAAAGCTTTTCTTTGGTACCGAGGGTCGGAATCGAACCGACACTCCTTTCGGAACCGGATTTTGAATCCGGCGCGTCTACCAGTTTCACCACCCCGGCAAAGAAAAACGGCATTATACTCTTTTTTTTAACTATGCAAAATGTTTTTTTAAGCTTCCAGCACTACTGCGTTTTTCAGTTTTTTCATGGCATTCTGTTCAAGCTGTCTGATACGCTCTGCGGATACCTTATAGCGCTCGGCCAGATCGTGCAAGGTGGCTTTTTCTTCATTTAACCAGCGGCTAGCCAAAATATCGCGACTTCTGTCGTCCAGATTAGCCATAGCCAGCATTAATTTTTCTTCCTTACTCTCTTCCCAATCAGATTTTTCCAACAAAACAGCAGGATCGGCACCGTGCTGTTCCAGATAGGCAATGGGGGCAATACTATGCTCATCGCCATTGTCATCATGAGCTGGCTCTAAGCCAACATCTTGACCATCCAAACGCATTTCCATTTCGTAAACGGTTTTAATATCGACGTTCAGGTTTTCAGCAATGGCTTCCGCATCATCTTGAGACAAATGAGTTAAGTCTTTTTTCATTTTACGCAGATTAAAAAACAGCTTGCGTTGTGCCTTAGTGGTAGCCACTTTAACAATACGCCAGTTTTTAATCACAAACTCGTGTATTTCAGCTTTAATCCAATGCACAGCAAAAGACACCAAGCGAATACCTAAATCTGGGTCGAAACGTTTTACGGCTTTCATCAAACCAATATTGCCCTCTTGAACAATGTCAGCCAAAGGTAAACCGTATCCGGCATAGCCTCTGGCAACATGTGCAACAAAACGCAAATTGGACATCACCAGTTCGCGAGCGGCATTGATATCGCCTTCGTCACGATAACGGATAGCCAGCTCTTGCTCTTTTTCTACCGTTAATTGCGGTATTTGAGCAATGAGGTTTAAATAAGCATCAAAAGTCCCGACCGATAAATTGATCGGTAAAGCCAAATTGTTATTCATAAACACCCCGTATAAGCAAAGAATTTTTAAGTTGTTAGAATTTTAGCACTCACCTGACAAGAGTGCTAATAATTTTAAAAGTTCATTTTTTGCAAACTGTGTGCTACATCAAATTATTAATCGTTTCTTAATTTCTTGCGCGAAAAAGACTGTCTATCCGCAACAAGCTTAGGAAGAACAACCTTTTTCATCATCAACCTATCATTAACAGTCTGTAATCACTTTAACGACGATTAATTTTTAGTAGGAATTACACGACACTACGATGACTACCTTTACGAAAAAGGCTTAAAGTCGTTAAAATGACCTCTATAATAAATAGAATCTCCTAAACTCAAAGCGACTCACATCATCATGTCAGCAACCGATAGCTCAGCACCATCGAATTTTATTCGCCATATTATTGCTACTGATCTGGCAAACCACAAAAATCAGGGCAAAGTGGCCACCCGCTTTCCGCCAGAACCCAATGGTTATCTGCATATTGGACACGCAAAATCAATTTGCCTTAACTTTACACTAGCCATTGAAAATCAGGGTACCTGTAATTTACGTTTTGACGATACCAACCCAGAAAAGGAAAGCATCGAGTATATGGAATCCATAGAACGCGATGTGCTATGGCTGGGTTTTACTTGGGCGGCTAAATATCATGCCTCTGATTATTTCGAACAATTATATGATTATGCCATCCAGCTGATTAAACAAGGCGATGCCTATGTAGATAGCTCTAGCCCGGAACAAATCCGTGCAGATCGCGGCACCTTAACCGAACCAGGCAAAGAAAGCCCTGACAGGCAACGTTCAATTGCCGAAAATCTGGATTTATTTACCCGCATGCGCGCAGGTGAGTTTGCGGATGGCGCTTACGTATTACGCGCCAAAATCGACATGACTTCTCCCAATGTCAATATGCGCGACCCTACTATCTATCGTATCCGCCGAGTTCATCACCAACGTACCGGTAATGATTGGTGTCTGTATCCGATGTACGATTACACGCATTGTATTTCCGATGCCTTGGAAGGCATAACCCATTCCATTTGTACGCTGGAATTTGAAGATCACAGACCTTTATACGATTGGGTACTGGATAAATTGCAAACCCCCTGTCATCCACAACAAATTGAATTTGCACGACTGCAACTGGAATACACCATAGTCAGCAAACGCAAATTACTACAATTGGTAACAGAAAAACACGTCAACGGTTGGAGCGATCCCCGCATGCCAACTATCTCAGGTTTGCGTCGGGCTGGTTTTACTCCAGAGGCGATTCGTAATTTCTGCGAACGCATCGGCGTCACCAAAAAAGACTCATGGATTGAAATGGGGGTACTGGAAAACTGTATCCGCGAAAATCTTAACGAACACGCCCCCAGAGCAATGGCAGTTTTAAAACCATTGCGTGTAGTTATCAGCAATTGGGAGACCGATAAAACTGAAACCTACCAAATTGCCAACCACCCACAAAAACCGGAACTGGGCAGCCGTGAAGTAACATTCTCCAACACTATTTTTATAGAACAGGATGATTTTGCGGAAAACCCACCCAAAGATTTTAAACGCTTAACCACGGGTAGCGAAGTGCGTTTACGCGGCTCTTACGTGATCAAGTGTGACGAAGTGATTAAAGATGCAGAAGGCAATGTCATTGCCCTGCACTGTAGTTACGATCCGGCTACACTGGGCAAAAATCCAGAAGGACGCAAGGTAAAAGGTGTTATTCACTGGGTATCGGCTGCGCATTCGTTTACGGCTGAATTACGCTTATATGATCGTTTATTCAGCCATCCTAATCCAGATACACTGGATAACTTTCTGGACGGATTGAATCCCAACTCTCTGGAAATACTGTCTGATTGCCGCCTGGAAGCTTCTTTAGCCACAGCTACACCTGATACTCGTTATCAATTCGAACGTACTGGCTATTTTTGTGTAGATTCTGAAGATAGTACGCCTGAGAAACCGGTATTTAATCGTACCGTCACATTACGCGATAGCTGGGTTAAATAAGGTAAAGCGCCATGCTGGATTTGCAAAAGCTGCTCAAGCATCTGGAACAAGAGACCGGACAGACTTTGCAACAGGCGCGTTTAAGCAGTATTGGCGGTGGGGATATTAACAGTGCCTACCAACTTCAGGCATCAGGACATAATTGGTTTATTAAAGTCAATAGTGCGCATTTACTGGATATGTTTGTTGCTGAAGCCTGCGGCTTGCAGGCTTTAGCAGACAGCCATACCTTACGCATCCCCAAAACTATCACTCACGGCAGCTTACAAAATCATGCTTATCTGGTTTTAGAGTATATAGAATTAAGCCCATTACGTGGCGCTAGCCTTAGCCGATTTGGCGAACAACTGGCACATCTGCACAAATCTACCCAAGCTTATTTTGGCTGGACACACGACAACACCATAGGCTCTACCCCGCAATCCAATCGTCAACACGCTGATTGGATAAGCTTTTGGCAACAGGAACGCTTAGCGAAACAATTACAGCTTGCTGCCGCCGATGGCTACCACGGCAGCTTACAAACACAAGGTGAAAAACTACTGGTCAAACTAGCCAGCTTTTTTACCGATTACCAACCTTATCCCTCTTTGTTACATGGTGATTTATGGGGTGGTAATGCAGCAGTAGATGCAAACGGAAATCCGGTGATATTTGATCCGGCCTGTTATTTTGGTGATCGCGAAACAGATATTGCCATGACAGAACTGTTTGGCGGTTTTGGTGCCGAATTTTATGCTGCTTATCATGCTACCCTGCCTCTGGATGCTGGTTACAAAACCCGAAAAACCCTCTATAACCTTTATCACATCCTTAACCATTTGCATTTATTTGGCTCGGGCTATTTACGGCAAGCAACCAGCATGATTGAGCAATTATTGGCAGAGTTGGGATAGCGTTAACCTGCAAATTACGCTGTCAATTCAACCTAAAAAACAACCTTACTCACAATAATCCATTGTTTAACAAGACTTTTAGCTTCATTTGCGCGAAAATAGGCGTATTGACTGTTAAAAACTTGCTCCCCAACTATGTATAAATATGAAGGCCTGCTGATTCATCAAAGCCATGATGAGCAGGGTGTTATCGAAATTGTTGATCAGGCAGGCGTGCGCGCCTTGCATTTTGGCTCGCACGCCCGCCAGAGCAGCATGCTGCTAACCGATCCCAATCGCCTACATTCCTTGTATGCACGGGCTATGATGGCAGGCTTGCTATTTAACGACCAACCCAAAGATGTATTGATGATAGGCTTAGGTGGCGGCACCATCGCTAAATTTTTACTGCATCAATTCAGCAAATGTCGCGTTAAAGCAGTGGAATTTCGTAGTAGTGTTTTAAAAGTGGCCCGCAGCCATTTTGGCTTGCCACTTGATCCACGCCTAAAAATCAAAATTGGCTGTGGAGCCCAGCACGTCTATCAAGCGAGCCGTGAAAATAGCGAACTGCATGATGTAATCATGATAGATGCCTATGATCACGCCGGCATGGCTCCAGAAGTGAGCAGTCAAGTGTTTTTTGATAACTGTCGAACTTTGCTAGCAAAAGACGGTCTGCTAATCATCAATTTATGGGGCACCGATAAAGATATGTTTCAGCAAGTGAGCTGGAATATGGGACTTGTTTTTCAGCAACGTATGTTATTTTTACCCGTACGCAGCCGTGGTAATGTGATAGGCTTCGCCTTTGGTGAAAACATGCACAAACCCACCTTTAAAGACTTGATTCAAAAAGCCAAACTGCTAGAACAACGTTACCAATTGGAATATTTACTATTCTTGCAGGACTTTAAACGCCACAACCCTAACGCCCTTACCCGAGTACTAAAATCGTGAACTTCAACGCAGCCAATATTTTTGGCTACAAAAAATACTGGGCGCATCGCTTCGGCCCCGCTTCTGAACTTCCCATGAGCCTGACAGAAATGCACCAGCTAGGTTGGGATGCCTGTGACATTATACTGGTCACCGGCGATGCTTATGTCGATCACCCCAGCTTTGGCATGGCGGTAATAGGCCGAGTATTAGAAGCACAAGGCTTTAGGGTGGGAATTATTTCCCAACCAGATTGGCACAGTGCCGAGGATTTTAAAAAACTGGGGCAACCAAAACTGTTTTTTGGTGTAACCGGCGGCAACATGGATTCCATGGTAAATCGCTATACCTCTGATAAAAAAATCCGCTCCAATGATGCATATACGGCACAGGGCGCAGCGGGCAAACGCCCGGATCGAGCAGTAAACGTCTACGCGCATCGCTGCCGCGAAGCCTATAAACAGGTACCCATCATTATTGGCGGCATAGAAGCCAGTTTACGCCGCATGGCGCATTACGATTACTGGTCTGACACTGTACGTAAATCTATTTTACTGGATTCTAAAGCGGATTTATTGGTGTATGGCAATGCCGAACGGCAAATTGTAGAAATCGCTCAGCGTCTGGCAAAAGGGGAAACGGTTGCCGATCTAAAAGGTATTCGGGGCACAGTACATTTTGTAAAACAAATACCGCAGGGCTGGATAGAGAAAGACTCATCGGATATTGATAAACCCGGCGCGATCATCACGCATCACAATCCATATCAGGAAATGCCGGAGTGTGATAAAAAACCCGCCAGCGACAGCAACGAACAAGTGCTGCAATTTAAGCCGATTGCCAATTCTCAACGCAACAAAACCGTGATTCGTTTACCTGCTTATGAAGTGGTAAAAGATGATCCTATACAATATGCGCATGCCTCAAGAGTAATGCACGGCGAAACCAACCCTGGCAATGCCCGTGCCTTAATCCAGCGCCACGCCAACCGCGAGGTTTGGATTAATCCGCCGCCCTACCCGTTAACTACCGAAGAGATGGATGGCGTTTTTGATCTGCCTTATTCACGCCTGCCGCATACCGAATACGGCAAAGCCAATATACCCGCCTTTGAGATGATCCAGCATTCGGTGTTGATTATGCGCGGCTGCTTTGGTGGTTGTAGTTTTTGCTCAATAACCGAGCATGAAGGCCGCATTATTCAAAACCGTTCTGAAGATTCTATTATTCGCGAAATCGAAGCAATTAGAGATACTTCGCCCAACTTCACTGGTCATATTTCCGATTTGGGTGGGCCGACTGCCAATATGTGGCGTCTGGCCTGCAAAGATGCAGAGATTGAAGCATCATGCCGCAAACCCTCCTGTGTGTTTCCGGGTATTTGTCACAATCTCAATACCGATCAAACGCCACTCATTAAACTGTATCGACGTGCTCGTGCCATTCCAGGCATTAAGAAAATTTTTATTGCTTCCGGTTTACGCTATGACATTGCCGTGGAAAATCCAGAATATGTCAAAGAACTGGTCACCCACCATGTTGGCGGTTATTTAAAAATTGCCCCAGAACATACCGAACAAGGCCCATTGTCTAAAATGATGAAGCCTGGCATGGGTAGTTACGACCGATTCAAACAAATGTTTGATAAATATTCCAAAGAAGCAGGCAAGGAACAATATCTAATACCGTATTTTATCGCCGCACATCCGGGTACGGAAGATACCGATATGCTTAATCTGGCACTATGGTTAAAACGTAACGGCTTTCGGGCAGATCAGGTACAGGCGTTTCTGCCCTCACCCATGTCCATAGCCACAGCCATGTATCATTCGGGCAAAGACACCCTGCAAAAAGTGAGTCGACAAAGTGCTAATATTTCCATACCCAAAAGCATTAAACAAAGACGTTTACATAAAGCGTTTTTACGCTATCACGACCCCAAAAACTGGCCATTGTTGCGCGAGGCACTTAAAGAAATGGGCAGAGTTGATTTAATTGGTAATGGTAAACAACATTTGGTACCCAGCTTTCAACCCAAAGACAACCCATCGACAGGACAAAAACCGCTGTTAAAAACTCAGGCATTTAAAACCAAATACACCACAAATAAACCCAAATCCGGCAAACAGAAACCGATGCTAACGGGTAAAGCGCGGTAAATCATAGCGACGGCTTAACGAATACCCCTACACAATGGTACTATATTGCTTTACCACACCAAAGCCGCGCCGGTAACGGTAAGAGGCGGCTACTAGCAATGGACATTGGTCTTATTGTCATTTTGATATTTATAAACGGTCTGTTCGCCATGTCAGAAATGGCATTAGTTTCATCTGGAAAAGCTCGCTTGCAAAAGCTGGTGGATGAACGGCGGGCAGGAGCTAAATCCGCACTTAAACTGCATCAGGAACCCAATCGGTTTTTATCGACAATCCAGGTAGGTATTACTCTGGTAGCTATTGTTAATGGTGTATTGGGTGATGAGGCTTTCACCGGGCCAATTTATCAACAACTGCATAAAATACCTATCATCGCACCGCATGCCGATGTGCTATCCAGGGTATTAACCGTTATTTTGATTACCTATTTAACTGTGGTTATCGGCGAACTGGTACCCAAACGTTTGGCATTATTGCGACCAGAAGGCATAGCCGTTATCGTTGCCCGCCCCATGAATCTATTGGCCATTATTGCCAGTCCATTAGTCTGGTGGCTATCCAGTTCCAGCAATCTACTGCTACGACTGATGCGCGCCAATCGCCCCCCCGAAACCACCGTCAGTAATGAAGAAATTAAAATATTGATGGAAATTGGTTCCGAAACAGGCGTATTTCATGCCAGCGAAGGCACTCTGGTTGCCAATATTCTACGCTTGGATGAACAACGGGTAGGCGCCATTATGACCCCGCGCAAAGACATTTTCTGCATTGACTTAGCTGAAACAGCAGAAGATGTGCGGCATAAAATCGCCGAAAGCAGCTATTCCAGAACAGTCATCTGCAAAAACGGCCTGGAAAACGTACTGGGCATTTTGGATCGTAGCGATTTATTAAAAACCGTGATGAACGGTGCCGCTTTGGATATTATTGAGCATCTGCGCCCGGCATTGTATGTACCGGAATCGATGACACTGGTTTATCTTCTAGAGTTTTTCCGCAAAAACCATGCTGATTTTGCCCTGATCGTCAATGAATACGGCGAAACAGAAGGCTTGGTAACACTAGGTGATGTACTATCTGCCATTGTCGGCGATCTGCCTAGTATTGAATCGGAACTTGACCCAGATGTAGTAAGGCGCGAAGATGGTTCCTGGCTGGTCGATGGCGGATTATCCATCAAACGTCTCAAAACTGTCATCGGCATGAATGCCTATTTCCCAGGAGAAGTCACCAATGCCTATAACACTGTAGGCGGATTTATCCTTTTTCAACTGGAAAAAATTCCGCGCGTTGCAGACCATTTTGTCTACACCGACTGGTATTTTGAAGTGGTGGATATCGACGGTATTCGCATTGACAAAGTATTAATTATCCCCAAACAGCCATTGGAAACAGCCAGCTAACACCAACCTACCCAACAGGAGACTGTATTTGTATACCCCCTCAATCGATAACACGATGATCATGAAATGCGTGGCCTATAAAAATGGGCAGGCGTTGGGAGACCTGACCATTGCAGACATCAGCGAAGCGCTGAAAGATAAAGAAACTTTTGTGTGGTTGGGTTTGCGTGAGGCGGACAGCGAGTTGTTGCGTAACATCCAGGAAGAATTTGGTTTGCACGAACTGGCAGTTGAAGATGCTCTCACCGCTCATCAGCGCCCCAAAATCGAACAATACGGTGATTCGCTGTTTTTAGTTCTGCACACTGTCATACTCGATGAAGAGTGCGTCAATTTTGGAGAAACGCATATTTTTGTCGGCAACCGCTTTGTTGTCACGGTGCGCCATGGTTCCTCCATAAGCTTAAACAAAGTACGCAAACGTTGCGAAGCCAAACCCGCACAAATGCAAAAAGGCTCCAGCTTTGTACTTTATTCCATCATGGATTTTATTGTCGATAGCTACATGCCAGTTGTAGAAGGTTTACAACAACGTTTTGATGTACTGGAAGAAGCTATTTTCCAGCAACGTCCTAGTCGCCAAACGTTGGAAGGGCTATACGAATTAAAACGGGAACTGTTAAGCCTGCACGCAGCAATTACGCCCTTAATTGATATTTGCAACGAATTAATGCGCTTTCATAATGGCTTTATCCATAAAGACGTGCGCGTCTATTTTCGCGACATTGCCGACCATATTAAGCGTATAGACCAATCCATCGACGCTACCCGCGAAATGCTGATTGCCGCTATGCAAGTGCATCTAACATTTGAATCAGTACGTCAAAACGAAGTGGTAAAAGGACTGGCAGGCTGGGGCGCAATTTTAGCCATCCCAACCATGGTGTTCAGCTGGTACGGAATGAACTTTAAATATATGCCCGAACTGGATTGGCCCTACAGCTACCCCGCTGTGGTAGGTGGTGTGTCGTTATGTAGTTTAATGTTGTATATTCGACTAAAGCGACGCGGATGGATTTAACGCTTTTCAGGTAACTGCCAAACCTGCATTTATAACTAAAACATCTTGCGTATTATGCAAAAGCACTTTACGCAAGACTAAGAACATAAGTCAGCTAAACAGCCAAGTTTTATACCTTACGGCGTTTAATAAACCCAAAACCCGCCAATGCCGATGACATTAGCCAGAACGCGCCAGGTACTGGCACTGCCGCTACCTGAGCCGTACCCACAAAGCCCCAAGTGCCATCAGTAGTACCCACAATAGTACCCTTATCGTTTATCCCAAAAATTTGGGTATTGGACTGTGTGCTGTTAGGATCATCAATACTGGCATTGACATTATTGGTTCCAAAATTATGATTAGTTAAATCATACACAAAACCATGGTCTAGCCCATTAGCATCCTGATAATAACCCACCACTTCACCCAATTTATTTACACCAGTCACCACTGTCAGTTCCGCGAGATTAGTGGTATTACCCAGCACATTGGGATCGGTAATGCTAGTCCAGGTACTGCCATCATAAACATAACCCTGCTCTATACCGTTAGTATCAACATAAGTACCCGCAATATAGCCGTTGCTGCTGATAGCATTGGCCGAAATACTACTAGCGCCGCTAATACCAAAAGCTAAATCGGTATAACCCGAAGTAGTGGTATTGTATTCAAAAATATATTGACTACCGTTCCGCAGAGTAGAAACACCTACCGCAGTACCTGCATCGTTAATGCCACCCACCACCGTTGTAGCGTTTGTGCTGCCGTGCAGATTGTTGTCTACCAGTGTTACCGTTGGTGCTGCACTGCCATAATTGGCGGCATTAGAGTAAAAACTGGAAGTTCCAACGCCAATAGTATAAGTTCCAACAATACCGCCTGCCGAATTAATGCCGCTAACAACGGTTCCAGCAGAATTAGATCCGTCACCATAAATAACGGCAGAGCTACCCGCAAAACCGCCATGACCCGCCCCACTCAGATTGGTATCGTTGATGGTGCCAGCGATGGTACCGTTATTATTGATCGCCAAAAAGCTATTTAAAACGTTATAGCCACCGTTAATGGGGTTACCATCATTACCACCGTAAACACCACTAGTAGGATAACTTAAGGTATAGGTGCCGGTATCCGCTTGAGCAACAACGCCTGTCATCAACAAGCAAGCGGCACCCGTGACTATTAATGCATTTTTCTGCATGCTTCCGGTGATTTTAATTTTGTACATAAAAATTTCCTTTGAGTTAATTGCAATTAAACTAAATTGAATAAACAGCGGGAATCACCCTGCTAATTAGTAGCAAAGCATAAACAGGCTGTTATCTGGTGTTAAATTAATAGTTAAGATATACATGGATACTGGGTTTAACCCGCATAAATCCATAGGATGAAATATTGAAAAAGGCTAAACACTTAATAGCCAAACATCAGTATTTTAAGAAAATTACAAAAAGTTACTGCTCACTCCGCACTTGGTAAGCCTAGTGGAACCACGAATGAATTGAGCGATACGACATACCAATTACAGACTAACTTAATGTTCAGTACTTTTCTAACGTTCTAAGTTAAGTTTTGATTGAATTTTCTATGCATCCCAAGTTAATAGTTTGCATAAGTAATGCCAAATGAATAAATATGATATTTATCATCAATATAACAATATAATTTTTATACCAATTAATTAAACTATGTTATTTAACTTAATTATCAAATTTAATTGCGTGAAATAACATAGTTTTTAATAATTAAATCTATGTAGCCTGGATGTAGCAAAGCGGAATCCGGGTATCGGCACAAAATAAGCTAACACCCTATAAAACAAACCAAACCTTCCAACCATTTTGATACGACAATCGTGAAAGCAATCTGCTTCGAACCCCGGATTGCGCTGCGCTACATCCAGGCTACATTTAATACCTTACATGCTGCCGGTTTTTCCGTGTACATCCATCCACAAATGCGGCAAACCTAGCTCTTCCAGCCACGCCGGACCATCGGCTTCTTTCAACATAGCTATAGTAGAAGCACTACCCGCCACCAAGCAAAAATCGGCAACCACACTCACACTAGCCATATGCTTTGCAGGCCAGCCGGTAAAAGGATTAATAATATGACTATAACGTTCGCCATTAATCACCATGCATCGCTCATAATCGCCACTACAAGCCAAAGCACCGTTAAACAATTCCAGATTCGCTAATACCTCACCCTTAATACGCGGATGCTCAATGCCCGCATGCCAAGGGCTACCATCTGGATGAGGGCCGACAATACGAATATCGCCACCCAAATTAATAAACCCATGGCGTATACCGGCATCCTGACAAATCACCGCTGCCCGATCTGCTGCATATTCCTTAACCACCCCACCCAAATCAATCTCCAAACCCGGCACTGGAAAACGCAACAGTGGCGCTTCCCAAACCAGCTTCTGCCAACCTACAGTAAGCAATAATGCATCAATCGTTTCCTGAGCTGGCACTTGCGCCTGATCAAAACGCCAAGCGCGGCGCAACACCCCCGAAGTAACATCAAACAAACCATCGCTATTCTCATAACAAGTAGCCGCATAATTAAATAAGCCGGCCGTTTCTTCGTCCAACCTAATCTCACCACCCTGCGCAGCAGTACGATTTATATTACTTAACAAGCTTTCCGGCAAATAGCGCGAATACAATTGCTCCAAGCGCGAAACATCCGCATGCACCAGTTCCGACACCTTACGCCCCGCCTCTTCGCTGCTGGCATAACACTGCATACTGCACACTGTCCCCATGGCTTTAAACCGATAATTAAACAAACCAAGTTTCTTACGTTGCGGGGTCATGGCGGTAAAGGATAAGAACTAAAACGACAATCATATAAAATCTCATAGCACAACACAAAAGGAACAGTCAAAAAAAACGTAGCCTGGATGCAGCGCAGCGGAATCCGGGTGTCGGCTTCGAGGTGATAACACACTTAACAATCGCCCCAATTTCAGGCATCCGTTAAAAGGCATAACTCCAAGAAGCAGATAACGCCCCAACCCTGTCTGCCTGATAGCCATTGACATAGGTATAAACCGGTTGCAACCATTCAAAACCAAAAGTATTGCCAGCAAAATTGCCTTTGGGTATGGTGGCGGATAAGCCAACACCCACATCTGCATAGCTGCCACCATAGTTTTGCGGATATTGGTTTGGCATATTGGCCCAGGTAGAGACTCCAAGTGCTCCACCATTCAGATATTGACCATTAATGGCGCTTTGCGCGGTATACACACCGCGCACAGTACTGCTTAACCAGTCGGTCAGGTGATAACCACCCCAGGCAGTACCCTGCCATAAATCACCCAAAGCCCAGCCGTGGCTACTAACGGCTTGCAAGCGATGCGTACCGCTAAACTGTCCACCCCAGAACCAGTCATCCTGTTCACCTGTATATGTCAGGCTAGGTTTATAATCCCAAGTACCACTACCGGATTGCATATCATAGGAATAATAGTTAAACGAATTCCACTCATAACGGGTATTGATTGTACCGGTGGGTATGCTGATACCCTGAGTTAAATGCACATGATGTCCATCGCCATCGAACAAGCGGAACAACATATAAGCCCCCGTATCGCCAAAACCACCACTTTGCTGATGATCTCGGCCAGTCCAGGTTTCCATACCTCCCCCCATCATCATCATCATTTGCGACGTCATTAAGGACATATCCATTTTCATGCTCATATCCACAAACTGCGGCATCAACATTAAATTCAACCAATCGGTGGGTGCGTACATTAAATCCAGCATATGCATATTCATGCTCATTTTGCCGGGCGGCATTAAACAGGTGGCTGTGCTGAACACAGACAAACCAACTGAACCATGCTGTTTTGGACAGGCGGTATTTTGTACCTGTGCAAAATCGACTTTTTGACTGCCATGCAATAAATCCCCACCCACATCACTTTGCATAAAGCGGTATCCCAACATCCACTCACCGGGCTGATCCTGCATATGCGCAAACATTACCCCAGCTGGGGTTGGATTATGCGAGTGGTGTGCGCTGTGATTGGCATGCTCCGTTGGCGCAGTGCTGTCGTCGAACCAGCCCTCCAGCATACTGCCGCTATCAAACAGGGTACTGACTAGTTTTAACTTACCCAGATTGGCATGCAACGCAGCATTGACCGTATACGAGTGAAAGTCAGTATAATCGCCAGAGCCACCGCCACCCATTTTTAACGCGCTGTTGTGGGTGTAGTATTCAAAACCCAATTCCATACTTAAACCCTTGGCAAATTGCTTTGCCAGGGAAACTCCACCACTCAAGGTACCATAGGCCGATAAGCGCTGGTCGCTGGAATAGTTCTTCGGTGTATTAATAACGGTACTAGAATCAATACCACCATTAGGACAACCATTGATAGGTGAACAATAGGTAAAAAAATACGGCGCGTAAAAAGAGGCCGCAGATTGCGAGTAGTAACGCACATGCGGGGTAAGCAACCAACTACCCCCCAAATCTTGTCGCCATTCCCCATCAAAAGTATGGGAGCTAATTCCCCAATCGTCCCTAAAATAACTGTAACCCAATTTAGCCGCCGCATTAACGGCAGGCATATAATGCAAAAAGCTGCCATCCCAGGTAAACTGGTTACGTAACTCTGGGCGCTGTTCCGCCACCCAATCCCCTAAAATCGACATCTGTACACCCGGCAAGGTGTTACTGTTCACATTATAATAAGAAAGCCCATCTGTTCGCCAGTTAGGATCGAGCACAAACATGCTCACCGATTTATACGGGTTAGACTGAAAGCCGGTACTGCGGGTGTAACTAAAACCAGCATTAAACACATCGTTTTTATTCATTACCTGACTAAAGGCCAAGGTAATAGCGACATCGCGGCGGTTGGCGTTCAACCTGCCCGGCGTTAGGGTATAAGCCGGATTCATCAGATTGTAATTGGTCCAGCTTTGATTGTAAGCGTGGGTATCGCTACTGGTATAACTCAAGCCCAAATTGACGGCGGTTTGTTTCTGGTTAAATTCCAGCTTAGTGTTCAGATTGGCAAAGTTGGACTGGTAATCAGGCTCGTTAGAGGTACCCGCACCCATATCCAGCGCGGCATTGTCCCAATCGTAACCCAGTTTCATATCAATTTGATGGCGACTTTCCGGTGAGGCATAGCCCAGAAGATGCTGTAGACGGTTATCCCGCACTAGCTTACCTGGCGCAATGCCGCTAACAGAACCATCAGGATTCAACAAATAATTATAACTATCCTGCCGTAGAAAATGCCCTTGTGCGTCAAAAAACTGATATTGTTGCATTGCTTCATAAGATGGCGAGGCTGTACCTAAAGTTGAAGGTCCAAAACCACCCACCGCCAAAGGCATGGTATTCATAGGTGTAGCACCAGACCAGACATCGTGATTATAGTTAAAAGCAAAACGCACCCGATCATTCAGTCGAAAACGCGTAAAACCGTGTTCACTATTAGCGGTGAGTGGTTGATATTGATTGGTGAAAGGCACACGCTTGCCATTAGAGAATGTATCTCCTTGTGAATCGGTGGTTTGACCCGGAGCATACAACGGCCGCTTGCCCTCTTCATAATGACTAAACTGATAACCTACCTCGTCTTCATCAGTATCGGCATGCGCCTGGCTAAGCATGCCGGGCAGGGTGAGTGCAGATAGGCAAAGCACTTTTATTAGGGCTTTGGGCTTTGGTTTGTGCGTATTGGCCGGGGCGCGAACCAAAGATTGTGCCAATGCAGCCCGACAAGCGGCGACTTGGGTTAGCAGGCGTGGCACTTTGTTTATCGGTAACGCTGTTGGTTTTTTAGTTACAACCACAGCCACCTCCAGAGGCACCGGAACTGGCAGCACCGGCCGCTTCGCGGCTGGCGTAGTTATGTTGGCGAATGGCCGATTGTAAGGGTAATGGGTCTGCCGCCATGACCGGTTTGGCCAGATTGCCCCGTTCCCAGGGTTGTACTTCCGTGCATGCGCAGGATAGAGTGCCCAGTGTTAGGATTAGGGGCAGAGTCAGGTTGTGCATGGGTTTTGCTCCTTTTTTTAATTCTTTCCTGCCAATTTGGGTTTTTAATTGGCAGGGGTGGTTTGCTTCGAACCCCGGATTTCGCTTACGCTACATCCAGGCTACAAAACCCAGGATATGGGTGCGCTTGGTTTTACGTAGCCTGGATGTAGCAAAGCGGAATCCGGGTGTCGGCTTTTGGGTGTTAACACCCTTTACAACTTTTTTAACCAAGCCTGTTTTGGGTAATAACACCCTCAACAATCGCTCTAAATCCAGTAATCGATTAAAAGGCATAACTCCAGGTAGCCGATAACGCGCCAGCTCTATCTAACTGGTAGCCGTTGACATAGGTATAGAGGGGTTGTAGCCATTCGAAGCTGGCGCTATTGCCAGCGTAATCGCCTTTGGGGACGGTGGCTGTAACACCAAACCCGGCATCGGCATAGCTGCCACCGTAGTTTTGTGAGAACTGATTCGGCATATTGCCCCAAGCGAAAGAACCATAATTAGATCCATCCGGATAACTACCGTGTATGGCGCTTTGCGCACTGTAAACACCGCGAACAGTACCGCTTAACCAGTTGGTGAAACGATAACCACCCCAACCGGTGCCCTGCCAAATGTCCCCTAACGACCAGCCATGACCGCTAATAGATTGCAAGCGGTGCGTACCGCTAATTTGTGCACCCCAGTACCAGTCATCCTGCTCCCCGGTATAAGTAAGACTGGGTTTGTAATCCCAGGTACCGCTACCCGCTTGCATATCGTAGGAGTAATAACCAAAATTACTCCATTCATAGCGGGTGGTTACGGTACCTGTAGGGATACTAATTCCTTGGGTTAAATGCACATGATGACCATCGCCATCCCATAAACGCAATAGCGCATAGGCACCGGTATCACCAAAACCGCCACTCTGCTGTTGGTCTCTTGCAGTATAGCCATACATACCCCAAGCCTGCATCATGGTAGACATCGGCATAGCGGACATATCCATTTTCATACTCATATCCACAAACTGTGGCATCAGCATTACATTCAACCAATCAGTAGGGGCATACATCAAATCCAGCATATGCATGTTCATGTTCATACTGGTTGCAAACATGTCACAATGATTTTTGAATAAACTCGCATTATTACCACCACCACCAGGACATGGTGCTGTGAGCAGTTCAGACCGATTAGCCGGTTGACTGCCATGCAACATAGTGCCACCCTGATTGCTTTGCATAAACCGATAACCCAACATCCACTCACCTGGTTGATCCAGCATATGAGCAAACATTACCCCTGCTGGCGCGTTGGCGTGCTGATGCGCATGCTGATGCGCTGCATGTTCTGGCGGGGTTGCGGAATTACTATTGTTATCGAACCAGCCATCAAACAGACTGCCACTGTCGAATAAATTAGTGACACTGGCCAGTTTACCCAAACTGGCATGTACACCAGCATTGACTGTGTAATAATCAAAATTGGTATAATCGCCACTGCCGCCACCGCCAATTTTAAGAGCGCTTTTATGGGTGTAATATTCAAAACCCAACTCTAAACTTAAGCCTTTGGCAAATTGCTTGGATAAGGAGACGCCACCACTGAGCGTACCGTATGCAGAAAGGCGCTGATCGCTGGAAAAGGCATTGGGGGCGCCGTAATTATTATTTGGATCGAACTGAGTACAGCCATTACAATAGGAAAAAAAATAGGGACCATAAAAACTGGCTGCCGATTGCGAGTAATAACGCACATGCGGCGTCAGCAGCCAACTGCCGCCCAAATCCTGCCGCCATTCGCCATCAAAGGTGTGGGCATTAATCCCCCAGTCATCCATAAAAAAACTGTAACCCAGTTTAGCCGCCGCATTTAAGGACTCCATATAGTGCAAATAACTGGTATCTAAAGTCAGCTGGTTGCGCAACTCGGGACGCTTTTCGGTCTGCATTGCTCCGCCAGATGCATACTGCACGCCCGGTAAGGCATCGGCTGCTAGTCCGTTAAAATTATTGTTACGCCAATTAGGGTCCAAATAAAACATAGTAACGGATTTATACGGATTCGATTGAAATCCGGTAGTTCGGGTGTAACCCAAGCCCGCAGTCCACACATCGTTTTTATTCATCACCTGACTTAAGCTAAAGGTAAAAGCCGCATCACGTCGGTTACCAATAATGCGCTTATCCAAATTATCAACAATACCGCCATCGTTAATATTCGCGGCATTCTGTACGTTTGCGGGACTCAGAAAATCTGTAGGCCCCCACCTTGAGGTAAGCGCTCGGGTATCACTACTGGTATAACTAAGGCCGAAATTCAGCGTGGTTTGCTTCTGGTTAAAATCCAGCTTGCTGGCAAGATTAGCAAAACGTGATTCATAATCCGGTTCGATAGAGGTGCCTGCGCCGGCATCCATTGAAGCATTGTCCCAGTCGTAGCCTAATTTCATATTGACCTGATCGCGACTTTCTGGTGAGGCGTAACCCATAATATGCTGCAAACGGTTATCGCGGGTGAGTTGACCGGGTACCAAGGCAACCACATTACCGTTATTATCCAGAACATTGGCAAATTGGGTAACCGCCAGATAATGGCCTTGTGCATCGAAAAAATTACCAGTCTGCAGTGGTGCATTATAAGAGCTAGCCCCCCCCCATATACCCAGCAGCAGCAGTATTCGGACCAAAGCCCCCCACTAATAACGGTCGTGTACTTAATGGTGTAGCGCCAGACCACACATCATGGTTAAAATCGAACGCCACGCGGGTACGATCATTAAGGCGAAAACGTGCAAAAGCGTGTTCGGTGTCGGCTGTTAACGGCTTATATTGATTGATTAAAGGCTTGACCTGCCCTAAATTGACGTAACTGCCGGTTGCATCCAAAGTAGTTACGGGATAAACCAAAGGACGTACACTTTCTTCATAATGGTTTAATTGATACCCCACCTCTTCATCGGTATCGGCTTGCGCCTGACTAAGCATTCCGGGTAAGCTGAGTGCGGATAGGCAAAAGGCTTTTATCAGGGTTTTGGGTTTTGCTTTGCGAGTATTGGCCGGGGCGCGGACGAAAGAATGTGCCAAGGCGGCGCGACAGGCGGCGACCTGGGTTAGCAGGCGTGGCACAGTGTTTACCGGTAACGCTGTTGGTTTTTTAGTTACAACCACAGCCACCTCCAGAGGCACCGGAACTGGCAGCACCGGCCGCTTCGCGGCTGGCGTAGTTATGCTGGCGGATGGCCGATTGTAAGGGTAATGGGTCTGCCGCCATGACTGGTTTGGCCAGGTTACCGCGTTCCCAAGGTTGTACTTGTGTGCATGCGCAGGATAAAGCGCCCAGTATTAGGAATATGGGCAGGGTTAGGTTGTGCATGGGTTTGGCTCCTTTTTTTAATTCTTTCCTGCCAATTTGGATTTTTAATTGGCAGGGGTGGTTTGCTTCGAATCCCGGATTTCGCTTACGCTACATCCAGGCTACAAAACCCAGGATATGGGTGCGCTTGGTTTTACGTAGCCTGGATGCAGCGTAGCGGAATCCGGGTGTCTGCTTTGGGGTGTTAACACCCTCGATAATCTCTCTAATTTCAGGCATCCGTTAAAAGGCATAACTCCAGGTAGCCGATAACGCTCCAGCTCTATCTAACTGGTAGCCATTGACGTAGGTATAGAGGGGTTGTAGCCATTCGAAGCTGGCGCTATTACCGGCGTAATCGCCTTTGGGGACGGTGGCTGTAACACCAAACCCGGCATCGGCATAGCTACCACCGTAGTTTTGTGAGAACTGATTCGGCATATTACCCCAAGTGAGAACACCATAATTAGAACCATCTGGATAACTGCCATGTATGGCGCTTTGTGCACTGTAGACACCGCGCACGGTACCGCTTAACCAGTTAGTGAAACGATAACCACCCCAACCAGTACCCTGCCAGATATCGCCTAACGACCAGCCATGACCGCTGATGGATTGCAAGCGGTGTGTCCCGCTAATTTGTGCGCCCCAGTACCAATCTTCCTGTTCTCCGGTATAGGTCAGGCTGGGTTTGTAATCCCAGGTACCGCTACCGGCTTGCATATCGTAAGAATAATAACCATTCATATTCCATTCATAACGGGTGGTCACTGTACCTGTGGGGATACTAATACCTTGGGTCAAATGCACATGATGACCATCGCCATCCCATAAGCGCAACAGCGCATAGGCACCGGTATCACCAAAACCACCACTCTGTTGTTGGTCTCGCGCAGTATAGCCATACATGCCCCAAGCCTGCATCATGGTGGACATCGGCATAGAGGACATATCCATTTTCATACTCATATCCACAAACTGTGGCATCAGCATTACATTCAGCCAGTCTGTGGGGGCATACATCACATCCAGCATATGCATATTCATACTCATGCTGCTTGCAAACATGTCACATTGATTTTTGAATTTACTCCCTAAGCCAAATACCTTTCCACCCGGACATGGTGCTGTTAGCAGTTCGGTCCGATTTGCGGGCTGGTTACCATGCAACATAGTGCCACCCTGATTACTTTGCATAAACCGATAGCCCAACATCCACTCGCCGGGTTGATCCAGCATGTGGGCAAACATTACCCCTGCGGGCGCGTTGGCGTGCTGATGCGCATGCTGATGCGCGGCATGCTCTGGTTGGGTAGCCGAACTGCTATTGTTATCGAACCAGCCATCAAACAGACTGCCACTGTCGAATAAATTAGTGACACTGGCCAGCTTACCTAAACTGGCATGTAGGCCGGCGTTGACCGTGTAATAATCAAAATTGGTGTAATCGCCACTGCCGCCACCGCCGATTTTAAGGGCGCTTTTATGCGTATAATATTCAAAACCCAGCTCCAAACTTAAGCCTTTGGCAAATTGCTTTGATAAGGAGACACCGCCGCTCAACGTACCATAAGCAGAAAGGCGCTGATCGCTGGAAAAGGCATTTGGGGCACCGTAAACTTTATTGGGATCGAACTGAGTACAGCCACCATTACAATAGGAAAAAAAGTAAGGGCCATAAAAACTGGCTGCCGATTGCGAGTAATAGCGTACATGCGGCGTCAGCAGCCAACTGCCGCCCAAATCCTGTCGCCATTCACCATCAAAGGTGTGGGCATTAATCCCCCAGTCGTCCATAAAAAAACTGTAACCCAGTTTAGCCGCAGCATGTAAGGGCTGCATATAATGCAAATAACTGGTATCCAAAGTCAGCTGATTGCGCAACTCGGGACGCTTTTCGGTTTCCATGCCTCCGCCATTGGCATACTGCACACCTGGAAAGGCATCGGCTGCTAGCCCGTTAAAATTATTGTTTCGCCAGTTAGGGTCCAAATAAAACATAGTGACTGATTTATAGGGATTCGATTGAAAACCGGTGGTACGGGTGTAGCCCATCCCAGCAGTCCACACATCGTTTTTATTCATCACCTGACTTAAGCTAAAGGTAAAAGCCGCATCACGTCGGTTGCCAATAATGCGCTTATTCAAATTATCAACAATACCGCCATCGTTAATATTCGCGGTATTCTGTACGTTTGCGGAATTCAGAAAATCGGTAGCCCCCCATCTTGAGGTAAGCGCTCGGGTATCACTATTGGTATAACTAAGGCCGAAATTCAGCGTGGTTTGCTTCTGGTTAAAATCCAGCTTGCTGGCAAGATTAGCAAAACGGGATTCATAATCGGGTTCGATAGAGGTGCCCGCACCGGCATCCATTGAAGCATTGTCCCAATCATAGCCCAGTTTCATGTGCACTTGATCGCGACTTTCCGGTGAGGCGTAACCCATAATATGCTGCAAACGGTTATCACGGGTTAGTTGACCGGGTACCAAGGCAACCACATTACCGTTATTATCCAGAACATTGGCAAATTGAGTAACCGCCATATAATGGCCCTGTGCATCAAAAAATTGACCAAACCCCAGTTGTGCATTACTTGGACTAGCACCAGCAGTTAATACCACTCCGGCGCCGTCATGTGGCCCAAACCCCCCCACTAACAATGGTCGTGTATTTAATGGCGAAGCGCCCGACCAGACATCATGGTTAAAATCGAACGCCACTCGGGTGCGATCATTGATACGAAAACGCGCAAAAGCGTGTTCGGTGTCGGCTGTTAAAGGCTTATATTGATTAATTAAAGGCTTAACCTGCCCTAAATATACGTTACTGCCGGTTGAATCCAAGCTGGTAACGGGATAGACCAAAGGACGTACACTTTCCTCGTAATGATTTAATTGATAACCCACCTCATCTTCCTCGGTATCCGCATGTGCTTGGCTGAGCATGCCGGGCAGGGTGAGTGCGGATAGGCAAAAGGCTTTTATCAGGGCTTTGGGTGTTGGTTTGCGGATATTGATCGTAGGGCGAACGAAAGATTGCGCCAGGGCGGCCCGACAAGCGGCGACTTGGGTTAGCAGGCGTGGCAAAGTGTTTACGGGTAACACTGTTGGTTTTTTAGTTACAACCACAGCCACCTCCTGAGGCACCGGAGCTGGCGGCACCGGCGGCTTCGCGGCTGGCGTAGTTATGCTGGCGGATGGCCGATTGTAAAGGTAGTGGGTCTGCCGCCATGACCGGTTTGGCCAGATTACCGCGTTCCCAGGGTTGTACTTCGGTACATGCGCAGGATAGAGTGCCCAGTGTCAGGAATAGGGGCAGGGTCAGGTTGTGCATGGGTTTGGCTCCTTTTTTTAAAACTTTCCTGCCCATTTAGTTTTTTGGTGGCAGGGGTGGTTTGCTTCGAACCCCGGATTTCGCTGCGCTGCATCCAGGCTACGGAAAAACGTGCGCGGCATCCAGGAGATGGGTACGTTTGGTTTTATGTAGCCTGTATGCAGCGTAAGCGGAATACGGGGGTCGGCTTTGGGGTGATAACACCCTTGGTAACTTCTTTAACCAAGCCTATTTTGGGCTTGGTTGGTTTTTTTAAACTTTCCTGCCAAGTTGGGTTTTGGGTTGGCAGGGGTTGGTTTGCTTCGAGCCCCGGATTTCGCTGCGCTACATCCAGGCTACGTAAAACCTTGCGCTGCACAGGCTACGGAAAAACGTGGGCTGCGCTGCATGTGTTTTTTAATTCTTAGTGGTGATTGCTGTGGGTTTGTCCATTTCTTGTTGGGCTTCGTCGGCGCTGACGATGTCTACCAGTTCCAGTTCGTATACCAAGGTTTGGTTGGGTTTGATGCGGCCGTCGGGGCTGCCGTTTTCGCCGTAGGCGAGATTTGGCGGGGTAAATAGCTGCCATTTGTCGCCAGGTTTCATTTGTTGCAGGGCTTGTTGCCAGCCGCTGATTAAATGTTTGATGACTAATTTTTTGGGTTTGCCATCGGCGGGGGATTTAAGTAGTTCGTTGCCATCCAGATCGCTTAAGCGGTAACGCACGCTGACGCCATCGTCCATGGTGGGCGAGGTGGTGCCACTGCCCTGAGTCAACACTTTATATTGCAGACCTCTGGGTAATACATGCACACCTTCGCGGTTTTGGTTTTCGTCCAGAAAGCGTTGACCGGCAGCCAAGGTTTCCAGGGTTTTGTTTTGGCGGATACGGATACGCTGCACTACAAACATATCCAGGGCAGTTTTGGTTTCGGCTGCGGTCAGGCGCGAGGTTTTGCCAGCCTGCATATCCTGAATACCTTGCAAAAAGGCGCGGTTATCCAGTTCTAATTCGTCTTCCAGCAAGCCTTTGATATAGTCAACCCCTAAGGCGTAACTGATTTTTTGTGATTCGGTTTGCAGTGCCTGTTTGTCTGCATGGGCGGCTGTGAACAGGCCCCAGGTCAGGAAAAAAATAATAGCGCAATGTGTTTTCATATTTTTTATCAATCTTAAGGTTTAGCAGTTTAGGTCAGTACTTTAGGCAAGCTCTGTTTTTGCTTCCAGGGCTATGCATAAAAACAGCACCGCCAGTCGCGCACGGTGCTGTAATAACGCAATCAGGAAAATCCGTTTTCCAATATCGGCTTACTGATCAAGCACTTGATCGTAATCGAAGGTTGGTGCCAGCGGAGCACCGGTAAACCAGGTGCCTTGACCGGTGTGGTTTGCAGTGTAAAGCCCTTTACCGTTTGCGCTTAACCAGCAGTGACCCAGAAAGTCATAACCAGTAGAGACAGTGCTGGCATGTGATACCACTACCACATACTGGCCATTACCCGCACCTGATGCTGTACCGGCTGGATTTAAAAAGCCCGCTACTGCACCAAGGCTGGGTGACAGGTAACCGTTGGCACCAAATTCTGGAGTTGCCGCATTTGGATTCCAGGCGGTACTCAGAGAGGTATCAGTTGCAGTAGCGGTTTTAGGCGCTGGTGAAGCAGGCAGAATGTTATTGCCCCAAGTGTTGCCATTGACATTACCTACTCCGGTGTAACCCACGGTAGCAGTTACTGTGCTACCAGTGTTAAGACTGATTTCGAAGACAAAACCAGAAGCATTGCCAGTCACATCAGGCACTACTGGTGCTTGATAGGTTACACCGTCGAAATTTACACAAGTGGTACGGAACACATCAGTACTATTTTGGGCAGCAGCCAGTTTGCCAGCAAACAGTGGATGTGCTGAAACTGAACCAACCAGACCGGTTGCCAAAATAGCAGAAGCGATAAGTGTTTTACGTAAGTTCATACTGAGAAACTCCATTAAAGTTATATTTAAGTTAAGGTTGAAAACAGCATTTATACGTCCGTGGGTAAACGCTGTTTTCGGTTACTTTGTCTCGGGGGAGAGAGCAAAGTGTTTTCGCACCCGGCCTTCTGGCAGAGGGGTATTGCGAACGGGTTTAACATCAGTAACTGCTTCATGGTGTACTGGTGTTGTTGGTTTTATCCAGACGCGCCAGGCTCATTTCTGCCATGGCGCGAATTTGGGCATCGCTGTCGTTTTGGGCTTGCAACAGAAAATCCGGGTTGTTGTAACCGGCAACCACGGCGGCCATGCGCACATCCTGGTTATCGTCGTTTAGCATGCTGAGCAATTGCGGTTTGGCATTGTTACCTTGCAGATTGGTGAGGCTGGCGATGGCTTTGGCGCGGATATCGGGGTTTTGATCGTTTAGCGCTTCGGTGAGTAATTTGCTGGCCAGGGCTTTGTCTTCCAGCCCTGAGACGCCAAGATTGGTGATGGCGCTGGCGCGGGTTGCTGGATCGTCGGATTGCGCTTGTTCTAACAGGATGTTGTTTTCTGGATCGGCTTGCAGATTGGCAGTGTTTACATCGACATATTGCGGTTTGGCTTTTTTGCCATCCCATTCTGCGCCTAATAGCCAGGCTTCTTCGGCATGGCCTTGTGCGGAGTAGCGCACCACACTGTTTACCGGTTTACCTAATAAACAAGTCATCAGTTCGCTGAGCAAGTCGGCTAAGCAATCGCCCGTGATGGTGCTGTCTACAGACAGTGCGGCATAGTGCAGGTTGGTATGGGTATTAACCGCCAACTTTGCCAGCAGTTGTGACAACGGTATTTGCGTGGCCTGAATATGCAGGGTGTTGCGACCCGGCATTTGGCTGATTTTAAGTTTACTTGCGGGTAGCAGATCGGCATCGGCGCTACTATTGATGAGTAAACAGCAAACAGCCGCTATGCTTAGCTTGAGTAGCGATCTTGCTATGCGCTTGCGGTATGTCATTATTGAACACTTATTGTTTATTAACATAAATACTTACTAGCTACGCTGTAGGTATAGGGCCGATTTTTTTTGGTATATAGCTAAGCTTTTATGTTTGATTTTGAATTGCATAAAGTCATGTATTTTATTTGCCTAATTGTGCAAATATATTGCAAGAGCCTTACCAACTTTTTAATAACTATAAAAATCAATATTTTAATGGTATTTATAATACCCTTATTTTATTAAACTATGTTATTTAACCTACTTTTACTCATAAAATAGGTGATATGACCTATTTTTAGAATGAGTTGATAAATTGTTTTCGGCGGTTTATAGTAGTTAACTTTCTAACATGTTGGATATTGCACAGTGATGTGTTTATGCCACCATTAAAGACGCAGTTAGTTTTGATAGTTGGTTGGGCTTTAAACCCCGGATTCCGCTGGCGCTGCATCCAGGCTACGGGTAGCTTTTTTGTTTTCGTAGCCTGGATGTAGCGCAGCGAAATCCGGGTGTCGGCTTTTAAGGCGCTAACATGCTGAATATTGCACGGGTGTGTTTATTCCATCATTAAAGACACAGTTAGTTTTGATAGTTGGTTGGGCTTTAAACCCCGGATTCCGCTGGCGCTGCATCCAGGCTACGGGTAGCTTTTTTGTTGTTCGAAGCCTGGATGTAGCGCAGCGAAATCCGGGTGTCGGCTTTTAAATGGCCAACACGTTGAATATTGCACACCAGCACTGCCCATTTATTAGCACAATCCTTTATGTTAGTATTATTTTTGATCTATCATAATGGCGCTTATTTTTAACATGGACGACTGATTTTTGCGTATGAAAAATAAATCCCCCTCCCCTAAACATATTGCCCAGTTTCAACAAGCGGCTGTTTTGCAACAAGCGGGTAAGCTGCCAGAAGCGGCGCTGATTTTAAAAAAGCTGTTGAGCGCGTATCCATCCGATGCGGCCTTATTGGCAGAGTTAGGCACCAACTTGCTTAATCAGGGGCAGTATCAACTGGCAGAAAGTCTGTTGGCCCGCTCGCTGGGTATTGCCCCAGAACAACCCGGCACACAGGCCAACCGAGGGATTGCGCTTTCGGAACTTAATCGGGGGTTGGAAGCACTGGCCTGTTTTGACCGCGCTTTGGCTTTGCGACCTGATTTTGCCTTGGCACATTACAATAAGGGCAACGTTTTACGGGAATTACACCGCTTTGCCGAGGCAGTGGCCAGTTATGACGCCGCCATTAAAATTGATGCGGCTTATGGCTATGCGTATATCAATCGCGGTATTGCCTTACACGAACTTAAACATTTTCACGCGGCGCTGAGCAGTTATGAACGTGGCATGGTCTTATTACCGGCTTATGAAGATGCTTTTTATAATTATGCCAATACTTTACAGCAATTACAGGCTTATGCGGAAGCGGCTGAATTTTATCAAAAAGCCATTGCATTACGACCCAACTTTATTGCGTCTTATTGTGGTTTAGGCGTGGCCTTGCAAGAGCTGAAACAGTATCCGGCAGCATTAACGCAATTTGATTTAGCGCTGGCACTTAATCCGCATTACGACTGCCTGCCAGGCTATAGATTCACCACACAAATGCTATTGTGCGACTGGCGAGATTTTGAGCTGGAGACACTTAAGCTTTGCACAGCAATTAACGATAAACAGCTGGTTGCCACACCTTTTACCAGCTTGCTGTTAACCGATAATCCGCAGTTACAACAAAATGCGGCACACATCTGGACACAACAGAATTATCCACCTAATCACTTACTCCCAGCCATTAGCCCTTATAACGGGCATGAGCGTATTCGCGTGGCGTATTTTTCTGCGGATTTTCGTAATCATGCTGTTGCGTCATTAACGGCACGATTGTTTGAGCTACACGATAGAAGCCGGTTTGAGATTGTAGCCTTTTCTTTTGGCCCTACAGTGGAGGACGAGATGCGCACGCGTCTGCAAGCGGGGTTTGATCATTTTTACGAGATTGGCGACCGCTCTGATGTTGAAGCGGCAGAGTTTGCCAGACAGTTGGAAATTGATATTGCGGTGGACTTGGGCGGGCATACTGCACATTGCCGAACAGGTGTATTTGCATGTCGTGCGGCACCGTTACAAGTCAATTATTTGGGGTACTCTGGCACTATGGGTGCTGAGTATATGGATTATCTAATAGCCGACCCGGTATTAATTCCGCCGGAGACACAGCCGTTTTATACAGAACAGCTGGTTTATTTACCGGATAGTTTTCTGGTTAACGATAACCAGCGCGTAATTTCGGATAGGGTTTTCAGTCGCCAGGAGATGGATTTGCCTGCCACTGGCGTGGTGTTTTGTTGCTTTAATCATCATTTTAAAATTACGCCAGAGGTGTTTGTTGCTTGGATGCGTATATTGCAGGCGGTTCCGGGCAGTGTCTTGTGGCTTTCCAACAGTCCGCATGCGGCAGACAATTTAAGAATGGCGGCACAAGCACAGGGTATTAGCGCAGATCGCCTGATATTTGCGCAGCGGCTGCCCTGCTCCGCTGAGCATTTGGCCAGACACCGTTTGGCCGATCTATTTCTGGATACTTGCCCGTATAACGCGCATACCACTGCCGCAGATGCACTATGGGCAGGATTGCCTGTATTAACTTGTGCAGGGGAAGCGTTTGCCAGCCGGGTGGCGGCCAGTTTGTTGAGTGCACTGGATTTACCCGAGTTGATTGTAAATACACCGCAAGCTTATGAAGAGCAGGCGATTGAACTGGCTTTACAGCCAGAAAAACTGGCAAAGTTGAAAGCAAAACTGGCAGAAAATCGATTAAATGCGGCATTGTTTGATACTGAACGTTATACAAAAAATCTGGAAGCGGCTTTTATAGCAATGCATAAGCGAAATCATGCCGGCTTGGCTCCCGAGCATTTAAAGGTTATGTAGCCTGGATGTAAGCGCAGCAAAATCCGGGTGTCGGTTTAAAAACGGCTAACACACTCGATTTAAACGAAAAAACCAAAGCTTTACGATGTTTTTTTAGGTATTTAAAAATATCTAGGTGGTTGGGCTTCGAGCCCCGGATTCCGCTGCGCTTCATCCAGGCTACCTGGGTTTTGTTGCGGTTTTATATAACTGAGCTTAGGCATCAAAATCGGTAAGTTAATTGTTATTATATTCTAACGGAGTCATTTTTAATTATGTCTACCAGCACCTTTATGCCCAACCCTGCCGAATCTTTATTCAATGAAGGCAATCTGTTACAGGAACAGCGTCGTTTTCAGGAAGCGCTAGATTGTTACGCCAAGGCACTGACTTTACAAGCCAACTTTCCAGAGGCTTTGTGGAAACGGGGTAATGCTTTGTTAAGCTTAGGCCAGTTAACGACTGCGGTTGACAGTTATAACCAGGCACTGTTGTTACGCCCTGCTTATGCCGAGGCGTTAAATAACCGTGGGATTGCGTTACAAAATTTGGGGCAGCTAGACCAGGCATTGCTTAGCTTTGATGCTGCCATTGCCATCAATCCTGACTATGCAAATGCCTATAATAATCGTGGTTTGGTGTTAAAGGCGCTAGGACGCATACCGGAAGAACTGGCCTGTTATACGCAGGCCATCCGTTTTAAACCTGATTTTGCCGAGGCGTTTAATAATCAAGGTTTAGCCTTGTACGGTCTGCAACAGTATTCGCAAGCGGCAGAAAGCTTTAGCCAAGCGCTTGCCATTAAACCCGGTTATGCGAAAGCACATTACAATCTGGGCAATGTGCTGACTGCACAGCAGCTGTATGCGCAAGCTGTCACCCATTACGAAACCGCCGTTAGCTTGCAGCCGCAATTTGTTGAAGCGTATATGTATTGCGGATTGGCTTATAAGAATTTACAGAATTTTCAGGCCGCCCTGCTGTGTTTTGACCAGGCTATCAAGCTTAGCCCGAATTATGCCGAAGCACATCATAACCGTGGATTGGCCTTACACTGTTTGCATCGCTACGTGGAGGCGCTAGACAGCTATGCTCACGGTTATGCCCTAAAACCTGAGCAAGATGAGGCTTATTTTACCAACCGGGGCTTATCTTTTCTGGCTTTGGGCAAGCATACGGAAGCCATTGACTGTTTTGAACGTGTGTTGGCTATTAACCCACAGCATGTGGAGGCGTGTTTTAATTATGCCAACGCACTGAATAATCTGCAACGCTACCGAGAAGCATTACCGGTTTATCAACGCGTAATTGCTTTGCAACCCGAACTTGCCTTTGCCTATTTGCAATTGGGTAAGGTTCAACATCAGCTCAAGTATTTTTTCGCAGCCTTGGACAGTTATCGGCAGACTATGAAATTAGTACCCGAACATGCAGAAGCCTATTTTCTATGTGGCAATACCTTACAACAAATTCATCAATATCAGGGGGCTGCTGATAACTATCGCCTGGCATTGGTTCATCAACCAGACCATGTGGCCGCGCATTTTGGATTGGGGCTGGCACTGCATGAGTTGAAACGCTACCAAGAGGCTTGCGTGGTGTATGATCAGGCCACAGCCTTAGACCCCGATTATCAGTTTTTAGCGGGGGCGCGTTTTTCCACCAAAATACAAATTTGCGATTGGCGCGATTATGCACAGGAAACAGCACATTTACTGTCACGAATTGCTGAGGGTGAAAAAACTTTATCGCCATTTACGCTGCTGGCTATGACCGACAATTTAGCGGTGCAAGGCAAAATTGCGGCACTATGGACCGGCTTGAATTATCCGGAAAGATTTGAGCTGCCAGCATTAGCACCTTATACAAACCACACGCGGATACGGGTTGGCTTTTTTTCTGCCGATTTTCGTAATCACCCAGTGGCTTTTTTAACCGCGCAAATGTTCGAACTGTTTGACAGAAGCCAGTTTGAGCTGTTGGCCTTTTCTTTTGGGCCAGAGGCAAAGGATGAAATGCGGGTGCGCCTGGAGGCAGGTTTTGATCAGTTTCACAATATTAACGGCAAATCTGACTATGAGGTAGCCTTACTGGCCAGACAACTGGAACTGGATATTGCGGTGGACTTGAGCGGATTAACCGGGTATTGCCGTACTGGCATTTTTTCTTATCGCCCGGCACCAACACAGGTTAACTATTTGGGTTATGCCGGTAGCGTGCCGGTAACGTATATGGATTACATTATTGGCGATCCGGTATTGATTCCCGCACACTGCATGCATCTTTATAGTGAAAAGGTGGTGCATTTACCGGATAGTTTTATGGTAACCGACAGCCAGCGCCAGATTGCGGATAAGGTATTCAGCCGAGCCGAAATGGGGTTACCGGAAACGGGTGTGGTATTTTGTTGTTTTAATAATCATTTCAAGATTACACCTTACGTTTTTGCTAGCTGGATGCGCATTTTGCAAGCGGTGCCCGGTAGTGTACTGTGGTTTTCGCCTAATCCTGAAGCAGAAACCAATCTGAAACAAGCCGCCGAGCAGCAAGGCATAAGTGGCGAGCGTTTGCTATTCTCGCAACGTTTGCCATCAATTGCCGAGCATTTAGCCAGACACCAGCTAGCCGATCTATTTTTGGATACCTTGCCATATAACGCACATGCCACGGCAATGGATGCCTTATGGGCGGGATTACCGGTATTAACCTGTGCCGGGGAATCTTTTGCCAGCCGGGTGGCGGCCAGTTTGTTGAGCGCACTGGGATTACCTGAGTTGATTGTATATACACCGCAAGCTTATGAAGAGCAGGCGATTGAACTGGCTTTACAGCCGGAAAAACTGGCAAAGTTGAAGGCTAAACTGGCAGAAAATCGATTGAATGCGGCGTTGTTTGATACAGAGCGTTATACACGAAATCTTGAGGCGGCTTTTATAGCCATGCATAAGCGAAATCATGCCGGCTTGGCACCTGAGCATTTAAGGGTTATGTAGCCTGGATGTAGCGCAGCGAAATCCGGGTGTCGGCTTAAAAACTGCTAACACACTCAGTTTAAAACAAGCAAAACCGAGGCTTTGCGGTGTTTTTTAGGTATTTGAAAGTATTTAGGTAGCTGGGCTTCGAGTCCCGGATTCCGCTTACGCTTCATCCAGGCTACTTTTTACCATAGTACACCTTTGCCATGCGAGTAGTTATCTAATACTTGTACGTAATTGGCACGTTCGTAATCGCTGGGATTGATGGCGTGTTGATGACTAACACTACCTTTAAGTTGTTGGATGGATTGATAGTCATGCAGGGTTAACCAATCTACCAAATCATCCAGAATACTGGATAAGCGACTGGGGCCATGCTCCAGCAAAGCGCTACATAAATGCACGACATCGGCACCTGCCAGCAGCGCTTTTAATACATCACTCGTGGTATGAAAACCACCCGTAACCGCTAGTGATAAATTGGTACGTTTATACAACAAGGCGGTCCAGCGGATGCGTAACAAGGCTTCTGAGGAGGTGGACAACTCCAATTTTGGCACTACCTGTAAGGTTTCCAAATCGATATCTGGCTGGTAAAATCGGTTAAATAGCGCTAAGCCATTGGCACCCGCTGCTTCCAATCGCTGCGCAAAATTTAAAGGCGAACTAAATTGTGGCGATAATTTTAGCGTTAAAGGAATGCTAACGATTTTTTTCAGTTCCCGCAAAATATCCAGATAACGATTTTCTACTGTTTCACTGCTTTCGCTGACATTGGCAGCCAGATGATAAATATTCAATTCCAGGGCATCAGCGCCTGCTTGCTGCAAAGCCAAGCCATATTCTATCCATCCCCCCAGAGAAGTACCGTTCAGGCTGGCAATCACTGGAATAGACAGACAGCTTTTCAGCCTCTGCAAGTTTTCCAGATATTGATCTTGATAGGTTTTAATCTTATCGGGTACCGGATGAAAGGAGTCTGCTTCGCCATGACCAATAGATTGCGAATAAAAAAAACGCTCCATTTGCTGGTGTTCGGCTTCTATTTTTTCTTCGAACAACGAATACATTACCAGAGCCGATGCGCCCGCATCTTCAAGCCTAATAGCCGTATCCAGATTCTTACTTAACGGTGAAGCGGAAGGTACCAAAGGATTTGCTAGCTTTAGACCGAGATATTCAGTGGCTAGATCAACCATTATGCTGCTCCTGAAGTGGTATCGTTAATATGTTGCACTTTACTGGCAGAAACACTGGTCGCTTCGTTCCACTCCAGTTCTGATAGCTGTTTGTAATAGCGATAACGGTTTCTGACATCTTGTTGTGCTTGTTGCAAAAAGGCTTCGGCAGCTTGTGGATTGGTTTGCCAGAGCATACTGAAACGTGTTTCTGTCATGACAAAATCCCGATACGGAATAGAGGGTTCCGCAGAATCCAGATGCATAGGATTTTTACCCAGTGCTATTTTGCCCGGATCAAAGCGAAACAACGGCCAGTGTCCACTTTTAACCGCCAGATTTTGCTGACGATGATTATTGGAAAGATCGACACCGTGCGCGATACAAGGTGCATAGGCAATGATAATGGATGGGCCATCATGCGCTTCGGCTTCTAAAAAGGCACTGAGCGTTTGTGTATCTTTACCGGCATAGGCCACATGTGCAACGTAGACATTGCTGTAATCCATTGCTAGCAGAGCCAGATCTTTTTTGCTGGTGGCTTTACCACTGGCAGAGAATTTCGCTACGGCTCCCAACGGTGTTGATTTGGAGGTTTGTCCACCTGTATTGGAATACACTTCGGTATCCAATACCAGTATATTGACGTTACGACCGCTAGCCAGTATATGATCGACACCACCATAGCCAATGTCGTAGGCCCAGCCATCACCGCCAATTATCCACACGCTTTTTTTACATAAATAATCGGCTAATTCCAACAGTTTACTGGCAGCGAAATCCGTCTGGTTTTGCAATTGTTGTTTTAACGCTTCAACGCGTTGGCGTTGCTCATAGATGCCCGCTTCATCGGACTGATCGGCTTCCAACAAGGCATACACGTTTTCTTCGCCGAGCCTGTCTGTGAGTTGTAATAACAATTCGCCAGCATGCGCTGCGTGTTTATCAATGGCTATGCGCATACCCAAACCAAATTCGGCATTGTCTTCGAATAAGGAATTACTCCAAGCCGGACCGCGCCCTTGTGCATTTTTAGCCCAGGGCGTCGTGGGAAGATTACCACCGTAAATAGACGAACAGCCGGTGGCATTGGCGACTATCATGCGATCACCAAACAATTGCGAAGCCAATTTAATATACGGCGTTTCGCCACAGCCCACACAGGCCCCCGAAAACTCGAACAAGGGTTGCAATACCATAGAACCTTTTAGGGTATTGGTTTTCAGCAAGCGCCTATCGTATTCCGGCAGACTTAAAAAATATTCCCAGTTTTTGCTTTCTGTGTCGCGTAGCGCGGCTTGCGGCTGCATGTTCAGGGCTTTATGGCTGACATTGGATTTATCGCGAATGGGGCAAATATCCACACATAAACCACAGCCGGTACAATCTTCGGGGGCGACCTGATAACTGATGGATAAACCGGGTGGGAAATCCTTACCCAGCATGGGCGCGTGTTTGAAACTGTCTGGGGCTTGCGCCAATAAGTCGGTCGCTACTATTTTGCTACGAATGGCCGCATGTGGACACACCATGGGACATTTGCCACATTGCGTACATAAATCGGTTTCCCATACCGGAATTTCCAACGCCAGATTTCGTTTTTCAAACGCAGCACTACCCGTTGGAAAAGTACCGTCTATAGGCATGGCACTCACAGGTAAGCCATCACCACGCCCGGCAATAATCTCTGCGATGACTTTACGGATAAATTCGGGGGCGTTGGCTGCCACATGTGACAATGGCTGCACCTGGCTGGTGGCTAAGCTTGGCAAAGGCAGTTGATGCAAACCGGCCAGCGTTTCATCAATGGCTTTAAAGTTAAGCTCTACTATGCGCTGACCTTTTTTACTATAGGTTTTTTCCACAGCATGCTTGATTGCCGCTATGGCCTGTTCTTGTGGTAATACACCGGAAATAGCAAAAAAACAGGTTTGCATAATGGTGTTAATGCGTTTACCCATACCGCTTTTAGCGGCAACTGCATAGGCATCAATCACAAAGAAACGAATGTTTTTTGCAATGAGTTGTTGTTGCATCAACAGCGGCAAACTATCCCATATTTGTGCCTGTGGCGTTTGCGTATTCAGTAAAAATACCGAGTTGGGCGCGGCATTTGCCAGCATATCGTAACGTTCTAAAAATATGCTTTGATGGCAGCCGATAAAATTGGCATCGTTATCGGCAATCAGATAGGTTGACTGAATGAGCTGTGGGCCAAAACGTAAATGCGAGACGGTAATAGCGCCGGACTTTTTGGAATCGTAGACGAAATAGCCCTGAGCGTGGCGATCAGTTTCTTCGCCAATAATTTTAATGCTGTTTTTATTGGCACTGACAGTACCATCGCTCCCCAAACCATAAAACATAGCCTGAAAGGTTTCGACCTGAGCATCGGTACGAAAATGGGCATCCCATGCCAAACTGGTGTAACTGACATCATCAATAATACCAATGGTAAATTGATTTTTAGGCTGTTCAGCCTGCAGTGCATCGAACACGGCCTTAACCATACCTGGGGTAAATTCTTTGGAAGACAATCCATAGCGCCCACCCACTACTTTGGGTAATACTGCAAATTTGCCATTTCCACTCGAATAATTTTGTACGATAGCAGTCAGCACATCTTTGTATAAAGGCTCACCGTCTGCGCCCGGCTCTTTGGTTCTGTCTAAAACCGCAATTTTTCGGCAACTGGCAGGCAAAGCATCAATCAGATGTTGCGCACTAAAGGGGCGATACAGGCGCACTTTTAATAAACCAACGGCTTCGCCTTGGCGATTAAGATAATCCAGTGTTTCGGCTACAGCACCCACACCTGAGCCCATCAAAATAACCACCCGCTCTGCTTGTGCTGAACCGCTATATTCAAACAGGCGATATTGACGACCGGTTAGGCTAGCGAACCTATCCATAGTGGCTTGCATAATGGCCGGTAATGCTGCGTAGAATGGATTAACGGTTTCTCGCGCCTGAAAATATACATCTGGATTTTGCGCGGTGCCACGTAACACGGGTTTATCGGGCGTTAACGCCCGCTGCCGATGTGCTGTTACCCACTCATCCTTAATCATGGTACGAATTACGCTGTCATCCACCCTAATGATTTTAGCCACTTCATGCGAGGTACGAAAACCATCGAAAAAGTGCATGAAAGGCAAACGACTTTCTAAGCTGGCTGCATGCGCCAGCAGGGCAAAATCTTGCACTTCCTGCGGCGAGTTGGAACAGAGCATAGCAAAACCAGTCATGCGGGCAGCCATCACATCACTATGATCACCAAAGATAGACAAGCCCTGACATGCCAGGGAACGGGCGGCGATATGAAACACACAAGCACTCAGCTCACCTGCGATTTTATACATGTTTGGCAACATCAACAGCAAACCTTGCGAAGCGGTAAATGTGGTTGCCATTGCACCGGCTTGTAAAGCTCCGTGCAGAGTACCGGCTGCACCGGCTTCACTCTGCAACTCAATAACTTGCGGCACTGTACCCCATAAATTAACCTGCCCGTGCGCTGACCATTCATCGGACCACTCGCCCATAGGTGAGGACGGTGTAATAGGATAAATCGCAATTACTTCGTTTAGTTTATGGGCTATGCTAGCCGCTGCCTGATTGCCATCAATGGTCACTGTTTGCTGAATTTGCATGTAATACCCTTTGGTTTATAGCAAGGAGGATTGGAATAAAATTAACGGATAGGCAGCCGATCAACCGCCACCTAAAAACTGTCCCCCAAATAACAAATTAACGAATCAGTGTTACTGACTAACCATCAACTCTGTAATATGGAATAAAGTTGATTAACAGCCTTGTTAACACAATGATCCAGCTAACCAATATACGCCACTGATAAAACAGGATGCTGATATAGATCAAAATATTCTGCGTATATCGTTAACCCCTTAGTCAACTTAGCACTCAATCTAGTTCCAGAGAAAAAATACCCACATAAATTGACTGAAATGACACCATGATCATCAATCGGTCATTTTTCATTAATCATTGAACCTTTATCAATCATTTGAAATATACCTAATGACGGTTTAACAAGTGCTTGAGCTTTTATTTCATCGTGCAAGCTATTTATACGCTTAACCGATCTACAGCATTTAGGTTCCGTCAAACGCGACAAGTGTTGGCTGTTTTTAAATGCCATAAACTCAGAAACGTTAATCACTCTGACGAAGCTACCTGAATTGTTTGTCGGTATTTTCAAACAAAGCAGCGCCTATGGTCGCAACTACACCTTAATATTTATCAATTTGGAGATTTGAGCATGACCATTAAAATCAGTTCGGAACACACACTGCACACATTCATTCGAATACCTTTATTAGCAGCTTTAAGCTTATCCTCTTTCTTGGTAAACGCTGATACTACATTTAGTCAACTTAACCTGGTTACTGATAGTCAATCTGTTAATTCTGCGCAAATCAATGATCCCAGTTTGAAAAATGCATGGGGTTTATCCTATACTCCATCTGGCGCTTTTTGGATTTCCGATAATGCCACTGGTGTGTCTACTCTTTACAGTGTCAATCCAACCACTCAAGTCACTAAAAAACTGGGATTAACAGTTGCTATTCCAGGTGATGGCAGCGTAACAGGACAAGTTTATAACAACAATCCCAATGCTTTTAAGGGCGATTCTTTTGTGTTTGTCAGCGAAGACGGCACCATATCCGGTTGGGGAGGCGGCACAACAGCGGAAACTTTGCAAACCGCTTCTAACGCAAATGCTTACAAAGGCGCAGCCATAGCGAACATCGCTAACTATAGCTATTTGTATGCCGCCAACTTTAGTGCGGACCGTATTGATGTTATTCCAGGCTCAACGGCAACACCTAATTTATCGGGCAATTTCATTGATCCCAATCTGCCAACGGGATACGCGCCATTTAATATTGAAAATCTGGGGGGTAACCTGTTTGTAAGCTATGCCATTCAAGATGCCAATAAACATGATGATGTCGCCGGACTTGGCAATGGCATTGTTGACGAGTTTGACACTCAGGGTAATCTAATAGCGAGAGTAGCCAGCCAAAGCGGTGCATTAAATTCACCGTGGGGAATGGCTATTGCGCCTAGTTCCTTTGGCAAATATGCTGGCGATTTATTGGTGGCCAATTTTGGAGATGGCAAAATTAATGCCTATAATTTATTGACTAACGCTTTTGTAGGTCAATTATTGGATAGTAAAGGTAACCCATTGAGCATTGATGGCATATGGGCCATAAGCGTTGGTAATGATGGAGGCTCTGGTAGCAGCCAAACTCTTTATTTTACGGCAGGACCAAACGGGGAAACGAATGGTTTGCTTGGTGCAGTTTCTGCGGTGCCGTTGCCCGCAACTGTTTGGCTATTCGGTTCTGCTTTACTAGGCGCAGGTTGTTTGCGTAAACGCCCAGTTTTATAAGTTATTCTGGTTAAGATTAGACATTCCAGGAAAACGCCGATCGTTTATAAAAACAACAGCGATTGACGTTTTCCTGGTACATTCTCAACTTGGCTAAAAGTCAACAGAGTATGTAACGAATCCTATTCTAACTTTATCCCACACAAACCCGATTGCGGCCTTGTTTTTTTGCTAGATACATTGCGTCGTCTGCACGTTTGATTAACGTGTCACCCGTATCATTACCCCGTAAGGTACTGACACCTAAACTGGCGGTAATATTCAACACTTCCATACCATAAGCCAGAGTATGCGATTCAATATCCGTACGAATACGTTCAGCAATGAGTGCCGCTGCATCCAGGTTAGTATCAATTAACATGACTACAAACTCCTCTCCACCGTAACGATAGATAGCATCACAACCACGTAATGTATCTTTCATCCATGCTGCCGCTGAAGCAAGCGCCAAATCACCACATTCATGTCCGTAATTATCGTTAATGGCTTTGAAGTGATCCAAATCAACAAAAATGAGTGACAAATTTAAAGATGAGCGACTGGCGCGTTTTATTTCTCGTTGCAAGCCATCAATAAATGCAGCGCGATTATTGGCTTTCGTTAATGGGTCTATATAAGCCATTCGTAATGCTTTATGAAACAAGCTAGCATTTCTGAGCGGATAAATTAGACAACACAACAAACTTTCCAACATTTTCAGCTCATCCTTGCTAAAACGGTTGCTGCGCATCAACTTCAGCTCTCCGAGCTGTTGATCCTCAACTTTTAAAGCATAGGTACAGGAATGCCGCGCAAAAATGCCACGTTTAAACTCTAAATCAAACTCACTATTAGAATATTCGACGCCGTTATGTGGAATTGTAAGCTGAATTTTTTTACAAAAAATAGCTATAAGCTCATCAAATTCCAAGGTCGTTTGCAAAGCACTACTGATATCGTAATGATGAAGATTTACCGCTGTAGACGCTTCAAAACTTTTATTACTGACTACAGCTAATTCGGCTGATTTTTCTTTCATGACAGCTCCCCAGGTGCTAAATCAAAGGTTTAACCTTTAGTAAGCCATGAGTGTGCCAACTTTATTTAATCAATATAAAACATAATGTTACAAAAATAAAAATACATTAAATTCTTGCTATCGGCAAGCTTATGCCGCCATAAACAAATTGACGCGTCAACTATTCGACACCAAAAGCCCCGCACACAAGCATCCAAACTTACGTCAATTTTAAGGCACTTATTTTTTAATGCAGGATTACCAGAGAATAGCTGAAATTGCCATTGGTTAGCCATTGACAGTTAATACGCTATTTTTTTTGTTTATTCAGTAAGGCTTCCAAACGTTGCACGCTTTGGTCACAACCTACAATGCTGGCTTGCACTTTAGTTTTGAATTGTAAACTGCTACTTTCGCCACTGCTTTCCCGATCAGCATATTCATTAAGAAAATGACATGCATCACTCATGGCTTCTTCTGCATTTTCAATTTCTTCATTCTCAAACGGCACATCACTGTCACTTAACAGCATCATACGACTACTCACCGCATTCTGGTGCTTAAATACCGATTCTGCATACCCTGAAAAATTGGTCTGTCCGCTATTGGGTGGCACAGTAACACAAGCTGTCAACGTGATACATAAACCGACTAACCCTATCCTATATTTCAAATCCGAGGTACTCATCGCAAGCTCTTAATCATTTTTGGGCTGTAAATATGCAATATTCGGTTAATTTATCTGTAAATAATCGATGTTGCGCCAAACCCACCAGATAATTGGCCGTTTGCGCCTTGGAGCGCAAGCCTAGCCACTGACTGATTTTTTGTACGGGTTGCAATCGCTTGGCTACTTTGTACATATAATCAGCAGAAGGTAAAGTTTGCGCAGTTATGTCCAGACATTGTATGCCTTGAAATTGTTGGTTGGTCAATAATTCTGTAAACTCTATACGCGAACATAAATTAGGCACTGCCCAACCATTCAGACAGGTTACCACCGCCTGCCATTGCTCTTCAGAAAATTGCCGTTGTAATAAAAACCCATCACACACCACTAAGCGGCCACCCGGCCGTAGTACCCGATAAGCTTCACGCAGAAAGTCTGCCTTGTTGAGGGCGTGACAACTGCTTTCCAAAGCCCAAACTACGTCAAAACATGCATCAGCATAGGGTGTAGCACAAAAATCGGCCACCTGAAAACTGACGCGATCTGCTACACCATGACGGCGAGCATGTTGTTGAGCATACATAGCCTGTTTACTGCTGATGGTTATCCCTGTAACCGTATTTCCATGCTGTTTTGCCAGCCAAATACTGCTGCCACCAATACCACAGCCGGCATCCAATACTTTATCACTGGCTTGAATTCCAGCACTTTCATAAAGAATACGATTTTTATTTAACAGGGCTTGATGTTGCTGATAAGGTTTTGGCTCGTCCCAATAGCCGTAATGCAGGGCCAGATTATCCATATTACACCAGGCTAGTAAATAATCGTGGTAACAATCATCATAATGTTTGGCAGTGTCCGCCTGTAATTCGGCTCCCATAAGTTCTGGGGTCTGGCTGAGACGGAGATCTCGGTAATCTTTATTAGGTTCTAGGGTATACATGTGGCGTGCAATTACTCTTAACGGCGTCAGACACCCGCTATCCTGATAAAGGGATAACTAAGTGATAAATTATTCGCCATTATAATTCAGTTCGGCGATTGAATTCTTACTCGATAACAGTTTATGCAACTGAGGGTGATTGATTGCCAACAAATTGACAATCCGTTGGACAGGTAAATTTCTAATCTCAGCCAACTCGACACCAAAACGCAATTTAAACAAGCGGTTTTGTTTACCAGCAGGCAGCATTGCTACAATTTCTGCTAAACGGGTATCGATAACTTGCTGAGCCAATAATAAATCAGGGTTTGCATGCAATGCTTTTTGATGTTGTTGATAGGCAGGGGTTAACTCGACAGTTTGCGAAGCTCTCGTTTTCATGGCCTGTTCATGCATAGCCTGCAAGCGGCTACTTTTACCTTGACTTACCAGTGTTCCAGTTTGAACAGGTATGACCTTGTTGTTAGGATCAGTCATCAGTTTTGAGTCACTAGCCGTGAGCAGGATCGTGCATCAGGTTACGAATCACCACCGAAGCACACACCCCACCAAATGCTGCGGGTAAATAGGAAATAGTGCCATAAGCTGATTTTTTATAGTTACTGCCATCAGTAAACATTAATGATTCCTTCACGACTACTTCTGGGGAAAACACCACTTTCACTCCACGCGAAATGCCCAGTTTACGTAAGCGTACGCGTATAAATTGCGCAAAAGGACAATTATAGGTTTTGGAGATATCCACCACTTTGAGATGAGTAGGATCAAGTTTGCCGCCTGCCCCCATGGAGCTGATAATTTTCATTTTCCGAGCTTTGGCTGCACAGATAAGAGTAATCTTGGGTGTCAGACTATCAATCGCATCCACCACATAATCATACTGTTCACTCAATAACAAATCAACACTATCGGGAGTGATAAACTCATGTTTTATATTGAGTTTTAAATCAGGATTGATTGCATGCAAACGCTCACCCATGACATCCGCTTTAGATAGCCCTAGAGTGGTGGCCATTGCTGGTAACTGCCGATTACGATTACTGGTTTCAACCACATCACCATCGACAATCGTCATCTGCCCTACTCCTGCCCGGCAAATAAATTCCGCCGCAAATGAACCGACACCACCCATACCGACGACTAATACATGTGCTTGTTGAAGTTTATCCAGCTTTGCTTTGCCAACTAACAGTTCGGTACGTGATAACCAGCTCAAATCATTCATCTATAATAATCCCAAAATTTTCTGCATATTAGTTCTAAAACAGAGCTTTTGTTAAACGGTAATAGACCCAATGGATCTGGCCTAAAACCAAATTCTCAGAAGCAAGGCAGCAAATACACCCGCCAAAACATCGTCTATCATAATGCCTAACCCGCCAGATACATGCTGATCCAGCCAACTGATAGGCCAAGGTTTAAAGATATCTAACAATCTGAATAAAACAAAACCTGCGATTAGACTCTGCCAGGAAAATGGCAGCCAACACATGGTAACCAGAAATCCGGCCACTTCGTCCCAGACAATACCACCAAAATCGTGTTCACCCAGCTTCTTTGCAGCTTGCTCACAGAGATATATGCCAAACGCTATACTCAGTAAAGTTGCCAGTAGATAATATGTAGGCGAAAGCTGCATAAAAAACAAATAAACCGGGATAGCAGCAATCGTTCCCAACGTTCCCGGCATAAATTTAGACAAACCTGAGCCAAAACCAAATGCCAAAAACAACAATGGATCGGAAAGAATTTGCCGGGCTGTCAGACGCCTTTTCCCGTAATAGTCCCTAAGCAAAATGTTCAAAACCTTTCACCTCAACTGTTTCCATGTGTCCGTCCCTTAGCAAACGTAATCCGCTTTCAGCTTCAATTACGCCAATCTGATAAAAACCATCTGGCAATTCTGCTTTTCGTTGTGGTGCCACCGTAAAACATAACTCATAATCATCACCGGCAGTTAATGGCATAATATAATCGCCAGTCAACTTGATATAGTCTTTAACTTGCCAGGATAAGGGAAGCTGGTCGTACTGTATACAGGCACCAACCCCACTCTGTTGCAAGATATGCCCCAGGTCGCTGGCCAATCCATCGGAAATATCTATACAGGCATTGGCAAGTTCTCTTATAGACAACCCCTGCGTAATTCTTGGTTGCGGTTTGTGAAAACTAATTAACATCTGCTCAGGATTGTTACAGTTATAACCTTGTTTGATCTTCAATCCCAAACCGGCATTACCGAGCTGTCCGCTGACAAAAATGCCGTCTCCCACTTTCGCGGTTGAACGTAACAATGCTTTACCTTTTGGCACCACGCCCATTGCTTGTACAGTGAGGGTCAATGGCCCTGAAGTGGTATCACCGCCCATTAAATCTACATTAAATTGGCGAGCCAAGTTCATAAAGCCCAGTGAAAATGACTTTAACCAATCTGTATCCACCTTTGGCAAGGTTAACGCCAATGTCACTGCAAATGGCTCAGCACCCATCGCTGCTAAATCGCTAAGATTTACAGCTAATAGCTTATGCCCCAACCATTGCGGATCTACATCTGCAAAAAAATGTACATTTTCCACCATTGTATCGGTGGTTACTGCCAACTGATAGGCATCAGGAATACTGAATAAAGCGCAATCGTCACCGATACCTAATTGATTATAAGGATGCTGCGGAAGATAAACGCCAAAAAAGCGTCGGATTAAATCAAATTCAGCACAGGCCATTAATTGCCGACTTTACCTTGTTTAATGGCAATCTCGACATTGCGGATTTTCTGCGACACTTTGTCGAGTATGCCATTGACATATTTATGGCTACCTTCAGCACCAAAATGTTTGGCCAGATTAACCCCTTCATTAATAATTACTTTGTAAGGGGTGTCAAGACGATTGATAAGCTCGTAGACACCTATGCGCAAAATCGCACGCTCGACGGGGTCTATGCGTTCCACAGGCCGATCAACAAACTCTGCCAGTGCCGCATCAATCACATCCAGCTGTTGTGGTACTCCATGAAAAAGCTCGCTAAAATAGGTTTTTTGAGCGCCTTTTAACATTTCTTCTTCTAAAAACTGGGTTTCAATGCGCAGTAAACTATTACCACTCATTTGCCATTGATAAAGAGCCTGCACAGCACATTGTCTGGCATTGGTTTTTGCTTGACTCATTAAACGCCCAAATTATTAAACAAACTAACCATTTCTATTGCCGACATAGCTGCTTCTGCACCTTTATTGCCAGCTTTAGTTCCTGCACGTTCAATAGCCTGCTCTATACTATCCACAGTCAACACCCCAAAACTAACGGGAATATCATATTGTAAAGCAATCTGAGCGATACCTTTAACGCATTCCCCAGCAACATATTCAAAATGCGGGGTTCCACCGCGTATCACTGCGCCTAAGGCAATAATAGCATCGTATTTTTTAGTAGCAGCAATGCGTTGTACCACCATAGGTAATTCAAAAGCGCCGGGCGCTTTTACGAGTGTGATCGCTTGCTTTTCTGCACCATGTCTTACCAATGCATCAATGGCACCCGCTTCCAGTTGTTCGACAATAAAGCTATTAAAGCGTGAGGATACAATACAAAATCTACCGCCTTGTGCGGAAAGATGGCCTTCAAGAGTCGTAATTGCTGACATAGCTTACCTTTAGTTAATAAATTAAAATTTTGAAAATGTTATACTCTGATCTTTTTCAATTGGCGGAATCAACATGTCCGACTACTTCCAAATCAAAACCAGATAGTCCAATATATTTTTTTTGCGTTCCCAATACCTGCAATTGCCGTACACCTAAGTCCGACAAAATTCTGGACCCGGTACCCGTAGTTCGCCAGCCAGGCTCAGTATTAAAAACAGGCGAAGTTTTGATACCATTATCCTGCATTTGATACGCATGTATCAGCTCCACCAAGGCTTTATTGGTTTCATTCTCGCGAATCAGTACTAAAACGCCACGTCCCACTTCGGCAATTTTTCGCATGGCTTCCCTAACTGGACAACTGCAATCACTGCGCTTGGAAAAAAACAGATCATCAATTTGATTACGAGCATGAACTCTGACCAGCACGGGTCCATCACCACTAACATTGCCCATTACTAAAGCCAGATGCACATTATCGTCATTGCGGTCTTGATAAGCATACAACCTGAAATCACCAAATTCTGTTGGGTAAGCGCATTCACTAATACGTTCCAAAGTATTTTCATGCCGAATCCGATAATGGATTAAATCCGCGATAGTTCCGATTTTTAGCTGATGTTGAGCGGCAAATATTTCTAAATCCGCACGCCGCGCCATTGAACCATCATCATTCAGAATTTCCACAATCACTGCAGCGGGTTCAACTCCGGCCAGTTTGGCCAAATCACAACCAGCTTCGGTATGACCAGCGCGCTTCAACACCCCGCCAGCCTGAGCCATTAATGGAAAGATATGTCCAGGTTGTACCAAATCGCTAGGTACTGCATCTTTAGCTACCGCAGCTTGTACGGTTAAAGCCCGATCTGCCGCAGAAATACCTGTGGTAACCCCAGTTGCCGCTTCTATTGATACTGTAAAATTAGTCGTATATGGGGTTTGGTTATCATTCACCATCAGCGGTAAGCGCAATTGTTGACAGCGTTCACGGGTTAATGTCAGACAAATCAGTCCGCGTCCATACTTAGCCATAAAGTTAATGTCTTCGGCTCGTGCAAAGGCGGCAGCCATCAACAAGTCACCTTCGTTTTCCCTTTCTTCATCATCCATGATGACAACCATTTTGCCTTGCCGCAAATCTTCGATGATTTCTTCTATTGTATTCATTTAATAAAACCGCTGGATTGTAGTAATGCCTCAGTAACACCTGTCTGGCATTGTGCCGCGGCTTCTCCTTTCATTAAGCGTTCCAGATAACGTGCCAAAATATCCACTTCCAGATTAACTGCATCACCAACCTGAGTGCTTGCCAAGGTAGTTTCCTGTAAGGTATGTGGAACAATATTGACAGAAAAATAAGCACCATCAACCTGATTAACTGTCAAGCTAATACCATTAATACAGATAGAACCTTTTTCAGAAATATATTTTGCAAGATTATCGGGCGCTTTAAATTTATAACGGATAGAACGTCCATCAGCCTGTTTATCCACCACTTTACCTATGCCATCAACATGACCACTCACAATATGTCCACCCAATCTACCAGAAGCGAGCAGCGCCAGCTCCAAATTTACCTGGGTTCCAACTTTAGCCGTATTCAACGTGGTACAAGATAAGGTTTCATTCGACACATCAGCATAAAAAAAATGATCGCCTAATTCTACCGCAGTCAGGCAAACGCCATTGACAGCAATACTATCGCCTAAGGCAGTGTCTGACATTGACAGATTACCCGTACTAATTTTCAAACGACAATCACCACCTCTTGGCTGAATTGCCGCTATTTGCCCTAAGGCAAGAATAATACCTGTAAACATTTTTACCTTTTCTTGAGTGTAAAAATTACTAAGATATGCGTTTTATGCACTCCGAAAACTCTATAGTGATAAATTCGGAAACAATCAGCTCATACTCAGCACGTATAATTGGGTTGATGACTTAATATTACTGACACATTAAATTTTATTGTGTGCTCCAAACAACATTCTTACATCTGGCCCTAATTGCCTAACATTGAGTAGACTCAACTGCTTTTTATCAGCCATCCGTTGCAATTTAGGTAAATGAAACAAACCTCGCCCTTGATCTCCTAAAATGCATGGTGCCATATAAATCAACCATTCATCGACCAAATTAGTCTCAAGCAAACTACCATTCAGGGTAGCACCCGCTTCAATCCAAACCGTATTAATCTGCTGTTTGGCTAAAAGCTGAAAAACCTGAAACAAATCGGGACGACCATTAACACTTGGCACTTGCCAGATTTTACAGCCTGCATCTGTTAATTGTTTTTGTTTTTGTACATTTTCACTACATGTCATAATCCAAGTTTCAGCTGAATTATGCAGTATTTTTGCATTTACAGGGATACGTAACTGACTGTCTACTACCACTTTAATGGGTTGCAAGACATCAAAATCCACTCTGGCATCCAGTTGTGGATCATCATAAAGGATAGTACCGATTCCAGTCAGAATGGCACTACTAGCAGCTCTAAAGTTTTGTACATCTTGCCGCGCCTGAGGTGATGTAATCCATTTACTTTCTCCCGATGCCATACCCGTACGCCCATCCAAACTACAGGCCATTTTACTGGTTATCCAAGGCAAACCAAGTTGCATACGTTTAAAAAAACCACGATTTAACAGTTCTGCTTCGGTTTGCAGAACACCACAGACCACTTCAATACCCGCTGCCCGTAGTTGCTGCAAGCCCTGCCCGGATACTAATGGGTTAGGGTCTTGCATGGCAACAACCACACGACGCACACCAGCCTCAATTAAGGCAGTACAACACGGCCCAGTGCGACCGTGATGACTACAGGGCTCTAAAGTGACATAGGCAGTAGCGTCTTTGACATTATCTGTTTTTTGCAACGCATCAATCTCTGCATGGGCAAATCCTGCTCGTTGCGTCCAACCTTCGGCAATAACATGCCCATCGATGACGAACACACACCCTACATGAGGGTTTGGATCGGTAGTATATATTCCATTACGCGCCAGTTTAAGTGCATGAGCCATATAGGCTTCATCTTGTTTAGCTATCATGCTTTTGCAGATTTTCGATCATTTCCGTAAATTCACTGACATCTTCAAAACTACGATAAACTGATGCAAAACGCACATAGGCCACATGGTCAAGCAAGCTTAATTCTGTCATGACCAATTCACCGAGTTGTCGAGCCGGAATTTCACGCTCACCTTTAACCGTTAACGCTTTTTTAATACGACTGATAGCCGCCTCAATGGCATCGGCATCCACCGGACGCTTTTCCAGCGCCCGTTGCATGCCAGCGCGTAATTTAGTTTCATCAAAACTTTGCCTAGCACCATTACGTTTGATAATGCGGGGTAAGGTCAGTTCAACTACTTCAAACGTGGTAAAGCGTTCCTTACAGCTAAGACATTCGCGGCGGCGCTTAACCTGATCGCCTTCGTCGACCAAACGAGTATCGACAACCTTAGTGTCTTGAACCGAGCAAAACGGACAGCGCATGAAAAAACCAAGTTTGATTTAAAAGGGCTGCATTCTATTACAGTTTACTTATTTATTAAAATTGATAAACGAAACATTCATGATTAAAAAGAACACTATTTTCAGCTTTTCCCTTCATCCAGCATTTTCTCTAATCTTTCGCAATAGGCTTTTATCACCTTAATCCGCGCATAATATTTATCATTAGCTTCGACCAGTATCCAAGGTAGTTTACTGGAACTGGTACGCATGATCATTTCATTAACCGCTTTCTGATAATCATCCCACTTGGCGCGATTACGATAATCTTCATCGGTAATTTTAAACTGTTTGTAAGTTATATTTTCGCGTTGCTTAAACCTACGCATTTGCTCGTCCTGATCAACATGTAACCAGAACTTTAATATAACCATACCATGCGCTAATAATGCTTCTTCAAAATTAACAATTTCAGCATATGCTCTTTGCCATTCATTCGTAGCTGCCAAGCCCTCAACCCTTTCTACTAATACACGCCCATACCAGCTTCTGTCATAAATGGTCACCTGACCCGCACGCGGGATGTGCCTCCAAAATCGCCATAGATAGTGATGTGCCGCTTCTTCATCGGTCGGTTTACTGATAGGAATAACCTGATAATTTCGCGCATCCATGGCCTCTGTCAGTCGCCGTATTACACCGCCCTTCCCTGCCGCATCCCACCCTTCAAAAACCAAAAGACTGGATCGATGCACGACTAATGCTTGCCTAGTCAATCCATTGAGTTTTCCTTGAAACTTTTCCAACTCAATTTTATATTTATTTTTACCCAACTTAACCGATAAATCCAATGTGTCGAGCAAATTATGTTGTTCAAGTTTACTTAGTACTTCAGGAACTAAAGCCTTAGTTTTAGCCTTCAATTCAGCCTGGGAAAGCAAATGGCGCTGTATACATTCCAATACATATTGACCAACCGTTAACCGGCTATAATTGATGTCAGAACCATCCACGATCAACCAAGGAGCATAAGGAGTACTGGTGTCTGTCAATACCTGTTCAGCAATACCTAAAAAAACATCGTATTTTGCCAAATGTTGCCGATCTTTATCAGTCACTCGCCATTTAGTCGCAGGATTTTTCGACAAAGCTTTAAATCGTGAAGTCTGACGATCTTTTTTAAGATGCAACCAACATTTTATTATCAACGCTCCATCATCCGTTAATAATTGTTCTAATTGATTAATAAGTTTTAACTCAACTTGCAAAGCTGCGTCATCGATTTTTTGATAAACCCGCTGAGAAATTGGATCGCTATACCAAGAACCTACATAAATACCTATACGTCCTTTAGCGGGCAAGGTACGCCAGAAACGCCAAAACTTTGGACGTTCACGTTCTTCATCGCTGGGCTCGGCAAAGGCGTTTGTACGCATAAAATGCGGATCTAACCAGGCATTCAATGAATTGATAACTTCTCCCTTACCACCACCATCCACACCGGAAATTAGAATAAGCACCGGAAATTGGCTATCTTTCAGCTGATCCTGTATCAATAGTAACTGGGTACGTAATTCTGACGCTTTTTTCTTATATTCGTCGCGTTCAACACTCTGTCCTAACTCAGCGATTTCAAACATTACTCCCCCTCAATGAATTGGCCTTATTACTATCTGTTATTCTCAACATATTATCAGGCTTATGCATGAAAATATCGCAATCTTGCTTGTTAGCCCACCTAATTAAGTTAACTTATTTACTCCCCTTAGAGACTAGAAAAAAATCAATTAACAGACAGTATCATTTGTTTCCCTTTGCGCTGATGTTTATTTTTTTGCGTGTACATAATTTGAATAACAATGATCGCATACGCCAATATGCCTCGTTTTACGCTCAGCTTGACAAAAAAATTCACATATTTTTCAATTACCTACAAAACACCCATTAACAACCATCGACTTATAAAGAAAAATCACTGAAAAAAATAAATAAAGTTTTGACACAAAACAAATTTAGGTGTAAAAAATACACCGTCGACTAACAATAATTTTAACTTCGACATGCAACTCGAGTTGCTCCTTTTAATTAAGGGTTTATTATTACAACAATCAAATGAGGATTACTAAAATGGCTGAACAAGAAAAAGATAACACCCTAACTGTCGTTATTGCAGTTACACTGGTTGCCGTTATTGGCGTATTTTTGTTAAAACAAGACGAAACTAAACATTTAAAACTGAGTGGCGAAACTTCTGCTCAAGCTGAAGCTCAAGTTCTGGCAAAGCATAAAGATTTTAACAATGACGTGTTAAGCCAAGCAAAATAATATTTACTATACTTTAGTAAATAAACTAATTAGATTTACCGTACAGCTCTTCGGCCATCGCCTGCCACCCGCAGTCGATGGCTTTTTTATGCGCATCTGTTTTAAGTTGTTTTTTTGCGTAAACTGATAGAATAAGCATTTATTGCAAACTCTAACTACAATCAATGGATGTCATTCAACGCATAGCAGAAGAACTATCAGTAAAAACTCAACAAGTTGCTGCAGCAATCGCATTACTAGACGATGGCGCAACAGTTCCATTTATTGCTCGTTACCGGAAAGAAGCAACGGGGGGCCTGGATGATACGCAATTACGAAACCTTGAACTCCGGCTTACTTATCTACGCGAACTGAACGAACGACGCCTCACCATTCTGGATAGCATTCGCTCACAAGGTAAATTAACCTCAGAACTGGAACAAAACATACAGGATGCTGAAACAAAAACCTTGTTGGAAGATTTATACCTACCGTATAAACCCAAACGTCGCACCAAGGCTCAAATTGCTCGTGAAGCAGGTTTAGAACCACTTGCCTTTGCCATACTTGAAAATCGTGAGTTAATTCCCGAGCAAGCAGCACTCGCTTACATCGATGTTGAAAAAGGCGTTCCTGATTGCACAACAGCACTTGAGGGAGCCCGACAGATCATTATGGAACTGGTTGCTGAAAACGCGGAATTACTCAGTGAATTACGCGAACGCATCTGGGCGAAAGGCATACTTCAGGCCAGCGTTGTCAGTGGCAAGGAAGCAGAGGCTGCTAAATTCAAAGATTATTTTGATTATCAAGAAGCGATTAACAAAATACCCTCTCATCGGGCTCTGGCAATATTTCGAGGCCGAAACGAAGACTTACTCAATTTAAGTCTAAAACCCGCAGAACAAGAACAAGAAGAACATCAACTTTGCTCCCAGTTTGTAGCTAAGCATTTAAAAATAACCGATACCAATTTAGCAAGTGATGCCTGGTTAGCTGAAACGGCCCGGCTTGCCTGGAAAATAAAATTATTTACTCGCATCGACCTGGACTTAAAAATGCGTTTACGGGAAGCGGCAGAATTGGAAGCTATTAAGGTATTTGCCAGTAATTTGCGCGATTTATTACTTGCAGCCCCTGCTGGCCCAAGAGCAACCATGGGACTGGATCCCGGCATTCGAACTGGCGTAAAAGTTGCCATAGTTGATGCAACAGGCAAAGTTTTAGGCACAGAAACCGTATATCCGCATCCACCCAAAAATCAATGGGATCAATCCATTGCATGCCTGGCTCGATTGATTGAGCAGCACAAGGTTGATCTTATCAGCATAGGTAACGGAACGGGTTCAAGAGAAACAGACCAACTTATTGCTGATCTTATTAAACAACATAATGCCCTACACATTAATAAAGTAATGGTTTCAGAAGCGGGCGCTTCCGTTTATTCTGCTTCCGAGCTGGCTGCAAAAGAATTTCCTGAATTAGACGTCTCTCTGCGAGGCGCAGTATCAATTGCCAGACGGTTACAGGATCCACTGGCAGAACTGGTAAAAATTGATGCAAAATCCATAGGCGTTGGTCAATACCAGCATGATGTGAATCAAGTACAACTGGCCAGAATGTTGGACAATGTTGTTGAGGATTGCGTAAATGCAGTTGGGGTTGATGTTAACACCGCTTCCGTTGCTTTATTGAAACAGGTCTCCGGCCTCAGCGCCAGTATCAGTGAAAATATTGTTGCTTTCCGTGATGACAATGGCCCATTTAAAAATCGCAAACAGCTTAAAAGCGTACCTCGTCTAGGAGACAAAGCCTATGAACAAGCCGCAGGGTTTTTGCGCATTATGAACGGTGATAATCCACTTGATGCTTCTGCTGTTCACCCTGAAGCTTATCCAGTAGTAAACGCTATCCTCAAAGAAACCGGTAAATCTATCCGCGATTTAATTGGACAAAGCCAATTTTTGCGTGGTTTAAAAGCAGCCAATTTTACCAGCGCCGAATTTGGTTTACCAACTGTCACGGACATTTTACAAGAACTGGAAAAACCTGGCCGTGACCCACGCCCAGAATTTAAAAGCGTTCAATTTAAAGAAGGGGTGGAAAAAATAACCGATCTTCAACCGGGCATGACACTAGAAGGTGTTATCACCAATGTTGCCAACTTTGGTGCTTTTGTGGATATTGGCGTTCATCAGGATGGTTTGGTACATATATCTCATTTGGCCGATGATTTTGTTAAAGACCCTCGCGATGTGGTAAAAACAGGAGAAATGGTTAAAGTAAAAGTATTGGAAATTGATGTTGCCCGTAAGCGTATTTCTTTAAGTATGAAAACAAATATAGATGCAAGTGAAATTGTCGTACATGAAAAAAATGAAAAGCCCCAAAAATCAACACAAAAACCGAAACAACAACCTGTATTGCAAAATAGCATGAGCAATGCCTTTGCCAAAGCATTAGGAAAATGATTTATCGTAATTGCTCAGAGTATGTTCATAACACTAATCAACTAAAATATTGGCCTTTGGTTCCGAAATTACTGACTATCTGTTTAAAATTACGCCTAGCAATTAACATTTATTTTAATTTAGATAGGGCAACCAATTTGGTCTACAACGTAATGTGCCTGACTGACGCAATACAGAGCATTTTTTGTCAGTTGCTTAATGAGTGTTTAGCCGCTTTCAAAAATACATTTAAGCATGAACGACCTGATTGGACTTTGAAACTTACCTGACATTTACTGAATAGTGACTATAATTAAAATATGCTCTGTTATACTTTTCCGACTTTACACTGCCAGGTAATTAGATCGTTTAACTTAACCAGGCAATTTAATGCTAGTAAACACTTTAACGTTGAGATTAGAAATGAATCGATCTTCCTGTAAACTAATAACTATATTGACGACCATACTATTAACAGCAGCACCCAGCGTCTATGCAGATTACAACAATGAACAATATTCTGACATAGTCGTTCGCAAACTCGGTAGTGGATTTGCCAATATCTCTACAGGCTTGTTGGAAATTCCTAAGGACATGATTATTGATACCAATCAATCAAATTTTGTTTATGGTGTTACCGGAGGCATCCTGCAAGGCTCAATATCAGCAGTTGGGCGCATAGGAACCGGTATCATGGATTTATTATCAGCACCTCTACCTACCCAACCTGTAGCATACCCCGTGTATATTTGGGATGACTTTGATGCAATTACCCGTTTTGGACCTATCTTTCGTTTAGAAAACACCCAATAAACTAAATTAAGCGGATAAATCATCAACTCATCCGCTTATCGACATATTTAATTAAAGTACATACTGCGTAAGATATTCCTTCAACTTAGTATTGAACAGACTATCATAATGACGTATTAACGTTGAGTCGGTGGGGCGCGGCGCTAATAGCGCTGCCACCTCACTTTGAGCTTGAGTTAAAAAATGTCTTCTTAGCGTTGCATCTTCCGGCATTTTTGCTTGATTATAAGTAACGACAGCCGCAACATTAATTGCTCTATCTGGGTTCTCGGTTACTGATGACTGAAGCGTTGCGTGTCTAACCTCCACATCATCAGACTGAGCCAGTATGCCCCACAAATGGCCTAGATAGTGTCTACATAGCGTAGAATCGGTTGGATATGGATGCGTAATTGCCAACCTTTCTGCTTCCTGATTACTTAAAAAATGACGTCGAAGCGTTGAATCTTCTGGTAGTGTTCCCTTAAAGGTATCGTAATGGCTAACAGTTGCACTACTTATCACGGCCTGACTTACTTCGATGTTATGCCCAGGTAATTCCGTTTTAAAATTATCTGAATGATCATTGGCAGCAATCGACTCTGAATCTATCAGCTTAGGTTGTGGCTGGGGAAGTGTAGCGGTGTTCTCCAGAGTAGATTGACGCCTAGTCAAAAACACTAAAACACCTATTACGACTAAGGCTACAAACGCAAAAAACCATTTCATATCTTTTCCTCTCTTCTATTTATAGTTAGAAATTCAACACAAATCGCTTATGTTGTTTGCAGATAAAACGCTGTCTGAACAGAATCAGAATATAAAGAGCTTACCCTGTTAACCCAAAATCACTCTTGAATAAAAGCAATACTCACACAACAGTGTGTATATAAATTGGATTCACATGCACTTTGACTTGTCATTACTTTAAGTCCAGCGTTTTCATGAGTATCAAATACTCAATCAATTTATGTTCTTATTATGTTCTTGTCATTTTATTTACAATGATAATTTTAGCTGTTCAGCTAGCACTTGTCTAAAATGCTAAACAAAAGACAGATTCCATCGTTGTCTATAAGCTTCTGACAGAAAGCCAATTTTGATATAACCATAAATTAAGCATCAGCATTTTTTCATTTTGTATTCAAAATACAACATAAAAAATCAATCAATTAAGTCGTTAACAATTTACTTTAAGGACTGAGAATATACAACTTTAGCAAATATAATCAGCTCTCATACCTGCATAGCACTCTGTTGCAAAGTGTAAGTTTACGCGGCGTCATCACGTCTAAGCAGACAAACTATAAACGGCAAGTTACTGTACGAGTAACTGTTAAATTGGGATAAAAGCCCGCATCAAGAACTAACTTAAATTAGCCGTTTTTTAAGACTTGAAAAAAAACTTGTTCTTATATTGTTCTTTATTTGTTTTGATGCTATGCTTTATAAGAACAAATAAGGAACGCTAATGCATACATTAACCCGAAAACAAAAAGAAATACTGGATTTTCTATTAAAAAGCCAGAACAGTTTTATACACCCCCCGACCTTGGAAGAATTATGTACCGCACTAGGATTAAAATCACGTGGCTCTCTGCATCATCAAATTAAAGCATTGATCGATGCTCAATTGATTGAAGCCCCCGAACGAAAACAAAGGGGTATACGCTTGACCGAGCTGGCAAAAAGCTATGTAGCCGATGAAGATAGTACTAACAGCTTGCCATTTGTTGGCTTTATTGCGGCTGGCCGGCCTATCGAAGCAATAGAAAATACCAGTTACATGATTATTCCCCCAGAAATAAAAACCGAAAAACCTTGTTATGTTTTGAAAATTAAAGGTGATTCGATGCAAGAAGAAGGGATATTTGATGGTGACTGGGTAATCATCGAACAACGTAGCCACGCCCGCAACGGCGAAATCGTGGTTGCACTGATAGACAAAACAGAAGCAACTTTAAAATTTATTGAGCAATACCCGCACGAAACACTGTTAATACCCGCCAATTCCAAAATGCAAACTATGCGCTATAAACCACAACAAGTGGAAATTCAGGGGGTATTAGTCGGCCAAATGCGTAGTTATACATATCATCATTAGGAGTAATATCATGAATAATCATAACGTACATATGCGTGATCAAAAAGCTAATCAAACAGCAATGCTAAATAGAACAACCCGACAAACTATCGTGAATATGATTGAAGAAATTACATTGGTTATCGTACTTTGGGGGGTATTTTTATTAGCCTCGCAAGCCTGATAAGATTCTTATAACTCTATGCATTATAAAATTGCTTTTTATTTACCGGCCACTCATTGTGAATTAGTCAAAAATGCCTTGTTCGCAGTGGGTGCAGGACAATCAGAGCTTTATGATCAATGTAGTTGGCAAATATTAGGTGAAGGTCAATTCAGACCTTTAAAAGGTAGTCGGCCATTTCAAGGAAATCCTATGCAATTGGAATCTATTCCTGAATACAAGATTGAAATGATTTGCGCTCCACACCTGATTAAGATCGTCATAGAAACTTTGTTAAAAGAACATCCCTACGAACAACCTGCTTACGAGATATATCCCATTCTCACTCTTAAGGATTTGTAGTACATAACTCTATTCTGACATTATCTAAGCTCATCCTTGAGGTATAATGGAATATTATGTTTGACGAATATACACTTTACTCGATAAAACTGCATGTCCAGCACAAAGCTATATCTTAAAGTACCCTACACAGAAAAAGACGCCGCGAAAACCTTGGGCGCAAAATGGGATGCCAACCAAAAAAAATGGTACGTACCCGAAAAGCTGGATATCAGCTTATTCTCTAAATGGTTTGATGAATCGAATCAAAATTCCAGTCAATTAACAAACGTAAAACCTGACAGCAGCAACAAAACGGGTATTTTTACACAACCCAGCATAAAAAACTTTGTTGCCTATGACGGCGATGAACCTCCTTGGAATTAAAAGCCTTTCACTGGGCTAGTAATTCATTAATTGTTGCGTATTATTGAAGAGCAAACAAATATTGAGTGTTGTTACCTTCTAATATTTTTTAGAAAACTAAAATTGCACTATTATTTAATCCACCAACGCAGCTTACAAATATGTCAACCCCATCGTTTCTTCTTTCATGAAAGTGTAGCAAACCAACAAGTTACAGTATCATTATTCTACCGCCTTACTTTTTTAGCTGTCCGGCCTGAACACCGACCTCACCATCAATACCCACACAAAATTAATATTTAATAATTCTGTCACATTTGCTGGTTAGAATTTTGTGTAATACTCCGGCCATCCCCATTGGACAAAGCTAAATGATTGATGCTGAACGCATATTGAAAGAAACCTATCCTGATTTTAAACTAGGCAAAGATAACAAACTGGCTGTAAAAGCACTAAAAAAACTCATTCACGAAGATGACTTTAATAATGTCATCCGTAAAAACCAGCATCTGCGAGGCTTTGCTTTCCTAGATAAGTTATTAAGTTACTTCAAATTAAATTATGAAGTCAGTAACACTTCGCTTAAAAACATTCCTTCGGAAGGTCGCTTACTAATCGTGGCAAACCATCCTCTTGGCACTCTGGACGGTTTGGCTTTAGTTAAACTGATACGTACAGTACGTCCTGATGTCAGGATAGTTGCGAACCGGGTACTCTCCCACATGGAGCCCTTGCAATCGATTTTTTTACCGGTAGACGTTTTAACCGGACAAAAAAATCTGAAAGAATCTTATAGAGTTATGCTGGAAGCTTTAGAAAACGAAGAAGCTATCATCATTTTTCCGGCAGGTGAAGTTTCGCGTATTACTCCCACAGGTATAAGAGATGGTAAATGGCAAAGTGGTTTTGTAAAACTGGCAAAAAAAGCACACGCTAATATTTTACCTATTCATATAAAAGCCAAAAATTCAGCATTATTTTATAGCATGTCAACACTTTACAAGCCGCTCGGAACTATGCTGCTCGTTCAGGAAATGTTCAATAAAAAAAATCAAGAAATCAAATTTAAAGTCGGCGCACCAATACCCTATGCCTCCATTGCAGATAATCCAGATTCTAACAAACAACTAAGTCAACGATTTCGTAAACACGTATTAAATTTAGGCAAAAAAAACAAACCTTTATTGTTTGATACTGTAGAAACCGTGGTTCACCCAGAAAATGCTAAAACAGTAAAAAAAGCCTTGTACCAATCGAGAATGCTCGGCGAAACGCGTGATGGTAAAAAAATTTTCCTGTATCAATTTCAGGATGACTGTCCGGTAATGCAAGAGATAGCAAGGCTACGTGAGCTCACTTTCCGTTCAGTGGAAGAAGGCACAGGACTAGCCCTGGATCTGGACAAATTTGACATTTATTATAGCCACATTGTCTTATGGGACGATATTGACCTAGAAATTGTAGGTGCTTACCGGGTGGGTGAAGGCTTAAAAATTATGGCTACGCATGGTATTGAAGGCTTTTATAGCCACACACTGTTCGACTTACAGGGTGAATTTGCCAGCTATTTACCCTTTAGTTTAGAGTTGGGGCGCAGTTTTGTTCAACCGCGCTACTGGGGACAACATAGTTTGGAATATCTGTGGTATGGAATTGGCGCCTATATACGCGAGCAACCTGATGTTAAATATTTGTTTGGCCCAGTTAGTATCAGTAATGCTTATCCGCAACCGGCCAAAGAACTTATCATCAGTTTTTACCAACAGCAGTTTGGTTCTGATCTGTTACAAGCTAAAGCTAGAAATCCGTTTATAATTTCTTCACAAAGCCGTCAGTTTGCAGCCAATGAATTTAATACTGATTATTCTACTAGTTTTAAAACCTTGAACAGTGAATTAAAAAGACTAGGGGTAAAAGTACCAACACTTTATAAGCAATATGTAGAGTTATGTGTAGATAAAGGCTGTCATTTTCTGGACTTTAATATCGATCCTGAATTTAACAATTGTATCGATAGCCTAATTATGGTTGAAATCGAAAAAATAAGTCCTCGAAAAAGGCAACGTTATATTGATACAGCCCTATGATGCATAAACCTTTTCTGGAACTTGCTCAACTGGAAAATATCATTGAGCAGTTGGGAGATCGAGCACAAGTTGAAATTGTCGAATATGCTAGACATAAACAACTAGAATTCCCGATTTATTGCATTACACTCGGCTCTTTGCAGGCAGATGCGCCGGTGTTGGCTTATTTCGGGGGTGTACACGGCCTGGAAAAAATTGGCTCAGAAGTCATTCTTGCCTATCTACAAACCATCGTGCATTTATTGGATTGGGACGAAGAGTTTACTTCGCGTTTAAAAAAAGCCCGCTTGGTTTTTGTGCCTATAGTCAACCCTGTTGGGGTTTATCAGGGCACACGCTGCAATGGTAACGGTGTTGATCTTATGCGCAATGCCCCAATAGAGGGCACTGGAACCACAAAACTGTATAGTGGTCATCGTTTAAGCCCCAGACTGCCCTGGTATCGGGGCGATGAAACTCGGATGGAAACTGAAGCTCAGGCTTTATGCACGGTGATCAATAAACATTTATTCAATGCGCCATTATCGGTAGCCATTGATTTACACTCTGGTTTTGGCATTCTTGACCGTTTATGGTTTCCTTATGCCTCCAGCAAAACACCCATGCCTAACCTCCCTGAGGCGTTTGGCTGGAAAAAACTATTTGATCGCTGTTATCCGCATCATTTTTACAAAATAGAACCTATGAGCGAAGAATATGTGATTAATGGCGATTTGTGGGATTATCTATACGACGATTTTATACAGAAAAATGGGAATAACGCATTATTTCTACCACTGACATTAGAAATGGGCTCATGGCTTTGGCTGCGCAAAAGCCCTCTGCACCTATTCCAACGCTATGGATTATTTCATCCACTAACGCCTCATCGTCAACAACGTATATTACGTAGACATTTAACGCTCTTCGACTTTTTATTTAGAAGCATCCTCTATCCAGAGCAATGGGCATATTTATCAGCTGAACGAAAAAACAGCTTCAACTCTGCCGCGAAGGCTCTCTGGTATGATCAATAATATAGGTGATAACTGGTTGCTATTACGTGGATTAGCGCGCGAAACAGAACACTGGGGTGCGTTTACAAGCCTATTACAAACTGTTTTCCCACTCGCTCAAATTAAAACTCTCGATTTACCGGGTACCGGTCAATATTACCAACAAAGCAGTCCAAGCAATATTTCGGAAATTACAAATCAAATCCGTCAACAGGCGTACAAACAGGGATTACTGGAAAAACCACTTACCCTAGTGGCATTATCGATGGGAGGCATGGTTGCCTGGGAATGGATGCAAAAATATCCAGACGATATCAATGCTGCTGTATTAATAAACACCAGTTTTGCCAGTTTAAGCCCATTTTATCAACGACTACGCTGGAAAAGTTATGCAAAGCTGGCCAGTATTATACTGACAACAAACATTTATCAACGTGAGCAAGCTATCTTAAAGCTGGTAACTAATAACCGCCAGAACGATGCTGTAAACATAGCACACTGGCATGAAATTCAGACCAGAAGACCCGTTAATTTAAGCAATAGCTTACGCCAAATCATTGCAGCAGCGCGCTATAAGCCCACTAATGAAAAACCGAAACAAGCCGTATTGTTATTAAATAGCTGGGGCGACCGCCTAGTCGACCCAGCATGTTCGATAGCTATTCAGAAAAAATGGCATATCGACTTGCACACTCACCCATGGGCAGGGCATGATTTAAGTCTAGATGATAGCAATTGGTTAGCTCATCATTTGAAAATCTGGATCGAATCACACACTTAAACTGTTATTTGATTTCGAATTCGCTTTTGCTGCGGCCAGAGGAAATTAGAGCCTGCATCCACTTAGGAGCCAACCCGCGTCCAGACCAAGTTTGCAATGGATCTGCCGGATTACGAAACCTTGGAGCAACTTTGCTATTTTTTCTATCTATAAATTTATCAGCATCGTGAATTTCAACGACCAAACCTGCAGACGCTGCTAATTCCTTTATTTGGGCAATTACTTCTTTTCTTTTACTTACTAGCCTATCTTTTAAGGCTTTTTCGGCTTTATCGATAACTTCTTGCAATTCCATTTCAGAAAGTTGTGTAAGATCAGTCATATGTTCCTCTTAATTTAACAAACAACTAAATGTTAACACTATATTCAAATAAAGAAAATAGTTATTCAGTTTCTATTACAAAATTAACTTCACTGTATACCTTCCCTTTTCCATCCAACAACTGAATTTTCCATTCACCATTATCTTTTGATGTCATAGTTTTTTCTGAAAAAATTTTAGTCGATCCGGATTTAATTAACAGTGCTTTTTTTAAAACCAGTTTTCCATCTTTCCACCAACTATGAAATAAAGTCTTATCCTTTATATTTTTTAATTGATTGAAATAAAAAAGGTAACTATTCAGCGTAAATAATTAAAAAAAAGCTTGACAAGGTTTTTGGTCGAAAAATAAAAAATTCAGTGAACTGCCAGCTTGTAGTGGAATGACGTATTTAGCTACGCATTCGGCAACTACAATTCCTCAATTGCAACATTAAATAGAAGGGTAGTGACTCTTGGTCGTTCGTGGCCTACATCGCAACCTCGAAGGCAAAAATCGACTTTTAAAACTGGCCTTATAATACCGCTAACAGTAACGGTTTAGCGGTATATTAGTTTGACTGTCGATAATATCAACATTGAAGACACCATCAAAAAAGTTCAGCAACTGATCGCTGATGAAGAGCATATGTCATCAGCTTTGCGTGCGACCTTAGAAGTCATGATCATGCTGATTCAAATAATGGCTAATCGTTTAAGCCTGACTAGCCGAAATAGCAGCAAACCGCCTTCTACGGATCGTTTTAAAGATCAAGACAAAGTCAGTGGCGATGACGAGAACAAAGGCAAAAATAGAAAGCGCGGTGGGCAGTTCGGTCGGATAGGTACAACTTTAAAAAAAGTGGACGATCCCGATGAAATTGAAATTCTGGAATTAGATCGGGCGACTTTACCACCAGGGAACTATCAGGAAGTTGGTTTTGAGATCCGCCAAGTATTTGATATTGAGATTCAGCGCCTTGTGACCGAATACCGCGCTCAAGTTCTGGAAGATCAATTTGGCAAACGTTTTACAGCCTCTTTTCCGGTTGAAGTCACTAAAGCGGTGCAATACGGGAATGGCGTCAAAGCACAGGCCGTGTATTTGTCTCAATATCAACTCATTCCCTACCAACGTGTTCAAGAGCAATTTCAGGATCAATTCCAACTACCGATCAGTGTCGGCTCAATCTTTGAATTTAACCAGCAAGCTTATCATTTGCTCGAACAATTTGAATTGAAACTCATCACGAAAATACTCGCCTCGTCCCTATTGCATTCCGATGAGACCGGGATCAACATCAATGGGAAAAATCATTGGCTGCACTGTATTTCGAACCAGCAATGGACGCTCTTTTACGCCCACGCCAAACGCGGCATGGAAGCAATAACCGCTATGAATGTTTTAACCCGTTTTACAGGTATTCTCTGCCACGATCACTGGAAGCCCTATTTCCAGTTGAACTGCCTGCATGCCTTATGTAACGCTCACCATTTGCGCGAGCTGACCTATGCCGAAGAACAAGAGAACCAAGCATGGGCTAAGGATATGCGAGAGTTGCTTGTTTCTATCAATGAGGCTGTTAAGGCCCAGGGCGGTGTTTTATCCGATTCTATAGCGGCAGGCTATACCGATCAATATCGGGCAATTCTTAAAGAGGCTGAGCAGGAATGTCCTCCCCCGCTCCCAGAGAGAAAGGAAGGACAACGGGGACGACTTAAACGCAGTAAATCGCGAAACTTATTGGAGCGGTTAATCAACTTTGAGCAGCAAACCTTAAGGTTTATGACTGATGCCAAGGTACCCTTTACCAATAACCAAGGAGAGAACGACATCAGAATGACCAAGGTTCACCAAAAGATTTCAGGCTGTTTTCGTAGTCAGGAAGGTGCTGATATTTTTTGCCGTGTTCGAAGTTATTTATCAACATGCCGGAAAAACAACATATCAGCCAGCGAAGCGTTGACACTGCTCTTTAATGGCAAATTGCCGGATTTTATACGGTGACGACCAAAATTCGCTGAGCGTGATAAATTACGCTGAATAGTTACTAAAAAAGTTGAATTGAGTCTTGCTTAGCAAGAATAATAGACTCTTTTACTTGCTGATAAGGTTCATTATCTTTAATACTAGTATTTAAAGAAGCCCTTATAACTTTTTTATCTAAAATAATTGCCGAAATGCTACGCAATTTTCGATTATTAGGCTCGATTTTTTTATTGTTTTGTTGTAAGCCTTTCTGCTGAAGCCCCTCTATTTTAGTATCTATACTTCCATTTCCAGGATTTACCCCAACACCTTTAGTTTCATCGCGCGGCAAGGAATCAATTTGTGCAGTCTGTGCGGGGTTTATACCCTGCTTAACCACAGTACGTTCAGGCCAGAATAGGAGCATAATAACAACAGGCACTACCAAAATAGCTAAAGCCACCGAAATTCTGCCGTAATGCCAGACTGTAACTATTTTTGGCGCTGAGGCGGATTGCTGATCTTTATCGTAATTAATTTTAATAACAACTCTGCTTTCTGCCATGATGTTTTCTCATTTGCTATAGACTAAAATGGATGCAACGCACTTTACACCACCTGATTGTTAATGCATTTTTTTATTTGTTAATATAGCATTTTAGCACTACTATTATGGTATTGAGTTACTGAAAATCAGGATGTTCGCATGACGACCCTGCTAGAACTGTTTAAAGAATCCTCTGCTTTATATGGCAGCAATGCCAACTATATTGAATTACTTTACGAACAATACTTATATAAACCTGAATCGGTCCCAGAAAGTTGGCGGCAGCGTTTTGACCTCATACACTGCGGCTCTACCGAAGATACCCCGCATAGTGTTATTGTCGAACGTTTTGAGAAACTCGCCATTGCTGAACCAGGGCGACTGGCAAAAATGCAAGGGTTTACCGAACAGAGTGTAAAAAAACAATCTGCCGTTGCACGCCTGATTAATCAATATAGGGTTAAAGGTCATCAAATTGCGCTTAATAATCCTTTAGGGCGCACCATCAGCATGCCTGCAGATCTGGAACCGGAATATTACGGCTTATCTGAAACCGACATGAGCACCTTATTTGATACTGGAGGTCTCTGCGGATTTGATCGCTTACCTTTAACAGCCATCATTGACACCCTGAAAGACACTTATTGTGGCAGTATTGGCTGCGAATATATGCATATTGTCGATGCGGAATCAAAATTCTGGATCAAAGACAAACTGGAAGGTGCTAAAACTCATTTTGCCAGTCACCCAGAAAAACGCTTATGGTTGTTAAAACTTTTGACCGCTGCAGAAGGACTGGAAAGATTTCTACATCGGAAATTTGTAGGCCAAAAACGTTTTTCATTGGAAGGCAGCGAATCTCTAATTTTGATTTTAGATGAATTGATTCAACGAGCGGGTGAAAATAAAGTTAAAGAAATTGTGCTTGGAATGGCTCATCGCGGTCGCCTTAACGTACTTGTTAACATCCTTGGAAAAAGCCCATCCGCATTATTTGGTGAATTTGAAGGCACCCATACCTCCATGCCGGGAGCCATCACTGGCGATGTAAAGTACCATATGGGCTTTTCCTCAAACATCGCCACCCCTGGCGGCCCCATTCATTTAACTTTAGCCTTTAATCCCTCTCATTTGGAAATTATTAACCCAGTGGTGGAAGGCTCAGTCAAAGCGCGTCAGGATCGACAAGGTCTTGATGGCATTGAGACTATTATTCCTGTGCTAATTCATGGTGATGCCGCTTTTGCTGGACAGGGTATAGTGATGGAAACCTTAAACATGTCGGAAACCCGCGCTTTCAATACTGGCGGTACCGTGCATATTGTCATCAATAACCAGATTGGCTTTACCACCAGTAACCCTTTTGACGCTCGCTCCACACTTTATTGTACGGATGTGGCCAATATGGTTCAGGCCCCAGTTTTTCATGTCAACGGCGATGATCCGGAAGCAGTGGCTTTTGTCACACAAATTGCACTAGATTACCGTATGGAATTTCATAAAGACGTAGTTATTGATTTGATTTGTTATCGCCGACTTGGACATAACGAAGCTGATGAGCCGGCAGCAACCCAGCCTATGATGTACAAAACCATTCATGACCTGCCAACCACCCGGCAAATTTACGCACAAAAACTGGTCGCCGCAAATGTCTTGCCTGAAAGCATGGTTGCAACGATTGAACAGGAATATTTAAAATTACTGAACGATGGTCAAGTGGTATCCCGCCCCATCATAGTCAACAAAACTTACTCTTATTCTGCCCGCTGGGACAAATACCTGAATAAACAGTGGGACTCCCCAACTTATACTGCTGTAAGCTTGGAAAACGTCCAATTTTGTAATCAACGCCTTCAAGATTTACCACCCGGATTCGAATTGCATCCCCGAGTTGCAAAAGTGATGAATGACCGAGACAAAATGGCTAAAGGCGAATTACCAATAGACTGGGGCTTTGCAGAAAACATGGCTTATGCCACCTTGCTGCAGGAAGGTTACGATATACGCTTAACTGGGCAAGATATTGGTCGAGGTACATTTTCGCATCGGCACGCCATATTACTTAATCAAGTGAACGGCGACAACTATATTCCGCTAAAATTTATTAGCGAAAAACAGGGTCGTCCACAAATCTTCAATTCTTTATTGTCTGAAGCAGGTGTTCTGGGTTTTGAATACGGTTATAGCTCTACCATTCCAGACAAACTGGTGATTTGGGAAGCGCAATTTGGTGATTTTGCCAATGGTGCGCAAGTGGTCATTGATCAATTCATCAGTTCCGGGGAAAGCAAATGGGGCAAGCTCAGCGGATTGGTAATGCTACTACCGCATGGCTTTGAAGGCCAAGGCCCAGAACATTCCTCCGCGCGTATCGAACGTTATTTACAACTATGTGCTGATCAAAACATGCAAGTTTGCACGCCGACAACACCCGCGCAAATCTTTCATTTATTAAGGCGACAGTTACTACGTGAATATCGGAAGCCTTTGATTGTGATGAGTCCCAAAAGCTTATTACGTAATAAACTAGCAGTTTCCAGCCTTGATGACCTTACCCAAAGCGAATTTTTAACCGTTATTGGCGAGCAGGATGATATTGATCCCTTTCATGTCACTCGCTTAGTATTATGTGCTGGTAAAGTTTATTACGATTTACTGGAAGCTCGCCGACAAGACCAGCTAACACATATCGCTATTTTACGTATTGAACAATTGTACCCATTCCCAGCTCAACAATATAAAACTGAAATGGAAAAATATCCAAATGTTGAACACATAGTCTGGTGTCAGGAAGAACCCAAAAACCAAGGGGCTTGGTATCAATCCAAACATCATTTTGCCAATAACTTGGATAAAGATATTTTAATCAGTTACGCGGGCCGAGTGCCTTCTGCAGCACCCGCAGTTGGCAATTATAAAACCCATCTCAGTGAACAAAAGGCAGTTGTTAATACTGCTCTATACGGCAGCAACGAAGGAAGTAAATATGAGTTTTGAAATTTTGGTTCCCAGCCTCCCTGAATCTGTCGCCGATGCGACATTAATCGTTTGGCATAAACATCCAGGTGACTGGATTAATGAGGGCGATAACCTCGCAGACCTTGAAACAGATAAAGTGATATTGGAAGTACCTGCTCAACACTCAGGAACTTTAAAAGAAATTTATAAACAAAATGGGGAAACTGTATTAGGTGGTCAAGTATTGGCTACGCTGGACATACAATCCGCCTCACATGAAAATCAGACTTTAACAACGGCACCCAGCAAAACACCCCAAACTGCGCCTATTTCCAAAGAAGAACCCATACTTAGCCCATCGGTACGCCGATTGGTAGCTGAAACGGAAATAGATCCTGCAACCATTAGCGGCTCAGGCAAACACGGACGTATACTGAAAACCGATATCGAACAATTTTTACAGGAACAACCTGCAGCCATTCCAGAAAATGTCGCAGCTAGTGTTTCTCCGCATACTCCGCTTTCAGCAAATGCCAACGCCATTCTACGTCCAGAACAACGAGTCCCCATGACGCGCTTACGCGCTAAAATTGCAGAGCGATTGCTACAAGCTCAACAAAATGCGGCCATGCTAACCACGTTTAACGAGGTCAATCTAAAAGCGGTTATGGATTTACGTAACCAGTACAAAGACCGTTTCGAAGAAAAACATTCGATTAAACTAGGCTTCATGTCCTTTTTTGTTAAAGCAGCAATTGAAGCATTGAAGCGCTTCCCTGCCATCAACGCTTCTATTGATGGGAATGACATTATTTATCATGGTTATTATGACATTGGAATTGCTGTCACTACGCCACGAGGATTGATCGTACCTATTCTTCGTGATGCTGATCAACTGGATTTTGCTGGCATTGAAAAAGGTATCCACAATTTTGGCAACAAAGCCAGAAACGGCTCTATTAGCGTTGAAGATCTCAGTGGCGGTACGTTTACCATCACCAATGGCGGCATCTTTGGCTCTATGCTCTCCACCCCGATTATTAACCCCCCGCAATGTGCCATTTTGGGCATGCATGCCATCAAAGACAGGCCAGTCGTTGAAAACAAGGAAATTGTCATTCGTCCTATTATGTATCTGGCGCTATCCTATGATCACAGACTTGTAGATGGTAAAGAGGCCGTACAATTTTTAGGCATCATAAAAGAATGCCTTGAAGCACCCGCACATTTGCTATTAAATATTTAGTATTGCGTTTATTTAGGTAAAAGCGTCAACATCAATGCCCAGCCATAAGACAGCAGTTGCAGGTAAATTTAAAGTAATGACCAACCTGGATTTTGCTGCTGGGCTTTTCGGTAAGGACTTGCAGCAAACTTGAATGGCTGCCCCCATATCTTACATAGGAAGGGAACTTCGAAAAACCACCCTTCGCCAAGGCTCTCCTGCGTTGCATCGAAGGGCTCAGAACGAACGGTGACATTTATATATCAATAGGTTACCGTTCACACTGAGCCCGTCGAAGCGCAACAGCCAGGTTTTTAGAAGTTCCCTGAAACCAATGGGTAATCGGGATATGCCCTACCGAATAGTAACAATTTATTAATAGCACTCCATCATTTTAAACTTTTATCATGCAATATTTCATTATCCCAGTTACGCCTTACCAACAAAACAGCACATTGCTTGTCTGTCAGAAAACGCGTAAAGCCGCTCTGGTTGATCCTGGTGGCGATCTGGATTTACTATTGAATGCTGTTGACCAAGCCGATGCTAAGCTGGAAAGCATTTTGGTTACCCATGGACATATGGATCACATCGGTGGCGTAGCAAAACTTGCAGAACAAATGTCTTTACCCATTTTTGGCCCACACCGTGCAGATGACTTTTGGATTCAGGCTTTACCTGATCAATGTCGAACTGTTGGTTTTCCAATAGCCGAAGCCTTTACCCCAACCCGCTGGTTAACTGATGGCGATATCGTTAGAGTGGGCGAACAAGCATTAAAAGTTATACATTGTCCAGGTCATACACCGGGTCATATTGTATTTTTCAGCCCTGAATTAAGACTTGCAATCGTGGGCGATGTGTTATTCAAAGGGTCTATCGGTCGCACCGACTTTCCCAGAAGTAATCATCAGGCTTTAATTGACTCTATACAACAAAAGTTATGGCCTTTAGGCGGAGATGTGGCTTTTATTCCAGGACACGGACCCATGTCAACGTTTGCCGCAGAAATGCAAACTAATCCATACGTAGGCTTAGCTAGCAAATACTAAGTTTATTACCAAATCTGAATACTATCCGCTAACCCAGTACCGTTTAAATATATTCCTAACCCTATAAACTTCGACACAGGGATTGTTGCAAAGTAAATTGCTCCAATATACCCCAGTAGGTTTTGTCATTTAGAATCGCTTTAGCGTGCGTGACTGTGATCAACACACACCACGCACGAACAATTTAGCAAGCCACATTGTTTAGCACTTCCATAAAAAATTTGTTTTTATGCAGGACAATGCCAAAAACTTACAAAATCTATTTTGCCTCCTGATGCTTTTCAGACTGGGTGGTATCTTTGATTTTGATTAACCAACCATCACTCCCCACACAATCGCCATCGGCTGCTTTAGCAGTAACATGAATACGCGCATAGCCTTCACGCAAAGCCGTAGGTAATTTACCGGTAACCTGTAAATACGTTACTCTGTTAACCACTGTAATTGGCAGCTTCTCGCCTTTAGCTTCCAAGGTAACATGATTAAGATCGGCTCCCCGACTTACATGAAATGAAATAGCTGATTCAGGCAAAACCTCTGCTTTATCCGCTGGCACAAAATCTCTGAATTTAGGTTTTTTACATTCTTTTTGATCATCCTCATCTGGCGTTATTGCAAAAACAGATTGGGTAAAAATGATAGCGCTGATAAAAACAACGCTTTTCCATACCAATGCTAATTTCATAGTCGACCTCTTGATTATTATTTTATTTGTAGAACTAGCAGGCTAAACTTTAATGAGTTTTTCACGACAATTCAATGCCTAAATAGCAACTTTTAAGTTTTCTGACGAAGCGTAAGCAGAGTATTTGCGTAAATCCGATTATTTAATATCATGCTATTCAAACACCCACTTCGGTTTTATTAAAAAGCACTAATTTACCAGTCTTCACAAAAATGCCAAATAACGCCCGGCTTTTATCGGAAAATGCTAAATCGACGGCTGCCTTATACACCTTGTAGACTGTTAAATTAAGTGTCTTTGTCTAAATTTAAAGCTTTAGTTTATTAAATTACTGGCTCATCACCGCTTAGAAATGTAAAATCTGTCAATTTCCTTTAACATTAATAGCAAATGAGTATTGAACTTAGAGGTACTACCATACTTTCTGTTCGTCGCGACAACAAGGTTGTCATTGGCGGTGATGGACAAGTAACATTAGGCAATACAGTCATGAAAGGCAATGCCCGTAAAGTACGCCGTTTGTACCATGACAAAGTCATTGCTGGCTTTGCGGGTGCTACCGCCGATGCTTTCACACTGTTTGAGCATTTTGAAGGTAAACTAGAGAAACATCGAGGTAACCTAACCCGTGCAGCCGTTGAAATGGCAAAAGATTGGCGAACCGATCGTGCCTTACGTAAACTGGAAGCATTATTAATTATTGCTGATGCCAAAACCTCGTTAATCATTTCTGGAACAGGCGATGTTATTGAACCAGAATATGATTTTATGGCTATTGGTTCTGGTGGGGCTTTTGCGCAAAGTGCCGCACGTGCACTGCTTGAAAACACTGAATTAAGCGCACGCGAGATTGTCGAAAAATCATTGACTATTGCTGCCGATATTTGCATTTACACCAACCACAATCTCCGTATTGAAGAATTGGATACAGAGCTACCAGAGTAAATTCATGAGTCAAATGACACCTCGAGAAATTGTCAGCGAACTAGACAAACACATCATTGGTCAAGCTTCCGCTAAACGATCCGTTGCAATTGCATTACGTAACCGCTGGCGTCGTAGCCAGGTCGGCCCTGAACTACGCGATGAAATAACCCCGAAAAATATATTAATGATAGGCCCAACCGGGGTTGGTAAAACCGAAATAGCCCGCCGCCTAGCTAGACTGGCCAACGCGCCATTCATAAAAATTGAAGCCACTAAATTTACTGAAGTTGGCTATGTGGGTCGTGACGTAGACTCTATTATTCGTGATTTAGTGGATACCGCTGTCAAAATGACCCGAATTTTGGCCATGGAAAAAGTCCAAAATCGCGCTGCTGATGCAGCTGAAGAAAAAGTGCTAGACATCTTGCTACCGCGTGCCGAAGGCGGAATGATATCCGACACAGAAGCAACTACTCGTCAAAAAATGCGTAAAAAACTCCGTGAAGGTGATTTTGACGACAAAGAAATTCAAATTGATGTTAGCAATCCAACGGTCGGTGTTGAAATCATGGCACCGCCCGGCATGGAAGAAATGACCAGTCAATTACAAGGCCTGTTTCAAAATCTTAATACCGGACGCAGCAAATCTCGTAAGGTAAAAATCAAGGATGCATTAAAAGTACTTCAGGAAGAAGAAGCCAGCAAAATGATAAACGAGGACGAAATCAAACAAACCGCAGTTCAAGCAGTTGAACAACACGGCATTGTGTTTTTGGATGAAATTGACAAAATCTGCAAACGTTCAGAAATGGGCGGTGGAGAAGTGTCCCGTGAAGGTGTGCAACGCGATCTACTGCCTTTAGTAGAAGGCAGCACAGTCAGTACTAAATATGGCATGATCAAAACCGATCATATTTTGTTTATTGCTTCAGGAGCCTTCCATTTAACCAAGCCTTCGGATTTAATTCCTGAGCTTCAAGGGCGTTTCCCGATTCGCGTTGAACTTAATGCACTTAGTGCAGATGACTTTGTACGTATTCTTACCGAACCGAATGCTTCACTGACCGAACAATATCAGGCGCTATTGGCTACCGAAGGTGTAGAGTTACAATTTACCGCTGACGGTATTAAACGTATTGCTGAGTTAGGCTGGGAAGTTAACGAAAAAACAGAAAACATTGGTGCTAGGCGTTTGCATACTTTGTTGGAAAAGCTGCTGGAAGATATTTCTTTCACCGCCAGCGATTTAATTGAAAAATTCGTTAGTATTGATGCAAACTATGTGGATGCCCATTTGAAAGAATTGGCACATGATGAAGACCTCAGTCGCTATATACTCTAAATCATGCGCATTCAAATTAATCCTTGCCACTGCACACCTACAGAAATCAAACTTCACAAGATATCCAATCTTTTAGAAGTGCATTTTGATGACGGTAGTATTTTTGAATTACCGAGTGAATATTTACGGGTTTACACACAATCCGCAGAAGCAGTAGGTCATGGTGCAGGCCAGGAAACCTTGCAAATCGGCAAGGAGAATGTCAGCATTACCGATATTAGACCCGTTGGCAACTACGCCATTGCTCTGACTTTTAGCGATGGTCACAACAGCGGCATTTATTCTTGGGATTTGCTGTATAAACTAGGCGCAGAATACCCACTACTGTGGTCTACCTACCTAAACGAACTTAAAGCCGCTGGTATTACTCATATATCGCCTCTCCATAATTAATATTGTTTATGATGACAAACGAAGACACAACGCATTTTGGTTTCAAACAAGTACCCAAACAGGAAAAAGTTGCGCTGGTGCGTAACGTTTTTGATTCGGTGGCGAGTCAATACGATGTAATGAACGACTTGATGTCGTTAGGTATCCATCGTATATGGAAACGAGTGGCCGTACAACTTTCTAACACGCGTAGCGGCGAAAAGGTACTTGATCTAGCCGGCGGTACAGGTGATTTAACCACCTTGTTCGAAAAACGGGTAGGTTCACAAGGCCAAGTGGTTTTGGCAGATATTAATTCAGAAATGCTACGTACTGGCAGAGATCGCTTAATCAATCGGGGCTTAACTGGCAACATCCGTTACGCACAAGTTAATGCGGAATGCCTACCTTTTGCCGACAATAGTTTTGACTGTGTATGTATTGGCTTTGGCTTACGCAATGTCACCGATAAAGATGCCGCATTACGTTCCATGTATCGGGTATTAAAACCGGGTGGTCGAGTCATTGTTCTTGAATTTTCACACCCAATTGACCCTATCACGGAAAAAGTATACGACTTTTACTCGTTCAATTTGTTACCAAAAATTGGTGCCATCGTTGCTAAAGATGAAGATAGCTATCGCTATTTGGCGGAATCAATTCGCATGCATCCTAAGCAGGATGAACTAAAACTGATGATGGAACAGGCCGGATTGGAACGTTGCGAATATTTTAATATGACACAAGGTATCGTAGCGGTTCATAGAGGCTATAAACTTTAAATCTGCGCAGTATCTCAACGCTTACCAATGACATCGGGCCGCGCCCTTTTTCAAAAACGTACAGCAGAGTTTTTAATCCGCATTTAAAACTATAGGCGCACTTCATGTCGGCTACTTTTCAAATTAAACCCTTATTAATTGGAGCTTTTGAATCGGGACTGAATAACTATCTTAATCTGGATACTCAAGTGGAAGAATTATTGAAACCACTGACAGGTAAAGTGATTGCTATTCATATTACCCGACCAGATGAAACGCTTTACTTATGCCCTAACAGTACCGGCATACAAATTCTGGATAATTATTTCGGCAGCGTCGACGCCACACTAAGCGGTTCCTTATCTGCTTTAGGATTAATGGGGTTAAGCGCAACGCCAATGCATTCTTTATTCAAAGGCGAAGTACGCATTGAGGGAAACCCTGAGATAGCACGAAAATTACAAAACCTGTTTGCTAAGTTGGATATTAATCTGCAAAGCAAACTGGCACAGGTTACCGGTGAGCGTTTTGCAGAGCAAATGAGCCGCTTTATACGTAATGGCATTGGTTGGAGCCAAAATAGTTTAACCACCCTACGCCTCAATGTTGAAGAATTTCTGCAAGAAGAAACCCGTAATCTGCCCGCCAAACTTGAAGCAGAGCAATTTTTTCAACAAATAGATACCTGTCGTAATGATTTTGACCGGCTTAAAGCCCGGATTGATAGGCTAGACATAGCTGTCACAAAATTAACCCGATTATAAACACTTAAGGACGCCCGCCGTGATTCGCCCCAAATATCTTATGCGCCTCATCCATATCAACTGGGTGATGATGTATCACGGCCTGGATGAAATTGTGCTGAAAACGCACCTATTTCGCCCCATTCGTTATATCGCATTTTTTTCACCTAATTTCTGGTTCAGAAAAACCCGCGAATCACGCGGTGTTAGAATTCGTCGCACTCTGGAAGACCTAGGTCCCATTTATGTGAAATTTGGTCAAACCCTTTCCACGCGTAAAGATTTGCTACCCGAAGACATTGCAGAAGAATTAGTAAAATTGCAAGATAGAGTGCCACCGTTTTCTGTAGACACCGCATTACAAATTATAGAGCAGCAATTAGGCATGACAATCAGTCAAGCCTTTGCCGATTTTGATTCCAAACCCTTAGCTTCAGCTTCCATTGCCCAAGTACATACAGCTACTCTGCATAGCGGCGAAAAAGTGATTGTCAAGGTACTACGCCCTAACATTGAAGATAAAATTCAATCGGATGTAGGACTCATGTATGAGTTAGCGCGGTTGGCTGAGCGATTCTGGCTGGACGCCAGACGTTTACGTGCTATTGAAGTGGTGGCTGAGTTTGAAAAAACGCTGCTGGATGAGTTGGATTTAGTGCGGGAAGCGGCTAATGCCAGCGCAATACGCAGTAACTTCAAAAATTCGGACATGCTGTATATACCCGAAATTTACTGGCCTCTGACCCGGCGTAAAGTTTTGGTTATGGAACGCATTTACGGTATTCCCGTGGGTGATATGCAAGCATTACAGGCTGGTAATGCCGATTTTAAAAAACTGGCTGAACGCGGTGTAGAAATTTTTTTCACGCAAGTATTTCGGGATAACTTTTTCCATGCCGACATGCATCCGGGTAATATTTTTGTAGAATTACCGGATAAATATTTAGCAGTGGATTTTGGTATTGTAGGCAGCCTTTCTGATACCGACCAACGTTATCTGGCAGAAAATTTTCTGGCTTTTTTTAATCACGACTATCGTCGTGTAGCGCAGATGCACATTGAATCAGGCTGGGTACCTAAAACCACACGGGTTGAGGAATTTGAAGCAGCCATCCGTAGTGTCTGTGAACCTATTTTCGAAAAACCTTTGAAAGATATTTCTTTTGGTTTATTACTATTACGCTTATTTCAAACTGCGCGCCGTTTTGATATGGTTGTACAACCTCAATTGGTGCTGCTGCAAAAAACCCTGTTAAACATCGAAGGTTTAGGACGTCAATTATATCCAGACCTGGATTTATGGCAAACCGCCAAACCTTTTCTGGAAAACTGGTTTAAACAACGTTTGGGGCCAACGGCAAAAATTAAAGAACTACTAAAAAAATTCCCCGAAATTACCGAACAACTCCCCGAGTTTCCGGCTCTGGTACTACATGCCATACAAAGTACCTCGCAAATGCAACAACAAATGCAAATGCAAAATCAGGAATTAAGCTTGTTACGTCAGCAGCTAAAACAAAATCATAAGAATACTATATGGACGATAGTAACCGCCACCCTTATCATTAGTAGCACTGTGTTAATGCACTTTTATGGTTTTATAAGGTAAGGCTGTAAGGGTGTAAAAATGCGTAAGTAGGTTTAAAACCCTTAGTTTCAATTTTATCCTTCAATGAAAAACAAATTTAGACCCATTTTGGAAGCACGTAAAGTTAGCTAGAATATACGTTTACAATCCCAAAATGTCGTTGGGCAGAGCAACGCGAAGCCCAACATTCTAAGCAGATTAACGTATGCTTTAAAAATACCAGATGATAGTCTTAGGTTTATAGTTTCGAACGTTGGGCTTCCACATTACGGGCAATCAAATGAATCGCGAAACGATAACTAGAGTTGAAGTTCTCAATACAGGGGAGTTACTTCTTGGACTAGAAGGACAAGGAAGATCCTTATACCAATATGTGTACCGCGAAGCCTCTGGGGTTTATTGGGACGAAAATAGAAATGGCTTTAAATCCTCCCCAATGAAGGAATGGTCTTGTTCTCATTGGTTCAAAAAATAGTTTGCGTTGTACGTTCTGAATTAGATGTTGAGTTAATGATTGGTAACAATATCGTTTGGCTCAATATCTTCGAACAAGAAAAAACAAAAACTCAATTTAGTAACACTAACTAGCACGCTGGATGAAGTAAACAACGTGCGCAGCATCATTCGAGATCGGTGCGGTTCGTAAACTCACCACATACTAAGGCTGACCGAACTTTGCCAGCCATAGTCCAACGTCTTTCTGACTATTAAGTACATTTTCATTCACACCCCGGTAACATTCAAAGAGTATGTTAGTTGCGTTAGATATTTATCTAACAACAGTGACGAGGTTAACAACAATGGTAGGTACTTATGTGCAGTACATGACCATAGCACGAGACCTCACCAACACTGTTTAGGGAAGTAAAGGTATTCGCAAGAAGAGGAGGGAGTCTAAATCCCTCATGTTTTACCAGAAGTTCGACCAAGCGATTTCAAACATTTGTAAACATATTAACTCTTACGAAAGGAAAAAACCATGACCAAATCAACGCTTCAACTGAAAATACTCGCAGGCTTTCTGCTTGCTTTCGCCGGTAATGCATCCGCTGCTATCTACACCAATGAGCCAAGTGGCGCGAACACCGGTTTGCCGTTTGCTTCCTTTGGTAATGCGGCAAATCCGAGCAGCGACTCGCCAGATGTAGGCGAAGTATTCTCCCTAACATCGGCCGCTACGCTGTCATCTTTCAGCTTCTATGCGGTTGGTAACACGACGGCGTCCCTGCAGCTGAATGTGGCCCAATGGAACCCTGGCACGAACGCCAAGAATCAGACAACCAATTTGGTCGGACCGACCCTAGTCACGAGCGCTACGGCCGTCGAAACCTTTAATTCAACAGGGGGCTTCACCACCGTTGAGTTCGACAACTTGGGACTTAGTCTAAATGCCAATACTAAGTACATAGCTTACCTAACCAGCAGCGACTCGAGCGTGACCGGCATTCAGCTATCACGCACCCAGACAACGCAAGACACTTCAGGCTTTGGCATAGGCAACGCTTACCTCAGCAACGTTCCTGGCAACGGCTGGCAGCTCCCATTCAACGGTAACGGTTTCCTAAGCCTACAATACACAGCCACAGTGACTACAGTACCCGTGCCGAGTGCAGTATGGCTTTTCGGCCCGGCAATATTAGGGTTCTTTAGCCTTACTCGTCGTAAAGTTTGACAGCAAAAAGCGTTCATTAAAATTGACCACATTAAAAGTCTCCTCTTTATGAGGTGACTTTTTTTCAATTTTAACTCGATAAGGTGAGCCAACTTCTGATGACAGGATATTGCCGACGTAAGGAGGTGCATCGTTCGCATTACTTGCCTATGTACTCGATAGATGCGCTTCCTTACGTCGGCAGCATACTATAGGCTCGTCATTAATTAAAAAACTAGAACTATTCAGCTAGCTTGTCAAAAAGCTAAAATGCAGCTGATAACCTTGGTTTTGATGCCGGATATTAGACAATAAACTAGCTTAACGCCCAAAGAATATAAATAAATAAATAAAGCCAATTACTACAATTGACAAAATTTACCAGCCATTGCCTGATTGAGTTTGGACTTTTACTCTTAAATACTTACATAATTTCAACTACAACATAGGCACCAAATCCAACACAAACATAATGGCATCTTCTTTGCCATCTTTAGCTGGATAATAGTCTTTACGCACACCTATTTCTCTAAAACCGGTTTTTTTGTATAAATCAATTGCGCCAGGATTACTGGGGCGAACTTCAAGAAACAGCTGTTCAGCACGAGGACGTGCGTATTCAATCAGATAATCCAGCATTTTTTGACCAGCTCCTTGGCGTTTAAAATTTGGACTAACACTGATATTCATAATGTGCGATTCACCGGCCGCCACTGAAATGATGCAATAGCCAACAATCACATCGCCAGGTGCTTCGCAAACCCAATTGGTGTAGGTCATCGTGCGTAAACAGTCTTTGAATATACCTTCTGGCCAGGGAAACTCGTAATTAAGCGATTCTATCTCCAGAACAGCAGGTAAATCGCTGTAATCCATTTTACGCAACCTCAACAGGTCTTTTATGGAAACTGAATCAGGGAACACTTTGGCGTAAAACTCCCGATCTGCATCATATACAACAAAATTCTTTACTTTATTGAGTAATTTCCACATATTATTTTTCGAGTTCTTTATAGACTGACAGTGCAAACTGCAAATCTTCCCAGGCTTTAGCTTTTTCTAATAAGCTTCTTAACAGATAAGCGGGATGAGGTATGACAATTAGCGGGATATTATGCAATTGATGACGAATACCACGCAAGCTTGATAGCGTTTGTTTGCTATTCAGCAAGTTTTGCGCAGCAATCCTGCCGACGGCTAAAATAAGTTTGGGTTGCAACAAAATAATTTGTTGCTGTAAGAATGCATGACAAGCTTGCACTTCTGTAGGTAATGGATCTCGATTATTGGGCGGTCTACATTTAAGCATATTGGCAATATAGACTTCTTCCCGACGCAAACCGATAGCTCTTAACATTTCGGTTAACAACTGCCCTGCTTTCCCTACAAAAGGTTCACCTTGTAAATCTTCATTTTGTCCGGGGGCTTCGCCAATCAGCATCCAATCGGCATGCCGATTACCCACCCCAAATACCGTTTGTGTGCGCGTTTCGCACAGCGAACATTGCTGACAGGCAGCCACTTGCTGTTGTAAGGTTTGCCAATCATTATTAAACGACAGCGTATCATGCGGTACTGACCTAGCATTAAAATGATTACCAACTAGATCAATATGTTCGGCCTGAATAGCTAGCTGATCAACGGATTGCAAATAATCAACATCCTGACTAACTGGATTTTGCAATGCCTCCGATTGCATAGCCTCTGCTTCTGAGGCTATGGGCCTCTGTCTGGGTACCCAGATAGTAATGCCCATAGCCTCAAGATAGTGTAATCGAGTTGCGTTATCCATCAATCATTACAATTTAAACATCACTTTTCTGTGGATGTCTTCTTTGCTCTGGGCTCTGTAACTTATTGACCGCATTAATATAGGCTTTTGCAGAGGCTATAACAATATCGGTATCCGCACCAGAACCATTCACAATTCGCCCGGCTTTTTCTAGTCTTACTGTCACTTCACCTTGGGCATCGGTACCCGTGGTAATATTATTCACTGAATAAAGTGACAGCGTAGCATCCGTTTTTACCAAACTTTCGATTGCTTTCAAGCTGGCATCCACAACACCACCACCCTGAGCATTGCCAGTCATCTCTTTGCCATCTACACGGATAGTCACGGTTGAATGAGGCGTTTCGCCGGTCTCTGAACATGCTTTCAGGCTTAACAATTTAATGTGTTCGTCTTCCGCTTCAAAGCCTTTTTCAGAAATCAAGGCTTGTAAATCTTCATCAAATATATCGTGCTTTTTGTCTGCTAATTGCTTAAAACGGAAAAAGGCATCGTTCAGATCCGTTTCGCTATTAAATTCGCCACCCAATTCTATCATTCGGGTTTTAAAAGCATTTCGTCCTGAATGCTTACCCAGTACCATGCGGTTTGTTGACCAACCAACATCTTCGGCACGCATAATTTCGTAGGTTTCACGGCTTTTTAAAACACCATCCTGATGAATACCCGATTCATGGGCAAAGGCATTGGCCCCCACAATTGCTTTATTAGGCTGCACAGGAAAACCAGTGATTGATGAAACCAGTTTGGAACAGGTAACAATTTCGCGAGTATCCAGAGTAGTAATACAAGGGAAGAAATCCTGACGCGTACGAACGGCCATAACCACTTCTTCCAAAGAGGCATTACCTGCTCTCTCGCCCAAACCATTGATGGTACATTCTACTTGCCGCGCACCATTCATAACCGCAGACAGTGAATTAGCCACGGCCAAGCCCAAATCGTTATGACAATGCACCGAGAAAATCGCTTTATGCGCATTGGGAATACGTTGCATCAAGTTGGCGATAGTGGCTCCAAATTGCTGAGGCATACTATAGCCCACCGTATCAGGTATATTTAAAGTGGTAGCACCTGCATCAATAACGGCTTCCAGAATTCTGCACAAAAAATCTTCCTCCGAACGGCCGGCATCTTCTGGAGAAAACTCAACATTGTCGGTATATTGGCGGGCACGTTTCACCGCGCGTACTGCATACTCTATAACCTGCTCTGGCGACATCTGCAATTTCATTTGCATATGAATAGGCGATGTTGCAATAAAAGTATGAATACGCGCGCTCTTTGCGCCCTTTAAAGCCTCGCCAGCCCGATCTATATCTTTATCTAATGCTCGCGCCAAACCGCACACAGTGCTGTCTTTAATGTTATCAGCCACTGCCTGAACGGATTCAAAGTCGCCTTGGCTGGCTGCAGGAAAACCGGCTTCTATAACGTCAACTTTTAAACGTTCCAGCGCCTTGGCTATACGTACTTTTTCGTCACGCGTCATTGACGCACCGGGACTTTGCTCGCCATCACGCAAAGTGGTATCAAATATAATCAATTTATCTTTCATGATAACTCCGTTCATGAAATAGTCAGCTTTTAAAAGCCGGGGATACAAAAAAGGTGTTTTGGTTAACTAAGATAGATTAAATGCCCGACAGGGCAGGAATCTAAGAGATAAGACAAGTAGCATTCTGCCAGAGAAAGGCATAAGAATTAAGCGGGCGGATGCAATAGAAGTCCTGATATTCATAGCTTATAACTATACTGTATAGTGCGCAAAGGCTCAAGTATCCGAATGAGAATTTTATACATTTAGCAGATTGACACCCACTTTTTATCGCTTATAGGCAACCAGCATGCAGCCTAAGCAGGCCTAATTTTCTGGCAATTGATGCTCAAAAAGCAATTTTTTTTCACACTAACAGGATAAGAACAGCAGCTGTAATGCAGTTGTCACAAATGCAGATGAGAATATACTCATCTACAGAACTATTTTTGTAAACGTGCTTATGACGACCAACCACTATAAAACAATTTGGATTTCTGACTTGCATATAGGTTCTACGCAGTGTCAGGCCGATACTTTGCTCGATTTCTTAAAGCATAATGAGAGTGAAAAACTCTATCTGGTTGGTGATATCATCGATTTTTGGGCATTGTCCAAAAAAATGTATTGGCCACCTGACCATAACACCATTATTCAAAAATTCTTGCGCAAAGCCAGACATGGCACTCAAATTATTTATGTACCTGGCAATCATGATGAAAATGTCAGGGAGTATGACAATTATGTATTCGGCGATATTGTCGTTAAAAACTCAGATATTCATACCACCTTATTGGGTAAACGCTTTCTGATTGTACATGGCGACGAATATGACACCATAGCCACGCATTATCAGTGGCTGGCAAAAGTTGGTAGCGTAGGCTATGACTTGCTAATAGATATCAATAGGTTTCTACGCTTCTTCCGAAATATAATCGGCATGCCTTCAAACTTTTCTTTGGCCGCCTATGTAAAATACAAAGTCAAAAATGTGGTGCAATTTATTTCTGATTATGAAATCAGCATAGTAAACACTTTAAAAAATGGTAATTTGGATGGTGTCATTTGTGGTCATATCCATCACGCCGAAATGAAAGATATTGGTGGCTTTTTATATATTAATACGGGTGATTTTGTAGAAAGTTGCACCGCAATTGTAGAACATCATGACGGTAACCTGGAGTTAATCACTTGGGCTAAACAAGAGTTAGCTGTCATTGAAAAAACTGCATTAGTCAATTAATCCAGCAATAGTGCAATCTAAGGATCGTTGATTGCACTTCTCTCGCCAAAGTCAGGCTATATTTAACGGAAATGCCAACACTTCATCAATGTGACGACTTTCGGTTATAAACATTAATAAGCGGTCCAAACCGATTGCAACGCCACTACAATCGGGTAAACCGGCCTTTAGAGCCGATAATAGTCGCTGATCCTTTTCCACTGTTTTCAATCCCTGCTGATGCCGATAGGCTATTTCCTGATCAAACCGGGCAGACTGCTCTGTAGCATCCGTTAATTCAAAATAGCCATTTCCCAATTCAACACCGTTAATAAATACTTCAAAGCGCTCACTAAGACGCTGATCTTTGCTACTGACACGAGCCAGAGACGATAATCGGGATGGATAATCCGCCACCAAAAGCAGAGTATTCTGTGGCATAGCCGGCTGTACACAGTGACTAAACAGGAAGTCTAGCCATAACACAGGCTGTTTGCCACACAAATCTGCTGCTTCAGAATATCCTCGCGTTTGTGCAAAAGCCTGATAGCGAGTCAAATTAAATTCCAGTGCATCTAAACCAGTGGCATCGTGAAACAACTGCTGATAGGTAACATGCTTAATTTGTAAGGTTGGCAAGGCTTTATCAAGCAAAACTTTTAACAATTCAGCAACTTCCGTCATTAATGCGGGCAATGCATAGTCCAGCCGATACCATTCCAAAAGTGTAAATTCCGGATTATGCAGTCTGCCGCTTTCGCCATTCCTAAATGCCTTGCAGATTTGATAAATACTGCCACATCCAGCCGCAAGTAAACGTTTCATGGCAAACTCTGGAGAGGTTTGCAAATATAAATGCGGGTAATTTGGCGCAGCATTAAGCTGCGTGACAAAAAAATCCAATTGTGGATCAGTTCCAGTGGTTGCGCACAATAAAGGCGTTTCTACTTCTAATACATCTCGCTTATGAAAAAACATCCTGATATCGGCCAGCATTTGCGCCCGTAGACGCAAATGCCGCTGATCACACGCAGGCTGCCAAACAATCTGCTCCACTAGTCTTTAACTCGTGACACATATTCGCCGGTACGTGTATCAACTTTAATGACTTCGCCAATCTGCACAAATAAAGGCACCCGAACCACTGCCCCCGTTTCCAAAGTAGCAGGCTTTCCACCACCACCTGAAGTATCCCCTTTTAATCCTGGATCGGTTTCAGTAATAGCCAATTCAACAAAATTGGGAGGTGAGACTGATAAGGGGGCATCATTCCAGAGCGTTACAGTACAAACGTCTTGTTCTTTCAACCATTTTATTGCTTCAGTTACGGCATTTTTTTCAGATTGATATTGCTCATAAGTGGATGGCACCATAAAGTGCCAAAATTCACCATCGCTATACAAATATTGCATTTCTACATCAATCACATCGGCACTTTCTACCGTATCGCCCGATTTAAAGGTACGCTCTATGACGCGATTAGTTTTAAGGTTTCTGATTTTAACCCGATTGAATGCTTGTCCCTTGCCGGGTTTAACAAATTCATTCTCAATAATGGAGCAAGGGTCGTTATCCAACATGATCTTTAAACCGCCCTTAAATTCGTTGGTGCTGTAGATAGCCATCTTTTCCTCGTGAAACAAATAATAGTCTGGAGATTATAATAGATATATATTTTATTCGGAAACTGGAGAGCAATTGGACAGTCAATCTTTGACGTGGCAACAAACACTGGCACAAGCTTTTACCCATATTGATGACCTTTGTCGTCATCTAAAGCTGAATAGCTCACAACTTGAATTACTTTCAGACGAAAAAAATTTTCCGCTGTTAGTGCCACGTGGTTTTGCCAATCTTATGCAAGTGGGCAATCCTAACGACCCCCTGCTTAGACAGGTGTTACCACTCCAAGCGGAAATGCTTAATTTTCCGGGCTACAGTCAAGACCCGGTAGGCGATTTAGCAGCAGTGGCTAGTGCAGGACTTATCCATAAATATCATGGCCGCGCCCTAATGATAGTGACAGGTGCATGCGCCATCCATTGCCGTTATTGTTTCCGCCGTAATTTTCCGTATGGTGAACAACAGCTTTCAAAGCAAAAGCTGCAACAAGCCATTGACTATTTAAACTGTCATACTGAAATTAATGAGCTAATTTTAAGCGGTGGCGATCCTTTATTATTTAATGATGATAAATTAGCTGCCCTGTTGGCAAAACTGCATACTGTCCCGCATTTACAACGTATTCGCTTGCACACAAGAGTCCCCGTGGTGCTACCAGAACGAATGACCCCAACACTCCTGGATATTTTTAGCACCTCGAAACTGCAATTAGTCATGGTTATCCACGCCAATCACGGCAATGAATTAAGTGCCGAACTGAACAAGGTTTGTGTCGAACTGAAAAAACGTAACATTACCTTGCTTAATCAGAGCGTGTTATTAAAGGGGGTTAATGACGATGAAAAAACACTCTACCAGCTTAGCGAGAAGCTGTTTAGCTTTGGTATATTGCCCTATTATCTGCATAGCCTGGATAAAGCCAATGGCACTGGACATTTTGCAGTGCCTGCACAGACAGAACTAGCTCTGATAGAGTATTTACGTAAGCATTTACCTGGGTATCTGGTACCTAAACTCGTCCGTGAGCAAGCGGGCGCTCTATTTAAACTCCCATTGAGTTAATTTTGCAGATTTTAGAGACACTGAGGTAACTAGTTTGGATAAGTTTAATAATATGCAGGTGTTCTGCCGGATAGTTGAATTAGGCACCTTAAGTGCCGTTGCCAAGGAACAGAAATGTTCGGCAATGATGATCAGCAAATATATTGCCAACCTGGAGGCATCTCTCGGGGTCGTTTTACTGAACCGTACCACCCGTTCCTTAAACCTGACCAGTGCAGGTGAAGCTTACTACAATCGCAGCCGCCAATTGTTGGAAGATTTAGCTGATTTGGAGGCATCCACAACTGAAATGGGTGAACGCGTCAAAGGACATATCAAAATCAGCGCACCGATTGATTTTGGCGGCATGTATATGGTGCCAGTGATTGCAAAATTTATGCAAGAATTTCCAGACATCAAAGTGTTAATGTCTCTGGACAACAAACCGCCGAATCTACGTATAGGCAGCTTTGATATTTCTTTATTGGTAACCGATACCTTAGACCCCGGTGTGGTAGCTAGAAAAATTGCAGAAACAGAACTCTCACTTTATGCATCCCCAGCCTATCTGGCAACTAACGGCTGTCCGCAATCGTTGAACGAACTCAGCCAACATCCGTGTCTACATTATGTGGACACTCCACATGGCGATTTCTGGGCGTTTAATTTGGCAGGAGAGGTAAAAAAATTTAAAACAGATTGGCTGTTAGCTTCTAATAACGGCCGGGTACTCTGTCAGGCGGCAGCGTTGGGCATGGGAATAGTCAGAGCGCCAAAGCTTTCTGCAATGCCACTATTACAAAAAGGGGAACTGGTAGAGATCTTACGAGAATATCAATGTGTGTCATTGGCTATTTATGCCACTTACCTACAACGGCGTTTTTATCCTGCCAAGCTGACCACTTTTATTGATTTTTTACTGCGATATTTTGAACGATGAACAGATAAAATTAACACGAGCAATTTCGAACGATAAATCCCCTTGCAAAGCTAAAAACTTTGCAAGGGGATTATAGAACATCAATCAGTGCCTAAAAATTAAGCAGCTAATTGTCTACGACGAGCGACCCAACCCATTAACGGTAAGCCTAACAACATCATAGCCCACTCTTCAGCTTCTGGTACTGCTGAAACGGAAATTGGGCCAGTAAGATAATTGAAATTACCGTTTGAGTTATACCCAGAAAATGACAAAATCTCTTTGCTACTAACAGCCGTTTCTGTAAAACTATATGTAACGGGCAAAGAGGATGTAGCCGGAGTATTAAGCGTTAATAAGTTGCTGCCACCGAAGTTAGCTGAAAAGCTTGTTGCAGAACTAGGACTCGAATCAAGAAGAACTGCAAAACTAATAGTGTATTGAGCACCAACCGTTAATCCTTTAAATACTTGGTATAATTCAACAGGAATATTATTGCTACTTGCTAAACCAAAACCAAAAGCACCTGGATCTGATGTATCGAAAGTAAAGCCAGTTCCCGTTGCGTCAGTTGAAAGACGCCATCCAGATCCAGTATAACTAGAAGTTGATGACAAAAATGGATCATTCACCAAGTCTGCATTAGCATTACATATAAGCGCCATGTTTAAACCCAGCGCAAGAACAAGAGATTTTTTATTAAAAGTCATAACCGATCCTTTAAGATAAATTAAAAACAATGCACACCCTAAATTGGACGGCAAACTGCCTTGACAAAACAAAGACAGTGATGATTAAAGAACCGACTAAGCCAATGACGCACTTTGTTTACGACGAGTAACCAGCCCCATTACAGCTAGACCAGCCATCATCATACCCAATACTTCTGGCTCAGGAACCGCTTTAACATTGCCAGCAGAAGTTAAATCAATACCGTTAACATTTGTGAGCTTTGTCATTCCATTCGAATTATAACCCTGGAATTTTAAAACTTCGCTTGCTGCAGTTGCGGTTGCTGTTTCAGTATATGTAACATATTGTCCTGTTCCTGCACCGTTGACAGCAGGCAATAATGTAGAACTACCGAAATAAGCGGCAAATGAAGCAGGAGCATCATTACTTACATTAACTTGAAAAGTAAATTGGTAGGTATCACCAATAGTTAAACCCGATAAAGTTTGTGTAATAAACTCGCCTGTCGTTGATCCATCAAAAACTGCGGCATTATTAGAAGCATATATATCACCAGTTGTGAGTTGCGTTACTGTCCAGCCTGACAATGTGTTAAAAGTGCCATTGGTTACCAAATTGCTTGCTTGAGCAGCACCCATACCAACAAAACTTAAAGATAAAGCCGCAGCAATAGAAAGTTTTTTAAAATACATAAGAGATCCTTTTAATAAGGTTAAAGTTAAAGTTAGTAGTGTGATTATTTGTAACCCTGCTATCCCTGTTCTTCAATTAGGCTTTTGAAGTTAGGCCCCACCTTAAACAGCTTTATTAAAGTGATGCTCCATTTCCAAAAACAAGATCATAGTTCCTGTGTTTGATTAACCCTCAACAAACACTCTACAGTCACGCTATTTTTTCCTTAAATAAAAACTATCAGAATATTTCCAAAAAGTTTTTAAACAGTAAGATCAGAAAACTTCCAAATACTTACAGCGTGATGTAACTATATCCCTTATCAAAATCTAATACTATTGACCAAAAGTACAATGCAACAAAATTTCTTTTATATTGCAAATTGCCAACATTCCGATAAAACAAAACGATTGTTTAACCAGAAAAGCCAAGATCTATTTTACAAAAAAATTACAGACTGACTTTACCATATTAGTCATCTTTGTGTCAAAAACCATGCGGCAATTAACATAATCCACAAAAACACATAACCAATTGAAAATAATTGACTTTTTCAAATCATTTAATCATTAAATCACCCAAATCAAAATTAGCCATCTATGGATTGATACATTTATTCGGGTAAAAAACCGCCCGCCTGACGAGACCAAAGCTGATAGTAAAACCCTTTACATTGCAACAAATCAGAATGACTGCCCTGCTCTACAATACACCCCTTATCAAAAACCAGTATGCGATCCAGATGTGCAATGGTAGATAAGCGATGTGCAATAGCAATCACGGTTTTTTGCCCCATAACCCGATCCAGATTTTCTTGTATGGTTTTTTCGGTAATTGAATCCAAACTAGCGGTTGCTTCATCAAGCAACAAAATTGGCGCATCTTTAAGCAACACCCTGGCAATGGCAATACGTTGGCGTTGACCACCGGACAACTTAACACCACGTTCACCGACCAGTGCTGCATAATTATCAGGCATGGCTTGGATAAACTCATCCGCATGCGCCATTTGCGCAGCCAATTTGATTTCTGCCATACTAGCGCCCAGTTTTCCGTAACCGATATTTTCTTGCAGACTACGATGAAACAAGCTAGGATCTTGCGGGATTAAGCTAAGTTGCGCATGCAAGGATTCTTGGGTTACCTCCGCTATATCTACACCATCAATTAAAATACGTCCACTTTGCGGCACAAAATTACGCAGTATTAAACTCACGAAAGTAGACTTTCCTGAGCCAGAAAATCCAACCAATCCAACGCGCTGCCCAGGCTCTATGACCACACTTAAATCATTAAATACCCAGTTTTCTGCATCATAAGCAAATTTTACATTCTGAAACTCAATCCGTCCTGAGGAAATATCCAATGGCTGAGCGCCGGGCTTATCCACAATTTCATGTGGTCGCACAATAGTTTCTATACCATTGGACACATTGCCTACATACTCAAAAAACTCTAGAAATCGCCGCGTCAGATTTCGAGCATCATTAATAATAAGTAACGCCAAACCCACACTCATCGTAAAAGCACCCACACTGATCAGGCCAGCACTCCACAAAGTTAAAGCAAAATACACTGTACCCAATTTTAGCGCCGCCGCCGCCAGAAACTGAAACCAGCGCACTCTTTCCATATACCAAAAAGTACGTCTGGCGGCCTGTACTTCCGTTTCCAGAAAACCATCCAGATAGTCACGTTCATGGGCAAAACGTGCAAATAACTTAGCGTTCAAAATATTGGTTACGGCATCGACAATCTTGCCATTGACGAGACTACGGGTGGCAGCAAAATTTTGCGCATACGGCTGACAACGGGTAGCTAATAAAAAAGAAATACTTACATATAAAAACACCCAACCACCGACAAAATAGCCTAAGGTTTGGTGTACACCGAGTAATAGGGAAATAGACACCACAAAAGTCACTGCAATTGGCCAAAAATCGCAAAGTAAAGACCACACAGTATGATTAACGCTCATTGAGGTTTCGCTGATACGATGCGCCAAACTACCTGCAAAATGATTACCAAAATACTTGACTGAATGGTATTGCAGATAGGCAAACAGATTACGGGTAGTAGACTGTCGCAACCTGGGTCCGGTAATTATCAGCACCGCACCACTCGCACGACTAAACAACGTTTCAGCTAACCCTAATCCAGCTAACAACAGAAAAGGACCGAACAATATTTGCTGCACAGTCTCCGTTGTCGCTTGCGCCACAGCATCCATAATGCCTTTTATGGCATAAGGCACCAAAATATTAGCGGCAGCCTGCCCTGTTTCCAAAACCAGCATCAAAGCCAATAAGCCTTGAAACTGTCTCATACTATATAGTATGAATTTAACCGTAGTATTGGGTAAATCGGGCGCGACTAATGCGCGCTGATTTTCTTGGTGTTTTAGCATAAACAGTATGAAAAACTGAAGATATTATCAGAATACTACGGGAATGATACTCAAGAGATTCAGAGCAAAAAAAAACATACTCTCCAAACAAAAAAACCGGCCTTTAGCCGGTTTTGTATCAGATTTAAATCTGAAATTAAGGCATATACATGCCGCCATTAATATGTAGCGTTTCACCTGTAATGTACCCAGCCTGCTCAGAAGCCAGAAAAGAAACCGCGTGCGCAATTTCTTCCGGTGTACCCAGGCGACCCAGAGGTATAGCGCCCAACAAGGTATTTTTAATATCTTCACTCAGTTCTTTGGTCATATCGGTATCAATAAAACCAGGGGCTACCGTATTGACAGTGATACCTCGTGATCCTACTTCTTTTGCCAGCGATTTAGCAAAGCCTACCATTCCCGCCTTAGCTGCAGCATAATTGGTTTGGCCAGCGTTACCTGTCGCAGCTACAACGGATGAAATATTAATGATACGACCATAGCGCGCTTTCATCATGCTACGGAGCACGGCTTTAGACATTCTGAAAATCGAACTCAGATTGGTAGTGATAATATCATCCCACTCTTCATCTTTCATTCGCATTAATAAATTGTCACGCGTAATCCCAGCATTATTGACCAAAACAGCAGGCGTTCCTAACTCATCGCATACCATTTTAATAAATACTTCAATATCAGCTGCATCGGCAACATTCAGCTTACATCCTTTGCCGACTTCACCTAGATAGGCTGAAATTGCTGTAGCTCCACTATCAGAAGTTGCTGTACCAACAACGTAAAAACCATCTGCAACCAGTCGTTCTGCAATAGCCCGGCCTATACCGCGACTGGCCCCTGTAATCACTGCAATTTTTTTATCCATCTATCTGCCCCAAAACATTGTTTAAAGTATCAGAATCACAAATTGTCATGTGCAAGGCATCAGGCACAATACGTTTATTCAAGCCCATTAAAACTTTACCCGGACCACATTCTACAAAATTTAACACACCTTGTTCGCGCATAAATTTGATAGTTTCCACCCAACGTACTGGATTAAAAAGTTGTTCTCGCAAAGCGTTGCGAATAACTTCTGGCGAACCATGCGATTTAACATCGGCATTATGGATTAAAGTACTGTTAGGCATTTCAATAGTTATGCCCTGCAAAATTTTGTTTAAATCTTCAGCCGCTGAAATCATCAGTTCACAATGAGAAGGCACACTGACTGGCAGTTTTATGGCACGTTTTGCACCTAATACTTTCATTGCCTGCATAGCTCTTTCCACTGCACCTGTTTCACCCGCAATCACTACCTGACCTGGCGCATTGAAATTAGCCGCAGAAACACTACTACCCATTGCCGCTTCGGCACATGCATTGACCACCTGATGATCCTCTAATCCCAGTATGGCAGCCATAGCACCGACACCTTCCGGCACAGCATCCTGCATCAACTGACCACGCGCCGCCACCAGGTTAATCGCATCCTCAAAACTAATTGCATCGGAACAAACCAAAGCAGTGTACTCACCCAAACTATGCCCAGCCATCCAGGCTGGTCTTATTTCTGACATTTGGCACCAAACCCGCCAAACAGCAACACCCGCAGCTAACATGGCCGGTTGTGTTATTTTAGTCTGATTTAATAACGTATCTGGACCATTGACAATCAGATTCCACAAATCAAATTCAAGCACTTCTGAAGCTTGTGCAAATGTTTGTATCACTACGGGATAAGTTTGTGCCAATTCAGATAGCATACCCAGAGATTGAGAACCCTGTCCAGGGAAGACAAAGGCAGTATTATATTTTTGTTCTTTCATTTCTTATAATTCTAATATTTAAGCAAAACGGAACCCCAAGTAAACCCAGCACCAAAAGCTTCTATTAATACGATTTGCCCACGCTGAATTCTACCATCGCGCACACCTTCATTAAAAGCAAGCAACACAGAAGCGGCAGAAGTATTACCTTGGTGTTCTAAAGTTAAAATCACCTGATCCATATCCATACCCAACTTTTTTGCAGTTGCTGCTATGATGCGCATATTGGCCTGATGCGGAACCAACCAGTCAATATCGGATTGTTGTAAATCGCTTGCTTCTAATGTCTCATCGACAATACGACCTAGGGTATTTACCGCAACTTTAAAAACTTCGTTACCGCGCATCTGAATAAAGCCAGGCTCTGATTGCTTGGCAACGGCAGCTACCTGCGGATTTGGACAATAAAGCAAATCTTCATAACCTCCATCAGAATGAATGTGGGTCGCCAGTATACCTGGCCTATCTGAAGCAGATAGAAGTACAGCCCCGGCACCATCGCCAAACAGAATACAGGTCGATCTATCACTCCAATCGACAATGCGCGAACAAATTTCCGAGCCCACCACCAACACTGTTTTAGCAAATCCGGTTTTAATGTATTGATCGGCAATACTCAAAGCATAAACAGCGCCCGAGCAGGCGGCTTGAATATCAAAACCCACACATTTCTGAATGCCCAGTCTTTGTTGCAGTAAACAAGCAGAACTGGGATATATACGTTCCGAGGTACTGGTAGCTACAATAATTAAATCGATTTCTTGAGCATCAATAGCCGCCATCTCAATAGCTTGGCGTGACGCATGCTCAGCCATGCTAGCTGCCGTTTCGTCTGCCGCCGCAATGTGACGACTTTTAATACCTGTACGTTCAAAAATCCAGCTATCAGTGGTGTCAACCATTTCCGAAAGGTCATGATTGGTTCTAATCATTTCCGGCAAGTAAGCACCGGTACCAATCACAGTTGCCCAATGCGTCATGCAGTCACCTTTTGTTCAAGCGCTTTTTCAATTTTCTCACCGATTTTACGGATCACATCCTGCCTAACTTCAAGCTCGGCCAGATGAATCGCAGTTTCAAAAGCTAGCACATCTGCTCCGCCATGGCTTTTAATCACCAGGCCACGCAAACCAATAAAACTGGCACCGTTATACATCCGAGGATCGATACTATCTTTAAATGATTTTAAAACTGGATACGCTATTAAACCAGCCAATTTGGTCAGCCAATGCTTCGAAAAACTGTCTTTGAGCTTGACACCTATCATTTTTGCCGCGCCTTCTATGGATTTAAGAGCAACATTACCCACAAAACCATCAGTCACGATTAAATCGACCTTGACATGCCCAGCATTAATAGAATTACCTTCAACATAACCGATATAATTCAGCGTAGAATTTTCAAGCAATTTTCCTGCAGCCTTTACTTGCTCATTGCCTTTCATATCTTCTTCACCAATGTTTAGAAGACCAATACGCGGTTTGTCGATATTCTCCACAGCTTTGACGACTTCTTCACCCATTACGGCAAATTGATAAAGATGCTCAGCACTGGAATCGACATTTCCACCTAAATCCAGCATGTGGGTATGCCCAAAAATAGAAGGTAATGTGGAAATAATCGCTGGTCGCTCAATACCGGGTATCATTTTCAAAACAAAACGGGCGGTAGCCATTAAAGCACCGGTATTACCGGCACTGACACAGGCATCGGCCACGCCTTGCTGAACCAGATTAATCGCCACTCGCATTGAAGAATCTTTCTTATTTTTCAAAGCTTTTTGCGGCGATTCATCCATTTCTACCACTTGCGAAGCATGCTGGACTTTAATACGATTTTTATCCGCAGACGACACACCAGCCAACAGCCCAGTAAGAACTGTTTCGTCGCCCACCATAATCAGATTTAAGTCTGGATTTTTTCTCAAACAGGCCAGTGACGCGGGAACGGTCACTTGAGGACCGAAATCGCCACCCATGGCATCAATTGATAGGGTTACACTCACGCTTAGGAATAGCTCCTGTAGTCGGATGAGCCGACAACAGTGGTTTATGCGTCGGCTTTAAGATAATAGACTGAACTAAAAAAATTAATCTTCGTCGCTACTTGCAATAATTTGACGGCCTTTGAAAAAACCATCTGGCGTCATGTGGTGGCGCAAATGAGTTTCACCTGTTAAAGGATCTTGCGCCAAAGTTTTGCTGGTTAAAGCATCATGTGAACGACGTTGGCCGCGTCTTGAGCGCGACACCTTACTCTTTTGTACTGCCATTTTTATTCTCCAGTATTTTTAAGTTTTGCTAAAACAGAAAAAGGATTCTCAACTTTAGCTTGGTTATTTTGTTTATCGTAATCGCTGGCTTTTGAGCTTTTTTGTTTAATACATTCATACCCATGCTTGGGATAATCGGGTAAAGTCAACAAAATCTCATCTTCTATCAAAGCGTTAAGCGAAATTTTTTCGCCCTCAAACACCAACGGCTCACAATCAATTTCTAGTTTGTCCGCTTCTTGCATAGAGGACACCACTCCCAGTTTAAAGGCAATATCCAAAGGCCAGGGCATTGCTTCCAAACAGGATTGACATTCAATCTGCAAAGTACCTTTTATGTTTCCAGAAACTACCGCCCGCTTGCCTTGTTTGGCAAACACCACATCAACAGCGACAACACCATTTTGCTCGGTAATTAGCTCTGACAATCGTTCAAAAGCGGCGACATTTATCGTACCCGACAGCATAGAGCGCCGTTCAGCGAGTACCAAGGGATCAATAAGGTCGGGTATTTTTTCTGCCATAACTGTACAATGATACAGGGTTGCTAATGTTGCGTCAAACCTACACTTGGTTCGAACAGTGTTTTTCAAGCATCAATAACCTTGAAATCCTTATAGAATGCACCATTTACAGGGAGACTAAAATTTCTAAATTTACTTACTTAACTGACGATTTATATACGCAACAAACCTAGTTACACAAAAATTTTCAGCCTTTATTTCAGAAAATTAATCTTATGCCCGCCATTATACTTGCCTCCAGCTCTCCCTATCGCGCTGCCTTGTTACGTAAACTACAGCTTGATTTTGAAATCTGTGCCAGCCATGTAGATGAGACACCTTTGCCTGGGGAATCTGCACAGCATTTAGCCTTACGCTTGTCGAAAGCCAAAGCCAACGCACTTAGCGTTACGTATCCAGAGCACCTGATTATTGGCTCGGATCAGGTGGCGGTTTGTGGCGAACAATTCCTTAACAAACCCGGCAATCGCGAGCAGGCCATTCTACAACTTCTAACCCAATCCGGAAAATCTGCACAGTTTTATACGGGCATTTGTGTACTGGACACTGCCAGCAACAAAATGCACAGCGCAATAGATAGCTGCATAGTCCACTTTAAAACACTTACCCAGAAGCAAATTGAACGTTATATTGATCTCGAACAGCCATTTGATTGCGCTGGCAGCTTTAAATCCGAAAACTTAGGCATTGCTCTGTTTTCAAGCATAGAAACCAGTGACCCAAACACGTTAGTAGGGTTACCGCTAATAAAATTGATTTCTTTACTTAGCGAAGCCGGGGTTGAGGTTATTTAGCTTAGTCATTCTTTCAAAAGTGATTAGTCTAATGAAATCTCTTATTAGGAGCCATCATATCGAACACCGCCAAAAAATCATCCGCTGCTTGGGGAATGATCAGCAACAGTTGCTCTCGCGACATTCGTGTTAAAGCTAGAGCGTGTGCAGATAAGGCGGCTGCAGCATACTCTGCATTTTCACCTCGCCCCCCAGCATCGACTAAACTGGTGGCAATATTGAGTAAATAAGCATCCAATCGATGCAAATGCGCATACTCTGGATTCAAATAGCATCCAATAGGCTCATAGAGTGACTCGGGCAAACCCCAACTTTTAATGAGTTCTCGCGCCACATCTGCGTGGGTAAATCCAAGTATATCCAATTCAAAATCAGCCACTAAACGCCGATCATGCCCTGCTAATTGCAAGACACGCCGCGATTCATTCGGCATATTTTGATACAACACCAACGAACCAACATCATGCAGTAACCCGGCAAGAAAAAGACGCTCTGAATGTAACACCAGACTACCTTTAGCCAACAACTTTGCCATTACCCCTGTATGCACACTACGCATCCAGAAATCCGTCATATCAACCAGCTCGGAAGGTATATTTTCAAATCGATCCACCACGCAGGTTGCAACGATCAAATTATATAATTCATCCACACCCACGACTGTGACCGCGCGTGAAATGGTATCGATTTTTGACTGGAAACCATAAAAAGAGCTATTAACTAATTGCAATAAGCGCGCACTCAAACCTGGGTCTTTTGCAATCACTTTGCCGATGTCCACTAATGAAAATCGCGGATCGCGAATCATTTCATTGAGCTGAATAAAAATATCAGGCAGGGTAAATAACTGATTAGAACTTGCCAGCAAGGATTTTAAGGCGGGTGAAACAGTCACGCGAGTCAGCCTTTACCATAAAGGGACAAAACCTGCTGCACATAATTTTGCGTTTCTGGGTAAGGCGGTACAGTATTATTATATTTCATGACAGCCCCTTCACCAGCATTATAGCCAGCCACAGCTAAGCGCAAATTGGAATTAAATCTAGCCAGTAAATCCTTTAAATAACGCGTGCCTCCATCAATATTCTGCTCCGCATCGCGCCTGTCAAGCACACCATAACGACGCGCCGTATCGGGCATTAACTGCATCAAACCGACGGCCCCAGCCGAGGAAACAGCAAGCGGATTATAGGCCGATTCAGCTTGAATAACGGCATGCAGCAATCGGGCGTCAACCTTATGTTTATCTGCAGCTTTACTAATCATATCCGCAAATTTACTTTTATTGTGTGGCATAAACTTAAGGTCGTGCAAATAGGTTTTGGGTCTGGTGTGGATAATCAGCCGGTAATCAAAACCTTTTTTGGGTTGGTCTGTATAGTAAACCGCACCATCTGGAGCAGTATATTTAAAAATATCCGCCTCAGCAGCACCAGACAACAATAGCAGGCATAAACAGATTTTACATGGCTTCACTCACAACACCTTTTTAAAGAAGAATAGTCAGCACTCAAAAACCACATTGTTAGCATAAAATACCTAATTACTCAGCGAAATATCGCCTCCAGAAGCCTTTAACCACTAGGCAGATACCGATACCCACAGAGGGTTACGATGCAAACAACAATGTTTAATACCTTAAAACCCTAGCAAATGCGCATTTAACACACTCGCTTAAATAGTTATATTGACTGGTTTTTGGCACTTACAACAATCAAACTTGCAGCCTTGACTGCATTTTCCCTCGCTTCTTCAACCGTATTTGCGACAGCTACTGCTACCCCCATACGTCGAGACACATAAGCTTCTGGCTTGGCAAATAAGCGAATATCAGTGTCCGGCACTGCCAATGCGGCTGGCAACCCTGCATATTCAACACACTGCCCATCTACCCCGCCCAGTATCACTGCGCTGGCAGCGATTTTATCTAGCCGAGTAGAGACAGGCAATCCCAAAATGGCTCTGGCATGTAAATCAAACTCGCTTTGGCGTTGACTCAACATAGTCACCATGCCGGTATCATGAGGGCGTGGACTGACTTCACTAAACCAGACCTGGTCACCCTTAATAAATAATTCCACCCCAAATAAACCCAAACCGCCCAATGCGCCTGTAATTTTTGCCGCAATCTGTTGCGACAAGGCAATGGCTGCTGGAGTCATTGCTTGAGGTTGCCAACTTTCACGGTAATCACCTTGCTCTTGTCTATGCCCGATTGGCTCACAAAAATAGGTTTCAACTTCTGCATGGGCATTTAGCGCACGTACGGTTAACAGCGTAATCTCAAAATCAAAATCAACTTTAGCTTCAACAATTACTTTGCCTGTATCTGTGCGTCCAGCGATTTTTGCATAATCCCAAGCCGCTTTCAATTGCTCGGCATTCTTCACCATAGACTGGCCTTTGCCAGAAGAAGACATAGTCGGTTTTATAAAACACGGATAACCAATACCAGCCGCTACCGCAGCTTCTAATTGAGCAAATGTTTCGGCAAACGCATAGCGGGAAGTAGGCAATTGCAACTGTACTGCCGCCAAATCCCTAATACCCTCCCGATTCATGGTCAATTGGATTGCTCTGGCATTCGGCACGATAGTGATGCCTGCGTCCACTTCCAATTCTAACAAGGCTTCGGTTGCAATAGCTTCCAATTCTGGAATAACAAAATCAGGCTGCTCTGCCATAATCAACGCTTTAACCGCTTTGGCATCAGTCATATCCAACACATGACTGCGATGCGCCACTTGCATGGCTGGCGCATGTGCATAGCGATCAACAGCGATCACCTCTATCCCATAACGCTGTAAGGAAATAGCAACTTCTTTACCTAATTCGCCACTTCCCAGTAATAAGGCTTTGGTTGCCGTTTCCGTATAAGGTGTACCTATTTTCATGCTGAATTACTTAAATAATGATCAATATCTTGTTTGGAGAAGCCTATTTTTTTCGCTACCCGGTCAGCATGACTGACACGGGAAATTCCTGGTACCAGACGGAATGTCGGTAAATCTTCCGCAAACTCGACCTGCCAGGGCGTAGTAATACGTCTTTTTACAAACACATCAACCAATTGATGATTATGGGTAATCAAAATAGTACTATTACCTTTACGGTAAAAACCATCCAACACATCTGTAGATGACTGCATCTTCTCTTCAAAGGTAGTTCCTTCTGCCATTTCGTCAAGTACCACCAAGCTTTTAGCTGTGCAAGCCAGAAAAATATCGCGAGTACGTTTTAGCTCGGTACCAAAACGGCCTTCGCCATCATCCAAATGACTAATTTCTGGAGCCTGATAAAAAATTCGGTCAGCTACCGTTAAGCGCGCGGCACTAGCAGAGACATAGCAACCTATTTGTGCTAATAACTGGGTTTGGGTAATGGTTTTACAAAAGGCGGTTTTGCCGCCACTGTTCGGACCGGTAATGCACACCAGACGATCACTATCCATACTAAAATCATTACCTACATAATCTGCATTTGCAAAGGCTAACACTGGATTTTTACAAGCCTGAACCTGAATACTGTGTTGTTCTGATGTAAACATTTCGGGCAGAATCATGTCACCCCCAAAGCCTTCAGAAAACTTGATAAATGCCAGTAATTCATCAAGCTGCCCTAATCCATCCAGCAAATCGCCCAATTCTTGCGATTTTTTATATCTTTCGCGCAATGGAATGATGCAAGTATCGCGATCATAGCCTCCAACTACCGGAATATAAGCCAGCAACAACGGCAGGAAAAACACCGAGCCTATAGCAATGCCATCTTTACTAAAATTTAACCAGTCAGCCGGAAAAATTTGCACTAACCCCCAACAAACAGCCACCAAGATAACCAGTAATAAAGGTTTGAATAAGCGCGGACGAAAAATAGTGGCTGGAGACAACGAATGCTGGCGTTCTTGCGGACTCTGTAGACCCGCTTCGCTGTTATATACGGGACCTACCATCAACGAATAAGTATTGCTATCAGCAAAAGATTTTATTTTTTGATAAACAGATTGCAAATAAGGGGTTTGAGGCGTTTCGGAATTCTGGATAGCCGTAACCAGATTCAATACAAAATTAACACCCCGCACATATTGCTTGTAGCCATAACCTTCAATCTGATGCTGTTCTCGAGCCGTGCCAAAGGCGCTTAAAAACTCGCCAAATAACAATACATACAGGCGATTTTCGGCACTGGCGGCCTGTGCAATAATATTTTCGACATTGGCTCGCACCAACGGGTTATCTCGAATCTCGCGCACGGCTTCTTGCTTGGCATTAATATCGGCAAGATTATCCAGCGGGCGACTTAAGGAACGATACAGTACGGATTGCCCCGCCAAGGTAGAGGTGTGATTGACAGTATCAAATAATTCATCCACTTCGATACTATTGAAAGTACCTGGATCCAACACACCCTGCCCCGTTGGTAATGGCTGACAGGATCGAGCTGTCGGCCATGCTTCATTCCAGCTTTGTAAGACATTTTCTTGCATAGTGCCTCCCCAATTATTATTATATTATGTAACTACTCAACATAAAGTTAAGTATTTATAGGATGTGCCAACGCAAGAGGCGCATCAATCGTGATAGATGCGCTTCGTTTGGTTCCGCACCCCTACAGTCCATTGACTTTAATGATAAAAATCTACACTAAATAGCTACCAACATTAATAAGAACTACTGTAACAATTGAGAGCAATACAGCGAATGCATACCCCAATTATTGGGCGTTAGCAATTAAATTAATCATCAGTTCAACATGCTCGTCACTAGCATTTAATGCCGGAATATAATGATAATTTACACCCCCAGCCGTCACAAAAATTTCTTTATTGGTGATAGCAATTTCTTCCAGCGTCTCTAGACAATCTACCGCAAAACCTGGACAAAGCACATCAATATTCTTGATGCCCTGCTGCGGTAAATTTTGCAACACTTCTACACAATACGGCTTTAGCCATTCGGCCTTACCAAACCGGGATTGAAACACCAATTGCCATTGTTGATCTGATAATCCCAATTCTGCAGCGATTAAAGCCGCAGTTTCTCGACAATGTTGAGAATAGGGATCGCCCAGTTCTGTGAGTTTGGCAGGTAAGCCATGAAAAGACATCAGCAACAACTCCGACTGTGGATGCTGCTGCCAATGCTGGCGAACTGAAGCGGCTATTGCTTTAATGTAAATCGGGTTTTTATAATAAGCACTGATAAACCGTACTGATGGCATATGTCGCCAGCTTAAATAATCTTTGGCAAGCACGTCAAAAATCGAGGCCGTAGTAGTAGACGAATACTGCGGATACAAAGGCACAATGACTATTTCATCCACCCCTTGTTGTTTAAAATGATGTAGTTTTTCGCTTAAAGCGGGTTTGCCATAACGCATGGCACAATCAATCAATAATTCTGCATTACCATATTTATCCTGCAACCTAGCCGTTAATTGCTGAGTAAACACGATAAGAGGTGACCCCTGATCTGTCCAGATACTGCGATAAGCATGGGCAGATTTTGCTGGCCGAAAAGGCAAAATAATCAAGTTAAGAATCAGCCACCAAAGTAATCGCGGCAAATTTACGACGCGTGGATCACCTAAAAACTCACGTAAAAAACGACGCACATCAGCAACAGAAGTGGAAGCAGGTGAACCTAAATTCACCAACAATACACCTATTTTATTCTGCGGAGGCAAATTCATAGCATTAGCGATTAATCAAGTTTAAAAACTCAGAACGCGTACTGATTTCTTCGCGAAAAATACCGGTCATCACCGATGTGGTCATCACCGAATTTTGCTTCTCAACCCCACGCATCATCATGCATAAATGTTTGGCCTCAATCACCACTGCGACTCCGCGTGCATTGATTGCCGAAGAAACTGCTGTTGCGATCTGCCGGGTTAACTGCTCCTGAATTTGCAAACGTCGCCCATACATATCCACAATACGCGCCAGTTTGGATAAACCCAGCACCTTACCTTGGGGCAAATAACCAATATGACATTTTCCGATAAAGGGTAATAAATGATGTTCACATAAAGAATACAATTCAATATCCTTAACAATGACCATATCTTCAGTATCTGCTTCAAATATGGCACCGTTTAAAACTTCTTCCAAAGTTTTTTCATAGCCGTTATTTAAAAACTTAAACGCCTTCGCAGCGCGTTTAGGTGTATCACGCAAACCTTCACGCGTTACATCCTCACCAATCGCCTGAATAATTTTGGAAAAATATTCTTCCATTACCGCCCCAAATTTAAAAAAGTGGTTGAGTATACAACATCATTGCGTAAATTCTAATGCTTGCAACAACACAGATTTATCTGCTCCCGGTTTAGTGGCGTTTTCACTTAAATGTCGCCGCCACGCTCTGGCTCCTTGCATACCATGAAACAGGCCCAGCATATGCCTTACTATCGAATTTAGTCTGACTCCATTTTGCAACTGTTGTTCCACATACGGCAACATAGCCAACACCACTTCTTTTCTGGATTTAATCACCTGTTGATCTGCATAAAACTGCGCATCAACTTCGGCTAGCAAATACGGATTTTGATAAATCTCACGGCCTAACATCACACCATCCACATACTGCAAATGCTCGTGTATTGCATCCAACGTGGAAATACCACCATTAATAATGATGTTTAACTGCGGAAAATCCTGCTTCAATTCCCGGACCACATCATAACGCAACGGTGGAATTTCGCGGTTTTGCTTGGGCGATAATCCACTTAACCAGGCTTTTCTGGCATGGACAATAAAAGTTTCACAGCCGGCATTAGCAACTGTCGAAATAAATTCGACTAATTCTGGATAACTATCACGCTCATCAATACCGATACGTGATTTGACCGTGATCGGTATGTTTACGGCTTGACGCATGGCTGCCACACAAGCCGCCACCAGCTCTGGTTCTGCCATTAAACAGGCACCGAAGCTGCCATTTTGCACACGTTCACTTGGACAACCGATATTAAGGTTGATTTCATCGTATCCATACTGTTCTGCAATTTGCGCACACTGTGCCAACTGGTTTGGATCGCTACCACCCAATTGCAAAACCAGCGGATGTTCTGCTGGATTAAATTGTAAATGTTGCTGACGATTACCGTACAAAATGGCACCGCAGGTAACCATTTCGGTATAGAGTAGCGCGTGTTGACTGAGCAGACGATGGAAATAGCGGCAGTGTGTATCTGTCCAATCGAGCATGGGTGCAACAGAAAACCTATGTGTTTTAGATTGACTAACTAAACAGAGGTGATTATTGGTTTTTAGCATTTTTCTTAATTTTTTTGATTACTTTTAAACGTACTACAAATAAGCTGAATCACATCGGGGGCTACACTTCACTTTTGGATCGGTTCCACGATTTAAGAAGTGCATCCTATAATTATTGCTTAGCGGTAATGTATTTTTTTTCTAGCCAAATTTCTTACTACATCAAATTAGTGGTTTATTTAACTTTTCAGGTAAGAACAATTAAATTTTGCGTTTATTTGAATGACTGACTATGTTGTCGTACGATAAAACATATAAGCCAATTAATCTTCATACCTTTTTCCTTTAATCTTTACCCATTTAGTTGCTGGCTTTGTCAGCACAGGTAAATTCGTTAAAATGATTATGACTGCATTTGTTTTATCGTGGGCACAACATACTCAATTAGATAGATTATACATACCACAGCCATTATGGTTGACAATGAGACTTACCCATCCCCATTAAAAACTCACTCCCAATATGTTTAGCAAACCCCAACCCTTAATCATGGGTATTTTAAATGTTACCCCAGACAGCTTTTCGGATGGTGGAAAATACACTGGTTTAGATGCCGCTTTACGTCAAGCCGAGTTAATGATAATCGAAGGAGCCGATATTATAGATGTGGGTGGTGAATCTACCCGTCCTGGCAGTTTATCGGTATCGGCTACAGAACAGATTAAGCGGGTGGTACCTGTTATTTCAGCCATTCGTAAACAGCATGCCGATATAATTATTAGTATAGATACCACGCTTAGCGAGGTTGCCGATGCGGCATTACAGGCCGGAGCAAATATGATAAACGATGTGTCTGCCGGAAATGATGATGCGGGCATTTTAGCCTTAGCAGCCGCTACAGATACACCGATTATTTTGATGCATATGCAAGGTACTCCGCAAACCATGCAGGACAATCCTGTTTATCAAGATGTGGTTGCTGAAGTACAAGCCGCTTTGCAGCAACGTATAGCAGCCGCTCTGGCTATAGGTGTGAAGCCTGAACAAATTATCCTTGATCCCGGCATTGGTTTTGGCAAGCACAAAGCAGATAATCTTCACTTAATTGCCCAACTTGAACAATTGGTCGGCTTGGGTTTTCCGGTATTATTGGGTACTAGCCGCAAACGCTTTATGGGTAATCTGCTACAGGTATCTGTGCCAGAAGAATTAATAACCGCAACCGCTGTCACTACAGCACTTGGCGTAATGGCTGGAGTCAAACTGTTTCGAGTACACGATGTTAAAGCCAATCGACAAGCTGCCGATCTGGCGTGGGCCATTCTAAATGCCGGTTAGTTGCAATTTGAATGACTTAGATTAAATCCTTCTATAAAACTAACCGTGATATTAGATCCGCGACTACAGTCCTTACAGGCAAGCTTTGCACCCTGCCCTATTACCCGCATCAATGATCACTTTTTAGACAAATGGGGTATTGAGTTGTGGATTAAACGCGATGATTTATTGCATAGCATCATTTCCGGCAATAAATGGCGCAAACTTAAGTATATTCTTAATCATGCCTTAATTAAGGGTAGCAGCTGCATGCTGAGTATGGGCGGCGCTTATTCTAATCATTTACATGCTTTGGCCTTTGCCGGCCAATGCCTTAATCTTAAAACTGCGGCCTATATTCGTGGTGAACGCCCGACCGTATTTAACCCAACTTTAACTGATTTGTGTCACTGGGGCATGGATTTACGCTTTATATCGCGTAGCGAATATCGACAATTACGCCAATTTAAGGCGTTTGACAGCTTACCAGACTTAAAAACTGGCGAGTACTGGTTACCGGAAGGCGGCGCGATAAATTTAGCTTTACAGGGGGTAGCGGAAAGCATTGCTGAAATAACAATACCTTATGATGTGCTGGCAGTAGCCTGTGGTACGGGTACTACTCTGGCAGGTATGATCGCAGCCGCACCCACTCATTGTCAGATATTGGGTATTGCCGCTTTGCAAGCTGGTTATATGCACAGCGATGTGCAACAGCTACTCACTACTCAACATATTATTAGAAACAACTGGCATATCAATCTGGATTATCATTGCGGCGGCTTTGCCAAAACACATCCTGAATTATTGGCATTTATGCAGAACTTTGAAGCACTGCACGCCATTCCGCTAGATCCCGTGTATACCGGAAAACTATTGTTTGGAATTTATGATCTAATTAAACAGGGTTATTTTACTGCCGGGCAGCGTGTAATGCTGATACACACTGGCGGATTACAGGGCAAGCGAAAATTTTGTTAAGTAAGACAGGAAATCAATCCAGCCGATAGCAAATAATCAAAAATTTTATAAAATTTTTACACCGACATTACAACTATTGATAATTATTTTACAGACTATTGTTTAAAATTCGGCTGCTATAAGCTAATTATTACCAGACATCCACTGCATTGAGCAAGTCCATATGAATGTTGAGCGCCCCGATCCAGATGAACTACTTGCACGGGTTGAACGTGCCAATGCCAAGGCTAGACGTGGACGTCTGAAGATTTTTTTTGGTGCAGCGGCTGGCGTGGGTAAAACCTTTGCCATGCTGATGGCCGCACATGAGCGACGCACCGAACAGATGGATGTAGTGGTGGGCTTGGTGGAAACACATGGTCGCAAGGAAACGCAAGCCATGTTGGAAGGTTTGGAAATCTTACCTACCCGACAGATTGAATACAAAGGCACAATACTGCATGAATTTGATATTGATGCAGCTTTAAAACGTCATCCCGCTATTATCTTGGTGGATGAACTAGCACATACCAATGCCCCTGAATCACGACACCCTAAACGTTGGCAGGATATTCATGAATTACTGGATGCTGGCATAGATGTATATACCGCACTTAATGTTCAACATCTGGAAAGTTTAAACGATGACATTGGTCAAATATCCGGTATTCGAGTTTGGGAAACTCTACCGGATACTGTCTTTGAAGATGCCGATGAGATTGAATTAGTTGATCTGCCTCCAGATGAATTACTGCTACGTCTAAAAGAAGGCAAAATATATTTACCGCTACAGGCTCAGGAAGCACTTAATCATTTCTTTAGAAAAGGTAATTTAATTGCTTTACGAGAACTAGCCTTACGCCAAACCGCCAGTAGAGTTGATGCACAAATGCTGGATTACCGCGAAGGACATGCCATTCGCGAAGTGTGGCAGGTAAATGAACGAATACTGGTGTGCATTGGACCCAATCCCTTAGCAGAACGCTTAGTGCGTGCCGGTAAACGCCTTGCTAGCAGTCTACGCGCAGAATGGATAGTACTTTATGTAGAAACCCCCCAGTTACAACGTTTACCTGCTTTAAAACGTGACGGTATATTAAGGATGTTGCGTTTAGCGGAACAACTGGGCGCAGAAACTGTTACCCTGAGCGCTCCAGAGTTGAGTGAAGGAATTATCCGCTTTGCGCGTGAGCGTAACGTCAACAAATTAGTGATGGGTAAACCCAGACGCAGAAACTGGAAACGTTGGCTGCTGGGTTCTGTCGTCGATATATTGATTAGCCATGCACACAATATCAACATTTATTTGTTGGGTAGTCCTCACTTGGAAGACAGGGCCGAATCTAGTAGCGAATCCCTGTTTAAAAAGAGTCCATTGCCAGGATTAAGGCAACGAATTCCAGCCAAAGCCAAACAACGCTACTTGGGTTATTTATCGGCTTTAGCAGTTACTGTATTAAGTACGGCTATTAGTCATCTGGTTTTTGGCAAACTTGAATTAGCCAATTTGGTCATGATTTATTTACTCGGGGTAGTGTTTATTGCTACCCGCTTTGGTCGTGGCCCCTCTATTTTAGCGTCAATACTGGGTGTCGGTAGTTTTGACTTTCTGTTTGTAGAGCCCTATTACAGCTTTTCGGTGGCGGATAGTCAGTTTTTAATTACTTTGCTGGCGATGTTAGTCGTCGGTATAGTGATTAGCAACCTAATGGTCAATGTACGTTCTCAGGCTAAGGTTGCCTCACACAGGGAGCGTCGCGCAGCCGTATTGTATGCGATGAGTAAGGAACTCGGTGCCAGTCAAACAGAAATGGAGGTGGTGCGCACCGCTGTAAAGCATTTATATTCTGAGTTTAGCAGCCGAAATATCATTTTATTCCCTAATAAAAATGGGCGCATTACATACCCCAAAGCCCAAGCTATGCCTGAGTCGTTGCGGAGCTGTGATCTGAGTGTAGCGCAATGGGTATTTGATCATAACGAAATCGCCGGAAAGGGTACTAATACCTTACCTGGCAGCTCTGCAATCTACTACCCTTTTCAAAACGAAGAAACGGTATTGGGTGTGCTGGCATTATTACCCGTTAATCTTCGTCGAGTATTTCTGCCAGAACAACAAAAATTACTGGAAACTTTTTTACGCCAGATTGCGCAGTCCATCATCAGAATTCGCTTTGTTGAACAAGCCAAACTGACACATGCCCAAATTGAAGCGGAACGTTTACGAAACTCGTTATTGAGTGCAATTTCTCATGACTTACGCACCCCATTGGCAACCATTATAGGTTCTGCAAGCACTTTGATTGATGATGCAGGTCAGTTAAAATCAGTTGATAAATTAGAATTAAATCGCGCGATTCTTGACGAAGCGGAACGCATGTCCAGTTTGGTCAATAATATTCTGGATATGGCTCGATTAGATGGCGGCGTTTTAGAGCTTAACAAACAATGGTATCCACTGGAAGAAATCATTGGCACAGCGCTAACCCATACTCAAAAAAAATTGCTTGGCCGCCCTGTTAAAGTGAAACTACCCGCAGGCATACCACTAGTGTATGCTGATGCAGTATTGCTAGAACAAGTGTTAATTAATCTACTTGAAAATGCGGCGCGTTATACACCAGCAGAGAGTGCTCTGGATATTAGTGCCGAATCCAGTCCTGAAGAGGTTAAAATTACTGTCGCGGATCGTGGACCTGGAATCCCCATTGGACAGGAATTACGATTATTCGAAAAATTTTATCAAACCCGTCATGAGACTGCACAAAGCGGAGTAGGATTAGGACTAGCCATTTGTCAAGCCATCATTAAAGTACATGGTGGTCGCATTTATGCGCAAAATCGCATTGGCGGCGGCGCAGAATTTATTTTTGTCATCCCTTTGGATAGACCTCCGCCCATACTAGAAGAATAAAATTTCCCTTAAACCGATGATTTACAAACTATGTCTAAAATAGAACCCGTGATTATCGTCATCGAAGACGACCCAGCTATCCGTCGTTTTCTGCGTACAGGTTTAAACTCACACGGTTTTGTCATTTTTACGGCTGAAACTGGCAAGCAAGGCATTATTGAAACCGGGGTTCGTAAACCTGATTTGGTGATACTGGATTTGGGGCTGCCTGATATGGAAGGGGTTGAAGTGATTAAAGCCATTCGCGAATGGTCTACCATCCCTATTATTGTCCTGTCGGCACGTAGCAGTGAGCAACACAAAATTGATGCACTAGATGCCGGTGCAGACGACTATTTGACCAAACCTTTTGGTATCGGTGAGTTACTGGCACGAATCAGGGTTGCAATTCGGCATTCTTTACGTTCGTCAGAACAAGTGACGGGGGATATATTTACGAATGAGAATCTAAAAGTCGATTTAATTAACAGATTGGTTAGTTTAGATAATCAAGAAGTGCATCTCACCCCCATTCAATACCGTCTGCTAACTGTATTGGTAAAACATGCAGGCAAAGTACTTACGCATAAACAAATATTAAAAGAAGTTTGGGGGCCGTCTTATCAAGAAAATGCACATTATCTGCGCATTTATATGAGTCAGCTTCGCCAAAAACTGGAAGAAGATCCCACTCAGCCTAAGCTTTTGCTAACTGAATCTGGGGTGGGATATAGGCTTAAAGTGTAAGAAAAACCAGCTGATAGCTAAACTGACACTCAGCCTACTAGCTCACTATTTATTCACTCTTAAGGATTATTATAGATTGGAAGTTTTGCAATACGGTTGTCGATTAAATTGATCATTTGTTTATAACTTTCACTTTCAACATTTGCATATTTTTCCTTGAAAGTAAGTTCATCCATATGTTCGGGCAAGCCCTCAATATCCGGTAGAATAGCGGTGTAATCTTTAATGGTTGCAACTTTCTCCTGAAAGCGGCGTGCCTGTTCGGGTGAGGCCACCGCCTGTTGCCCAAAGCGGATACCGGCCCGGTCAGCACTCAAATCAATAAAACTAAAGCCACTCCCTTTTTGAGAATCACCAACTTCTTTATCAATGCCCACCTGTTGACTAAGTAGTTTTGATTCCACTGCTGTCAATAATGCCGAAGCAATAAAGTGTTGGGGTATATCATTGCGTTTATAGGCAAAAACCAAATATTCTTTGCTGTACACCAAACCTATTGGCAAATAATTACGTAATTCATTTTTGTAAATATAGCTGGCAACAGCAATAATGATGGTTCTATTCTCCTGAATGGCTGTTTCTTCAGTTGATCGATGTAATGCTGATAAAAATAATGGCTGAATGATTTCACTCAATGATAATCGCCATTCTGGATTATGCTGACTGACGATCTCATTTATTTGCTGTTGATATAAATGCAAATTTGGATACTCTTTATGCTTTTGGATAGCCAGCTGTTTTGCTGCATCGACTATCTTACCCAGATAACTAATCTCAACAGTTTGCGGTGTAATACGCACGTCCCTGACGTATTGATGCATTTCTAGCCAATATTTGTTTAAAGCCGTATGTTGTATAACAAAAGGTATCAAAATATTGGCTGCGGGATCGGGGATGGATATTTCACCAATTTTGAAGGATTTAATACGAATAGTATCTTGCTTTTGTTGCAGGCAAAAATGAATATCAAGATAGCGACCCCAGAGATTTTCCGGCACAAAAATAGCAATCTGCAAACAAATTTTATCCGGCAATATGCTTATTTCACTGGTATTTTCGACAAAATGATCCAGTAAGTAACTCACAGCAATATTCAAGTCTTTTTGATTCAGACTAAGCGTTTTAATACTTTCACGCTGTTCTGGCTCGACATGCAGCAGCTGTTTTGCACGCTGAATATCTTCACGATTCAACCCTTGAAAAACAATAATTTGCGGTGAGTTATCCAGTGCAAAACATAAGAATATGGACAATAATACAGTTACACATAACCCGCTATAAAGAAACAGCCGCAAAGGTTTACCGTATTGAGGATGCGTGATAGAACACCCCCATTGCAAACGCAGTTTACTAATGCTCTGGCAAACATTATGTATATTTTCTTTTAAAAAAACACCCAACCTGTTGATGCTATTTATTAAAAATATCAGCATTGCTCAAAAATCAAATTAAATTTCGCATCCTTCAGGTAATATTTCTCCTGTTCCAGATCAGCTTGAGTGAGGGGCGATTGTTCCAGCCATTGTTCAGGAAATTTCAAACGGATGGTATTGTCTTCGATTTCCAGACTAAAATCAGGTCGTGGATTGTGTCGATTCCGGTGTAACAAAGCAGCCAACCTAAAAATAACCGCCATCAAGGGCGCATCCTGTGGCCAAGGTGGCGGCAGATCAGCAAAATGCTCTAGCATAATTTTTTTACGCTGGCGGCGTACCAGTTTGGAGAGTAACAATTGATCTTGCCGAGAAAACCCAGCTAAATCACCGTTTTCTATAATGTAGGCACTATGTTTGTGAAAATGGCTGTGAGCAATTTCAAACCCAATCTCATGTAAATCAGCCGCCCATTCCAAAAACTGAAGACTGATTGCATTATCTTGAAAACAAGCGCTATCTTGCAGCTGTGCAAGCATGTAGCGTATGGTTTCTTTAATTTTCTCAGCGTGGTTCTGATCACTATGGTATCGCTTTGCAATCATTTTACTGGTTTCTGAACGTATATCGTGATTATAAATACGACCAACCAGATCATAGATTAAACCTTCGCGCAAAGCGCCATCGGAAACAGTCATTTGTTCAATATTCAAGGTTTTAAATGTAGCATAGACAATAGTCACCGCACCGATAAACACGGGCCGACGCTCAATACTGAGTGCTGGAAACAAAAGTTGATCGTAATGCGTTAGTTTCAGTAAGTGTGCAACTAACTGTTCCAAGCCCTCCATAGTAATGCCGTTATCACTCCAACCTGAGGTTTGCAAAACATTGCTTATAGTTTTCAAACTCCCTGATGCACCGATAGCTTCATCCCAATGACTACGATAAAATTTTCGTTGAAAGGGTTCGAGTTGCTGCTCAACAAACAAGCTGGCTTTTTTGAACGCTTTTTTAGAAATTTTGCCACGCTTAAAAAAATTCTGACTGACGGTTACGCAGCCCATATTCAGACTTTCTTTGGTATGCGCAACATCTTGCTGCCCGATAATATACTCAGTACTGCTGCCGCCAATATCCATTACAAAACGGTTATTACTAACTGTACTGGCCAAACTGTGTGCAACACCCTGATATATCAAACGGGCTTCTTCAATACCGGAGATAATATGAATTGGATGCCCAAGCGCTTTTTCGGCTTTATTAATAAATTGTAACGAATTTTTTGCCACTCGTAGCGTGTTGGTACCGACAATACTAACGCTGTGGGGAGGGAAATTGCTAATCCTCTGCCCGAACCGTTCCAAACAGGCCAACGCTCTTTCTTGAGTAATCTGATCAAGATTACGATTATGATCAAGCCCAGCAGCTAAACGCACCATTTCTTTTAAACGATCTATTACCTGTAGTTTGCCATCTTTCAAACTACAAATAATCATATGGAAGCTATTAGAACCTAAATCTACAGCAGCTACGCTGAGCGGTATTTGTTGGGGCACAATGGATGTCCTGTTCAATCTCTGGATAAATTGGAAATTCTGTTAGAATCTCATACTTTTGCAGAATACATGTTCTGACTTACCTATTGTTTCATTATAGCCTAGAGAATGAATGCCTTAACTATCAAACAGCTTAAAAAAACCTATAATAACGGCTTTGTGGCCCTAAAAGGGGTCGATCTCGAAATAGAACAAGGTGATTTTTTTGCCTTACTAGGCCCCAACGGCGCAGGTAAATCAACACTTATCGGCATTATTAGTTCACTGGTCACCAAAAGCAGTGGCAGTGTGTCTGTATTTGGATATGATCTAGATCAAAATACCAACCAAGCAAAAACCTGTATAGGCTTGGTTCCACAGGAAATCAATTTTAACCAGTTTGAAACTGTGGAAAATGTAGTCATCAATCAGGCTGGTTTTTACGGCATTCCCAAAAAACTTGCCAAGCAACGTACCGAAAAGTGTTTGCGGCAAATGGATTTATGGGATAAACGTGATACCGTCTCCAGACGCTTATCCGGCGGTATGAAACGACGTCTAATGATTGCCAGAGCCATGGTCCATTCACCACAGTTATTAATTCTGGACGAGCCTACTGCTGGTGTAGATATTGAAATACGCCGAGCCATGTGGCAGATGATGCAGGATGTCAATGCAGAAGGCACCACCATTATACTGACCACACACTACCTGGAAGAAGCCGAAAGTCTATGCAGGCACATTGCTATTATTGATGATGGACGCATTATAAAAAACGCACCCATGAGTGACTTTTTAAATACCATCAATATTGAACATTTTGTACTGGATACGGTGCAACCACTAAACAGCGCCCCTCATATTGACGGATATCAAATCGAACTGGCAGGCAGTCACTTGTTGAATGTTGCGGTCCCCAAAAATCTGGGGTTGAACCAATTATTCGTACAGCTTACACAACTTGGCATTAGCATTTCCAGCTTGAAAAACAAATCAAACCGCCTCGAACAACTATTTATCGACTTGGTACAATGAGCAATAGCATCGCGTTTTTAACTATACTCGGCAAAGAAATTCGTCGTTTTACACGAATTTGGCCACAAACTCTATTACCACCTGCCATTACTACAGCACTGTATTTTTTAATCTTTGGCAAATTAATCGGTAACAGGGTGGGCAGTGTGAATGGCGAATCCTATATGGATTACATTGTACCGGGCATTATATTAATGTCGGTCATCAGTCATGCTTATTCTAATGTAGTGTCTTCGTTTTACTCCACTAAATTTCAGCATCATATTGAGGAGCTTCTGGTTGCACCAGTACCAAACTGGATTATACTCAGCGGCTATGTTTGCGGCGGCATTGCCAGAGGCATTTTGGTAGGTATTGTGGTTGCAGCAATCTCTTTATTGTTTACTGAAATTAACGTCAGACACTGGGAAATTGCCTTGGCGATACTGTTATTAACTGCCACCTTATTTTCTTTGGCTGGTTTTATTAATGCGGTATTTGCGGACAGTTTTGATGACATTTCTATCATTCCCAATTTTGTATTAACACCCTTAAGTTATCTGGGCGGTGTGTTTTATTCAGTGAATATGCTACCCGGTATCTGGCAAAAGATCGCATTGGGAAATCCAATTTTGTACATGATTAATGCTTTTCGTTATGGATTGATAGGAATAAGTGATGTCGACATTCAAATGGCTTTTATTATGACTACCAGCTGTATTACACTGCTAACGGTGCTTAGCTTATGGTTACTCCACAAAGGTACAGGTATCAAAAATTAACTGACCCAACAAAAGCAAATTAAAACTGCATTTTACAAGATTTATACTTGAACTTTTAACGACTGCGCTTAATCTTATCAAGGCAAGAATCAAACGGAGAATTCAATGAATTTTGCTAACTTTTTTAATTTTATAGGTAAACCATACCGCATTACTTGCGTATTGATGTGTTTACTGGGCTTCCATGCAGCAGAAGCTAAATCTGAGGCACCTAAGGCTAATCAGTCAATAAAAAGACCCGATTTAGTCTTAGATTTACAAGCGGATAATTTACTGCTCGATTCCAACATGACTGGCAATAATCTAGTCATCAACACTAATATTGATAACGCCACCGACAATCAGCAACTCATCGTTGCCAACAAGAAAAAACAGCCGCTAAATCTCGGCTGCGGTATGGATGTATATCAAAATACGGGGCCAGACATATCCATTTCAAGCCGCTTAACGGGCGAGTGTGATCTTAAATACCACTATTAACTTCATAAACTTTCTCATACTTTCCATCACTACGTTAAAATTAACGCTTTACTTTATTCAGCGGCAAAACTGCACTATGAAATTATATGTTTTGTTATTCCTCTTCGCTGCTTTAGGCTTAAATTTTAAAGTAGCAGCCTCTCCTATCGAAATTCGTCTGGGCGTCATGGCTTCCGGCACGCTAGCCTGGGAATTGGCGGCCATGAAAAATGCAGGTTTACTGGATAACGCTGATTATAGTGTGCAACCCGTTAATCTGGCTAATCAACAAGCCGGTAAAGTTGCTCTACAGGCAGGTAGCGTGGATATCATTATATCTGACTGGATCTGGGTATCCAGTATGCGCGCCGAAGGTGCTGATTATACGTTTTACCCCTACTCCAATAGTGCAGGCGGCTTATTAACGCCAGCTGGCAGCTCCATAAAAACTCTGGCTGATTTGCAGGGTAAAAAATTAGGGATAGCCGGTGGAGAGCTGGATAAAAATTGGCTATTGTTACAAGCATTAGGCCAAAAACAAGGTTTGGATCTTAACAAAACGGTCGAAAAAACCTATGCAGCACCCCCGTTACTAAATCAAGAATTCAGTGCAAAGCACCTGGATGCACTGCTTACTTATTGGCAATTTGCAGCCCGTTTGGAAACGGAAGGCAATGTGCAATTGTTAAGCGGTGAAGAGATTATTCGCCAACTAGGAATTACTGACAGCGTTCCCAGCTTAGGCTATGTTTTTAAAGCCAGCTGGGGACAACAGAATAAATCCGCTTTACACAGTTTTTTGCGTAGCGCCAAACAAGCAAAAGAGTCACTATGTAACGATGATAATGCCTGGCAAAGCATTGCAAACCTGACCGAAACAACCACTGCTACAGCTCTGCAACAAACCCGCAGTCGTTATTGTTTAGGACTGGTAACGCAATGGGGCATCGCTAATCAGGAAGCGGCAGGCAAAATTTACCAATTATTGCACCAACTAGATACTAACAAACTCACTGCCAAACACCCGCAACTACAAACGGGTACTTTTTGGTCTATTGATTAATGCCCACAATCAGCCCTAATATCCGTCAGCAATGGCTGGCCGCTGTATCATTATTAGTACTATTGGGCTTATGGCAACTATTAGCTTTCAGCCTGCAAAGTAATACGCTACCGAGCCCAATTAAAGTAGCCAGTGTTTTCTGGCAAGCTCTGATTTCTGGGGAGTTACCCTATCATCTCGGCGTGACACTATTGCGACTGATTATGAGTTTCAGCATTGCTATGCTGCTGGGCTGTGGCATTGGTATTGCGCTAGGCACAAATCGAAATCTGGATGCCTTTTTCGATCACTGGTTGGTTATTTTTCTCAACATACCCGCGTTGGTTACGATTATCCTGTGCTATGTTTGGTTTGGATTACAAGAATGGGCGGCGATTCTAGCGGTTGTTATTAATAAACTACCCAATGTTGTGGTGACTATCCGTGAAGGCGCCCGCAGCCTGGATAAAGATTTGCTGGAAATGGCGCAAGCCTATCGATTGAGTAAACAGAAAACTTTTGTGCATATTATTTGGCCACAATTGCACCCATTTGTGATGGCTGCAACCCGCTCAGGTTTGGCTCTAATCTGGAAAATTATTCTGGTGGTTGAATTATTAGGTCGTAGCAATGGCATGGGTTATCAATTGCATTTATTCTTTCAATTATTCGATGTTGCCAGCCTGCTCGCGTATAGCTTTGCATTTGTAGTGGTCATTCAATTAATCGAACTAATCTTGTTAAGACCACTGGACAGAAAAGACCGGAGCTGGCGACGGTGACTAGCATAAACATCAATCTACACAATAAAACCTATCGTTCTGCACAACGCACACATACAGCCATTAGCGAGTTACAGTTCCAGGTAGCCGCCAACGAATTTGTCTGCTTGGTTGGCCCCTCTGGTTGCGGCAAAACCACGTTATTAAATATTATCGCCGGATTGGATACGCAGTATCAGGGACAAATTAATCTGGAAAACAACCTAACACAAAAAATTGGTTATGTGTTTCAAAACCCACGCTTGCTGCCCTGGCATACTGTACGCCGTAATATCGAGTTAGTTTTTCCAGACGCGCCACCCAAAGCTTTAATTGACAGTTTATTAGCTGCCATGCAAATTACTGAGGTACAAGATGTTTATCCAAACCAGCTATCACTGGGCATGCAACGCAGGGCAGCCATTATTCGTGCATTTGCCATCAATCCTGATATATTACTGATGGACGAGCCTTTTGTATCACTGGATGCACCAACAGCCAGACAGATACGTCAACTCCTGTATTCCTTATGGCTGCAACGTCCTCATACAGTGCTGTTTGTCAGCCATGATCTGCGTGAAGCTATTGCGCTGGCAGATCGTTTACTGTTTTTATCCGCAGCTCCTATGCAAATTATGGATAATATCCAAGTCAGTCTAAGCCGTGATGAACGTCAGGATGAGACTAAAATTGAATCTTTTCGCCAAGACTTGCTCAATCATTACCCCGCTATTCAAGCGCTGTTATAAGAGATGCCCTATGCCTATAAAAATATTCTGTAGCGTATTATTATTTCTCAATTTCGGCATGGCCTTGGCCGAAGTAGCCCCCGTTAAGCCTTTCATATCGGGGAGCTACCAAGAAATTTTGTCAGCCAATAAAGGCAAAGGTTTTATGCTGGCAATATGGTCTTTGGATTGTTCCAGCTGTATTAAAGATATGGAGCTATTAAACAGCTTACATAAAAGCCGTCCAGAACTAAAAATTATTCTAATATCCAGCGATGAACCAAGCTCTAGTTCAGAGATTCAAACCCTGTTGAATAAGCACCAATTAGCCAATGTAGAAAACTGGGTATTTGCTGACGACAACAGTCAGAAACTGCGCTACGAAATTGACTCCAGCTGGTATAGCGAATTACCGCGCACTTATTTCTTTTCGGCCAACCAACAACGCGACGCTGTGAGTGGAGCATTGACAGCCGAAGACTATAAAGCACACTTGGATAAGATGAAAATTTAACTCTGTCCATTATTAGCTAAGTTTTAATGACATGCTAAAACAATGTCAGCAATGCCTTTCAGATTTAAACTTCAGGCACTTGGTACGCTGAAAAACGACTATTGTGCTTAGGGAAGGACACGATAATGTGCGCAGGCTTTTACCACTTTGCCTGCGGTGTTAAAGTAAAACACTTCGGCTGCAAAACCGCTGACGCCCTGATAGTAAATACAAATACTGTTTACGCCGATCAATGTATTTATTAATTCAAAATGCAGCCCGGGATACAGTGTCAGGGCTTTTGCCCAATAGGCAGCAACCGCTGTTTTTCCAGACAATGTTCCTGATGCTACTCCAGTAAGTTTATTGATGATAGGAGATGTCATTTCAAAATCATCACTATAATGAGCCAATATACGATCAAGGTTATGAGCATTCCAGGCCGCGACCCATTCACTGGCAAAATAATCTGCAAAAGCTTGATCCAACATAATGATATCTACAAAATTAAATGAGTTTTTATCTGTGTAGCACAAAAACAATTTTCAAGTTAGGCGAGTATAGACTTATTGTAAAAAATAGAGCAAAAATGCACACTGCTCACCTACTAAGGATAGAACGACACAGGTTTGAGACAACCTCAGGCTCATCAAAATTATGCTGTGCCGAGATAGTCAACTATGATACATTATAAATTATCATAAAAACCCGCCAAATATTAGGATAAATAAGCGGATATATTTTATTTAATTCTGACTACTATTATAATAAACCGTGTTTATCATCATAAAAAGAATCCCCGCGGATATTGCAATCCAAGATCTTGAGCAATTTGTTTTGCCTATTATTCAATCAGAGTTTTCGACTAAACACGGTGCATTGAAATCTTTACAAATTATAGAACTCAATGATAAAAAGGGGCATCCGGTAGAACGCTACGGGCTGATTAGAATAGCCCCTGATAGCATAGTGACACCTTTAATCAAAAGCCTGACGCATGGCACATTACACAATTCTCGCTTTGTAATTGACCAATACTTTGTCAGACACTGGCATAATGATCGTCGTGCGAACAAAACCCAGCACCTGTCTTATACCCATAATAAAAGAAAAGAAGAGCGGCGGCGCTTAGATTTGAAAAGAACAACTTTGCATGAAAAACTATTTGTTCCTCATTCAGAATAACGCTATTAGCTGCCTACTGTTACACCGTTTAGTAAATTAAGTCTGTTTTTTGCTGAGAAATAGCCTCCGCTTATGGTATTTTAGCGCAAATTAAATGCGTTGCAGTGGCAACATCACAAATAGGATTAATTGCAAAACCATGGGTGTACAGGAAAATTTTGAACAACTCCCGCTAAAGGACTTCACAGAAAAAGCATATCTGGATTACTCCATGTACGTCATTCTGGACCGGGCTTTGCCACATATCGGCGATGGCCTGAAGCCAGTGCAACGCCGCATTGTTTACGCAATGTCGGAACTGGGTTTAACTGCGCTGGCTAAATATAAAAAATCTGCACGAACTGTCGGTGATGTATTGGGTAAATATCATCCGCATGGAGATTCTGCCTGCTACGAAGCTATGGTTTTAATGGCGCAGAATTTTTCTTATCGTTATCCATTAGTCGATGGACAAGGCAACTGGGGATCACCTGACGATCCAAAATCTTTTGCGGCCATGCGCTATACCGAATCACGCTTAACTGCATATGCACAAACTTTACTGAGCGAACTGGGTCAAGGCACAGTCGACTGGGTAGATAATTTTGATGCCACTTTACAGGAACCCTCTTTATTACCTGCCCGCTTACCCAATGTATTACTGAATGGCACCATGGGAATTGCGGTGGGTATGGCTACCGATATACCACCCCATAACTTACGTGAAGTAGCCAATGCATGCTTACAATTACTAGATGCACCGGAAACACCTTTACAAGAATTGCTAACCCATATTAAAGGCCCCGATTATCCCACCGATGCTGAAATCATCACCTCCAGCGTTGATATTCAAAAAATGTATCAAACCGGTAATGGTTCAGTAAAAATGCGTGCCAAATATGAAATGGAAGATGGCACCATTGTAATTACAGCCCTTCCTCACCAAGTATCCGGAGCAAAGCTTCTGGAACAGATTGCCGCGCAAATGCTGGCAAAAAAATTACCCATGATTGATGATTTACGCGATGAATCGGATCATGAGAATCCAACCCGCCTGTTAATAATTCCTAAATCCAAACGCATTGATGTTGAAGCCGTTATGTCACATCTGTTCGCCACCACCGATTTGGAAAAAAGTTATCGAGTCAATCTAAATATGATCGGCTTGAATGGCAAACCGCAAGTTAAAAATTTGCTGCAAATTCTCAGCGAATGGTTGAGTTTCCGTACCGAAACCGTGCGTCGGCGTTTACAGCACAGACTGGATAAAGTACTGGCGCGGTTACACATTCTGGAAGGTTTGCTGATCGCATTTTTAAATATCGACGAAGTGATTGCCATTATTCGCCAAGAAGACCACCCTAAACCCGTATTGATGGCGCGTTTTGGCATTACCGATATTCAGGCTGAAGCAATTTTGGAACTGAAACTACGCCATCTAGCCAAATTAGAGGAGATGAAAATCCGTGGCGAGCAAGATGAGCTGGAGTTGGAACGACAAGCGCTGGAGAAAACTCTGGGATCAGAACGTTTACTTAATCGGCTGATACGCAAAGAAATTGAACGTGATGCAGAAAAATATGGCGATGCGCGCCGCTCACCCATTGTGGAACGCCTCGCGGCACAAGCCCTGGATACCACCGAATTAATCAGCAACGAACCCGTTACCATCATTCTATCGCAAAAGGGCTGGATTCGTGCCGCCAAAGGTTATGATATTGAGGTTGAAAGCCTTAGCTATCGCGCCGGTGATGCCTATCTGGCAGCGGCGAAAGGCCGCACTACGCAACCGGCTTATGTGCTGGATTCCAGTGGTCGTGTTTATAGTATTACTACGCATGATTTACCTTCGGCACGCAGTCAGGGCGAACCCTTGACTGGGCGATTAAACCCGCCTGCCGGCAGTTTGTTTATTGATGTCTTTACCGGCCAAACAGATGATTGGGTGTTAATGTCCAGTACAGCAGGTTATGGTTTTCGCGTACAGTTAAAAGAGTTTTTGACCAAAAACAAGGCAGGAAAAGCGGTATTAAGCTTGCCGGACTCTGCAAAAAGCTTGCCCCCCATACCGATTCCACAAGCAGACAGTCTACTGGCCGTCGTGACATTGCAAGGCCGCTTACTGATATTTCCAGCGCAGGAATTACCTGAACTGGCCAAAGGTAAAGGCAATAAACTGATTAATATCCCAGCAGCTGATCTGGCTTCCGGTCAGGATGCGGTAACGGCCGTTATAGCGTTTAGCCCGACAGGTGAATTGAAAATTGTGTCTGGAAAACGCTACCTCACTCTAAAAACAGCAGATATTAGCGTTTATCTGGGAAGCCGAGCCAAACGAGGCACTCTATTACCACGTGGCTTTCAAAAAGTAGATGCTTTAGAAGAAGTTATTTAAGCGAGCTTGGCTACAAAGTTAAAGTTTCGAGAATAACAATTACAATCAGCTAGAGAGAACAAATGCATAAACATTTAGAACGCGTCAGAGAGTTTCACGATAAATTTGGCATTGTCCAAGCTCTACATACTGAGACAACACATCTTGCGGATATAGATATCGTGATGCGTCAGGCTTTGTTAATGGAATGTGGCAGCGAAACCTGCAAAGCCCTTGCTATTGCTGATAATACTCAGATTCTGGCAGGATTAGCAGACTTGGCTTATAACGCTTTGGCGGCTATCGCCTGCCGTGGTGATGATGTGCAAAATGTGTCTGTTGCCTGGCGTCAAGATGGTTCTATACTGACAGTGATGCGCTTAGTGTCGGAAAAAATACACCTGTGCTCCTCTGGGGATACAGTACATTATTCAGTACTCTATACGTTATGCGAACAGTTAGCACGCGGGTTTATTAATGCCGACTTTGATCTGGCTATACAGCTATTGCATGAGCATATCATGACACAAGCCTCAAAAAGCAGCTCTCAACCTGTTGAACAGCATCTGCAACAGGAAATCTTAGCCACTACGCCAGATTTAAGCACGGCGTTTTACGAATAAACACTTGGATTTACCCCATGACGGAGCATTCTTATACGCTAGGTTTTATCGGTATCGGCTTAATGGGAAAACCGTTGACCTTACGCTTATTGGCTGCCGGATTTAAAGTCAATGTCTGGAATCGTAGTGCGGAAAAACTCAGTGCAGTGATTGCTGCGGGAGCTAATCCATGCGCTTCTGTCAGCACATTGGTTAAAGCTTCTGATATCGTCATTTTATGCTTGTCGGATAGTCAGGCTGTCAGCGATATTGTGCTGTCTGAAATTGTTACTTCTGGCAGCACTGATAAACTACTGATCGATTTATCCAGTATTCATCCAGAAATCACTCGACAATTAGCCGAACAATTATTACTAAGCTGTGGCATGCGCTGGGTAGATGCTCCCGTCTCTGGGGGCACTAGCGGTGCAGAACAGGGCAGTCTGGCGATTATGGCGGGTGGAAATATTGCTGACATTGCCATTGCGCGTCAGGTGCTAAAACCGCTGTATAGCCGCCTAACGCATATGGGTGGCATAGGCAGTGGGCAGACTACTAAAATATGCAACCAGATGATTGTAAGTTGCAATGTGCTGGTTATTGCGGAAATGTTAGCACTAGCTGAACAGGCTGGCGTTGATGCCAGTAAGATCCCTGAAGCATTGGCAGGTGGCTTTGCCGACTCCAAACCCTTGCAAATTGTCGGCCCCGAAATGGCACACAGGCAGTTTAGCCCTGTAAAATGGCGAGTAAAAACGCTATTGAAAGACTTGCAAATGGCGGTGGATTTATCCGCGCAGCATTCCAGCGCCACCCCGATGTCTGGATTGGCGACACAGTTAATGCAATTACATGCCAGCCAGGGGTTTTCTGAGCAAGATCCCTCGACATTAATCAAATTGTATACGCCGAATTAATGTTACGTTTTAGCGCCAATTTAAGCTTATTATTGACTGAATATGCTTGGCTAGAGCGTTTTGCAGCGGCTAAACAACAGGGCTTTCAAGCCGTAGAAATCCAATTTCCCTATCATCTCCCTGTTAAGCAATTACAAAATGCATTGCAAAGTAATGGTTTGCAACTGGTTTTATTCAATGTGGATGCAGACAACCTATTACACGGTGGCGAAGGATTGGCCGCAGTTCCGGAAAAACAAGCCGAATTTAAACAGGCGGTAGCACAAACTGCAGCCTATGCTGAACTTTTGCAACCCGTTGCCATCAATGTACTATCGGGGCGTTGTCTGGATAAGAATCGACTGACAACCTATCTGGACACGTTTAAACATAATTTGCGTTATGCTACAGAAGTCTTTGCAGAATTGGGAATAAACACGGTATTTGAAGCGATTAACAGTGTCGACATGCCGGGATTTATTGTAGACAGTAGCCAGCAAATGTTGGAAATTTTAACCGAAATAAACCACCCCCGTTTGGGCTTACAATATGATATTTATCATATGACACGGATGGGCGAAAACTGTCTAGCCTTTCTACAGACACATATGGATAAAATTACCCATATACAGTTCGCCGATTGTCCGGGGCGTGGAGAGCCTGGGACGGGTGACATTGACTTTGCCAATATATTTGCCTGCATTGCTCAATCGACTTATAAAGGATGGCTAGGCGCTGAATACAATCCTACAACAGATAGCCACTCCAGCTTTAACTGGTTAGCGGCTGCAACACAAACAAGCGCTGCGGTTTTATAATAATCAGTACTATAATTAGAGAGTTTTAACCATGTCCACCCATAATTTTACCTTACATCATGCCAGTCTTATCGTTGCTGACACTGAAAAGTCTTTACGGCTTTATCAGGATGTATTAGGCATGCAGCGTATTGAACGCCCTGAGTTAGGTTTTCCCGGTGCTTGGTTACAAATTGGTGCGCAGCAAATTCATTTGCTGGAACTGGCCAATCCTGACCCCATCAGTGGCAGACCTGCACACGGAGGTCGTGATCGGCATGTAGCCATGCATGTGGACTCTATTGATGCCTTACGCGCTGATTTGGACGAAGCTGGCATTGCTTACACGTTGAGCATTTCTGGACGCAAAGCCTTATTTTGTAGAGATTTGGATGGTAATGCGCTGGAATTTATCGAACGCCCTGCTTAATTATTATGTCCAGCCGACTAGTTTATGGCATTTTGGCAATTTGTAGTACAGCCATGCTATTGTTTGTCGCTGGTTTTATTGTTTTTCAGTTGCATTTAAGCCTGTTGACGACCCTGTTTTACAGCGTAGCCGCTAAATTACTGTTATTAGCATTTGCATTGTTATTACTGTCGGGCATGCTGGTTTTAATAACTGCCTTAGGCCGAGAAGTGCGATCTTATTTTCGCCACGAGGCATCCGCCCTTCGCCGGGTGCTGGCGATGCAAACGCAAACACAACAATTGGCCCAGCTTAACTATTTTAAAAATAGGCAACTGAGCTATTTTAGCCAATTTAAACGCCAAAAGCTGTTGGCTGCTGATGACAAAAAACAATTACGCCACTTATATCTGGCAATTCATCAGGAACTACAATCAGTAAAGCACAACATTCCACACAGCCATTATCAGAACATGTATAAAGCGCTACGCCAATATCATCAACAGGCTGATGCTAAAGCTATGCTGTCCCTACGTGAGCAAATACCGTGTCCCTGATTACACAATGGCTAAATAACGGACTGGCATTCTGGCGTCGTAGCCGCGACGAAAATCTACACTGGCAATTAGGCCGTCAACAGGAAATTGCCGAATTAAGACACAGCAAAGCATTGGCAGAACAAGAGTTGGCAGCAAAACTGAGAAAACATGCTCAGCAATTAGCACATGAACTGGCAATCACTAAAGCCAGAAACAACAATGAATTGACCATGGTAAAAATTCAATGTAAACAGGATTTAAAGGATTACCAACAATATTTACAGTCGTTGGAAAAACTTAAAACCTCTTTACGTGAAAGTTATACACATTTGCCGGAAGCAGTGGCTTATACTATTCATCACCACGCCAAGCAGCTACTGAACAAAATGTGGGATGCTGAAGATAGCCGCGAGAAAATCAAGTTTGAAATGCAGCTACTGCAATTTATGACCGCCGTACATGAAGATAATCAAGCATGTTTGCAAGGCACAGGCAACGAGAATTTGCCACAAAAAGCCTTGGCAATTATTGATGCCGATATGGAAAAATAGTTGTTTATGATTAATATCGCGGATATTTATCCCCAATTCCTGTGGATAACTTTGTGACCAACCCGTGACAAATGTAGCTAAATAACTGGTTTTATTAAACTGTTTTTAGATTGATTAAAATTTGGTCAACGCTTAATACTATCCCCGTTTCTTTGGCGATTTTATCATGGCAAATTCAATGTACATCAATAGCATACCCCCTATTATTCGTAGCCTGAGCAATTTACGCGCTATAACTGGCAAAAGCCGCCGCTCATGCGACCACCCAGAAAATTGACCTAGTTGTGCTGATCAATTCCCGCCTTTACCCGGACATGTATCCCTTATCCCGACAAGTACAGATCGCAACCGATGTTGCAAAAGGTTCAGTCTCGCGACTTGCGGGCGTGGAGCCGCCCAAGTACGAAGATAACGAAGCAAGCTTTACAGAACTGATCGCGAACATCGACAAAACCATTGCCCTGCTTAATTCTTTTAAACCCGAGCAGATTGATGGCAGTGAAGATAAAACGATTGCTGTTCCGTTGCACGATAGAACGCTGAACTTTACCAAACAACCCAGTTAAGGTATGGCTCTTGAACTTCAGCCGATTTGTTAACGGTGGCTTGCAAGTAAACAGAAAAGTTATTTAATTTCCGCTAGTAAAGTTTCTCGTTGATCGTCACTGTCCAAGAATTGTAAGGCGATAGCCATAAACTCGTCCTGAATACTTTCAAATGCCTCAACCACCAGGGGATCAAAATGTTTGCCCTTGCCTTCTTTTATCATCGAAATAGCTTGTTGATGAGAAAATGGTTTTTTATAAACGCGTTTACAGATTAAAGCATCATAAACATCTGCCAATGCCATCAAACGGGCAGATAATGGAATTTGTTCGCCAACCAGGCCATTTGGATAGCCGCTACCATCCCATTTTTCATGATGATACAAACAAATCTGGTGGGCATATTGCATAAAAGGATTGAGGCCACTTTGTTTTGCAACGGATAAAATGATGTTGGCACCTATTTGAGGATGAGCTTTCATAATTTCGAATTCATCACTTTCCAGGCGGCCCGGTTTAAGCAAAATATGGTCACGTATTCCTACTTTACCTAAGTCATGAAGCGGTGCTGCTTTATATAACAGTTTAATAATTTCATTTGTTAACTGAGATTTAAATTTAGGGTGCTTTTTAAGCTCATAAGCTAAGGCTTTGATATAGTTTTGGGTACGCTTAATGTGCGCTCCAGTCTCGGGGTCGCGTGAATCGGCCATAGAGTTTAAACTTTCAATAATCCCTTCATGAGCATTAGCAATGGTCAAAGCCATTTCCTTAGCTTGATTATGCTTGCGGGCATATTTTAGAATCGCAAAGATTAATAATGAAAACAGGGTCATAATCACAGGTAATGCTGGAGATATTATAATACCCGTCTGGATTAGTAGAAGTTGTGACCCTAAAGCAACCAGCAATATTTGTAACACCGGAATCAGAACTAACTGTTTTGGATTTGCGTTTGTCAGGGTGAAAATCAAACTAAGGCCTAAAATTACGGATATCCCAAATTCCAAGACCAGTGCCTGATCGGGTCTTTGTAAAAAATCTTCTCGAAGCAGATTATCAACAGCGGTTGCATGAAATTCGACACCCAGAAATTGAGCGGCATAAGGCGTTGGTCGAAATTCATGCAAACCAGCTGCCGAAAAACCTACAAGTACAATTTTACCGACTAATCGATTAACATTAACTTTGCCTGAAAGTAGGTCAAAAGCAGAAATTCTTTCAAAAGATTGTCCAATTGGAAATTTCAATCTTAAATTACCTTTGCTATCCAATGGGATCTGTATATTTCCTGCCTGTAACAATAATCCAGTTTCACTTGGAGACAGAATAAAATGATCGAGTGATTTGGCAGTTAAATAAGTTTGTAAGGCCAAACTGGGATAAAGACGGTTTTTATAAGCAATGACCATAGGTATTTTACGATAGATTCCGTCACTATCAGGTGTGGCATTTATAAAACCGCTAGCAGTTGCCGATTGTTGTAGTATGGGGATATTGCAGAGTGCATTTTCAGCAGTTTGTAAGCTTAGTGATGATTGAGTTTCGCCGCCAGCCGAAAACCATGCGCCAGTAGCAGACCTTGGTTTGCAAGCATGCTGTGTAGTCTGATCGAAGGTAAACAAATACCCCATTACAAAAGCGCCAGACTTTAAGCTGTTAGCGAGAATGACATCGTTGTTTCTAAGAGACTCTTGAATATTATCCAGCGAAAAACTTTGGTTGAAATCACGCTCTAAAACGTTATGAATTTCAGAGGGTGATGTTCGATCACGTTCAATAAATAACGCATCAACACCGACAGAAGCCGGAGCCGATTGCCGAATCGCATCGAGTAGCTTCGCTACCTGATACCGTGGCCAAGGCCATTGACCATAGCTAGTCAGGCTTTTTTCATCAACTTCAACAATAACAGGAAAGGGAGTCGGGCTGGTTTTAGGCAGCAGACCTACCTGTATCGCAATAACGGCATTATTAATCTGCTCAACAACTGTTTTGTAGGTTAATCCAATGGTCAGTGATAATAATATCAGCACCAAACTAATCAGAAGATTTTGCAGTCGTTCTTTTGCAGATGAGCGGTAAATAATCTCTGATTCTAGCCAACCCTCCTGATTAGCCGTATTTATGGATCGCAAAGCGGGCTACCGAATTTCCACTTCTACTCTTCGATTACGCGCCTCGGGTACATTATCGTCCGTAGGTACTGCAGGATCGTTTTCACCATAATAGCGGATATCCATACATTGACTTGAAATGCCGTTAGCAATTAAAGTTTTTGAGACCATTTCAGCGCGTTGTAACGAAATACCGCGATTACTCTCATTATCTCCCACTCGATCACTATGTCCTATGACACTCAGATCGCAAGAATGCCGTGACTGAATCGCCGCAACTATTGTTTCAATCTGAGATTTTGCCTCAGTAGATATATCTGAACTGCCAGTAGAAAAATACAAGCTAAAGTGTTGCGGTGGTTTTGGTTCCTTGGATAAAATGCCTGCAAACTGCTTTTGAATATCCTGTTCGCTTAATACGACGGGTTGAGAAGGCGCTTCTTCTGCTATAGTTAATTGGGTACTTTCATTAGTTTTTGATAATAAAGTGGTACCACCTTGCGTGGTTACAGAAACCTGCCCAACTTTACCACCTGGATCGGGCACCAAAACTACGGTTGTACTGCTACAGGCTTCCAACATAATACTAAGAAAAACTAAAAAAGCTATCCGGATTATCATTATTAATCTCCACTCACTTCATTAAAATTAAAGTGGTTATTTAACATCAATCAAAATCTTGGTTCCACGCAATCCCAGCGTAGCGGTTGGAGTTTTAAATTGAACAGAATCAGGTGATATCCTGCCGATAGCACCTGAAATAAAAGCCACAGAGCCTTTCATTACGCGGGATAAAAAAGAAACTTTGTGTTCTGAGGGATTAAATAGAAAATCGTCCAAAACTAATTTGCCATCAGGTCCCAGCGTTAATACTGCGCCATCACTAAAAATAATACCTACCGCACCTTCAGAGTCGGTTATCAGGGTATCGCCTTTAAAAATCTCTGCATCAGGGTGGAGTTCTATTTCAATTCCTTGCCGAATGACATGTGCTATGGGTGCATGGGTTTTTACTAACCCAATGCGTACGTCGGCTACTGCCTTGGTAGAACAAAATGACAGCAGTACAATTAAAAGAATATGTATATGGGCTACAGACAAGTAATGTATCTTATTTGGCATCTGAATTTTCCATGCTTTAAAAGTCTGATTTAATAAGTCGTCAATAAAATATTGAATATATATTAATATAGCAGAATACTAGTTTAAATGTTAGATACGCCTAATGAAAAAAAGCCCGTGTAGCCGAGATTAGCGCCAGCGTAATCACTAAAGCTTTCTCCTGCAATTTCAATGGCCTTGTCTATTGGCAATATTAATTTGATGAGGGTTAAACCGGTTTAATTTAGCAAACAGAATGACCGATAACTTATTTCTGCGACCACATTGGCACTAATCGTTACTAAGAGCTTCCTGATGCGCCAAAATCCAGCTCGATAAAGACAGCTTTCCGATTGTTGTTTGTCATTAAGCCGAAATTTTAAATGACAAAATACGCGAACAAAGACTATTGGCCATAGTGAAATAAAAAAATTCAAAACCACGCTATCGTTATAACCCATTCATAAAATCAAAATCCAGCTGCAATTTTACGGGATTTCATTCTTAAGGGATGTTCGACAAAACTATACGTTAGGTGGCTTACAATCAATACCATTAGTATTAAAACAATCGCAGCAATTAAAGACTCGTTAACAGATAAATCGGGTGTTGAAAATCCATTTATTACATTTTCCGGTTTTTTAAGTACAAATCTTAAAAATTGATTCACTATCCATATCATAGCCATGTGCGACATATATAAAGTGTAAGAGATAGTGCCAAACCAGGTTAATATATTTAACCGTAAGATACGCTTAATTACGCCTTCTTCAGATGAAACAATTGAAAATATTAGCAGGGAGCATAATAAAAAAAACAGAACACCATTTTCTGCGCCATCGCCCTTGAAGACATAAAAAATAAGCATGCAAGCGACTGTTAGGGTTACATAAACAGAGCTTATTTTATAGTTGAGTATATTGGCTGCATAGGCGGTACAACAGCCGATGGAAAATCCAGCCAGACATCTAAAGATAAAAACATAGCTAAGATGCTGTGTATTATCCACCGATAAATTAGCTAGCACTAGGATAGAAATAATGGGAATAAGCGCAAAAATAAAAATTTTGAGCTTGCCTAAATACCTAACAATAAAGCCAAACAATAGATACATATAAAATTCTACACTAATAGACCAGGATGGCCCATTAAAGCTTAATTGATTACCATCAAAACTAAGCACCTGTATTAATAATAAATTTTCAAAGAAAGCTTGCCAGCCACTATCGGTAAAGGCTTGATTGTTTGGCGCAGAAACACCATATTTAACCTGCAATACGTATTTAATAATCTCAACGGCAAGAAAGAAAAATAGAAATATAAGGTGGACTGGATATAAACGCCCAAAGCGTAGAAACTGGAAACGAAAAACTTCCTTAAGACTTGTAAGTTTTTCAGCATAAGCCGTGTAGATAACAAAACCGGAAAGCACAAAAAACAAATCCACCATGGAGGCTGCCGCGCCAATATTATCAGCATTATGTAGTATAGGATTCCAAGCTGGAATATGACCGTAAAAAACTTCAAAAGCGGCAATGCCTCTAATGCTCTCTAATTCTTCAATCTTTGATTTGCTCGATGGTTTAAGAACAGCGTTTATACTTTTATTCATAATAAGTTCTTTCAAAAAGTGTGCAGGTATTTTTTATCTCTGGCACTAAAACTGGACAGCGGATTAACTCGGTGTGTAGTTACAAATTAAGTTAACATCGATTTTAATTGCGCCAAGCTGGCTTTGCCTCGTAATTTAATTTCTTCCGCAGGCAATTGTTTTTTATTCAGCCATTCCAGATCTTCTTCCGGCAATTCGTTTAAAAAACGGCTGGGTTCGCATTCTGTTAATTCCCCATACCGTTTGCGGTGGGTACAATAACTGAATGTTAAGGTTTTTTGAGCCCGGGTAATGCCAACGTAAGCCAACCGGCGTTCTTCTTCAATATCGCCGGTTTCGATACTGTTTTGATGCGGTAACAGATTTTCTTCCATGCCAATTAAAAACACATGTGGAAACTCCAGCCCCTTGGCGGCATGCAAGGTCATCAAACTAACCTGATCACCCGCTTCTTGTTCTTGATTACGTTCCAAAATATCCATCAGCATTACTTTGGCTATTACCTCTGCCAGCGATTTAGATTCACCACTATCGTTACTGGACATGCGTTGCAACCATTCCAACAGTTCGTAGACATTTTTCAATTTGCGTTCAGCTGATGCCTGGGTTTTACTTTGCTCTTGCAACCATTGCGCATAATTAATTTCATCTATCATGCTGTTTATGGTTGCAAACACATCTCCTTGCTCAATTTTAGTGTTCACGGCCTGCAACCAATCACAAAATTTACGCAATCTTTGCACCGATTTTTCAGATATTTTTTGTTGTAAACCTAATTCGGAACAGGCTGCAAACAAGCTGATATGCCGTTCATTTGCGTAGGCTCCCAATTTTTCCAGTGTAGTGGGACCTATTTCACGACGCGGCGTGTTGATCACTCTTAAAAACGCGGCATCATCACTGGTGTTGACCAGTAAGCGTAAATACGCCAGTACATCTTTAATTTCAGTATAGGCAAAAAATGAAGTGCTGCCACTGATAAAATAAGGCACATTGTTTTCGCGTAATTCCTTTTCGAACAAACGCGATTGGTGATTGCCTCGATACAGTATGGCATAGTCACCATAAGAGCCAGCAGTTTTGAAGCGATGATGGATAATTTCAGCCGTAACCTGCTTGGCTTCGTTTATATCGTTTTTATGACTTAATACCCGTAACGGATCACCAAAGCCTAGTTCACTCCATAACTTTTTTTCGAACACATGCGGATTATTAGCAATTAAATGATTAGCCACTTTTAATATACGCCCTGCGGAACGATAGTTTTGTTCTAGTTTTATAATCTGCAAACGACTGTAATCTTTTTGCAATTGCGCCAGATTTTCTGGTTGTGCACCGCGCCAGGCATAAATAGACTGGTCGTCATCACCCACCACTGTAAAACGTCCCAGATTACCCGCCAAGGCTTTAACTAGCTGATATTGGGTAATATTGGTATCCTGATATTCGTCTACCAACAAATAGCGGATCTTATTGCGCCATTTTTCTTCCAAATGCGGATGTTGCTGAAACAGGGTAACAGGCAACCAGATCAAATCGTCGAAATCTACTGCGTTATAGGCTTTTAAGCTGCGATTAAAGTGCTGATACAGTACTGCGGCTATGTGTTTTTCTGGGCTATCGGCTGACAATAATGCCTGTTCTGGATTAATAAACGCATTTTTCCATTGCCCAATCTGCTGATTATACTTTTCCACCGCATCAATATCTGCGTTGTCAGCACTATGTGCAATTAACTGCTTTAACAAACTCAACTTATCTTGTTCATCAAACAAGGTAATCGCGGCTTTGTAACCGAGTGTTTTATGCTCTGCACGTAAAATATCCAAACCCAAGGCATGAAAGGTAGAAACGCGTAGCCCTCTACTTTGTTTATCATCCAACAAGCGACTGACCCGGCTTTTCATTTCACGCGCCGCTTTATTGGTAAAGGTTACCGCTGCAATATGTCTGGCTGGAATACCCTGCTGAACTAAATACGAAATTTTCTCGGTAATCACGCGGGTTTTGCCACTCCCGGCCCCGGCCAGAACCAGTAGCGGCCGGTCTATAATCTTAACTGCGGCCTGTTGTTGAGCATTGAGTTTATTCATTGAGTCACTACGGTGTAATAAGGGGCGTGATTGCATCAAACTCTGAAATTAGAGCAATAACAAATAAAGCACAACTTAACTTAGCGTGATGGACTTGGCGTCTGCAAATAGCAGCCAGTTTATTCATATCAGCAAATTTGTATGTAATAATGTGCTATCACTAGCAATTCTTTTATTCAATTTCATATGAGTGTTGCTTTTAACACCCAGCAGGTTAAATTGTCTTTGGATATCATTAACACAGCTCGACATCTGTAGTTAGTGTATCAAAACAACTAAAATAATACGGAGCAATGTGTGCCAGCCACCCTGCAAATAAAACTATTCGTGATCGGGTTGCTTCTGATCAGTCTTTTTTTTCAAAATGCGTTTGCAGACAATATCTCACCATTGTATAAACCTGCACAACATTTAAGTGCCAAGGATTTAGCCGTCATTGTCAACGATGCCGATGCGTTAAGTGTGAAAATTGCTGAGTACTACCAACAGCAACGCGGTATTCCTGCAAGCCAAATGATTCATATCCGCTTTTCACCCAATGAAGCCATTTTATCAAAACACGAATTTGAAAAGCTAAAACAACAGGTAGACGATAACACGCCCAAACATGTTCAAGCATTTTTACTCACCTGGTTAATGCCTTTCCGGGTAGAGTGTATGTCGATTACAACCGCATTTGCGGCAGGATTTGATCCCGCATTTTGTGCAGAGGGTTGCGTGGAAACCCGTAAAAGCCCTTACTATGGAGCTGAAACTGACAAACCTTTTAACACCTATAAATGGCGCCCTACCATGGCAATTGGCGGCAGCAACTTTAATGATGCCAAAAAAATTATTGATAACGGCATTGATGCCGATTATTCACACCCTCAAGGCACCGCTTATCTGTTAAAAACATCCGACCCCGTACGTAACTCGCGCGCAGTAGCGTTTCCAGCCATTGCTGAAAAGTTTGAGAATTTTTGGCCTGTGGATTATATGGAACAGGACTTTATTGCGGGCCGCACCGATGTAATGTTTTACTTTACAGGTCTGATTACTGTTCCACATCTTGCCGAAAATCGCTATTTACCAGGTGCCATTGCTGATCATCTAACCTCTTCGGGAGGTGTGATGTCTGGCAGCAATCAGATGAATATTATGGAATGGCTAAAAGCGGGGGCAACGGGTAGTTATGGTGCGGTGGTTGAACCTTGTAATTTCCCCGCAAAATTTTCTAACCCGGCCTTAATATTGTATTTCTATCTACGCGGCAGTAGTTTAATAGAAGCCTACTGGAAAAGTGTTTCAGAACCCGGACAAGGTATTTTTGTTGGAGAACCCTTAGCTAAACCGTTTGCCTATCTATCGAGCGACAAAGGAAAATCAGATTAAATATGTACAAAATGGCTGGTATCTGTTTTTAAGCCATTACTTAATAAAAAAGAAGGAATATATTCACCACCAGCAGCTATTTCCCTGATGACCTTTAATAATTTTTCAGGTTCAGTATCTTTGGTTAAATATCCAGAAGCACCTGCCTGTAAAGTTAACCTGACAATTTGCGGATCATTATGCATACTAAGTACCAAAATAGGCAGTTTAATGCCTATAGCCCTGATCCTAGCTATTAAATCCACCCCATTTGGTTCGGGCATAGCCATATCCAAAAGCAAGATGTCGAACCCACCCAGCCCCAGCTGTTCCAGTACTTGTGCACCGTTAATAGCAATACCCGAAACAAATATGTCTCCTGCCCATAGGAACAACTGTTTTAATCCCTCTCGCAGGATATCATTATCATCGGCCATCAATACTTTAATCATAATAGTTTAACCAATATTTAATAGCTGTATATATGCGATTTTCAAATCAGGATACCAGAATTTTACTTATAGTCTAGAGGCTAGAGTGGGAATAATTAAAAAAAGAATAATTCAATGTGTTATTTTTTAAAAATTTGTGATAGTCATCTTAAATTATAAGCTTTTCCAAGAAAAGATTGCATGCTTATTAGCTGCTAGTTCAATGACTTATATGTAAATAGCTTTATAAAAAAATCAGACCTCCGAGCCAAGCTTGTCGTAGCTATACCACTAGATTTTTTAATCACTCACCCAGTTTTTCAAAATACCAAACAATACCTAACAGCGTCTGTAACGTTACAATTGTTAAACTTTCCGGTGGTTATGTCTGAATGCCTAAAAACTGTATCGAAAAAAGCACACAAAGCTGAACCCCTTTACCGGGACTGGTATTGACAGTCAGCTTTCCACCCAACATCAACACCCTCTCTTCAATACCTATAAGCCCAAAGGATCCGAGTTTATGTGCAGCATAAGGATCAAAACCTTTGCCGTTATCCGTAATTTCTAAAAGGTAATCACTTTCCAATCTTACCAACTTCACCGTCACTTTAGTGGCTTCAGAATGTTTGGCAACATTAGTGAGCGATTCTTGTACAATACGAAAAATAGCGGTGGAATGACTATCATCCAAAGCAAAATTTTTACTTTCGGGTATATGCAAATCACATTGAATACCTGATCTTTTACAAAAATCCTCAACCAGCCATTCAAGTGCATAAACAATACCCATATCCAGTACAGCCGGCCTTAAAGCGGCGGCCACGTCACGCACCACTTGAATAGTTGCATCAACAGCAAGCAGCATTTCTTTGACTTGATTGACCAATTCTGGGTTATCTTGTCCAAAACGCAAACGCAATCTGGCAATATCCATCCTCAAAGCCGTTAAGCGTTGCCCAAGTTCATCATGCATCTCTCTGGCTATACGCTTCCGTTCGTCTTCACGGGTTTCTTCCCGCTGCGCACTTAGAGCGCGTAATTGAGTGCGGGACTCTTCCAAATGTCGTTCAGTGGCTTTTAATTCAGTAATATCTCGACTAATACTTAATATGGTAGTTACATTGCCGTAGTTATCAAACTCTGGTACCAGATAGGTAGCGAAATACATTATTTGTCCTGCATTATCCATGCGTTGCACTTCCAACACATCCAATCTACCCGTGTTGATAATCGTATTTAAACGCTGGGTATATTCTTCTGCACTTGGACTCAGCATACTCCAGAATTCCATGGGTGTCTTACCAATCACATCGACAGTCATGGCTTCCGATAAAGACAAATAAGCTGGATTGGTGAAGATTCTTCGACATTGATTATCGTAACGGATAATCGCATCGGGTGAGTTTTCAACCAAGGTACGCAACTCGACTGCTTGCCGGGTTAATTGGGCTTCCATGCGCTTACGTGCCGTAATATCTTGCATAATAGTGGAAGTAAACTCGGGATTTCCTGCACCATCTCTATGCAACACCAGTAGCAGGGCAACCGGTATTTCGTGTCCGTCTCGATGTAACAGTGCTGAATCGCTACGCCATATTCCTTGTTGTAACAATTTGGGAAAGCCGATTTCCTTCAATTGTTCCACCGCCCATGCTGGATGCATATCGGCAATAGTCATACCTGACAAATCTGCACTTTCATCTAAACCTACCATGCATCTTGCTGCACGGTTATGATACAAAAGCTTACCTTTTAAATCTGCACTACCAATAAAATCTGCAGATTCTTCAAGAATATCTAGTAAACGCTGTTTTTCTAACTCAATCCGCTTACGCTCACTAATATCGGTTACATCAACCAGACAAGTGCGTAAACTACTATCAGCAATGCTGGCATCTATGTTTACCCAAATATTTTGTTCGTTAATGCGCAGACATAATTCAAGTGATTGTTTATGCTTTGCGGTAAACACATTTTCTAAAAACTGTTTAAAAAGAGCCCGATCATTACTGATAACGTAATTAATGAAACGTTGTCCAATAATTTTAAAACGCTCTCGATTGAGTAGATTTGCGCCCCGAAAATTAGTCTGATAAATCAGACTTTCTCTACCGAGAATAAAATAAGCAGTCGGCGCAAAATCAAACAATGCCGTATAGCGTTCCAAAGCCATTTCTGCAGTAATACGTGCCTCTCGCAACGCTTCGTTCTGCTTCTCCAATTTAAGCCGATAAACGTGTAGCTCATGCAGTAAACTGTATTCATTACTAAATACACCGGATAATTCCATTGACTCGGTGTTTGATAGAAATTTTACGGACAAGCGTTGCTCTACGGATGGTAATTCATGTGGAGTTTGCATATGGTTCGTTTGTCCACCTAACCATGACCAACCTGATTTTTTGGCCTTACGTTTAAATCGACTACCATATAGATTTAAACACAATTTAATTCGTAACAGTAATTCTCCAGTATGTATTGGTTTACAAAGATAATCTTCCCCTCCCGCAGCAAAACCATCGGGTAACTTCTGCATCTCATTATAGGTAATCATGTATATGACTGGAATAGATTCAGTTTCGATATCAGACTTTAAACGACGACATACCTCGCTTCCTTTTATGTCGGTCAATGTAATTTCCAACAAAACCAGATCAGGTTTTAGCAAAATTGCCTGACGTAAACCTTCTTGACCTGATTTTGAAACGACAGCACGAAAATTTTGCGATTCCAAATTCTTGGCAATGAGCTGCTGTTCATCGATATCCTCTACGACGATCAGAATTAATGGCATGATAGGCAGCGCATAAAGATCCGGTGCAGAAGATTGATCTGAAATAATCTCGGAATGTTTATTCATGCTTTACTTAACACCATCGCAAATTGTTGAAAAAGAGACTGGGTACTCAACCCAAATTTTAATTCTTTAAAATTGGTATCCAAATCAAAACAATTTTTCAAATTGCAATCCGTGCATACTATTAATCACTCAAATTGTGAGCGGTATAGGTTTAGCTAAAAACTCTACCTAGCACTAGATTCGTCAGTAGGTAACGAAATCAGATCACTCAAATTGTTCATGGCTCGACACTTTTGCCAGTATACATCTTTGCGATGCAGTACAACCAACGAGGCATGGCGACTTAACTGAGCTTCTAACAGTATAAACCCTTTATCGATATGGCAAAAGAGTCGCTTTAATCTTGAACAGCTTAGAAATAAATATAAATTAATTTACGGAACACAAACAAATAACTGACTAAATCGTCTATTTGCATCAATTTTTTTGAAGCACGATATCGAGTCGTTCCTGTTTGTCTCAAAACCAGCCAATTGTTATGTTTCGAACAAAGGATTTAGGCGCTAATTTTAATACTCATCCGTCTATTTTATTAAGGGTAAAGCAATTCAGGTCTTAACAGACATCCTTTAGGAGTCTGGCGCTGTTTTTGCTTATTCATTATTATTTCCCTTGGTTATTACAGCGATGAAACTTCACATTGAACGCCGTTATGTAGAACATCTAATCGACACTTTTCCACATTTACAAAGTTTGCGAGAACAACTACGACTGGGCAATAAAGCAGAAGTTTTTTACCAGCAGTTACAGACCGAGGAATGGGAATTTTTACAACAACTTTATCACTCGGCGGGTGCCAACATGCAAAACCAGGCTGCTTTGCTGTCTAGTTTGCAATCCGCGCATCTTGCGACACAAGAACGTTTTCAACCAGAAAACTTAGAACAGTTATTACCCGCCATAACGCATTATTTAATTGAAGATGCCATACGTGGCTGGATATTTCATGCGGATGCCAAAGGTCGTACCAGTGCTTTTTTGATAACCCGTATTGATTACACCCCGCCAGGCGAAGAAGAAGCGGGACGCATTATTATAGAATTGAAAGCAAATACCAAAGCTAAAATTGTTAGTGAATCATTGATGATTCGTGCTAAAGACATTTCCGGTTTAACCATTGCAGAAATATTCGCTGCCAAAGGTTTTCTAAAAGAAACAGCAGAACTGATAGCTCATTATGACATCACTGCCAGTCATTATTTCGACTGGCGTAGCCGCTATGGTGAACAGTTTTCTGGCTGGGGTACTGCCATTTTTGCCGAAGACCCAACCGCCAGCCATCGTAGTAATGATTGGACACGTAAAAATAGCGTAGTACTGTCATCGGCAGGCGGAGCCTGTCGCCTGGTTAATGATGAAAACATCATTAGTGACCGCGCTTTAAGTTTAGAAGCTACTGGAGATATTCTAGGTAAATATCTGCGCAAAGCAGGTAAAAGTTTACGTTATGATAGTAAAACCGAACATGCTATGGAGGCAAATAAAGCCGAAATTCCTAAAGGTGCATTCACCGAACTGCCGGTACATGGTTATATATTAATGTTTCATCTGGAACTCCATCATCATGTATGGGCGCATGTTGATGATATAGAGCCATATCAATATAAACCCACTCTAAAACAAAAATTGATTCTACCACCAGAACAAACGGATTTGATAGATATCCTAACAGCAGAAATGGATATGCTAACGGATGACATTGTCGCCGGTAAATCGGGAGGCACCACCGTACTTTGCGCAGGACCTGCCGGTGTTGGAAAAACCCTGACCGCAGAAGTCTATTCTGAAATTATCAAACGCCCCTTATATCGAGTTCACTCCGGACAATTAGGACTTAATGTAGCCGAAATGGAAAAAGTGCTGAAAGATACCTTGATTCGCGCTCAACGCTGGGGAGCAGTCATGTTAATTGATGAAGCGGATGTCTATATCAAACGTCGTAATGATAATCTGGCGTCAAATGCCGTGGTGGGAGTATTTCTAAGGGTATTGGAATATTTCAACGGCTTATTGTTTCTAACCACTAATCGTGTCGATGATATTGACGAAGCCATTATTTCCCGCTGTATTGCACTGATAAAATATCATGCGCCTCATCAGGCTGATAGGCGTAAAATCTGGCAGGTAATGACCGAACAATTTGCTCTGCCCGTAGATACTGTTTTACTGGATCAATTAGCCACTGTTTTCCCTACCGCCACAGGCCGGGACATTAAAGGCTTAACCAAACTGGTTGCAAAATTTTGCCTGCAAAAACAACTTGAGCCGAATATGGAGGTTTTTAAACGCTGTTCGGTATTTAGAGGTTTAGAAATTGTAGAAAGCACCGATTAGATACCACTTGGCGGTTAACCCAAAATGATCTTAGCTCTATAAGTCAAAATTAACGGGCTGATTGGTATTAACATCCAAAAATGTAAGCACCTTATTACGACCACTCCGTTTAGCTTGATATAAAGCTTGATCTGCATAATGTAGCAGAGCAGATAATTCAGTTATCTGCTCGGTGAGCCACACAACACCTATAGAAGTTGTAAAACTTAGTATTTGCTTGTCATCAATACTAATATCGGCATTGGCGAACAGCCCTCTTAATCTTTCCGCGACTTCAATGGCTTCTTTCCCTTGCGTTTCAGGAAGCAATATAACAAATTCTTCGCCACCCAGCCGCCCCATTACATCCACATCGCGTAATGCAGACTGACAAACCTCGCTAACTTTTTGTAAAACCCTGTCACCAATTTGATGCCCGTAATTATCATTAATTTTTTTAAAGTGATCCAAATCTAGCATTAGCAACGAAACAGTACCGCCATAGCGTTGAATTCGCAATAACTCAGCCTCTGCTAACTCCATAAAATAACCGCGATTTGACAAGCCAGTCAGAAAATCGACATGCGCCATATGCTCATATTTTTTTTGTAATTGCTGTCGCTCAGTAATGTTATCGAAAATTATCATAAAAAAATCATTTCCCGTACTATAAATAGATAGAGAAAACCAGGCCGTTAAACTCTTTAAATAAATTTCAAATTTTTCTGGAAAAGTACTAATCACAACCCGTTCCAAAACTTCAAACAACTCAGGATTGGTTTGTCTAATTTCCGGTATTACTTCGGTAACGGTTTTACCGTTTACATTTTTTAATCCCGTTATCGGCTCAAATCCTGGATTAACTTCAAGAAAGATAAAATCGTTAATTTGCTTATCGCCATAAAGCATTTGGCAATAAGCAACCCCCCCCAACATGTTTTCAAATAGTGATCGATATCGGATTTCACTATTGCGCAAACTATTTTCTATGGCTATACGTTCTTCGATTTCTGTAGACAAAATGCTATTGTAACTACGCAACTCAGTTTCTGCGTAAGCAAGACGCCGATTCATTTTCAATAAATAGGAAGTGATTGTGGCTATCAGCATAATAGTAGCCAAGGAAGCCACTAAGGCCACTAACACCCAACGAGGCAGGTGTTTAGGTGCCAAATCATAGACAAATCCTTCAAGGTTTTGCGTATGTTTTACCATTCCAGCCTGCACGAAAGAATCTGCCATACGTTGAAAACGCTCTGGATTTATATGACCAATCTCTATTAAATCCGGCAAAATCAGTTTGCGCATTTCTGCCGCTTCATTTTGCAGATGATTTCGGGATTTTTCTACAGCATAATGATTTATCAATAGATCGATAATCTCTTCTGGATGCGCCATCGCATAAGACCAACCTTTTAAAGTAGCCCTGCGTATGGCATCGACACGCTTTGGATGATTGAATAACTCTGCTTCGGAAGTAAATAGAATATCACTGTAAAAATCGATCCTATAATTATTAGGATCAATAATATCGTAGGGAATGCCTCGCTCTTCTAGCACATAAGGCTCGTTAGTAATATAGGCGTTAAAGACATCGACTTTGCCGGAGATTAAATCCTCTATATTATAACTGCTGGGCATAATGTTCAGTTGAGCCAGCGATATACCTTCGTTCAAAAACATGGTAAGAAAATCTGCATCTTGATCAGAATGCATCAGCATAATTTTTTTACCAATCAGTTTATGAACTTTATCAATTTTTGAATCCTTTCGAACTAATAATATGGAGGGTGAGTGTTGAAAAATCGCCGCCAGGGCAATCAACGGCTTGCCTTGCAGCCGCCTGAACAAGACTTCGCTATTACCCTCTGCATATTGAGCATGACCGGATAAAACTGCTTCTACCGGCTGATGTAAAGGATCTCCAGGGTGCAACCTGACATCCAAACCTTCTTCTGCATAGTATCCTTTTTCTAATGCAGCATAATAACCCGCAAACTGGAACTGATGATGCCAGCGCAATTGCAGATCGACAATTTGCTTTTGCGGTAAAGGTACCGCATATGCCGTATTTATGAACCCTATAAAATGGTAGGCCAATAAAAACCAGCTAATCCTAAATACTTTCTGTAGAACTAAAAACGCACAACGACTAATAAATAAATGAATACTATCAACGAGTTTTTTCTGGGTTACACCCTTAAGCTTAGCCACTACTAATTGAAGCAATGCCCTTCTCCAGTATAAACTATGATTATTTTTAAAAACCTGATACTGATTGAAAATATCAACCTAGTATTAACGCAGATAAATCACCGCAATTCTGTGAAGAATTAAACATAAAATTGTGAAAATTCTCACACACTTTGACAATAACCGCATTTTTATCGAGATTACGTTACACTGCCAAATAGCCCATACTTCATTGTTAAAATCTAATGTTAGACGCCATCCCACCACTGCTATTGCAATTTATAATGACCATAGTGTTATCATTTATTGTGGGTCTTGAGTTTCACCATTACCTTCGTATCAACACCTATCCGAATCGATTTGGCAGTACCCGCACCCTGGTTTTGATTGGTATATTAGGTTTCATTTTATATCAAATCGACAGTTCAAGCCGTCTCTTGATCACTGGAATGGGGGTGTTAAGCCTATTTTTAGGCATTTACTACTGGCGAGAAACAGCAGAAAAGCGCTTTTCTTTATTCGAAATTTTTGTTGCATTGCTAGTCTTCCTGATTGGACCTATTAGTCTTTATTTTCCCAACTGGTTTTTAGTACTGTTTGTGGTTTTGCTGATATTAATCCTCAACGAAAGGCCGTTGATTCATCAATTTTCCGAAAACCTGACCAATACAGAAATAGTAACACTGGCAAAGTTTTTGTTGATTTGTGGGGTAATACTGCCTTTGTTACCCGACACACAAATTCTACCTGATCTGCCTATCACTTTTTATAAAGCCTGGATTTCTGTCATAGTGGTGTCTGGGTTTTCGTACTTAAGCTATTTGGCACAAACTTATTTTTTCAAAAGCCGAGGTTTGCTGCTCAGCGGTTTGTTAGGTGGACTTTATTCCAGCACGGCAATATCGGTGGTCATTGGTCGACGTGCGCAAAAAATGCCTACTGATAGAAGTATGGTTTCCGCCGCTTTAATCATGGCGACAGCTATGATGTATTTAAGATTGCTATTAATAATGTTCTTTCTGGATATTAGAACGGGCAAGGACTTATTACTCCCCTTTACAACACTCATTATTCTGTCGTGTATTGCCACCTTAGGATTACTGCATTATCGAAAACCGACGACACCTCCACAGGAAGTAAATACTAATCAACACCCCTTAGAACTTGCTACAGCAATCATATTTGCATTTATGTTCGTGTTTTTTGCCTTTATCACCCAGTATGTGATTAGTCATTTTGGTCAGCAAGGTTTGCACTTTTTATCTATTGTGGCGGGCTTTACCGATATTGATCCCTTTATTTTATCGTTGCTTTCTGGAAAATATGCCGCATCGGAAACAGAGGTAGTTTCTGCCGTGTTAATTGCCACTGGCAGCAACAATCTGTTAAAAGCAGTTTATATTGCGGTACTGGCACGAAACCAGTCCATTCGCTATGCTTGCGCTTGGTTAATCACATTGTTTATGATTACCACATGTTATGCCTTTTATTTTGTTTGAGCTTTACCTATGCAACTCTTTGCTAATTTTCTGATTTGAGACGCTGTTGAAAAAACCAAAATTAAAAGCAGTCGTTAAAAACACTCAACAAAGCGATTTCTGTCGCTGGGACGGTGATACTCTAGTGTTAAATGTGCTTGGCACTCCCGGCGCCAAGCAGGATACCATCGGTAAAGTTAAAGGTTCACAACTCAAAATTAGCGTTACGGCCCCACCAGAAGATGGCAGGGCTACTGATCATATGATTAAATTTCTGGCACGTGAATTTGGAATTAGCAGTAAAGATTTTGAAGTTGTTTTTGGTCGGTTTAATATCAATAAGCAATTACGCATTAAAGCCCCTAAAAAATTACCCGCGATTATTCGAGAACATTTAACGAATCAACAGTAGAACAGGCGTACTCCAATTAGTTTCAGGCTATTCATTCACCTATTTTAAATCAATGCAAATACTCAGCAAACTGCGTGAATTAGGGAGGTTTTTCTTGTAGAAAATAACACTCTATAACGAAGTAATGCTCGGTTTATGTATGTTTCCGAACAGACCTAGCGTGATAAAGATTCAATAATCAGAACTAACTACTGACCCAGTTTTTCAAAACCTCTAAATGCAAACAATCCGGACATCAAAACCGGATAGTTGAACTACTGTGTGAGTAGTTACAGCACTTTAAAATTAACCTGGAGAGCCGGCTTTGACTTACTGTATAGGCATCATGCTCGACACTGGACTAGTGTTTGCCTCTGACTCGCGAACTCATGCTGGGGTGGATAATATTGCCAAATTCTGCAAAATGACCGTATTTGAGCAAGAGGGGGATCGGGTAATCGTGCTATTGAGCTCCGGAAATTTGGCTGGCACACAGACTGTGATTAGTCTGCTGAAACAACGCAACGCTAAACTTGGCACACCCAATCTATGGAGTGCAGAGTCTATGTTCGACATCGCCATACTGGTGTCGGACGCCATGCGAGATGTTGATAGGCGCGATGGCAAGCACTTGGCGGCTAGCGATTTACACTTTAATGCTTCATTCATCTTGGGCGGCCAAATTACAGGTGAACCACCCCGCCTGTTTCGCATCTATGCACAAGGCAATTTTATTGAAGCTGGTTTGGAGACCCCTTATCTTCAAACTGGGGAAACAAAATACGGTAAACCTATCCTAGATAGGGTAATAACCCGTTCAACTTCGTTAAACAATGCCGCAAAATGTGTACTGGTCTCGTTCGACTCAACCATGTCCAGCAATTTGTCTGTCGGCATGCCCATAGACTTAATCTGTTATCAGCGGGACAGTCTTAGAATACAGATGCGTCGACGCTTTGACGAAGAAGATGCTTATTTTAGTACACTGGGTAAACAATGGACTGACGGCACACGACAGGTTTTTAGCCAACTGCCGAATCTGGACTGGTGAGATCGCCATACATACCAAGGGGAAATTTAGCAAAGGCCATGAGCATAGGCGAAACAAATCTGCAAGGACTGGTGATTACCTGTGAGCATGGCGGTAACAATATTCCCACTCCGTACCAAGAATTATTTCAAGACCAAGAGCTTTTGGATTCTCATCGCGGCTTTGATGCCGGCGCGCTGAGTATGGCTAGGGCTCTGGCAATAGCATTTTCCGCACCCCTGGTTTCCTCTACTATCAGCAGACTGCTAGTTGATCTGAATCGCTCTATTGGTAACCCAAGCCTGCATGCCAAAGCCATCCATAAACTACCCACTGATAAACGTAAGCAAATACTACGAGAATATTACCAACCCTATCGTACCGATGCAGAACAGGCCATCCGCCAGGTCATTGCGAAACATGGACAAGTCATTCACCTTTCATCACATAGTTTTACCCCAGTTTTGAACGGTAAAGAACGCCGTGCGGATATCGGTCTGCTCTATGATCCAATGCGCGTTGGTGAGACAACGCTATGCAAGCACTGGCAGGCAGATTTAAAAGCACACAACCCTGAGCTTATCATTCGGCGTAATTACCCTTATGCTGGCAAAGGCGACGGCTTAACCACCTGGTTGCGCAGTCAATTACCATCCGCCATTTATATGGGTATAGAGTTGGAAATTAACCAGAAATATATCATCAATGCAGGTCAGCATTGGACAACCCTGCGCAAAGTAATTATTGCATCATTAGCCAGAGTGCTGGTTAACGAACATGCACTAAATATTTGAAGTACAGATAAGTCTATCCGCAATTAATCGCCCAAGCCAGCCGCAAGGCAAAGCCGGCAAACAACAGGAATTTTAAAATGAAGATTCGCCTAGGTTATGAACTGATTTACAATTGTCCACAGCCAACTCCAATGTTGTTAACATTAAGTGTGCACTATACGCGCGTATCCGATCTAATTATTCTGGATCACATAATCTCCGATCCGCCGATTCCGCTCACAGCTTATCGCGACAACTATGGCAATTGGTGTAGCCGGATTGTAGCGCCTAAAGGTAGACTAAGCTTATCCACCGACGCACTCCTCAGAGATTGCGGCCTACCCGATCTGATTAATCTACAGGCGAGACAAACTCCGGTTGCAGAACTTCCAGATGATACGCTGATTTTTTTGCTGGGCAGCCGCTACTGCGAAACAGATCGTTTATCGGAGACTGCCTGGCGACTGTTTGAAAATACACCGAGCGGCTGGCTGCGCGTACAAGCGATTTGCGATTTCGTTAATCAGCATATCAGCTTTGGCTATCAACATGCGCGTTGCACTAAAACAGCTTGGGAGGTATATCAGGAAAAGTCCGGCGTTTGTCGAGATTATGCGCACCTCGCAATCACGCTTTGCCGCTGTATGAACATCCCGGCTCGCTACTGTACCGGCTACTTAGGCGATATGGGAACACCACCGCCCTACGGCGTTATGGATTTTGCCGGCTGGTTCGAGGCTTATCTAGACGGTCATTGGTATATCTTTGACGCCCGCAACAATATGCCACGGATCGGGCGGGTGCTGATCGCACGGGGCCGTGACGCCGCCGATGTTCCCATCAGCTGCAGCTTCGGCCCGAATACTTTGGAGAGTTTCATGGTAAGAACGGACGAAGTCAATGAGGCGTGCATGGTTTGAATCCTCATTGAGTAAATTGGCGTTTTACAGTACTTAAGAGGTATATATGGAAATACCATTTATCGTGTAGCTAAAGGCATATGGTTACATTAATTTGTTTTTGGAGCATAGTGGAACGCGAAATGGGGCTGGTAATGGCAGGAATCATGACACATACTGGGGACATGAATTATGTCATAGCCATTTTTGTAGCAGGCCTAGGGTTTCTTTCATCGGTAATCAATGCTTTTTTTTACCTTGGACGCTTTAGTAAGCGGTTTATGCAAAGCAAAATGCGTAGCTATTTCGGTCATGATATAGACAGCTGGCAATAACTATGAATGACCTGATTGAAACGCCCACATACTTCAATAGCTGGAGGTTACCAGCTATCATATTGTTATTATTAGTATGTATAAAACGCTACTAATAAACCATGTGAATATGCCTTCATTCAGCTGTAACTGTGACGTATTCAAGCATCTGTAATCACGGTAATACAAAGAGCCGTCCATACAGTATCGGTTATCGGGCCAATGGTATTCTTAAAGCAAGCGTTAATGCATTTCCAGACTGTCTTCTTCTTCATTGAACCCTTCAACTATTTCTAATTTGTTGCAAATTGTCATCCTTTGCTAGCATGTTTTGCATTTAAATGCGTGACCAGAGCACTATCCATAGTCGTGACATGCAATTGAAACCATTGCGGCAGCCGTTCTTTGACAAAAGAACGGCCAAAGCTAATTAAGCCTTTATCCATTCTGGTTTTAAATTGCTTGAATTCTCCTAACACCCGTTGGTGTTCGCCCGAATGCTCGTTTTCCGCCGGAAAAGCCGATTGCTGCATCAATTGCTTTTCGTGTTCAAAATGCTGTTCGGTATGTTCATAAAGTTGCTGGAACAAAGCCGTGAATTCTAAATTTCCGGCTGACTCCAAGGCATTCAGCAAATCGATGAAAACCTGATGATCGTTATCGATCACGCTATTACCGAGAACGATAGGCTTATCTTTATTGATGAGCGTCATATTCGATAACCTTCTTCCATCAACACCCGCCGGACAACCGGACGTGTTAGCATGAGTTGATAGTGTTTTCGGCAGTTATCCGGTAAGGTAATCGCCAATTTATCGGCCCAAAATTCGATATAAAATAAGGCAGCATCGGCTATACTGAACCCTCCCAAAGCATACTCTTGCCCCGGCAGATTTTGATTGAGAATGGCGAAGCCTTTTTCCACTAGATTACGGCCAGCCGCCTTGACAGCTTCGTAATCGTCCGGGTTGGGCGTAAATTTATCAGTAGTGAAAATTCTGGCAAAACCTTGACCATGTATCGTGCCGACAGCATAGTCCATCAGCTCTATCGCCCGGCTGTCGGCATTTGCTTCCCCAGGCAAAAGTTGCGCTTTAGGGTAGCTGCGCGCCAGCCAATAGGCAATGGCTTGAAATTCCGTCAAGGCGCTACCATCATCACGCAGCAAAACCGGGATGCTTGCTTTGGGATTTATCGCTAGATAATCCGGCGCATTTTGATCTCCAGCTAATAGATTGACGATCTGAACTTCAAAGATCAACTCCAGTTCTTCCAACAAAATATGAATTCCAGTCGAACAGGAACCCGGCGTCATAAAAAATTTCATTAGGTTTCCTCAGTACTTTCTAGCAGACCATGTTCCCGGATAAATGCCTTGAATTTCTTCATCACTGGCCGGGAAATCGCCGTTTCGGCAAGTAGACGATTTTCGTAAATCAGCATTTTGAATACTTCGTCATCTAACCGATCACGGGCCGTGGCTATTAGAGAATGTAGTGTTTCGTCCAACAATTGGCTGGGCATGTATTTGACTTGGTCGTATAACAAAGACATGACGATTTTTTCCGTTGGCCTCATTTTGCATTTTCCATCCAAAATCTTCAGCATCACCGCTACAGTGCAATCGATATATAGCGGCGAAAGCGGGTGATTTTCGAGCCATGTCGCCACTTGTTCGGAAGTCATCCGATAGACTCGCTGGCGACAGTTCTGCGCGTATAATCCAATAAGGATTCTTCTATTGCAGCATAAGCGTATTCGGAAACGGCACGAACATCGATAGCATGAACTTTTTTGGTTGGGCCTTCGCCTATGCGGGCGACGAACACTGCATAGCAATCCTTGATAGCTTCCAATATGCCGCTCATGGCGGATTCATCAGAGTGTTGCCCCAAACAGTAGTGCGCCACTTCACGAGTTTCCAGAAAATCGCATCTATCCGAAGTTGCGCTATAAATACGAAATTGCTTGGCATGACCGAAGTGTTCGTTGATGGAGATGCCATCCGTGCTGGCAACCGCAAGTTTTATAGGAAACCCGTTCATAGTAAGTTTTCTTTCCGACTTGGCAACAAAAAGACACTCTCTTCGAGCGAACAATCCGGCACCATGTTCACGATCTGAAATGACATAACAACTCCTATAATTGGTGGCAGAGCATTAGTAATGAAAATATCTAGTCTTAGATTACAACTGGGTCAACGGGAATAGCCAGACACAGCAACTCTGCCAGATGCAATGGTTTAGCAAAGCCGCCGTTAACTATTTGCTGCTGACAGGAAAAACCGCTAGTGACTATCAATGCCTCGGGTTCAGCACGCAAAGCAGGAAATAGTGCCAGTTCCGACATGGCCTGAGCATGATCATAATGCTCTGCCTCGACACCAAAATTACCGGCCATCCCGCAACAGGAGGCTTCAATCAATTCGAATTGCAGCCCCGGCACTTGCTTAAGTAATTTACGCACCGATTTGATCGAACCAACTGCCTTTTGGTGACAATGTCCATGTAGCAAAAGCTTCGTGATTGAGGGGATGGGCTGGAATGACCAAGGCCAAAGGTTAGCGTTTTGTTCTCGAACGATGAATTCTTCCAATAACAGCACTTTTTCCGCCAATTGCTTGGCCGCATCACCCAGGCCAAGTTTTAAATATTCATCACGCATACTTAGAATGCAAGAAGGTTCCAGACCAATAATAGTCCGGCCAGCAGCTATATGCTTAGCCAACGCCGCCAAAACCCGTTGCGCCTCTTCGCGAGCCTTGTCCAACATGCCATTTGAGAAATAGGTGCGACCGCAGCACAAGGGCCTGGTTGATGAATCTGAGCTCAAGGGTAGAGCGTTTATTACCTGATAACCGGCAGAGGCCAGTAAGTGATGTGCGGCTTGAACAGCGGCTGGATTAAAGTAGAGGTTAAAGGTATCTACAAACAACACCAATTGCTTGTCACAATTATCACTATCCTCATGCACATTTGCTATTTCCCCGACTTGAAAGGGTGTCGCAGCGGGTACCGGCAAAGCAAGTTTTGCACTAATACCCAAGCAGGTTTCACCTATTCTAGCTAGAACCGGAAAGCGATTGCGCAAAGTCACTAAGCTGCGCAACCCATGCCAGCGTAATATTCTAGGTAATTCAGCCCACAAACGTTGACGGAGCGGCAAGCCATTGTGAGCGACTTGCTGTCCCAAAAATTCAGCTTTGATCAGCGCCATGTCAACTTCGTTTTCACATTCCCGCTTGCAACCTTTGCAACTGACACACAAGGCCATAGCCTCAGCCAGTTCTGCGTTGAAGAAAGCCTGATTATCATTGGTCTTAAGTGCTGCTTTTAGGGCCTTGACCCGTCCCCCCGGTGACAAGCCTGGATTTTGGCTAATTCGGTAGCTTGGACACATCACGCCTTTGGCGGACGCCTGCATGCACTGGCGACTATTTATGCAAACGGCCACTGCTTTAGCAAAATCACCTCCGTGTTTAGGGATGTCGGCATAGGCATCACCCATGCCAGCATTTTCGTAGGACGACCAGTCGAGAAACAGTTTCATGTACTTTACGGTAACTTAAATACTAAATTACCAGCAAATTATACGCCACAATATAAGCTTGATACTGCTAGCCTGGCGCACAGCAGTGTTGTCATAAACTCGACAAACCGCACTTTCAGTCAGCTATAAGTAACAACTGTAGCCCCGAGCAATATCCTTCAGCCTGTTTAGATTGCAACTGGCTTTCTAAATTGCCACATTTAATTCTGACTTTTACACTTAAAGGGTAAATAAGTGCTGGCATCCTGTTTATAATCGGCTAGCATTTGCTGCTCTCTGCCGACAAAGTCGGCAATGACCTGTGCAAATCGTTCATCTTTTAACCAATGCGCTGAATAGGTAGTAACCGGCTGAAACCCCCGCGCAATTTTGTGTTCCCCTTGTGCCCCCGAATCAAAACGTTGCAATCCTTGCTTAATACAGTAATCAATCCCCTGATAATAACAAGTTTCAAAATGCAGTCCAGAATAGTCTTCTTCACATCCCCAATATCGACCATATAAACAATCGCTACCCACAAAACTCAATGCGGCAGCAATATATTGACCATCCTTAACCGCCAAAACCAACAATAACTGCTCAGCCATACTTGCCGCAATTTGCCGAAAAAATGCCAAATTTAAATACGCATACGCGCCTTTTTTTTGATAAGTCAAAACATAAAAACGGAAAAACACCTGCCACTGTTCATCGGTAATGTCTTTCCCCTCTATGCTATCCAAGTGTATACCTTCGTCCGCAACTCGGCGCCGTTCGCGCTTTAGCATTTTGCGTTTGCTAGCCGTCAAGCTTTGTAAAAAGTCGTCAAAACTTTGGTATGACTGATTAAACCAGTGAAACTGCACACCTTGGCGAATTGTCAATCCGGCTAAACGCAATTGATCAAACTGTTGTTCGGCCGGAAATAAACAATGCCAGGAAGATACATGAGTGTGTTCCGCCAGCTGCTGTATATGGCTCAAAAAATAGCTAATGACCGCCTGATTATCGCAAGTTGGCTTAATCAGCACACGCTGCCCTTGACTTGGCGTAAATGGAATAGCGGTCAATAATTTTGGATAATAGGCTAAGCCATATTGATGGTAAGCTGCCGCCCACTGTTGATCAAAAACATATTCACCCTGAGAATGTTGTTTACGATAGAGAGGCAATATGGCTAATAATTCATGATTTTGGTACAGCAGTAAATGCGATACTTGCCAACCCGTTTCTGTACTCACAGCACCACTTTGCTCCAGTGCTTGCAAAAATTCGTGCCGGATAAACGGATACCCTGGTTCTACCCATTGATTCCAGTCAGCGGCGGTGACTTCATTAATACTATTAATTTGTCTAATTTGCATACGTGCATTGTTTGTTTATAAACGCTACCCTACTCTACCATGATAACGAAACCCTTTTCTCAAGCTTGTGAAAATAATAAAGAGCCGATTTTGCAAGTTATTCGCAAAGTGTACGCTCAAGCAACCACTGTGTGGGAGATTGGCAGTGGCACCGGGCAACATGCCTGCTATTTTGCCAAACAACTCCCCTATCTGGAATGGCAACCCACGGACAGAGTTGAAAATATTGACGGTATTTGTTTATGGACAACAGAGGCACAACTAAGCAATTTAAAAAGCCCCTTAAGCTTAGCAGTACAAGATGACACTTGGCCGTGTAAAAGTATTGATGCATTATTTACGGCCAATACCTTGCACATTATGAACTGGGATGAAGTTCAACTGCTGTTTGCGCGACTTAACGTTTATCTGACTGCCAATGCAAGTGTATGCATATACGGCCCATTTAATTATAACGGCGCTTATACCAGCGAAAGTAATGCCCGTTTTGACCAATGGCTAAAAGCCCAGAATTGCTTGAGTGGCATTAAAAATTTTGAAGACATTCTAGCTCTGGCAATTAACATAGATTGTGAGCTGACTGCAGATGAGACTATGCCGGCCAATAATCGTTTACTGGTTTTTAAGAAGAAAGCGTAACTATGATGATTTGCACCTTTTACAGTGGGGATTCGGATGGATTTTAATCCCTTGATTTTTTCAGACATAGCGGGATATAGTTACGCCATATAGCATTTAGGAGGCAACGCCATGCCCCTAGCACAGTCTTTACCAATAACCGCAGCCAAGCAGTGTGTTTACCGGCAAATATGCGTTTTGCAGATTCTGTAAAAAAAGTGAGTGTGCGAACTGTTGGTCATGATCGTATCATTTCTCCAGTTTACTCAAGTTGGGACAGTTTCTTTCTGTCTGAACCAGAAGTAAGTGATGATTTTATGGCCGAGCGAGCCAGTCAGGATCAATACGAACGTGAAAGCTTGTAAACTTGGCTTATGCTGAAATATTTGCTTGATACCAATATTGTCATTTACGTCATCAAACAACACCCAATAGAAGTCTTCGCTACTTTTAACAAACATTATGGCAGAATGGCAATTTCTGTTATCACTTTAGCGGAATTGGTGCACGGTGCTGAAAAAAGTCAATTCCCGGCAAGAAATCTGTCAACGGTTGAAGATTTTTGCAGTCGTTTGCAAATTTTGCCCTATGTGGATACCGTATCCTATCACTACGGAAACATTCGAGCGCTTTAGAACAGGAGGGGAAACTGATTGGGGTTAATGACCTGCATATTGCAGCACACGCCCGCAGCCAAGATTTAGTGTTGGTCACTAATAATTTAGGTGAATTTGAACGTGTACCTGGATTATTGTTAGAAAACTGGCTGAGATGAATCCAATCAATGATTACTGCTGTCAAATATAATAGCTAGCAGAGGAATCATCTTTACCTATCTGTAATCCACAATTTATTAACTTGCAGTAACTAAAATAAAAAACAGAGGAATCAAAAATGGAAATTTTCTATTGGATTTTGTTGGTATTTGTCCTGATAACGGTAGTACTGAGCTTCTTTACGGTAAGCACCGCACAAGTGGCAATTATCACCCGCTTTGGCAAGTTTTTACGCGTTGCAAACCCCGGTTTAAACTGGAAAGTACCCTTTATTGATGCGGTAGCTGTCAGAATAAGTTTACGTGTTAATCAGATAATGCTGACCATGGAAACCAAAACCAAAGATAACGTGTTTGTCACCATCCCGATTTCTGTACAAAATCGAGTAAGGCCTGAAAAAGTTTACGATGCCTATTACAAATTATCCGATCCAGCAGAACAAATTAAATCTTATGTTGAGCAGGTCATCTTGGGGCATGTTCCCGGCATGACGCTGGATGAAGTCTTCGCCAGTCAATCTGGAATTGCTGCTGCAGTAAAGCGTGAGTTAGATGCGGATATGGAAGGCTTTGGCTATGAAATCGTTAATGTGCTAGTTACCGATATTGTACCTGATGAAAAAGTTAAATCAGCAATGAATGATATTAATGCCGCCCAACGCGAACAGGTGGCCGCCACCGCTCGTGGTGAAGCTGAAAAAATATTAGTAGTAAAAAAAGCTGAAGCCGAAGCTGAAAGTAAAGCCTTACAAGGACAAGGTATTGCCAATCAAAGAAGAGCCATTATTGAGGGACTGCGAGGGTCCATTGAACAATTCCAGAAAACCGTGGGTGATGTAACAACTGCAGAGGCCATGCAATTAGTGTTAATTACTCAGTATTTCGATACGCTTAAATCCATTGGTGAAAATGACAAAACCAACACGCTATTCATTTCGCACTCACCGGGTGCTGTCAATGACATATCTGAACAAATCATGAAATCCATGCTGGCTGCGGATAAAGCAAAAGATTAGGCTGTTATCGAAAAAGATCGACTCAAGCTTATCTTGCCTAATTGAATCAAGGCGAAATCCAGAAATTAGCTGATGGTATTTAAATTTTACGCTGCCGTTTCTATTTCTATTTTATAGACTCAGACAAGGAGTACAGGTTCTTTACGAATAATATTTCTACTTCATTGGCAGGAAGTGGTCTACTAAAATAATAACCCTGAATTTCGTCACATTTTTTTAACCTCAGAAAGTTTACTTGATCACCCGTTTCTACACCTTCAGCAATCACTTTCAGTTTAAAATTATGTGCCATGGCAATAATGGTTAACACCAAATTTTCATCTTCTTGATTTTTGGTTACATCGTTAATAAAAGCCTTGTCTATTTTTAAATTATCGAAAGGAAAACGTTTCAAATAACTCAGACTAGAATAACCGGTACCAAAATCGTCCATTGAAATCTGGATACCCAGTGCTTTTAATTTGTTCAATGTCAGCACTATTTTTTCTGGTTCCTGCATCACTGCGCCCTCGGTGACTTCCAAATCCAGATACTCAGCGTTTAGTCCGCTTTGGCTTAACACCTCTACTATTGTGTCTATAATAGTAGCACTATGTAATTGTTTGGGCGAAATGTTTACCGCCACCGTAATTTTGGGGAAACCTGCATCTAGCCAGGCCTTAGCTTGCAAACAGGCTGTTTTTAACACCCATTCTCCCATAGGTACAATTAACCCAAGCTCCTCTGCCAAAGGAATGAAATGGTCGGGTGGAATAATGCCTTTTTCTGGATGCTGCCAACGCAGTAAAGCTTCAACACCACTCACATTTCCAGTCAGTAAATTAATCTTAGGTTGATAAAAAACCACGAATTGCTCATCTTTTAACGCTTGACATAATTCCTCTTTCAGAAGCATATGATGAAGCAAACGTAGATTGAGCTCTTCTGTGTAAAACCGAAACGTATTACGCCCTCTTAGTTTGGCATCGTACATAGCAGCATCGGCATGCTGAAGCAGAACTTCTACAGTCTGTCCATCCTGCGGGTAAAAACTGATGCCAATACTGATGGTTTCTTGTAAGCTATGTCCACTAAGCTGTAGGGGCTGTGAAACCTCGGTAATGATACGCTCGGCAATTCTAGAAGCTTCTTCAAGTTGGGCGACTTCTGGAAGTATAACAACAAAACCATCACCATCGTATCGAGCTACACTATCAACAGCTCGGGTACACGTTAATAGCCGCTGAGCAGTCACTTTCAGTAGCTCATCACCTACCGAATGCCCTAGAGTATCGTTAATTATTTTAAAGTTATCAATATCCAGAAAAAATAAACAGACCTGAGTTTGGTTGCTTTCTGCAGTAATGATGATTTGTTGCAAACGCTCGCTCAGTAAATGTCGATTGATTAGCCCGGTTAATTCATCGTAATTGGCTTGATAGTTTAATTGACTCTGTTGAATAGTAAAATTATGATTAGCGACATCTAATTGTTGAGTTCGATGCTCAAGCAAGATTTGTAGCTGTTTGTTAAGTGAGTCTAATTCAGCATTTTTTTGAACAATTTCTTTTGCTAATTTATTACGCTCTTCCCGCAATTTTTTTTGTTCCAATGCATTACGGACTAATAATTTTAACTCCTGATCTTGCCAGGGCTTATTACAGTAATTATAAATACGTCCTTTGTTAACGGCATCAATAGTCGATTGCAAATCTGCATAACCCGTCAACAAAATCCTTATCGTTTCCGGCCATTTGGAAACTACTTCACATAAAAATTCCACGCCGTTCATTTCCGGCATACGCATATCGCAAAGGATCAAATCCACAGCATGCGTGTTTAGAATAACCAGACCATCAGCTCCACTTTCTGCAAGAAAAATAGTGTAATTTTCTTGATAAAATAGGCGACGCAAAGATTTCAATACATTGGGTTCATCATCTACAAACAGTAAAACTGGCTGGTGCCGAGTCATCAACGAAGAATCAATATTACTCATGCTGCATTGACGTCAACGTTGATGGGCAAAATTACACGAAAACACGTACCCACGCCGACTTTGCTGTCTATGCGAATTTCGCCCTGATGTTTTTTAATAATACTATAGGAAACAGACAAGCCCAGCCCAGTGCCTTGACCTACCGGTTTAGTGGTAAAAAACGGATCAAAAATTTTATCAATATGTTCAGGCGCAATCCCTTTACCATTATCGCTAATTTCTATCAAAATATTACCACCCTCAGCTTTGGTACTCAGCTTAATGGTGCCATTTTTTTCAATAGCGTGTGCGGCATTGACCAATAAATTCATAAATACCTGATTCAATTGCTGTGGTAAACACCATATTTGTGGAATAACACCATAGTCCTTGATAACCTGTGCTTTGTATTTAATCTCGTTATTACTAATATTTAAGGTACTATCCAGACAGCTATGCAAATCAGACCACTGCCAGACATCGCCACCCCCTGCATGTGAAAAATCTTTAAGGTCCTGCACGATTTTTTTTACTCTAGAAGCCCCTTCCTGTGACTCACTCAATAAATCGAGTACATCAACTTTAGTAAACTCCAGGTCAATCTTAGTCTTGTATTGCTGAATATGACCAACTTTTTCCGCATTCGAGCAGTCAGACTCTAGCGCCTCATACTTAGATATCAATACCAATAATTCTTCCACATATTTTTTTAATGAGCTCAGATTCGAGTTAATATAACCAATTGGGTTATTGATTTCATGAGCAACACCAGCAGCCAGTTGACCAATGGAAGATAATTTTTCCGACTGGATTAATTGACGCTGGACTTCCTGGATTTTATCCAGTGCGGACTGTAACTCCTGATTACGCTGTTTAAGTAAATCCTCAGCCAACTTATGCTGAGTAATATCAACCGTTATGCCGTCTATACGTTCCGGTGTACCGATGCTATTTCGCACCAGCCGCATATGATGAAAAAGCCAGCGTACTGATCGATCTGGACGTATAATTCGATAGGTTATGATCTGCGTGCCAGTACGCATAATCTCTTGTAAACTGGTTTCAACCCTGACTCGATCTGCCGGATCCACAATATTTAGCCATAAATTAGCATCATTTATAAAATCGTCCACCGCATAACCAGATACGTCAAATGCAGCTTTATTCAGATAGAGCAATTTTAAGGTATCAGGTTCCATCGACCAAATTATGCTATCCACTGAATCCAAAATATCAAATAAGCGTTGTTCAGAGGCTAACAGATTGGCTTTTGTGATTTGTAACAGTTGATTAGTTTCCTCATAGTGAATTTTTGTTTCGATTAACTGTTGAATACGTTGCTGCTGACTGATATGCAAACAGACATTATCAATGACCAATGCAATCAAATTAACCAGAGGTTGCCCACGCTCTAAATCTGCCTGTGTATATTGGATTTGTTGACTAAAACTACAAATACTTAACACGCCGAATACATCCTTTCTTATTTGTAATGGCCATGCCAATTGACTAACAGAGGTTTGCGTTTCAGATTCGAGTTGAGAATAATCAAAGCTAGGATCACGACTTATATTGCCATTGAGTAACATGGCTTGCCGATTATCTAATACCAAAGCCACAACCTTGTTACTGGCTGCAACGCTCTGCTCTGTTTCCAGTGCGCCCACATTGACGACTAGAGACGGAATGTTATCCTCTTCGTTTTGACACAAGGTTAATGAACCACAATCCGTAGCAAACCTTGTCAGAAAATGTTGTAGCATCCTTTCATAAACTTGTTTGGTATCATTATACTGTGTATCAATTTGTCCCAATTGGTAAAGCTCATAAATCCAGCTTAATTGTTGCGCATTATTCAAGTGCATGTGATTTTCCCAGATTTAAAGCGCAGAAAGAATTTGAGAGGCGAATTGTTCACTCGTATTAACACAAGTTTCCAGCTCCTCAATTGAAATACTCAGCCGATCTAGCACCTTTGCTCCTTCTTCCGATTCCAGCAAGGCTAGCGTTTTATTTTGCTCAACGGTGTTTATGAGAAAATTTGCGACGTAAACTAATAAACCTAATGAGATAATTTCTGTGGATGGTAGTGTTTCGTGTTGCTCAATCGCTTCTTGGATAACCCATGGCAAATTCCAATGCTGTGCCACCTTACTACCAATTTCCACATGATCAAATCCCATTAATTGTCGTTCTTTAACAACACTAATGAACTTGGCTTCTTTGGCAATCAAAGCATATTCAGTGGGAAACATCAAAACAATAACCAACTTGCCAATGTCATGTAATAACCCTGCTGTAAATGCAATATCTTCACCAATACCGATATGTGTAGCGAGTAATCTGGCGCAATTTGCCACAGCCAAACTATGATGCCAAAAAAATAGGTAATCAAAATCTTTATGCTGGGTTGGCAAACTATTCATTAAACACGTGCTGAACAACAAATCCCTAACCCGATTCATCCCCAATAGCACTATGGCTTCGCGTAAAGAGGCTATTTCACGCGGCATACCGTAAAAAGGAGAGTTGATAATACGTAAAATGTGGGCCACCATAGGTGGATCCTGGCCAATTTTTTCTGCAAGTTGCGTTAGGTTTTGATTATTCGCGGTTTGCTGCAAAGCATCTAGTAACAAAACCGGTAACGAAGGTAAATCAACCAGGCGCTCTAATTTAAGTTGCGTATTGCCATGTTCTTTTATCGACATCAACTTCCCCCGCTTGGCATAAGCATTACCACTGTGCCTTTTGATTGACTAAAATCACCCATAGCGCTTATCCATACTTGCAGAGTTCTTCCATCTTCAAGCTGTATACGTTGGGGGCCCATTGCGTGTTCACCCTGCAGTGTTGCATTTTGCAGTTGTTGGATGAGTGCATCGGGCAATAATTCGTTGGCTTGCAAACCGAGCAAACAACTGCCCTGATGATGAGGAAACAATCGATCTGCACAGCGGTTTGAGGTAGCGATCATATTGTGGTTATCAACACCAATAATCGCAATGGGCAAATTTTCAAGAATTTCTTGAGAAACTTTCAGCATGGTCATGTTATGAACAATCTCACGTGTTTTCTGCTGAACCTGTTGCTCCAAATTCTGATTAAGCCTAAACAGCTTCTCATTCGAGTCGGCAAGTTCTTTAGTCAGTCGTTGATTTTCTAACTCCATTTCATAGTACTCGAATGATTCACGTACATTTTTAAGTAGCAATTCATCATCCCAGGGTTTAGTTAGAAACTTAAAGATTGCCCCCTCATTAATGGCATTGGTCACTGACTCAAGCTCCGTATATCCAGATAAAACCAAGCGTATCGTTTTTGGATAAAGCTCTTTAACTTTACGTAAAAATTCAACTCCGGTCATTTGTGGCATACGTTGATCGGAAATAATGACACCCACGTCATTATCAATGAGCAAATTAAGTCCTTCTTCGGCGCTATGCGCTGTCAATATTCGATAGCCATCTCTACGTAGCGTACGTTTAAGCGCACTAATGATATTCGGCTCGTCGTCGACCAACAATATAGTTCTTAATACGGACATTTCTTCTATCATAATTTGATTTCTGCATTCATAAAGAGAGATTGAATACGAAGCACTTCCACCGTAGAAAACATTCAACACACTGAATTTATATCAGTTTAGACGATTTCTAAGTTTAATCACAGAATTTGCAAAACAATGTAAACGCTACAGAAATTTTAATTGCAATAGACTATGCTTTTATTTTGTTTAGGCAAAAATAAAGATCGTTCGACTATTCACTCACTTTAGTAGTGGTAGGCTAAACCATGAGCAACATAATCATTAAAATGGAACAACAACATGAGCATTTTAAATTGGAATGACCAGCTTATGGTCGGCATCACGAGTGTCGATGAACAACACAAACAATTGGTGACTTTGATTAACCAGCTGGATGAAGTGGTGGCTTTAGGTGCAGACCAACAAACGATTATCGATACAGTTAATGAATTAGTTGACTACACCATCTATCATTTCCAGCATGAAGACGAACTGATGCTTAAGGCGAATTACAACCCGGATATGCTTGCCAAACACCGAGAACAACATCAGGAGTTTGCCGATAAAATGCAAGCTGTTCAAGCAGAAGCCAAACTCAACATTCGTGTTATTTCTAAAGATTTGCTTGATTTCCTGGTCGATTGGCTCTGTCATCACACCCTCAAAACCGATAAACTGATGGCCATTAGCCTGAACCAGGGAATTGATGCGGCACAAATCAAATTCGACCATCATCAACAATACGACATTCTACATAGTAATTTATATTCTGCCTTACGTGAAAGCGAAGACCGATTCAAAGAACTCGCCGATCATTTGCCCGTTTTAATTTGGATAACAAACGCCAAAAATGTCCCCATATTCTGCAATCGATTTTGGTATAAAACCTATGGTATAGAAGCAGGACATATTGAGTGGCATACATGGTTGCAAAGTATCCATATCGATGACCGGGAAACTGTGGCACAAACCTATAAAAAAGCAGCACAAACACTCAGTAAATTCAAAATTCAATATCGTCTCTGTAACCCCAACCAAGACATCGTTTGGATTTTAGAAACAGCGGTGCCGCGTATACGTCAAAATGGTTCTTTTGCGGGACTAATGGGGTGTGGCATGGACATTACTACTCAGAAGCTGGCAGAGCAAACGCTGCTTGAAATTAATCAACAGTTAGAACTACGTGTTAATGAACGTACACAGGATTTATCAACGGCTTACCATACGCTGGAAATCGAGAAAAACCAACAAACTCTATTGAATCGGCAACTTATTGAAGCTCAGGCAAATTTAGTACAATCAGAAAAAATGGCTTCTATTGGCCAATTAGCAGCTGGGGTTGCGCATGAAATTAACAATCCGCTAGGGTATATTTATTCCAATCTGAATAGTTTAAAGCGTTATATTCAAGATCTGACACAGATTGCGGAAATGGCTGAACATTTGGCAAACATGCAAAGCATTGACTCCGCAACCCGCTTAGCCTTTACTCAGCTCAAACAAACAGTCGACTTGGAATTTATTAAGTCTGATGCTGTTGATTTGGTTAACGAATCGTTGGAGGGTGCACAACGTGCAAAAAAAATAGTGCAGGATTTAAGAGATTTTTCCAGAATGGACTCCCAGCAACTCGCCTTATTCGACCTTGAAGCCGGTATAGATGCCACTCTGAATATTGTAAACAACGAAGTCAAATATAAAGCAGAAGTTATCAAACAATACGGCGGAATCAAACCTTTTGCCTGTGTGGGCGACCAACTCAACCAGGTATTTATGAATCTGCTGATTAATGCCGCTCAAGCGATAGAAACCACAGGAAAAATTACTATCAGCACCAGTTATACGGACAATAATCAAGTCTATATCGAAATTTCTGATACCGGCATCGGTATGAGTGAAGAAACCAAATCACATATTTTTGACCCGTTTTTCACCACTAAACCGGTTGGCAAGGGTACAGGTTTAGGATTATCGGTTTCGTACAAAATAATTCAGTCTCATCAAGGTTTAATTGAGGTTGATAGCGTGTTAAATAAAGGTACTACCTTCCGTATTTATTTACCTATCCACGATGAAACTCCTGTACCGCCATCCCTTATACCATTATGAATGACATAAACATTTCACCCAATAAAGTCGCTAAGCTGCTATTTGTAGACGATGAACCTAATGTTCTCAAATCTTTACATAGACTATTTCGCAGCCCAGAATATGAAATCCACCTAGCTGAAAGTGGCATGGCTGGTTTAGAAGTCTTGAAAGCTCATGATATAGACTTGATTATTTCCGATATGCGTATGCCGCAAATGGACGGCGCTGAGTTTTTAACCCTTGCAGCAGAATCATGGCCGGACACTCTACGCATTTTACTAACAGGTTATGCCGACATTTCATCCACTATCGCTGCGGTAAATCAAGGACGCATTTATCAATACTGCACTAAACCCTGGGAAGATACCGAACTAAAATCGTTAGTTAACAATGCACTAGAACAAAAACGCATGCGTGAAGAACGTAAGCAATTGTTCGAAATAATTAATCAACAAAACCAGCAGTTGAATGAAATCAATATTAACCTGGAATTAAAAGTAGAAAAACGTACGGATCAACTCCGTAAATCGTTAGTTTCCATTGAACACGCTAACGAAGCATTGCAAAGACAATATATTGACTCGGTTAAAGTTTTCGCCAAAATCATCGAAATGCGTCCAGGCATCAAAAGCGGTCATGCCAAATATATTGCTGAAAAAGCTAAAGATATTGCTATGCGCATAAATATGGATAGCAAACAGATTAAAGATCTAGTTTTTGCTGGTTTGTTACTGCAAATTGGCAAAATAAGTTTGCCCGATAGTCTACTGACAAAAGCACAATTTTCGATGACTAGCCTAGAAAAGAATCAATTTTTCAATCATGCTAAGGAAGGTCAAAACTTGCTTAACAGTATTGAATTACTACATAACGCTGCGGAATTGATTAGCTATCAGTATGAGTATTTTAACGGCTCAGGACATCCACACGGATTTGTTGGACAAGAAATTCCTTTAGGTGCGCGCATTTTATCTGTAGTACGCGACTACATCACCTATCTTGATGGTTCTATCACTGGCAAACCGATGACAACGAATCAGGTAAAGATGCACTTGTCATCCAAAAAAAACCTTTACTATGATCCTAATGTCGTCGACGTTTTTTTAGCGTTGTTAACTGAAGCAGAAGCTGAAGCCAACAGTGATCGTCCGATCGTTGAAATATCCTGGACTCAACTGCAACCCGGTATGGAAGTTGCCGAAATTCTCTCTAACGATTTGTTGTATATTAAAGATACTATTTTGACGGAAAAACTGATTGACGATATTCTTAACCTCAGGCAGCATGGTAAAAGCTTAACGTTCCGCATTCGTCTGGGTAGCCTGGAACATAAAAAATAATCTGGATATACCCGATTAAAGATCGTCTGCATTTAAAATTATTGACCCATCTTCTCCCCAATTTACCTTGGTAATACCTGGCTCTTCGGTCTCAAGAGCATGGAGAATGGCCGTTTTTTCGTCTACCAAGCCTTGTTGAGAGCGAACTTTATCAACAATTTCCCGATTTTCCAATAGGATACGCTTCTGCTCTAATCCTTTTTCCACAATAGCAAGCAGTTCATCATTATTCCAGGGTTTATTGATAAATCGAAACACTTGAGCTTCATTAATGGCATGTTGAACACCCTCCATATCTGCATGACCAGTTAAAACCACACGAACAGCATCAGGTTGAATGAGTTTAAACAAAATTAAAAAATCGACGCCATTGATACCTGGCATTCGATAATCAGAGATCACAAGATCAAAAGAATGCAGTTTAGCTAAAGACAGAGCTTCTTCACTATTATTTGCAACGGACAAACTATATTGTCTAAGCAAACGTGACAATGATTTCAACACATTGGGTTCATCATCAACAATTAGAATGTTAATATTTTGTTTATTCATTCATTTCTGTCGCTTTTTAGGGGGTAACCACAACATTTTTTTAAAAAATATTAACCGTCTAATCCTTGTTAAGCAAGAATTTATAAAAAAACAGTTATTTATTACAACCGTTACCTACTTTACAAAGCCAAGAAGTGTGGAAAACTCTAGACTAAATGTAGTTATATTAAACATTCTAAACTTACCCAAACATCCCATCGAAAACGGGCTCATTTATCCATCAAGCTAATTTTCTTCAAAACACTTTTGCTGATTTTCGCAACAAAGTCTTCTGGATTTTCATAATCCTGTTTTTGTATAAACTCCACTATACCTTTGACCAATTGCTTGGTTTCTGCAATTTCCGAATGTGATCGCCCACAACCCAAACAGTGCGTACCTTCAGAACTGCATTGATCAATACAGGGTTGATATTTCATGGTGTATCCTCAGCTGATAATGTGTTGGAATTTGTGCTTAATTTGTAGACATACAGTGTAGCGCCAATGACGGCCGCTTGACCTATCAACAAATTAATGACCGGCAAACTTAAGCCCAGCCCGGTTACGCCACCAAAACTTAACACTCCCCAGCGTGCTTGTTGCAGGAATTGTTTTTGTTCAGCAAACAGCAAACCGTTATTTTCCAGTGGATAAGCCATAAATTCCATGGCAATTCCCCAGGCTGCAAATATCGCCCACAACAGCGGCGCTATCATATTCACCACGGGTATCAAAAACAATAGCAACAAGGGCAACACTCTTAGCAACAAATAACCTACACGTTTTAATTCCGCAAAAAACACTTTATCCCAGGCCGCTTCTATAGGATCAATACGTTGTCCACTGATAATTTGCAGCGTTTTAGCCGATAATTGACTGTAGTAAGGAGCAGCAATCAAATTCGCCAGCAAGGTAAAGGTAAAAAAACTGATCACTATAAAGCTGATAAAAAATAACGGCCATAAGATCCAATGCAACCAGGATAACCAATCGGGAATCATGTGTTGAATCAAGCCAGAAACTGAATAATAACTTAAAACAAAGGCTAGGCTATACAGTACCAAATTTATAACTAAAGGTATCAACAGGTATTTTCTTAATTCCTGATGACCGAGCATTTTTATACCTGCTAATAAGCATTGCAAGGCAAACAATGGATTATTTCCTGATTGCAGTTTGATCATTGCGCTAAACTCCTGACGCCGTGTTCTCCAGGATTAAGTACGACACCACGCTCTGTAACAATGGCAGAAATCAAATTTGCTGGAGTAACATCAAAAACCGGATTCCAGGCATCAATCAAGGAGTCAGCGCCCAGATAACAGTCCGCCAATAGTTCTTTGGCATGACGTTGTTCAATTTCAATGTGTTCACCCGTTTCCATACTAAAATCGAAAGTGGAACTAGGTGCCGCTACCATGACTTTTACACCATGGTACTTAGCTAAAACCGCCAGAGAGTAGGTGCCAATTTTATTGGCAACATCACCATTGGCCGCAATGCGATCTGCCCCGACGATTATCCAGTCGATTTTACCGGACTTCATTAGCCATGCAGCTGCTGAATCGGCAATCAAAGTGGCAGGGATACCGTCTTGAGCCAGTTCCCAAACCGTCAGTCTTGCACCTTGCAACCAGGGCCGAGTTTCATCGGCATACACCTTTTGCAAATTTCCGCGCTGATAAGCACTGCGAATAACCCCTAGAGCAGTCCCATAACCGCCAGTAGCTAAGGCTCCAGCATTACAATGCGTTAAAACCGCCTTGGCATCACCCAAAACATCTGCACCGCGCTCTCCCATAGCATGATTAGCGGCAATATCATCCTGATGAATTTGTATGGCTAAAGTATTCAAGGCCGCAACGGGATTAGAGCATAATGTAGCTAGCTGTTGACGCATTTGCTCCAACGCCCAAAACAGATTAACAGCCGTTGGCCGAGAAGCGGCAAGTACCTGCATATCAGTATTGACTCTAGTTTGCCAATCAAGACCAGGGTAATGCTGTAGCGCGGAAAGCACCACACCATATGCAGCAGCTATACCAATCGCAGGGGCTCCGCGTACTTGCATGCTGCCAATAGCCTCAGCAATTCCAACCGCATCATCATATTCATGGTAATGAATTTTTTGCGGCAATTGGCGCTGATCCAGTACTTTCAGGCTATTTCCAGTCCATTGCAATGCTTGCACGGATAATTGCTTGGGGTGACTCATCAGATAAAAAACCTCAATATTCAGTAAAAAAAGTAGTCAAAAGGTATAATCAGCATTTTTGTCGGTGAGCATTATGCAGGTCGATCTGATTATTCAAGCACGCTGGATTATACCCGTTGAACCAGAATTCGTAATCCACGAAAACTATAGTTTAGTGATTAATGATGGCCGAATTATTGATTTACTTGAAAATCAAGCGGCCTTAAATCAATATCAGGCAAGAACTCTGGAAAAACGCCCGGAACATGCGCTCATTCCGGGGTTGATCAATTGCCATACTCACGCAGCCATGTGCTTATTACGTGGTCTGGCGGATGATCTGCCTCTGATGGACTGGTTACAAAATCACATATGGCCTGCTGAACAAAAATGGGTGAGTGCCGCCTTCGTTAGGGACGGCACTGACCTGGCGATTGCAGAAATGTTACGTAGCGGAACCACCTGTTTTAATGACATGTATTTCTTTCCTGAGATCACTGCTCAACAAGCCATACAGCACGGTATACGCGCCAATATCGGCTTGATTGTATTCGATTTTCCTACAGTATGGGCAGAAAATGCTGATGCCTATCTTAATAAAGGCCTAGCATTACGTGATCAATTACGCCATGAACGCCTGATTACTCATTCCTTTGCTCCGCACGCACCCTATACAGTTTCCGATGCTCCACTAAAAAAAATCCGCACTTTCGCAGATGAAATGGAATTAAGCATCCACATGCATGTGCATGAAACGGCATACGAAGTCAGTAACCAACAACAAACAACTCAACAAACTCCCTTGCAACGCCTGCATGATTTAGGCTTACTAAGCCCCTCATTTATGGCAGTACATATGACGCAACTAGCAGATGAGGACATTAACCTGTTCGCAAACACAGGCGCACATATTGTACATTGTCCTGAATCGAATCTAAAACTGGCTAGCGGTTTTTGCCCTGTTGCAAAATGCCTGGAAGCTGGAATAAATGTAGCACTGGGAACTGATGGTGCAGCCAGTAACAACGATTTGGATATGTTGGGGGAAATGCGCACAGCCGCTCTATTGGCAAAAGGCTTTTCGGGCAATGCTGGTGCGGTACCTGCCATTGATGCCTTAAAAATGGCGACCATTAACGGTGCCAAGGCTTTGGGGCTTGAAACCGAAATTGGCTCACTCTCTATAGGCAAAGCCGCTGATGTGGTAGCCATTGATCTAAGTGAGCTGGAAACTCAACCTTTATTCAATCCAGTTTCGCAAATTGTTTATGCAACTAGCCGAAATCAGGTAAGTGATGTATGGGTAGCGGGTGAACACTTGCTAAATCAACATCAGTTAACTCGTATTGATATAGCTGACTTAAGACAACGTATTGCTGTGTGGCAACAACGCTTAACTGAAAAATAAGCGTGAAGGTTTTATTAGCAATGCAGAAATACCAGGCTAGATAGACATAAATAAAACCAATATCTTTGCCGCTTAACTTGATAAAACCACTTTATATCATTGCTTATGGGAAAAGTTTTTGACCAAATCCCATGACCAATAACCTACTAATATAGTAAACTATACATCTTACTAGAGCCAGCTATTATGACAGCTAAAAACAACGTTAATCCGCACGAAATTCATAAATTCGGTTCCCATGCAGAACGCTGGTGGGACCCGAATGGCGAGCTAAAAACATTGCATGATGTCAATCCTTTACGTCTAGCGTTTATTCAGCAACACGCCAACTTAGCGGGCAATCGCGTAGTCGATGTTGGCTGTGGCGGCGGCATACTCACTGAAGGTTTAGTTCAAGCGGGTGCTGAAGCTTTTGGAATTGATCTCAGTGAGGAGTTGATTGAAATTGCAGATTTGCATGGTCTGGAATCTGGTTTTTCTGCCACCTATCAGACCATCAGCGCAGAAGCTTTAGCGGAACAACAGCCTGCTAGCTTCGATCATGTAACTTGCATGGAAATGCTGGAGCATGTACCCGATCCGGAGGCCATTATCCAGGCATGTTCCCACCTCGTAAAACCAGGCGGCATGGTATTTTTTTCGACACTAAACCGGGTACCAAAAGCTTATCTACTGGCGATAGTCGCTGCTGAACATGTTTTAAAAATGGTACCCAAAGGAACACATGACTACAAAACGTTTATTAAACCCGCGGAATTAAGTCAAATGGCACGTAATGCCGGACTAGACCTTAAGGCTTTAATTGGTATTGAGTACCAGCCATTTAGCAAACGCTTTAGTTTAGGAAAAGATATTAATGTTAATTATATCGCTGCATTTAGCAAACCTGATTAAGCTATGACTGCGTTTCAACTAAAATGCGTACTATTTGATCTGGATGGAACGCTAGTCGATACTGCACCCGATTTAATTGCATGCTTGAATAAAGCACTGTTAGCACATGGATATGCCGAAAAAGATCAAGCAATGCTTAAACCACTTATTTCCTATGGTGCATTGCCGATGATTAAACTGGCTACCGACAATGCTGCACCTGATATTCAAAATCGTATACTTGAGTTTATGCTGGATTGTTATCAAGAGAATATTGCCACCCATAGTGAATTTTATGCCGGTATAACGGATACTTTGGCAAACATTGAAGAGCTTGGACTCAAATGGGGTGTAGTCACCAATAAGCGCCAGCGTTTTACCCTGCCATTGATGACCGCTTTGCAACTGCATGAACGCGCTGCTTGCATTATTAGCGGTGATAGCACTGCCTATAGTAAACCGCATGCAGAACCCCTATTTGCAGCCTGTCGTTTGGCAGATGTTAATCCCGAAAATTGTGTCTATATCGGTGATGCGGCTCATGACATAATCGCCGGGAAAAATGCGAACATGAAAACCTTGGTAGCAACTTATGGTTATCTGCAAAACACGGATGAACCCGAAAAATGGGGAGCTGATGCACTCATTGCACACCCACAACAATTGCAGGAATGGATACAATCGTCACTATGTCGCTAAATAATCACGTTATTCTAATTACCGGCGCTGGCGGCGGTTTGGGTAGTACTGCAGCACTGGCATTAGCCAAGCAAGGTGCACACATCATCCTGCTGGATAAAAACATTCCTAAACTTGAGAAAGTTTACGATGCCATTGTTGCCGCTAACGCACCAGAGCCTGTTCTGTACCCCTTTGATCTAGCTGGTGCAAACGAAGAACAGTATTTTGATCTCGCCGAGAGCATAAAACAACGTTACGGTGCTTTACAGGGTGTTTTGCATGCTGCTGTTGAATTTAGTGCCTACACACCAATGGCTGCACATAAAACGCAGGACTGGGGGCATACCTTAAACGTCAATTTGAATGCTCCTTTTTTATTAAGCAGAGTATTATTACCCGTGTTACAAAACAGTCCGCAAGCAACGATGGTATTTATCTCGGACTCTGCTGCTCGGCAAGGCAAAGCCTATGCTGGAGCCTATGGAGTTTCCAAAATTGCTCTGGAAGGTTATGCCAAAATTCTGGCTGATGAGTTAGAGTCTACTGGCAAAATTCGTGTCAACACGCTAGTGCCTGGCCCTATCGATTCGCCGTTACGAAAAAAAGCGTATCCAGCAGAGGATAAAACCCAGTTACCGACAATGAATAGCCTTGAACCAGTGTTCGTATATTTATTTAGCTCCGCCAGCCTAGGTATCACTGGTCAAATAATTGACGTACAAACATTTACTTTTTAAGGAAATCACCATGGCAGATAGAGAAGTTGTATTTTTATCCCGTGATGTCAACATCGTCACCATTCCGGATGGGCATCAGGGTACCCTGAACAAAGGGCAAGAAGTAACCATACATCAATCCCTGGGCAGTAACTATACTGTAATCACCGATTACGGACATATGGTACGTATTGCAGGTGTCGATGCAGATGCTCTGGGTAAAGAAGTACATGAACTACAAACCCTAGTAGCGGAATCCGACAGCAAAGCCGTGGAAAAAAATTGCTGGGAAGTGATGAAAACAGTCTATGATCCTGAAATTCCCGTCAACATTGTTGATTTAGGTTTAGTTTATGAATGTAGCGTTACCAGCAACAGCGAAGGAGGTAACGATGTGCATGTGCAAATGACATTAACTGCGCCAGGCTGTGGCATGGGTCCTGTCATTCAAGGCGATGTTGAAAAATCTATCCGGGTGCTACCTGGCGTTCGCTCTGTCAATGTCGAGGTAGTTCTTGATCCACCCTGGTCACGAGAAATGATGTCAGAAGTAGCACAGGTACAATTAGGATTATATTAACCATGCGCGATCAATAGAACACCAGTCATCACTCACATTAATCAAGCGAAATGCCCGCCCGTCTGGCGTTTTGCTCCGACAATTTAACTCGCACTCCCATTTCTGAAAACGCTATAGTTTATCTATATCTGCATGCAGAAGACATGTTTTACATCCCATAACCACACTATCCCTAGCGCGTAAAAATGCCAGTTTTTTGACTAGGGTTGTGGGCGGAAATTTTTTGCCGCTTACCTCTAAAGCGTTTTTTTTGACACGCAGACAGCCCTAGAGAAACACTATCCTCATGAAATAAATGCACTATTTTTTTTGGCACAGTTACTGCTTTAAATATTGCAACGACTGGAGGTAATGACTATGCCAATCAATTTTAATAGTGCTTTGGGGGTACACCCCCAAGCTTTGATGCTTAGAGAAAAACGGGGAGAAATTCTGGCCGCTAACTTAGCCAATGCGGATACCCCTGATTATAAAGCACGTGATCTCGATTTTAAGTCTGCTTTTAAACAAGCTTTAAGTCCTAATAACAGCGTAACCAGCGAAAGTAGTAGCTTGAAACTGACTAATAATGAACATTTGGCAGGACAACAAACCATGCTGGGTGCCACTTTAATGTACCGCAATCCTCAACAAAGCTCTTTAGATGGTAATACCGTGGAAGGACATATAGAACAAGCCAAATATGCTGAAAATTCGGTGCAATATGAAGCCAGTTTAAGTTTTTTAAAAGGCAATTTTTCCGATTTATTGACAGCCATTAAAGGACAATAGTTATGTCAGGTTTAAAAATATTTGATATTGCCGGTAGCGGCATGAACGCCCAAAATCTGAGACTTAATCTGGTGGCCAGCAATATTTCCAACGCCAATAGCGTCAGTAGTAGCTTGGATCAGGTTTATAAAGCACGCCAACCTATTTTTGCAACTGAAATGCAGAATGCTCTGAATAAAAACTCAGCAAACGGCGTCAATGTACTGGGTGTAGTCGAGAGCCAAGCGCCTCCGGTCATGGAATATGCGCCCAATCACCCGCTAGCCGATGCAACGGGTTATATCTATAAACCCAATGTCAACAGCATAGAAGAGATGGCCAACATGATGTCGGCTTCACGTTCATACCAAAACAATATTGATGTGTTGAATACAGCCAAAACCATGCTTTTAGACACTTTAAAATTAGGACAATAGGATTTTATTATGACTAGCAGTTTGCAAGATACCTTTAATAAATTAGGGCTGGCGACCACCACATCGACTAGTTCGTCCTCTTCAACCAGCAAAACTAGCGGTAGTTCCAACACATTATCACAGTCTGATTTTCTGGCCTTGTTAACCAAACAATTAACCACTCAAGATCCGACTAACCCAACGGATAGCAACGCCATGATTCAACAAATGGCTGAATTTAGTACCGTAACCGGTATTAACAGCTTGCTCACTTCATTTCAGGATTTATCAAAATCAATTACCTCTGACCAAACCATACAGGCTTCATCCTTGGTTGGACAGTATGTATATGCCCCAGTTAGTCAGGCGGTGCTCACGTCAGGAGGCAATGTTGATGGTTATTTCACTTTATCCAGTGCAGCGACCGATTCAACCTTAACCATTACCAATCACAGCACTGGCGCAACCGTTAAGCAAATTGATCTAGGTTCACAAGCCGCAGGTCAGGTGGCATTTAACTGGGATGGCCTTGATAGCTCGGGCGCAGCTGCACCTACAGGCATTTATGACGTCAAAGTGACCGCTATGGTAGGCGGAAAAAATACCGCACAGACAACCAACATCCGCTCACAAGTTAATAGTGTGACAGTAGGCACTGGTAGCAGCGGTTTGCAACTGAATCTGGTCGGATTAGGATCATCAGTTCCCTTTAGTAGTATTTCAACCATCCAGTAATTGAGGAGAAAATTCATGACTTTTTCTACTGCTTTAAGCGGCCTAAATGCTGCAAATAATGATCTTTCGGTAACGGGTAACAACATTGCCAACTCAAACACCGATGGCTTTAAAAAATCTCGCTCTGAATTTGCCGATGTTTATGCATCAAGTGTCGGCGGTGTCAGTAAAATAACGCCGGGTTCTGGGGTAAGTGTCGCCAATGATGCCCAACAATTTATTCAAGGCACCTTACAGAGTACCAGTAACAATTTGGATATGGCCATCAGTGGAGGCGGATTTTTTACCCTGGCACAAAGCCCGACTAATACCAATAATTTATCCTATTCTCGAGACGGCGAGTTTCAGCTGGATAAGGACGGTTATCTGGTAAACAATCAGGGTAACGCTGTATTGGCTTATGCCCCCAATGGCACCACAGTAGCGGCAGGTTTTAGTACGGGTGTACTGCAACCCGTGCAAATAAATACCCTTACCGGCCCGCCTACACCGTCAAGCACCATTAGCCTGAATGTCAATTTAAACGCCAGTTCTACACAACCTTCTCCACCTGTGCCTACCAGTACAGTCAAATTGGGCCTCACTCTGAATGGCACCGACGCAGCACCAGCCAATTCCACGTTTAGCCCAACGGATGCTACCAGTTATAATTCAATGACAACAACCACTGTCAATGATTCACAAGGTAATCCGCAGACGCTTTCCAGCTATTTTGTTTATACTGGAGCCGATGCCAATGGTAATATTGCCTACACTGTTCACAACTTTATCAGTGACCCTAACACACCTAATGTGCTAACTGAACTGAGTGCTGGCCCCTTTACTTCACCGCCAACAACAGTAACAGCATCGACGCCGCCAACTACCGGCACCTTAACCTTCGACCCGACATCCGGCGCGCTTGTTTCACCAGCAACAGGTGAATTTTCTTTATCTGCCTATTCGGCAACACCTAGCACTGGTGCTAAGCCTCTTACCATTAGCAATCTTAACTTTTCTGGCACACAATTCACAGGCTCTGCCTTTGCTGTTAACTCTAAAACACAAAACGGTGTGCCTACTGGACAAGCCCCATTTAACCCAGCTAATTCTTCAACCTATAATTCACAGACATCTGTGACTATCTATGACTCGCTGGGCTCACCTCATATTGTTACCACCTATTTTGTCAATGTTGGTTCACGACTGGATTCTTCAGGAAATTCGGTAACCGATTGGGATGCATACCACTATATCAGCGACCCAGCTACGCCTACCGTACAAACCCCATTAAACGCCACACCAATAGGCACATCTACCAGCACAGCGACAGTACCGGCAGCGACGGCTACGACACCGATTCCTGGTGATTTAACCTTTAGTTCGTCCGGTAAAATCATCTCACCTTCAGGTGGTAATTTTGCATTATCTTCCTACACAATTAATCCGCCTACTGGTGCAGCACCGATTACCATTAGCAATATGAATTACACTGGTTCAACACAGGTACAACAAGCATTCAGTGTTAACGGTCAAACCCAAAATGGTTTACCTGCTGGACAGTTAACCGGGGTTAGCATAGACATTACCGGAGTAATATCCGCTAACTTTAGCAACGGTGGCTCTTTGCCATTAGGACAAGTTGCCATTTCAAATTTCTCGAATACCAATGGATTATCAAAAGTGGGTAGCACCAGCTGGAAACAAAGTGCTTCATCAGGTCCTGCGACTCTGGGTGTAGCAGGATCAGGCAGCTTAGGTACCATTGAAGCGGGGTCGGTTGAAACATCAAATGTTAATTTATCTAACGAATTAGTGAATCTGATAGTTGCTCAACAAGCTTATCAGGCAAACGCCAAGACGATTACGACAGAAAATAACATTATGACCAGTATCTTGCAAATTGCTTAATTCATTGTATCTGACCATTTAGAGAGTACGTTATGGATCGAAGTTTATATGTGGCAATGAATGGTGCTAAACAAACCATGCTGGCACAAACCGCAAACGCCAACAATCTGGCTAATGGTCAGACTACAGCGTTTAAAGCGGATTTCGAGCAGTTTCGCGCCATGCCAGCCTTTGGTCCAGGCTATCCTGCACGTGTCTTTACCATGACGGAGCGTCCGGGTACAAATTTAGCTACAGGCACTCTTCAGACTACAGGACGTGATTTGGACATCGCTATTGATGGAAAAGGCTGGCTTGCAGTAAAAACTAAAGATGGAACCGAAGCCTATACGCGTGCAGGAGATTTAAAATTGACTCCAGAGGGAATGCTGCAAAACAGTAATGGCTTACCAATACTGAACGATTCAGGCAATCCGATAGTGATACCCCCTACGCGAAAAATTGCTATTGGAAGCGATGGTACCATCAGTACCATCGCTCAAGGAGCAACAGCCAATAGTACTGCCATTCTTGATCGTATCAAGCTGGTAAATCCTGATCCCAGTATGCTGGAAAAACGCTCGGATGGCTTAATGTATAGAAAACAAGTGGGGTTAACAGTAGCAGATCCCAATGTCAAATTAGTACAGGGCTCATTAGAAAGCAGTAATGTCAATGTTATGTCGGCTATGGTAGAAATGCTTGAATTATCAAAACACTATGAATTGCAAGTAAAAGCCATGAAGAGTGCAGATGACAATGCAGCAGCATCGGCCGCTTTAGTAAAGTTGGCATAGGATATGCTTGATTTACGATGTGACGAAATTTTGTCAATCTTTAGGAGAGTATCATGACAGAGCGTGCATTATGGGTCGCCAAAACAGGCTTGGACGCCCAACAAACTCGAATGGCTGTAATTTCTAATAATATAGCCAACGTCAATACCACTGGATTTAAATCGGATCGACCCATTTTTCAAGATTTGATGTATCAAAATATACGTCAGTCTGGCGGACAAACTTCGCAGAACACTCAGCTACCCACAGGCTTGCAATTGGGAACGGGTGTTAGATCTGTCGCCACGGAAAAAATCCACACCCAGGGTAACATTCAGCAAACCGGAAACTCACTTGACGTCGCTATCAGTGGCCAAGGTTTTTTTCAGATATTAATGCCAAACGGTGACACCAACTATACTCGGGACGGGACTTTTCAGTTGGATTCTACCGGGCAAATTGTCAACTCTGCAGGCATACCTTTATCGCCCAGCATTACCGTGCCGCAAGATGCATTGAGCATTACTATTGGGCAAGATGGCACTGTCAGTGTTACCCAGCCTAATTCAGCGGCCGCCAATCAAATAGGCCAAATTCAAACCGCTGCGTTTATCAATCCAGCGGGCTTAGAACCTATTGGCGACAACCTTTACAGCGAAACAGTAGCCAGCGGTACACCAACCATAGGCACGCCTAGTGAAAATCAATTCGGCGCTTTAACGCAGGGAGCTTTGGAAACTTCGAATGTCAATATCGTCGAAGAAATGGTAAACATGATCGAAACGCAACGCGCCTATGAAGTCAATTCCAAGGCGATTTCCACTACCGATCAAATGCTATCGTTTGCTACCCAAAACCTCTAATGCACAGTCAATCATCATGAACGCAACCATGCAATTTAAACATCTTAAGTCCGGCAAATTATTGCCACTGACACTATTGATGCTAGTTTTGATGGGATGCGATACTTTACCCAAACGCGATCCTGACTTTGCTCCCGTACAACCTGCTGATTTGCGCCCCCCCCAACAGAATAATGGCGCAATTTATCAGGCAGGATACGATATGCGCCTATTTGAAGATATTAAGTCTCGACGCGTTGGTGACATATTGACCGTAACTTTAGTCGAAGCAACTGCGGCAAAAAAACAAGCCGATATGAAAGCTGACAAAAACAGCGGCTTAACTACTTCTGGCTCGGTACCCTCTTTATTTGGCTTGGCCGGCCAAGCCTTATTAGGTGCTAATTCGGCAGTTACAGGTAAATACACGATAGACAGAACCAATCAAGGTACAGGTAAAGCCGATCAAAGCAACAGCTTAACGGGTGGCATTAGCGTTACCGTCGTAGAAGTTTTACCCAATGGCAATTTACGCGTACGTGGTGAAAAACGCGTAACGTTGAATGATGGCAGTGAATATATCCGCGTATCAGGCATTGTGCGCCCTATAGATGTGAGTGTGTCCAATACCATTCCATCAACTCTGATAGCCGATGCAACCATCATGTATACCGGAGACGGAAATATGGCCGATACCAATAAAGCGGGTTGGTTTACACGCATTGTTAACAGCCCATGGTTCCCTTTCTAAACTGAAAGTACAACTGACATCTAAATTTTTAACCACAAAAACAGGATATAGGCACAGTTTCATAGACATACTGTAACGATAATGATCAGTTAATCTTATTCACAGCATCTGCTGGTTAAGAGTCTATTGCCACCCATTCACAAATGGCTGATGTTATGTTTTATACAATAAACAGGAAGCAAAGCTCATGCACAAAATTACTATAAGCTTGATATTACTGTTAGCTTATCAAAACGCTAGTGCCGAACGCATTAAAGATCTGGCTTCGGTAGCGGGAGTACGCACTAATCAATTGGTTGGTTACGGTGTTGTCACTGGTTTAACTAAAACCGGGGACAATACCTCAAAATTCATCCCACAAAGCTTGGTAAGCATGATGGGGCATATGGGATTAACTTTGCCGTCTGGCACCGACCCAAAAACTAAAAACTCTGCTTTTGTCAGTGTAAGTGCGGATTTACCGCCTTTTGCCAAACCAGGACAAAAGATTGATGTCACTGTTTCTTCGATTGGTGACGCCAAAAGCTTGCGAGGAGGCTCTTTACTGATGAGCCCCTTACGTGGAGCAGACGGCAAAATTTATGCGGTGGCACAAGGCAATCTAATTGTAAACGGATTAAGTGCCGCAGGTTTGGACGGCTCTAAAGTTACTGTAAATAATCCTTTAGTAGGACGTATACCCGGTGGAGCGACTGTTGAACAATCCGTTCCCACTTCTTTCGATCAGCCTGGCGATTTAGTGTTTAATTTAAACACCAATGATTTTACCACTGCTAACAGTATGGCTGCTGCCATCAATAAAACCTTAGGTTCAGAAACGGCGAAAGCCTTAGATGGCGGTTCTGTGGTGGTCGCCTCCCCGGCTAATGTCACACAGCGAGTCAGTTTCGTTTCAGTCATTGAAAATATTGAAGTAACCCCCGATGCCGCTCCCGCTAAAGTCATTGTTAACTCAAGAACCGGAACGGTCATAATAAACAACAAGGTCAGAATACAATCGGCTGCGGTGTCTCATGGCAGTTTGACCGTCACCATCAGTGAAAACCCTCAGGTTAGCCAACCCAATGCCTTATCCAACGGCACAACCACTGTCACTCCACAATCAGATGTTTCTGTAAAAGAAGATAAAAATCGTATGTTTGTGTTTAACGCTGGCGTATCGCTGGATGAAATTGTTGATGCAGTAAATGCGGTCGGAGCCGGACCCAGCGACTTAGTAGCCATTCTTGAAGCGTTGAAAAGTGCTGGCGCTATGCAAGCAGAATTAATCGTTATTTAAACGGCTTACCTTTTGCAGTTATTTAGGAGATTGACATGTTAAGTTTGGACAGTACACCTGTTTACACCGATTTTGACGGACTGGCAAAACTAAAGCTTGATGCGCGTGAGCAATCTCCTGAGGCGATTAAACAAGTTGCCAACCAATTTGAATCTGTATTTTTAAACATGATGTTAAAAAGTATGCGCCAAGCCAAACTGGGGGATGGCATCATGGATAACCAGCAAAGTGATTTTTATCAGGATATGTATGATCAACAATTGGCGACGCAATTGGCAGGCAAACCTGGACTGGGTATTGCCGAATTTATTCTCAAACAATTAAATCCCAAAACAGGTCGGGCTGATAAAAAACGGGATGCTGAAGATTATTTAAGCCAGGCTGATAACATCATAAGCAGCTCAATTGCATCCACACAATCGCCTGCGGTTAATATGTCTTCAACAAATCCTATCAACCTATCTGGCTTGAATAGCTTGGAACGCAGCCTATCAGGTGTTTACGCCAATCGCCAAAATAGGTTTAATAACTGGCAAAGTCAGGATGATGAATGGCAAACCCAAAAACTTGACGATAGCCAAGCCATTTCTAACAAACAAGACTTTATTAATCAATTACTACCTCATGCGCAACAAGCTGCAAATGCTTTAGGTGTGGATGTCAATCTATTACTAGCACAAGCCGCGTTGGAAACAGGTTGGGGACAGGCTGTTATTAAAAATGGCCTGGGTGAGAGCAGCTTCAATTTATTTAACATTAAGGCCGATAAAGCCTGGCAAGGCAAACAAACCAAGGCATTAACGGTGGAATTCAATGATGGCATCGCTAAAAAAGAAATGGCAGGATTCCGCTCTTATAATTCCTATAAAGAGAGCTTTAATGACTATGTAAACTTCATTAAAACTAATCCACGCTACAACGAAGCACTAAAAAAAGCAGCGAATGCTCAACACTATATTCATGAATTACAACAGGCCGGATATGCAACTGATCCCAAATATGCCGAAAAAGTGATGAATATATTCAATACCCAGACTGCTTCGCCCAAGCAAGCGAAAATCGCCGGATAATAAAAGGGAATACTCATGACTGCAGGCATTTTAAGTACCGCATTATCTGGGCTTTCAGCCTATCAACAAGCCCTGAATACCACTAGTAATAATATCAGTAATGCCAATACTGCCGGTTACAGCGTTGAACAAGTTCAATTTGCTACGCAAACTGAACAACAATCCGCCAACGGCTATATAGGCAATGGGGTATCGGTTGCAACAATCTCGCGTAGCTATAATCAGTTTCTGAATACTCAGGTGCTTTCCTCGACATCCGCATATAATAGTTCAAACACCTATTACACCATGGCGAAACAAATCGATAATATGATCGCCAATCAGAGTACTGGGTTATCAGGATCGATGTCTGCCTTTTTTAATGCTGCCAATACAGTTGCAAACAGCCCTAGCTCTACGCCAGCCAGACAGGTTTTATTATCTGATTCTGCTGCGCTAGCCGACCAGTTTAATAGCATTAACTCCACTTTTACCAATATAAACACCCAGGTAAATGGCAACTTGACCGCCTCTGTTCAAGAATTAAACGATTGGGCACAAACCGTCGCGAAATTAAATGTACAAATAGTATCCGCCAGCAATAATGGCACAGGACAAGCTCCCAATGGTTTGCTGGATCAACGAGACGCCTTACTGAATAAAATGTCTGAACAAGCCAATATATCGGTGGTTAATCAGTCAAACGGTTCCATAAATGTGTTTATCGGTCAAGGTCAGCCCTTAGTGCTGGATACTTCAGCATCCACTCTGACGGTGCAAGGCTCACCTACCGATAGCAACCAAATAGACGTCATGCTTAATGGCCATGATATTTCCAATCAAATTACAGGTGGCCAAATTGCGGGTAATGTTCAATTTCGCTCACAAGTACTGCAACCCGCTCAGCAACAATTAGGTTTGATAGCAACAGGATTTGCGACAGCAGTGAATAATGTTCAGGCTGCCGGTGTAGATTTAAATGGCAATCAAGGGTTACCTTTGTTTGTATTAGGCGCACCTAGTGCCGAAGTACAAGGACTTTATGGCGATCCTAAGTTACAGGTTAGTGCCAATTTTTCAGCTCCAGCAACGGCATCAACACTAGCGGCATCTTATCAGTTACAAGTCACGAGTACCTCACCCAATAGCTATATGTTAACCAATTTAACTACAAATACTGCTGTTACTGGTTTGGATGATACCAGTTTGGCTAGCACGGCAGCGGCAGATGGATTTAGCATTGCCTTCAGTGGCGGCTCATTAACGTCGGGTGATAGCTTTCAAATCAGTCCTAATTACAACACGGCGGCGACCATTCAGGTAAACCCGGCAGTCACCACACCAGCACAAATTGCTGCAGCAACCAGCGCCACTGGCTTACCTGGTGATAATAGCAATGCCTTGACATTGGCTGATTTACAAAATCAAAAAACCATGAACAATGGCACTAACACCTTTTCCCAGGCTTATGGGCAGTTAGTCACCACTGTTGGGCAAAATACCAGTACTGCACAAATAAACAGTAGCGCCCAAAATACCGTTCTGCAAAATGCTACCAATGCTCAACAAAGTATATCTGGGGTTAATTTAAACGAGGAAGCAGCTAACCTGATTCAATTTCAAAATGCTTATCAAGCCTCTGCCAAATCAATCTCTTTGGTACAAACCTTATTTACATCCATACTCAATGCAGTTGGATAGGAGAATTTTATGCGTGTTTCAACTTCGTGGACTTACCAAACTGCCGTGTATACCATGCAAAATCTGCAAAGCAGTTTGAGTCAATCGCAATCAAAACTGGCTTCAGGTCAAAAATACTTAAGCCCTTCAGAAAACCCAGCTGCATCGGTTAGCTTGATTAATTTTACTCAAAATATTCAAATAACTCAGCAATACCAGACTAACATCAACGCGGCAAAAGACAAATTACAGCTAGCAGATTCTACCCTGAACAGTGCTGTCAATGTTCTACAAAGCATACAATCATTGGCAATGCAAAGCTTGAATGGTATTAACACCCCCCTAAATCAGCAGGAAATTGCCACGCAGGTTGATCAACTTAATCAACAGTTAATGAATCTAGCGAATACTCAGGATGCCAGTGGTGACTATATTTTTTCTGGTACCAATACCACAACCTTACCTTATACCTCTACACCCAACCCCAATGCACCTAGCGCGGATGCGCAAAGTACCGACCCGTTAGGGTTTACCTATAATGGCAACAGTTCACAAGCCTCCATCACTATAGGCCCTGAAAACCGTCAAGTAGCCAATGGCAACCCGGGTGACGCAGTGTTTGGTACCTTATCCAGTGGGCCTTTGACGACTGGTTCAATTAGCAATGTGTTTCAGGCTGTTTCGCAGTTAGCCAATAACTTGAATAACAACACATCAACCAGTGCCTCTTTAACCGATATTACCAATGCACTAACCCGCATGGAAACCGTGCAGGCTTCGGTGGGCGCACGTTTGCAGGCCACTAATAGCCAACAAAACATTAATGCTCAGACTATATTGGATAATCAAACCACTGCTTCCTCAATTGGCGATCTTGATTATGCTAGTGCTATCAGTCAATTGGATCTACAACAAACTGCACTTCAAGCAGCTGAACAATCGTTTACCAAAGTACAGGGTTTATCATTATTTCAATATATACAATAAATGCCGTACGTCTATAATGAAAAACCCATTTCAGCTAATTGAATAATTTCGATCTGTTTTAAGACACAGGCAAAACCCTATTTAATTATCCGCCTATCGGGTTTATGCATAATCCGATACAATCTAGGCTTGAGATTACAAGGGCATTCATGGCTCATTAAATCTTAGTATACGTCAATTAGCTTATGCTTAGCAGAAAAGACTGGCGCGCGCTCGTCACAGCGAATTCACCTGCAAAATATATAACTTTTTCAGTATAAGCTTAACAATACTCAATTTTCTCCATCTACTGTAAAGCATGAAAGATCAATCATTTGTCTTTGACCAAATCCATATCGAAGTTGCTAGAAACGCTTCCGATGACTTTAATCTATTTCATGATAAGCACAAATGGCTACAGGTAACGCATAATCCTTTCAAAGGCCCCATTGTATTAGGGTTTCAGCTTAATACCTTGATCGAATATCAAATGCGACTGTATCGGGAAGCACACCACGAAAACAAGATAATTGCTGAAAATCAGTTACGCTATAGCAATTACCAGATCACTTTTGTCAATGCACTTCGTCCTCGTCAGGAAATGACATTGGACATCAAAAAAACACTGATTACCACCATACCCGATCTGACATTAACCAATCGAGTAACCATTAAATCGTTAGATAAAACCATACTGATTGGTTATAAAAAAGAAACCAAACAGCCATTATTTTTGGCCAACACTGATTTAAGCAAACTACCTGATCTTGAGACTCTCAGTGACAAATCCATGGTTCCCGACAGCGAATTTTTTCTAAAACGTAAATGGATGCATAACGGCAATGTCAAAAACTTTTTATCCGGCTCTCTGGCAGAGCAATCTGATTACTTTGACGATCTGACCAATTTGGAGAATTACCCCGAAGTTTTTCCTTGCAGCCTAACTTCAGGTGCATTACTGGAAAAAGCTCAAATGGAAAATCACGATTTCAAACGAAATCCTATGGTGTATACCTCGCATGATATTTCGGTAGACAGACTGCATCTGAAACGCATTAAAAATAACGACAAATTACATATTCTGGTCAAACAGTTACCTGAATCGGAAAAGAACACTTTAAACCATACCAACATTTTATTACGAACCTACGAATGTTACGGCTTGCTGGAAGATAAATCGATATTATTCAGAATCAAACTCAATCTGGTACCATTAGAGGAGATCATTAAAAACCTAAGCACCAAAACGCAATAAATAGGCATTCATTGGCTTGTAACTGCGTTGAATGTTGTGAATTTTTCTGAACATCAAGTATAATCCATTAAGTCGTTAGGCAAAGCCAGTGACGAGATTCCAATTAATCAAAACAACACACTAAAGATAAGGCGATTGTTTGTTGTAAAGTAATCGCATTGTTCGAGGAAAAAAAATATGAGTAATATCGAAGAACGAGTAAAAAAGATTGTCGCAGAGCAATTAGGCGTGAAAGAAGAAATCGCAAACGATGCGTCTTTCGTTGACGATCTTGGCGCGGATTCTTTAGACACAGTAGAACTCGTCATGGCCCTGGAAGAAGAATTCGAATGCGAAATTCCAGACGAAGAAGCTGAAAAAATCACCACGGTTCAATTAGCTATTGACTATATAAACGCCAATCTGCAATAAATCGTTCAAGTAGCTAGCGGACTTACTCCGCTAGCTTACTCCCTTCTTCTCTTGTTTGTCTTCTATATTTAACGGTAGTCTGCTGTGAGTAAACGTCGAGTTGTAATAACTGGCTTAGGCGCTGTTACGCCTTTAGCCAATAATGTTGCTGAAACCTGGGATGGAATTATCAATGGTAAAAGTGGCATTGGTCCCATTGATTCTTTCGATATTTCCACTTTTGCCACCACTTTTGGTGGAGTAATCCGTAATTTCGATATCAGTGCCTATATTTCTGAAAAAGATGCGAAACGTATGGATGGGTTTGTACATTATGGTATTGCTGCAGGATGTCAAGCCATTGAAGACTCTGGCATAGTAGTCACGGAAGAAAATGCTGAACGTATTGGCGTTGCCATTGGCGCGGGTATTGGCGGCATTACGGGTATTGAGGAGTGTTACGCGACATACGTTGCGGGAGGCGCCCGGAAAATTTCACCTTTTTTTGTACCCGGTAACATCATTAATATGATTTCCGGTAATTTGTCTATCAAATACGGCTTAAAAGGTCCAAATTTTGCTATTGTGACGGCATGTTCAACGGGCACCCATAATATCGGCGATGCTGCACGACTGATTAAATATGGTGATGCAGATATCATGGTCGCCGGTGGCGCTGAACGCTGCACAAGCTCGCCAACAGCGATGGGTGGTTTTGCATCTGCCAAAGCTCTTTCCCGACGCAATGATAATCCGCAAATAGCCAGCCGCCCTTGGGACAGAGACCGTGACGGCTTTGTGCTAAGTGATGGCGCAGGGGTTGTGGTGTTGGAAGAGCTGGAGCACGCTAAAGCCAGAGGGGCCAAAATTTATGCAGAACTGGTTGGCTATGGCATGAGTGGTGACGCATATCACATCACCTCACCCTCCATGGGCGGCGAAGGCGCTGCGCGCTGCATGAAAAATGCACTGGCTGACGCTAAATTGAATGCGAGTGACGTTAATTATATTAACGCACACGGCACATCTACACCGGCTGGTGATATTTGCGAAACCCGCGCTATGAAAACAGCTTTGGGTGACCACGCTTACAAAGTGGCTATCAGCTCCACCAAATCAATGATAGGCCATCTGCTAGGAGCAGCAGGCGGCATAGAAGCCGTACTAAGCGCACTCGCCATAAAGCATCAAATTGCCCCTCCAACTATCAATCTGGACAACCCTGATCCAGAATGCGACTTGGATTATGTTCCCAATATAGCCAGAGACATGTTAATTGACATTGCTATCTCAAACTCTTTTGGTTTCGGCGGCACCAACGGTACTCTGGTCTTTAAGCGTTACCAATAAGCCTCTGATACAGCACTGTTGTCACAAATGTATTTAGTCAATGGTGAACGCAGCGAGAGTATAGATATCGCTGACAGGGGTTTTCAATACGGCGATGGTTTATTTGAAACCATCGAAGTATTGAATGGCCGCCCACTGTTTCTGGAAAGACATTTAAAACGGCTCAATCATGGCTGTCATCGCTTACTTATTCCAGCACCAGATCAGGAACTGCTCATCGCAGAAGCAGAGCAAATGTCTGCTTCAACCCAAAGAGCTGTGCTAAAACTAATAGTCACTCGCGGCTCTGGTGGACGTGGTTATCGACAACCCGCACAACTAAGCCCCACTCGAGTATTTGCACTTTATCCGTTTCCAGACTATCCAAAACAATTTCATACAGACGGCGTGGCTGTCAGACTTTGCAAACAGCGCCTCGGCATTAATCAAAGCCTTGCGGGTATAAAGCATTTAAATCGACTGGAACAAATTCTCGCCAGAGCAGAATGGCAGAATGAAGAAATAACCGAGGGTATAATGCTGGACCATGATAATTTCGTTATCGAAGGCACCATGAGCAATGTATTCCTTGGCAAAGAGGGGATTTTATATACACCAAAGCTGACAAATTGTGGCGTTGCGGGTATAGTCAGGCAAATGGTTATTGAATTTTCTACACAGTATGAAATACCATTACTTGAACAAGAAATTGAATGTTCAGCACTATGGCAGGCTGACGAGATTTTTATCACTAACTCTATTTTAGGTATCTGTCCAGTGCGAATGATTGAACAAACGCATTTTAGCATTGGCACGCAAACCAAAAAACTGCAAGCCATGTTTAATGCCTTACGCATAGAGTTAGCATCATGATCAGAAGCATTATTGCTTTTACCTTATTAATGGTACTTGGACTCCTATTAATTTGGGGCGGCATGCATAATCACCTGATTTTAAAAAAACCAGTCGTTCTAACTGACACCACATTTGAAATTAATAAAGGCGACTCTTTTGACTTTATTACCCGGCAGCTAAATGCACAACAGATAAACGTCAATCCCTTCTGGTTTAAATTATTTGCCTACCGAAATAATCTGGCACGCATGATCAAAGCAGGTGAATACGTTTTACCAAAAGGCTCAACCTGTGCGGATATTTTAAAACAGTTTAACGAAGGCAAAACCAGACAATATTCCATTACTTTTCCCGAAGGCTGGTCTTTCAAACAGATTTTTCAAGCCATTAAAAACAATCCGAATTTAGAGCATACCCTCTCGGAACAGAATTTAACAGAGCTGATGAGTTCTATTGGCTCTGATAAAAACCACCCAGAAGGCTTATTTTTTCCAGACACCTATTTCTTTGAGAAACATACCAGCGATGCCGAATTGCTGAAACGCGCACATGATAAGATGCAAGCGGTTCTTAATGAAGAATGGCAAAAACGCGCGCAGGAACTGCCTCTAGAGAATCCCTATCAAGCTTTGATTTTGGCATCTATCATCGAAAAAGAAACAGCCGCGGTTGAAGAACGTAAACAAATAGCCGGTGTTTTTACTCGACGTTTAAAAAAAGGCATGTTGTTACAAACTGACCCTACTGTGATCTATGGTATGGGGGATGACTATCATGGGGATATCCGCCACAAAGATTTACGCGAACCAACCCCCTACAATACCTATATTATCGAAGGACTACCTCCCACACCTATTGCAATGCCAGGCAAACAAGCTATTAACGCGGCTCTGCATCCAGATGACGGTGACACTTTGTTTTTTGTGTCCCGCGGAAATGGTCGCCATGCATTTTCCGCTTCATTGGCGGAACACGAAAAATTTGTTGACCAATATCAAAGATGAAGCCTGGACGATTTATCAGCTTAGAAGGTGGCGAGGGCGTCGGTAAAACCACCAACCTGGAATACATTCAGCATTTTCTGCATGACAAGCATATTCCGCATATTGTTACCCGCGAACCCGGCGGCACTCTACTTGCAGAAAAAATCAGAGCCATTTTACTGGATCACCAAGACGAACCTCTCTGTGAATCAGCTGAATTACTATTGATATTTGCTGCGCGCGCTCAACATATTCGGCAAGTCATCGCCCCAGCCTTACAAAACGGACAATGGGTATTATGTGATCGATTCATTGACGCCACTTATGCCTATCAAGGTGGCGGACGTCAAATGGATACGCACATAATCGCCTGGCTGGAACAAACGATACTGGGTACTTTAAAGCCCGATCTAACTCTGTTGCTAGATGCTCCAGCTGATGTTGGTTTAAAGCGAGCCAAACGACGTGGCAAATTGGATAGATTTGAAACTGAGCAACTGGAATTTTTTGAACGTGTACGCACTGTATATTTGCAACGCGCCCAACAAGACACTCTGCGTTACCAAATCATAGATGCCTGTTTACCTTTACAGGAGGTTCAGATAAAAATCGATCAGATTCTTGAGCGGTTTTTATCCATATGAGCACAGACAATGTTGATATTTTTCCATGGCAACAAGTCATTTGGCCACATCTATTGAGCTATATTGATCAACAGCGCATACCTCAAGCTTTATTATTTTCCGGCCCGACGGGACTGGGAAAACGCCAATTGGCCGAATACTATACTCAAAGCTTACTCTGTCACGCACCACTATCAGCAACCATTAAACATACGACAATCGCCTGTGGTGAATGCGTTAGTTGTAAATTATTGAAAGCCAATACGCATCCTGACTATTTTGTCATAGAACCTGACGAACCTGGCAAAGCCATAGGTATAGATAAAATCCGCCAACTCATAGCAAAACTGGCCTTAAAACCACAATATGAAACTTATCGGCTGGTGATTTTACATCCCGCAGATAACTTGACCACAGCGGCAGCAAATGCCTTCTTAAAGTGCCTAGAAGAACCTAATGAACGCACTTGTTTCATACTCATTAGTGATCAAGCCTATAAATTACCCGCTACCATCCGTAGTCGTTGCCAAACTATCAACTTCTCGCTTCCTAAACCGCAGATCACTGAAGACTGGTTGCAGCAACAAGGTGTAGCGCCTCCTTATCAGTCTTTGTTAATTATGGCGAGTGGATCACCCTTATTAGCCAAAGAGTATGCTGAACGTGGATTTATGCAACATCGAAACGCCTATTTTGAAATTTGGTTACAAATAGCTCAAGGTAAAACCAATCTATTAATGGTGGCCGAACAATGGCAAAAATCGGACATTATTGATTTAGGAACACTTATAAACTGGATCTGTAGTTGGATTATGGACATTATAAAACTTGCACATGATGTTGACAGCAAGCATATCAGTAATCCGGATTTTAAAAAATCCTTGCAAGCATTGGCGAAACGCCTAGAATTAAAACGAGTTTATCAATACTATGACATACTCTTGAACAACAAAGCACTTGTAAATACACAACTTAACAAGCAATTAGTCACTGAACGCCTGTTAATTGACTGGTTTCAACTTAATAAAAGCTAAGCTTATGGCCGAAAACATTTCCAGACAAGGCATTTTGTCACTAACCATCAAAGAGAAAAACGCCCTCTATTCTGCCTATATGCCATTTATTAAAAACGGCGGCTTGTTTATTCCCACCAAACGCGATTACGAACTAGGTGAAGAAGTATTTCTGTTACTCAGCTTATTGGATGAAACCGAACGCCTACCCATCGCCGGCAAAATTATATGGAAAACACCTTTAGGATCAGAAGGTTATAGACTTGCAGGTATTGGCGTACAATTTAGCGACCATGATGGCGGCCTAGCTCGCAATAAAATTGAAACTTATTTGGCAGGCGCATTAGAAACAGAGCGTCCCACTCATACTATGTAATAAATTGGCAAACCTATTCATATATGTATATAGATTCTCATTGTCATCTTGATCGTATTGACCTTACTCCCTACGAACATGATTTTGCTAAATTTGTTCAGGATGCTGAACAACAAGGCATCCAACATATGTTGTGCATAGCCATTGATCTGGAATCTTACCCAGCATTATTCGAGCAAATACTCCCCTACCCTAACATATCACTTTCTGTGGGTGTCCACCCCAATGTTACTGATGGACACGACCCCAGTATCGAAGAATTACTGGTCTTGGCAGAACACCAGAAAGTAATCGCCATCGGTGAAACCGGTCTGGATTATTTTCATGGCAAAGGTGATTTAGACTGGCAAAAACAACGTTTTAAAAATCACATTCAAGTCGCTAAAGACTTAAAAAAACCCTTGATTATCCATACTCGCAATGCGGATCAGGATGCCTTAGATGTTTTAAGACAAGAAGGGGCTGATCAGGTAGGTGGTATTATTCATTGCTTTACAGAAGATTGGGAATACGCGCAAAAAGCGATAGATTTAAATTTTTATATTTCGTTTTCAGGCATTGTTACATTTAAAAATGCGCTTGCCATTAAAGAAGTTGCTCAAAAAATATCGGCTGATCGCTTTCTAATAGAAACTGACTCCCCCTACTTAGCACCAGTCCCTTTTCGAGGTAAACCAAATTACCCTACTTATGTACGCTATGTAGCTGAGCATATAGCTGAATTACGGCAAGTGCCAGTAGATGAAATTGCTAAACAAAGTAGTGCTAATTTTTATAGCCTGTTTCCTGGGCTTAAAGCTTAGCGTAAAAAAATGCGGCCTGAGAGGCCGCATTATGAGGAAGGAAAGGACTCAATCCCCAAAAAGACAGGGGATGCATGTATGAGCCAAGGTATAGTGTAATAGACTATTAATGCTAAGAAAATGTGACAAATTGTCGCTGCATTACCGATGGCAAGCGAAACTTAGCCTACAGTCGGCGGAGCCATTCGACAGCAACACAGCCTAAATAGGTTGAAAATAGCCTTCGATCGCTTTAATCAGCTTTTTATTTAAGGCAAACATCACTACATGATCACCTTCTGCAAATACTGTATCGTGATGCACTGGCAACACTTCTTTTTCGCGTATCAATGCCCCTAATATGACGCCATCAGGCAGATTGACTTGATCAACCCGCAAACCGACCACAGAGCTAGAATTTTTACTGCGATGAGCAATAGCTTCTATGGCTTCTGCACTGCCACCACAAACCGAACTCACACCAACCACATCACCCTTTCTGACATGCTTGAGGATACCGCCTAAGGTTTCCAGTCTGGGCTGAATAGCTAAATCAATATCACTACCATCAAGTAATTTAAGATAGGCATTATTGTTAACCAGACAGATTGCGCGCTTGGCACCCAGTTTTTTTGCCAGCCCGGCAGAAATAAGATTGATACCATCGTTATTAGTAATGGCGCAGAATAAATCAGTATTTTCGATCATTTCTTCTTGCAGCAAACCCTCATCCGTACAATCACCATGTAAAATCAGCGTATTACGGAGATCATTAGCAATATCTTTGGCGCGATCCAAGTCTAATTCTATCACTTTGACTTGATAATTTTTCTCCAGAGCTATAGCTAAACGCTTACCGACATGTCCACCGCCTGCAATCATGACAGTCTTGATGGGCGCTTCAAGCTTATGCAGGTCTATCAATGTTTTACGCACTTTATCGCGCGGACAAACAAAAAACACCTCGTCCCCGGTTGCTATCACCGCTTCGCCATTTACAGAAATGGCTTTTCCATCCCGGAATATGGCTGCCACTCGAATCATTCCATCCGCCAGCTTTTCTTTTACCACTTGAATTCTTTTGCCCGTTAAAAAGCCCGTAGCAACCACTTTTATTGAAAATAGACGAATTAAACCATCTGCAAATTCGGAAACATGTAGTGCACCAGGGAATTTAACCAGATTATGCAAAGACTCTGTTATCAATTGTTCAGGACTAATAACAATATCAATTCCACCTGGCTGGAATAACTGTGGGTGGTTAAGAAAATCAATAGCCCGTACTCTGGCTATAGTTTTTGGTTTGCTATACAGTGTATTAATGACATGACAGGCCAGCATATTGGTTTCATCCTGATCGGTAACCGCAATGACCATATCAGCATCTTTTATACCAGCACTTTCAAGGATAGTTGGATGAGTCGCATTACCTTCAACAGTAGCAATATCCAACCGGGCTTTAAGCGCGGTTAGTAAATGTGGCTTTTTATCGATTACGACTATATCGTTTTCTTCACTGGCTAAAGCGCCAGCTACAGAAGAACCGGTAACACCGGCACCGAGAATCACTATTTTCATTAAAATCTCAGATAGGGTAAGGTTTTACAGGATGGGAATGTGTCTTGATGCATTGAAAAGACGAATCAGCAATTTTGTAAATTATACGCAGATAGGCTGGCTTGTCCATGTTAAATCTGAACTTATCTATTAACAATGGCTTGATTACTGGTCATAGACACCTCATAACGTTTATAATTACATACTTTGAATTCACTCTCACACTGGAAATATCATGCTGGGTAAGCTGGTTAAACTGATTGTCGGTAGCCGTAACGACAGGCTGGTCAAGAAAAAGCGTAAATTGGTTAAAAGAATTAATGCCTTGGCGGCAGAATATGAACAATTATCCGATGATGCCTTACAAGCCAAAACGCAAGAATTTCGCGAACGTTTGGCCCAAGGTGAAAAACTTGACAATTTAATACCGGAAGCTTTTGCTGCCATCCGTGAAGCATCTACCCGAGTTTTTGGGATGCGCCATTTCGATGTGCAAATGATAGGCGGCATGGTTTTAAATAGTGGCAAAATAGCTGAAATGAAAACCGGGGAAGGTAAAACCCTGATGGCTACCTTGGCTGCCTATCTAAACGCCCTGCCCGGCCATGGCGTACACGTGGTTACCGTTAATGATTATTTGGCTAAACGTGACGCAGAATGGATGGGTAAGCTCTATGGTTTCATGGGATTAACCACCGGTGTAATCGTCAGCGACCTCAGCCACGAGCAACGCAAAATTGCTTATGCGGCTGACATTACCTATGGAACAAACAATGAATTCGGTTTCGATTATTTGCGCGACAATATGGCATTTAATTTGGACCAAAAAGTTCAGCGCGAATTAAACTTTGCGATTGTAGACGAAGTGGATTCTATCCTGATTGACGAGGCACGAACGCCTTTAATCATATCTGGTCAGGCAGAAGGCAGCACCGAAATTTATCTGACCACCAATCAAATCATTCCATATCTGACAAAACAGGAAAAATCGGAAGATCCTGATCTGCAAGACAAAATGCCTGGTGATTATGCAGTTGATGAAAAGTCTCGGCAAATTCATCTCACAGAGGCGGGTTACGAGCGAGTTGAAAGCTTATTGGCTGAACACGGTTTGATAGCAGATGGCTCAACACTCTATGATGCTGCAAATATTCGCTTGATGCATTATTTGAGTGCCTCATTACGTGCGCATGTATTGTTTCAAAAAGATGTTGATTATGTAGTTGCAAATAATCAAATTATCATCGTTGACGAATTTACCGGCCGGATGATGACCGGACGCCGCTGGTCAGAAGGCTTGCATCAAGCGGTTGAAGCTAAAGAAAACGTGCAGATACAAAATGAAAATCAAACCTTGGCATCTATCACGTTTCAGAATTACTTCCGTCTTTATAGAAAACTGTCTGGAATGACAGGTACGGCTGATACTGAAGCCTTCGAACTCAATAAAATTTATGGTCTGGAAGTAGTCGTAATACCTACTCACCGCCCAATGATACGTAAAGACATGGGTGACTTGGTATTTTTGTCAGCTCGCGAAAAATATCAGGCAGTGATTGAAGACATCAAGGATTGTGTAAAACGTCAGCAACCTGTATTGGTAGGTACCAGCTCAATTGAAAACTCCGAACTTATCTCCGGATTATTAAAACAACAAAATATTCAGCATGAAGTACTTAACGCCAAACAGCACGAACGCGAAGCGCATATTATAGAACGTGCGGGTATGCCTGGCGCTGTGACTATTGCTACCAACATGGCAGGTCGTGGTACGGATATTGTATTGGGTGGCAGCTTGTCTGCAGAGCTAGCCTTGTTAGGTGATGATGCTAGCGACGCTGAAAAAAATAATGTCCGCAATGCTTGGCAGGAACGCCATGAAAAAGTATTACAAAGCGGTGGTTTACATGTTATTGGCGCAGAGCGCCATGAATCAAGACGTATAGACAATCAGCTTAGAGGCCGGTCTGGACGTCAGGGCGATCCAGGCTCTACACGATTCTATTTGTCATTACAAGATGATCTGATGCGTATTTTTGCGTCAGAGCGCGTTGCGGGTTTAATGCAAAAACTGGGAATGCAAGAAGGTGAAGCTATTGAACACCCCTTAGTAACTCGATCAATTGAAAGTGCGCAACGTAAAGTTGAGAATCGCAACTTTGATATTCGTAAAGAAATTCTGGCATATGACGATGTTGCCAATGATCAACGCAAGGTTATCTACTCACAACGTAATGAGTTAATGGCTGCTGAAGATATTAGTGATATTGTTACTGCAATTCGTAACGATGTACTTAATGACGTTATTACCGCTTTCATTCCAGCTAAAACTATGCAGGAACAGTGGGATATTCACGGTTTGGAAATACATTTACATCAAGAGTTTAACCTAAGCTTGCCCTTACAGGATATGTTAAACCAGGATGTCAGTCTAAACGAACCTAAACTTCGGCAAATCATTATTGACAAAGCAGCTCAAGAAAGTCACAACAAGGAAGCTGCCATTGGTGCTGACGTGTTGCGGCATTTTGAAAAATCTGTCATGTTACAGGTATTGGACAATAGCTGGAAAGAACATTTGGCGGCTATGGATCAGTTGCGTCAAGGTATACATTTCCGTGGTTATGCACAAAAAGATCCTAAGCAAGAGTATAAACGAGAATCTTTTATCATGTTTAGCGACTTGTTAACCCATATCAAACAAGAGGTGGTAGGCATACTAGCTAAAGTGCAAGTTACCAGAGAAGAAGATGTAAAAGCACTGGATGAACAGCGTCAGGCTCCTCAGGAAATGCACTTTGAACATGCTGAAGCGCACTCTGCATTTGAAGTGGAACAAACGCCTGTTGCTACTCCGCAACCGAATAATGATCAACCGTTTGTGCGTAACGCTGAAAAAATAGGGCGTAACGATATTTGCCCGTGCGGATCCGGCAAAAAATATAAGCAATGCCACGGCAGATTGGAATAAGCGCGTAAAGGAAGGAAATAAGCACAGAGGAAATGCCTGTCTAAATCCAACATAGCCGCAGCAAACAATCTAATGTATAAACACACATACCCAAGTACTATCTTGGGTATGTGTGTTAGAAATAGTAAAACACGAGTCTATACAGGTAAGCAGCATCTAAAGCACTAGTAATTTGGGAGTTGATTATCGCTTCCAGTTCCCAGTCGACTAAATCCAAACTTGAGGACAAAACGATGCCCCATAGAGTTTTTCGAAAAAGCACACCAAAGTCCGATATTACCAAACTGCCTAAACTCGGACTAGACAAAAAACATTTTATCGCTGATTTCAAACACTATTACAGTCATAGACTGGGACGGGATGAACATTGCCGATCACCGCATTACGCCTATGAAGCATTATCACTGGCAATCAGTGATCGCCTAGTTGAGCGATGGAAAAACACGTACAACACTTACAAAGACTTGGATTGCAAGCGTGCTTATTATCTTTCCATGGAGTTTTTAATCGGTCGTTCATTAAGTAACGCCATGTTAAATCTGGGCGTTGATAACGCTGTTAAAGCCGCCTTATACGATCTGGGATTAGAAGCTGAAGAACTGGTCGATAGCGAAGTGGATGCAGGTTTGGGAAATGGCGGCCTTGGTCGTTTAGCCGCTTGTTTTATCGATAGCTGCGCCACCTTGCAATTACCGGTAACGGGTTATGGTCTGCGTTACGAATACGGCATGTTTACTCAACAGATAGTTAATGGTGAACAAGTAGAATTACCTGATCACTGGTTAAGAATGGGCAATATTTGGGAGATAGAAAGACCCGAATATATGGCTAGAGTTAAATTTGGCGGTAGAACGCAAAGCCATATTGATGAAAAAGGTAACAAAAGAACAACTTGGCTGGATACACACGATGTTTTAGCCATGCCCTATGATACCCCGGTACCTGGTTATAAAAACGGTACGGTAAATACTCTACGGCTTTGGAAAGCAATCGCGACCGAAGAGTTCAATCTCCAGGAATTTAATGAAGGTGATTACGCAGAGGCTGTAGCGCAAAAAAATACAGCTGAAAACATTACCATGGTGCTTTATCCCAACGATGCCAACGAAAATGGTAAGGCCTTACGTTTACAGCAACAATATTTATTGGCTTCCGCCAGCTTACAAGACGTCATAGCCAATTGGGTAGGTCGACACGGCAACAACTTCACCCATTTTGCCGAAAAAAATTGCTTCCAATTGAATGATACCCACCCTAGCATTGCGGTTGCCGAATTAATGCGCTTGCTGCTGGACTTACACGGTTTAGCCTGGAAAGATGCTTGGGCCATTACCTGTAAAACCATGGCTTATACCAACCACACCTTGTTACCTGAGGCTTTGGAAAGATGGTCTGTAAGTCTAATGGAAAACCTGTTACCGCGCCTAATGGAAATTATTTTCGACATTAACGCTCACTTCATGGCTGAAGTATCAGCACGCTGGCCTGGTGATAATGATCGCATGGCACGTATGTCTATCATTGAAGAAGGTCGTGATAAAAAAGTACGCATGGCATATCTGGCTATCGTTGGTAGTTTTTCTGTTAATGGCGTTGCTGAATTACACTCAAAATTACTGCAGGAAGGTTTATTCAGAGATTTTTATGAATTGTGGCCTTACAAATTTAATAATAAAACCAATGGCGTTACGCCAAGACGTTGGTTAGCTGCCTGCAATCCTGATTTGGCAGAATTGATTACAGCCACTATTGGTGATGAATGGATCACTAATTTATCAGCTCTGGCTAAATTACGTCCGTTTGCTGAAGATGCCACATTCAGAAAAAAATGGGCTGAATTAAAACGTGCCAACAAACAACGCCTAGTCAATTACAAAAAAGACGAACATGACATTGAAATCAATGTCGATGCATTATTTGATGTTCAGGTTAAACGTATTCATGAATACAAGCGCCAAATTCTCAATGTTTTGCATGTTATCTACCTATATGACTGTATCAAACGTGGTGAAACTAAAAACTGGGTACCACGCTGTGTTTTAATTGGTGGCAAAGCCGCGCCTGGTTATGCCATGGCAAAAAAATCCATCAAACTGATCAACAACGTAGCAAACGTCATTAACAATGATCCGGCTATCGGTGACAAACTTAGACTGGTATTTATGCCTAACTATCGCGTCTCTGCAATGGAAAAAATTTGTCCTGGCGCTGATTTATCCGAACAAATATCGACTGCTGGCAAAGAGGCTTCTGGCACCGGAAACATGAAATTCATGATGAATGGTGCTTTAACCATTGGCACCTTAGACGGAGCCAACATTGAAATTCGTGAAGAAGCGGGAGAAGAAAATTTCTTCCTATTTGGCCTGACCGAATCTGAAGTTGAAGCCATGCATCAACATTACAACCCTCAAGCCATCATTAATCAGGATTCTGAATTACAAAATGTTATGCGTCTGTTGGAATGCGGCCATTTTAATCAGTTTGAACCGGGTATTTTTGATGACATTATTGCGGCACTTAAAAGTCCGCACGACCCCTGGATGACTATTGCCGACTTCCGCAGCTATATTGAAGCCCAAAAACGCGTGGAGCAGGCTTACAGAGATCAAGATCGTTGGACAAAAATGAGCATTCTGAATACAGCAGCCAGCGGTAAGTTTTCTACTGATCGGACAATTAGCGAATACAACCAGGAAATATGGAAACTTACCCCGGTTAATGTTGAAAAAAATCAATAAGTAGTAACTTAAGCTGATTTTAAGTATTTTTCGAAAAACCAAGCACCGGATAACTGACTGGTATCTACTTCAGTCAGTTATCTTAAGCGGTTTTATTACGGTTATGTTTCTAATAGTGAAACGAACAAGCGACAGCTTATGTTGTAGAAACCGTTTTTAATGGTAGCTGAGTGGCGAGATTAAGCCAATATCCAACACACCAACTATTTCGACTCAATCATGCACCAGCTTACCTAATCCTCTCATACTCTTATTATGCTTGATATAGTTTTGTTCGAGCCGGAAATTCCCGCAAATACCGGCAATATCATCCGTTTATGTGCCAATAGCGGCGCACATCTACATTTAATTCAACCGCTGGGTTTTGACCTTGATGATAAACGCTTACGGCGCGCTGGACTGGATTATCACGAATGGGTCAATATTAGACAATATGCGGCTTTGACTGATTATATAGACAGAGCCAATCCCAAACGCTTGTTTGCCTTAACGACAAAAGGTAAAACACCTTATCACCACATCCGCTATCAAGCAGGAGATGCCTTGTTGTTCGGCCCGGAAACACGCGGTTTGCCTGCTGACTTTTTAGATAAACTTCCCCCGCAGTTGAAATTATATTTACCCATGCGTGCAGAAAGCCGTAGCCTTAATTTATCCAATTGCGTATCCATTGTGCTTTATGAAGCCTGGAGACAATTGGATTTCCAAGGGGCTTTACCCAAGTTTTAGTGACTTTGATTGATTAACGGTCACTAATTACTAAATCTCCAGAGAGTGCATACGCAAAGCGTATTATCTATACTCTTTTATAATAGCCTGATTTGGGCCGGTATATATGTTTAAGGATACAAAGCCACTGTTTCAAGCCCCTGTGCTTCCGGCAAAGCAAACATGAGGTTTAGAGCTTGTACTGCCTGACCAGATGCACCTTTTACCAAATTATCAATCACGGATAAAATTACGACGGTATTGCCAGCTTGGGGTTGATGTACAGCAATCTGGCAACGATTACTGCCACGAACATTCCGGGTATCAGCATGACTACCAACGGGTAGCACATCGACAAAGCGCTCGTGGTTATAGTATTGCTCAAACAATTCCTGCAAATCTAAATCGCCTGACAATTGAGCATAGAGAGTTGCATGAATACCCCGTATCATCGGTGTTAAATGCGGAACAAACGTTAATCCTATCGGTTGGCCAGCGACATTTTGTAAGCCTTGCCTGATTTCAGGCAAATGTCTGTGTCCAGTGACCGCATAAGCTTTAAAGCTTTCCCCTGCTTCACTTTGAAGTGACGCTATTTCTGCTTTACGCCCTGCACCACTAGTACCGGATTTAACGTCGGCAATTAGCGTATCTAAATTAACAGTTGCGTGTTTAAGTAAAGGTAAAAAGCCCAATTGCACCGCTGTTGGGTAGCACCCCGGACAAGCTATCAAATTAGCTTGTTTGATTTGCTCACGATTAATTTCAGGTAAACCATAAACAGCTTCAGCGATTAAATCGGGACTAGCATGCGGCATGCCGTACCACTTTTCCCATTCAACTACATTTTTAATTCTAAAATCGGCAGATAAATCGATAACTTTTACACCCGATTTAAGTAAATCTGCCGCCATAGTCATCGCAGTACCATTGGGTGTTGCAAAAAACACCACCTGACACTCCAACAGTTGCTTTAGTTCTGGTGGGGTAAACACTAAATCGCACAATCCTCGTAAACTGGGATACAGTTTATCTACCCGCTGACCTGCATCGGCTCTTGAAGTGACTACCGTCACTTTCACATTGGGATGTAACACCAATATCCGCAGCAATTCCACACCGGTATACCCAGTGCCACCTACAATGCCTGCCTGTATCATTCTTTGTTTATCTCTCTAAATACTAAATAATCTAATTTGAATAGCTGTCGCTATCAGGCGAAATTTTCGGAAATCACTTCTGCACGAGTATAGGCGGCAGAAAACCAGCGAAACTCTTGCACATCAAAGAGCGTTAAACCATAATCAATTTCCGCTTCGTCCAAACTTAAAAATGCCCCGGTATCCACACACAAATGAGATAAAACTTGCCTTGGTTTATTGCTATAAGTATGTCCACAAAAAGTAGTTGATAAACCTTTTTGCATTCTGGCATTTTTCAACTTTGGTGCACGCAAGGTTAGTAAAGTTCGCCCCCAAAGTAAGCGCTCTTCAATATCATGCCTCAGTGTTTTTAGTTCTAGCCAATTATCAATATCACTATCCAGCCAGACTTCATTACTAGACTGCTTATAGTCGGGTCTAAGCAATTCGGCATGAATAACATTAAAGCGATTCAAACCCTCACCAACCACCAATATCAAGGGTAATTGTGCAAGTCGTTGCAAACAGCGGTTAAAAGCATCCGTCATTGCATACTGATCAGCAACAAAATAATCCTCTACCCAAGCCCCCCCATAATCAAGAAAGCCATTATTGTTTAAGTCATCTAAACTACGCAACTGACCTTTTTGCAGATAAGGCCAAAAACAATCTTGCATCATTAGCTCGTGATTACCCTGCACAGCATAAAACCATGGCTCAGCCAATAGCGCCAGACAACGCAATGAGTCTGGCCCTCTATCGATCATATCGCCAACAGAAAACAGTCGATCATATTTATAATCGAATTTAACAGCGTCCAATAAACGTTCCAGTAAACTGTAACAACCATGTAAATCGCCTATAACATAATCTTTACCTAATATATTTTCGGGCAATTGTCGAATCGGAAAAGTATCGTTCATAAACTCCTGGCATTAACTGTGTGGACAACAGTAAGTAACGTATGAATAATCCACGCCTATTTATACAACTCTATACGCTAAGCGTCTATAGCGCTTTTAGCCAAGTTGCGATGGTTATCCACACTACATTTCAGTGTCAAAATATAATAGGCCATGAGTATATAATAAAGTCTATTGTTCTACTTAAAAACCCTTAATCATGTATGCCATACAATCCATCACTTCAACAACTTCCAACGAGCTAGAATTAGCTTACTGCTCGCAGCCTGCACCTAACGATCAGCAAGTTTTGATCAAAGTTGCAGCAGCGGGCGTTAATCGACCGGACTTACTGCAACGTCAAGGAGTATACCCGCCACCAACAGGTGCATCTGATATTTTGGGGTTGGAAATAGCCGGTACTGTTGTTGAAATTGGACAGCAGGTTAGCACCTTAAAACCGGGTGATCTGATTTGTGCACTGGTGACAGGTGGTGGCTATGCTGAATATTGTGTTGCGGAAGAAGCTTGTTGTTTACCTATACCAAAAAACTTCAGTTTCGTGCAAGCCGCAGCCCTACCCGAAACTTTTTTTACGGTATGGAGCAATGTTTTTGAAAGAGGTGACATACAGTCTGGCGAAAGCTTGCTAGTACATGGAGGTGGCAGCGGTATCGGCACCACTGCCATTCAACTGGCCAAAGCCTTCGGAAATCCAGTTTATGTGACAGCAGGAAGTGAAGAAAAATGCCATAAATGTCTGGCGCTTGGTGCCAATACCGCTATTAACTACAACGATACTGATTTTGTCACTACCATACACACATTGACTGCAGGGCGAGGCGTGGATATTATTTTGGATATGATAGGTGGTGGCTATTTACCCCGCAACCTGAAATGTTTGGCTGAAGAAGGGCGTTTATTGCAAATAGCCATTCAACAGGGAGCAAAATGTGAACTAAATCTTTGGTCTCTAATGCTTAAACGCCTGACCATCACGGGGTCTACTTTAAGAACCAGAGATAATCTATTTAAAGGGTATATTGCCCAACAACTGCAAGAAAAAGTCTGGCCTTTCCTGAATAATGACCAGATTAAGCCTGTGATAGACACCGTATTTCCTCTGCGGGATGCTGAACAAGCACACGCCTACATGGAAAAAAATCAACATTTTGGAAAAATTATTTTAGAGGTTTAACATGGCATACCGCACACTGATTTCCCCTCTTACTTTGGCCGAGCATCTTGATGCGCCTGATTGGGTAATTTTCGATTGCAGGTTTTCTTTGGCCGATGTTACGGCAGGTCACAAAGCCTATCGTTTCGGACACTTGCCGGGCGCACGTTATGCCGATTTAAACCTGCATTTATCCTCACCCGTTAAAAGCTATACTGGCCGCCATCCTTTACCGGATTTTTCGGTTCTGACCCAACAATTAGGTTTATGGGGGGTTAAAAACCGCTCACAGGTTATTGTGTATGATGATGCCAATGGCGCATTTGCGGGGCGTATGTGGTGGCTATTACGCAGCTTGGGGCATGATGAGGTAGCGGTTTTAGATGGTGGCATCACGCAATGGCAAAAACTGGGGCTGCCCCTGACAACGAGACTACCCAAGCCTATCAGCACCTCTTTTAGAAGTTATCACGATAGCCGCTCATGGCTAACGACCACCGAAGTGGAAAATGGCCTCGCCAGCCAAAACATTACCCTGATAGATGCCAGAACAATGGAACGCTTTAAAGGCTTGCAGGAACCTATCGACCCTGTTGCCGGACATGTTCCCAAAGCAATCAACCGCCCCTTCCAGCTTAATCTTGATAAAAATGGCCTGTTTTTACCGGCTGCACAATTACGTATACAGTTTGAGCAGTTAACCCACTCAAGATTACCCGAACAAGTGGTGCATATGTGCGGTTCTGGTGTTACTGCCTGCCATAATCTGTTAGCCATGGAACACGCTGGACTAAACGGCTCCAAACTTTATGCAGGTTCATGGAGTGAATGGATAGTAGACCGCAACCGTGGAGTAAGTAGGGAATAGCTTATCTGTTTAACTCTACATGCATCTGGGCTTTGTCGAGTTCTCCTTCCGAATGCGATACCACAATGGTGGCTACCGTATTGCCAATGAGATTGGTTAAAGCCCTTGCTTCAGACATAAAGCGATCTACACCTAGAATTAACGATAACGAGGCAATCGGTAATGTAGGAACAACCGCTAATGTTGCCGCCAGCGTAATAAAGCCAGCCCCAGTGACACCCGATGCGCCTTTACTAGTCAACATGGCTACCAAAAAAAGTGTCAGTTGATCACTTAATGACAGCTCAATATTTAATGCTTGAGCCAAAAATAATGCCACCAGCGTCAAATAGATATTGGTACCATCCAAGTTGAACGAGTATCCAGTAGGCACCACCAGACCAACCACGGCGCGTGAACAACCCAAAGATTCTAATTTCTTCATTATTGGCACCAGCGCGGACTCTGAGGATGAAGTACCCAACACCAGTAACAATTCTTCCTTAATATATTTCAATAGTTTAATAATATTAAAACCATTCAAGGCAGCAATGCTACCCAGGACCATAAAGATAAACAGTATACAGGTCAGATAAAAGCTACCCATCAAAATTAGTAGTGGTTTAAGTGCGATCACGCCATATTTACCGATAGTAAACGCCATGGCTGCACCCGCACCGAGTGGTGCAAGCTTCATAATGGCATTGATCATAACAAAGAATAGCTGTGCGCACGCCTCAATAAAGCTGTAAACGGATTTACCAGCACTACCCATTTTTTGCAGGGCAAAGCCAAATAAAATTGCTACCAACAATACTTGCAGTAAGTCACCAGAACTGGTGAAAGCATCTGTAAAGGTTTTGGGGATGATATGCAGCAAAAAATCTACGACATTCTGCTCTGTTGCCTGTTTAACATACACAGAAACGGCCATCGGGTCTAATGTTGCTGGATCAACGTTAAAATCCTTGCCAGGACGAACAACATTGGCAACCAGCACACCAGTAGCTAGTGCAAAAGTAGAAACAACTTCAAAATAGAGCAGCGCTTTTACCCCTACGCGCCCGGTTTTTTTCATATCACCTGCCCCGGCAATACCTAGAACCACGGTGCAAAATACAATAGGTGCAATCAACATTTTGATTAAGTTGATAAAACCATCGCCGATGGGTTTAAGCATTACAGCATGGCGAGCATCCAGATACCCCAACACACCACCAGCTAAAATTGCCAGTAATACCCAAATATAGAGGCGAGTACTGGAAGTGGTATAAGAAGATGCCAGTTGCGTACCGTTTTCAATGGTCATGTTGAGGTTGCCAAATGCGCCAAATAGGCTCTAGCCAATTTACGCAAGCCATTTGCCGATACCTCCAATCCCAGAGGTGTAGTCACGGTTTCTAGCTCATACAACAAATCGGTAGCGGAAATCAATGTCAAATAGCGTAAACCTTCAGTACCCGTCAATTGTTTAGACGCATCGCGTAATAAGGGTGCCAGTTTATCCCAAGAATTATTCAGATACTCGCGAACCGGATCATGATCTGCGATATCAGGGGAAGTCAAGCCTTCAGTAAAGGCTGCACCTGCCTCTTGTAATACTTCTTTTAGGGTTTCAAGCTCACTTGCTGATTGCTGATTAAGTGGGGGCTTACGTAAGCTGTTTTCTAAATTTTGTTCCAGTTTACTCCAGACAGTTTGCCATTTTTGCAATTCTTCAGCATTGAACACTGCTTGTCCGGCAGAGTCTGATTTTTTAGGCTGAATGTAAGTAAAACCGATAGTAATCAACAAACCTTTATCATTCGCCTGAGCTTTATCAAAACGCAAACTGTTCAGTGTGTCATACAGTTTTTCGGCATCGTTTGCATCGACAAACGGTAATAAGGTTTTAACGATATCACCACGTAACGCGTTCAAATCTATTTTTAGCGTGGCTAATTTTGGTTGCACCACTTTATTAATTAAATCTTGAATTTGCTTGCTATTCAGCTGTCCATTATTATCATGCGCACTGACCTGAGTGACCGGAAAACTGAGTATGGTATGCGTAGCATCCAGAGTAGGTTGCTGCAGGGTTTGTAATAAGCCTCGCCATTCAACCAGCGGCACACAATTACCCCCCATGGTAAGGCCTATACGGGCGTGTAAAGTGTTATCAATTTTAACTTGCCCATTTTCGCCATTCAGTTGCGGATTGGAGGCATCCAGAAAGCTGCAATCTTTACCCTCTTTCCAAAAACGAGCGCTTTCACCCTCTCCTGTATACAGCTGATGTATCATCACATTACGGATTAACGTGTAATCCATGGGTACAGTCAGTTTTGTTTCTGTAGCCTGACTATTAAAAGCCAGCAAGTATGCGGCAAAAAAAATAAATCGTAACAATGACATGAACTACTCCTGATTAGTGTTCTTATTCCAGTTCATCTCTGTTAATAACGCCACGGTACCCCGATGAAATTGGATAACGGCGATCACGTCCAAATGCCCTGGCAGTAATGCGAATGCCCGGTGGCGATTGACGACGTTTGTATTCGTTGCGATCAACCAGGGCAATAGCACGGTTAATGTCGGCTAACTGATAACCTTGTGCCAAAATTTCAGCTGCGGGCAAGTCCTGTTCGATATAGCGTTCCAGTATGGGATCTAGCACAGCATAAGCGGGTAAGGAGTCTTCATCTTTCTGATCGGGTGCCAGTTCAGCCGAAGGTGGCCTGCTGATTACCCGCTCAGGTATCACCGCTGATAAACTATTGCGGTAGACAGCCAATTGATATACCAATAATTTATAAACATCTTTTAAAGGTGCAAAACCGCCTGCCATATCCCCATATAGCGTGGCATACCCCACACTCATTTCGCTTTTATTACCCGTAGTCAACAATAATTTTCCCTGTTTATTAGAAAGGGCCATTAGTAAAACCCCCCGACATCGGGCCTGAATATTTTCTTCAGTGGTATCTTTTTGTGCTCCAGCAAAAACCGGGGCCAACATATCCGTAAAAGCCTGAACTGCTGGCTCAATAGGGATAATTTGATAGTGCACCCCCAAAGCTTCAGCCTCCATACGTGCATCTTCAATACTCATGGGCTGGGTATAGCGCGAGGGCATCAATACTGCTTCAACTTTATCCGCCCCCAGAGCATCAACTGCCAGCGCCAAAACCAAGGCCGAATCGATGCCGCCAGACAGACCCAGAATAGCCCCCTGAAAACCGTTTTTATACACATAATCCTTAATTCCCAACACCAGAGCCTTATATTCACTAATCACTGACTGGTAGTGTGGGGCTATGGATTGGCAACTGACTGGTTTTGCATCATTAAATTCAACTAACGCAAGCTGTTCAACAAATTCTGCCGCACGAAACACCACCTTACCTTGATTATCGGCAACGAAAGATGAGCCATCAAAAATCAATTCATCCTGTCCACCGACTTGATTAACATAAACTAATGGAATACTGGAAGTGATTAGCTGTTGCGCGATAACATCTTCACGTTGATAGCTTTTACCAGCATGAAACGGAGAGGCATTCAAAGATAGAATAATTTGTGCACCTGCTTGGCGATTTTTTTCAATAATGCCGTTTTGCCAGATGTCTTCACAAATCGTCAAAGCCAGACAGGTATTTTTTAAGTAGAACAATACTGTTTCGTCGCCTGCCGTAAAATAACGTTGTTCATCAAACACGCCATAATTTGGCAGGGCATTTTTAGAATATTCAGCAATAACATCGCCATTCCGACAAACAATCGCCACATTATAAAGGCACTGGTTTTGTTGTTTCGGATAACCTAATACCACATCAATGCCTTGTACCTGAGCAATAATTTCTTGCACAGCTTCAGCCGCCTGCCGAATAAAATCGGTTCGAAACAATAAATCTTCCGGTGGATAACCGGTTACACATAATTCAGAGAATACTATAATATCGGCTTGTTGCGACTTAGCCTCGTTTACCGCCGCAATAATTTTGGCGGTATTTAGTTTTATATCTGCAACAGTGAAATTAAGCTGGGCAAGGGCAATTTTTAAAGACATCATTTATTTTAGAAACAATCCCGCATAGCAAAACCAATATCAGATGGCGAATTGACCATAACCACACCAGCGGCTTTCATGGCCGCCACTTTACCTGCAGCAGTGCCACACCCGCCAGTGACTATCGCCCCAGCGTGTCCCATACGTTTGCCAGGAGGTGCAGTTAAACCAGCAATATATCCCACTACCGGTTTAGTGACATGCGTTTTAATGTATTCAGCAGTTTTTTCTTCATCATTCCCACCAATTTCGCCCACCATGACAATGCCTTGGGTTTGTTCATCCGCTTGAAAACGGCTAATGACATCAATAAAATTCATGCCACGAATAGGGTCTCCACCGATACCGACGCAGGTACTTTGCCCTAAACCCTGCTGACTGGTTTGATGCACTGCTTCATAAGTTAATGTTCCAGAACGCGAAACAATACCTATTTTACCGGGCTTGTGAATATGACCCGGCATGATACCAATTTTACATTCGCCGGGTGTAATCACGCCTGGACAGTTTGGCCCAACCAACAAAGATTTGCTACCCTGCATAGCGGCTTTCACCCGCATCATTTCCAATACAGGAATCCCTTCAGTAATGCAAACAATCAGCTCAATACCCGCGTCTAAAGCTTCTAAAATAGCATCAGCAGCAAAAAAGGGTGGTACATAGATCATAGTGGCGGTTGCTGCAGTAGCAGCTACCGCTTGCTGTACTGTATCAAACACGGGCAAATCCAGATGCAGACTGCCTCCGCGCCCGGGCGTCACACCACCCACCAGCTTTGTACCATAGATCAAGGCTTGCTGAGAATGGAAAGTACCCTGCTTACCGGTAAATCCTTGACAAATAACACGGGTATTTTTATCAATCAGAATACTCATTTTCCAGCCTCCACTAACGCAACTACTTGCTCAGCAGCACTATTCAAATCGTTTGCTGCAATTAATCCTAACCCAGAGTTATTGAGCATTTCTCGGCCAATTTCAGCATTGGTGCCTTCAAGCCTGACTACAACAGGAATGCGCAAATGCATTTCTTCAACAGCTGCTAAAATTCCGGCAGCAATGACATCACATTGCACTATGCCGCCAAATATATTGACTAGAACGGCTTTAACAACACCATCCGCCAAAATTAATTTAAACGCCTCCTTAACCTTTTCTTTATTGGTACCCCCACCCACATCAAGAAAATTGGCAGGTTGTCCGCCTTTAAGTTTCACCATATCCATTGTAGCCATGGCTAGTCCAGCCCCATTAACCATACAGCCTATATTTCCACCTAAAGTGACATAGTTCAGGTCAAACAATTTTGCTTCGGCCTCCTTGGCATCTTCCTGCTCAATATCGCGCAGTGCCGCGATATCAGCGTGTGCAGCAACTGCGTTATCATCAAAATTGATTTTTGCATCTAAAGCCAATAAGCGGCCTTGTTCCGTTTCTATTAAAGGATTAATCTCAATCTGGCTGGCGTCTTTTGCCAAAAATAGTTGGTAAATCCCTAACAAAATTTTGTGTAATTGTGCTTGCTGCTCTTTTGCCAAGCCTAATGCAGCCGCCACCTGCCGTACCTGATAAGCTTGAAATCCTGCCGCAGGGTGTATGGGTACCCTTACAATTTTTTCTGGTGATTGTGCTGCCACGGCTTCTATATCCATACCACCTGCAGCTGAAGCTATAAAAAGCAAACCCTCGGTTTCCCTATCCAACACTAAACTCAGATAAAATTCTTGTTTAATTGCCGAAACTTCTTCAACAAGTACGGTATTTACCGGCAAGCCACTACTGTCTGTTTGATGAGTAACTAAACGCTTTCCCAACATATCAGTCGTAAATTCTTGTACTTCAGCCAAATCATGAGCTACTTTAACGCCACCCGCCTTTCCCCTTGCACCTGCATGAATCTGCGCTTTAACTACCCACGCCGAACCTGTTAGACTTTCAGCAATTTTTCGGGCCTGTTGCGCTGTTTCCGCAACTGCACCCTCAGGTACTGGCACGAAAAAATCCCGAAATAATTGTTTAGCCTGATATTCATGAATATTCATTTACTGCTCCATTTTAATGGCATTTGAATCAGATTTAAAAGAGGGTGCTATGATGGATGCCCCTGTATTTTAGCTTTCTTCCAATAACACAGAACGCTTATGTCATCAGTTTCTACCGAAATTATTTACCCTTGTCCGCTTACTAAAGCATATGGCATTCCCAGCCGTCAAGCATGGCAACTATTAAAAGTTTTTTTAGTTTACCGTTCTATCGTCGCACTTTTGTTTGTATGCTTATATTTTCTGGATGTTGATCTAACCCAGGGGCATAGCGATAAGCAATTGTACCAGTTCACCTGTATTTCTTATCTGGCTATATCGATACTAGCCGCATTTTTCATCCTGCGCAAAACACTCAGTTATCCTAGTTTGGCACAGATATTAATATTTACCGACATACTCTTTATTCCGCTATTGATGCATGCCTGCGGTGGAATAAACAGCGGAATTGGTATTTTGTTAACGATTTCTCTTGCCGCCGGCGGCTTATTGATCGGTGGTCGCTGTGCGATGCTATTAGCTGCACTTGCCAGTATGACTGTTTTAGCAGAACAAATTTACGCTATTACCACCCATAACTTCAACAGTAACTCCTTAACCTATTCAGGCATGTTAGGTGTTTCATTTTTTTCGGTTGTCATATTGTCGTATATGCTAGCCAAACGTTCTGAGCATTCCGATCAACAGGAAAAACTTCATTCCATCACCATAGCCAGACTGGAAGAACTTAATCGATATATAATTCAGCATATGCAATCGGGAATTGTCATTATAGATGAGCAGCAAAATATTCGATTAAGTAATCAATCCACTTTACGGCTGCTGAACTTGGTCTCGATGCCAACACGTCTTGCCATGATTGACCCAGGACTACACCAGGCATTTGAATTGTGGATTGAAAATCCCTCGCAAAATTTTAGCTTTATCAATCTAACCAGCGGTAAAAAAATTCAAGTGCGCTTTGCTTTGCTTAATATGTATAACGAACATTTACATATGTTAACTTTTGAGGATAACGCCCTTTACAATCAGCGGTTGCAAAAAAGCAAACTAGCCTCATTAGGTAGACTCACTGCCAGTATTGCCCATGAAATACGTAACCCGCTGGGTGCAATTAGCCACGCCGCACAATTGTTACCAGAATCGGCCAACTTACAAACACAAGACTTGCGCCTGATAGAAATCATTCAGAACAATACGCAACGCGTTAATCGTATCATTGAAGCTATTCTTAACTTATCCAGACGTAACGACTTACAGAGACAGCGTATTTCTCTTGATACTTGGTTACCGGATTATTTGGATGAACAAGCACAAAGCAATAATGCTTATAGAGATCATTTTGATATAAACTTCAAAGTTCATGGTTTAAATGTCAGCATGGATCCTTTTCATCTTAAACAGATTATGGATAATCTTTGCGAAAATGCGCTGCGATACGGCAAACCGGATACGGGTAATATTTTGCTTGAAGTTGATAGGATTAATGAAGCACCTTGCATTAAAGTGATTGATAATGGTCCAGGTATTGCGCCAGAAAATCTGCAACAATTATTTGAACCCTTTTTTACTACCTCACATCAAGGTACTGGTTTGGGTTTATATATTTCGCGTGAATTGGCTGAACTTAACCAAGCTCAGTTAACCTATAGCTGGCAAGCAACCCAAGCTTGTTTTACCTTAACTTTTGCAGATGCTGATCTTGTCGTGATCGAGTTATGAGAATGCCCGTTACTTTAATTGTTGATGATGAACCCGATATTCGCGAATTATTGGAAATAACACTAAATCGAATGCAGATTAAAACCTTTACGGCTGAAAATCTGGCTACTGCTCAACAATTATTAAGCACCCAAAGTTTTGATTTATGCCTGACGGATATGAACTTACCGGATGGCGATGGCTTGGATTTGCTGGAATACATTAATAGTACAGGCCTACAACTCCCTGTTGCCATTATCACCGCCTATGGCAGTATGGACAATGCCATTAAGGCCATGAAAAAAGGTGCGTTTGACTTTGTATGCAAACCCGTTGACTTATCCACACTTCGCCAACTCGTTAACCATGCTTTAGAGCTATCAAAGCCTAAATCGGTCGATGAAAAAGTAGAGCGCCGGATACGACATATTTTGCTGGGTGACTCCGAGGTTATGTGTGCCATCCGTTCAAAAATCCATAAAGTAGCACGTAATCAGGCGCCAGTTTATATTAGTGGCGAATCAGGATCGGGCAAAGAACTGGTTGCAAAACTGATACATGAACAAAGCTACCGAAATAAAGCCCCCTTTGTCGCCATTAACTGTGGTGCCATACCCGCAGAATTAATGGAAAGCGAATTTTTTGGTCATAAGAAAGGAAGTTTTACCGGCGCGATCAGTGATAAACAAGGTTTATTTCAAGCGGCGAATGGTGGCACTCTGTTTCTTGACGAAGTAGCGGATTTACCTTTAACCTTACAAGTTAAATTACTGCGGGCTATACAGGAGAAAAAAGTTCGGCCCGTTGGTGAGCATGCAGAAATACATGTTGATATTCGCTTACTGAGTGCCACTCATAAAGATTTGGGCAGTATGGTACAAAATGGCAGTTTCCGGCAAGACTTGTATTATCGTATTAATGTTATTGAACTGAATTTACCCGCTTTACGTACGCGTCCAGCGGATATCCCAGAGTTAAGCAAGCACTTAATTGTCAGGTTGGCAAATAGAAACGGCACACCCGTGCCAAAATTGTCCGCCAATGCACTACAGGCTTTAAAACAATATTATTTTCCTGGGAATGTTCGTGAATTGGAAAATATTCTGGAAAGAGCCATGGCACTGGATGAAGATGGTAGCCTTGATCTAGATGATTTGAATTTGCCCATCGGTATGAATTCAAAGGCCGCTGAAGACTTTGACTCAGGAAAAATGTCACTTGAAAATTATCTGGAAGGCATCGAAAAAAAGGCTGTAACAACGGCTCTGGAAGAAAACCGATGGAACAAAACGGCTACCGCCAAACAATTGGGACTCACCTTTCGCTCCTTACGTTACCGATTAAAAAAGCTAGGTTTAGAATAATTAATCAGTCAGTATCTGCGGTTAAGTTAGACGTGGGCACAAAAGCATGCCCACCAGCAAAGTGAACGCGTTTAAGCTTTGTATTTATCCAAAGCTTTTAACTGCTGAACAGCATCTTGAATTTTTGCTTGAGTGGCATCATCCAATTCATTGCTTTTATAAATTTTATCTAGTAGCCCTTCCTCAACTAACGCATCTTTAATCCAACGTTTAGCAAAAGTATAATTACTTGGAATTTTAACCACTTCACCCGTGTTTGGATTTTTCAAACTATCAGTAGTACTGGCTACTACTGCAACAACAGGCTCTTTAACAACCGCTTTCTTGGTGGAGCTAGACTTTGGTTTTGTTGGTTTAAGAGGTACCACAACTGGTTTGACAACCACTTCCTCATCAGACACTGCTGCTTCAGCAGAAACTACATTTTTTTCAGCGACTGGCGGTGTTGAATTACTCACCTCAGATTTATCAGGTTCCGGGCTTTCTTTTTTTTCGGCCATGACCACAAACAATACGTAAACGACAAAAACGGTGGTCGCTATAAAAAGCAATTCTGCCATAACACTTCCCCTTCGATTTATTTTAATTATTAAGAACAGCACAAATACTTGATTGATAATACACCTTGATACTGGCAGTCAGATTTATGCTGTGCATGACCAATTGTGTATCTACCGTAACAAAATATACCAGAGCTTGACAAACCGGTAAACTAATCAGTAATAATTAAACAAAATTTGCAATCATTAAAAAGCTTACACTCCTTAAAATCGCTTTTCAGGAAACCGTTCTCTTAAATTCTAAGCTGGCTCAGTAACTCGTTTATACTCATCAAATTTGCAACATGCTTTCCGGCTGAATATTATTTAATACAGTTTGCCGATAATTCAGTAAATGCCGTTCAGGTCTTCCAAAAACATATCCCTGAGCATAATTAACCCCTAGCTCTTTAAGTTTCAAAGCAGTTTCGACGGATTCGACAAACTCCGCTATAGTGGTTTTTCCTAATTTTTCAGCAATCTCGACCATGGATTTCACCAAAAGCTGATCTGTTTCATCTTCAAGTAGGTTTCTAATAAACTGTCCATCAATCTTTACGTAATCAACTGGAAAAGTTTTCAGATAATTAAACGAACAAAAACCGGCTCCGAAATCGTCAAGTGCGAACTTGCAACCCAATGCATGAATTCTACTCATCATAGTCATGGCGTTTTCAATATTATCAATCGCCGCTGTCTCAGTAATTTCGAAAGTCAAACGACTTGCATCCAGTTTAGTTGATAACAATTTACTGCGAATAGTCGCCAACAAATCTGGATACTGAAAAGCCAAGCTGGATAAATTAATCGCTAAAGAAACATTGGAAAATTGTAAAGGCGAACTTACTAGAAAATCGATGGCATTTTCCACGACCCAAAGATCAATACTGTGTATTAAGCCCATTCTTTCCGCAGCAGGAATGAATTTTTCCGGCGTAATAATTTCTCCACCTGCACCCCACATGCGTAACAAAACTTCATAGTGAGATATATAACCATCCGATAATTTTACGACTGGCTGAAAAACCAGAAAAAATCCGTTTTCACGAAGAGCCTTTCGCAGCAATGGCACCCAATAGATGTCGCGTTGACGCTCCTTAACTTCATTATCTTCACAGCTATATACCCACACGCGATCACGACCATTATTCTTGGCAAAATGACAAGCTTGACGCGCATGTAAAATCATTTCTCCTGGATGCGATACCGAATGGTTCTTATCCTGTATCACAATACCGATAGAAACAGCCGCACTAAAAAAAACTTTACCCGTAAAAAACCGATATTCATCCACGCTATTTTTAATGGTTTCTGCCAGAATGATGGCATGGCTTTTGGGGCTGTTATTCAAGAACAAACAAAACTCATCACTACCGAGTCTGGCAAATAAACTATCTTCGGGTATCAACTTTCTAATTAAAAGGGTAAGTTCGACTAACAATCTATCACCCGCGTCAAACCCTTCTAACTCGTTAATTAAACTAAAGCGATCCACATCTATAAACAGTAAAGCGACTGAGTTTTGCTCTTTTTGGCTTTGTTTCAATATTAATTTAAACTGACTTTCAAAACTACTCCGGTTAAACAAACCTGTTAATTCATCATGTGCGACCAGATACTGCAGCTTTGCATCTATCAAACTTTTTGCAGCTATTTCATTATGTAATTGCTCTTTTTGTTGATAGCGCCAGAATCGTTCCTGCTTTAAATTAAGTAAACATTTAACTGCCAACACCAATTCATGACTATTAGCGGGGTTATTAATTCGATACGTGAGTAGACATTTATCAGATTCAACGTTGTAAACGGCAGAAGGGGAATTTAAATGCTGACTATCAATATTACCAATAATCACAAAAGGTATTTCAAAGCTATTACTAGAATAAGTGAGATTTTTACGCATATCATCTATATCCACAGACGATAAAAACTCACTAATAACAACTAGGCCTACTTTTTCAGGTTCATCATGATAGTTCCTAAGTATTTCATAAACTTTTTCACTGCTATCCACGGTAAAAACATTAGGAAAATCTCTTGCCTTTAGTGTAGTAACGATTTCGTGCATAGCACCGACATCGTGTTCAGCTACGATAATGATTTTTTCTTTAAGTGATTCACAAACAAACATTCATCATCCAGATTCTTAATAGACCAAATAGGAAGCAGAGATTGGATCAAAGGATAAATTACAGACCATTAACTAAAACTTGTATTTTTCCAGAATGCCACTAAGTTTAAGTGTAACCGCAAAATACAGAACTGCAGTTCAATAGATTTCAGTATAGCTGCGATTTTAAATTTTGTACTAATAATGCCAACTACTCAGATTACAGCCTTGACTATCACTGATTTATTAAGCGGCGACCTGCAATTAGCATCGCCACCCAACATCTATTTTGCTTTAAAAGCGATAATCGACAATCCGCATAAATCACAGATGGATGCTGCATTCGTCATTGAAAAAGATGCGGCATTGACGGCCAAACTCTTAAAAATAGTTAATAGTGCTTTTTACGGTTTCCCCGCACAAATTACGTCTGTTGAAAAAGCCATTAATCTTATCGGTACCCGCGAGTTACAAAATCTGGTACTCAGCACTATCGTTATCGAACGATTTTCTGATTTACCCGGGCAAACCTTTTCTATGCATGACTTTTGGGCCAGAAATTTGCGCTGCGCTTTATTATCTAGACAGTTGGATCAGGAATTAGGCAATCGCTATAAGGAAGTCAATTTCATTTGTGGCTTACTACATAATATTGGTCAATTACTATTTTACCGACGCATACCGGTATTAGCCCGAGACGTAGATCTACTCCTACTATCCAAACAACCGGCTAACTACTTAGATCAAGTACTTATTGAACAACAAGTGATTGGTTTTGATCAATTTCAGGCCGGCGCAGAACTGTGCCGTTTATGGAAACTTCCTGAAGTGATTATCGAAACCATTAGGCTGCATGCAATCACTGATGATACCAGCAGTTACGCGGAACTTGCCACTATAATCAGGGTCGCTAATTTATTTAGCAGTATTGATAATCCCTATGACGATGAAATTGCCAATAGTCTAAATATGCCCATCTCACAGTTGAGTATCTGTATTGACAAGGTTCATGAGGAATTCGAAGCCATTTTCAAGTTATTTTATACTGGGTAAATTGTTTTTATGTCAATGCTCACATAAATAGGCTTAACTCAATTGTTGGCTTTACACTTCAGCCCTACATAATCGGTATCCGAATATTACATATCGTTAATAACTTGTAAAACAAACTATTACATGTTTTTTTTCAAAAAAAATATGTGACCGCAACAGCACTTTACGACAACCATGTCGCAAAATAGCAACAATTTCTCTTAAATATCTCAATTTGTCATAAAGCTGTAATATTTCGCCTATAAAATCCGCCTCAAGTTTTAGCACCTTAGCTAACCTATCAAAAAATATTTCAAAATCAGCATGATATAACGACCCAATGCTGATTAACTTCTAATTTTTAAAACCTTTTGGAGAAATATGTATGAAGCTGACTAAATTAAGTTTGGCTTTGACGACGTTGCTGAGCGCAGGTTTCAGTGCCGAATCAATGGCCTTGGATTTATATGTTGATAACAAAACCCAGCAAATATTTGCTGAACCAGGTCATGGGCGCACCAAATTAGGTAGCTTTGAACGGGTTGAGGATAGCGCTGCCAAGGCTAGCCAAGCAGCCGCTCAACAAGCTGAAATTGATAAAATCAAAGAAGATCTGGCTTTGAAAAACAATGAACTTAAAGCCTTGGATGAGCACGTTAACGATCCTACGGAAGGCAAGTTGCATATGGACGAGAAAGGGGTACGCTTTGAAAGTAAGGATGGTAACTTCGATATGCAGCTGACCGGTCGTCTGCAAGTGGATGCCATGACTACCGTTGATCAACATCCGACAGCCGCACTCGGAAATAATACCACCAACTCGATTGCCGATGGTGCCAACATTCGTCGCGCCCGTTTAGGTATAGAAGGCGCTTACTACAAAGACTTCGGCTATAAGTTTGAATATGACTTTACGCGTGGTAATGGCTTATCCGGGGGTGTTACCGATGCCTTTATGAGTTATAAAGGCTACGATCCATTGACAGTGACTATAGGTCAATATAAAGAGTTTTTCAGCTTGGAAGAAGCGACTAGTAACCGCTTTCTAACATTCTTGGAACGAAATATGGCTACCAATGCTTTTTCCGATAACGGTAACCCTTACAAGGTTGGCTTGGGTCTGGCTTACGCACAACCGCGTTATACCACCCAGATTGGTTTTCAAACTGAATCTGTAGGTAATGGTGCCCCTACTTTCGATAGCTCATCGACTAACGGCAACTGGAATGCTAACAGAAATAATGGTTCCGGTGATCAAGCTTGGGGTGTAACTGGACGTTTAACAGGCATGCCTTGGTTCGAAGACAAAACCAAGTTTCTTCATGTAGGTATGTCAGCTTCTGATCGTTATGTTGACAGCAATTTAGTCGCTAATGGTACACCAGGCACCAATGGTACAGGTTTACGTTTCGCATCTACACTGGATGGCAACGTTGATCGTACCCTTATCTTGGATACAGGTCCTTTAAGTGGTTATATACCTAACAGTGCTCGTTATAACTCATCAACGGCTTGTACTAGTCAAAGCAGCAACCAAGTAACAGGCTGTACATTCCGTAAAGTCGGCAGTTATGGCCGATTTGGAGGTGAAACTGCATTTGTTTACGGCCCATTCTCGGCACAAGCTGAGTATATTGAAACCATCGTTTCCGGTACTGGTTACTCAAGCAACACTCTGAACGGTGCTTATGGCTATATGAGCTATTTCCTAACAGGAGAATCGCGTGCCTATAAAGCCAAAACTGGCGCTTGGGATAGAATTAAACCTTTACACAACTTTACCACGCATGGCGGTCTAGGCGCGTGGGAGCTGGCAGTGGGTTACGATCATCTGGACTTGAACAATGGCGTAATTCAAGGTGGACGCGCCAGCAGTGGAAAAATAGGCTTGAACTGGTATCCAAATTCACGTGTTAGGTTAATGGCCAACTTTATTCATTACCTAGATGTGAATACCGCTAACGTAAACAATGCTGCTCAAACTTCCGGTTCTAATGCTGCTTCAACAGCAACAGCATCTGATGCACGTTCACATTCATTTAACGGTACCCATCCTGATTTCTTTGAAATACGTGGACAGGTTGACTTCTAAACAACTTGTTTAGGCTAGCAATCCTAGCTGTCTAATAAAACCGCCTCACGCCTAATTGGATGAGGCGGTTTTTTATTGCCTATTGAAATACCAAACGTGTTAAATTTAGGTCACTATTCAGTATAAATTTAAGTTTTTATAGTATATGCCAACCTAAAAAGGCGTATCAATCGCGATTGATGCGCCTTTTTAGGTTGGCATATACTACAGCCCACTGATTTTAAACTATAAAAATCACGCTAAATAGCAATACATTTATTTTTCAACACTGGCAGACTCTCTTCATGCGGCCTTTTCATTACCTCATCGTCTTCATATTCTCACAACTCCTGTCTGGTTGCCTTTCACCGATGGCTATTGATAGCATGTCGATAGCTTATAACGAAGCCACTGCTAACGATATTGCCGAACAACTTCTGCTAAATATTGCCCGTGCTGGACATAATGAACCCATTCATTTTTCTGGTATTTCTAATATTGCTGCGACCTTAAATTTTCAGGCCAATATTGGTGCCACACCGGCATTGGCAGGTGCCAACGGAACAGCAATGATGCCAATACTCGGCGCAGGGGTTTCGGAAAACCCTACCGTCAGTATTATTCCGATGCAGGGTGAAGAGTTTACCAAACGCATGCTGACACCGATGACAGAAGATAAACTGGCGTTGTTACTCCGCCAAAACGTGGACATCGACATGCTGTTACGGCTCGCGGTATTGGAATACCGTAGCCAACAGGATGGAAATAGTGAGATTTACCATAACCGCCCCCGAAACAGGGATGATTACACTTTGTTTAGACGCATGGCGCTACATTTATCGTCCATACAGGATAGCGACCATCTTTTTTTTGAACCCGTAATAGTGCAAAAACATTGGAGTATACCGATTAAAAGTATGTCCCCGAAAGGATTCCAATCACTTGAAAAAGAATACAACATCAAACTTGATAAGCTACATGATGTCTATCTTCTGGACAAACAAGTAAGAGGTCGTATTGTCATCAGTAACTACAACCCGGTTCAATTAACAGAAACAGAACGTAATCAACTAAACGATGAAACTGAAGTAATGGCACCTGATGAAATACTGGTGGATATTCGCCCCGAATATTCAGGCGGTGAATATCCTTTACATGGCAAACTCAGATTAAGAAGCTTTAGCAATATTATCTATTTTATCGGCCGCACTATTTCCAATGAACCTGAAATTGACATTAGCAAAGACCCACGCACCCCTGATGTCAGCATTAACCCGACGTTTACACTGGCAATATCCATTTCAGACAGCAAACCAGATAAAACTGATTTAGTAGTCAAATTTAAAGACCATTATTATTCCATTTCTCCCGATAAAGATTATCTATGGAATGAAACAGTTTTCAGAATATTGCTACAAATGTTTCAGATGACCATGGCAGAGTTACCGAAAACAGCCGCGCCTAGTATTACTATTTCAAAATAATAGTTTCTTTCTCTATCTTTTCATTCTAAATGACCAAAATTATTAGTTTATGATAATGAAACCCACTCTGCGCAAGCTGTTATTCCGTCCAGTCATTTTTGTTAGTTTTGTACTGGGCTTACTGGTAATTGGTGAGTTACTCGCCATAGGTAGGCTGACCTGGGTCAATGATCAGCGTATACATACGCTGGAACAGGACATTGGTGGCGGACGCAATATGGAGAAAACCATATTTGAGTTATTGCAGTTGCAATTAAAGCATTCTGCACATCGAAAAAGTACCGGTCAAACCGAACAAAATGACATTGATAAAATTCAGACCCAATTAATTGAAATTCTTAGAATCCATAATAACGCTATTCCAGTACCGTTAGATTTAAATAATTTACAAAATGTTTTTGCGCAAGCGACGCCTGGCGATCAAGCCAGTATTTTACGTGCGCTGGAATTAATAGAACAAGTACTGGATACTCAGGCATCCGAAGAAGCAAAACTACTCATCAATGTTAAAAATGATAGCCAACTGGAATTACAGCTGGCCATTATCCTCCCCCTATTATTATTTTGGATCGGACATTATTTTTTTAAAACCAACGTTCTTGAACCCTTGGACTCTCTCAAAGAACTGCTTTCCGGGCTGGCTGCAGGCGAAATGAAACCGATAGAACGCGATACATCCGACCCCTTATTACATGCACTTTTTGACCGTTATAATCACTTGGTATCCCGACTGGTGGAGCTGGAACAAGAGCATTTGGAATATACTTCGGCATTGGAAATAAAAGTTCGACAAACCAGTCATGCCTTGCTGGATCAAAGCCAGCAACTGGCTAAAGCAGAAAGACTGGCAGCACTCGCTGAACTAGCGGCGAGTACTGCCCACGAATTACGTAATCCTCTAGCCAGCATCCAACTGGCACTGGAAAATATGCTGCAGGAATGTGTGGATCCTGAACTGGCAGAACGCATGCAGATGATCTATCGAGAAGTGCAACGCCTAACACGCAATCTAAACGATTTATTGGCTTCTGCACGTAACAGCGCAGAACTTTCCCAAAAAATCAAAGTTTGTCCGGTACTCGAAGAATTATTAATGCTGTTAAAATTTCAAGCACAGGAAAATATCCATTTTAGCTATGAAGTTGCTGATGACATTTGCGTATTTTTACCGGAAAGCGAATTCCGGCAAATGTTATTGAACTTATTACTCAACTCAATTCAAGCTATTGGTTCTGGTAGTGGCGAAGTTAAAGTGTTGGCCAGCATAGAACAAGAACGGGTATTTATTAGCGTTAGCGATACCGGCCCAGGTTTTACAGCTGATTTTCTTCAACACGGTATTCGACCATTCGTTAGCCTAAAAGATGGTGGAACCGGATTGGGGCTGGCTATGGTACAACGCTTTGTTAGAGACCATCATGGCGGTTTACAACTGCAAAACATACCACCGGGGCATGCTTGCGTGACTGTTAACTTGCCCATGGGTTAAGCTTTTCAGTTGCACTGCGAGTGTAGGCTTAACTCTGTTATACTCCCCGCACATCAAATTAAGATAAACTGAATTTTGACTGCGGGATATCCAGCAAAGACAATACCAGCATAGTTTTAAAATTGCTGATACGTTCTACACAGACAAACCCTACCAAAATTTGATGCAAGAATAATATAGACTAGTTGCCAGTTTTAAATAAATTCTAATTATGAGCACCCACCCCAAATCGCTAACCATCTATGGCTGGCTATCCATTATGGCCGCTATCAGCACCATAGCTTTTAAAAGTTATGCTTACTGGCTAACCAATTCTGTGGGATTATTATCGGACGCTCTTGAATCTGTGATTAATCTGGTGGCGGCTATTATCATGCTGATTGTACTGAGCATAGCTTCACGCCCACCCGATGAAAAACACGCTTATGGACATGAAAAAGTAGAATATTTTTCCAGTGGAGCCGAAGGCATTATGATCTTGTTAGCTGCACTGAGCATTGGCTGGGCAGCTTGGGAACGGTTAGAACATCCGCTTCCCTTACAGCAACTGAATATCGGCATGGCTGTTTCGGTATTTGCCACTCTGATTAATTTACTATTGGCGAGAGTGTTAATCCATGTCGGCAAGCAACGCCATTCCATTACTCTGGAAGCGGATGGTCAACATTTAATGACCGATGTTTGGACAACAGTAGGTGTACTAGCCGGTATTGCCGTCATATCAGTAGGCAATCATTTTCCTGCTAGCTTGGCTATTGCTCAGCAGTTAGGTATGAACGGCTGGGAAATATTGGATCCTTTAATTGCCTTTTTAGTGGCTTTTAATATTATTTGGTCTGGATTACGCCTAATCAAACGTACCATCTCTGGATTAATGGATGCGGCACTGCCAATTGATGAACAACAAGCCATTATTGAGGTCTTAGAACAATTCATCAAAACAGATCAAATCACCTATCATGCATTTCGTACCCGCTATGCAGGAGCTCGCCGCTTTATGTCTGTGCATATACTCGTACCTGGCAACTGGACTGTACAACAAGGACATGATTTGGTGGAAAGTATAGAACTACGTATCATGTCATTATTTAACAATATTGATATTGACACCCATTTGGAACCGATTGAAGATCTCGCCTCTTGGCGTCACTGAGTAAATTCATGGCCGATACCTTATTAATTATAGAAGACGAAGCCTTGCTTGGCTCTGAAATAGCTCGATATTTTAGTAAACGAGACTGGGAAGTGACCATAGCCAAAAGCATACGCCAAGCAGAGGTGCATTTATCTAAACAGGATATTGATCCCTTGGTAGTAATATCGGATATGAATCTGCCAGATGGAAATGCTTTGGATTTACTGGAAAGTATAAAAAACAAAATCAATAGCAGTGAATGGGTATTTCTAACGGGTTACGGTAGTGTTGCCGACTCGGTTCGCGCGGTTCGTTTGGGAGCCTATGATTTTGTAGAAAAACCTTGTGAACTGGAACGCCTGAATCTGTTAATGGAAGGCGCAGCCCGGAGTGCCAGAGCCCAACGCCGCCTGCAACAACAAACGGTTGCCCAAAACAGTCGACATACTGTCGACGCCCTAATAGGCAGTAGCCCACAGGCATCTGGCTTGCGTAGTATGATAGCGCAAATGGCGAAGGTACCCTTCTCCAGCTTGATTATCAGTGGTGAAACTGGCACTGGCAAAGGATTAATCGCCAGAATTCTGCACTGTACGGGCAGTAGAGCACTGGCCCCACTGATTGAAATAAACTGTGCAGCATTACCCAGAGAACTGCTGGAATCGGAATTATTTGGCTACGAAGCAGGCGCCTTTACAGGCGCTAAAAAACGCCATCGCGGCCTATTTGAACAAGCCCACACCGGCACTTTATTCTTGGATGAAATTGGTGAAATGGATTTGGATTTACAGACTAAATTGCTTAAAGCAGTTGAGGATTTTCGGATTCGACGTCTTGGCGGTGAATCCGAAATTGCCATAGATGTTCAAATTATCGCGGCAACCAATCTGAATTTAATCCAGAAAGTTGAACAAGGTTTATTCCGTAGTGATTTATATCATCGCCTCAATGTGATGAGCTTGCGCGTTCCTGCTTTGCGAGAGCGTAAACAGGACTTGGATGAATTGGTGCCCTTATTCATAGCCGATAGCAATCGCAAATCCTCAAAAAATGTAAAAAATATTTCTCAACAAGCCTGGGAGAATCTTAAATCCTATGACTGGCCGGGAAATATTCGTGAGTTACGCAATGTGTTGGAACGATGTGTATTGTTAGCCAGTGATGAAGATTTTCCAGAGCAATGGTTACAACTACCCAATGTTTCCAGTAAAACTATTGTCACTCATGATAATGAAAACGGCATTTATCTACCGCTAGATGGCAGCTTAAGTTTGCATGATATGGAAAAATACTTGATTCAAGAGGTGTTAAATCGTACCGATGAAAATGTGACGGCCGCCGCGCGTATGTTGGGTACCACGCGCGAAACCTTACGCTATCGGGTACAAAAATATAATTTAAAGTGTAAAGAGCGATAAAGTTTTATGCGCTGTCATTACTATCTGCGATGGGTAAATAAATATGGCAAAAGCAGATAAATGTCTCGCCAGAAGCAAATTATATTTATATTTGCTGACAGTATTGTGGCTACCATTACCAGCACTGGCTAAAGCCTACCTGGTCAATTCACAGCCCAATGAAAATGCATCTATAAGCGAGGTACCCGCGCAAATTGATCTTTGGTTTAACGAAGAAATTAAGAAAGAATATTTGGCCGTGGCAATCACGGACGACCAAGGTAAGCGCCTAAACGATTCTGAAATAAGCTTAGATTCGGCAGACCATACCCATATTTACACGCGCTTACCCAAACTGGAGCTAGGTCTCTATTTAGTACGTTATCGCGTAATGTCTGTGGATAGATTATTAGTCACGGGCAGTTTTAATTTTACTGTTACAGATGCGCCACCACCAGAACCCACAACAACATCACCGCCCCCTCAGCCGAAAATTAAATCAAAATGATTTGGCTGCGTTCTTGGATACAATAAGTATTTTACAAAAGTCACTAAGCTCGACATTACTCAGTCTGCTCGTGATGCGCTTCATCTAATAATAAATGAACTAAGCGATCTAAAGGGGCATACTGGAACAATGCTTAAGTGAGTAGCGTGCTTTCGTCAGCTCACAAATTTATGAAAATAGAGAAAATACTCATAGAAGTATTTATCTTTTTTTCTTATATATCGTAAAATAGTTTTAACTTTTTTACGATGAACCTTATTTTAGTATGCAGCGTCTATACAGCAAGCAAATAGAAAAAGAGCTTTTTCAGAATCGGCAAATGCTGTTTGTATCCGGCCCAAGACAAGTTGGTAAAACAACTATAGCCAGACAACTTTGCCAAGACCACAACGGCCATTATCTAAATTGGGATGATGTTGATCATCGTCAACTGATTTTGGTGGGAACTAATGCGCTGGCTTCTAAGTTAGGTCTGGATCAATTACGCGCTGAAAAACCGTTAATAGTTTTTGATGAACTGCATAAGTATCGACACTGGAAAGATTTTTTAAAAGGTTTTTACGACCGCTACGAACAGCAAGTACATATTCTGGTAACGGGTAGTGCGCGTTTAGATATTTTTAAAAAAGGTGGCGATAGTTTGATGGGGCGTTACTTCCATTTGTGCATGCATCCCTTGACTATTGGCGAGATATGCAACCAGTCGATGAAAGACGAACAATTGATTCAATTTCCACAGCCAATTGCAGCTGACAGTTTTGAGCAATTGTATCGGTTTGGCGGATTTCCTGAACCCTTCATTAAAGCCAATTCTCGCTTTAGCTTACGTTGGCAAAATTTGCGCTCAAAACAGCTCATACAGGAAGATATTAGGAACGGTGCAAATATTCAGGAATTGGCACAATTAGAAATACTGTGTCGCTTACTTACCGCCCAAGCGGGTCAAGTAACTCGTTATGCGACACTGGCAACGCAGATTCGGGTATCGGTAGATACTATACGTCGATGGCTGGATACCTTGGAAAGTTTTTATTTTTGTTTTCGTATCCGCCCCTGGAGCGCTAATATTGCCAGCTCGTTGCGCAAAGAACCGAAAACCTATTTATGGGACTGGTCTCAGATAACTGACAACGGTATGAGAGCCGAAAATTTTATAGCCAGCCATTTACTCAAAGCAGTACATTGGTGGAATGACTTAGGAATGGGTGATTTTGGACTCTATTACCTTAGAACCAAGGATCAGAAAGAAGTGGATTTTTTAATCACAAAAAATAACCTCCCCTGGTTTTTAGTCGAAGTAAAAGCGGCGGTTAATGCTGCACTTAATGCAAACCTAGCTTGGTTTCAAGATAAAACAGGTGCAGAACATGCATTTCAAGTCTGCCTGAACATGCCATTTGTGCCAGTAGACTGTTTTTCAACAAATACGCCTATTAAAGTGCCTGCGCAAACATTTTTATCACAACTTATCTAAAAAATAGCACATTCAATAAAGCAATAAATTAAACCTGGCCTGTCTCTGACAATCCAAAATCGAACCGCATCATTCTTTCCGTAGAATTTAATCCTTCTGGTGCAATTTTGAGATTGATGAGAGGATATCGGCCTTATGATGCGGTTCGTTCCTCACCACGTCCTACCGGCTATACAGATATGAGTTAAAAGATCTGCCCCTAATAACGCCAAAAACCGGGTAACTGATCAACAGAAAGAATAATCATCTATTTTATTTTAAGCCTTAACAAATGCACACGCCGATTATCGGCACGCAACACTTCAAAAATAAATTCATCCATCTCCAGTTTTTCGCCACGCTTGGGAAAATGTTCTAATCTTTGCACGATCAAACCGCCGATGGTATCGCAATCGTCATCTTCAAGATCGGCAGAGAAGTATTCGTTAAATTCCTCAATGGGTGTTAGTGCATTGATAATATATTCGCGCTCACTGCGTTGTGAGATAAACCCCTGATTTTCATCTTCATCATGCTCATCTTCGATTTTGCCGACAATCTGCTCCAGCACATCTTCAATGGTGACCAAACCGGCAGCGTTACCGTACTCGTCAACTACAATGGCCATATGATTACGTTCAGTACGAAATTCTTTAAGTAACACATTCAGACGCTTACTTTCCGGCACAACATAGGCGGCACGCATGATGTTTTCAACTTTAAGCGATTTGTTACGTAACGCATGGGCTAACAGGTCTTTGGCTAATAAAATGCCGACTACCTTGCTGCGATCTTCTTCAATTACTGGAAAGCGCGAATGTGCAAACTCAACCACTAAAGGGAAAATAGTTTCCAATTCCGCCTCTCTGGGCACTACCACCATTTGTGAGCGGGGTATCATGATGTCTCTGACGCGCATTTCAGAAACCTGCATGACACCTTCTATCATGCTGAGTGCATCGGCATCCAGTAGATGTTTTTCTTCTGAGCCTCTCAGAATTTCCATCAAATCTTGTTGATCTTGTGGCTCCCCAGTCAGGAAATAACTTATGCGTTCCAGCAAACTTTTCTGATGGGGGTGGCTACTCGGGGGGTTACCATCGCTCATTGCGTACTCTCTTCCAGATAAGGGTTGGCTATGTTCAATTTGTGTAAAATTTCAATTTCCAATGTTTCCATTTGTTCGGCATCCTGTTCTTCAATATGGTCATACCCTAACAAATGTAACACACCGTGTATAGTAATATGCGCCCAATGATGGGCTGGTAACTTGTTTTGCTGCTTGGCTTCCTTAGCGATTAAGGGGGCACAAATCACTAAATCACCTAACAAATCCAATTCTATGCCTGGCGGCGCTTCAAAAGGAAAACTCAAAATATTGGTAGGACCCGTTTTATGTCGGTATTGCAGATTCAGTTCTGCACTTTCGGCTTCATCAACCAAACGCACCACAATTTCTGACTCTTGCATCCTGGTTGTCAGGGCAGCGTCTACCCATTCCTGAAACAGTTCCGTGGCTGGATAATCGGATTGAGTGGCAATTTGCAGATCTATATAATTCATGATTGCTGCTGCTCGTATTCATCGTAAGCAGCGACAATACGTTGCACTAATGGATGTCTAACCACATCACGTACCCCAAAAAAGGTAAAACTGATGCCTTCAACATCTTTTAATACTTTTAGCACATGTTTCAAACCCGACATTTTTTCGCTGGGCAAATCGATTTGGGTAACATCGCCCGTCACAACGGTAGTGGAACCAAACCCAACCCGCGTCAGAAACATTTTGATCTGTTCGGTGGTGGTATTTTGTGCTTCGTCCAGAATAATAAATGAATCGTTCAAGGTTCTGCCGCGCATAAAGGCTAAAGGGGCGACTTCAATGATATTTTTTTCCAGTAGTTTTTCAACTCGTTCAAAGCCTAACATATCGTAGAGTGCATCGTACAAGGGTCGCAAATAGGGATCGACTTTTTGTGCCATATCACCGGGCAAAAACCCCAGCTTCTCTCCTGCTTCCACCGCAGGTCGTACTAGAATTATGCGACGCACTGTTTCATTTTGCAAGGCTTCTACTGCACAGGCGACAGCCAAAAAGGTTTTACCTGTACCAGCCGGTCCCACACCAAAATTGATATCATGCGATAAAATTTTGCGTAGATAGTCCTGCTGATTTTGCCCTCGACCTTTAATAACACCCCGTTTGGTTTTAATACTTACCGCCGGATGGTTATGCCAGGCAGTTCCAGAAACTAACTGGTCAATACTGGCATCTTGTAGACTTAAATGCACTTGCTCCGGAGTAATCTCTTCATTTTCGGCCATGTCGAAAAGTTTCTGCATCACAGCGCAAGCGGCTTTAACGGCAGCATCCACACCCGTCACCTGAAAATGGTTACTACGATTAGCAATTTCTACTTGCAAACGTTGCTCAATTTGCCGTAAATGTTTGTCTAATTCCCCGCAGACATTCGATAAGCGCTGATTATCAGCGGGGAGTAAGGTAATTTCCTGGGATAAACTTGAAGTATTCAACACTAGGCTTAGGCTATTTGCGTAATTTTTTCGATAGAAGTTTCCACTACGCGTCCACGCAGGGAATTAGGTAAAGCTTCTGTCACTAAGACATCAACAAACTGTCCGATTAAACGCGGATGTGCGGCAAAATTGATTACCCGATTATTTTCAGTACGCCCGGTTAAGTGTAAAGGATTCTTTTTAGAGGCTCCTTCTACCAACACCGATTGAACCGTACCAATCATGGCATCAGAAAAAGCCATCGTCATATCATTTAAGCGCTCTTTAAGTATTTGTAAGCGCTGTTCTTTAGTGGCAATACTGACTTCGTCAATATAATTGGCGGCAGGAGTACCTGGTCTGGGACTAAAGATAAAACTATAAGAAAAATCGAAACCGACTGTTTCTATTAAATCCATAGTATCAGCAAAATCTTGCTCTGTTTCACCTGGAAAGCCAATAATAAAGTCTGACGACAAACTAATCCCTGGACGCACTGCTTTCATTTTACGGATAATTTCTAAATAATCCTCGCGTTTGTGTCCGCGTTTCATCTCCGCCAATATGCGGTTACTGCCGCTTTGTACCGGCAAATGTAAATGATTGACCAATTCTGGAATTTCCGCAAATGCTTCAATAATATCGTCGGTAAATTCCAATGGATGTGAGGTAGTAAAGCGAATACGATCTATACCGTCTACAGCCGCTACGTAATGTAAAAGCAAAGCAAAACTAGCGATTTCACCGTCAGCGGTTTCTCCCCGATAGGCGTTAACGTTTTGGCCTAGCAGATTGATTTCGCGTACACCTTGCTCGGCAAGCGTGGTAATTTCAGCAATCACATCATTGAGTGGCCGACTGACTTCTTCACCACGGGTATAAGGTACTACGCAATAAGTACAATACTTGCTACAGCCTTCCATTACCGATACATAAGCTTTTGGACCTTCGGCACGTGGAGCTGGCAAGGCATCGAATTTTTCAATTTCTGGAAAAGAAATATCCACAACATGTTGCTGACCTTTTCGGGCCTGATTTAATAGTTCGGGTAAGCGATGCAGGGTTTGCGGACCAAAAACAATGTCAACATATGGCGCACGCTTCTGTAACGCTGCCCCCTCCTGACTTGCCACACAGCCGCCCACACCAATAATGACATCGGGGCGTTTGTCTTTGATTTTTTTCCAGCGACCTATGGCCGAAAATACTTTTTCCTGCGCTTTTTCACGAATCGAACACGTATTTAAAAGCAATACATCGGCAAGTTCAGGAAATTCTGTCAATTCCATACCATGTGAAGCTTGCAATACATCCCGCATTTTATCGGAATCGTATTCGTTCATTTGACAGCCATTAGTCTGTATATAAAGTTTTTGCGCCATGCTTTTGTAGATTACTCCAAAACTTTCTAACAAAAACCCCCTGTTTTACAAGGGGTAACATTGCGTAATTATAAACCCTATTCTCTCTGAGATGCTGTTTTTATACGGCAATTCCCACTTGCAAGGCTTCAAACCAGTCTAAAAAGCGTTTAACATCGTCACCCTTAAACATTCGACCATGCTGTGGAGCAATAATATCAACATCCAGTCGCCTAACTTTTTCTATCCAGACACGTTTAGCTTGATTGGATGGCATCCAGCGTTGGTGGAAAAAGCGCATTTTTTCTATATGATTCTCGAAATTTTCGACAAACACAGGCGCTCCGGGTGCTTCCAAAGCAGCACCAATATCACCGGAGAATAATATTTTCGCATGCGGATCGTAAATATTAAAATTGGCCGATGAATGTAAATAATGTGCAGGAATAATTTGCAATTCCACACTATCCAGACTTATCACGCCACCATTATCTGGAATGGCCACATATTCGATAGAGTCGCAACCGAAATGTCGTAAAAAACCTTCCCATAAGGCTGAAGCATGTAATCGGGCATGCGGCAAAGCCTGATCCCACAACCCTAGCGAGGAAATAATATCTGGATCCTGATGCGATGCAAATAAATCGGTAATTTCGTCAACTGGGGCATGATGCAATACAGCAGCCAGCATGGGCGCAAATAATTCAACACCACCAGGATCAATCAACAAACAACGCTTTGCTGTTCTGACTAAATATTGATTGGTATCTATAATTTTATCAGGTTTGTTTGGGTCGCGACCATACATGATCCACTGGTACGATCCTTCGTAAATTTTGGTCATTTTCATGGCTTCTGCCTCTTTTTATTTTTATGAATGATGCACTAGCCATCAGTGGTAATTAGACTTAAAGCGCTCCGACAACGATTGACTTTGACATGAATGATTTGTGCAGCGTGATCCACACTTTCGGCAACAGCTTGCAGACTTTGTAAATATTCGCCTGCCTGTGAAGCTTCAATTCGAGAATTAGCCGCAATAACGCGAGCAGCTCTAGCCGGATGCATCACTTCAGAAAGTTCCTCAAGTAATTCGGCCACATGTTTTTCAAATTCACGTCGACTAGCTTGCTTTTGTAATTGTACCTTTTTTAAAGGTATTTCAAGCGAGCCAGCAAAGGTTGCTCCTTTTGCCAATACTGTTATTCTGTCAAAGTGTTCACTGGCTTCTGTCATGCGTTGCTCACTTACCGTTAGCCGATAAAGTAACATGGCATGTGCATTGATTTTATTGACCAGCGCAATTGTTTCTTTGGCCAGATCATTAATAAAATCAGTGATGGGTTGAAATCCTTTGGCTTTTTCACCCGCCCTAAAAGCGATAGCCTTGGCATTTGCGGCTGCCAAAGAAATTTCTTTGGCTACCTCCATGACTGCACTTAATTCGGCAGCAATTGACGCTACCGCTACAAACTGTGATTTAGTTTGGGTTACATACATACTGGTCATCCTCGTTCGGCCTGCCAAAGTGCTGATAAAACAGTGTTAAGCATAGCTGACAAAGCATTACGCTGCAGTAAACTTAGTCAGAAATTGTTTACTGGCTAACGAACTCTATTTGATATCGAGTAGGATCGACAATGGCTAGTTGTTTGAATCCATCCGCTCTTAAGCGACAAGCATCACAAACTCCACAGGCTCTACCCAACGGATCAGAGGCATAACAGGATACAGTCTGACTATAATCAACTTTCAGATCCAAGCCTTTTTGGATAATATCAGCTTTGCTAAATTTGATCAGTGGAGCGTGAATCTGGATTCGTGTGCCTTCAACTCCAACTTTAGTCGCTAGATTAGCTAAATTTTGAAAAGCATCGATAAATTCAGGTCGACAATCTGGATAGCCGGAAAAATCAACTGCGTTTACACCAATAAACACATGCTGAACGCTCAACACCTCTGCCCAGGCCAATGCATAAGCCAAAAATATGGTATTTCGGGCGGGAACATAGGTAACAGGAATTCCCTGTTGCGGCAATTTTGGTACTTCAATACGGCTGTCAGTTAATGCCGAGCCACCGATATTATCCAAATTAAGTTGGATCACTTTATGCTCAATCACCTGATAATGTTCTGCAATCTGTTTAGCAGCTTGCAATTCAGCATTATGGCGTTGACCGTAATCAAAGCTTAAAGCGTAACAGGCAAAACCTTGCTGCTTTGCCAAGGCAAGTACGGTAATAGAATCCAGTCCACCCGAAAGTAAAATAATTGCTGATTTAGGTTTATTTTCCGCGTTCATCATTCCAAAGATATTTATGTAATTGTATCTGAAAACGCACTGGCAATTGATCGGCCAATATTCTGTCAGCTAATTCCATAGCAGGCATTTTACCCATCACCGGTGAAAACAATACCTGACAACACTCCACTAACTGGAAAGTTTCGAGCTGCTGTTTTGACCATTGATAATCAGCTTCGTCTGCAATAACAAATTTAACCTGATCGCTCTTATGCAAGTATTGAATATTCTCTAAGCGATTGCGATGCATCTCGCCAGAACTAGGTGTTTTTAAATCCATGACTTTTACCACGCGCGGATCAACACCACTTACATCAAGCGCACCACTGGTTTCTAACGAAACATGATAGCCTTTAGCTAGCAAATCCAGCATCAATGCATTGCAAGCGGGTTGCGCCAGCGGCTCACCACCCGTCACAGTAACGTAGCGGGTGTTATAGATTTGTACTTGAGAAAGTATGTCTTCGAAAGCCAGTTTTTCACCCCCCGTAAAAGCGTAGGCGGTATCACAATAGCTACAACGCAAAGGGCATCCTGTCAATCGAATAAAGACAGTGGGGATACCCACCGTATTGCTTTCCCCTTGTAATGAATAAAAGATTTCGGTAATTCGTAAAGCGGCTTCCATTCAAACCATCATTGCGCCATTTGCGCCAGTTTTTTCGCAGCCAGATTTGCGGCTGTTGTTCCCGGATAACTGTTGGTTACGCGAGTCAGATAATCGCGTGCCTTGGCATTATTTTGCAGATCGGATTCTATATAGCCGATTTTCAATAAGGCATCAGGTACTTTTGAGCTATTTGGATATTGGCTAATCAGCTTATTAAATGCCGCACGTGCTTTGTCCAATTCACGATTGATTTTATAGGCCTCACCTAACCAATATTGGGCATTATCAGCAAATTCACCTGCCGGAAAATCTACTAGAAAGGCTTCAAACATTTTAACAGCTTGCTCATTATGTCCGTTGCGCAAGGTATCATAAGCCACTTGATAGCGTTCTTTTTCATTACCTTTTGCCGATGTTGGGCTTGCCGTAACAGGAACTGTATTTGTCACTGCAGGAACAGCGGCGGCTGGAGCCACGGATGTCGCAGCCGCAGCAGCAGGTACAGCAGTCGCTGTAGCGGGTTGCGAAACAGTGGCTGCTGGTGTAGGCGCCTGTGCGACCGGAACAGGCGGTGCAGATGTGACTGGCGTTAATGCCTGAACACGTCCATCCAAATCAGAATACATATTGCTCTGTTTACGTTGCAAATCAGCGATAGTTTGCGATTGCTCTTCAACTACCCCTCTTAATTGCTGCACTTCTGACTGCAGTTGCTCTACCCGGCTTAACACTTCGTAAAGCTCACTGGAAGCGGGCGCATTAACTTGCATGCCGCCGACCGGGTAAGCACTGTTATCAACTGGCTGTGCCTGAGCTTGGGCAAAAAGCCCAAGTCCGAGACTCAGCATCAGAAGTGCATTTAACCTCATTGATAACCTACCTCTACGCGACGATTCATTGACCATGCAGATTCGTTATGACCTGCTACAGCAGGTTTTTCTTCACCATAACTCACTATTTCCAATTGTGAAGCGTTTACGCCTTGTGTTCTCATCATTCTTTCTACGGCTTTGGCACGTTGCTCACCCAAAGCGATATTGTATTCGCTAGAGCCTCTTTCATCCGCATTACCGGCCAGAATTACACGTTGGCTGGGATGAGAAGCCAAATAGTTGGCGTGAGCAGCAACGACCGGCACATACTCCTGTTTAACCTGACTGCTATCAAGTTCAAAATAGATGGTTTGTTTAGACAATGGATTATTCGGATCGCTAAATTCAGGTCCCAAACGTGACGCTGAGTTGTTGCCTGAACCAAATTGACTGCCCGATAATGAACCGTCATTGATACCACTAGTCGACGCATCCGTACCTAGTGTAGCGTCAGTTGTAGCAGTATCGGCTTCATCTGATCCACAACCCACTACTAATACAGCAGCCATTGCCAAACCCAGCATATTAATATGTTTAAATTTCATGTGTTTTATTCTCCAGAGATTAAGATTTTTTATAAACAGTTTGCCCTAATTTTCAAGGCCCCCAAGCAGGCTCACGTACTTCGCCACTTTCAAAAGCCAATTTTTGCTGCATGGCGCCATCCGTAGACACAACCGACAATACGGATCGCCCGCCTCTATTCGCCGAATAAAGCACCATACTTCCATTGGGTGCAAAACTGGGCGCGTCATCAAGGTTTCCATCAGTCAAGACATTAACTGTACGTGAAGCCATATCCATCACCGCTATCCGGTAACTACCGCCATTGCCAGTAACCATAGCCAAGCTTTTGCCATCAGCAGAAAACCGGCCACGCGCATTATAGTCGCCCTGAAAAGTCATCCGTGTTGATTTGCCGCCAGAACTGGGTATCAAATACAATTGTGGTTTACCACCCTGATCAGAGGTATACACAATGGAGCTTCCATCAGCAGACCAACTAGGTTCAGTATCGATAGCCATACTGGTGGTTAAACGGCTCAAATTACGACTAGCAAGATTCAATACATAAATATCCGGACTACCATCTTTAGACAATGTCAACGCTAAACTACCTCCATCCGGTGAAAATGAAGGGGCACCGTTTATGCCGTGAAAGGACGAAACGCTTTCGCGCTGTCCATTGGCCAGAGTTTGCACATATATTTCCGAACGTTTGGTATGAAAAGACACATAAGCAATTTTCGAACCGTCCGGTGACCAAGCGGGAGCCATAATAGGCTCAGGCGATTCAGCAATGGTTCTGGGATTGAAACCATCCGCGTCCGCAATTTGCAGCATATATTGCTTGCCATTGGCTTTTAACGATGTCGTAACATAGGCAATGCGCGTATTAAAAGCACCCTTGCGTCCGGTTAATTTTTCGTAAATCAGATCGCTAATATGGTGCGCGGCACGACGTAATTCATTGGCTCCCACCGTTAACCGATACCCCGTCAACAATTGGCCATTATGAACATTAAATAAATGGAACTCAATATTAAAACTGCCACCGTTACCGACTACCTGACCAATCACCATATAATCTTGACCGAGCACCTGCCAGTCTTTGAATTCGATACGTTCAGGAGTGCTGGGCTTAGTCAGCATGTCTTCCTCAGCCAGTACTTTAAAGAAACCACTACCTGCCAAGTCGGAATCGATAATATCGGAAATTTTCAAATTACCAATCGAGCCTTGCTGAGCAAAAGGCACGATAGCAATGGGTACCGCAGTCTGTGAACCTTTGGTAATTTCTATCGTCAACCCGGCTGCATGAGTCACCGAAAAGCATAAGGCCATAAAGGCCACCAGTACTATTTTGCTTGCTAAAATCATTCTACTATTTCCGCTCTCGATTATTCCGGTTTAAATATAAAGGTAAAAACTCTAAAATTCTGGTTAAACAAATTTCTATCCTGCGGTACAGGTAATGGAGAAGCCTTTCTGACCGCATTTTCTGCAGAGCGATCAAATATATCATCGCCACTGCTACTTACTACCACGGCATCCATCACATCACCACTGGCTAGCAATTTTACCTGAATTGTACATTTTAAGCCTTGACTTGCACTAATTGGTCGGGTCCAGGCATTGGTTACCTTTCTATTGATGGCAGCAGTGGCTGATACTATAGCTTGTTGATCTGCCTGTGCTTGCGCAGCGGCAGCTTGTGCAGCTGCTTGAGCTGCGGCCTGGGCCGCTGCCGCCTCAGCTGCTTGTTTTTCTTTTTCAGCTTTGGCTTTGGCTGACGCTTCAGCCGCCTGTTTTTCTTTTTCGGCTTTTTCAGCAGCTAGTTGTTTATCTTTTTCTGCTTTAGCCTTGGCAGCCGCTTCAGCAGCCTGTTTTTCCTTTTCGGCTTTTTCAGCAGCCAGTTGCTTATCTTTTTCTGCCTTAGCCTTGGCTGCCACTTCAGCAGCTTGTTTTTCCTTTTCTGCTTTTTCGGCAGCCAGTTGCTTGTCTTTTTCTGCCTTAGCCTTGGCAGCTACGTCAGCAGCTTGTTTTTCTTTTTCGGCTTTATCGGCAGCTAATTGCTTATCCTTTTCCGCCTTGGCTTTGGCAGCTGCATCGGCAATTTCCTTTTCTTTTGCTGCTTTTTCAGCAGCTTGTTGCCTGTCTTTTTCTGCCTTGGCTTTAGCGGCCAGTTCGGCTACTTGTTTCTCTTTTTCAGCTTTGGCTTTGGCCATAGCATCATCAGCTTGTTTTTGCTTATCCTTTTCGGCTTTTGCTGCGGCTTGTTCTGCAAGTTTTTGCTTTTCAATTTCAAGTTTGGCTTTAGCCGCGGCGGCTTCTTCTGCTTGCTGCTGCTTTTCAATTTTGGCTTTCTCAGCCTGCTTCACTAATTCTTGCTGCTTAGCTTGACGCTCTGACTCTTCTTGTTTCTGTTGTTTTTCCAGCTGTTTCTGCGCTGCAATTTCTGCTTGCTTTTGTTTTTCTATTGTTTCTAAAGCTTTTTGTTGTTCCTGTTGCTGTTTGATTTTAGTTTGTTGCAACAACTGCTCTTCTGATCTACGCGCATTTTCCAGTTGTTCTTGATGTTTCTGCTCAGCTAATTCCTGTTTTTTAGCATCAGCCTGCAATCGATGTGCTTCAGCCTGAATCTGGCTATCATCCAAAACCGTTGCTTCTATGATTTCAGGAATTTCTTGCGGCGTAGCAATATTCACATCTGGTTCAAAACTAAAACTAAATAGCAGTACCAGCACAATGTGTAAGGCTAGAGCCAGTGCAAAAGAAGGTGCAAATTTTTGCATGCTTAGAGTATCGATATTATTTCTCTGGAGGAGGCGTAGTCATCAAACCTACTTTGGGAAGCCCCGCCGCAGTCAGTTTTGCCATCACAGTCACAATTTTTCCGTATTCCACCGCATGATCACCGCGCACGTAAACCAGTGCTTTGGGATTATTTTTTAAAACGGCTGCAACACGTGTATACAAAACATCTTCAGCTACTGGTTCGTCCTGCCGTTCGCCTATGTCTATATAAAATGACCCATCTTTTTTAATTGACACAATTACAGGGGGGGTATCATTGGGTTCTACCGTTTTTGCATCAGCCTGCGGCAAATCCACATCCACCCCGGTTTGTACCAGTGGCGCAGTAATCATAAATATCATCAATAATACGAAAGTAACGTCAATATAAGGAACAACGTTAATTTCCGACATGGGTGCGCGGCGTTTACGCGAATGCCGACCTCTGCCACCTACATTCATTTGCCGTGCGCCTGTCTTTGGAGTAAAACCACAAACTCATCAATAAACAATTCGTAACGACCCGCCAATCTATCCAGACGGGTTGAAAAACGATTGTAGGCGATTACAGCAGGAATAGCGGCAAACAATCCGATGGCTGTAGCAATCAATGCCTCAGATATGCCTGGCGCAACGTTTGCCAATGTCGCATTCTTAATCTCTCCCAGCGCCCGAAACGAATTCATAATTCCCCAAACAGTTCCAAATAAACCAATGTATGGACTGGTTGAACCAACGGTGGCTAAAAAGGGCAGCGTTTCATCCAGACGGTCTAATTCCCTTGCAAGCTCAATGCGCATAGCGCGTTGCGCACTTTCCACTTGAACCATAGGCTCTACATCGCCTTTTTGACGCATTCTGGCGAATTCCCGATAACCAGCCAAAAATATTTTTTCGATACCTTCTGGCTCGAAACGATCACTGGACATTTTTTTGTACAGTTCGTTCAATCCGACACCTGACCAAAACTCATCTTCAAAATCATCGGTTATACCAATGGCTTGCTTAAGTTCTCTACGTTTGGTAAATATAAACGTCCAAGAGGCTATTGAAGCTGATAACAATATAAACATAACAACTTGAACGACTATACTGGCTTCTTGAACCAGATGGAAAATGGATAAATCGGTATTCATTAGGTTAATTTTTCCAGTATTGCAAGAGGGATTAATTTAGGTTTCATTTTTTGCGCATCAAGACAGACTATCCGGATAACGCCGCGACACAAAAGTTGTTGTTGACAACTAACCTGTTGTTCAAAAGTAAGGTTGGTTTTCTGATATTCAATCACTTTGGCACTGACATCCAACTGTTCATTAAAGCGGGCAGGTTTTAAATAATCAACGTTTACTGACCGTACCACAAAGATAACATTGTGTTCTGCCAATAAGAAATCTTGTTCAAACCCTAAATTGCGCAGCATTTCGGTACGGGCACGTTCAAAATATTTCAAATAATTCGCATAAAATACCACACCACCTGCATCGGTGTCTTCATAGTAGACTCTAACTGGCCAGCTAAATTCCTTCATCTAAACATCTAACCTATGGATGTTGCTAGTACATCTGCTATCTGTATACCCAACAAAGAGTTTTTTGCTGTTAGGCCACCCTATTAAGCTGAACTGCAAAAATTTAGCGAGTTGCAACGCCATCCGATGCCAAAATCCTAAAAGCCAAGCGCTCCGAATTAATAAGTTATTCATAAACTAAAAATATCGTCAATTCCAGGTGCTGGCTGGGGCGGTTGTAATCCAAAATGACTATAGGCTTTATGCGTGAGTATTCGACCTCTTGGGGTACGCATAATAAAACCTTGTTGTAATAAGTAAGGCTCCAAAACATCTTCAACGGTACCGCGTTCTTCACTAATAACAGCTGCAAGGGTATCTAAACCTACCGGGCCGCCTTGAAAATTTTCGATCATAGCCAGCATTAATTTACGATCCAGAGTATCAAAACCCTGTTGATCTATTTTCAACATTGCAAGGGCTTGATTGGCAATATCACGAGTTACAACACCATCGGATTTAACTTCTGCAAAATCTCGCACTCTGCGCAATAGACGATTGGCTATTCTAGGCGTACCACGTGAACGACAGGCAATTTCGTCCGAACCAGCATCATCCATTGAAATACCTAGCATTTTGGCAGAACGTCTAACAATACTTGCCAGCTCTGCAGTGCTGTAAAACTCCAGTCTTTGTACAATTCCAAAGCGATCTCGTAATGGTGAAGTCAGTAAGCCGGCGCGGGTAGTTGCACCTATTAACGTAAAGGGCGGCAAATCCAGTTTAATGGAACGAGCCGCTGGACCCTCGCCTATTATAATATCAATTTGATAGTCTTCCATAGCGGGATACAAGACTTCTTCCACCGCCGGACTGAGCCTATGAATTTCATCAATGAATAATACGTCGTGAGCTTGCAAATTGGTCAACAAAGCAGCCAAGTCGCCTGCTTTATCCAACACTGGCCCTGATGTCTGCCGGATATTGACATTCATCTCCATTGCAACAATATTTGCCAGCGTGGTTTTACCCAAACCCGGTGGACCAAAAATGAGCACATGATCCAGAGCTTCTGAACGTGAAACAGCCGCTTGAATGAAAATCTCCATCTGCTGTCGTAACTCATTCTGACCTACATAGTCTTTTAAACTTTTTGGTCGTATAGCACGATCTTGACGTTCTTCATCATTATTACCTTGTGATGTAATTAAACGATCACTTTCTATCATTTTAGGGCACCACGCAAAGCTAAGCGAATAATATCTTCACAGCTTTTATCTATGGTATCAATACTTTGCACCATACGCACGGCATCTTGATTTTTATACCCTAATGCACATAGCGCGGTTATCGCTTCCTGTTTAGGACTATTGACTATCATACTGGGCGATAAATTCACCGAAGCAGGGAACGAGGTATCATTTAACTCTGGCAAGCGTCCACGCATTTCGACCAGTAATCGCTCTGCTGTTTTCTGACCAACACCGGGTAAACGTACCAAGGCTTTTACATCATTATCGGCAACGCAGCGATAAAACTCAGCGACACTTTGCCCTGATAAAATAGTTAATGCCAGCTTGGGACCTACACCATTCACTTTGATTAAAGTTCTGAACAGTAGTCTTTCGGTTTCGCTGGCAAAGCCAAATAAAATATGAGCATCTTCCCTGATAACAAGATGTGTATACAATTTGACTACTTCGCCCAAAGCAGGCAAAGTATAAAAAGTACTCATCGGCGCTTCTACTTCATAACCAACACCCTGAATATCCAGTACTAATTGCGGTGGGGACTTTTGCTCCAATTTACCCCGTAAAAAACCAATCATACTGCGGCCTTCTGCATACGACCTACTATATCCAAATGCCGAGCATGGCATAAACTGATAGCTAAGGCATCGCTTGCATCAATTTGCATATTGCCCTGAATACCTAACAAGATTTTAACCATATACTGGACTTGTTGCTTTTCGGCGCTGCCTTTACCAACCAAAGTTTGCTTGACTTGTCTGGCTGCATATTCAAAAACGGGTAAGTCTTGATGCGTACCCGCACAGATGGCAGCTCCCCTTGCCTGCCCTAGCTTTAAAGCCGAATCCGCATTTTTATGCATAAAGACTTGCTCAATAGCCATTTGTTGAGGTTTATATAGTGAAATTATTTCACTCACTCCATCAAAAATTTGCTTGAGGCGCTGAGGGAAATCAACGGCTTGTATCCTAATACAACCGCTGGCTATATAGCGCAGTCCTTGTGAGCTGGATTCAACCACGCCATATCCGGTAATGCGTGAACCGGGGTCTATGCCTAGAATTCTAATCAATAGTCTATTATAAACAGGTTGTTTAACTGGATTTAGCCAACATCAATATTAGCCATTATTTCATCACTAATATCGGCATTTGAATAAACATCTTGCACATCATCTAAATCTTCTAATCTATCAATCAGTTTCAGCATTTTCTCTGCGGTGTCTGCATCTAGTACAGTTTTTGTTTCAGCATTCATGGTAATTTGGGCATTATCCGGTATAAACCCAGCAGCAACCAATGATTCTTTAACCTGCAGATAATCTTCGGGCGTCGTTATCACATCAATAGAGTCGTCATCATTACTAATCACATCCTCAGCACCAGCCTCCATGGCTGCTTCCATAATAGCCTCTTCATCAACCTGACTCAAATAACTAATAATACCCATCTTACGAAATAGATACGCCACTGAACCATCCGTACCTAAATTGCCATTATGCTTGGAAAAAGCATGACGCACATCACCGACAGTTCGGTTACGATTATCAGTTAAACACTCGACCATAACGGCCGTACCCCCTGGCCCATATCCCTCATAACGTACTTCTTCATAAACAATTCCATCCACAGCGCCTATGGCTTTTTTGATAGTGTTGTCTATGGTATCCCTACGCATATTAGCACCCAATGCTTTATCTATGGCAGAACGCAAACTTGGATTCTTGGCCGGGTCACCGCCCCCTGAACCTTTTGCTGCAACACTGATTTCCCTAATCAGTTTTGTAAAAATTTTGCCACGTTTTGCATCCTGAGCACCTTTACGATGCTTAATATTAGCCCACTTACTATGCCCTGCCATTATTTCTCTCTAAAACTGGTATTCATTGTCGAAAATTTGTATCAGATCTATCACTATTTAGCGCAAAGATTATTATTTTGAGGTACTCACCCCTTTGCTCAGCTATTACGCTTTTGATGTGGTGTGCAGACAGAAGACGCCGTGAATACGTCCATACTGTCAACACATTAACCTGCAACCTCGACACCAAAAGCAAAAGTTATCAGCTATTTTGTGTATTAAAAAAAGGGGGGTGAGTAGCTACATTATTTTTAGGCTAATTAGATAATCAGATTTTATCATTTCACCGTTGGCGTTTCGAGCTTAAGCTACAACACGTATGGCAAAATGGCTTCTAAACTTGGATTACTAATATAACAATCCGCCTGCTCCTGCACAATTTGTCTTTGTAGTACTCCGCCAAAACCTATCATATAAACCCCTGCCAGCTTAGCTTCCAAATCAGTCTGTCCATCCCCCACCATCACTAAATTTGCCTGGGTCAAACGAATTTTTCGACAAACGCGGGCTTTACCTCCACTGACAGCCAGTGGTGAATGACGCGCGAAATCTTGATATTCGCCATCATTGCCAAACACTACCTCCACAGCATGCACACACTCTTCTGGAATATTCAAATAGGCGGCTAAAGGCAAAATCGCCTGGCGCAAACCGCCACTAATGATATGTATAGTCTTATGATTTTTCTGTAAAGTGCTAATGGTTTTGCTGACACCCTCTACCATCTCGCTGATATAAACTTCTGCCAACCAGCCAATATCGGCTACATTGGGTTTAATCAATTCAAGTCGCTTGGCATAAACAGCTTCCAATGCCAGCTCACCGTTCATTGCAGCATCGGTCAATGCGGCAACTTCAGCAAACAATCCTTTGCGCCGCGCAAGCTCATCTATACCTTCTATTTTACTTAAGGTACTATCACAATCGAAACAGATTACATCAAAACTCATAACTCAATCTGCCTTACGGTGTGAACTGCTGGAACATCAAGCAATACTTGCAAAAGTTGCTCGGTTAAAGGATTTGAAACACCGATAACCATCATGGCTGATTGCTCTTGATCAGCAATACTGACTTGCATGCGCGTAATATTAATATTTGATGATCCCAATATAGAACTGATTGCAGCGATAACACCTGGCCTATCGTCATGGTGAGTAATCAACAGAACGCCTTCCGGCACCACTTCAATTTCATAATGATTAATACTCACTAAGCGCGGGTGTTTAGCACCCAACAAAGTTCCCGCCAGAGAAACCGCCTTATCCTTAGCATATCCAGTAATCTTGATTAAAGATTGATAACCTTCTGACAACTCAGTTTGTGATTCTATCAGCCGGATTCCTTGACGTTTGGCAATATTCTCAACATTTACCCGATTGACAGGGGTTGAAAACTGTCCGGCAAGTAACCCTACTAACGCTTCAGTGGAAACCGGTCTGATTTTAACTTGTGCGGCTTGGCCAAAAACAGCAACTTCCAATTTATCAATGGGGTGATCGATCAAACTCATCAGCACTTTGCCAAGAATATTAGCAAGATGCATAAAGGGTTGGGCATTTTTGAGTTCTTCAGCCGACAACCGAGGTAAATTCAGCGCATTAATCGCTTCACCAGTCTGTAAATACTTAACCACTTGCCGAGCAATCTCCACGCTTACTGCGACTTGAGCTTCATTAGTAGATGCACCTAGATGCGGAGTAAACACGATATTATCCAATCCAAGCAAGGGAGAACCTTGGGGTGGCTCTTCTTCATAAACATCTAATGCCGCACCTGCGATGCGTTTTTCAATTAATGCAGTATAAAGTGCAGCTTCATCCACCAAACCTCCGCGAGCACAGTTGATCAATCGGGCTGATCTTTTCATCTTGGCCAATTGCGCTACACCAATAATGTGCCGAGTTTTTTCTAACAAGGGGCAGTGTAGCGTCAAATAATCAGCCTGTTTCAGTAAAGTATCAAAATCCACCATTTCTGCGCCGTATTCTGCAAACACATCAGGCGCAACAAACGGATCATAGGCTATCACACGCATACCTAAACCATTACCACGTTGAGCGACAATACGACCTATGGTACCAAAACCTAATATTGCCAAAGTTTTGTGAGTAATTTCAGCTCCCATTAATTTGGAGCGCTCCCATTTACCCGTTTTGACAGAGTGATTAGCTGCAGGCAAATTTCTACTTAAAGAAAAAATATGTGCCAAGGCAAGTTCGGCGGTGGTGGTAGCATTAGCATCCGGCGTATTCATGACAATGACGCCCAATTCCATGGCGGCATTCAAATCCACATTATCCACACCAATACCTGCGCGCCCGACTACCTTAAGATTTTTAGCAGCACTTAAAACCTTGGCCGTAACCTGCGTATCGCTACGTATCAGTAAGGCATCAAAATCAGCAATAATATCGCACAATTCTGCTTCATTTAAACCGGTTTGGATATGAATTTGCAAATCCTCTTGCTCATTCAAAAAATTAATGCCATCTTCAGCAAGTTTATCGGAAACCAGTATTTTTTTCATGGAGTGTGGACATTAATACAGGAAAAAACCACTATTCTAACAGCTTTACTCAAACACCGTAATTTGCATTATAGAATTTAACGTTGGCCGAATTTTGATCCGTATGCCATCTTTCTCAATATGACTAACTATTTACTTAAGCCACTTAGCCTCAACGACCTTTTTGCTCAACTCGCCTCAACAGGCTAAATAACTCACTATTGGTCGATAACACTAAAGTGGTATCGGTATTGATAACTTTATGGTAGGTTTCCATACTCTTTAAGAATTTATAAAACTCTGCGGCTTCAGGCCTTTGAGCATAGGCTTTTGCATAAATTTCGGTGGCTTTTGCATCCGCTTCACCCTGAATTTCCTGTACTTGCTTATAAGCAGCAGATTGGATCTGATTAATATCTCGCTCTTTATTACCATTAATACGCGCAGCTTCACCCTCACCTTCGGATCGAAAACGTTGTGCAATTTGCAAGCGCTCACTGATCATGCGTTGATAGATTCTATCTAATACCTGTTGATTATAATTGATGCGTTTAAAACGAACATCTAGCAGCTCCACACCAAATTCGGCCAACTTTGGTATTGCCGCTTCAATGACATCTTTTTCAATTGCGGCACGACCCACACTAATTGGCCGAAGCATTCCCAAGGTTCCTTCACCATTAATGGCTTGTAAAGCATCATCGCGCAAGGGTGCGCGGTCTTTATCTGAGCGCACCACTTCTATCAGTTCATGACGGGCTATGGCAGTTCTAGTTTCACTACCTAAAATATCTTCCAGTCGCGACTGCGCACTTCGCTCATCCCGTAAGCGCAGATAATAACGCAAGGGATCGGTAATGCGCCAACGCGCAAAAGTATCGACCTGCACATAGGTTTTATCTTTAGTGGACATTTCGACTATTGGGCCATCCCAAGCCAAATAACGCTTATCGAAACTATGTACCTGCTGGATAAATGGCAGTTTAAAATGCAAACCGGGCCGGGTAATGGGATTACCCACCGGGCTGCCAAATTGAGTAAGAATGACTTGTTCAGTTTGATTAACTGTAAAGGCTGACAAAGTGAATAAAATGGCTAATCCGATTAAAAATATACCCAGTTTGCTAAATAAGCTCATTTCGTTTCTCCAAACACCTTGGCATTGAAAGGTAACATAGGCATTATTTGCTGCACTGAATCATCTACAATAACTTGCTGTCTGGCCTGTGGCAATACTTCGCCCAAGGTTTCAAAATAAATACGAGATCGAGTAACATCGGGGGCTTTTAGATATTCTGTAAAGACCTGATTAAAGGCACTTACATCGCCTTCTGCTTCATTTACGCGTTTAAACCGATATCCTTCAGCAGCGCGAATTTTTTGATCGGCTTCTCCTCGCACCCTTGGTACCGCCTTGTTATACTCACCATTTGCCAAATTAATAGCATTTTCCCGATCTTGTTGCGCACGATTAACTTCATTAAACGACGGTTGAACCGGCTCAGGGGGATTAACATTTTTTAATTGCACTTGATTAATAGAAACACCCAGCTGATAACGCTCTGCCAGCTCACGTGTTCGCAGTAATACAGTTTCTTCAATTTCTTGTCGACCGATGGTAATGATTTCATCGACGGTGCGATCACCCACCACCTCTCGCATTACCGCCTCAGACAAATCCCTTAGTGTTTGCGCTGGATCGCGAACATCAAACAAATATTTTTCTGGATCGGTAATCCGGTATTGCACTATCCATTCAACTAAAGCAGCGTTTAGATCTCCAGTGACCATGGATTTTTCCAACTTTGGGTCATCACCCACTTGATCTGTATTTGTAAATCCGGGAGTAAAAAAACCGAATTCCAATTTTTGCTGGCGCTGGGTAGGCACTTCGTAAACACTATCCACCCCAAAAGGCAATTTAGCATGTAATCCTGATGGCACTTTCTCAAAATATTGACCAAAGCGTAATACGATACCTTCAGACTCAGCAGGGATAGTATAAAAAGTTGTGGTAGCAGTTATGATTAATACAATGCCCAAGACTAACAGCGGCACTGATTTTGGCAAGGTCATAGGCAATGCATCAGGTATAAATTCCAATATATTTTTAGAATCGCTCATAACACAAACTCCTGTCAACACAGTAAAGTAATGAATCTACTAAACATAGTAACGGAAAAACCTTATTTGTTAGTATTGATTTTAAGAATAGCTCTTAAACAACAAATGAAACTGTGTTTAAGCTAGTATCACTTGGATTTCTCATATAAACCACAGTCACCATTCTATAGAGTAAGCTATTAGGCTTTTAGTGTCGGTTTGTAGCGGGTTTGTAAATAAAATTAATGATCAAAATAATCAGCCTCCTTAAATGACTTTCCTGCCTGGTCTTTTCCAGATAAAGACGGCAATTCTGAAATTGGCCATTGGATGTTTAGGTCTTTATCATTCCAAAGAATGCTACGTTCATAATCAGGCGCATAATAATCGGTGGTTTTATACAAAAACTCAGCACTATCTGACAGGGTTAAAAATCCATGCGCAAAACCAGCGGGAATCCAAAGCTGTTGTTTATTTTCGGCGGATAAGGTTGCACCAACCCATTGACCGAAACTGGGGGAATTTTTGCGAATATCCACAGCCACATCAAATACCTCGCCTTGTACCACTCTAACCAACTTACCTTGAGCTTTGGGCGCTAATTGATAATGTAAGCCACGTAGTACATTTTTTTGCGATTTTGAATGATTATCTTGTACAAATTGCACACTGCATTGTGACAGCTCTGCAAATCGTTGCTGGTTGAAACTTTCAAAGAAGAAACCTCGATCATCCCCGAAAGATTTAGGGGTAAACAAAATAACGTCGGGAATGGCAAGCCGCTCAGCTATCATCAAAACACCTGTAGTTTGAGTAAATTTAAAAGGTACTGACCGTAACCATTTTTTGCCAATGGTTTAGCTAGTTTTTCAATTTGTTCATCGTTTATCCATTTGCTGCGCCAGGCAATTTCTTCCAGACAAGCGACTTTTAACCCCTGACGAGTCTCTATGGTTTCTATAAAGTTACCGGCCTCAATCAAGCTACTATGCGTACCTGTATCCAACCAAGCATAACCACGCCCCATAATTTCAACGCTAAGCTGCTGTTGCTCAAGATAAACTTTGTTAACATCGGTAATTTCAAGCTCACCGCGTGCAGAGGGTTTTAAATTGGCAGCAATATCTACCACTTGATTATCGTAAAAATACAAGCCAGTCACTGCATAATTACTTTTAGGCTGTGTTGGTTTTTCTTCAAGTGAAGTGGCCCTACCGTTTACATCAAAGCTCACCACACCGTATTGATCGGGATTCAAAACGTGATAAGCAAACACAGTAGCTCCACTATCTTTACTCATAGCAACTTTGAGTTGTCTTTGTAAATCATGACCATAAAAAATATTATCGCCTAATACCAGTGCGCTGGTATGATTCCCCACAAAGTGTCTACCAATAATAAAAGCTTGTGCTAAACCATCTGGACTTGGTTGAACCGCATATTGAATGCTAATTCCAAAATCACTGCCATCACCCAGCAAATGCTGAAATAAAGGCGTATCTTGCGGCGTAGAAATAATTAGAATGTCTCTGATTCCAGCCAGCATTAACGTACTAAGCGGATAGTAGATCATTGGCTTGTCGTAGACAGGTAACAGTTGTTTAGAGACAGCCTTAGTGACAGGATAAAGCCGTGTTCCAGAACCGCCTGCCAGAATAATACCTTTGCGTTCAGTCATCACTATTTACCATATAATTCAGTTAACATACGTTCTACCCCTAATTGCCAAACTGGCAAATGCAAACCAAATGCTTTTGTAAGCTTTGTGGTATTTAAACGAGAGTTAAGCGGTCGCTTAGCAGGCGTTGGATAATCGCTACTTGGAATCGCTTGGATTGACCCTTGCTCGGTTTTAAGCTCAATACCCAGTTGACGTGCGTAATCCAAAACAAAATGGGCATATTCGTACCAACTTGTTTCGCCACTTGCTGTCAAATGATAAACGCCCGACAAATCAGGCTGTTGAACAATTTTTTCAATGGCATGAGCAGTTATATCTGCCAGTAATTCAGCACCAGTCGGCGCACCAAACTGATCATTGATGACATTAAGATGTTGACGCTCCTGAGCTAGTCTTAACATTATTTTGGCAAAGTTATTACCTCGTGCCGCATAAACCCAGCTAGTACGAAAAATCAAATGCTGGCAACCTACTGCCTGAATAGCCAGTTCACCTTCTAATTTGGTTTGACCGTACACATTTAAAGGGCCAACTGGATCTGTTTCCTGCCTGGCGTTACCGCCACTGCCATCAAATACATAGTCGGTAGAATAATGCACCAAACAAGCACCACAGCGTTTTGCTTCTTCGGCTAATACCCCTGGAGATACGGCATTAATTAACCTTGCAATATCTATGTCTGATTCCGCTTTATCAACGGCAGTATACGCTGCCGCGTTCACAATAATATTAGGTTGAACTGCACGAACAGTAGCTGCTAAATTGGCTGGCTGACTTAAATCGGCACAGAAATTTTGTTGGAGTTTATCTAAGGCCAATACCTCACCTAGGGGCAATAAACTTCTTTGCAATTCCCAACCAAGTTGACCGTTTTTACCGAATAACAGAATCTTCATACTTTACGATCTACGTAGTTTTTATTTAACCACGATTGATAATCGCCCGATAAGACATTATTTACCCAATCCTGATTAGCAAGATACCACTGCACGGTTTTTCGTATACCGGTTTCAAAAGTCTCAGCCGGTAGCCAACTTAATTCGCGCTCCAACTTACTTGCGTCTATTGCATAGCGACGATCATGCCCAGGTCTATCAGTAACATAAGTTATCTGTTCCTTATAGGATAACAAGTCAGTACGGGGACTTAACTCATCCAATATCTCACATAAGGTGTGTACTACCTCAAGATTGGCTTTTTCATTCCAGCCACCTACATTATAAACTTCACCTACTTTTCCTAATTCAAGAACTTTACGAATGGCACTACAATGATCTTTCACATATAGCCAATCTCTAATTTGCTGTCCATCACCATAAATTGGTAAGGACTTACCCATTAAAGCGTTCTGAATACACAAAGGAATGAGTTTTTCAGGAAAATGATAAGGCCCGTAATTGTTTGAACAATTGGTTGTTAAAACTGGCAAACCATAGGTATGGTGATAAGCGCGCACAAGGTGATCACTTGCCGCTTTACTGGCAGAGTAAGGACTATTAGGTTGATACTGATTACTCTCACGAAACGGCTGATCCGATAATTGCAAAGAACCGTATACTTCATCGGTTGAAACGTGCAAAAAACGAAATTGTTGTTGAGCTTCAGGCTCCAAATCCATCCAATAATGCCGCACAGCTTCTAGCAGGCGAAAACTACCAACAATATTAGTTTGAATAAAATCTTCAGGTCCATGAATAGAACGATCCACATGCGATTCAGCCGCAAAATTAATCACAGCACGAATATGATATTTTTTAAGTAAACTGAGTACTAAATCGTAGTCACCAATATCACCTTTTACAAAAACATGTCTTGGATCATTGTTTAAACTGACAAGATTTTGCAAATTGCCCGCATAGGTCAGATTATCAATATTGATGACAGTTTCGTCATATTCTGCCAACCAATCCAAAACAAAGTTACTGCCGATAAACCCGGCACCACCAGTGACAACTATCACATTAACACTCCAAGTACTAAGGTTTTAAGCCAAATGAAAACACAATAATATTAAGACACAATTATCATAACTTAAAAAAGCTCTTATAAAAAATGCATCCTCTATTTTTTTAAAAAAATCATATTAATCTGCCTTTTATCATGCATTATCCAAGGTAAACAGGCAAAAATCACAATTTATTATTGGCCGCCACTATTCGACCAGTCTTACGTTCATTGATGACTTCCATTACATTTGCAAGCGTCACTACTTTTTCTTCCTCACCAAAAGCATAGACAAGTGCCAAATCGCAAATGTTATTGATCAGCCTTGGAACACCACGAGAAAAGTGATAAACCGCTACGCAAACCACATCATCAAAAATCGACTCATCACCACCGACCACTTTCAATCTATGATGAATATAGGCAATGGTTTCTGCCTCAGAAAGCGGCTCCAAATGATATTCAATTGAAACTCTCTGGGCAAACTGAACTAGTTCAGGGCTATTTAATTTATCAATCAACTCGGGTTGACCAACTAATACCAATTGCAACAACATATCTTGACTGACATTGATATTCGATAACAAGCGCAGTTCTTCCAAAGCCTGAAGATCCATATTTTGAGCTTCGTCCACAACTAGAATCGCACGTCTGTTATTTTGATGCTGCTTGTTTAAAAAATCCACAAACACTTGATAACGTTCAACCTTATCCTGAGCGGTATTACTTATATTAAAAGCATTAAGAACCCAGGTAAGTAAATCTCCGAAAGCGCTATGAGTATTCGTAATAAGACCCACAACACACTCATCACCAATAGTCAGTAACGCTTTTCGAATAAGTGTTGTTTTTCCTGCGCCAATTTCACCAGTAATGACTGTAAATCCAGCCTGGCTAACTAAACCGTATTGCAAAACTGACCAAGCTTTTTTATGCTTAGGACTAAAAAACAAAAACTCGGGATCGGGTATTAATGAAAAAGGCTTCTTAGTAAATCCAAAGAATTTATTATACATAGCATACCAAGAAATAATCTCTAATAGAAAACATACTAGTAGTACCCATAGCCTTGATGATCTGGCGGATTTTGCGATTTATTAAGCACGGTTCCTAATAAATTAGTATTAGAAAGCATTTGCAGAGATTTTGTAATTTCACTAGCCTTACTCACACCATCTTCTATAACTAATAAAACTGCATCATAATATTCAGAAGCTGCCAACACGTCATCAATAGCTAAAATAGGTGGCATATCAAATATAATAATTCTTGAACTATATCGATTTTTTATATCCTCTACCAACTGTTTCATTTTAGGTGACGAAATTAACTCAGATGAGTCTCGAGTATCTCCCACGCCAGGCAAAACCACAAGCCTTTCAATTCCTGGATTAAATAATATCTGATTGAGTGGCACATCAGAATTCAAATAATCTAATATTCCGTATTTTACATCAGCATCAAAATACCATTTTAACCTAGGAATACGCAGATCAAAATCAACCAGAAGAACTGTTTGATTAACTTCCATAGCGATAGAAATTGCCAGATTTGTAGCCACCATAGACTTTCCAACACCCCTAGTAGGCGCCGTGATTGCAAAGCTATTCCATTTATTTGCCCGCATTTGTTTTAATACTTTAGTACGTAACATTCGAAAATAGTCTGCAATAGGATCATGTTTTTGCATAGCAACAACCCTACGATCACGTAACATCTCATTATTAAGTGTAATTTTCTGGGTAGTCGTGTAAACAATCTCAGACGTATTGAGTTTAGTATTTATAAGCTCTGGTTTAGGCAACTCATCCTTAACCGTCACTTCATCACGACCTACTTTATCGAGTGCTTTCTCTAAAAAATCCATACTAAATCTCCGAATATCCTAAATCAGGTTAATTCTTTCCCATACTTTGTAGAATAAAACATCTAAAGGCATATATAGAAAATGTATTGCTAAAACTAAAACCAGAATACCAACTAAGCTGGCAATCCAAAAAGTCGTCCAGGTTCGCCGCGCTCTTTGTTCGTCGGCTTTGTTGGGTATATAAGGTATAACAACTAAAGGCTCAAAACCCGTTACAGCCGCTAAACCACTACTTCCTCTAACACCACCAAACATAAACTCTGCCAAAAACCCAGATCCCACACCACCACCAATGGAAATAACAATGCCAATTAAAAAAACTTTTAGCCGATTAGGCTTAATGGGCTTGATTGCCTCAACAGGGGGTTCAATCAAGGTAAATGACTCTGCTTTTTGTTCTTCTTCTAAGGTTTGTGCAAGTTTTGCTTCAGATTCTTTTGCTCTAAGCTCTTGATACTTTGCCTTATGATTTTCTAAATCACGTTCCAACTCAGCATAGCCACGTTCAACTTGATGTGTTTGTGAAATATTCTTTTCTAAACTTTGAAGTTTTTGCTGCAAACTAACCCTTTGCATTTTAATATTTTGCAGCTCAACCTCAGCAATATCCATTTCACTTTTTAATTGCAAATAAACTGGATTATTTATACCTAATTCTTTATTTCGTTGGGATTGTTGATTTGAGACTTTAGAAGTATCATCTTTACTTTCTAAATCAGCAATTTTACGCTGCAAAGCCTTTACATCAGGATGATCATCTGAATATTTTTGCTTAAGAAGGCTTAAAGATTGCCGAGCGTCGGAAAGCGCAGAATTATCTGCGGATTGAACTTTCGCATCCTCTTTTTCCAAGTTTTCAATCTGGCGGCGAACATGTTGTACATCTGGATGAGAATCATTATATTTACCTAACAAACTGCTTTCTAAGGCTTTAAGTTCAGACAACGAACTTACTGTATTATGCGAATTACCATTTTGACCTTGGGAAACAACTGGTTTGGAAGGATTGGTGGCAGCTAGTTGAGCAACAAGACTAATTCGTCTTTCAGTCGTTAATTTTTCTTGCAATGACAATTGCTCTAAATCAGATTCAATGCGACTAATCATTGACAAATTTACAGGCATTAATTCGGGCAAACTTTCATTGTATTTTTGCTTATATTCAGCAATGTCATTTTCGATTTTCTGTGTTTCAATTCTGACTTTCTCTGCTTCTTCTTCTAAGAATTTTGAAGTTTCCTCAGCACTTTGCGTTCTTGCTCTAACATTTTCACTCAGAAATAACGTTACCAATTCATTGGCTACGCGTTGCGCAATGGCAGATGATTTATCGAAAAACAATAATTTAAATGCAATAGTCGCCTTTGATCTTCCACCCTTATTAGTTACATCAGCATTCATTAATTCAACACTTGCATTTTCTTTGAATAAATCAACTAATTCAGATTGGCTTAATTTTTCACGCTTATTTGCATAAACACTGTATTTATCAATAACTTTTGATAAATTAGTAACCGTCATCACGCGTTGCTCAATGAGTTTTATTCGCTCATCAGCATAACTAGTTACTGTAGATTTAACTAACTCTGAAGGGATATGTTGCTGTTCAATTAGAATAGTAGCTGACGATTGATACACTGGTGGCAAAAAAAGTGCCAGCATTAAACTTGCAGTTAATAAAACAAAGGTCGGAATAAGAATTATATACTTCCAACGTCTGGCTATAGCCAATATTATTTTGGGGTTAATCTCTTCCATTTAGCCTTACCTTGAAATATTAAAACCAGACCAATTATAATTAAACGTAAGCATCAAAGCTTTTGATACAGCTGAATAAGTATAATCCTGTTGACGATAAATAAATGTTAATCCAATATCAATATCACGTTGCATTTTCCAGTTAATAGTTGGCTGAAACGTTAAATAGGTACGGTTGGCATATATACTACCAGTAGTGGCAGCTTGACCTAAGGTATCTATCATAGAATATCCGCCATTAATATTAGCATTCCAGCGATCAGAAAATTTATAGTTATAGCCAACAGTAAAAGCTGTTTGTTGTGTTAAAACTCCCAGACCACTTGGGTTAACTGACCTTGACAACATTACATATTCAGAAGATTGAATATCTTCATGATTTAACCTTATATTAGCAACCCAACCCGAAGAGGTAGAACTTGAATTTGAATTTGCGACACTGCTTTGCTGAGTAAAGCGTTCGCCAATAACGCTATTAATATCCCAATGTTGCGTCATTTTATATAACAATCCGACATTGGCACTATATGTTTCAGTTATACGCTGAAAATTACTTGTAAAATCACTACGACTATACGAACCAGTCAGATTCTGAGTTAATCTATCGGTCCAAACCCGCTTCCAATCCAATGTCCCTGATTGAGTAGTATTATTGACTAAACCACTTCCACCTGTATAAGTAGAAGCCAAATAATTCGCCGACAACTTAATACTATCGTTAGCATTCAATAAATACGTAAAAGTTGGATTTAATGCTTCAGTAATACGTGTTGATGAAGTTAAAAAGTTACCGGTATCAGTTGAAGCAATACTATTAGTTAAAACTTTATTATAATCAGCATTTAAACCCCAAATTGTGCGAGCAGTTTTATAATCTGTATTTATACTATAATTTTGTGGCTCATTATCATAAAGACTATAAGTGTATTGCCTTACCCCATAACTACCAGAGCCAGCAATATTCCAATCATCATCATTACGTTTAAAATTTACCTGTGGGGTTAAAAAAAATTCAAATGATCCTTGCGGATTTTTTGCCAACCTGAAGTTATCATCATATCCAAACATCTGACTTAAACTACCATCAACTTTCCAGTCTGCTGCTTGCGCAGAAATACTAAAAAATATAAAAAGCAAAAAATAATGCCAGCAATATTTAAACAGATTAAACATATTTACCCTATGGAACAATTATAACATCGCCACTTTTTAATAGAATGTTACTATCTAGATTTTCACCTGTTTCAATTTCGCCAAATTGAAAGTTAATTGGCTTAGTTGACTCACCGTCACGACGTAAAATTAATATACTATTTGCTTTTGCAAATGTCGTTAATCCACCGGCCAAACTTAGAGCTTGAGTGACATTCAGAGGAGCAATCATGCTATAGTTTCCTGGCTTACCCACTTGCCCAATAACATAGACTGTATTTCCATCGACAGCTTTAACTGAAATAGTAACAGCCGGATCTGATAAATATTTGGTTAATTTTTCCAAAACAATTTTCTGAACTTCATCAACTGACTTACCGGCTGCTATAAAACTCCCAACCAACGGAAAGCTAATAGAACCATCAGGTAAAACTCTCATTTCACCATGTAATGCCTCCTCATTCCAAACTGAAATAACCAGCATATCACCCGGATTTATTAGGTAATTACCAGTATCAGAATATCCAATTTCGGTAAGCAACAGCAAAACCGCAGCAAACAGTCTTATAATAATTTTCTTTCTCATAAATTACCTATTAATTACATACTCATGATCACAAAAGCTCAAAAAATCTAAAGAAAATATAGCTATAATATTTAGATAATTCGAACTCAATATCTAAGGTATTGTATAAAAGTGTCGCGCTCTTATTTTTATATACATATTTATTATAAAAACATAAACACAATTAACAATATATTTTTACAAAATATATCACATTACTAAACAAAACTTATGCCTACATTTTTTAACTTTTATTTAATTCATGTATTTTCTCTAAAATACGTAAAGCCTCTGCTTGATCCGGTTTATATTGTAGAGATTTGTTTATTAAAAGTTCAGCACGCTTAAGATCATTATGCTCTATCATCTTATTTGCTACAGGTATCACTGCATCAAAATTAGCCGGATTAATCTCTACAGCTTTTCTGAATGCATCGTTTGCTAGTTCGGGCATGCTTTGCATCAAATAGGCGTTTGCCATTAAAACAAACTGTTCATCTTTATCTGGATACTCATTAGTTAAGATACGTAATATAGACAAGGCTTCATCAATTTTATTATTAGCAATTTTAATTTTTGCCTGCATTAGTAGTGCATCATAATTACGTGCATCTATCGATAGCACATCATTTATTAACTTACTAGCTTCTGCTTCATCATGCTCCTGAAAAGCAATTGAGGCAAGCACTGCCTTCGCTTGCAAAACCTGTTTTGAATCTTTCTTAATATCAAACTTAGATAGCATCGTATTGTCAGTTCCTGTAGCATTATGCTCCGTAACAACACTATTTAGCACTTTTTTTGCTTCTGATATCTGCTGAGACTTAATATACAAATCAGCTAATTTCAAATACATATCAACGTTTTCTGGATTTTGCTTAATAAACTCACGAACTATTGCTATGGTATTTTTTGGATCGTTTTTCTCAATAAAATCCACATAAGCTTTTTTAATATTAAAATCTTTAGGATTTTTATTCAAAATTGACTTATACATTGCATCAGCATCTACAAATCGATTTGTTTCGGTATAAATTTTAATAAGTGAATACCGTAAATCCAGATTATCTGGCAAGCGTTTTATTAAATTTATATAATCTTCTTCAATTGCTTGAACATCATTTGTCGCTTGGTTAACTTGCAATTTAGCCACATATAATGATATATCATTTGGTTTAGCATCTAATGCTTTATCGACTAATTCTAATGCTGACTTATACTCTTTTTCTTGAATAAGAATCGATGTCTTCAGTGTAATTGCATGTACATTCTTAGGTTCTAAATCCAAGGCATTTTCAACATAATGCATTGCCTCTTGATTTAACTTTTTCTTCAACAAAACTAAACCTTTAATGATTAACGCTTCCACATTATTTGGTTCAGAATGCAAAACTATATCTATTTCTTTATCCGCTTTCTCAATAAGATTTGCTGCTGCTTCAACACTAGCCAATTTTAAATGCGCTTGCAGATAGTTAGGGTTTAGATAGATAACACGCTCCAAATTATCAAACATTGGTTGCCATCTTTTATTTACTTCATCGATTAAAGCTATATAATAAAAAGCATCAACATGATGGGGATTCAATTGAGTTGCTAACGATAACTCCGCATTGGCTTTATCATAATTTTTTTCATTGAAAAAAACTTTTCCTTGCTGAAAATGCTCATCTGCAACTTCCGCAGGATTCTTGCAAGCTTGAATACTTAAGCATAAGCTTAGCAAGAAAAAAAACTTTATCACGCGCATTTTAAAAAAAAATAAAAAATAAATTTTAAGTAATTTAAATATTTCATAATATATATTTGCTAACATAAAACAAATATACTTATCAAAAAACTATAATTCAACAGATAATTCACCTAGTTCACTAATAAAAATTGTGCACAATTCCAGTCGATTATTTTCCGATTAGTTTCATTAATGTTTTTTATTATTAGCTTTCCACCGTTATTTATTGCATGCACTGACAACAACATACATAACCCTACAAATGCAGAGTCTATCACCGGCACATGTTGCAAATTTAGCTGGTAATTTTTGTATTGATCAGAGATCTCGGCTAGCATTAATTTCAATGGTTCGAATGAATGGTTAACACAAGCACCTTTTATTACAATTTGAACATCAGAACCAACAGCCATTGATTCAACCTGTATTTCATTTATATTTTTCAAAAGCTTTTTATTGCACATAGTCCAAAGAGCATAGGGTATCACTTTTGATACCAACATTTTACATAAACTTAATCCATCATAACCGTATCTTATCCATAGCGAAGGCTCTTGATAAATTCTCCACATCCATTCCATGCCAATAGTTTGCAAAAAATGAGGCGCACGCTTGATGTTACCCGCAACAAAATTAATCACAGCACCTAAATGGCTGATTATTGGAGCCTTTAACTTATCTCTGTTCGCTTCAATCCAGGCATGCCCTTTTTTAGCTCCCAATGCAACAACGATAAAATCGGCTTCACTGTCATTTATTTTCTGTATGATTCTCTCAGCACTCATTTCTTCTATTGATCCAAAACCCGGCCCAAAAAATCCACTTGCTTTTAAACCTTGTCCATTTTCATTTTGTCTTTGACAGGCTTGTTCTGCGATACCTTCAGCTCCACCAAAAAAGAATACTTTAAGGTGCGTAGGAGCGTTTGACTCATTTAATTTTTCATACAAATCAGCGCCAGCTACTCGCTCAACCACGGGTAAGCTCAACATTTTGGCAATCCAAATAATGGGCATACCATCTGCAATACTTAAATCGGATTTTATGATTGATTGTAACTATTCAGCGTAAATAATTAAAAAAAAGCTTGACAAGGTTTTTGGTCGAAAAATAAAAAATTCAGTGAACTGCCAGCTTGTAGTGGAATGACGTATTTAGCTACGCATTCGGCAACTACAATTCCTCAATTGCAACATTAAATAGAAGGGTAGTGACTCTTGGTCGTTCGTGGCCTACATCGCAACCTCGAAGGCAAAAATCGACTTTTAAAACTGGCCTTATAATACCGCTAACAGTAACGGTTTAGCGGTATATTAGTTTGACTGTCGATAATATCAACATTGAAGACACCATCAAAAAAGTTCAGCAACTGATCGCTGATGAAGAGCATATGTCATCAGCTTTGCGTGCGACCTTAGAAGTCATGATCATGCTGATTCAAATAATGGCTAATCGTTTAAGCCTGACTAGCCGAAATAGCAGCAAACCGCCTTCTACGGATCGTTTTAAAGATCAAGACAAAGTCAGTGGCGATGACGAGAACAAAGGCAAAAATAGAAAGCGCGGTGGGCAGTTCGGTCGGATAGGTACAACTTTAAAAAAAGTGGACGATCCCGATGAAATTGAAATTCTGGAATTAGATCGGGCGACTTTACCACCAGGGAACTATCAGGAAGTTGGTTTTGAGATCCGCCAAGTATTTGATATTGAGATTCAGCGCCTTGTGACCGAATACCGCGCTCAAGTTCTGGAAGATCAATTTGGCAAACGTTTTACAGCCTCTTTTCCGGTTGAAGTCACTAAAGCGGTGCAATACGGGAATGGCGTCAAAGCACAGGCCGTGTATTTGTCTCAATATCAACTCATTCCCTACCAACGTGTTCAAGAGCAATTTCAGGATCAATTCCAACTACCGATCAGTGTCGGCTCAATCTTTGAATTTAACCAGCAAGCTTATCATTTGCTCGAACAATTTGAATTGAAACTCATCACGAAAATACTCGCCTCGTCCCTATTGCATTCCGATGAGACCGGGATCAACATCAATGGGAAAAATCATTGGCTGCACTGTATTTCGAACCAGCAATGGACGCTCTTTTACGCCCACGCCAAACGCGGCATGGAAGCAATAACCGCTATGAATGTTTTAACCCGTTTTACAGGTATTCTCTGCCACGATCACTGGAAGCCCTATTTCCAGTTGAACTGCCTGCATGCCTTATGTAACGCTCACCATTTGCGCGAGCTGACCTATGCCGAAGAACAAGAGAACCAAGCATGGGCTAAGGATATGCGAGAGTTGCTTGTTTCTATCAATGAGGCTGTTAAGGCCCAGGGCGGTGTTTTATCCGATTCTATAGCGGCAGGCTATACCGATCAATATCGGGCAATTCTTAAAGAGGCTGAGCAGGAATGTCCTCCCCCGCTCCCAGAGAGAAAGGAAGGACAACGGGGACGACTTAAACGCAGTAAATCGCGAAACTTATTGGAGCGGTTAATCAACTTTGAGCAGCAAACCTTAAGGTTTATGACTGATGCCAAGGTACCCTTTACCAATAACCAAGGAGAGAACGACATCAGAATGACCAAGGTTCACCAAAAGATTTCAGGCTGTTTTCGTAGTCAGGAAGGTGCTGATATTTTTTGCCGTGTTCGAAGTTATTTATCAACATGCCGGAAAAACAACATATCAGCCAGCGAAGCGTTGACACTGCTCTTTAATGGCAAATTGCCGGATTTTATACGGTGACGACCAAAATTCGCTGAGCGTGATAAATTACGCTGAATAGTTACGATTGATTTACGGAACTCGTTATCCTTGCGACAAGCAACAATAAAATTCAGATTGGGGGTTGCCACAATACAAGATTTTTTATGTTTTGCGGCATCTCGGACATAATTCAAAGCATCTGACATAGACATTGCATCAAACGGCAATCCTAAAATACAATGAACCTCACGCATAAAATTTGTCATCGCTTCTGACTTAATCGATATTTTTCGTTAACTGGATTAAATAAATTTAATAAATGCATAATAATTTAAATCCTATATAAATATGCATTTCTCCTAACGAAATAATCGATAAATTATACATAACAGACATATTACTAAAAATTTTCATTAGATCATTTCGATAAAAAGTGTTTTTAAACCTTTCCGTAGGCGTATAAATATTTTCAAAACTTTAAGACACGTAAAAAACTGATCAATCATAAATCTTTAAACAGATTTATTTCAGAACTCTAATTTAATTTCTGGAAACAAAAATCTTTAATTTACTAGAAAAAAATCCAATAAAATCCATAAATACCAAATATATATTTTACAACATATTTTACATTACAAGACTTAATCGGCACATTCCATCTGCTTTTTTCGATATTGTTCTCAGTCTAAGCCATATTAAATCTTAATTTTGTCGGTTACTTCTCATTTATTTAAAAATACATGAGATGTACATAGGTTTGACAAATAATTAAGTTTATTCACAACTCTTTGTATTTTTTATCATTTCTTACTCGCATCCAATTCTATGCTCATAAAATAAAATATAAAATGTTAAGTACAATCAATATCTAAACAACTACTCTCTTGGTTTATTCATGTTTTATCTCTACTGGACCGTATCCACTCAACCTGACGGTTTACTAAAAATCCAATATAGAGCGGTATTTTTCCAATTACGTAAATTGGAATGTATACCAAGTCGCTCAGTGACAATAATTTTCGACCTTCAGACCACCAAGCTATGAACATGGCGATAATAAGCATTGACAAACCTATAAGAGAAAGATACCAAGGTTTTTCTATACTTAAAGCCAGCCATTCTATCCCATTCAACAAAAGTAATGCAAAATAGCTAGACATCAACAGTGCTAGCGGAGGAACGCTTAAATCTAATGCCATAAAAACCAATCCCATCTGCTTCCGCTTTAAACCCAATGCCATTAATTTAGGAAACTCCCGCATTATCATCCCAATATGACCGTGCTCCCACCGCTTTCGTTGTGATTGCATACCGTGGCTACTTACCGGAAAAGAACTACATACTATTGCATCTGGGCACAGTATCGGCGCATATCCAGCAATTGCAAAATCAATACCCATTTTTAAATCCTCTACAATTTCGGCATTTGCTAAATTCACCTTATGAATAATATCCCAAGGTATTGCTATCCCTGAACCTTTTAAATGGCAAGGCATTCCTAATTGATGCGCACCCATCGCTCTGAGGCGATTTTTAACAGCCCAAGCAAATTCCGCAACTCGCGTTTTTAAATTTGCATTTTCGTTTCCATGCATTAAATAAATGGCTTGTACCGGTTTTGATAATTGCTGACCTGCCATCACCAAATGTTCATAACTACCCTCATTAAGTAAACAATCCGCATCTATTAGTATTACCGTATTTGGAGGAGACAATTCGAGATATTGAATACCGAAATCAAGCGCAAATCCCTTACCACGCTTATTTAAATCAATTCGCTCAATTAATTCTGCCCCCAATTCTCGTGCAATTTGCCCGGTATTATCGGTACAGTTATCTGCAATGACGATTAACCGATCTCCGGGTTTCATTTGTGATTTGATTGACTCAAGCGTATTTGCTATCACAGCCGATTCGTTATGTGCAGGTACCAGTACCGCTACAGAACCTCTACAAACCTGCTCTTGATTCTTACGAGATTGAGGAACCACGCCCAGTAAAATTTCAACTAACAACACCACTACAGGTATCTGTATCAATAGCGTTATCCCTAAGGATAGATATTCAATAAACCATAAAGCCATGTTCCATCCTAAATACCATTCTATTAATAGCCATCATTTCTTAACTTCTCGACAGCCTAAAAAAAGCCAGACCAAACCCATTATCAAGCAAAGTGTTAACAGCGGAAAACAATGCTAATTTCAGCCAGATTTACTGTTTTTCGATTTCCATGGCCTAATACCTAAATTACAATTACTCCACACTTATTTTGTTCAGAAAATCTGCAAGCCGAAGAGAGAGTGCAACTATTGTAAGCGTCGGATTTGCATGACTTGATGTAGTAAATACAGAAGAGCTACTTATAAACAAATTGTCCACACCGTGTACACAACAATTTTTATTAACCACACTATTTTGCTCAGAGATTCCCATTCGCGTTGTACCGAGATGATGTCCCCCTACGGGCAAAGCACTGGTCATTCTTTCTTTTAATTCACCCTCATCAAACTCTAACCTTGCACTATTTGTCTTAACGAGTAGCCGTTGCAACTGTTTAAAAGATTCTATTCCTGAGTCTATATCTATATTTGTGAGTTTCCAATTTACATTTACTCGCTTCATTCCTAACTGATCAGTTACCGATTGCAAATCAATTTTATTACTTGCGTCTGGAATCTGTTCGCTATTAAACTCCAAAGGATAACTACCATTCCTATTTGAAACCAAGGTATAAGGTAATTTGCGTTTCGCTAACTTCATCTTGAACATCCAATCGTAAGCAAAATTGACTACCGAACCAAAATCTGTCACCACATTTTGTAGATGTTTTAAACGATTATTCTGTGCTAACGTCAGATTTATTCCATGATTCAATATAGACTGATGCTCCTTAGCCAATAAAGATTTGGCCAAATAAATACTAGAAAGGACACCACTCCCATGCCGATCATCTGCATACGCAGGAAAGTGTAAGCGAAATACAGAATTTAACAATCTATGTTGCGATTGAAATTCTTCAGAAAAATGTAATTTTCGCCGCGCATAAATTCCATCTGTGGTTTTTTGGAACTCAAAAAATGGCTTTTGATTCGCAAAGCGTACTGATCCAAAGATCAAGTCAAAATGACAAGCATAATACTTACCTAAACTTTGCTCGAATCTGCTCCAACTTGGTGTACTCTGCTGAGTGATTAAAAGCAAACGCGTGGTCTCAATACCACCTCCACAAATAATAAAATGCGCAGCATTTATAGTTAATGCGTACTTACCATCACTAACTTCTATTGAAGTTATCCGACTACCATTCTCAGCGACATTCAGCTTTGTGCAGCGCGTTCTTAGCAAGACCTGTATTAAACTGGAAGTAGATAACTCCAAGCGATATTTAGATGAAAAATCGGTTGGCAAACTATAACGCTCTATTTTTTCGACTAAATCAGGCTGCAATTTTTGCAGTCCATCGAACATAGAAATTTCTTTAGGCGCTAGAGCCCGCAGAGAAAAGTCGGCTAAGCCAGCATCACAATAGCTTAGCGCTTCAGGGTAATAACTAAAAAGCTCTTGATAATTGATAGGCCAACTACTATTAGGCACATGTTGACGATAATCGAAATCCAATGCATCCATAGGAACACACCGCCCCCCCCACAAATGTGTGGTGCCTCCAAATCTTTGGTGTCGATATTCGTTAACTGGTGGATGAGGAGCATTAGCATGACCAGTGTAGAACTCGTCTAACTCACGCTCTTCCTTCCAATCACCTGCTTCTAACAAAAGTACCTTTCGGCCTTTACGAATAAGGGCAACCGCCAAACTGATACCGGCTGCACCACTTCCAATAATACAAAAGGGATAATTTTGCAAACTTTCAGGCTTACACTGATTTAAATTAGTTATCATCAATTTTAATAAATGTTACACGACCTAGACTAAAAGCCGAATTTATCACGCAGAATTTTAGTTGGCCGTTCAAGTGATACCCCGCCTAAGATAATCGAAAATCTGATTTTACCTACCCATACAAAATCACAATTGCCTTTTTAATACACCTGTCACGCTATTGATAAACCGCACTTTTTAATAAACATTCTAATTTATCCAGCTCATTAGAAAGCTTATGAAATTCCTGTACTCTGCCAGCCCCCTCTAGTCCCATTTGCTGTAAAACTGAGGGTCTAGTCGTTATGACTTCGATCAATGCATGCTCTAGACACTCTACAGACCCAGGAGGCACAAGCCATCCATTAACACCATTAACAACTAATTCGGGAATCCCAGCAATCTGGGTTGCGACAACAGGACGACCTAATGCAAAAGCTTCCATAATAACGACAGGAAGACCTTCTGCAAAACTTGGCAAAACTAACGCCCTACTCTGTTTAATTTCATTGCGTACATCAGAACTGCTTTTTGCACCCAAAATCTGAATGACACTGCCAAGATTTTTCTGTTTTATCAATGCTTCGATTTCGGAACGCATCGGTCCATCACCAATTAAAATCAGTTCTAAACTAAATTCTGACTCAACAAGCTTAGTGACAGCCTGAATTAGTATCTGCATCCCTTTTTCAGCGCAAAGTCTACCAACGAAAACTAAGCGAGGTGCCTCAGAAATAGGGATAGTGCTTGGCGATTCAAAGTCTTTACCCACCGCGCAACGTATTATATGTAATTTGTGCCAGTACTTGGTATCAGTAAATAACATACATTGACTTCTACAAAAATTTGTTATAGTCGCTGTAAATGCCGAACGCGCTACCTTCTCACCCAATACCCATTGTTTAGGATGAAAAAAAATGCCAGGACCATGTACCGTCATACTAAAAGGTACATTAGATAAAAGTGATGCCAACATTGCTACGTTGGCCGAATTTTCTGCGATGTGATTATGCAAAATATCAATGCCTAGCTTGCCCATTCGGCGCGTAAGATAGCTTGCCTCCAAAAGATAAGCACATTGGTTAAATAGTCCTTTAATACCGGGTATATGTGTCTTCCAGGCCAATAAAATTGCCCTACACATACGTAAAGGAGAGCATATAAAAACTAACAACGTACTGTATATTAACAATATTAGGGGTTTCTCTAAAATATAATCAGTGGTCGATTGCTCACTAGCAACATCAATGCTCAACTCCCCTTGCCCACTTTCTCTGCGTATAGAAAAGGTATAGACCTCATGTCCTCTGTCTCGAAGCCCTAAAACTTCATTACGAATAAATGTATCACTAGAACGACCATAAACACTTGTAATATAAGCGATTTTCATAAACATCTATGTAAAAGTAGAAGTGAATAGTAAAGATTACGCGTGATGCCAGCCGCTTATAGCTACCTTAGCCACACAAAAATGCAATTTTTTCAGGCAAAATCCAAAATAAATCACTTATAGCAAACGGTTAGCTTTCCAATGTAAAAGTTGCTTTGCCTTTAAATTGGAAAATTTAAAGGGCTTCAATCTTAATGCAAAAGCATGAGGTAAAAATATTTCTGGCAAACAACCATCAAAACGCAATAACTTTGCCATTGGATATAAAATGTGCACAATCAGCACCTGCATAATCCACCAAGATACTCGAATACCGCCAGGTTTTATTAATCCAACCTGTCGTAATAGCGCCTGATACTGAGTTTGATTGGGTAAATGATCATCAACAAGATGTATAACTTGTTGATTACAGGAATCTAACGTAACCGATGCCAAGATTGCATCAATCACAGAACCTAATTCAACAAGCGGCACTTCGCCTAAATGATCAATTAGTATTTGATACCTACTTTTTATAATTCCTGCATAAGCAGTATTGATCATATTTTGATTATAGATAAGGCCTGGTCTAAGAATGATGCAATTTGCACCCTGTTCTGAAAAAGCCCTAAAAACCGCTTCTTGTGAGGATTTAAATGCTGAATAGCGGCTCATTTTGTCAAATTGAGTCGCTACTGATAAATTTTCATCAATACTGGTCATCGGTTTTAAAGCTTGATAATCCAATACTGAAAGACTGCTTACACCAACTAATTTAGTAATACCCGCCAGTTGCATTGCAGTGATTAATTTTTCGGTACCAATTAGTAATTGCTCTATAGACTGGTTTTTGGCAGGATGCAGATCAGCCGCAAGATGAACAACACAATCAATTTTGAAAGTGCTCAATGGTGGAATTTCATCCACAGACAAATCACATTTCATTAATTCTAAATTCTCATGACACGCCAAACTCGAGAGAGCATTTCCCCTGAACATAGCGACAACATCATATCCGCAAGCTAAGGCCGCATATACAAGCTGTTTTCCGACAAACCCAGTTGCACCTGTAATCAAAAGTTTCATAGAACATTAAGGATAGGGGTTATGACTCTTTAAAGAGAGACCGCATTAGCTTGATTAAACAATATTTGGCAGATTAGGTTGCTCATTTATATTCGATTAGTATTTCTTTTGTACCTTTCAATTGACTGATAATAAATTTAACCTGTCCAACCAACTCAGGAAATTTGCAGATCACCATAAAGAATGCATATAACCATGCATCAGAATTCGTTGGCGAGAATCTTAGGGCCAAACGTAGAATTTGCAAAAGATAAACGCCAAAAGCAAGTAATACCCAAGGTGATACCAACACAGATCCAGATAGAATAACGATAGGAATAACACCTCCCCACAACCAAATTCTGGAACTTTCTAGTAAAGAATGTCTTTCTTGGGTAAAACCGTGAAGATAACAACCCGCAGCAAAAGCATAACCGCCCCTAATGGAGCGCTTCCACCACTGACTAAACTTAAACATTGCTGCATCATGCAAAGTCATTTCTTCAGATAACCGCCAAATCTGCCATCCTGCTCCACGTAAACGTACACAAAGCTCCGGCTCTTCACCTGCAATTAATCCGTCTCGATATCCTGTTACTGCAAGTAAAGCATCAACACGCATCATCGCATCACCGCCACAGGCTTTAACTATTCCAGTCGGCCCATCCCACTCCCAATCACATAATTGATTGTAAATAGTTTTTTGGGGGAAACGTTCACGTCGGCGCCCACAGACAACAGCACAATCAGAGTGGTGTATTAAAAAATCTAAGGCATTATTTAACCATGTCGCGATCACTTCACAATCACCATCCACAAACTGTACATACTGTATATTCGCATCAAGTGACAACAAATGTTTAAAACCAATATTACGCGCTCGTGCCGCTGTAAACGGAATTGACAAATCCAGCGCAACGGTAGTAACACCCATACGTTTTGCCAGTAGTAAAGAATCGTCTGTTGAACCCGAATCAACATAGACAATTTTCTCTACTTTTCCCTGCAAAGAATCTAGACAACGCTGCAAGCGTTCCCCTTCATTACGCCCAATGACAACTATACCTAAAGATTCTAAATATTTATTAGAATTAAGCGACCTGTTTTCATCCATTCAATGTTCCTGAAAATAAATTCATCTAAAAACAGCTCACGCTACACTCAAAAAACTTTTAAACAACTAAAAAGCAAACTATTTGCAATAAAGTCTCTTAATAAGTAAGGAGGATCCTGATTCGATTTACCTTGTATCAACCGTCTTAAGGTCCATAAAAGATAAGCTAAAATCCAAATCAAATCGGCTATTAATGCATATATCTTGCCATGATTTTTAACAAAATAACGCTGCCTCGACTCAAACCAATATTTTGGGATACGTTTAGGTTTTACATTTCTAATAGTGAGTTTGGTACTTTGCCCGGCAATATGCATAACGCGACTTTCTGGCACATACCAAATACTCCAGCCCGCTTTTTTAGCCTGAAAGCAAAAATCAGTTTCCTCATAGTAAAGAAAATATTGCTCATCCATAAGACCAATACTATCAAAAACTTCACGACGGATTATCATACTGGCACCGGCCATCCAATCCACTTGGGCATTGTGTTTATCCATTTCTCTGGCAACAACCCATTTAGCAAGTAAACGGGTCACTATACCTAGCCTAAGGCCGTTGTCTAACTCGCTCAATAGCGATGGAAAACGAAAAGCGATAGGCCAATCACTACCATCCTGATTTTCAAAACTGCCTCCCGCTATACCGCATTCTGGGTGAGACTGCATAAACTCATATAATGTTTGCATTGCTCCTGGCTTGACTTCTGTATCAGGATTTAACAACCACAGATATGCAGGAGGAAAGGATTCGGCTAACGCTGCACGTATGGCATGATTATTTCCATAAGCATATCCACCGTTTTGGGGTGATACCATCAAACTCACCCAACTGTTCCATTGCTGTTCTTCAATTGCTGTCCGCAAGTCTGACACAGAACTATCTGGAGATTGATTATCCACAACTACCACATGAGCACCTGAAAAAGTCATTATTTGGTTCTGCAAAGATTTCAAACAATTGATAGTCAGCTGACTAGTGCAATAATTAACAATGACCACCAATAAGGTAATTGGCTGCTCAAAATGCATATGTTAATCCCATGTAAACGTCCATAATCATGATTAAGCGTTATATTTTGACATATTCGCGAATACAATCTGCCATCTGTTTTACATTCGGCTCTTGCAACATACTGGAATGTCCTCCTGGAATATCATAGACTTTAACACCTTCGGTTGTTCGTTCTCCCCAGCCAAATAATGGATCAACATAAATAGTTACATAGGGTGTATCTGCATCATGGCCTTCAGTCGCTCTAAATAACACTAACTCATTATCTATACCCGTTTCAGGTTTATAGTTTGTTTCTGCATACAGATAAACATAGCGTACCTCTATATCGGACAGAAACTTTGGCAAACTCCATTGTCTGCGTTGATACTCACCGAGTAAATACACTTTTAAACTAGCTTGCCATTTATTTAGTCTAGAGCTTATTTCATAACGAATTAAATTAACTATTTTTTTGCTTATCACTTTACAAATAGTGATCAAACGCAGAACTAGATGATTGTTTTGTTCATTGTCCAAAACCGAACTGATACGAGTTAATCTGGCATTGGCGATGCGACCCTGCCGTTTTGTGGCTAAAACATCAGCCGCATCTATCAAACCGACAAAGTCTACTTTATGCCCATCCGCCCTTAATTGCCTGGCAACTTCATAAGCAATGACACCACCAGCGCACATACCACCTAACAGATAAGGACCTTGAGCCTGTATCTCATAAATTTGTCGAATATAATAAGCTGCCATGTCTTCCATGCAGGTATCCAACATTGGATAATTAGCTTGTCCGCGTGGTTTTATGCCATAAACCTGAAAATCTGCCTCTAGATGTAATGCCAGATTACGATATAACAGTACTTCGCCATCACCGTCATGAATGAAATAAATAATTCTAGATGCTGTGCTTTTATTCAAAAGTATAGGCTGCTTTATAACATTTTGGCCTACATCAAGCTGAATACGTGTGGCCAACCCCTGAATTGTAGGGTATTCAAGAACCGAAGTAAGCGGTAATGTCACACTAAATGCTTGCTCCACTTCTACGATAAGCTGAACAGCTAATAGCGAACTGCCACCCAGCTCAAAATAATCATCTTGGGTACTAATGCTATTAATATTCAAAATGCTTTGCCATATTGCGACTAACCGCTTTTCAACTTCTGTTTTAGGCAATACTAAGTCTTCTGTATTATTACGGCAGCGTTTAGCTGTTAGCTTTTCTACCCAAGCCAATATTTTTTCAGCGCTCTGTAAATGGGTGGTTGTCTGAGCCAAACTCAAATCAATCACTGTTTTACTATTAGTAATTTGCCCAGTCACTGACGCATCTGTTACCGGTTTTGACGTTTCCACACTGGCATCAGTACGCACTATCGCATTCATCTGAGCCGCACTATCAGTACTAATATCAAATACTAAAGATCCATCGTTTTGCTCTACTTTCTGTGTGGCTATATTTTCTAAAAAGTGCAGAATAGGAATGTTTTTAGGAGTGGGTATATAAGGTATGCGTAAAACGGGCAAATTATGTTGGAAAGCAATACTAGCCATATATTTCAAAATATGGTTTTCTACGCCGCGACCAAGCACTCTGCAACTCAACATAAACGACTGAATACAAAGCGCTTGGCTTTCTATTCCAAAAATTAGCACTCCAACTAAACCATAATCACCATACCGGTCTTTTACCTCAACCATCCGCACTTGTAGATGGGCTTCGCCAAGACGTTGAATATCAATTTCTGAACGCCTGATGGTAGTATTATTAAACTGATTAGTCCGCTGCGTCAGTTGTGCCACACGCGCTATTTGCTCTTGCCCCGGCTCAGCAATATTGACTTCAAGCTCAAGTCCATCCAAAAAATCCTGATAATTACTAAAGGTTTTTTCCAGGTTTTTCCGCGCAACATCCTGTTGATAAAGACTAGTACGCATTTTATCTTCTGAAGTGGCTTTAATGCGATCAAACACCCAAATATGTTTTAAAAAATCAGGAATATGCTGTTTAGGCAGATTCAGGCTTAAAACTTCAGGGCAATTAACCCGAACTTCTTCACATTCCATTGGATTATCATCCACAAAGATAAAGGCATCCAAGCCCAAGTTCAGTTCTAAAGCCAATGAACGTATATTTTCAGATTTTGGCTGCCAATTAACACGCCATGAAACGATGTCCTCGCGCCTTATGCGCATGTCTTTATGCTGATCTAATACCTCTAGCACATCCTCTTCTATATTTTTACTGCATAAGCACAACAGCATACCAGCTTGCTTTTGAGCTAACATAAAGGTTTGCAAAAATTGCCAATCTGCTGAAACATCAATACCTTGCAGACCCTCTTCGCCAATCACTCCTCCCCATAATGTATTATCACAATCCAACACGATAACTTTATAAGGCGCAGATTTAATCGAATAAATTTTACGAGATAAAACGGTACCCAAGGCCGCGTATCCAACAGGTGTATAAGGTATATGTCCTAATTCATCTCTTGTGGCATCATAATAACCAGCTAAAGGATAATTTTCCCAATCCGCTGTGCTTATAAAATAACAATTAGACAGTGATTTAAACTCTTCTTCGATGTTGTTTTGCAAGCTATTAAACAAATCGCTGTGTGTCGATAACTGATTAGTATCGGGCGAATTTGGACAGATACAGACTATTAACGGCGATTTCAATGCTAGCACCGCAGAATGAATGGCGCTACACAACTCATTGTACAAGCTTAATAATTTATTAGCATCAGCCTGTTTTTCAGCTCGTAACCAGTCTTCAAAACGTAATAGCAGAATATTAATTCCACCCTGGTTTTTGTGCATCAGGCTCAACGGATCCAGTAGTTGCTGGAAAATTTGATTATATGGCGCAAACTCAATTCCCCCATATAAATGCAAAGTACTCATCCAAGCTGATAAAATACTCTCAACGGGTTCTGCAGTAAAACTGGATACTATTACGATTGGAGTTGGAGTGCTTTCCTGAGAAGTTTTAGTGCGTATCATAGGGTGTTATTTAGGTAAAAATGAGTCATTGACGGTGACAACAATAAAATTCTGTCTTGGACGTAACAATCCTAAAACTTACCCGAAAAGATATTTGTAGAATAGTTATCTAATTTTAGCCATTATCAGCATTACACTTTCAACAACACTATTATTAAACTGATAGTATACCAGTATAGCTTATCTTGCAATGGCGACAACCCTATAGGGCAAGCTTAACTTTCAGCTAGGTAAACACTCTTTTTTATGTAAACAAATGTCATCGTAAACAAGTGAAAACCTTAGATAACTTTATGCTATTGGCCATTTTCAACCTAAGCAGTTATAAGGCTAATTAGTTGTTGCCATAGCATTATAAAGAAAATTTTGAGAAACTAACCAGCCAACTCCTTGTTTAAATAGTATGCATAACCGATAGTTTTTCAGCTTTTATTAGCTGCATCCATGCCTATCGCAGTCAAACATTATTTATCATCGAACATCAATAAATTAACATCAAATGTGAGTAGCGTGCTCAGTAAGTTTTTATCATTTGCATTAGTAGGCATTCTGGGAACGTTAGCACACTATACGGTTTTGTTCGCTTTGGTAGAATGGCAAAACATACAGCCCTTATCTGCAACAGCTTACGGAGCAATAGCCGGGTTATTAGTCAATTATTTTTTAAATTTTAAGCTAACTTTTAATTCTGGGCAGCGACATACTCAAACTTTCCCGAAATTTGCTTTAATTGCTTGCTGTGGAATGGGATTTAATGTGGCCTTTATGGCAATATTAATTCCTCATTTCTATTACCTTTATGCTCAAATCATGACTACCGTGTTGGTCTTGGTCTGGAATTTTTTTGCCAATATACTTTGGACTTTTAAGATGGATAAGACGTCGGAAACGTCTCTACTGAAAATCACTGCCCTTATCAAAAAACCCTATTTTATTATAGGGTTGGTACTAACAATGTTATTGATACGCTTACTCACCTTGAGTTTGTATCCTTTATACGATCCTTCCGAGTCACGTTATGCCGAGATGGCTCGCAAAATGGTGGAAACAGGCAACTGGGTAACACCTATGATTGAATATGGGGTGCCATTTTGGGGGAAACCCCCCCTAACCATATGGTTAACCGCTGGTAGCTTAAACTTGGTGGGTATCAATGAATTTGCAGCTCGACTACCTTCTGTAGTGCTCAATGTTGGCGTGGCTTGGATTATTTACTATCTAGTTAGAATACAAAAAGGCAGTGAAAAAGCGCTATCAGCACTGTTAATTTTATCTAGTACCGTGCTGTTTTTCGTAATGACAGGCACAGTGGCTATGGATTTAGCCATGAATTTTGGCATTACTTTAGCGCTTGCGGCCTTTTGGCTGGCTTTACGTGGAGAAAAAGCGCTATGGGGTTATCTGTTTTTTTTCGGTCTTAGTATTGGTTTAATGGCAAAAGGACCTATCACACTGGTGTTGTGTGGCACGAGTATTGGCTTGTGGACTTTGCTTACTGGTCGATGGCTGGATATTTGGCAACGTATACCGTGGATTCGAGGTACATTATTAATGTTGTGTCTCTGTGCGCCATGGTATTGGTTGGCAGAACTGCGTACACCTGGGTTTCTGGAATATTTTTTTATCGGTGAACACTGGAAACGTTTTACAGAACCCGGCTGGAAAGGTGATCTTTATGGCGTTGGTCGAGGTCACGCACATGGAATGATCTGGCTTTACTGGTTAGGCGGTAGTTTTCCATGGTCATTCATATTACTGTATAAACTCAGCAATAAATTGCTACATAAGGAAGCCAAACAACTATTTTATTCTGGCGATGGTTGGTTATTATATGGTTGGCTATGGATGCTAACACCACTCCTATTTTTTAGTATTTCTGCTAATATAATCTGGACTTACGTTTTACCTAGCTTGGCTGGCTTAGCCCTGGTACTCGCCGACAGCCTGACTGGTTCAAGAGTTCAGCGCGCTATTTTAAGCTTATTGGTGCCTTTGCTGTTTTTAGGTCTAGTCTTTAGTTATCAACGTCCTGAATCCGATTTCTTCCCTTCCCAAAAACGCTTAGTAGAAGCATATTCAGCATTAGCCAATACGGGTGAGCGATTAATTTATCTGAATGAAAAAATAGACTATTCTGCACAATTTTATTTACGTGGCAAAGTCATAGAAATCCCTAATCTTGAAGCGCTGCAACAGCATTTAGCAACTGCAAACCACGATTATTATGTCATACGCAACCCCATATTAGATAGCTTACCAGATAGCGCAAAAGCTTATTTGCAGCCGGTAAAAACCTATGGACGCTATACCTTATTTCACGCAACTGACAATACAAATGACCAAGCGTTTGCCCATTAATTTAATAGTGAATGCTGATGATTACGCTTATTTTCCAGCTGTTAGCCGCGGTATCCTGGACGCTGCTAAAGCTGGAAAATTAAGTGCTACAGGTATTATTGCAAATAAACCGAATTTAACTACGCAACTAGAACAACTGGATACTTTGCAGAATATTGATTTAGGTGTGCATCTGAATTTAACGAGCGGAGAACCTTGCACCGAGCAGATGAGAATGCTACTAGATAAAAATCAAGGTTTATTTCCTAGTGCTTATCGCATGAGCTTGATGATTTTAAATCAAAAAATCAGTATCCAACACATACGCCAGGAGTGGCATGCACAAATAGAAGCCTGTGGAGGGAGACGATTAGTATTTTTGAACTCTCACGAACACATCCATATGTTACCGATTCTGTTTCCTTTAATATTACAACTTGCCAACGATTTTAATATTCCTTTTGTACGTCTAACCAAGGCAGACTGGTTATTACCAATGAGCGGTACCGCATTAGTACGCAATATATTGATGCAAGGAATGGCAAGCATTAACCAGTGGCACATCACCCGACCGATGCCGATTTTTTTGGGTTTGGGTAGTAGTGGTAAGCTTACAATTCAATATTTGGACAAACTTTTTGCAACCTTGAAACCGGGTCAAACCTATGAGCTGATGTGTCACCCAGGCTATTTTGCAGCCGATGAAATCATCCATCCGCAATTAATTGCCTATCATCACTGGGAACAAGAACTAGCACTCTTACAGAGCGCTGAACTGCAAAATTTGTACGATAAATTTGGCATTTTTTTAGGGCGTTATCACCATTAAAATAAACACATGATGAATTTAGAAAACACAACAGCCTATTTATTAAGTGTCGTGGTACCTGCCTACAATGAGGAACAAGGTATTCGCATCGCTATTCAACATATCATCGAAATTTTAGCCACCTGTAAAATTAACTGGGAAATTATTGTTGTAGACGACGGCAGTCACGATCAAACCTTTCAGTGTATCAGTGAACTAGCTAGGCAAGACTCGCGCATTAAAGCTCTGGCACTTAGCCGTAACTTCGGTAAAGAAGGTGCAATGTTAGCTGGATTAGAACATAGTAAAGGTGATGTCATCATTACTATTGATGCTGACCTGCAACATCCTCCAAAATTAATACCCGAGATGTTAAATAAATGGCAAGATGGTATACAAATCGTCCATGCAGTTAAACGCAGCCGTGACACTGATACTCTGGCAAAAAAAACCACTGCGTATTGCATCAATAAAATGATTTCTGGGCTAGGTGGAATTAATATTAATAATTCCTCAGACTTTAAGTTGATGGATAGAGAAATCGTGGATATTATCATCCACCAGTTACCGGAACGACAACGGTTTTTTCGTGGTTTAACTAGCTGGATAGGATTTAACGAAGCTTATATTTACTTCGATGTTGACAACCGACTGGAAGGTAATAGTAAATGGTCTTTCTGGTCACTATTAGAATTATCGATAACCGCCCTCACTTCCTTTACCTCACTACCCTTACGTATTATTACGGTATTGGGCATTGCTACCCTGATTTTAGGCTTTTTTGTAGCGAGTGACGCGATTGTATCTTTAATTCAAGGTCAAGCCGTGTCTGGATTTGCTACCACCATTATCAGTTTGTTGCTTATTGGAAGTTTTATTATGATTAGCTTGGGCATTATTGGTGAGTATATTGCCAAAATCTATGAGGAAGTAAAAGCTAGACCACACTATTTGATACGCGCGAGTGTAGGGGTAGAGCGAAGATCAAGAAACGCCAAAACACACACAGGTGACCAACATTTTAATTAAAAACAGCAAATAAACTAATAGCTTTAAAATTAAAAAAGATTTTAATTTTTCTAGACGTAGGACCAGTTTTATTGTTTCTATGTAATATGGTTTTATTTCTTATTATTTTGATGGCTTATTGATAGAATGCAGACACGTTTTATGACCCCCTTTGCCATGTCCAGGATATTGTCTAAATTAATTATTCGTAACCTGTATTTAATATTACTTACGGTTTCACAAACTGGTTGCGATATATCAGAGCTTAATAACCCCTATGCTGACGAGGGTAATGGGCAAATTATAGTATATTCTTCGTTTGCAGAGCGCCCTAAACATCTAGACCCTGCTATTGCTTATAGTTCTGATGAATATGGTTTTATTTGTCAAATCTATGAACCTCCCCTGCAATATGACTATCTAAAACGCCCTTATCAATTGCAAGCTTTAACAGCCGCACAACTACCCAAGGTGCGATATTTGGACCAGCAAGGTCAGGTTTTGCCTGAAACGGCTAACGAAAAAGACATTATTTTCAGTGAATACATCATTGATATTAAACAAAAAATATACTACCAACCTCACCCGGCTTTCAGCAAAAACGATAAGGGTAACTTTTTATATCACCAACTGAGTGCAGAACAATTATCTGATATTACTACTTTAGGCGATTTTAAAATTCAGCAAAGTCGAGAATTACTGGCTGCTGATTATGTTTATCAGATAAAACGTTTAGCTTTTCCGAAAATTCATTCCTCTATAGCCGAATTGATGGCTGGATATATTGATGGCTTTGCCGAGTTTGCCAAAAACAGTGCCACGCTGGATATTAAAGACCTGAAAAGTCTAAATATGAGTGGAGTACAAGTATTGAGCGACTATCAGTACAGTGTACGTATCAAAGGCAAATACCCTCAGTTTCAATTCTGGTTAGCAATGCCATTTTTTGCTCCAATGCCCTGGGAAGCGGATGCCTTTTATGCACAGCAAGCTTTAAAAAATAAGAACATTAGCTTAGATTGGTTTCCAGTAGGTACAGGCCCCTATTTATTGGCAGAGAATAACCCAAATAAACGAATGATATTAAGCAAAAACCCAAATTATCATTCAGACTTTTACCCATCCGAGGGTGAAGCAACAGATAAAGAACAAGGTTTGCTGGATGATGCTGGCAAACAATTACCGTTTGTAGATAAAGTCATTTTTACCTTGGAAAAAGAAACTATTCCGTATTGGACAAAGTTTTTACAAGGTTATTATGACGCATCAGGCATTAGCTCAGACAGCTTTGATCAGGCAGTTCAGTTCTCTGGTAGCGGCGACCCACAACTGACACCCATGATGCATGAAAAACACATTCAGTTACAAACTTCAATAAGCTCCTCAATTTTCTATATGGGCTTTAACATGCTGGATAACGTGGTAGGTGGCGATTCTGATCGAGCTCGCAAACTACGACAAGCTATTGCCATTGCTGTCGATTATGAAGAGTTTATCGCCATATTTGCTAATGGACGGGGTGTCGCAGCGCAAGGCGTGCTTCCACCCGGCATCTTTGGATATGAAGAGGGACAAAAAGGGATTAATCCCATTGTATATGATTGGCATAATGGTAAACCAGAACGTAAATCCATCAATATTGCCAAACAACTGCTTACCGAAGCTGGATATACTAATGGCATAGATCCACAAACTAATGAAGCCTTGTTACTCTATTTTGATACTTCCTCCGGTGGCGACGATCAAGCCATGATGAACTGGTATCGTAAACAGTTTGCCAAACTAGGGATTCAATTAGTGGTAAGAGGAACGGATTACAATCGATTTCAAGAGAAAATGCGTACGGGGGCTGCGCAGATATTTGTTTGGGGTTGGAACGCCGATTATCCAGACCCCGAAAATTTCTTTTTCTTACTATATGGCGCTAATGCCAAAGCCAAACAAGGCGGAGAAAATGCTGGCAATTATATAAACCCCAAATTTGATCATTTGTTTGAAGAAATGCGTAATTTGGAAAATGGTGCTGAACGGCAGCATATAATTAATCAGATGCAGGATATAGTGCGAGAGGATGTTCCGTGGTTATTCGGTTATTATCCCAAAGAGTTCGCCCTATATCACGCTTGGTATAAAAACCTCAAACCTGGAAAATTAATTAATAATCGCCTTAAATATATCCGCATAGATCCGGCACTGAGAGAAGCAGAACGTCACCAGTGGAATCAACCACTATTCTGGCCCTTATTGCTAATCGCGGCGGCAATGGCTGTCGTCATTTATCCAGCAATCCGAGCATATCGTCGACGTCTTCAGGAAACGCAATTATGATAAGTTATATAATTCGCCGCTTTCTCTATGCCATTCCTGTACTAATGGCTGTAAATATACTCACTTTTGTATTATTTTTTGTAGTCAATAGTCCTGATGATATGGCACGTATGCAATTAGGACAAAAACGTGTTACTGAACAAGCGATACAAAACTGGAAACATCAGCATGGTTATGATTTACCCTTGCTGTGGAACCAAGATCAGCAGAATGGAAAACAACTGACAGAAACTATTTTTTATCAAAAATCAATCAATTTGTTCTGGTTTGATTTCGGCATATCCGATAGCGGCAGCAATATCAGTGCTGATATTAAACAACGTATGTGGCCAAGTCTGGCACTGGCTTTACCCTCTTTAGTCATTGGCCTGGTAGCCAATATCAGTATGGCATTGTTACTGGTATTGTTTCGATACAGTTATCTGGAATTACTAGGCAGTATAGGCTGTGTAGTGCTGATGTCGGTATCGTCTTTGTTTTACATTATAGGTGGACAGTTTTTTATCAGTAAGGTCTTAAAATTACTACCTATTTCTGGCTACGATGAAGGCTTAGTCGCCACTAAATTTCTACTGTTGCCAGTCATCATAAGTGTGTTAGCGGGTATTGGCTCTGGCGTGCGTTGGTATCGGACCTTATTTTTAGAAGAAGTGGAAAAAGACTATGTACGCACTGCACGAGCCAAAGGTCTCAGCGAAACTGAAGTATTGTTTAAACATGTCTTGAAAAACGCCATGATTCCCATTTTGACAGGCGTGGTAGTGATATTACCGCTTTTATTTATGGGTAGCTTAATTATGGAATCATTTTTCAGCATACCGGGTTTGGGTAGCTACACCATTGATGCCATCAATCGTCAGGATTTTGCTATTGTCCGTTCGATGGTGTTTTTAGGTTCAACCCTATATATTATTGGCCTACTACTCACTGATATTTCTTATACTTTAGTGGATCCACGCGTGAGGTTAAACTAAGATGTTGGTGTTATGGACTGATGCACTGGTTTATTTATTAGTGGTGAGCAGCGCTCTGTTTGCCTGGCATTTATCACGGCAACGGCATATGCGCCGCCCCCTAAAAAAAATTGCCAGTAATTCAGTAGCTATGGCATCTTTGACAATTTTATTGTGTTTTGTATTAATCGGTTTGGCTGACTCGATACATTTCAAAGATGCAAACAGTCAGGCTAACGAAGCAATTAGCCTAATGGATATGGGGGTAGCGGTATTGCGCACCAGTAGTGAAAAAACTTATTCTGCCCCATTTGCAGCCTATTTATACAGCAAAGAAACCGTCACTAATCCCGATAACTCAACAAACTGGGATTATCCGCGCTTAGTTCATGGCGGTCGGCATTTGCAAAATCCTGATACCGATAAAACGGCAGATATTATCAGTAAAACTATGGTTGCAATCATGCAATCTACGGGAGTAATGGTATTTATTTACTTTGTCATTCGCCATGCTTATCTTCGTCGCCACCCTTCTCTTCTGGATAACTCAAGCGCCAAAGCAGTATGGATAAGCTTATGCGCACTGATAGTGATTGCATACACCCTACTTTATTTATCCAATTACTATCACGTATTCGGAACGGACAAAATTGGGGAAGATGTGTTTTATCAAGCACTGAAAAGCATACGTACTGGCTTGGTGATTGGCACCCTGACAACGCTGGTGATGCTGCCTTTTGCGATTGTGCTTGGTATTATGGCTGGTTATTTTAAAGGCTGGATAGATGATATGATTCAATTTATCTATACCACTCTTAACTCTGTACCTAGTGTTTTACTGATTGCGGCCTCGATTCTGATGGTGCAAGTCTACATGAGTAATCACGCGGAAAACTTTACCAATCTATTGGTAAGAGCGGATATGCGTTTACTATTTTTATGCCTGATCCTGGGTGTGACCAATTGGACGGGCTTATGTCGATTGCTTCGCGCAGAAACGCTGAAATTGCGCGAAATGGAATATATCCTGGCCGCACGGGCCATGGGCGTCAAGCCTGCAACAATTTTGTTCAGACATATTTTTCCAAACGTAATGCATATCGTATTGATTTCCGTGGTTTTAGATTTTAGTTCGCTCGTATTAGCTGAAGCAGTATTATCCTATATTCACATTGGTGTCGATCCTACTACTCATAGCTGGGGCAATATGATTAATAGTGCACGACTGGAACTAGCACGCGAGCCCTTAGTATGGTGGTCTTTGGTTGCAGCTTTTGTATTTATGTTTACACTGGTACTGGCGGCTAATCTCTTTGCAGATAGTGTCCGGGATGCGTTTGATCCCAAACGTGTTTCTTAAAATAGACAAATTATATGAATTCACCCAATCCGCTTCTTGAAGTCAAAAATTTGCAGGTGAGCTTTGCATCACAGAATAAAGTGGTTGACGATATCAGCTTTAATATTTATCGAGGTGAAACTTTTGCATTAGTTGGCGAGTCAGGTTCGGGTAAATCCATCACCGCTTTGTCAGTTCTGCGATTATTACCCTATGCAGCCAAAATGCGGGCAGGTATATTGTCTCTACAAGGTACCAATTTACTGGCCATTCCTGAAATAGATTTTGCAAAGATACGTAGCCGCAGAATTGGTTTAATTTTTCAGGATTCAATGTCCGCGCTTAACCCTGTAATGACCATAGGAGAACAGATTGCCGAAGTTCTTAACCTGCATTTCCAGCTAGCGAAACAGAATTGTCAACAACAGGTTTTAGAACTATTAGAACAAGTAGAAATTCCAGACCCAAAGCGACGAATTAACGAATATCCTCATCAAATGTCGGGTGGACAACGGCAAAGGGTGATGATTGCTATGGCTTTAGCAGGCAAGCCCGATCTACTCATTGCTGATGAGCCTACCACTGCGCTGGATGTGACTATCCAGGCTCAAGTTTTGACACTCATGAAAAACCTGCAGAAAAAAACAGGCATGGCATTATGGATAATTACTCATGATTTGGCACTGGTATCCAATATTGCAGATCGTATTGCTGTGATGCAACAGGGTAAAATCGTGGAGACGGCAAACACGCGAACATTCTTTGAACACCCGCAACATCCATATAGTTTAAAACTATTGGCAGCTCAACCCGATATGAACAGCTGTTTGCAAAAAAACAATGACGCAAGTAGCACTTTGCTACAAGTAAATGATTTAAAAGTATATTACCCGATAAGAGCAGGTATTTTCAAACGCATTGTTGGTCATGTTAAAGCTGTCGATGGTGTTAGTTTCTCCTTGCAAAAAGGAAAAACATTGGCAATGGTAGGAGAGTCCGGCTGCGGAAAAACCAGTCTGGGTAAAAGTCTACTGAATTTGACCGAAGCAGGAGAAGGTCACATAGTGTTTGATGGCGTAGAACTTCAGCAATCGCGAAGTTCGGATTTGCATCGTCGTTGTACTGAAATGCAAATCATTTTTCAAGACCCTTTTTCAGCAATGAATCCGCGCATGCTGGTGGGTGATATCGTAGAGGAAGGCTTACGTTCTTTACGACCCGAATTTAATGACGAACAACGAAAAAGTCGGGTAGCTAAATTGTTACAACAAGTGGATTTGCCCGCAAACTCTGCCCTGCGTTATCCTCATGAATTTTCAGGTGGACAGAGACAACGCATCTGTATTGCACGAGCATTGGCAGTTGAACCAAAATTAATCATCTGTGACGAACCGACCAGCGCTCTAGACGTATCCGTTCAAGCCCAAATTATTGCATTGCTGAAACAGCTACAAAAAGAACAGGGTTTAAGCTATTTATTGATTACACATAATTTTGGTGTGGTGGCAGAAATGGCCGACGAAGTAGCGGTAATGTATAAAGGAAAAATTGTTGAACAAGGCATGGTAGAACAAGTATTAATGCATCCTCAGCATGAATACACTCAATCCTTATTGCAAGCAGTACCGAAAATAGATTTTTCCAAATCGAACTTGCAATAAGTGTCTATTAGGGGACAAATAGGGTACTTGTAGTAAGCCATGATAGCTTCACCCCCCGTGGGTTTAAAATGATTTCGATTGTTAACCTGCAGATTGCCCAGTTTCAATAGTGAGTTTTAAAACAGTACCGGGTTTAATATCAGCTTTATTTTTCGGTACGTTATTCCACTTACGTAATTCGGTGACATTCACATTGAATTTTTTTGATATTTGACCCAATGTGTCACCCGATTTAACGGTATATTTTATCTGCTTAAAGGCAGGTGCCACAGAAGCAACCGTGATATCACCACTCTTTTTAATTAGAATTTTTTGCCCTACTTTCAATGATGATTTATCAGACAATTTATTCCAATTAACTAAATCATCTTTATCTACGCCAAAATGTTGGGATACACTCCAAAGCGTATCGCCTTTTTTAGTCATATAAATTTGTTTAGACGGCAGTTGCGGCTGACTATGATTACTAGGTACGGTTGAGTCACTGGCAACAGCATTACCAGAATCGCCTTTTAATGATTGATAAGAGATGGGGATCAGTAACACATTACCTTGAGCAACATTGTCAGTGTCTAAATGATTGACCTGCTGAATATCATCAACACTGGTGTTGTGTTTTTTTGCGATAGTCTTAATATTTTCGTGTTTGCCAACCGTGTGATGTACCCATTTTATTCTTTCATGATGAGGTAATTCAGCCAGTTTTTCTTTAAACGAACCCGCTTTATCTACTGGAATCAATAAACGATGCGGCCCTGCTGGATCTGTACTCCAGCGATTAAAACCTGGATTAAGTTTAAAAAAATCATCTATGGGTGTTTGCGCCATTTCGGCAGCTTTACCCAAATCTATCTGTGACTGAATATCAACCAATTCGAAGTAAGGTTCATTCGGGTATCGATGTAAATTGAGGTTATACTTTTCAGGGTTAGCAAAAATTTTTGCAATTGCCAACAAACGCGGCACATAGGCTGAAGTCTCGTTATTAAGATCCAGTGACCAAAAATCAGTAGGCAAGCCGCGATCATTATTTTTCTCAATGGCGTTTTTAATATTCCCTTTGCCGGCATTATAAGAAGCTAAAGCCAATAACCAGTCGTTATTAAACCATTCCCCCAGTTCTTTCAGAAAAGTGGTTGCTGCTTGCGTGGATTCAACCACATCTCGGCGACCATCATACCAACTGTTTTGTTTTAAGCCGTAAAGACGTCCAGTAGGCGCCATAAATTGCCATAAACCGGACGCTTGCGCGGGCGATTGCGCATCAGGTCTAAAAGCACTTTCAATAACCGGTAACAACGCCATTTCACCAGGAATGTTTTTTGCCTCAATTTCATTGAGAATAAAATACAGATAGGGTTCTGCTCGCTGTTGAATGCGCGACAAGTATTCGGGGTTTTTTAAAAACCAAGTTATTTCCCGATCAATTCTGGCATTATCTATATCTGGCAACGCATAAAGGGATTGCATACGATCCCAAATAGTTGCATGTTCCTTTGCTTGATTATCTCCATCCTTGCGACGTTTTTCAGTGTTACCATGCGTAAAAATTGAAAATTTGCTACTAGAAAATTCTGCCAGCTGATCTTTACGGGCAGTTTCACTACAACCTGTTAATAATAAAATGGGCAGTAAATAGGACAGATGTCGAGCCGATTTTTGTGAAATTGAGCGGGGCATTGTCTGTACTCGCTAAAATAAAAAAACTCGATACTATCATGGCTTGCCTTAAAATACCAAATAAACGTTCCCAATTGGGCAGAGTCCGATGAAAAGAAAATTCTTATTTACTTTATACCAAACACCTCGCGGTAAGCTATTGCAAACCATGGAAGCACGTTATTTAAAACGCTCCATTACGAGTAGTTGCAAACAAAAACAATTACAAGTGGGCGGCTTAGGTTGGGAAACCGATTTTATCGATTGCTCGCTGTATGAGAACTATTTAATACTTGATGGCAAGGGTGTGGGTTGCGATTGTGCGCTAAAAGTAAATGCTAAAGCATTCAGCTTGCCCATCATGACGGAATCAATGGACTTGGTGATTTTACCGCATATTTTGGAATTTGACGCCCATCGCTTTCAGACTATGCGCGAAGTTAATCGAGTATTAAAACCGGGTGGAGAATTAATTATTTTGAATTTTAATCCGTTCAGTTTTTCTGTGCGCTGCCAGTTTCTATGGGATAGAAAATTAGCAGATTCTTGGCGAGCCCATTTTATTCCCCGCTCAAGAATTCTGGATTGGTTAAAACTAATGAATTTCGAAGTAACGGCTACGGTCGAATTTGGTCTTGATACGTTTAAAATCAACTATAGTTCATTTAAATTTAACTCCATGACTTTGTTTGGCATGGCTTATGGCGTAAAAGCAGTCAAAAGACAATATTCCTTAATCCCTTTAACCCCAGTGAGACAAGAGCAGAAAAATAGGGTAGCAGCAGGCATTATTTTGGAATCCAACTCATTAGAAGAACAACAGTATGAATAATAAAGTCAGCATTTACACAGATGGAGCCTGTAAAGGCAATCCAGGCCCCGGCGGATGGGGAGTGTTTTTAAAGTATAAAGACCACGAGAAAGTGATGTGTGGTGGGGAGATGGCGACCACAAATAATCGCATGGAATTGATGGCAGCCATTCAAGCCCTGGAAAACCTGCATTCTTGTTGCCAAATTCAACTTTACACTGATTCCAAATACGTCTTACAAGGGATCACCGAATGGATGAATAATTGGAAAAAGCGCGGCTGGAAAACATCTGCAAATCAATCGGTAAAAAATGAAGACTTATGGCGTCGCCTGGATACGGCCATTCAACGGCATAGCATAGAATGGATTTGGGTGAAAGGACACGCGGGTGACTTCGGTAACGAGAGGGCCGACGAACTTGCCAATCAAGGCATATCATCCATAAAACAACCTTAGTACAACATGACTTGGTCAGTTTATATCATACTCTGCAGTGACAACAGTTTATATACAGGCATTAGTACTGATGTCGAAAGACGTTTTCGGCAACATGCGACTCAAAAAGGAGCAAAATACTTCAGGCATTGCCAACCATTGAGCATCGTTCATATCGAACAGGGTCACAATCGAAGCTCAGCCAGTTGCAGGGAAGCAGTTATTAAAAAAATGCCACATCATTTAAAACTAAAGTTAATTTCCCATGCATTATCAATACATTCGTAAAACAAGCCATTATTGACTAAGACCTTAAAACCAGAAATATTGTGGCTAAAAAAGCAAATTTAAGTAAAGACACCCTGCTTAATCTGAATCCAATACTATACTGAAAGCTGAAAGTTTTGAAGCGAGTTAATTCAATCTTAATCATCAACAATTAATTTATTTTTATTGGTTTAAGAAACGATTCTCACATTTAATTGATAATCCTGTGTTAATCCTGCTGCTTAAGTAAAGGGGTATTATGATTGATAAATCGACTGACAAAATTCTCTTCGTGGATGACGAAGAGAACATCTTGTCTATGTTTCGGCGCACCTTAGGCCGAGAATACGATTTATACACCTGCAAATCAGCAGCAGAGGCACTTGCATTGATTGAGGATCATAGTGACTTTGCCGTCATAGTGTCCGATTATTCCATGCCATCAATAAACGGAATGGATTTTTTGATGCAATCCAGACATCTGACACCAGACACCGTATTCATTATGCTAACCGGTAATATGGAACTCGATATTGCCATCAAAACGATCAATGAAATTAATATATTTCGCTATTTACCTAAACCGTTTCCCACTGATGAATTGCGTAAAGTCATTATTGCTGCAATTAGCCAATACCATTTGATCATCGATAAACGTGCACTATCAATCGCATTGGAACGCAAGAATTTCGAGTTGGCTGCCAACAATGTAAAATTAGCTCAACAAAAAGAATTGCTAGAATATGAACTGGAAATGGCAAAAACCGTTTATAAAAAAATTTTTGCATATGGACATAGTGAACCGGATGGACTGGATTACATTAATATAAGTAAAGAAGAAACGGGTGGTGATTTTTTACTGACGCATACCAATAATAATGAGCTAACTTTTTTTTTGATGTTGGGTGACTTCACAGGGCATGGGCTATCTTCTGGCTTAGCGATACTTTTAGTCACCGAAATTTTTGAAACCTTATGCGCTGAAAATCCAAATATAGAATTGCTTGCTTGCGACATAAACGAAAAGATGTGCCGTAAATTACCAACAGAATTATTCTGTGCAGCATTGTTACTCAGAATGGATTTACGGACCGGTATTTTACAAGTTTGGCAAGGAGGAATGCCAGAGGCTTATCTTTTGGATAGTCAGGGACACATTGTTAATAAAGTTTTATCAAATAATTTGCCTTTAGGGGTACTTGCTAATCAAGACTTTTCTGAAACAGTCAATTTCTACAACAGCAGTGATGCAACCTCAATATTTGTGTATAGTGACGGCGTGGTTGAGCAATGCGATCCTCAAGAATTAATGTTTGGCTATGAACGCCTTCAAAAAACGTTGTGCACCACTGAACCAGAAATACGTCGAGTAGACCAACTAATTAAAAATTTAACTCATCATCAGCAGGATAATCCACAATGCGATGATATATCCATGCTAGAACTCAGTTTTTCTCGTGTAACTAAAGCTTTGCAAAATAATAATCAAGCACTCAAGTAAACTTATTAAACATAGGTTTTTCACCAAAGCCTAACTAAAATTTTTGCCCATACTGCAAAAGGACTCCAAATACTATATGAACAATATTTAATGACCATTTATGTGACGCTATTAGTTAAATAAGGCTAAGTATAGACATATTTGTTTTATATAAATCGAAGCCTTTTATTATTTTCTTAATTAATTTTTTAAGTGATTGAATGTTTAATACCCCAAACTGGTTCGCCTATACCGCTTTATTGCTTTGGCCAATTATTGTTTTTCGACTATTTCGCAAATCATCTGCAATCGAGGGAACATTTTGGGCTATTTTTGGTGGATTAATGTGGCTGCCCGTCAATGTGGGCATTGATTTACCTCTAATTCCAGAGTTCAATAAAGAAAGCGTACCTGCTATAAGTGCTTGCCTAGCTTGCATGCGAATAGCTAAAGTCCGAATTTTGTTTTTCGGCAAGAAAGGACTTGCACAGTTTCTATTAATCACCACCTTATTCTCACCTTTTATTACAGTCTTATTAAACGGGGATATATATCAAGTAGCAGGAAGAGTTTTACCCGGAGTGACACTATACGATGCCATATCGACATTAATGACTCAGTTTATTTTATTTTTGCCCTTTATACTGGCCCGGCAAATTTTTAAAACCAAAGAAGATCATATCTTACTTTTCAAAATGTTGATTAAAGCAGGCTTAATATACTCGTTATTTATTTTGCTAGAAATTCGTTTAAGCCCACAACTACATAGATGGGTATATGGTTTTTTTCCACATAGTTTTGAACAACAAATGCGTGATGACGGATTCAGAAGTGTTGTTTTTATGTCGCACGGCTTAAGGGTAGGCATTTTTTTAATGACCGCAGTTTTATCCGCCGCTTTATTTTGGAAGTTGAAACAGCGTATAAATCGCTTCTCTCCCCTGTTAGTGATGCTGTATTTGTTTATAGTACAATATTTACAAAAAAGCACTACTGCATTACTACTGGCAACAGCATCTATATTGGCAATTAACTTTACCCCACCCAAAATTACTGCCTTTATGGTTAAAATAATATTGTTTATAGGGCTTTTTTATCCCATTTTATGCTTATTGCAAATTTTTCCCCATCAATACTTAATCAACTTTGCAGATATTTTTGGTCCAGATCGTGCCGCATCACTCGCATTCAGATTTAATAACGAGGAAGTTTTATTAAAACATGCTGCAGACCGATTACTTTTTGGATGGGGAGCATGGGGAAGAAATCGTGTTTATGCAGAAGATATGGGTAATGAGTACGGAGTAACTGACGGTATTTGGATTATTACCTTAGGCACTTATGGTCTGGTTGGATTCATCTCACAATTTGGTTTATTAACATTACCTGCATTTAAAGCAATAAATCTTATTAAAACATTAAAATCAGATATTGAAATCCGCTTATTACTTGCTCATTGTTTACTACTAGCATGCATTTTAGTTGATCAACTACCTAATTCTTCGTTAGGAGGATGGGCATGGTTGCTTTGTGGGGCTTTACTGGGCCGTTGCGAATATATAGCTAATAACCCACAAGAAAAAACAGTTAAGCAATCTACAGCTATGACAATAGCTCCGTATAATTCAACTGAAAAACTTTAGCAACAGGACATGATTAGTTCTTTCTCATCAATATTAGATAAATATCTTAGCTGTTAAACTCCATCAGTTTATATTGACATCACTTATACTTATCAAAAAAATTAAAACTAATGGATAATAAAACAGGTTTTGCTAGAAGAATAATGAACGCCGGATCCTGGAGCGTGATTGGTTACGGCGCAGGACAAATATTACGATTCGGAAGCAACCTGATTTTAACCCGACTCTTATATCCCGAAGCGTTCGGAATCATGGCGATTGTTCAAGCCATCATGTTTGGTCTAATCATGCTTTCGGATTTTGGCATAACACATTGCATTATTCGCAGAGAACGCGAACTTGACCCTGAGTTCATAAATACAGCATGGACTTTTCAGATAATTCAAGGGTTTATAATTGGCGCAATTTTTTGTGTATTACCTCCATTTATCGCTTCCATTTACTCCGAACCATTATTGGCTCAAATTATGCCTTTAGTCGGTGTAAATGCCATTGTTAGCGGATTTAATTCGACTAATACAGCAATTTTAACTAGACAGGTCGTCATAAAAAAAGTGGTTTTGTTTGAATTATTTTCAGCATTTATTTCCACTATTATAATGATCGTCCTGGCTTGGTTTGAGCAGTCAGTATGGTCTTTGGTATGGGGAGGCGTACTAGGATCTTTATTTAAAATGATAACGAGTCATACCATGCTTGAAGGTATTCGTCATCGGATATATTGGGACAAAAAGTCAGTTAAAGAACTGGTAGATTTTGGAAAATGGATAATTATACGCTCTTGTTTAACCTTTGTAGACGGAGAGGGTAACAAACTCATCATGGGCGGATTTCTAGGTGTAAAAATACTTTCTTTTTTTAATTTAGCAAACACCATAAATATGATGACTTGGCAACTCGTCCAAGCGGTCAGTGGTAGGGTATTGATTTCTGTTTATGCAGAAGTCTTACGTGAACGCCCAGAACGCATACAGTCAGTCTTGACTAAGTGTCGATTAGTTTTTATCAGCCTAGTTTGGTCAATTGCATTATTTTTTATCTTTTTTGGCAATAAACTGATGAGTTTTCTTTATGATCAACGTTACGTAGAATCAGGAAAAATACTGCAAATGTTGGCATTGGGTTCTTTATTGGGTATTTTAAGCGGATCGTATACCCATTTATTAACAGCTATGGGAAAAATACGCGCAAGCACTATACTGCTGGTTATAAAAATACTTATTCAGTTAATGACTATCTTATCTGGATATTATTTATTTGGTGAATTAGGCGTTGTTCTCGGCGTAGCGGTTGCCGAATGGTTTTACTATCCTTTTAATACTTATTATTATGCAAAAATTGGATTCTGGCAGCCAAGGATTGATATTCCATTTCTAACATTATCTATAATTGTAGTTTACTTTACTTTTGCAAATACCGATATTTTCACACTAGTCAAAGCAGAGGGTAGCCATGATATAAACATCTGGCAATTTTTCACTTACTGCCATGAATTAATCTTAGAAAAATATGAATATATATTTAAAAAATAACCTGATTACCCATAAAAGCTTCAGTACATATAAAACTAGGGGGTCGTCAGCCATTCAGATTTTGCTGTTGGGGACTGGCATGGATGCCATGCCAGAGCCTACACGGACATATTCACGGTGTTCAGCTTATGGATAATCAGGAAAATAGTGGCTAGTTGCGTGCGTTTCAGTCTAAACACTAACTACTCTTAAATTAAACGTTCACCACGGGCTAACTTAGGAAGCTTTCCTTCCAATCCCATTGCCGCTTTCATCACCTTATTTCTCACCGGTGTAATATGCTGAGCAAATCCTAAACCTAAATTTCTGAGCAATTTTACAGGCAAGATGTCATTGCTAAAAAACCGATAAAAAACATCCATAACGGTCATCATTTTTAAATTTTCATTCCGCCGTTGCTTTTCATAGCTACGTAATATATTGACATCAGCTATATCTTTACCTTCCACACTAGCCTTGATCAACACTTCAGCCAATGCGGCCGCGTCTAATAAACCAATATTTACACCCTGCCCTGCCAAGGGATTAATCATGTGCGCAGCATCCCCTACTAACGCAATGCCTTGCTTCACATAATGCTGTGCATGCTGTCTTTTTAGCGGAAAACTGACCACACCTAAAATCTGCGAAACTTCACCTAAACATTTTGGAAAAGCGTTTAATAACTCCACTTTTAACTGATCAAACGTTAAAGCTTGTAAGCGCCTCACTTCATCGGGAGAATTGTACCAAACCAATGACGCATAATTTCCAGTTAAGGGAAGGAATGCTTGCGGACCACTGGGTACAAAACGTTGCCAAGTAATGTCCTGCTGGGCATAAGCTGTTTCAATGTAAATCACTAAAGCATGTTGGTTATAATCCCAGCTGGTCACCCCTAAACCAACTGTTTGTCTAACTCGAGAATGCCCTCCATCCGCAGCAACCAATAATTTTGCTTGCAAGATCGTTCCATCGCCAAGCACTAATTTTGATGCATTTCCACTGTATTCGATCTTATTAATAGTTTGCGGCATCAACAATTTAACATTATCGAAACTGGTAAGCCTATCCAACAACGCCAACTGAGTAACTCGATTTTCGACAATATAGCCCAATTCAGGCTGGCTGATCTCATCACTGTCGAACGTGGTATCTCCCATATTTTCCCAAACTCTCATGCGCCGAAACGGACAACTGCGTCGTGAAATTACGCCTTGCCATGCCCCAACTGCATCAAGAATGTTTTTAGAGGCTATGCTTAATGCCGAAACGCGCAAATCATGTGGTTGCTCTGAAGAAAAGACATCCGGTGCCTGTGCCTCAATAACCGCCACCTGCAAATTGCTTCCACCTAAACAACAGGCCACCGCAGCACCGACCATACCACCACCAACAATCACTACATCAAAATCTTCATTCATATTGACACTTCACTAAGTCATAAATATTTGGGTACAGGCCAACAATTCGCTGCTAATTTTCATTCGCATGGATATGACATAGCAGCTCGTAGCTGTTATAATTAAAAAGTTTCGCTAACCGAAAATTCCACAAGGATTTCGCTGCTATTAAGTGACTCTAACACGCAACAAACAGAAAGACCATAAACAGCACTACTGGCAAGGTAAATTCTCCGGCTAGCGCATTAACCCGGCAAGACAGGATCTGGATAGCTATGATTAAAAACGCCCAGAAAAACAACACTGCACTCACACTTTACGATGCCAATCTATCTCAGGACAGCTGCGGTGTTGGATTTATTACACGTAAAGATAGCAAACAAACCCACGAACTACTGACTATATCCCACGAGGCGCTCTGTACTATTCCGCATCGCGGCGGCATGAGTGCAGAAGGCATTGGCGATGGCGCGGGGGTCAACATTGATCTGTCTTTGACTTTTTTCCGCAAGGTGACGGGCGATCCCTCCCTAGAGTTAGGTCAGTTTGGCGTTGCCAATTTCTTTTTCCCTGAAAACCACGCTCATTATGACTCAGTAGCTGCACAACTGGTAGAAGAACAATTTAAAGCTTATGATTTACCCATTATCAAGTGGCGTGAAATTCCGGTAGATAATTCTGTTATCAATGCCGCCGCACTCAAAGCACAATTACCGATAAAACAGGTTATTTTTGGTCGACCAACCGCTTTACAGCATGCCAGCCACGCTGAATTTGAAAAACATATCCAATCAGCTTTGCTGACGATTGAAGTATCAGGATTTACTCGTCCTGAACTGAATGGTTTTTATCCTTTGTCTATGAGTTCTCACACACAGGTTTACAAAGGCCGACTTAACTCTTTTGAAGTTATACCCTATTTTGTTGATTTGTATGATAAAGATCACGAAATCAACACGCTGTTCTTTCACACGCGTTTTTCTACCAATACTGCGCCAGCAACTATTATGGCTCAGCCTTTTCGGTATATGGCGCATAATGGCGAATTAAATACCGACAAAAAAAACCGTCTGAGCGAAAACGCTATTGCCCGGCAAAACAATAAACATATAGTGTTTCCTTGCGGACAATCCGATTCTAGCCGATTGGACCAAACACTGACGCGTCGCATCAACGAAGACGGGCTAGACATCGTTACAGCCATTCTGGCCATGATGCCCCCTGCCTGGGAAAATGACTCGTCGTTATCCCCCGGTGTGCGAGCCATGCTGGAATACTTCAGTCTTTATGAAGAAAAAAATGATGGTCCAGCAGCGCTGATCTTTAACGATGGCATCCGTGTTGGCGCACGTCTTGATCGTCTTGGCTTGCGCCCCCTACGCTCTGTTGAAACCAAAGAATATCTGGCAGTAATGTCCGAAGCCGGACAAATTGATTTTCCAGCAGCAGAAGTATTACGTCGTGGGCGCATTGAAGCAGGCGGTATGCTTTATTTCGATCACAGCACAGGTGAGTCATACAATACTCGCCAAGTACTGGAGAATCTGGCAAAGGCAAAAGACTACCCAGCGTTGTTAGAGCAAAGCAGAATACATATTAACGATCTGCCAAAAGTTAGTTTGTCGGAAATTAATAATGTACACGAATTCAATTTCAACCAACGCCATACAGCTTATTCGCTGAATCAGGAAAGCTTTAAATTTCTTCTAGATCCTATTCTGCAAACAGGTTTAGAAAAAGTCTCGGCCATGGGATATGGACTCACGCCCAATGCATTAAGCGCGGCTGAAGGCGGCATGTTCCGCTATTTTAGCCAACGCTTTGCACAAGTCACCAACCCGCCGCTGGATTCTTTACGTGAAAGCGATGGCATGACGCTAAGAGTCGCTTTGGGCGCAAAACCCACTTTCTCAACTGAAAACAGCAAACAGTTGATGATAGAAACCCCTATTTTGCAACGCACTCAATTAGAACAGATCCGGCGTCAAAATCAGGTGCGCAATATCACTTTAGACATG